>CACYHB010000008.1 GCA_902774015.1 Oscillospiraceae bacterium | reverse complement strand
CGGGTTGGTCAAATAAAGGCGGGTCAACGGCGCATGAGGAGGTTATCTTATGGTTGCCTTATCCAAATCAAAGTACTGCGGCCTGTGGCAGTGCCCCAAGATCGCATGGCTGCGGAAATACAGGCCCGGAGCGCTTGTGCTGGACGAAAGCGTCCTCTCGCGCATGGAGGCGGGCAACGAGGTTGGCGACCTGGCCATGGGTCTTTTCGGAGACTACGTGGAGATGACGGCCTATGACGGGGAGAAGCTGGACCTTGCCAAAATGATCGCCAATACGCGGACCGAGATGGAAAAGGAGACGCCCGTCATTTGCGAGGCGTCGTTCTCCCATAACGGTCTTTACTGCGCGGTGGATATCCTCAAAAAAGACGGCGACGGCTGGGCGATCTACGAGGTCAAAAGCTCTACCAAGCGTCAGAAAGACGACGGATCCTACGACGACGATAAAGAGGTCTATATCGCGGATATTTCCTATCAGAAGTATGTCCTGGAACACTGCGGTGTCAACGTGACGGGCACCTATCTGGTCTGCCTGAATGGGGACTACGTCTTTGACGGGACGCTTGACCTATCGCAGTTGTTTTTTATCTCCGACGCGGCAGAGCAAGTCAAGATCGAGATCAAAAACATCGAGTACAACGTGGCCATTGCGGAAAAGATCCTGCAGTCGGCGGAGGAGCCGGATATCGACCTGAGCGAGGCCTGCCGCAAGCCGTATGACTGCGCTTTCCGCCCCTATTGCTTCCGCCATATTCCGAAAGAGTCCGTTTTTGACCTCTACCGCCTGCCCTTCAAGAAGAAGATCGAGTATTACCGCAAGGGCTGGATCAGCTACCGGGACCTGCTGCTCAACGCGCCGATCAAAAACGAAAAGCAGCTCCGACAGATCGAGTTCGGCCTTGCGGATAAGGGCACCCACGTGGACAAGCCGGAGATCCTCGCGTTTTTGGACAAGCTCACCTATCCGCTGTACTTCCTGGACTTCGAGACAATGCAGCCGGTCATCCCTCGCTTTGTGGGTACGAGGCCGTATATGCAGATCCCGTTCCAGTATTCCCTGCACTACATCGAGCGGGAGGGCGGCGAGCTGAAGCACAGGGAGTTCCTGGCCGAGTCCGGCCCCGATCCCCGCCGTGCGCTGGCGGAGCGGCTGTGCAAGGATATCCCGATGAACGTATGCGTGACCGCGTACAACAAGGCGTTTGAGTGCACACGCCTCAAGGAGCTGGCCGCGGAATTCCCCGATCTGGCGGAGCATCTGCTGAACATCCAGGACAACATTGTCGACCTGCTCGTGCCGTTCCAGTCGGGCTGGTATTACAATCGCGCCATGGGCGGCTCGTTTTCCATCAAGAGCGTTCTGCCGGCCATTTTCCCGGAGGACCCGGAGCTGGATTATCACAATCTGGAGGGCGTCCACAACGGCAGCGAGGCCATGACGATCTTCCCGAAGATCAAGGATATGCCCCCGGAGGAGGAGGCCAAAGCCCGGCACGACCTGCTGAAGTACTGCGAGCTGGATACATACGCGATGGTCAAGGTATGGGAAGAACTCGTGAGAGTTGCGAGATAGAAAGGAGAAAGGAAAGGGATACGATGTGCTATTCTAGAGATTGGAAGGATTTGATATCACACTTCGGATATGGCTATGTAGACAAGCTTGAACAGTACAGATTTATTGTGAAGGTACGCGCATATACCGACATGCAGCCTCGTACTATAGGTGGGCTTGGCAAATTCCGAGAAGACACTAAAAGCAAGGAGGCACTTGACAAGCTTTTCAATGATGTTGCTGACAAGCTGTATTCTTTCGTAGTAATTGACGACGCAAAAGATGAAGATGGCTTTGATAAATGGCATAGAACAATCTGCAAAGGGTTTGTAGATGAGTTTAATACAATAGTGCGTGAGTATAATAAAAAAGCAGAAGGATCCACTGTTAGCGAAATCAAATTCGGAAAGGGCCAAAAGCTGATAAACTGCTCGCTAAAGTACATATATTGCCTGAAGGGCGCAGATGAGTATAAAAAACAGTTTGAGCACTGCCATATGATTCTTGACAGATATACATACAGCGAAGGTTTCTACAAGAAAAACGTAATCGAATGGTACAACAAAAAAAACAATCTAGGCAAGAAAGATGGCCTGCCCAAAACACTAACTTCTTGGAGCAATCTGGACGAGACAAAGTATAATGAGATTCAACTGAATATTAGAAATTATTTGAAAGATGGACAGAATGTTAGGAAATATTATGAAGACGCAAAAGTATATGTAGACTCCAACAACAGACCGCTTACACCATTTCAAGCCGAATTCTTTGTATTTGATGAATATCAAAAAATCCTAAATACGCCAAAAGCACCCGAAGAAAGCATAGATGAACAATAAACAATTAGCCCATTGGGTCCCTTCGGGAATTCCAATGGGCTGGTTTGTTTAATAAGAATCGGATCACTCGATGTCTTCGATAATCTCTATATCCTTGCAGTACCCATGAATCACCAGCGCCTGGGCAAAGAGATTCGCCTCACCCCGAAGGATGATCTCCGGGGCCTTGAGCGCCATCAGCCGGCAAAGCCGTTGGGCGCGGATGATCACGTCACAGGTCGCGGGGCTCTTACCGACGCGCTCCTCCGCTTCGGCGCAGATCGCGTCCGTATCGTCGCTTTCAAAATCCCGGAGATACGTATTCCAAAACCGCTTTTCCGCTTCGGGCAGGGCTTCCGCGCCGGAATCCGCGCGGAACGAATCGTATTTTTCGGCGATCTTCTTCATGGTATCACAGCAGTTTTCGTACTGCCGCAGCACATTTTCCAAATCGGCCTTGTTCCAGTTCATCCTGCACTGATAGAGCATTCCCTGTTCCGCATCGTCGTCATACGGCCACGCCGGGATACAAAGAATGCCGTCCGTGTCGGTGTGCTCAAACATGCTGATGATAGTCTCCACGGGAGTGAGAACAGGGGGATCATTGGGATCAAAGCTAAGGGCAGCTTTTAACGTATTCATGATTCATCCTCCATTTTTAATTTCGAACATATGATACGGCGGACAATGCACCAATTATGGTACATTGTCCGCCGTCTGCCAATCGTGCCGCGTCTTTTCTGTTTGTCACCGGAGACCGTTCCGGTTGCCTGTCAAGCGACCGTCGTTTTCTTCAAATCGATATAAAGATCCGAAGAATAGTCATCCTGACCCAGCAGATCCGTGATGTAGAGATAATAGTCCTGCTCTTTCTCCATCGAGAAAATGTTCGTTGACAGAACGGGATCGTATCCGTTACACGGGCCGTCATCATATCCGCAGAAACGGACGGAATCCTTTTTCACGGTTACCGCGAGCATCCAATCAGTATATTTGCCGCACTTGATACTGTGCGCAACATTCTCGCCGGCAAAGGCTTTTTGCAGAGCGTCCTGAATGCCGGAAAGTACTTGCGGTGTCAGCAGGCTATCGAGATCCTCGCCTTCTTCGGGCTCACCCATTTCTTTGATATAGCTTTTCAGAAGCTTGATCTGCCCCGCGCCGTTGAACATCGCGTTTTTGGAAAACGCATACTTATTGATTGCCTCGCGCATCGCCGTTTTTGCTTTTTCAAAGCTGTCATATGCGGAAACAGTCATTTTAAAATCGTCTGGTGATTTGCACACCTTCGGCAAAGAGGTTCTGATGGAAAGTACCCAAATTTCATTCATTTCTATTTCTCCTCATTTCAAAACTATACTGACAATAACAGTCTATCATTTTGTTTTTCCTTGTCAACCGTGGTATTCATGCATTTGATAAAGTACGTTATTCCTCCGACTCGCCGAGGGTCGTTCCGATCTTCCCGGCAAAAACCTTTTCCGCAAATGCGCAGGTGAGCTCGCTTCCGGTCAGATCCGCCGTGACAAAAAGCCTTGTCAGCCTGGCTTTCAGCTGCTTCGCGGTCTGATGCTCCGGGGCGGCAAGGGTCGTCAGGATCTCCCGCATATCGGGCGTGTTGGCCTCTTTGCCGCAGCACATAGTTTTTGCTATGGCATACCGAAGCCGGTTTTCCAGATCCAGTTCGTCCCCGGACGCCTCATACTTCTCCACAAGTTCTTCCATATTGACGTTTCCCATGCTGTTCTCCCTCCTCATACAGCCATATCTGTGATTGTCACACTATCTCTGATCGCCCGGATATCCGAATACAGGAGCGTTCCCTTCCCCATCAGCGCCTCCGCCGCTTTTTCAAGAAAGCTTCTGTTTTTCAAAAGAATAACCCGGCTCTTGAGCATATAGCGTTCCAGCTCGGCATGGGTCACCGCTTCGTTGCGGGCTTTGTAGTTTTCGGTGGTTTCAGGAAATTTCTTTGTCGATATATCGACCAACCCAAATCCGTGTGTTGCATCCTCCGAAATGCCGTCGCGGATCGCGTCATAGGCGCGTAGGATATCGTCCTTACAGCCGTCTGCACTGGTATCTGCGTAGTACAGCTCGACCGCCGCCTTGCCCGCAAGCGCGATGAGGACGTAATGCGACCGACCGGAAACGTCCCTGCATCGATGAATGAACCCGCCGGTCTCATTTCTGCTCGTCGAATGGAGAGACGCAAGGCCGACGCTTCCGGGAGAAAGGACTTCGGATACGACAAGGTGGCCGGCCTCGTGAAGCGCTATCTTTTCCAATTCTTCCGAAGAAGTCTCTGTACACTTGTCACGAGAACCGTCATATTGCGTTTTCAGCACAGACTTTACCAGATCCTCCATTTCGATGCTTTGCTTTCTCCTGTATGCCGCATATATGGCCGCCTCATTGAGGATGGTCTCCAGCTCGGCGCAGGAGCTGTAGCTGATCATTTTGGCAAGGTCTTCCTTGTTAACGCTTTTAGAAACTTTTTTATCCGAGAGATAGTGGGCAATGATTTTCTCGGCGTCCTTATCGGAAGGGCACTCAACCTGGATCTTCCTGTCAAAACGGCCCGAGCGCACAAGGGAAAACGGGAGCTTCCTGATGTTGTTTGCCGTGGCAAGCACAAACACGTCGCAGTCCTTTACCTCATCGATCCCGGACTGAACGGCCACATATTCCTCTGCGTCGCGGTGGCCGCTGTCTTCGTTGGCGAACTTGTCCATATCGTCCAGAAAGACGATACACGGCGCGTTTTCTCTGGCTTTCTGAAACGTTTCGGTGATGTTGCCGATGAAGTCATCGCTGCCCATGTTCCTGCGTACGACGTATGCGGGCAGCCCGCTCTCTTCGATGAAGCACTTTGCCATCAGGGTTTTTCCCAGGCCGGGATCGCCGTGGAGCAGCACGCCCTGAGGGAGCCTGGCGCCGAACTCCTCATACACGTCCCGGTTTTGAATCATATCACAGATCTGCAGGAGCTCGTTTTTGATCGACTCATAGCCGATAACCTTGTCGAACGCACTCATTGTTCTGCCTCCCATCATCATTTCTGCTTTGCAGCGTGATCATAACAAAGGCAATGTCCCAAAATGAGTGCATTATTTTTGGTATCTTTCCGCGAACCGACCGGCGATCTCCCGCATTTCATCGTCAAGAAAGGTCATAGCTTCGCGGCGGATCGGATCGGGGATCCCGTAATACGCTTCCGCGACAGCACCGGAGATATCGGACAGCGTGTCGGAATCGCCGCCCATCGATACGGCATTGCGCAGCGCGTCCTCAAAGCTGTCGGATTCGTAAAACGCCTCCAGGGCGACTGGAACCGTGCCCTGGCAGCTTGCGTCAAAGGCATACTCCGGCCGGATCTCATCGAGGTGCCGTTGAAAGGCGTCCGGATAATATGTCCGCTCTATGTATCGGCGAATCTCCTCTTTGTCTTTCCCGTGACGGGCAAGCCAGATCGCCGCGGCTACGGCCTGCGCGCCCTTGATTCCCTCCGGGTGGTTATGCGTGACCTCCGCGGTGAGCCTGGCAAGGCGCTCGGCCTCCGCAAGGGTGCCCGCCGCCCATCCGGCCGGAGCGGCCCTTGCCGCAGAGCCGTTGCCCCAGCTGCCGTAGGGCTCCGTCAAGCCGTCCCGCAGCCAGCGATAAAGAAGCGTGCCGTAGCCCGCATTCATCCGTTTTCTCCCGTGGTGGTGCATTCTCTCCACGAGGCATTTTTTGAACACCTCGTCGGTTTCTCCCTCTTTGCGGTCAAGCAGCGACTCCGCCACGGCAACAGTCATGACGGAGTCGTCGGTATATTCGCAGGGGATGTCCATGACGCCGTCATTCCCGAAGAGGATGAAATCCTTGCTCTTGTGGTCGTCAAATTCAAACCGGGAACCGACGATATCCCCGATGATCGCGCCGAACAATGCTTATTCTCCTTCCGGCCATCCCTGCACCCAGTAAAGGCAGGAGACGATATTTCCCTCTTCGATTTCGATCCCTTCCGCGTGCTCCGCGTCCAGGACCGCGTCATACTCGTTGCCGAGGCAGGAAAGAGAATACAAAACGTCGTCCTTGTCAAAGCCGTACCCGGTCGGATCCGCATAGGTTCTGACGACCTTCCCGTTTAATAAAATGCGGGCATCATAGGGCGGAGAAAACAAACCCACAGGGATGGCGGACTCGGACGCCAGGGGATGATGCTCCCTTGCATTCATATACGCCTCTTCATCCCGGTAAACGTCCGGCTTTGCCGCGCATTCAAGGATCAGCCCAAAATTCTGCTCCTCATGAAGCGTGACGTCTGCAATGGACACATGGTGTGTCTCCACGGGAAAGGGAAACTCGGTATTCCCGCTGGCAGCCCAGACTTTCAGAAGGCCGTCCTCCTTTTCGTCCGGTTCCGTGATCCACACTTCCGGTCTGACGATCATATGAAACACCTCATTTCTCGTTGTTCACCCGCATTATATAAGCGCGTACGGGACAAAAACGGGACATAAAAAGGGCCGCGGATCCCGGAGGATTTGCGGCCCTCGTCAATATTTGCTTTATTGATACTTTTTCAGCCCATCGGCAAGGGCTTCCTTTATCTGGCTTCGCAAGGATTCCGGCCGAAGGACTTCTACGTATTGGATGTACAGCAGCGCCCAGAATACCATGGCGGTGGGACTTGCTTTAACGCCTACCTTAACAATGGCTTCGTCATCCGTCTTTCTGATTTCGATATCGGTTCCGAACCAGTCGATGATCTGATCGATGATCTGAGCATCCGCGATGAAATCGATATTCTCGGGCGCGTCAGAATACATGTACGGCATGGCGGAGGAGAGATCCCTGTAGCTGATCCCGTTTTCATATCCCTTGACATTTTTGATCGGGGTCGCCGCTTCATCGGTAAGGATCATGTTGGTAATATGATCCAGCCGGTTAAATACCATATCCCCCCAGTCTTCATTGTACCCCATGAGATAATAGCGCTGGTTGTGCAGGATCATCTGATACGGGCTGACGCGCTGTTCGGAGCTTTTGTGAAGCTTCTTGTCGAGACCGAATTTGTTGTAGTCATAACGGATCTGTTTTCGCCGCTCGATCCCTTTGCCGATGGTTTCTATGTTGTAAAACACGGTTGTGTTGGCTGTTTTGCCCCAATCATTGACGGAGTGGATATGCTTGACACTGGATTTGAAATACTTGCTTGAAAGACCGCAAATACGGTTGATCAGATCCTTCGAGCGGGAAGCGGTGATGTATCTGCTGGAAAGGACGCCGTCGATGAGCATGTGCAGCTCCGCGTCCTCAAATTCCCGGTAATCGATGTAGCTGCCGGCCCGGCTCGATTCGATCTCGACCCCGGCCTCCTTCAGCAGGGAAATATTGCGGCTGATGGCCTTCCGTTCAATCACGATACCGTAGTCGTCTTTCAGATGCTGCGCGATATCCTCCTGGGTCATGGGATGCTTTCGATCGCTGTTTTCCTTGAGGATCTGCCATATCCTTATCAGCGCCAGTTTTTTTGGTTCAAAGCTTTCCACGGTATTGATTCCTCCTTGCGCAGTCTCTGCAGGTTTTTACCTGCAAAAAAGATACGCTTAAGCTGTTATCTTTCGTAGTATTCTGCCAATTTCTGGTTGCAAATCTGCTCAATTTCCAGTTTTTCATCCTCGCTCAGTTTCTTCCACACTGTGCCGTCAACCTCGATTATACCCAGCGTTTTGGTATGGCGCATCATGTTCATGTCCTCGAAGCGTTTGAAAGGATTGGAGAGGATGTTCCGCTCGGCTTCCTTGTCGGTGTAGCCGCCCTTGGCAAAGATGCTGTTGGCCTTCTCCACCTTCAAGCCAGCTTCGCGGCGGGCTTCATAGAAGCTGCGGAAATAGGAGACGATATCGCTGATCTTCACCCGCCCGGCAGCATCCGCGTAGGTCAAGATCGCTTTCAGCAGCACCGGCTTATAGGAATAGCTCATGTCCATCTGCTCGACCATTTCCATAAACAGCTGCTTGCGGTTGCTGTCGTCAATGAGTTTCCAGCCGTACTGCTCGGCATAGGACTGCAGGGTTTCATCTTTGAAATACTTGAAGGTGCGGTGCTCGCTCATGGGCACGATCAGATCCGGCACCAGTTTGCCTTCCCGCACATAGCGCTCGATGGTCTCGGTCTGCACATCCACCCGGCGCACAAACTCCATCTGCGAAATCATCCCGGCGGCCTCTTCCTGCCAGTTGAAGATATCCACCAGCTCGTAATCGGTGGCGTCCACAGGATAGTCGATGATGGCGTCCGGTTTCTCGCCCTTGCGGTAGAGATCGTTCTCGGCTTCGCGCTGGCCTTTCTTGCCTACAACTGTGCCGCCCGCGTGATACTCGTTCAGCTTGAACAGGCGGTGCAGCGAATAGGGCATATTGTACTGGCTGGCATTGTCCACGAAATCAAACACCATCAGATGGTCCTTGCCCTCAGCCGTGCGCATGCCGCGGCCAAGCTGCTGCGTGTACAGCACCTTTGACATGGTGGGCCGCGCCATGAACAGCACTTCCGTTTGCGGACAGTCCCAGCCCTCATTCAGCAAGTCGCAGGCGCAGAGCACCTTGATTTCACCGCTGGCAAACTTGGCAAGCTGCTCGTTGCGCTCGGAGGTTTTCATGCTGCCCGAAACCGCAATCGCAGCGACACCCGCCGCACGGAACAGCTCTGCGATCTGCTCGGCGTGCTTCACGGAGGCGCAGAACACTACAGTGCGCTTGTCCTTCACATAGTCCAGCCAGGTATCCACAATGAGCTGGTTGCGCTCGGTCACGCAGATCTTCACATCCAGATCACGGATGTTATACTGGACACTGTTGAAGCGCACCTTGGTCATGTCGATATTGGTATGGATGCGGATGCAGCGGACCGGCACCAGAGCACCGATCTCCACGGCGGTCTGAATGTCCAGCTTGTGGGCTGTGTTCTTGAAGATCTCCAGGATATTTACGTCGTCCGCCCGCTCCGGCGTGGCGGTAAGTCCAAGCGTAAATTGCGGCTTGAAATAGGCCAAAACCTTCTGATATGTATCCGCGGAGGCGTGGTGCGCCTCGTCGATGATCAGATAATCGAAAGCGTCCTCCCGGAACTGATCCAGATTCAGCGCCACACTCTGGATGCTGCCGCACACCACGTGGGCGTCCGGCTCCTTGAGACTGTCCGCAAACTTGCCGACTGTCACTTCCGGCCACAGGTCGCGGAAGGTGTTAAAAGCCTGGTTCACCAGCTCCATCGTGTGCGCCACGAACAGCACCCGGCCGCCGCAGCGTTTTGCGTCCATGACTGCTGTCACGGTTTTACCTGTGCCGGTGGCATGGTAGAGCAGGGCGATGGTCTCCCGGTTTTGCCTCATGGCCGCCAGCGAATCCAGCGCCTCTTGCTGATACTCCCGGAGCTCCAATTGATCGGCTTTCAGCGCCCGGCCCTGCTGGGTGGGCAGATAGTCCTCGATCTCCTTGAATCGCGGATCGCTGCCAAGGAACACGCGCAGCTCGTCCTTCACGGTTTCCGGCTGCTTCTGCATTTGCCGGACCGCCCAGCGGTACACATCCCAGCCCAGGTGGATCATGCTGTTTTGTTTCAGCAGATCGTCATAGAACTTGTCCTGCGACACCAGCCGCGGATTGTGGGAGGCCTCGTCGTCGATCTCAATGGCCACGCGGATCGCGCCGTTTTCCAGTACGAAATCGGCGAAGCGGGCATTCTGATAAATGTCGTAAAACGGGTACTGTGAATACAGATACCCGGCTTTTTCTGCCCCGAAGGTATCCGCAAAAAGGTCGATGAACAGATCCTCGGCCGCACTGCCGGAGGCTGATCTGTATTCAGGCATGGTTGCTCACCTCAGTCCTCGTATACTTCTTTCAACAGAATCCGTTTCTCAAAGCCGCCACGTTTGGCGGCTTTTTCTGCGCGTACCCGCTCTAGATCTTCTAAAGTATAACCACGGGCTATTGCTGCCGCTCGTACCACTTCCAGAAGATCGGCTAATTCCTCGATGTTCTGATCCTTGTGGTATTCTGCCAGCTCTTCGTCCAGCTTTGTATCGAGCATATGGAGATATTCTTCGTCTGACAGAACCTCAGTTGAACACGTTTTGCCGGATAATTCGATAATCTCCGGGATTCGGTCACGAACAAGTTTGCGGTATTTCGTCACTTTCTTGTACTCCATGTAAACATCTTTCCTTTGATAATATCGAGAATTGTAGCTTTTAACTTGCTCGGCCGTTCGTGAAGTAGCGAATCAAAATATCTTTGATGTAGTGATAGCGCCTAGCATATGTGTTTTCAACGCGAATCAGTTCAAAGTCATGCTCTTTACAAATCTGGTTCTTTTTTCGATCCCGCTCTTTAACTATTTCATCCTCAAAGTGTTCCTTCCCATCTAACTCAATCGCCAACACTGGGAACTCTGTCTTTGCAGGGCCCCGTTCATAGACGACGAAATCAAAACGCCCTGTATAGAACAAATCTGCATAGGATGGATTGTCAACGAACACCTGAGCCACAGGAACTTCCTTGTGCACTGAGTACCGGGAACCGGAAGGCTGAATGTTGTCAATTGCATGGTTCAGGTTTTCCATAAATGCCGCCTCGGTCTCCGTGCTGTACGGCTTGATACCAAGAGCTCTAGACATAGCTGTTCTCTGGGACACCTGGCTCATACCATTGGATCTTATATAATCCACCAACTCGTAGAGATCATCCTGCTCTGCTCTGCTGTGCAAACGGTCCAGGTTTTTTGAACTTCCTAAAACGATTAACTCTTGTCGAGCACGTGACGTGGCGACATTGATCAGCTCTCTATTGTTTTTTAGCCAATCATAGGTTTTTATCTGCGTTACATCAGAAAGGCCAAGTGAGAAAAGGATGACGTCTTTCTCGTCGCCCTGAAAGGCATGGACTGTGCCACACGCAACATCACGCCGTCCTATTTTTGCAAGCTCGTCGCTAATTAGCATTCTCTGGTTCGCAAAAGGCGTAATAATTCCAATATTCTTTTCGGGGTAGGCTCTCACATAGTTGATTATTTGCTCCGCCTCTCCAGGAGATGTATTCTTTATAACGGCATCCGATTCTTCTACATCCACGAATGTCAGAGGGGTCTTGCATTCAACGTTGCTTTCAATAACAAGTTTTCCGTTATAGTACTTTTTATTATTGAACCCGATAATCTTGGGATGGCATCGATAATGATGATGTAGCAGGACCTCATCGCTAACAGGATCACAGGCGAGAAAAGTTTTATAAACTGAATTTGCTATGTAATCATACTCTGGTGCAACTGCATATTTCTTTCTCAACGTTTGATTGTCGGCCTCATTGAGAAGGATAACCGGCTGCAATTGTTGAGGATCACCAACCAGCATTAGGCTTTCCCCACGCAAGATAGGTACTAAGGACACCGCTGTATTGCACTGGCTTGCTTCATCCATAATAACCATATCAAAATAGACTTCCGGATCACCAATGCGATGTGCAGAGATACATGTCGTAGCTATAATCGGAAAAATACGCTGGAATAGGCGGACGTTTTCCGGATCACTCAAATACTGATTAAATCGGTTGACTCGTTCCGGATCATCAGCATCCATATAGATAATGTCAAATAACTCTTTATTCTTCGGCTCTCCAATTCTTTTAATGTGCTTAACCGACGTAAAGTTGAGATAAAGCAAATAGTCTTTTTCATTTACTTCGAGTAGATTCAGGGCATCTGCATCTGTGATTTCGCCTATCTCTGCCAGTCGCTGATCAATCTCTGCAAGTTGCCGACCCCTCAATTCGAATTGAAAATTAAACTGATTGTTCTCTTCTAATAAGTGTTGAGTTACTTCCCTTCGTTCCCGAAGATCAAGTACCTCATAATAATCTTCTAGCAGCTTCGTAAGCTGCGCTGTACGTTGGGCTTCCTGTCCCTTTCGTTTGTCTAGAGTAGAATCATAAACGCTGACATTTTTAACTTGCTCATAGAGCATCCGCATTTCATTCAGCGCTTTCTTAACCATATCAATATTACCCAACCGAATCATCGGAAAAGGAATAGGTCTTCCCTGATATCGTAGCTGGCGCATCTTTTTATAAACCTCATCGATGGGATGGTTATTATTGGATGCGAACAAAACAGTCCTATCATTGAAAAAGCCTGTCATAATCGTATTCATTATTGTATTAGTTTTCCCAGTTCCCGGCGGACCCTGAATGTACGCCAGTGGATATCTCATTGCGTTGTTAATCGCAAGTAATTGGTCCAGATTAACTTTGCGGTTTAGAAGAGCCAAGGGGTATTGTTTCCGGCGAACCGGCCGCTTAAGATACTCTCCAAAGAATGCTCTTATCGGCGCTGTAACTTTCTCTTCCTGGTACATATCCATGATTGCAGCATATTCATGTTCCAAGTCAAGTGTATAATCCACAGCGATAGCAATCACATAAGGCATATCATCCACGCCGCGAAGATTAGGATTGTTCAGAGTAATATAATCTTTGATTGTTTCTAAATTTGCATGTGGATCATCTAACAAATCCATATCATATGGTTCTAGAAACTGTCGAATACTCAGTTTATCACCTTCGATAGTAAACTCTCTGCAGAATGTGATATCCTCGTCTACTCGCATCAGGCGATTAGCTACATCCAAGTACAGTTTGTGGTACGCGAGAACATATAGTCCCTGCCTTACTGGAACGCTGATTGCATTTAAGCCAAGTTGTTTGACTCGTATTTTTCCGTCTTCGCTATTCGTCTGATACTGAAACGCTTTAACTATTTCGGCAAATTGGTTTTCATCTAGTTGATATTTCCCGTTTTCAAAACGATCCCCATCAAAGCAGTGAATTAATTTGTATTCACAGCTATATGGAGTCGCATCCAATCGATTGCAATCCACAAGATAGTTTAGGATTTTCAAGTTCGGAATCTGGTCAAACACTCCGGCGTATTTGGTTGGATTGAGTTTAATGTCTTCAATAAGTCTTCCGTTTACTTCGCAATAGCTTCCTTCGACAATGGCAGCATTCAGAATGGATTTGATAAAGATTTTCAGTTGTTGAACCTTCAGTTCTCCAAGGTGCAGGCCATCCACGATCAAACTAAGATCACGAAGATTTAAGGATTTGATACCAATCCAATACTTTGTGACCTTTCCAGTTTGATTTTTATACTCAATGCTAAGCCACTTTCCCTCGTGGATCGCTTTGAATATTTCTCTGCAAACACTTGTCATATGAAGGCTACCTCTCTATTTACAAAGGAACTGATTGTCGAGAAAACATGTAGTGCTGGATAGAATTACCCCACCACCAACTTGTTCGTCTTCTTTAAATACTTCGCCGGGATAGGTGCATCCAACTTCCAAGTTATATTCATGGGCTTTTCGCCCTCGTGCTTTACGTAGTTTGCCGTACCGAGATAGGTATAGGCCTCGGCGCCGTTGGTGATCCGGTCAGCCTTGAACTCACGGACGAATAACAGCACACGGCTCCCACGTTCCTTGTGATGGATATACCGCTGGCCGGTGGAGGAATGCTCCGCCGTTGTGCTCTGGCTCTGCCAGTGGAACAGCCACTCGTTGATAGAATAGTCGTTGTACATGGTCGTGGGGGAATAGTCCTTGTCCGCCTTATTAAGTGTCACGAAGAACACATCCAGCTTCTGATCCGGCAGCCACTTCACACCCTCACGCACGGTAGCGGGCTTCAAGAAATCCAACGCCACCAACAGTTGATCACGGGTATAGGTGCAGTGTAAATCCAGCGGGCAGTCAAAGCCCACATCCACCGGCGCATCAATGAAGTCGATCCGGTTATATTGATATTTCAGCAGATCGATCAGCTCGCCCAGAAGCACCGGGCTGTCAGCCAAAGCATAGAGATTGTCCCAAACCTCGTCGCTTTGCCAATCCTCCGCTGCCTTGCCCCAGACGGTGATATAGAACATCTGCAGCATCCGTTTTTCCAAATCAGAAAGCTTGTGGAAATCCACATCATCCAGCCTCGGCAGCAAATCCAGCAGGAAAGAAATCCAGCGGCGGGAGTCGATTACTGCCAGCCTTGACATAGCCTTGGTCATCGTTTCTTCCAGAGGCTCCGTGAAATCGTCGATCACATCCGCCCGGGCACACAGCCGGGAGAACGTGGCAAACTTATAGAGGCTCCGAGGATCGAGATGATAATAGTCCAGGAAGTTAGCAAGGCTGAGCTTCATGCCGGTATCTTCCTCAAAGGAGGCAACTCGCGTCACCAGCCCAGCGGTGTTGCCATAGGAGGCGCGGATGTTGTCCAGTATGTATTTCGCTGCTTTTTTCTCCAATTGGATATAGCAGCCTTTGGGGGCGGATACAAAGCCGTCCTTGATCTCACGGGTCACGCTGCGGGTGGTGTTGGAGAGAAGCGCAGCAAATTTGTCCTCAAAGTTATACTTTCTGTTTGCCTGGCCGATGAAGTCAAGAACGGTCAGGCACTCTTTGTCATCCGCCAGCCGCAAGCCACGGCCAAGCTGTTGCAGGAAGATTGTCAACGATTCTGTAGGCCGAAGGAACAGCACAGTATTGACTTCCGGGATGTCCACGCCTTCGTTATAGATATCCACGACGAAGATGAACCGGACCTTGCCGGACACCAGACTGTCCTTTGCATTGCGGCGCTCTTCATCCGGGGATTTGCCGGTCAAGAACATAGAAGGAATGCCATGTTCATTAAAGTAGCGGCACATGAACTCGGCATGTTCCACTGTCACGCAGAAGCCCAGGCCCTTGACCTCATCAATGTCCGTCACATATTTCAGCAAAGAGGAAATGACCAGATCAGCGCGGCGTTTTGCGATTGCCCCACTGAGCGTGTAGATTTTGGAAAGCTCGCCCTTGTCGTAGCCGCCAGCCGACCACTTCAACTTGTCCAGATCCACGTTGTCAGTTACACCGAAATATTGGAAGGGGCATAGGAGCTTGCGGTCAATGGCCTCCGGCAAACGGATCTCGGCCGCAATGCGGTTGTTGAAGTATCCAAGGATGCTCTTGCCGTCCATGCGTTCCGGTGTAGCGGTCAGGCCGAGCAGGATCTTCGGCTGGTAGTATTCCAGCAGCTTTTGATACGTGGGTGCCGCTGCGTGGTGGAACTCGTCCACGATGATATAGTCGTAGAAATCCGGCGAAGTTTTTGCCGTGAAGTCCTGACTATTAAAAGTCTGGATCGACATGAACAGGTTATCGATACTGTCCGGCCGATAACTGCCCACGAACATATCGCCGAAATTGGCATCCTTCAGCACAGCCCGGAAGGTATACAGGCTCTGCTTCAGGATCTCCTCCCGGTGGGCCACAAACAGCAGTCGGCAAGTTTTGCCGGGATTCTTTTTCCGGAATGCTTTGTAATCCAGTGCGGAAATCACAGTCTTGCCGGTTCCGGTGGCGGCAACCACCAGATTGCGGGTATATCCACGGACTGTGCGCTCTGCCTCCAGCTTGTCCAGGATCTCCTGCTGATAGGAGTAGGGCTGGATATCCATGGTGTAGATCTCGGCGTTGTTGATGTCAAAGTACTTCTCCGCCTGCAGCGCGCGGGCCAGCCGCTCCCGCTGTCCCTCGTCGTAATATTCAAACTCTTTGTCGTTCCAATAGCTTTCGAAAGTGGCGGAGATCTTCTGAATCGTCTCCGGCAGGTCCTTCATGGTAACCTTGGTGTTCCATTCAAGACCGCTGGTCAATGCTGCATTGGAGAGGTTGGAGGAGCCCACATAGGCAGTCGTAAAGCCGGTGTCCCGGTAGAAGATGTACGCCTTCGCATGGAGGCGGGTGATCTTGGTATTGTAGCTGACTTTGATCGTCGTGTTGGGGAGCTTGCGCAGTTCCTCAATCGCCTTTACATCGGTGGCGCCCATATAAGAGGTAGTAATGATTCGCAGCTCGCCGCCATTCTGCGTGAACGTCGTCAGCTCGTCCATGATGAGGCGCAGGCCGCTCCACTTGATGAAGGAAACCAGCATATCGATCCGATTGCAGGACACGATCTCCTTTTTAAGCTCCGTGTACATCTGCGGCTCATGGACAGCGCCAGTAAACAAGCTAGATTGGGCGATTGAGGTCTCCGGCCGGACAACCTGGGCTTTTTCATCGACGGCCCAAATACTGTTTTTACGGTCAAAAAGAGCAAGAAGCTGCTCCGCTCGCTCCGCAACCGAGAGCGCGTCGAAGTCAGCTTCTTTTGTTTCCGCCTGGATGGTGGTGATAATCTGATTGGCCAGTGCGACCTGGGCATTCAGATCTCCGCCATTGTCGCGGAGATTGTCCAGCCCGCGCTCCACTACCTCAGCCACATACTTTGCCAGCACTTTGGACGCTTCAGCCGTATCAATTGGCGCAGTCTGACTGAGCTTGTCCGAAACGGAAAGCTCGCTGTCCAGTCCTTTATTGATGACTTGTTCGTATAATCCGTCGTGGAGCATCGATAAATACCCACTTTCGTTTTATAGGCTATTGTCTTAGATGTTATTCATCGCCGTTCTAAATAGCCGGTTCTCATATGGGTCAAGCAGTGATACTATCTCTCGATAGTGACTTCTACAATAGTTTTTTGCTGGAAGTATATCTAGGCGGCAGAGGGACCGGTGATTTTCTTCTATTCTCCGAATAGCATCCGTCGGGAAACCATATTCAATCAACGCCTCACCAATTAAGCTCCGTACACCGGTTTCATAATAACGCCTGACATGGGAAAGGTTGAATGTGCTTGTATCGTCTCCATTTTGTGCAGCGACATAGGAAAGGATACTTTCGAAGAGAGATACTATTTTGGGGATACTGTGCTCCAAAGTCCCCCTCAATGACTTGAATGCTTCTGAGTATGCTTTATCTATAGTTCCTTTCTTTTCCGATCGTACCTTTCCAATCTCATACTCCAGAATACCTTTAAAGCCTTTTTTATAGTAGTTATACGCAATTGCAATAGAGCGTTTGGTCGTTCTGTTATCAATCAGTCCCGCTTCATTAAAGGTTTCTATGATTTTCTTTATCCATGCATATTGCAGGAATTCATCGACAGTAACGGTTTTTTTGAAGAACAGGCTATATTTTTCATACTCGTTCTTTTCCATAAGTTTTTGGAGCAGTTTCTCCTGGTTTTCTTTGGAAACGGTGCGGTTTTTTCTGAACACCTCTTCCGGTAACATATATCCACTGGTTACCTTGTCCCTAGCGCGTTTATTCTCGGCGTTAATCGGCAATAGATCTGGGATTTCAGCGTTATCAAGATCAATTGCGCCTAGTTCCGTGTCAGAGAAGGTCACAAAATTCAATGAAAGGGTATCTGCAGCTTCTATCTCCTGTAGTTCCTTCTTCATGTAGAAAACACGCCCGACAAAGCAATGATGGTAGCGTCCGGCTCGCCCTTTGATATTCTTAATGTCGAAGGGCGACAACTTCTTTCTCCCTTTTGACGGATTAAGAATAATCATGTTTTTCGCATCTGTGTTAACGCCTTCCACAATTGTTGATGTGCAGAACAAAGTGTTGAACGTGCCCTTATTGAATTGTTCAAGGATCTCGCGCTGAATATATTTGGGAAGTTTGCCATGGTGCATCCCAAAACCATTTTTCAGAACCTGGATTAAACTCCACTCATCAACGCTGTGATCTACATCGTACTCTGCGCGGATATGTTCAATGAACGCTTTAAATTCATCGGGATAAGCGTCATATGCATGTGTGTCACCGACTGCGCTCGAAAGCTTGTTAGAGTACTCGATCGCTTTTGCAGGGGTAGTGCAGTAGAGCAAGGTCTGACCATAATCATTTGTGTCTATATATGAAACGACGTCTTTGACCTTTTCATTTGCAGCCAATCCAATCCGTGCCAATGCTTTCTGCTCCGGCTGGGGCAGCGCAGGCGGAAGTTTCTCTTCTATTTTTGACGTGTATGCATTTACAGTGATGCGAAGCGTTGGCTCAAAGGTTATCTCCTTAACCGTTATATGATTAAGCTCAATATAACGCCGCATTCCCAGCCCAAACCGATCTTGACTCAAATTGGGGCCGGCAAGATAATACTCATCTACTTGTTTTGACAGCAAATAAAGTGCAATCCGGAATGTTTTTCCTCTGTCTTCATCGAGGAAAGAGCTTTCCTGTTGTACTTTTTTTACTTCGGTACCGTCATCGTGCTTTTCGTCGAGCTCATCATTGCAATAATCTTCATCTATCTTGTATATCTCATCGAAGAAGAAAAAGTCGAGTTTCAGCTCGGGAAAAGACGCCAAAAGCTGCAATGCTCGTTCCGGTGTAAATACAAAGATTTTATTGCCCTCGTCCGCGCAGGCATCATCAACGGTCTTGATAATACGGTAATCAAGGTTAAACTTCTGCACAAACCATGACATGATTCCCGCATTTTCCAGTAGCAACGCAACCGTGGGGAAAACGAGGAGTATATTCTTGTATCTATCACGATTCAGATACAGGATTTCCCGTAATAAAAATGTCTTTCCGTATGAGGTGGGGGCACTGACGAGCATCCGCTTTGGTGACAGGTTTTGGAACAGATCCACAACCTCTTTTTGCGTTTTATCCAGGGTGACGGAGTCATCACTATCTGACTGATATAGATTCTGTATAGCCTGGGTACCAATATCCGTCATCGAGCCAGCAGTTTCACCTGGATCACTCGCAAATCCGTTCAGCTTGTTATACCCGAATACACGCATCTTTTGAGATGCGATGTAAAGCAGTTCCGCAATTATGGGGTCTTTCTTGGGCTCTTCCTGATCCGATATCCAGCACACCAAATCTCTTAATCGGTCAACGGTTTCTTCTTTGTCTGGATTATATTGGTTGATCGCTGTCAGAAGAAGTTTAGCATAGTCCTGCATAGAAGCCTTTCTCCTCATCTCTCAGGCGGTCAATACTTTCAATTGGGAACACGTAGAAAATGATTTCAGGCGAAAAGCCATCGAAGGCGTAAGCATGGCTATTAAAATATGCTTTCATTCCTTCTGCTTCGGCCATAACTCGTTCGTAAAGCTTTGCAGCATCCTGATAAACCCCGTTTTCTTCATACACCAGCAAGCAGGGGATTTTTATACGGATTCCAAGATGATTCAGTAAGTCAATCAATTGCTGGGCGCGGGCTAGTTCATCTGCGTCTTCTGTTATGAGACGAATATTGAGCGCTTCAATCACCTCAAGGATAGCCTTCGCGTCGTCCGTGATAGATTTCCGTTTATCACAAACGAAGAATAGCTGCTTAGATAGATAAGAAACCACATATTTTTCTATGAGGTCTTTATCAATGCCGCTTTTGCAGTATGCTTTACCTCCAAGTTTTGCCTGACCAAGCCACAGAGAAATACCGGAACTATCCTTCGTAAAATATGTAAGATCATATCCTTTGATCTCATTTTTGTCATCTTGACGAAAGAGTGTACGTACAGCGAGCTTATAAGCATCGGGATTATAAATCTGAACAAGCAAATCAAGAAGTACTTCACCCGGCAGGCCGTCTTTCTTTGGATCGCGGTGTGGAAGTCTGGCTTGATATGCGTACTTTGCGGCTTTCTCTAAGGAAGAGAAAGCATCCTTTTTATAGTATGTGACAACTTCATCCTCTCCAAAACTGTAAAAGAGCAGGTTGTGCCGCATGAGCTCTCCAAGATTTTCAACGGCATCGGGAGAAATGGCATGGCTGTAGGGTTGATATGTATGCTGGTCATTCAACGGAGAAAAAGAGAAAATGGTCCCTTTGCTCTGCTGCACGATTTCCCTCTCAAATATGTTGTTGTAATCCTGATAGGTTGACATACAGCACTCCTGTTGATTCTTTTATTCTTTCGACATATTTTCTAAGCAGACAGGACAGATATCAACGGCATCATTCCGCAACATGATACTTCCGCAACGTTCACAGAAGGATATCTCTTCATCCGTGTAGTTATGATCGCAGGCGAAGCAATGATAACGATGGGTATCCGCATTATAGGCAAGTTGTTCCTCACCGCATTCTGGGCATTCATATACGGGGAACTCTCCGCCTTCTTTGCCACATTCATAAGCGCTGATTTCAAGTTCTCTTTCGACGAATTCTGCCGCATTATTCTTGTATTTGTGCTGCACATAAGGATCGTCAAAGGGCTGATACTCATCCTGCGTCAGCTCCCGGTAATAATGTATCAACGCACTATGAAGCGTTTTAATCTCTGTTTCTCCCGTGCACCCGTCAAAGTCTGACAGCCGGATTTTACGAAGCCAATTCAACTCCACTCTGGAAAGAGAATACTCCTTGATGAACTCCTGGATCATCTGCTCGTCCGGGTCTAAATATGCCCGGATGTCCGGGTCATAGAAATCAGGATCGCTGATGGTCTTTTTGTAAAAAGCAATCAGATCATTTTTCAGCAGCTCAACAACTCTTTGAACTTTATTGTTATAGCTGTTCAGTGCCTCCATGAAAAGTTCGTCGGATGTAAGCTGTAACTGGCCGTTTGCATGAGCATATCTGTTTCGCTCCTCTACCAGCTTTTTCAGCTCACCCAGCAGGTTGTTATCAAGACCGACCACACGCAGAAGCATAAACACATCGCTCTCATTGATAATAGCAAAGCTGCCAAAATAGAGTTTTCCGTTTTTGGTGTTGGTTTCCTTCCAAAAATCAGAATACCGGTCCTTCAGCAGGTAGTAGAGCGCTTTTTTCAGCTCTTCTTCGTGAAGGACAGTCACTTTCAAGATTGCATAGTAGACCGCCGTCATAAACAGCATGTGATACTGCACATAAGCAAACTGATACAGCCCATTCTCGTAACTTGTCTGAGCAGCCAGCATGAGTGCATCTATGTACTTTTCTTCGGTATCGTCCTCAAACTCCTCCGGCAAGTATTCCAGCATTTTGAACAGTTCATCGGGCGGCTCAGGGATAGCATATTCCGGGTGCTCCGACTCAACAGCTTTCATAATAGCCTCTGAAATCTTGCTTGTATCAAATATAATTGGCTTTCTCTCATTTTCGGGCATACAACCCCTCTCAATCCATCAGTGTAACGATATCACTGATTAGCAAGTAAGTGTGAATAATGTATCTTGACGCTTCGTCTTGCGAAATCTCTGTATGAGTGCCTTTGCAGACAGCATCATTGATTGCATCAAGGCGCTTTCCGATACTGGACAGATCAGTACCAACTACATCTCTATAAGTCTTGCTCTCGGCTCTCCCTGCAATAAACTGAACAAGCCGGTTAATATATTGCTCTTCGCCAACTTTTATTTCTTTTCCACCAACAACGACAGGCTCTTGTCTCGGTGGATATAAAGCATCTGCCAGATCGACAAGAATGCGACGGCATGAATGAACTGCATTAGCCCAGTCTTCCGGATTATCAGAATCCAAATTGCCATAAACCGAAGAAAGCTTTTCAAGAATTGAAGGCGCTAACGCTTCAAGCTTCTTATCTGCTTCTTTTCTGAATTGAGAGAAGACGGAATCTGTATCTACTGGTTTATATGCCTTTACAGCATCAAGCGCGAGCGGAGTCAGCTGGAAATCACACTGCTGCTGTTCACGGGCGCCGTAAATTCTAACCTGAATTGCTAATCCATTATTCTTCCATTCATTTACAATGCTCCAGATGTTTTTCTTATAGTTCTCGGGCACCTTTTCAGCATCTAGGAAAAACCATGGAGATACATCTCCGTCGTTTTTATCTACAAGCCATGACAGAAGCCCTAACGACATATTGCTAACCATTTTACTCCCCCCAGACCTCGGCAATCTTATCCTTGATCTTCTGTTGGAAGATTTCAATCAGTCGCTTATTCTGCTTTACAATAGCTATTTCGTCTTTTATTTCGTTTACCATTTCGCTCTGACGCTCGATTGAAATATCAGGAAAAGGCATCTCTTTGAGTTCTTTTACAGAAACAACGTTTTGTATTGCTGCGCCCGATTGATTCATAAAATATTTTCTCTGTATTTGAGCGCTTTCAAGGAAAAACTTCACAAACCAAGGATCTGCTTTCCCTTTTTTAGTGGTGAGCTTAAGCAAAGCTTGGTTAATAATTCCAGGTTTGTGTTCCGAAGGGACTATTGCAACTCTGCCCATTGTCCCCGAGCAACTAACCAAAAGATCATCAGTAAAGACTTCAAATCGTCGCATTTCTTGGTATTTCTTTTCGTCTACAAAGTACTTTTTATAAGTGAAATCTTCGCTTATCGCATGGTGCTGTTCGTAAACTAAATACCCGTCATCAACAAATATCTCTTTCTTTAAGCTACCACCAAATGGGCCACGAACAAAGTCACACACATTGCCCAATGTTGTCATTTCCCATGCTGGATCAATCTTGATCGTCGGCTTATAGTTCTCCACGACCTGACGGGCGCCGTCGATGATCTTCTGATAGCTTTCGATCTCGGCAACGATTTCTTCCTGGACAGTCAGAGGAGGGAGGGGAATAGAAAGCCCACCTAAGGTCTTAGCGTTTATAGCAGCTTGTCCGACCCATTTGTTGCACATTCTTAGGAAAATGCCGTTTTCAAACATGCTCTGCAAGACAAGTGCTATATATTGGGGCATTACTTGGTCGCCGACTCGAATTCGGGTAATGTGATTTGAGAATCCCGCATTTATGTCAGAAGCAACAAAACAGGTTTTTCCAACTAATTCCTTGCTGTTTGTGTTATTAAAAAGAACATCACCTGCTCGGATCTTAAACTCTTCTCGTAACTCCCCTCGATCAATGTATTTTGAACCCACAAGTGAAAATCGGCCATCGGGAGTAATGTTCATTGGTCGAATATGAACGACGCCTTCAATGTCTTTTGCAGAGTTTCCACATGCAAATCCGGCTTTTATTTCTTTACAGATATCCCCTATCTTCACTTGGGGCCACTTGCCGCTTGATGAGGTCGTAATAACATATCTCTCACCAACAAGGATATAATCCTGCCCAGCAATATCACTTTTCTTCGCAAGAACAACATTCTCCCGCCCGGTAACATTAACACCCTTTTGATAATTCTTGAAGATGTTGACTACATCCGGGATCTCGCTGCCCTTGATTTCCCGGCGCTGAGCACCAAGGTCAAATCCATCGTTATTCAGCTTCACAAAGAGAATGCTGTCCCGCTCTTTTGCCAGCGTGCAATCAATCAGCAGAATACTGGTCTTTACGCCGCTGTAAGGATTGAACACACCGGCGGGGAGAGAAATCACGCCATATAAATAATGACCTTCCACAAGCATTTTGCGGAGATTCTTATACGCAGTCTGTGACTGGAACACGATACCCTCTGGTACGATAATGGCAGCTCGCCCGGTGGGATTCAGATGTTCAGCGATGTAATCCACAAATAGGACTTCCGCACGTTTGGCAGAGACGCGATACCGATTATGAGGCGTAATACCGCCCTTTGGCGTCATAAACGGCGGATTGGAAAAGATAACGTCGTAAGTGTCGTCCCATTTTTCGAGGCTGGTCAGGGTATCATATTCGCTGATATTCGGATTGGTAAAGCCATGCAGATACATGTTGACACGGGAAAGTCGCACCATATCCGGAGAAATATCATAGCCCGCAAAGTTTTTGGTCATGCGGGTCTTATCGTCAGCGACAAGCGTGGATTTACCTTGCTCGTCCAGATTGGTCTTTTTGATGTAATTGTAGGCGCTGATGAGGAAGCCCGCTGTGCCGCAGGCTGGGTCGAGAATCGTCTCGTTCTTGGCCGGGGCCGTGATTTCCACCATCATATCAATGATATGGCGAGGGGTGCGGAACTGCCCGGCGTCGCCCTGGCTGCCCATGATGGAAAGCAGGTATTCAAAGGCATTGCCCAGTTCCTCGCTGTCTTCATAGGAGAACTCTGTAATTTCCTTCAGAAAACGGTTTAGCGTCTCCGGATCACGATACGGAATATAGGCATTGCGCAGAATGTCCCGGAACAGCTTGGGCAGATCGGGGTTGTTGGTCATCTTTTCGATGCCCTCTGCGTAGAGGTTCAGCCGATCCTGGGCGCTGTGTTCCGCGAGCATGATCTGGGAGAAGGCGTATTTCTCATATTCCCCTTTGAAGAACTCGCGGGTTCCTCCGAATTCTGCGCCTTGCTGATCTATGTCATCCATAAACTTGTAGATCAGGGCAATGGTGATCTGCTCCACCTGCGCCTTGGGATCGGGCACTTTGCCCACCAGAATATCCCGGAGAGTATTGATTTTCCGTTTCACATCAAAATTCAGCATAACGATTCCTCACATAAATCTGGACAGGTTCACGTTGTCGTTGACATAGCCGACAATGCTGTTCATGTTCTTCTGGCCAAGCCGTTTCAGGTCAGCAAAGGTATAACTTGGTATCTCGGTTCCAAGGCGCTGGAACTTTTTGTCTTCGATGGCACGACGTACTTCTTTGTCCGTCAGATAGGTTTCAAAGAAGTGCCGGATTTCATAATAATCGCCGGATGGGACCCCACAGGTCAGCATATAACCATCAAACTCATCATCAACCAGCTCCTGCTTGCTTTTGAATGCAGGTATCAGACCGAAAATCTTATCCAACATCTCCCGGACAGTCACACGACGATCCACACCGGTTGCACGGCGGAGCTTGTCCCAGGTGAAGTGTTCGGTGGGTTTGTCGAGATATGTCTCCTCGATATACCGTTGGGCGGCAGCGTAATTGCCCTGCTCATACTGCGCGCGGGCAGTTTCGTCCTGCTTGACCTCATCTTCAAACTTCTGGAAGAACATCCGGTCGATCTTCATGCCTTGGAGCCCGATTTTCGTTTCCGTCATAGTTTTCAGAGGATCGGGATCGAAGTTTTCAAAGGTTGTCGCCGTAATACCGCCGCCAAGACCAGAGCTTTGAGAAGCGGGTTTCGGCAGCTTGATGACCTCATCGTAATCAAACTTCTCCTCAAAGTACTCGCAATTTCCAAAGAAATCGAAAAGTTTGAAGGTATCTTTCGACGCTTCATGGATTTCGTCAACGCCGTTGGCTCTGGTTTTATAAGTGAACGTGAAGGTTCTGGTGCCACGGCCTTTGATCTGAATGAAATCCGTGGGAGAGAAAATTGGGCGGAAGAGTCCAATATTTAGGAGATCTTCGCAATCATAACCGGTCGTCATCATGCCGACTGTCACGCAGATTCTTGTCTTTGAGGTTTTGTACCCTTCCAGGAACTTAGAATAGCCGCTGAGATTGTTGTTCTGGAAGTTGATCGTATACTGCTGCGCGTCCTGCACATCAGAAGTGATCTGCATGGCAAAATCCGAGTAGTACATATCCGGGAACATCTTATCCGCATATACGTTCAGGAGCTGCGTGATTTTGGCAGCATGTTTCCGGCTGACGCAAAATACAATTCCTTTGCCAATCTCTCCTGTAATCGGATCACGCAGAGCATTGTCCATGAAGGTCTTGACGAAGATCATATTGGTTTCGTCCGAGAAAAACTTCTTCTCAAAATCACGGGCGAAATAGGTTTCCTCCTCGTCTTCATCCCCCTCGTCGCCGTGATTGATAACAGCATAGCCTTCATCGGCCAAAAGCTGCGTTGTGATCTCCGTGCGGGCGTCAACCACGGTCGGATTGACCAGGAACGGGCCGTCCGGATCATTGACACCATCGATCAGTGAGTAACGGAAAGTGGGCTCTCCACTCTCGCAACCGAAGGTCCTATATGTATCCAAAAGCTGGCGGCGCTCCCATGCACGGGGGTCATTGGCTGCTAAGTCTTCCGCATCCACGTTTTTCAGGTAGTCCTTCGGCGTGGCGGTCAGACCGAGTTTATAACCGATGAAATACTCAAACACCGCTCTGCTGTTTCCGCTGATGGATCTGTGGCTCTCGTCAGCGATAATCAGAGAGAAATCCGTCGGCTTGAATACGGTTTTGTATTTGTTGTTATATGCCAGCGTCTGCACCGTGGAAACGACGATATCGGCCCGCCGCCAGTCTTCGGTGTGTTCTTTGAAGATGACAGTGTCGTAATCGGGCTTCAGGTAATTGATGAAGTTCTTTTTTGCCTGGTTTTCCAGCTCGATGCGATCAACGAGGAAAAGAACTCGATTTGCGTTTCCGCTGCGGAGAAACAGGCGGATGACCGCAGCGGATGTCAGTGTCTTTCCTGTGCCAGTCGCCATTTCAAAGAGGAAACGCTGGTTTCCGGCTTTGACGGATTCTTGAAGGGCTTTCAATGCGTTGACCTGGTACTTGCGGAGCATACGGAGACCACGGTCTTTCAGATACTGTGATCTTGTATCCGGGTTCTGATATTCAGGAGATTCCGCATAACGCGGCTCTCGAACCACAGCAATATAATCTGAGGTGATCTCCTCGGAATACAGACGGGAAGGATCAGCATTCAGGGCCTTACTGCCTTTTACGCTCTCGCAAGATGGGAAAGAGACAATGATCTGCGGATTGCCCTTGTAAATGTTCCAGAAGTAATGGATATTTCCGTTGGAAAGAATCACATACTTCACAAATTGGGATTTGGCATAGTTCCGCGCTTGCTCTTTCCCGACCAATGGATCAAGGTCTTCAGATTTTGCCTCCAATACGATGAAGGGCTTCCCGTTCTCGTCTAATAGAAGGAAATCGACAAAACCGTTTTTGACCTTTTCAAAGTTCTCACCGTAGTCGTCGATCTGCTTCTTAGTGATCTTGACATTTGCCTCAAGCTGGATATTGGCAGGACCTTCATCAGTGTCAAAGAATCGCCAGCCAGCGGCTTCAAGCAGTTTATTGATTTTGATTCGGGCTTTTGCTTCTTTTGCCTTCATTAGAACACCTCTGTTCTGATGCTTCGTTGTTCTTCCGATTCGAACCCAAAGCCCTGAAACACTGCATGGTTTTTCAAGGGCTACCGGACATATTCGAACCGAGTTCTATATTACTCATCCTCTTCTTCAGAGGTCTCACTTGGCTCTTCTGCGACGACGTTGAATGTGAACCGGTCTTTATCAAAGCCATATTCTGCCAGAAGATTTTCAATAAACCGGATACACGACCATGCCGACAGATTCGCTTCCAGATAGATTCCCTCGTTAATCTTCCACGGCCATCGCATGCCATCACCGCTGGTGTTCAAATGAGGATGCTTTTTATACGTAACATTGAAAGAGTAACTGTTGTCTGCCAGCTCTTTCAGTTTTCCGGGAACTTTTTTATCAAGGAGCTTTATAACATCCAGCAACATCAACGCATATTTATTTTGCCGATACACTTCATCAAAGAGTCTGAAAGAGACTAGTTTTTTGCCTGTGACACTACTGTAATCATTCAATGTTATTGTCTCGACATACTCAAATTCGATAGTATCATCAGAAACGCGATCAATTTGATAGCGCTTTGCGACAATTGCGGCTAAACGATCTGCCCTCGCCTGAATATCAGCAATTTGCCAGCTATCCTTCACAAGCACATCGCTATTTAGGACAACTGCTTTAGAGTTTTCTCGAATAATCTCCTGCTTCTCCTTGAAGCTTTTGTTTGAAAGCTCAGAGTTATAGCCTGTTACCGAGAGGTTTCCAAGCGTATGCAGATAGAGTTCATGTTCTTCTGTTGAAATATAATTCCAATCAGCGTTCAGTGTTTGAGGCATAATGTGCTCAATAGTCAAATTGTCAGCTTGAAGGACCTCCTTACCATCACCATTTTCAATATCCAAGAGCAAGAAGCGACAGAGGGAAGGATTGCCATAGATATTGGCAGTTTTGAGTGACCGCTCGAACTCTGCTGCAGAGGGGACCACATCTTTGGAAGAAACGGTAAACAAAAACTTATTCAAAGCTTCATAGTACTTCTGCTTATTCGACGAAACCTTAAAGATACGGTTATAGAGATATGTGAACAGGCCCCGCAAAGTGTTTGACGGTACACCGCAAACCAATCTGCGCAGCAGATAAGCCAAAAGAAATTGCAGCACGTTTTCGACTACGGTTTCGTTGATAACTTGCTTATGGAAATCGTCAAACACGTGGAAGAGGAACGGATAACAAGTTGATTGATTCAGAATACGCAGCCGGTGAAGGAGGTCATTTATTCTTTTTGAGTAATCCTTGTTCCCATTAACGAAAGCACTATAAATTCCGGCATAGTATTTGAGTTCTTTCAGACAGCTTTCATGAGAGAAGCCGCTCTCCTTAAAGAGCTGGACAAACCGATTATAAAGCTGCCGGCTATTTACAGGTTTGCTTGTCTTATAGACGATATAATGGGAGAAGAAATCATCCAGGTTGGAATAATCCATCTTCTTGCGAAGCAGTTTTTCAATCGGAAGCCAGTAATCTTCATAAAGCTTTTCCTGGTCATCCGCGTTCATCAAAAGGAAATTACGGATCAAGTCAGCATTTGAAAGTTCCAGCCCAGTGGAGTTTATGCTCTCAAAGATTACCTGGGGGTCATCCTCACCTTTGGTCAGAACGATTTCTACAATTTCCAGCTTTGTCAACGCATCCAGAATGACCGATGGCAGCAATCCTTTCTCTGCCCATTTCTTAAAGCGATTTTTACAGAGAACAAAGTTTTGATAGATATGAGTTTCCTCATCCATATCGTCAAGTTTTCCGTTCAAAAGAAGGAGAAACTGGTTGTTGTCTGATTTGATCGGCTTGAGCTTTACCTTGAATTCTTCGTCACAATATTTGTTATGAAGATAGGATTCTTCGATTTCATGATAGCAATCGTCGCCATGCTCCTCAGCTACGACAGACAACGCTTTGAGAATTAACATGAGAGTTGTTAGTCTCTGTTGCCCGTCGATAATGATGTATTCCTGAAGTGTGAATCCACCACTCCTCGCTGCCATGAACACAATTGTTCCGAGAAAATGCTTTTCCCCGCTCTCCATGATGGTATAAATGTCATCTAAAAGGCGGTTGCAATTGGATTCTGACCAGTCATAGTTCCTTTGATAAACAGGAATTCTGAAAAGGACTTTGTTGGTTCCAATAAAATCTCGTAGCATCCACAGCTTATGCGCGTCCATATGCTCTTCTCCTATCAGTTATCAGTGATTTGCATTTTCAGCCACTAGGAACACCCAGAACTTGCCGTCTCTAACACGTTTCACCGTGTCGTCCTCGCTTAATTACCGAATAAAACGATTTCCCGTCGCAGGTGAACGCATAGACCTATGTGCAGATCGGCATTGCGAAAGAGCAAATAATCTGCATATAACACTTGCATTTTCAATCCTGTTCTCTCATATGATGTTTTTCACGCTGCCCTAAGAAGTACGGTCTTGGGCTCATACGTCATGAAAGCATTTCCGATGATCGGTGTCAGTAGTAATTGCTGCCATGTCGGTCTTTTTTGTTGTATCATTATCGCTGTCATTCAATCTCATTGTCCACTTTCCCCGGCACGGCTTCCATGCCGAACATCGCAAGGGCTTGATTGACTTTATCCATTCGGACAGTCTTCTTTCCCTGCTCAAGATCGCGCACGAAACGAAGACCGAGCCCGGACCTCATAGCAAATTCCTCCTGGGTCAAGCCGGCCTTTTTTCGTTCTGTTTTCACAAACTCAGCAATTATATTCATAACAACTTTATTATACCCGTTCGGGGCATTGTTTGGAAGAACTTTTTTGAGAATCCTGGTAGAATAAGTATAATTATAATACTGTCTACAAGCCGTAGCAACAATCCCAATCGGGAATAAAATGGAATTGCCTTTTCGCAGACTTTGTTCTGCTTTTCTCATAGGTTGCATTGAAACTATATCGCTGTAGCGATATAGTGACTTCAAAAGAGAATCATTTATTGGAAGGTCAAACATAAAACTCCTTGGGACTTTGATCATCCCAAGGAGTTTTTGACTTGTCGGATAATTATGAGAAATCAACCAACACTTCCCAATGGCCGCTGCGCTTTCCATTGGCGCGGCGGAGGTAGCCTTTCTCTTGAAGCGCGACCGTACGCGTTTTGATCGTGCGTTCCGATTTACCGATCGTTGCAGCAAGATCCTTCTGCGTGATCGACGGATTTGCGGCGATCGTGCGAAGCACAGCCAGTTCTTCCAACGTGCAATCCAAAGTGCAATTTTTGCACTTTGAAGTTTCTGCTGCTGCACTTTGGATTGGAGCATCGGCTTTGTACTCCACATGGAGATAGCGATTCTTCAATTCATGCTGCGCGCCGAGAAGGAGATTTTCAAAAAACATTTCGAGAAACTCGTTCGTAGCATGGACGCCCTTTTGCAGATTGTTGTAGTTGGCGCGCACAAGCGCGTTGCGGAAGTACCAGGAGTTTGCGGCAAATACGTCGTTGTTCACCGCAAAGCCGAAAGTCTTCAAATACTTCACGATGAAGACTGCAGTCGCTCGCGTGTTGCCCTCGCAGAAGGGATGGATCTGCCAGATGCCTGAAGCGAACTTCGCCATGTGCCGGATCGATTCCGGAACGGAAAGCGCGTCGTAGGAGAACTGTTTTTCCTGCGAGAAATCGTAATCCAGCGTATCGCGGATGCTCTCCCAGGACGAATACACGACCGTATCGCCGCTGAGCACCCACTCATTTTTCGTGATGTTGTAGGTGCGGAATTGGCCCGCGTGATCGAAGACACCGGTGAACAAACGCTTGTGAATGCTCTGCAGTTCGGCGGGAGAAAACTGAAATGTTTTTTCTCCCAGCAGCTCGGTGATGCGTGCTGAAACGATGTCCGCTTCCATCGTGCCGGCTTCCACCATCTGCCGGTTCTTCTGCTCTTTGTAGTAGCTTTGGATACGCTGCTGCGCTCCGGCAATGTCGATGTTGCCTTCGATGTGTTCCTTTGCGGTCTCCAATAAGTACGAAGAAGTCTTCAGTCCGTCCACGGCCTGGAGTCCGATGGCTGTTTGCCAGGCAGCACTTTTTTCGGCGCGCTCCGGCTCGCCCTGGCGGATGTATTCACTTAGTTCGAGCTGCCATCTGTCCCGCTCCGGCATAAACTTCAACTCCTTTTTGCAGTATTTCCCTAAGATCATTTTACCATGTTTTCGCTGTTATATCAAACAGAATCGCGCGAGGTTTGGCATTGATTGTACGGCGGATCGACGTCCTGGGCCGCGTTGTAAAATGAATAAAAAGACGATACCGGCGGAAGAGTTCATTCTCGACCGCCGGTTTCATTTTTAGAGCAAGTTTCGCCTTGTGCCACAAAAATGCATTTTGCATTTTCAGGCCCGCGTCACTTGTTGGGGATTTCGCTCCCCAATCCCTCGAAGTATTTGGCAACTTTTGTTGCGGTGTCTGCTTGAAAGCAAACACAGTTTTGATAATGCTTTGCAAATCAAAAGGAGAAAACATATGGCAAGAAAGAAGAAAGAACTTGGACAGAAAGAGAGAACCATTCACTTTCGTGTTTCCGAAGCGTTTTACGAAGTGATCGCCCACGAGGCAAGACAATGCGGGTTATCCATATCCGAGTTTTGCCGCCGCGTACTGCTCAACCGGCGGATCAAAAAGCTTCCGGTCATCATTCACGATGAAAGAGAAATCAAACAGGAACTCCGAAATATTGACCGGCTGGAGAACAACATGAATCAGATCGCACGGCATTTGAATCAAGGAGGCGCGCTCACGCAGCCTCTTGCGGACGAGTTATGGAAGGAGCTTACGAAGTTGGATCTGGCGATCCATGATTTCAATCTTGCTGTGGAAAAAGAATACGGATGAAGTAAAAAGGCTCAACGGCAAACGCAGCCAAAGCCAGCCGACTAATCACAATCTTAAGCGTGAAAAAGAAATTTGAATTATAAAAAGGAGAATGCATTATGAAAGAAAGAAAAATCACGTTCACCTCGGTTAACCAGCTTCCGCTGACGCTCAACGCGGATCAGGTGGCCGCAGTGCTCAGCATTTCCCGGGCCAACGCCTACACGCTGATGCACTCCAAGGGCTTCCCGACGATCCGGATCGGCAAGCGCATGGTGGTGCATCGGGACCGGCTCATCGACTGGATGAATGACCAAGCCTGCGCGTGAGCATGGCAAAGCCCCGCCGGGGGTAACCCGGCGGGGCAGGAGAGTAAAGAGCGAAGAAAGAGAATTCTATTAGCTAGTGGTTTGAGGGAAATCAATCTGAATGCGCAACTGTCCGCCTAAAGCAGTGGCAATTCGGTCTAAAGTAGCAACAGAAGGGTTAGCTATGCCCCTTTCGATCTTCGAAATGTCAGATTGATCAATACCGGTTATAGAAGACAATTGTTTTTGAGACAAACCGGCAATCGCACGTGCAGAAGCTACAGCATGAGCAGAAACGTTATGGAGAAATAGAGGTTCATTCCGAATCGTTTCTCCATCTTCATAGATGGTTTCTGCTTCAATATCCAATTCATCATTCCAAACGATCCCATACGGCCCTAGCATTTTTCCGGAAAGAAAAAGCTGACGATCTTCAAGCGCCTTCAATTGAGGATACTTCGAAAAAAGAGAGCGCATATCATATCGCTTTACAGTTCCATCCTGGAATGTGACAGCTAAAGCTGTTCCTTCCAGAAACTCCATGCTGATTGCTTTATGAAACATCTTAATCACCTCCTTATGAGGATAGAGCGTAATGTATTATTTGAGAGGAGGGAGCTTCACATACTTTTCAGTCTCCCACATTTCAAAAAGCTCTTTTTGATACTTCATTATGAACTCTTTTACCAAGGCTTGTGCTTTCAAAGGAAATTCACCTTCCATCAAAGCGCCTGTTTCAATCAGAAAAGGTGCGTCAAAGTCTTGTGTGATCGCGTGAATATGCGGCGGATTGTGTTCTTTGTTTCGTAAATACATGACAATAATGATTCCGTAAAACGCACTGATGGTAGGCGTAGCTGAACTCCTCTCTATCTTTGTTCACACACAGTATAGGGGATATATCCCCTAATGTCAATAGTAAATAAGCAGTTAATGAAGCCCCGCCGGGCTTTTGACCCGGCGGGGCTGAAGGAAAGAAACGCACTATTCAAACTTGCACAAACCAAGCTGTCCCCACGGTCCGGAAACCAAATCAGTCAGAGCCGTTTTCATATGTTTACTGTGCTCGTCATTTGCAGGAATCAAGAAGTAGTCTCGAACACTTCCTTTTGGGAACGTTATCGCCATAAACGTTTTTCCCATGGAAGCCGCATTCAGACGTTCTGACATTTCGGCAAAATATCGTTCCCGCTGCTTCCTGGGACGATGATTGTACAAGACAACGCTTTGCCCTCGTTTTACATACCCGGATAATTCCCGATCAATGACATATTTCACACTTTTCTGTGAGCCCTCTTTGACGCCTTTAGCGAGAAGACCATTATCCGGATCAAGAAAAACCAGGTTGCAGTCCGTTAAGGCATCGAGTGCTTTCTTATGCCATTGCTCTCTGCAATCCACAGGAACTGTGTCATGAAAAAAGATGGGGTTTTTCAGCAGCATAGCATTCTCAAGAGCATCAATGCTGCGGGAGTCACTTTCTGAGATTGCAAACAGCTTTTTCGCTAAAACCTCATCGCAAGGATAGTACTTTTCTTTTATTCTATGACGCCCGTCTGCGGATTTGAAACTACCATCTTTTCTGTATTCACTGGAAGGAGGAAGAACTTTATACCAGTTGATTCCGATTATAAAGCCGTTTTTTTCTAACGCAGACAGCAAACCAAACTTACCGAAATCTCCAATATCGCCAGCATATCTGTCCTGCATACAATCACCCCACTTGAATTCTACAGCAATTCAAGCAATCGCACAACAGAGAAAAGACCTTCACATAATCTCAAGCCCGCGGTATAATGGCTTCACAGCAAGAAGCCTTTGCCAGCAGAAAGGAGTAATCATTGGCAAAGCGAAGAAGAGCCAACGGAGAGGGCACTCTCCGTCAGCGAAACGACGGCCGCTGGGAGTGCACCGTGATGGTGGGCTTCCGGGACAACGGCCAGCGAAAATACAGATCCTTTTACGGACAAACGCAGAAAGAAGTCAGGGCAAAGCTCCGCAAATACCAGGAGGAACTGGCCGAGGGGCTCGACACGGACAAGCTCTGGGGCTTCTCCGAATGGGCGGACTTTTGGTTCGAGAGCCACAAGGACAACGTGACTCCCACCACCCAGCAGAGCTACAAGTACACCCTGCGCATCCTGAAAGAGCATTTCACCGACCGGGCGCTTCGGGGCATCAAGCCCCTGGACGTGGAGAACTTCCTCAAAAAGCTCCGGCGGGAGGGCGCATCCAATTCCCGACTGTCCCAATGCCGGGGGATGCTGTTCCAAATCTTCCACAAGGCCGAGGCCAACGACCTGATCCGAAAGAACCCGGTGGCCTTCGCGGAAAAACTCCGCAAGCGGGGCCCCGAGCCCACCAAGGAGGCTTTCACCGCCGAGGAAGTGAAGGCACTCATGGCAGAGCTCCCGGAGAACAAAACCGGCTGGAGCATCCGGCTGCTGCTGGGCACGGGCATGCGCACCCAGGAGCTGCTGGCCCTGGAGCCGAAGCACGTGGCAGAGGACGGGTCGCTCATCAAGATCCGCCAAGCTATCAACATGGACAAGGGAACAGCCAAGATCGGGATGCCCAAGTCCAGGGACAGCTATCGGGATGTCCCGGTGCCGGAGAACGTGCGGTACAGCGCCAGACTCCTGCGGGAGCAGGCGGGTACATACCTCTGGGAGGGGAAGCCCGGCCAGCCTATTAACCCCAAGACCTTCCGCAGCTATTTCAAGAAAGCGCTGGAGGAGGTGGGGAGCGTCCGGGTACTGACGCCGCACTGCTGCCGCCACACCTACGTCTCGCAGATGCAGGCTTTGGGCGTGGATCTGGCCACCATCCAGAGCATCGTCGGTCACGCGGACGTGGACATGACCAAACATTATCTTCATGTGCAGGAGCCCATCCGACAGGACGCCATCGCGCGCTTCTCGGAAGCATTCGGCGGTTCGAATGCGCCGCCCGATTTTTCGTCAAACTGCAAAATCGTACCGCTGTCCATTCTGTCTAATATGCACAAAGGTAATTCTGGTCAGAATTCTGGTCGGGAAAAGTTGCGCGAGGTCCCCTGAAGTTGCGGGCATGAAAAAAGCCTTGAAACACAAGTGTTTCAAGGCTTTCGATGGTGGAGATAAGCGGGATCGAACCGCTGACCTCTTGAATGCCATTGAGCGCCTCGTAACTTTTTATAGTAAAAAAGTTCACGAAAGCACGAACAACAAATCATTTTAAAAACTATTTTTAATGGTCAGAACATTGTGTTTCTTCTTCATTCCAGTCAAATTTACAGTCTGACTGGAACTCAAAAATTCTTTTGACTGGAACAATATTTCAATGAAAAAGGAGAAGAAAAATGACCATCCAATACCATAAATCCGGGGATTATCTCATCCCCAACCTCGTTCTACCCGAAGAAGAACAGCAGCCCATCGGCAAGTATGGCCGGATGCGGAAACGCTACCTGAAGGAGCATCGGCCAGTTCTATATTCCAATATGCTGCTGAAGGGAAAGCTGTTTCAGCACCTGGCCGAGATCGACGAAGCCTGCGAGGAACGCATGGAACTTCTCACCCGGCAGATGGCAAAGCAAGAAGGCGTGACCGAGGCGCTCAAAGCCTCTGATCAAATGGAATGGGTGCGACACATGAACAGCATCAGGAACCGGGCGGAAGAAATCGTACTGAGTGAGCTCGTCTACTGCTGAGGGGGTGCTGAGATGCTAATTCTGGAAGACCTTTACCTGGGAGATGTTCGTCCCAGCGAGCGTAGCTTCAAACGTAACAGCCAATACGCAAAAGCTCTGGATGACCTTGTGAAAGCTGGAGATGCTCTGACAGACACGCTCACCGAAAAGCAGAAGGAAATGTTCGAGGACTACATGACTGCCCAGCGGGAGGTCAATGTGTTGACCGATTGCGAGACATTTATCTACTCATTCCGATTAGCTGCAAAGATCATGATCGACGTACTGACAGATGGACAGATGAGAGAAATCTGATTCTCCGCAGCCAGATCGGGAGTGTGCTTAACATCACTCCAATCGGATACCGCGAAAAGCCATTCAGCGATGGCCTCCTACAGCTATTGCGTGGTATTCAGTCAGGGCTGCGATCTTGTTGTCCTGAATACGAGCGGGCTCTGTGTGGGATCCACACAGAGCCCTTTTCAAGCAAAAATGCAGGAAGTTTGCTTTTACGCCTCGGCGATAATGCGGCGTATGACCTTTTCACAGCGCTTGCGGTCGTAGACCACCGGCACCGGGTATACGGGGTTGGCCTCCGCCAGCGCCCAGGTGATCATCTGGGGGATATCCTCTTCCTTGATGAAATCAAAGCCCGTCGGAATGTTCATGCGCTTGTTCATGGCGCGGATCTCGCCGATAAAGGCGCGGGCCTTCTCCGCGTCGGAGCCGGTGAACTTCACGCCGGTCAGCTCCGCCAGATGGGCAAGCTTTTCTTCCACCGCCCCGCCGTAATCCTCCAGGACAATGGGAAGGATCACCGCGTTTGCCAGACCATGAGGCGTGTTGTACAGGCCGCCCAGGGTGTGGGCGATGGCGTGGACGTTGCCGACGCCCGCGCGGGTGAAGGCAAAGCCCGCCTTGAAGGAGGCGATCAGCATCTGGGTGCGTGCCTCCATATCATTTCCGTCGTTGTAGGCCCGCTCCAGATATTGAAAGATCTCGCACACGGCCTCCTCCGCCAGACGGATGCTCTCGGCGGTGTTGTAGGTCCAGCAGACGTAGGCCTCCACCGCGTGGGTGAGCGCGTCCATGCCGGTGGTGGCGGTGATCTTTGGCGGCAGCTCGCGGGTCATTTCCGGGTCCAGGATCGCGTACTTCGGCACCAGGTGCAGATCCATCAGCGCGTATTTGTGATGGGTCCCGGTATCGGTGATGACGGCGGCGATGGTGGTTTCCGAGCCGGTGCCGGCCGTGGTGGGTACGGCGATATAGGGCGGGATCTTCTTCCCGACGCGCAGCAGGCCTGCCATCTTGCCCACTTCAGTCTTCGGCCGCACCACCCGGGCGGCCGCGGCCTTGGCCGCGTCCATGGGCGAACCGCCGCCGATGGCGATGAAGCCTTGGCAGCCGGTGTCCAGATAGAGCTTCTGGATCCGGTTGACCGTGTTCACGGAGGGGTTGGCCTCCACCTCCGCAAAGAGGGTGTAGGCGATGCCGGCCTTGTCCAGTTCCGTCAGGATCTTCGGGGCCAGCTTCTTTCCCACCGTGGGGCCGGTGACCACCATGACCTTTTGAACCTTCTCTTTTTTCAGCAGCTCCGGGATCTTCTGCACACTGCCGACACCGGAAAACGGGATCGGCCGACGCCAGTACAGGCACCGGGCACCCACGTTGAAGACCGCCTGGAAGCTGCGGTAATAGATGTTTTTGACAAATGCCATGTGTATTTCTCCTCCGTCCATTTTTTCGTTTATACGCCGAAAAACTCCAGAAAGCGCCGGGTCTGCTCTTCCCGGGGGGAGGCGAGAACGCGCTCCGTATCCCCTTGCTCGATGAGCTTACCCTCATGCAAAACGATGATTTGATCGGCCAGGCGCCTGGCCTGGGAGATGCTGTGGGTGATGAGCAGCACGCCGCAGCCGGTTTCATCGCAATACCTGCGGATACATTCCTCCGCGGCAAGGGTGGATTCCATATCCATGGCCGCGGTCGGTTCGTCCAGGATCAACAGCGCGTAGCGCCGCATCAGGATGCGGCAGAGCGCCATGCGGGCCGTCTCGCCGCCGGAGAGCTTTTTCGCGCTCTGCCCGGCGAGAGCCTCGATGCCCAAGGCTTTCATCAGCGCCGAAGCGCGGGCGGGGTCGTTTCCGTTTTGCAGAATGTTCTTCTCCGTGCTCATGCGGAAGGGGAAGCTCTTCTGCGGCAGATAGCCCACAGAGACGCCGGACAGGACCGGGCGCCTGTCGTCCGCGCGCTCGATCCCTGCGAGGATCTTCGCAAAAGTGGATTTGCCGCTGCCGTTTGGACCGATGACCGCAGTGATCTGCCCTTTGGGGAGTTCCAGCTCTGGAAGGTTCAACACGACCCGCTTGTTGTAGGTTTTGGTAAAGGCCGTCGTCTTCATCGGCTGAGCCTCCCCTGCATCACGCTGAGCACGATATTCACCAGCAGTGACAGCGTCAGCAGGATGAGCCCCAGGGCGATGCCCAGGGTGAAGCTGCCGCGGTTGGTATACATCATGATAGCGGTGGTCATCACATTTGTCTTCCAGGCAATGGCGCCGCCCACCATGGCCACGGCGCCCACCTCCGCGATGGCGCGGGCGAAGGAGAGCAGATAGGCCGAGAAGATGGAGTACAGGCACTCGTTCATGAGAAGCCGGTATTCCTTCAATCGGCCGAAGCCCAGGCCCCGGGTGGTTTCACGCAGGGCGGGCGCGGTGTCGGCCACAAAGGTCTCCATCACGCCGACGATGATCGGCGTGATGAGCACGACCTGGGCCAGGATCATGAGCTTTACCGTGAAGAGCCAGTGAAGATGCCGGAAGGGCCCGACACCGGAGAAGAGCATATAAAACAGCAGGCCGCAGACCACCGGAGGCATGCCAATCAGCGTGCGGTTGAGCACCAGCAGCACCTTGCGCCCGGGGAAGCGCTCCGCCCCCAACAGGATCCCGATGGGCACGCCGAGGACAAGGGCGAGGATCGAACTGGTCAGACACACCTTCGCCGTGGTCGAGAGGATATTCAAAAGCTCCGGATCGGCCGAGAGAATCAACTCGATTGCTTTTCGGATAGAAGAGCCCATAAAACACAATCCTTCTAAAATAGCCGTGGAGAAAACTCCACGGCTATTATTTTACTTCATAAAGCGCGGGGAATCAACCCATCACGCCGTCGTTGGCGACGAAGGTGAGGAAGGTGGCCTTGTCGGTGAGGATGTAGGCGCCCATCTCCTCGGCCATGACCAGGCACGCGCCCATGCCGGTGTTGGCGGAGACGTACCAGTCGGTGTAGTCCTTGAAGCTCTCGGCCTCGGCAGTGATACCCAGCTCCTCTGGCCAGAGGCTCAGCTCCTTGGTGTGGGTGCCGGAGCCGTCGCCGCGGGAGATGAAGGCGTACTTGCCGTCGGCAATGGCCTTGAAGGCGGCCTTGACGTCAGCGGCATCCTTGACGCCGGCGGGGTCGGCGGACGGGCCGCAGAGGACAAAGTAGTTATACATCCAGTTCAGGCGCTCGGTCTCCATGCCGTCGATCACATAAGAGAAGCCGTCGGCAATGAAGGCCTCCTCCTGCTTCTTGGAGTGGACCAGGATCAGGTCGGCGTTGCCCATCTTGGCGTTGGCGATGGACTTGCCGGTGCCGGCGGAGTAGACCTCCACCTCGTAGCCGTACTTCTCCTCGAAAATGGGCAGCAGGTAGCCCAGCAGACCGGAGTCGTTGACGGAGGTGGTGGTGGAAAGGCGGATGTGCTTGGTCTCCTCGGTGGCCTCGGGAATCTCGGCGGTGGAGACGGGGCGGCCGTCCTTGAGATAGAACAGGTATTCGCCGTACTCTTCAAATCCGTAGTTGGCAGCCAGGTTCTGGCCTTCCTCGGAAAGCAGCCAGTTGATCAGCGCCGCGGCGCCCACGGTGTTGAGTTCCACGTCCGCAACCGCGTTGCCGTCGGCGTCGACAAAGGGAGCGTCGGGATTCACGGCCAGCAGGCTGTAGTTGTTGATCATGGCGTCGTCCGCCTCCATGAGGATGCAGGTGTCGACCACCAGCGCGTCAGCCTCGGGGGCGGGCTCTTCCGCAGGCGCAGCTTCTTCGACCGGGGCAGACTCTGCTGCAGGTTCTTCTACGGCAGCGGGAGCCTCGGTGGCCGCAGGGGCGGGAGCCGCGCTCTGCCCGCAGGCAGCCAGCGCAAAAATCATGATCATCGCCAGGAGCAGGGATACGATCTTTTTCATTTCGGTTTTCCTCCTAAAAAAATATCCCCTTTCCAGAACAAAACAGGCACAGCTGTGCTGTACCGGTTCTGCTCAAGGAAAGAGGCTCGTCCACCGCTTATCCAATAAGCGTATCAACTTGTCTGTAGTGTAGCATCTGTTGTCGGGCATTTCAATCAAATTTCAGTAGCTTTTGTACCAAACAATGTGAAATCGCACGAAACTGCATATAGAATTTTCCGCTTTTCAATCCTACGCTTTTGATATATGATAGAAGCAGATGAATCTGAATGCGGTTGGGAGTGATTTGCATGACAAACTACTGCGGCTACATGGGGAAGGTCGTTTTACTGGATGTGAGTGAGCGAAAGGCCGAAAACTACATCTGGACCGACCTGGACCGGGAGAAATATATCGGCGGCAAGGCCATGGCCTCCAAAATCCTCTATGACAATCTGAGCGGGAAGGAGAAGGCCTTCGATCCCGAAAACCTGATTGTGATTGCTACGGGGCCGCTGACCGGCACAGGCGCGCCATCCTCAAACCGCTTTGACGTCTCCTCCCTCTCCCCGCTGACGGGGATCACTTCCTCCTCCAACTGCGGGGGAAACTTCGGCCACTATCTGAAAAAGGCAGGGCTGGACGCGCTTATCATTCGGGGCAAATGCGAAAAGCCAACATGGGTGGAGATCGAAAACGGAGAATTCCGCTTCCATGACGCAGCCGAACTCTGGGGTATGAAGGTCTCTGAAACCCAGAAGGCCCTGCAAAAAGCGTTGGATGCCGCTCACGGCAGAAGCGTGCGCTGCGGCATGGTCGCCATCGGCCCGGCCGGGGAAAATCTGGTGCGCTATGCCTCCGTGATGAGCGGCGAGCGGGCAGCGGGTCGGGCCGGTATGGGCGCGGTATTCGGCAGCAAAAATCTCAAGGCCATCACCGCCGCGGGCGACACGATCCCCAGCGTCTACGACAAGGACAAGGCGGCTGCACACCATAAGAAATGGGTGCAGGCGATCCGCTCCCATCCGCTGACGGGCGAGCAGCTACCCAAGCTGGGTACGGCCGGACTTGTCAGTTCCATGCAGGTGCACGGCCTGTTGTCCACCCGCAACTATGCCAAGGGGCAGTTTGAGGGTTTCGAGGCAGTCAGCGGTGAGGCGCTAGCCGAGGAACTGAACCTTTCCAACAACGGCTGTCTGTCCTGCCCAATCCGCTGCTCCCGCCGCGTGCCGGTGGACGGAAAACCCGTCAAGGGGCCGGAGCTGGAGACGCTGGGCCTGCTGGGCGGCAATATTGAAAACGCCGATCTGGAACAGATCTGTCGCTGGAATTATGAGCTGGACGAGCTGGGGATGGACACCATCTCCACGGCCGGGACCCTGGCCTGGGCCATGGAGGCCAACGAAAAGGGTCTGTGGAAAACAGGACTCACTTTCGGGCAGACGGAAGGCCTGTCTCAGGTCTTTGAGGATATCGCCCATCGCCGCGGCATCGGGGATGAGCTTGCCGAGGGCAGCAAACGCTTGAGCGAGAAGTACGGCGGCAAGGAGTTTGCCATTCACTCCAAGGGGATGGAGCTGGCCGCCTATGAGCCGCGGCGCGCCGTGGGCCAGGGGCTGGGCTACGCGGTGGCCAACCGGGGCGGCTGCCACTTAAACGGCGGCTATCTGGTGGTACTGGAGGGTCTGGGTCTGAACGTCAACGGCCAGACGCCCCGGGGCAAGGCGGATCTGTGCATGGTCATGCAGGATCTGATGGAGGCCATCTCTATGGGCGGGCAGTGTCTCTTTACCTCCTACGGCGTCTTTCCCGCCTTCCTGCTGAAAAATCCCAACGGGGCGCTGGCAAAGACCGTCAACGCTGTGATCCCGTACCTGGGTCCGGCCGTGCGCGTGCTGAACAAGCTGCCGGAAATCGCCTGCTTCAATCTCCCGCTGCTGCCTTATCCCTGTGAGCTCAGCTACACCACGGGCATGAAGATGAACATCGGTAAATTCATCCGCTGCGGTGAGCGCAGCTATAACGTGGAGCGCGCGGTGAACGCCCGCTTCGGAGTCAGCGCGGAAAACGACAAGCTGCCCAAGCGCCTGACTGACATGCCGCAGGACCCCAAAAGGCCAAACACCAGAGTGCCGCTGGAGCAGATGAAGAAGACCTATTACCGCGCACGGGGCTGGGAAAAGAACGGCCTGCCCTCGGAAAAGAAGCTGCGCCGTCTGGGGATCCGCTGATGGTGACGGTCAGGCTGTTCGGAACGCTGCGTCTGGAATCCGGCGTGAAGGAGCTGCACCTGGAGGCCGGGAGCGTCCGTGAACTGATCCCGCTCGTCTGCCGGGAGATCCGGAGGCAAAGGCCGGACTTTGCCGTGACGGAAAAAGACTTCCGCGCTTGTCTGGTGGCGGTCAACAGCGTCCAGGCCGGCCCCCGGGCAAAGCTCCGGGACGGGGACGTGGTGTACTTTTTCACGGCGGCGGCAGGAGGCTGACGCGATGATACAGGAAAACTGGGCGCTGTCCATGGCGCGGATCGAGGAATACCTGCAGGGCCTTGACGGGGCGCGGCGGATCTCCCAAACGCGCTATCAAGTCGGCGGCTGTGAGATCTGCCTCCAGATGCAGGAGGAGAGCAAGGTCGGCAGTTACGCCTTTCCCCGCACGCTTGTGACCTTCTCCGGCGAGGAGGAAGCGGTCGCATGCTTCCGCCGGCAATTCATGATCCGTTTTCTCACCCTGGGCGGATAAAACACCGCGGCGGTCCGCAATATGCGGGCCGTCGCGGTGTTTTTTTGCTCTATCGTCTTGGTGATCAGTCGTCCACACCGATCATCACGTTGCTGGCCTTGATGACCGCATAGGCTGTATCGCCGACCTTGAGACCGAGTTCGCGGATCGAGGACATGGTGATGACCGAACTGATGATATTGCCATTGCCGAGATCAATCTTGACGATGCCGTTGACAGCGCCGTCCTGGATCTCCATGACGGTTCCCTTGAGCTGATTTCTTGCACTGAGCTTCATGTACAGGTTTCTCCTTTCTGTGCATATTCAATGCGCGTATTCTAACGCGGGCGCTCTCACGGTGCAAGCGGGGCGGAAAAGATTGTGCGAAACAAGCCGAAAAGATATGAAATCATTTTATAAGTTGTCTCCCGACCTGCCCGCCAATCTTCGCGCCTTCCGCGGCCGCGGAGTCGGCAAGATCATGCACCCTGCTGCAGTTTCCGGCAAGGGAGAGCCAGGGTGCTTCCTCCAGGCCGTGGATCAGCTCCCGCTCCGGGACGAGGCCGACGGCGGTGATGAGCGTGTCGCAGGAGAGAAGCTCCCGTTCGCCGCTGTCAAGATCCTCGACCGTCACACCCGTGATGCGGGGCATACCATGGATTTCCCGGACCGTGCAGCGATAGCGGATCGGGATGTGATGCGCCTCGATGCAGCGGTGATAATTTCTGGCCAGGCCGCCGAAATGCGCTTCCTGCTCCAGCACAGCCAGCACCTGCTTCCCCTCCAGGGTGAAGCGCCGGGCCAGAATCATCCCCAGATCGCCGCTGCCCAGGATCACGATGCGATCGCCCAGCTGCCAATGATGGAGATTGATCATTTCCTGCGCCTGCCCGGCCGTAAACACACCGGCCGGGCGCGTCCCCGCAAGGGCGAGGGAGCCGACTGTACGCTCCCGGCTTCCCGTCGCCAGGATCAGCCTCTCAAAACGGATCTCTTCCAACCCGCCGCTGCCGGACAGGACAGCGGTCTTTTCTTTTGTCACGGCCAGCACTTCCCGTCCCGGCAGAAAGCGCACGCCTGTCTGCGCGAGACGCTCCGCCAGCCTCGCCGCATAGGCAGGGCCGGTCAGCTCGCTCCCATAGGCGGCCAGGCCGAAGCCCTCGTGGAGGCATTGCGGGAGAACGCCGCCCGGGTACGGCAGGCGGTCGGTCAGTATGATATCCCGGCAGCCGGCGTCCCACGCGGCCGAGGCGGCGGAGATCCCTGCGGCCCCCGCGCCGATGATCAGAAGCTCAGTCCTTTCCATGGCTGCCCTCCAGGATCTCCGAGCCCGGACCATCTTTCCGGACAGCGGTGACGGGAACGCCCAGTTCCTCCGCCAGAAGCTCCATGACGGCGCGTTCACAGCGGCTGCCCTGGCAGCGTCCCATGCCGGCGCCGGCACGGCGCTTGACGCCGTCCACGCTGACCGCGCCGCGCCGGATCGCCTCGCGGATCTCCGCCTTTGAGACGTCTTCACAATGACAGAGGATCTCGCCATAGTCGGGGTTCTCCCGCACCAGCGCCGCGCGCTGGGAAAACGGCAGATCCCGGACTCTGCGGATCCCCGGACGGTGGGGGGCGAAGGCCGGGTTTTCCTCCGCGCCCAGCTCCGCGGAGAGCTTATCTGCCACATAGCGTCCAAGCTCGTCGGCGCAGGTCAGCCCCGGCGTCTTGATCCCGATCAGGCTCCAAAAGCCCGGATCGGGATGCTCGATCACAAAGCTGCCGATGCTGCCGCCATCCTCCCGTTGGGGGTTCGGACGCACAGCGGCAAAGGAACGGATCGCATCGTTGAAGTCGAGACCGGGCAGAACACGCCCGGCTCGTTCCCGGACGAAGGACAGCCCCGCCGCGCTCACGGCAAAATCCGTCTCGTTCTCTCGCTCCGAAGGGCCCAGCAGGAGGCTCCCCTCCACCGTGGGGACGGCATTGAAGCCCTTTCCGCTGTCCTCCGGCTCATATTGTATGATGCGGGTCGGTTTGTTTTCCGCCGCCTTGTCCAGGATCAGATAATCCGCCGCGTCCGGGGCGATATGTACCGGGGTAGGAAACAGAAGTTCCTGTACCCTGTCTGCCGCGAGCCCCGCGCAATTGACCACGGCGCGGCAGGAGAAGGTCTCTCGATCAGTCTCGATCCGGTAGCCCTCTGCCGTCTTACGGATGCCCAACACCCGAGTATTGAGGCAGAGCTCCGCGCCGTTTGCCGCTGCGTTTTCACAGGCGGCAATGCCCAACGCCCAAGGGTTGACCGTCCCGGCTGTGGGTGCGTACAGGGCGGAAGTGACACCTTCCGCAAGAACAGGCTCCATCTTTCGGGCTTCCTCGCCGGAGAGCAGCCGCAGCCCGGGCACGCCCATGGAAAGGCCGTTTTCATACTTCTTTTTCAGCACCGTGTCGGCTTTCTCACCATAGCTCACCATCAGCGAGCCGCAGCGGGAAAAGGGGACGTCCAGTTCCCGGCAGAGCACGTCAAAACCGGCGTTGGCCCGCACAGTCATTTCCGCCTTCAGCGTACCGGGCTTATGGTCATAGCCGGGGTAGACGATAGCTGTATTGGCGCGGGAGATGCCGGTACAGACATCCTCCCGCGCCTCCAAAAGCGCGATATGCAGTTTCCAGCGGCAGAGATTCCGCGCTGTAAAGCAGCCCAGCAGACCGCCGCCGATGACGACAACATCAAAATCCCACATCAGAACACGTCGATGATCTCACCGGGCCGGTCCAGTGTGTAGCCGCCCATAGCCTCGATGCGTTCCCGGAAGGCACTGCTCTTGAGCGTGCGGATCAACTGTTTGACAAGGCCCGTGTTCCAGACGCTCTCCGGAATCAGCAGATCGTATTCCTCCACGCAGATGGGCAGAAAGTCCAGATCATAGAGTCTGGCCGCGGAATAAATGCCCATGCCCGCGTCCGCGCTGCCGCCAGCGATCTGCACGGCCACGGCGTTATGGGTCACTTCCTCGCGCTCATAGCCATAGACCCGATCGGGATCGACGCCCTCCTTCTGGCACAGGTAGTCCGTCAGAATGCGGGTGCCGGAGCCCTTCTGCCGGTTCACATATCGCACGCCCTCCTTGGAAATGTCTGCAAAGCGCTTGATCCCGAGGGGATTCCCCTTCTGCAGCATCAATCCCTGCTGACGCCCCACGCAGCGCACCAGATACACGCCGCCGTGAGGGAAATACTTTCGGATATACTTGCGGTTATATTCTCCCGTCTCCGTGTCCAGCAGATGGATGCCAGCCGCGTGCGCCTCACCCCGTCGGATCGCCATGATGCCTCCCATGGATCCTACGTGAGCGGAGGAAAGAAAGATGCCGTGATCCTCCCGGTGAATCAGATCCGTCAACTCATCCAGCAGCGGATCATGGCTGCCGATGACGACCAGCGTATTCTTCAATTGTCCCTTGTCCTTGAGCAGCCGAACACGTACTTCTTCGCCCGACGCATATCCCTCGGTGCCCTGCGGCACCTCCAGCATGCCGTCCGCTTTCATGAAGGAGGAGACCACGCCGCTGCCCCTAGGCAGGGGGGAGGCCATCAGGGTATTTCCAACATAGCCCATGCGCAGCCGCACAAATTCCTGGTACTTGAGCCCAGAGACCACCTGCCGCGTGAGCTTTGCCCGTGTACGGCTGCCCTTGTCGTTCTCCCTGCCGTACCATGCGTCGATCAGCGGCTGCAGGAATTCCTCGATCACGATGATGCCGGACACCGGATAGCCCGGGACGCCCAGAATGGGCTTGGCTCCGCGAAAGCCCAGGATCGCGGGCTTGCCGGGCTTGATGGCAACGCCGTGATAAAGCACCTCGCCGATCTCCCGCACGGCGGCGGTGGAATAGTCGTCCCGCCCGGCGGAGGAGCCGGCGTTGAGGATCACCATGTCGCACTCGTCAGCCGCTTTCGCGACCATATCCCGAATGGCGTCAAAGCGATCCGGCACGATGGGATAGGTTTTGGGCTCCGCGCCCCAGTCCTTCAGCATGGCGGAAAAGATGGAGGAATTGAATTCCAGAATGTCGCCCGGTTTGGGATCGGCGCAGGGCGGGATGATCTCGTCGCCGGTGGGGATGATGCCCACCACCGGGCGGCGAATGACCTCAACCTCCAGCACGCCGCCCGCGATCATGGCGCCGATGGCGGCGGGGGTGATCTCCATGAAGCTGGGCAGGATCATCTCCCCAGCGCAGATATCCTCGCCGATCTGGCGGATATGCTGCCAGGGCGCGGCAGCCGCGTGGATCGTGATGCTGCCGTCGTCGTTTTTGACGATGTCCTCCACCATGATGACCGCGTCGCAGCCCTCCGGGATCGCATCGCCGGTGTCCACCACGACAAATTGATCCTCCCGCAGGGTGACGGGCGTCGTCTCGGTGGCGCCGAAGCTGTCCCTTGCGCGCAGAGCCACGCCGTCCATGGCGCTGGCCGCGTAATGCGGCGCGTTGATCCTAGCGTAGACCGCGCGGGACGTGATGCGCCCGTATGACTCCTGCACGGAGACGGTTTCAAACTGCGTGCCGAAACCCTTGTCCTGCAGCGTCAGAAGGTATTCCTTCTTCGCCTGTTCCAGCGGTACGTTAGTCAAATACTCAAAGCCCATTACAATCTCCTTCCTCTCTGCCTCCCACTTCGGGGGAGGTGGCCCGAAGGGCCGGTAGGGGTTCCTTTTCAATATAAATACACATGCACCTGCGCGCCCTTGGGGAGCCCCTCGCAGTCGCGCGAAATGATGAAATAGCCGTCTGCTCCGGCAAGCTGCGTGATTAGCCCGGACTTGGACCGGATGGGCGCGGCCATCAGTTTTCCGCCTTCCCGCCGCAGGTGGCAGGCGTTGATCTGCTCCCTGCCGTGGTTGGCACCGAGGCTCTCTGTGAGCTCCGCCGTGACCGTATATTCCTCCCGTTTCCGACCCATGAGCCGCCCCAGCAGCGGCAGGACGAAGAGCTGCGCCACAAAGCAGGCCGCCACCGGATGGCCGGGGAGGCCGATCAGGGGCTTGTTGCCCGTTTTTCCCAGAATGGTGGGCTTGCCCGGCTTGATGGCGATGCCGTGGAGCAGCAGCTCGCCCATACTCTCGATGATGCGGCAGGCCGCGTCCTTGACGCCCACGCTGCTGCCGCCGGAGAGGATCACGGCGTCGCAGTCCCGCGCTGCGTCCTGCATTTTCCGGCGCAGAAGCGCCTCGTCGTCCACCACGATGCCGTAACTCACCGCCTCCGCGCCGAATGCTTCCAGCATGGCGGTGAGCAGCGGGGAATTCACATCCCGCACCTGGCCGGGTCCCGGCGTCTTGTTGGGCGGCACCAGCTCGTCCCCGGTGGAGATCACGCCCACCTTCACCCGGCGTGCCACGGGCACGCTTATTCTTCCGATGGCGGCCAGCGCGCCGATATCCTGGGCCGTCAGCACCCGTCCGGCGGGGAGGATCTCCTTGCCGGGGAACACGTCGTCCCCCCGGAAGATCAGATTCATCCCCGGCGCGCCGGGCTTCATGATGCCGACGGTGCCGTCTCCGTAGTCTTCGGTGTATTCGAGCATCACCGCACAGTCGGCGCCCTTGGGGATCGCGCCGCCGGTGGGCACATAGACGCAGCTGTCGCGGGAAAGCGCGAAGTCTGCCCCCTGTCCCATCAGCACCTCCCCGGCCAGGTTCAGGATCGCCGGGATCGCGTCGGAACAGCCAAAGGTATCCGCTGCCCGGCAGGCGTAGCCGTCCACAGTGGAGCGGTCGAAGTCCGGGACATATTCCTGCGCCGTGATCGGCTCGGACAGCACCCGGCCCATCGCAGCAGAAAGGGGGACGGACTCCGTTTGCCCCAACGGCTTGAATTCCTTCTCAATTAGCCGGAGGACCTCCTCCGGCGTCTTCACCTCAAGCATCTTTACACCTCCGCGACGATCTTGCCCATATCCCGGTAGTCGTTTCCCGTGAAATGGCGGATCTCTTTTTTGAAGGCCGCCGAACGCAGGATCTCCAGGATCGCCTCGACCGCCGGCGTATCCATGGCGTCCCGGCGCAGCACCAGATCATAGCGCTCCTCCAGCAGCGGAATGAAGTCCAGCCCGTCGATCTGCCGGGAGATACGCTCCGTGCCGAGGGCAAGATCCGCCTCTCCGTCGGCGATGGCCGCGGCCATCGTCAGGTGAGATTTCATCTCCCGTTCATAGCCCTTGATCTGCCTGGGGTCCAGATCCATGCGGCACAGCTGCCCATCCAGCAGGATGCGCGCGCTGGAGCCGGGGCGGCGATTGAGGATGGAAACGTCGCGCCGGGCCAGATCCCTCCAGCCGCGGATCTCCTTCGGGTTGCCGGCGGCCACGTAAAAGCCCTGCTTCCGGTAGGAGATGTTGACCAAAACCGCTTTGACGCCCGGCATCAGCCGCTTGACGTACGGGACGTTGAAGCTCTTTTCGTCCACCGCGTACAGGTGGCAGGCAGCCGCATCCACCTTTTTCTCATACAGGGCAAGCAGCCCTTCAAAGCTGCTGAGGTAGCAGCGATCCGTCACGACGCCGTTCTGATGCAGATAATTGCTCAGAATATCCAGCACGACATCTTGACCGGAGATGACGAAGGGGGCCTCTGCCCTGTCGGCAGGCCGAAGCAGCTCGCTGCTGATCTCCACCCGCCGGACAGGCTGGACGCTCTGCTCATGCCGGGAGCGGGCGATATAGGCGTCCACGTCGTCCTGGGTGAAGCGGACCTTGCGCCCAACCTTGTAGGAGTTGATCTCGCCCCGGCGGATCAGCTCATAGATGGTGGATTTGCTCACATGGAGGAGCTCTGCGACCTCCTGTGTAGAGAGTGATTTGTTGGATGCCATCCCGATCCCTCCGCTTGATCATTCATATTACTTCATGATTCTGTATTATATCTGCTTTGTGGAACTTGTACAAGGGAGGGGGACGCAGAAGTTATATGCAGTTTCATATCAAATCGTACCGTTTCGCACAACATGTTCTTTCCGTCCGTGTCCGGTATATCCCTTTTCATATCGGTTCGCGCGAAAATCCGGTCAAAAGCTTGGCTTCCGGGGCTCCGGACAATATAATATACCCAGAGTGGGAAATTGTTCAAATGATACAAAACATCAGACTTTGAGGAGGTATTCACATGAGCGACGCTTACTACGAAAAAATAGCCCGCATCAACCTGACCACCGGCGAGATCAAGGTCGAGCCTCTGGATCTGGAAGTGGCGAAGAAATTCATCGGCGGCCGCGGTCTCGGCACCAAGATCCTCTATGATGAGGGTGTAGCCACGGTCGATCCCCTGTCCCCGGAAAACAAGCTCGTCTACATCACCGGCCCCATGACCGGCTCCAATTCCCCGTCCTCCGGCCGCTACATGGTCGTGACCAAGTCCCCGCTGACCGGCATGATCGCCTGCGCCAACTCCGGCGGCATCTGGGGAGCCAAGCTGAAGTTCGCCGGCTGGGACGCGCTGATCGTGGAAGGCCAGGCTCCCGACTGGTGCTACCTGAACATCGCGGACGACAAGATCGAGATTCTGGACGCGAGAGAGTATTGCGGCGTTCTCAGCGAAGAGCTGGACGACAAGCTGAAGGAAAAGCACGGCGCTGACTGCTCCGTCCTGAACATCGGCCCCGCCGGTGAAAAGCAGGTGTTGCTGGCCGCCGTCATGAACGACAAGGACCGCGCCGCCGGCCGTTCCGGCGTCGGCGCCGTCATGGGCAGCAAGAAGCTCAAGGCCATCGTTGTCAAGGCCACCCGCAAGCAGCTGGACGTCATTGCTGACGTGGAAGCTCTGAAGGAAGCCAACAAGCGCGCGCTGAAGATCATCGCCGACAACGGCGTCACCGGCCAGGGTCTGCGTGCTCTCGGCACGGCCGTTCTGGTCAACATCATCAACGGCATCGGCGCCCTGCCCACCAGGAACTGGCAGGAGAGCTACTGCCCCACCGCCGACCAGTTCTCCGGCGAGACGCTGGCTGAGAAATATCTGAAGAAGCCCGGCGCCTGCTATCACTGCCCCATCGCCTGCGGCCGCGTGATCAACCATGGCGACAAGGTCGTCGGCGGTCCCGAGTACGAACCCCTGTGGGCCTACGGCAGCGACTGCGGCAATGATGATCTGTACACCATCGACGAGTGCAACCGCCTCTGCAACGAATATGGCCTGGACGCCATCGGCGTTCCCTGCACCATCGCCGCCGCCATGGAGCTATATCAGCGCGGCTTCATCAAGGAAGAGGACTGCGCCGGCGTGCCTCTGGAGTGGGGCAGCAAGGAAGCGCTGGTCGAGTGGACCAAGCGCATGGGCGACCCCAAGACCGAGCTTGACTGGCTCATGTCCTCCGGCTCCGCCCGCCTCTGCGAGCACTACGGTCACCCCGAGTTCTCCATGAGCGTCAAGAAGCAGGAGATCCCCGCCTACGACGCCCGCGCCATCCAGGGCATCGGCATCAACTACGCTACCGCCAACTGCGGCGCCGCTCACGTGCGCGGTTACATGATCTCCCCCGAGGTCCTCGGTCTGCCGCAGCAGCTGGACCGCACCGTCACCACCGACAAGGCCGCCTGGACCAAGACCTTCCAGGATCTGACCGCCGTCATCGACTCCATGGGCAACTGCCTGTTCACCTCCTTTGCCCTGGGCGCCCAGGAATACGCGGATCTGCTCAACGCCGCCACCGGCACCACCTGGACTGTGGAACAGCTTCTGGAGATCGGTGACCGCATCTACAACATCGAGCGTATGTTCAACAAGGCCGCCGGCATGAAGCCCGAGGATGACCGCCTGCCCAAGCGTCTGCTCACCGAGCCCATCACCAACGGCCCCTCCAAGGGCATGGTCTCTCAGCTGCCGCTGACGCTACCTGAGTACTACGCGGCCCGCGGCTGGGTCAACGCCTTCCCGACGGACGAGACCCTTAAGAAGCTGGGTCTTGACGAGTGCGTCGGCAAATAAGTAAAATAACCCTGAGGGGGAGGCTTTCCGCCTCCCCCTCGATCTATTTTTCAATCTTTTCCTGAGGATGTGATCCCATGATCGAAGTACGCTTTTTCGCCACGCTGCGCGAGGGCCGGGGCAAGATCACCCAGGTCCCCGCGGCGGAGGCCTCCACCGCCGCCGACCTGCTCCGCCGCTTTGAAATCCCCAAAGAGGAGGTCGCCATCCTGCTCATCAACGGCTTTCATTCCAAGCCGGAGGATCCCGTGAAGGACGGCGACGTGATCTCCCTCTTCCCTCCGGTGGGGGGCGGCTGAGCCATGGACGAACGCTATATCCGCAATCTCGGCGCTTTGACGGAGGCCGAGTGCGCCCTCCTGCGCACAAAGACGGTGTTTGTGGCGGGCTGCGGCGGTCTCGGGGGCTATCTCATCGAGATGCTGCTGCGTCTCGGCGTGGGGGCCATCCGCGCCGCCGACGGGGATGCTTTTGAAGCCTCGAACCTGAACCGCCAACTGCTCTCTTCACCTTCCGCCCTGGGAAAGCCCAAGGCGGAGGCGGCGGCAGAACGCGCCGCGCTGGTGAATCCGGACATCCGCTTTGTCCGGATCCCCCAATTTGTGACGGAAGAAAACGCAGCGGAGCTGATTCGGGGCTGCGACGCAGTACTGGACGCACTGGATAATATCCAGGCACGCCGTATCCTCGCAAAAGCCTGCGCGGAGGATGGCATCCCGCTGATCCACGGTGCGATCTGCGCCTGGAGCGCGCAGGCGGCCGTTGTGATGCCGGGTGACGATCTCATCGACAGGATCTATCCGGAAGGCGTCGGTCTGCGAAGCAAGGCCTCTCTCTCCTTTACCCCGCCTTTTTGTGCCGCTATGCAGGTGGCGCTCTGCACCAGGCTCCTAGCCGGGCGACCGGTAGAGACCGGGCGTCTCTACGTGGCGGATCTTCTGGACATGGAGATGGAGAGTATCTTCTGATCAGATAACCACGTGTTTGAGGTGAATATGGAAGAGGCGATTCGAAAACTGTACGTGGAGGCCTCCTCCCGCTGCAATCTCCGCTGCAAGATGTGCTTTCGGCACAGCTGGGTCGGCGAGCACTTCGGGGATCTCGACCCGGCGGCCTTTGCGCGCGTGATGGATGATTCTGTTCTTTCCGCTGCGGAAACTGTCTTCTTTGGCGGCATGGGGGAGCCTTTGGTGCATCCTGCCCTCGCGGAGATGGCTTCGCTTGCGTCAGCGCGCGGGAAGCAGGTGGAGCTTGTCACAAACGGGACTCTGCTGACGCGGGAAAAAGCCCGGGAACTGTTGGCGGCAGGCGTCACGCGGATCTGGGTCTCCATCGACGAGCTGTACGAGAACTACGGGAAGATCCAGGTCGGCAGCGACTTCGGCCTGGTCCTTGGAAATCTGGAGGCCTTCAACGAGCTCAGGCGCGGAACAGACGTCCGGCTCGGTATGACGGCCGTCGTCATGCGGGACAACATTGCCAGCCTCCGCCGCATCCGGAAATTTGCCGAGCGCTTCGAGGCCGATGATCTGAACCTGAGCCATATCATCCCCAACCGCCCGGAGGACATCGAGCAGGCGCTCTGGCCCATGTGCGACGTGGCCGCCATCAAGGCCGTGACCGACAAGATCAGCTATTCCCGCCGCTTTGAGCCCCTTGATATGGGGACGCAGATCCCTATGTTCAAATTCTCAGAGCGCTATAAGGATCTGCTTTTCCCGGATGAGGAGAGTCTACAGGAGGCGGAGCTGTTCTCCTGGAAGGGGAAGCCCGTCACCCGGCGCACCAACTGGTGCCGTTTCGTTGAAGAAGGGCACTGCTTCATCCGCTGGGACGGGGACGTCTCTCCCTGCATGGGTCTGCTCCACACGGCGGGCACCTATCTGGGAGACCACAAACGCCTCATTCGGCATCATTCCTTCGGAAATGTCCATGAGCAGAGCCTCGGCGAGATTTGGGGCTCCGAAGAATACCGGGCCTTCCGTCAGCGCGTGCACGAATTCAAGTATGCGCCCTGCCTGTTCTGCGGCGGCTGCGAGCTGCTGGAAGAAAACGAGGCCGACTGCATCGGTTCCCTCGCGCCCACCTGCGGCGGCTGTCTCTGGGGACAGGGCTTCGCCGTGTGCCCGTGATACTGGCGCTCCAACCATTTCACATTACAATAGCAAAAGGGAAAAAAGATCTGGAGGCACTAAACGATGATCCATCTTTCTTACGAACAGGAAATCACCCTCATCAAGCGGCTGGTCATGGCGCAGGGCGTTTCGGAAGAAGACGCTGCCTCGCTCGCCGCCGTCGTTACCCACTCGGACTTCACCGGCACTTATTCCCATGGTCTGTCCCGCCTGTGCATCTATCTGCGCCAGTATATGGCCGGAGCGCTGGTGGCCAAGCCAGACTTCCGCTGTGTAAAGGACTCGGACGCTTCCCTGGCCTTCGATTGCGGCGGCGGTTCCGGCATTGTGGCTGTGAACCGGGTGTACGACGCGGTGCTGGAGCGGGCGCGCAAGTTCGGCGTGGCCGCGGGTGTCGGGCGCAACAGCGCGAACATCGGCTGCGGCGGCTATTACGGCCACCGCATGGCAGAGGATAACGTGATCGGCATCGTGGTGAGCAACACCTATCCCTGTATGGCGCCCTACGGCGGCGCGGACCGTCTGATCGGCACGAACCCGATCATCCTCGGCTGCCCGACGACGAATCCCGACCGGCCGATCGTCATCGATGTGTCTACCAGCGGAGTCGCCATCGGCAAGGTTCAGGCCTATCGCCGCGAGAACAAGGAAATGCCCGCGGGCTGGGCCAACGACTATGACGGCAACCCCACCACCGATCCGCATGTGGCCTACTGCGTCCGCCCGATGGGCGGCCACAAGGGCTACGGCCTTGCCGTATTTGTCGACATGTTCGGCGGCGTTTTGTCCGACGCGCTCACCAGCCCCGAAATCCCGTTCGTGGAGGACATGAGACCCGAGGAGACCGGCTTTGCCGTGATTTTGCTTGACATCGCGCACTTCATCGATGTGGACCGCTTCAAGGAGCACGCCTCGCTGTATGCCTCGCTGATCAAGAACAGCCGCACCGCCACCGGCGTGAAGGAGATCTTCATGCCCGGCGAGATCGAGGCACGGCTCATCGAGGAGCGCAAGGTCACGGGTCTCGATTTCTCTGACGCTCTCGAGGCCGAATTGACAGATCTGGCGCGTCAGAGCGGCGCTCTCGGCAGAGACCGGGCACTGACAGATCTGCTTGCCTGAACATGCCCTCGCGCGTTCAGATGCGTATACCAGGAAAATGAGTCGGGATAAACAGAGCTGCTGCTACAACGGCGGCTCTGTTTTGCTTCCTTGAAACAAGAAAGTTCATATTGACATCTTTCTATGAGTGTGTTATCTTACAGATAGAATTTCTTGAATGTGTGGTGATGCCCGGATGGAACAGGTTTACGTCGATACCGCAAAAATGCTCCGCGCCATGTCCGATCCCAAGCGGTTGCGGATTGTGGATATGCTCTCTTGCGGAGAACTGTGTGGCTGCAAAATCTTGGAGGAATTTCATATCACACAGCCCACGCTGTCCCACGACATGAAGGTGCTGAGCGAGGCAGGGATCGTGAAACAGAAGCGGGAGGGGAAAAACATTTACTACTCCCTCAACACCGAGGCACTTGCCGCGTTGCATCAGACGCTCGGGCGGATGTTCGAGGATAAGCCGGACTGCATTTGCCGACAGAAGAACGGATGAGACTGAGCCGACGCAAGCAACGTCGGTTTGATCCAAACCCTATATATTGAAAAAGTTAAATGTTTCGATGGGAGATCATGCTTTATGGGCAAGTTGATTCAAGATCAGATCCTCGGTATGAAGTGGCTCAACGTTTTGATTGACAAAGGATTGAGCGCACTCGGCCTGGATACCGCCACCCGCTGGGGCGGCAGCGTTCAATTCTTCCTCTATGACGTTATCAAGATCACGATCCTGCTCTGTCTGCTGATCTTCATCATCTCCTACATTCAGAGCTTCTTTCCGCCGGAGCGCAGCAAGCGTATTCTGGGGCGCTTCCACGGGATCGGAGCCAACATCATCGGGGCGCTCCTCGGCACGGTAACACCCTTCTGTTCCTGTTCTTCTATCCCGATCTTCATGGGCTTTACGAGCGCGGGGCTTCCCCTGGGCGTGACCTTCTCGTTTCTGATTTCGTCGCCCATGGTGGATCTCGGAAGTCTGGTCCTGTTGATGAGCATTTTCGGCATCAAGATTGCGATTGCCTATGTGGTGCTGGGGCTGGTGATCGCCGTCCTCGGTGGGACGCTGATCGAGAAGCTGCATATGGAAGGCTATGTCGAAGACTTCATCCGTAATGCAAATTCCAGCGTCAACATAGAAGCGCCGGATCTGACTGTGAAGGATCGGGTGATCTATGCAAAGGATCAAGTAGTTTCCACTTTCAAGAAAGTCTTTCCGTACATTCTGATCGGCGTAGGCGTCGGCGCGGTGATCCACAACTGGATCCCCGAAAGCTGGGTGGAGGCGGTGCTGGGAAGCCGCAATCCCTTCGGCGTAGTGCTTGCTACGTTGGTCGGCGTACCCATGTACGCGGATATCTTCGGCACGATCCCGGTGGCAGAGGCGCTGCTGACTAAGGGGGCGCTGCTGGGTACGATCCTCAGCTTCATGATGGCGGTCACAACACTGAGCCTGCCCTCATTGATTATGCTCCGTAAGGCTATCAAGCCCCGGCTGCTGAGCACCTTCATCGCCATCTGCATAGTGGGCATCATTCTCGTTGGATACGGCTTTAACGCCTTCCAATATATCTTCATCTAAACAGGGAGGAAACTTATATGAACATCAAGGTTTTAGGCGGCGGATGCTGCAAATGTGAGAATTTGCTTGAAGCAGTAAAAGAGGCTGTTGCCGAAAAAGGGATCGCGGCCGAGATCGAGTATATCACCGATATGGCCAAGATCATGGAATACGGCATCATGAGCACCCCGGCGCTGATGGTCGATAATAAGATCGTGTCCATGGGGCGGGTACTGAAAGCGAAAGATGTTTTGAAGTACCTCTGACGAGACGCTGATGAAGAATCCTACGGGTGCCGGGAGAAAAGAATCACGTCTTCATTTGTAAGAAAGAGAAAGCCTGCCGTTCCGCGCGAGATCAACAACAATTTTCAGGACTTCATCAATGCGAAAACGAAGAATGGGCAGCTGGAGGAAATGGGCGGCTTTTCCGCCTCCTTCGCCGGTAGTTCTTCAAAAACAGCCGCCTTGTCGTGCGCTCCAGGTTTTTCGCGCGCACACGGGAGAGATAGAAATGCCGCGCCGTCTGGCTGCGGCTTTTCTTTTTGCCGTCCGGGTAGCCGAAACGGTAGACCGCGTATTTCCGTTCACGCCGCGGCAGATCAAGCAGCGAATAGAAGATCCACTGCGAGTGATCGTGACGGATTGCGATCTCTTCCGGGCCATGCTGGAGAGGATCGAAGTAGGTTTCCCGGTAGGTGAGTTGATCCTCCGTTCCCGCATAGCGATCCAGGCTCACCAGCTCGCCGCCTGCCTGCTTGTATCGGCTGCCAACGGAGCGCATCACGCTTTTGAGCTTGTTGTCGATGCACACGCCGGCATAGGTGGAGAACATGTTTCCCAGCTCCGGCTTGAACTTGGCGATGGCTTTCCAGAGCTCGATCCGCGCGAGCTGGATAAAATCGTCCTGTGTCAGCGACTTGTCCATGCCGGTCGCATAGATGCCCTCCCAGTAGGTCTTCGCCTTTGAGACGACCAAGCCCTCATTCTTCTCCATCATCAGTCGGATGGCGCGATCGCAGCCGCCCATGGCATAGACGACCAACTCCTCATTGGTCATCTCGGACATTTTGGTCCATTCATCCATCGCTCATCCCTCCCGCGTGAAAGAGCGGCAGTACGGCGCGGTAAAGGTTCTCCTTCATATCTTCTGACACACCGTCCATCAGACTGACATACTCGCAGATGCTCCGGGAAATCTCCTCCGGCGTCACAGACAGAATGTCCACGGCATTCCCGTTCTTATCCTGTTCCTCCAGCAGATGATCGAAGGCCTCTTTCGTCATGGCCTTAGCTTCCTCCGCCTTGTTGGGGAGATCCTTCTTGATGGCTTTCAGAGTTCGCTCAAACTGCACGCCGAGCTGAGCCAACTCCGTCTTGTATAGCGGGATGCATTGGGCCCGCGCCTGCTTGGCCAGTGAGGTCGCCCTCTGCCGCCGCTGCTTGTCTTCGCGTGCAATGCGGGTGAAAAGCTCCGCCGTGCTCTGGTGGATCTGATTCTGAGTGGCGATGGCGGCGGCATAGGTGTCATTGAAATAGTCTGCGATCATAGCCGTGAGTGCGGCAAATTCCGGCTCGGCCAGCAATCGGTTGACCACCGTCACGTCCACGTTTCCGGTATAAAGATTCCTGGCCGCCTGCGCAGAAAGACCAAGCTCTTCGATCGTGTAGTTTTTTCGATCCGGCACATCCGTGCGGCCGAGAAGGAAGTCCGTGGATACGCCGAAGAATTTGGCGAGCGCCAGCACCACGTCGTCATTGACTGTCTGCTGCTTACCGCTCTCGATCCGGCTGAGCAGGGATTCCGAAAGGCCGGTCTTCTCCGCGATGGTCTTGTTTGTCACGCCGTGAGTTCGCTTCAAATCAACGATCCTGTCCCGAATGCACCCCGGCAGATATTCTTTTTCACTCATGTTCCTCGCCTCCTCGATGGATTCTACAGAAATTCGTGCACATTTGCTGTCGAAACAAAACACCTCATCTTCTGCTTGTATCCGAATTGTAACATAAATGCTGTCCAATAAAACGGACTCTGTTTTGTGCCGCCCCGAAGATTGCAAATCTGCAATTTTCTTTTTCTAGGCAACAAGCAAATTGCAGATGTGTTGTTTTCCTGCGCGTTTCTCACTGCCTTGCGTATACTCTTACAGAAGCGGAAGCACAGGAAAGCAGGCAGCTGCATATTATTTGAAATTGCAGATTTGCAATTTCATCTCCGCCAGTTGCTCCGAAATTGCAATTGTGTCGTTTTCTGGCGCAGTTTTGGCTCGTCTTCGTATACTCTTATAGAAGCGAAAACACAGACAACTGAATAGAAAAGTATAAGACCTGAATTCTTCCGTACATCCGTACTACCGTACCCGGTCGGAAGCGTTCGGGTCTTTTTCTGTTTCCGCTTCAAAACGCGGAGTCTGAATCCAGATTCCGTTCTTAAATAACTGCTCTCACTTTTCGGGAGTTGAGAAAGGGGGTGAACCCTATGGCAAACATTTTTGAAGCTGTCAAGGCGGCTGTGACGGTTCCCGTGGCGGCGGAGCGCTATGGCCTGAAGGCCAACCACGCAGGGATGGTGTGTTGTCCATTCCACGACGACCACAAGCCCAGCCTGAAGCTGAACGAGGACTACTTCTATTGCTTCGGCTGCGGGGCGGGCGGTGACGTGGTGGAGCTGACCAGGCGGCTGTTCGACCTGCGGCCGTACGAGGCGGCCAGCAAGCTGGCGGTGGACTTCGGCGTGGACGTTCCGGCTACCGCGCCGCCGGATGGCAGCCTGAACCGTTTCCGGTCGGATTTGCTTCGGTGCCAGCAGGTGCTGGATGAATACCTGAATCTGCTGATCCGCTGGCAGAGAAGGTATGCGCCGCGCTCACCTGACGATGCACTGGACGATCGGTACGTGGAGGCCTGCCAGATGCTGGAGCCCATGGACTACATGGCTTCGGTACTGGCAGCCGGGACGTTGGAGCAACGCATCCGCACGGTGGAGCTGCTCCTGGCAGACGGCAAAATGGATCAGCTGGAGGAACGGCTGAACAGAATCAAAGAACAAGAACGAATGGAGGAAAACTGAATGGAACATTACAACTACAACGGAAAAGAAATCATCGGCATCGACCACGGCTTCGGCAATATCAAGTGTCGGCACGTGGTCTTTCGCTCGGGCGTCAAAGCCTACGACAGCGAACCGGCCATGACGGCAGATGCGCTCTTTTACGAGGGCAAGTACTATGTGGTCGGCGAGGAGCACAAGGGCTTTGTCAGCGATAAGAGCCAGGATGAGGATTACTACATTCTCACTGTAGCGGCGCTGGCCAGGGAACTGGAGTTCCGACACATCACAGAGTGCGAAGCGGTCCTTGCGGTGGGCCTTCCCATCCAGTGGATCGGCGCACAGAAGGAGGCCTTTCGGAAATATCTCATGCGGAATGAGATGATCGAGTTTCAGTATCACGGGCAGGACTATCTGGTCCGCATCGACGACGTGCAGGTCTTCCCCCAGGGCTTCGCCGGGGTGGTGCAGCGTCTGGGAGACTTCAAGGGCCTGAACGTGTTGGCGGACATCGGCAACGGGACGATGAACACCATGCTCATCAAGGACGGAAAGCCCATCTCCAGCCGCTGCTATACGGACAAGCTGGGCGTGGAGCAGTGCATCATCCGCATGTCCAACGAGCTGCTGGCGGTCAGCGGCTTTGCCATGCTCTACGATGTGTGCGAGGACTTCCTGCGCAAGGGCAAAGCCGATCTAGCGGAGAAGTACACCTCGGTCATGCGCAAGGCAGCCGAGGAGTATTCGAACACGATCCTTGCCAAGCTCCGGGAATATGAGTTCAACCCGGAGGTCATGCGCCTCACTGTCATGGGCGGCGGGGCCTGCATCCTCAAGCACTTCTGGAACGGTGAAAACTGTCGTGTGCAGTTTATTGAGGATATCTGCGCCACGGCCAAGGGCTATGAGCTCTTGGCTCTGAACAATCTGAAGCGGAGGGATGCGTGATGTGATCATGGGAAGGAACGAAAAAAAGCTGCTTCTCCGCTTTGATCTCAACCGGAAGACAGACCGGGAGATCTGGGAATGGCTGCATGAAAAGAGCGAATCACAGACGCTCTCCATGAACGCCTTCCTGATCGAAGGGCTGCGAAAGCTGATGGCGCAGGAGGCAAACGAAAAGCCGCTGGATGTACGCGCCCTGGCAGAAGTACTCTGCCGGGAGATGCGTACCCAGCGGCTTTTTGTGCTTCCGGAGGGCGAGAGCCCGGAATCCACGGTGGAGGCAGAGGCGGAGATCCCTGCCGACATCCTGGATTTCGCCAACAGCTTCTGATGCTTTCAAAATGATAGCACGCTGTTTCGGCGGTGCTTTCAATTTGAAAGCATGGATCGGCGGCGCGGATGAGGCGGCGATCCGGCGAAGGGGTACAGGGGAAAATGCTGTTTCCCCTGTGCTCTCGGCAGAGCCCACGACACTTTGCAGTTCTTCGGGCTGAAAGTGTCATAGTGGGTTACACACTTTGAAAAAGCTGTGTAACCCGCGCCCAACCCCCGCAAAAAACAAAAGAAGGAGGAATCGCCCATGAGTAAAAACTATGCCGTTGCCCGTGTCCAGCAATACACCAAGGCGAGCATCGGCAAATCTGAGCGCCACATCGAGCGCAAGAACCAGAACTACGAGAATATGAACGTGGATCTCTCGCAGACGCCCCGGAACGTCCACTTCCAAAGCTGCGGAGATCTGACCTACAACGCGACCCTGGATAAGATGATCGAAGAAGGAACCGTTTCCCTGCGCGGACTGAAGCCGGATGCCAAGCTTTTCGATGAAATGATTTTCGACGTGAACACGGCCTACTTTGAGGAACACGGCGGCTATGACTACGCCTGCCGCTTCTATGAGGAGGTGTTCCGCTTCGCTCAAAAGGAATACTGCCCGGAAAACATCCTCTCTGCCGTCATGCACGCCGACGAACTGAACAGCGCGCTGACGGAAAAGCTGGGCTATCCGGTCTATCACTATCATCTGCATGTGGTGGCCCTGCCGGTGGTGGAGAAAGAAATCCGTTATTCCAAACGATGTAAAGACCCGGCACTGGTCGGCAAGGTCAAAGAGGTCATCCATCAGGTCAGCCACTCCAAGAAGTGGGCCTCGCAGAAGGTCACGGACGAGGATGGGAAATCCCACATCATCAAATCCTACAGTCTCCTGCAGGATCGTTTCTTCGAGCACATGCGCGACGCCGGGTTCGAAGACTTCGAGCGCGGTGAGCGCGGCAGCACGGCGCAACATCTTTCGGTCACGGAGTTCAAGGTAAAACAAGAGCAGCAGAGGCTTGCAGATATCACGGATGAGAAGCTTGCGGCTATTGACGCATTGGATCGCTTGGCAGAGGAAGAGATTCAGAAACAGGAAGCACTTACGAAGCTCGAACAGCAGGCCAAAAAGGCAGAAAAGAAACTGGATTCTGTTGTGCCTGTCGTGCAGGACGCCGAGACATTTGCCCGAAACAACATCAGCTATTTCGAGGATCTGATTCCGGAGGCCGGAGCGCTGGAGAGCGCGAAGGGCTATCGGGAGCACAAGATCATGCCGCTGGTGCAGAAGCTCAAGGAAAAGTTTCTGGGACTATACCGGACGATCCTGGACTTGAAGAAAAGGCTGGAGAGCCTGCAAAAGAGTCTCAGCAAAGCGGAACGGGATCGGGATCATTACAAGAGCAAGTTCGAGCAAGAGCAGGAGAAAACGGCCTTGCTTCAGGAAGATGCCGCTGATTTGTCTCGGGTAAAGCGTGCTTTAGGGCCAGATAAAATCAATTCCGTAATCGCCTTTGAGCGAGAACGAGATGCCGCACGAGAAGCGGAACAAGCAGAGTTGGAACGTCAGCGCAAGCTGGCGCGCAAACGCCACGAGCGTGACGCGAGGTAACGGGTCGGTCAGTTTTGACCGGCCTTCATTTTATTACGAAAAGAGGTGAAACCAATGCAGGAAATATCACAACTGCCGGAGTGGTTCGACGGGAAGAAGGTCAACGAGATCCTGTTCTGTCAGGTATTCTTGGAGGAACACCCGATGGTCTGCGTGAAGGGAACCTTCTTTACGGTGGACAAGCGCATCACCGACGAGCGTGAGCTGAAAAAGCTGATCTACGATAAGCTCAAAGGAGCGGTTAGCAGCGGAGTGGCAAAGAAACTGGACAGCATCCTGGAGGTGCTGCGCTCAGAGGCTTATCTGGAGGATCTGCCGCTGCAGACTGATCGTGTCCATGTGACGAACGGGACGCTGTTCCTGGATGGCAGGTTTACCGAGGCCAAAGAATACTGCCGGAACCGACTGACTGTGACCTATGCCCCCGACGCACCTGCGCCGGAGCGCTGGCTCAGTTTTCTCCATGAGCTTTTGGACGCGGAGGACATTCCCACGCTGCAGGAATATATGGGCTACTGTCTGATCCCCACGACCAAGGCGCAGAAAATGCTGATGCTGGTGGGCAAGGGCGGCGAGGGCAAGAGCCGGATCGGGTCGGTGCTCCGGGCGATTCTCGGAGACAACATGGTGAACGGAAATCTGAACAAGGTGGAGACCAACCGCTTTGCCCGCGCCGATCTGGAGCATGCGCTGCTGATGGTGGACGACGACATGAAGACCGAGGGGCTCCCTCAGACCAACTATCTGAAATCCATCATCACGGCGGAACTGCCCATGGACCTGGAGAAAAAGAGCCAACAGAGTTACCAGGGCGAGCTGCACTGCCGCTTCCTCGGCTTTGGCAACGGCTCGCTGAAAGCGCTCTATGACCGCAGCGACGGATTCTTCCGCCGCCAGATCATCCTGACCACCAAGCGCAAGGCCAAGAACCGCGTAGACGATCCCTTCCTCTCGGAAAAGCTGATTGCCGAGAAGGAGGGGATTTTTCTTTGGATGCTGGAAGGGCTGAAGCGCCTGATCGACAACAACTACAAGTTCACGATCAGTGAGAGGGCGAAAGAGAACATGACAGAGGCTGTATCCGACGGCAACAACATCGTCGAGTTTATGGCCTCCGAGGGCTATTTCCGCTTCAAGGCAGACTACGAGGTCACCACAAAGGATCTATACGCGGTATATAAGCTCTGGTGTGAAGACAATTCTCATAAGCCGCTGAGCGAACGGAGCTTCAGCCTATTCCTCCACGAGAACGAGGATCGCTACAATCTGGAAGCCACCAACAAGATCTATCTCGGGAACGGCCGGAGAGTCCGTGGCTTTCTGGGCATCGAGCTGCTGGTCAAGCCCAACAGTTTTTGAAAAAGAACAAAAAAGATCCGTACATGCGTACCAGTGTACGGATCAGCCCGTGCTGTAGTACGCATGTACGGATGTACGGAAGATCTGAAACTTCATCTAAATTTTTATGAAAGGATCATTACCATGAATACAACAAGAAACGAGATCAAAGCAAGGATCATCGGCGCAGGCCTCACCATGCAGGAGACCTTGGATCGGCTCCACCGGCAGTACGGCTGGAGCGATTCTGCCTCCAACTTCTCCAACAAGCTGCAGCGCAATTCGCTGCGCTACCGGGAGGTCGTGGAGTTGGCCGACGTGATCGGGTACGAACTGAAATGGGTGCCCAGAAAGCGAGGGGTTGTAGATGACGAATGCCGACATTGAGAGAATGCCCTATACCCTGAATGCCCAGCAGGTAGCGGAGATCCTTGGCATCGCAAAGAACTCCGCGTACACGCTGATGCACAGCGAGGGCTTTCCCACGCTGCACATCGGGCGGAGGTTGGTCGTTCCAAAAGAGAAGCTGCTCCAGTGGATGGATGATCAGCTTGAATAAGAGAGATTCCAGCCGGGTTTCTACCCGACTGGAATTTTTTCGACAAAACACTTGAAAAAATGAGAAAGTTATGTAAACAATAGATCAGAGAAACACAATGCTCTGAGGAAAGGAGTTATTTTGGCAAAGAAACGCTGTAACGGCGAAGGCAGTATCAACAAAAGAAAAGATGGGCGCTGGGAGTGCTCCATCATGTTCGGCTTCCAGAAGGATGGCCGGAGACGGCGAAAATCCTTTTACGGCAGGACCCGGAAGGAAGCGCTGGACAAGATGCACGACTTCAAGCAAAAGCTGGAGGCCGGGCTCATCACCCTGGACGAGCGGCCCCTGGTGCAGCCGGATATCCTGTTCTCCCAGTGGGCGGACACCTGGTATGAAGGGCACAAGGACAGCATCTCCAAGACGACGCAGCAGAGCTACAAATACACGCTGACCACGCTGAAGGAGAAGATCGGCGACCGTCCGGTCAACACCATCAAGGCGATGGACATCGAGGACCTGCTTCGGGATCTCCGGAAAGAGGGCAAGTCCGACAGCTATGTGGCAAAGGCGCGCGGCATGCTGTTCCAGATCATGAACAAGGCCGAGGCCAACGAGCTGATCCGGCGTAATCCGGTGGCCTGTGCGGAAAAGATGAAAGCCAACAAACCCATGGAGGCGAAAGAAGCCTTCACCGCCGAAGAGGTCAAACGGATGATGGAGGGCCTCCCGCATGACAAGTATGGTGACAGCATCCGCCTAATGCTGGGCACCGGGATCCGTATGCAGGAGCTCTTGGCTCTGGAGCCGAGGCTGATCGAGAAGGACGGCTCTGCGATCCATATCCGGCAGGCCGTGAAGACAGTGTCCGGGAGAGTGGAGATCGGTGTGCCGAAATCCAGAGACAGTGTGCGGGACGTGCCGGTGCCGGAGGGCCTGCGGCCCATCGTGATCGGTCTGCGCAGCACAGAGGACAAGTTCGTTTTCCAATCGCCGAAGAAGGAGCAGCCCTTCGATCCCAAGATGTACCGGGAGAAATTCAAGGACTATATCGAGGCGCTGGGTGATGTTCGTGTGCTGACACCGCACTCCTGTCGACATACCTATGTGTCGCAGATGCAAGCACTTGGAGTGGATCTCGCGACCATCCAGAGCATGGTTGGCCATGCGGATCTGGACATGACGCAGCACTACCTGCACGTGCAGTCACCGGTCAAGCAGAAGGCGGTAGAAGCCTTCAACCAGGCATTCTTGGAAAGCAACCCTCGTTCCAGTCAAATTCCAGTCGGCGCCTAATTTCAGGGCTCAAAAAGTACGAAAAAGTCCTGAAATCTTACGATTTCAGGACTTTTCTGGTGGAGATAAGCGGGATCGAACCGCTGACCTCTTGAATGCCATTCAAGCGCTCTCCCAGCTGAGCTATACCCCCACGGCGCTTGATTATAATAACAGGGATCATGCGATTTGTCAACATCTTTTTTTCAAAAGCCGATTCTTTTTTATTCCTCGATTCTGCGCGCAAAGCACGCCGCCGGAAGTCCGGCGGCGTGCGCTGATCATTGCAGATATTCTGCGGAGTACAGGGAGCGCGCTCAGAGCTTGAAATCCCGCAGCCCCGCTTTGTGCAGGCTCAAGACGCCCCAGAGGAGCAGAAGCTGTCCCAGGCTGTTGACGCCCTGCTCGATCCAGTTCATGGCGGTGGAATTGCCCTCCCGGGAGGCCAGATAGCCCATAGCCATATAGCAGAAGAAACAGAACAGGAACACCGCGATCAGCCCCTTTTTCTTCATCTTCACCGCCAGCACGCTCAGGCCCGCGCACATGGCGCCGAGGCCGATGACCATCATGGAGATGAAGCCCAGGGTCAGCGGCGCCATCGCCAGAGCCGCTTTTCTGCGCAGCGCCAGCATCAGCACGATGCTCAGCCCTGTCAGCAGCAGGCCAAGGGACTGCAGCGGCAGAAACAGCGTGTTGAGCAGCGGGAACTCGCCGATGCCGACAGCAATCAGCAGTTTATAGAGGGCCTTCAGGAAGCCTGCAAGGAAGCCGAGGCAGACGCCGAGATTCAGGCAGGCGAAGACGCCCGCCGCCATCTTGCTGCGCAGATCGCGGATCAGCAGCACAGCGCTGATTCCGAAGAGGAAGACGGGGATAAAATCGGTCAGCGCCATCGGGACGGTAAATACTGTCTCTTGCATGGCCGCACCTTTTCAGCCCTTTCCTTTTTCCTTGGAGCGTTTGTCGTTGATAATCTTCATCTCCACGGCGGTGATCTCCTTGACGCCGTGCTCCTTCGCCCAGGCCACGCAGCCCTTGAGCACCGTGGGCAGGAAGATGCGCGGCACATTCAGCAGCATCTCCAGCGCGTCATCGGTAAAGTGCACTTCAGGATCGGTACGGTCAGCCGCATAGCGCACGGAGGAGAGCGTGGCGTTGCGGATGGGCAGCAGCTCGGGAACGAGGCGCGGCGTCCTGGCAAACCAGAAGTTCTTGCTGTCCCGGTAGCCGTGGCAGATCAGCACGTTGGGCCAGAGTCGCCCTTTGACGCCGTCGATGATATTGTCATAATACTTGGGCTTCATCAGCATCTTGTCGATGCGCAGGATGAAGTGCGCGCCGTACTGGGTGGTGATGCCGTTGAAGTTCCGGTACGGAGGCGGATAGCAGCCGTCCTCCAGTTTGCGCCCGATGTCCTCCTCGGCGTTCTCCAGGTCGCTCATCCAGGTGCACTCCATGACCTGATAGGCCTCCGTGACCACTTTGGGACGCGGCGTGGAGGGATCCTCCTTGATGCAGAGGCCGTCTTCCAGATGGAAGCCGAAGTCCTTCATCTTTTCGGCCGGGGTATCGCCGGGCCAGCCCTGGGCGACGATCTTCTTGTGGTATCCCCTGCCCTCAGGCATGAAGTTGATGGCCACCTGCTTGCGTCCTGCCAGCAGATGCTGCGCGGTATTGGAGGAGTTGCGCGCCTCCAGCACCATGGCATAGTAGCCCTTGCCGGCGATATAATAGGGGAAGCACAGGGAATAGGAGCCGACGGAGGTGCTGCCGTCCTCGGCCAGGGTGGAGATCATGACGGTGGGCATGGGGAAATAGGAGCTGGTCTGATAAAAGTTGTCAACGATGCGGAGATCCTTGAAGCTGCTCATAGTGTGTCCTCACTTTCCTGTTTTCTTACGCTATTACGCTACGCTGCTCCTATTATAAGCACCGCCGGTTTTTCTGTCAAGAATGATCAATTCCAGGGCATTTAAGCAGCGGTTATTTGACAAAACAGTAAAAAACGCTCCTGCTCTTCCCCTGCAGCGTGCATTGGAAAAGCCCGCGTCAAAAGACGCGGGCTTTAGGAGCTGTGGGGCAATTCAGGCCCAGGGATTCTCCGTGGGGTAGGGCAGGCTCTTGGGCTGATTCCAGCCGATGTCCTGCACACCCAGGAACTTGAAGACCTCAAACAGGGCCTTGCCGTGATGGCCGAAGGCCACGGCGCCGTGGTGCGGGAAGCGCTTCTGGATCAGCACATGGCGGTAGAAACGGCCCATCTCATGGATCGCAAACACGCCGATGCCGCCGAAACTGGTGGTGGCCACGGGAAGGACCTCACCCTCGGCGATGTAGGAGCGGAGATTGCCCTCGCTGTCGCACTGGAGGCGATAGAAGGTGATCTCACCGGGCGCAATGTCGCCCTCGAGGGTGCCGCGGGTGAAATCAGGCTCGGAGCCTTCCGGCTCGAGCAGACGGTGCTGGATGAGCTGGTACTTGACGGCGCGGTCGGCGCACATCTTGCAGCTGGGGGTGTTGCCGCAGTGGAAGCCCATGAAGGTGTCGGTCAGGCTGTAGTCGAACTTGCCCTTGATCTGCTCCTCCCACATCTGCGCGGGCACGGAGTTGTTGATGTCCAGGATCGTCACGGCGTCGCCGGTGATGCAGGAGCCGATGTACTCGGAGAGGGCGCCGTAAATGTCCACCTCGCAGCTCACGGGGATGCCGCGGGCGGCCAGACGGGAGTTGACGAAGCAGGGCTCAAAGCCGAACTGCTCGGGGAAGGCGGGCCAGCACTTGTCGGCAAAAGCCACGTACTTGCGCGCGCCCTTGTGCTCTTCCGCCCAGTCGAGCAGCGTCAGCTCGAACTGCGCCATGCGCTCCAGCAGGTCGGGGAAGTACTTGCCCTCGCCCATTTCGGCGGCCATATCGGCGCAGACCTCGGGGATGCGCTTGTCGCCGGCGTGGGCCTTGTAGCTCACCAGCAGATCCAGCTCGGAGTTCTCCTCGATCTCCACGCCCAGCTCATACAGGCCCTTGATGGGCGCGTTGCAGGCGAAGAAGTCCTGGGGACGGGGGCCGAAGGTGATGATCTTCAGATTCTGCACGCCGATGAGAGCGCGGGCGACGGGATAAAACTCCTTGATCATCCGGCCGATGTCCTCGGCGGTCCCCACCGGGTATTCGGGGATGTAGCCCTTGAGCTTACGCATACCCAGGTTGTAGGAGCAGTTGAGCATGCCGCAGTAGGCGTCGCCGCGGCCGTTGATGAGGTCGCCGTCGCCCTCGGCGGCAGCCACAAACATGCAGGGACCGTCAAAGTTCTTGGCGATCAGGGTCTCGGGAGTCTCGGGGCCGAAGTTTCCGAGGAAGACGACCAGAGCGTTGCAGCCGGCGGCCTTCACGTCGTCAACCGCCTTGAGCATGTCCTTTTCGTTTTCCACGGTGACGGGGCACTCGTAAATGTTGCCGCCGCAGGTCTTGACGATGGCTTCACGGCGGGCGATGGACAGGCCGATGGGGAAACAGTCGCGGGATACGGCAACGATGCCGAGCTTGACTTCGGGGATGTTCTGCATAGTTCGTTTTCTCCTTTTACAGCAAATTTTCAATATCGATGTTTTCTCCGGCGAGGCCGACGTGGGCGCCTCTGCCGGCTTCACGGGAATCGGGATGGGCCAGGAGCCACTTGTTGCAGGCCCAGAGCCACTTGTCTTCTTCGTTCTTTGCCTCGATGGCGGGCTTGTCCGTATTGGTGCCCAGAGGCAGCACCACCGCCACGCGGAAGCCGCAGTTAGGGCAGGTGTGGCAGGGGGCGTAGTGCAGCGTGGTGGCATAGACCTCCACGACCTCGCCGGCCGGCACGCGGAAAGCCTTGACCTTCGCCGTGTCCAGGACGCCCTCCTCGATCTCGTCCTCCTTTGCAAGAAGCAGGATGAAATCCTTGGTGCCGACGTTCAGCTCGCTGTCCCGGTGATATTCCAGGCAGTTGAGCTTCGTGTTGCGGCCCCAGCACATACCGAGCTGGATGGGCATGCCGCCGTAGGCCCGGTCCCGAAACTCCGGGAAAATGGCGCAGGCCTCCAGGCTCTCGATGCCGGGCCGGTAAGCCGTGCCCTGCTCCGGATGGGGGATGGCCTCCATCGCCTGCAGCAGCTCCGCTGTGTCATAACCCTCCAGGACCTTGCCGTAGGGCTTGAACTCCGCGTCATGAACAGAGTAAATATGCATCGCTTTCCTCCTTTATTGCAGCTCCGGGAAGATGCTCTTCATCGCCGGATAGATCTTACGGAATTTCTGATACTGCAGCTCGTAGCGGGCCGTCAGTTCCGGATCGGGTTCGGTGACGGATGCCAGCTCCACCAGCGCGTCGCTGGCCGCCTGCACGCTCTCGAACAGGCCGCAGCCCACCATCGCCAGCATGGCGCCGCCGTAGCCGGGACCCTGCTCGGTCTTGACCATCTCCAGGGGGATGCCCAGGACGTTGGCGATAATCGTGCGCCAGAGCGGGGATTTGGCGCCGCCGCCGCAGAGCTTCGTGCGCGGAATGTCGAGTCCCAGGGAACGCGCCACCTCCAGCGAATCCCGGATGGCAAAGGCCACGCCCTCCAAAACCGCCTGGGTGAGGTCTGCGCGGCTCGAGTCCATGGACATGCCCACAAAGCAGCCGCGGGCATCCACGTCATTGATGGGGCTGCGCTCACCCATCAGGTAGGGCAGGAAGAACACGTGGTTTCTGCCCAGCTTCTCCTTCGTGATGGGCGCCTGCTCGGCGGGGTAATCGGAGGTTTTCAGGATCTCCTCGCAGAACCACTTGTTGCAGCTTGCGGCCGAGAGCATGCAGCCCATCAGGTGGTAGCCGCCGTCGGCATGGGCGAAGGCGTGAAGGGCGTTGTTGGGATCCACTCCAAAACGCCTCGAGGAAATGAACAGGGTGCCGGAAGTACCGAGGGACAGGTTGCAGCCGCCCTCGCCGACGACGCCGGTGCCCACGGCGGCCGCCGCATTGTCCCCGGCGCCGGCCACGACCTTCACGCCTTCCGGCAGGCCGAGGGCGGCCGCGATCCCGGGCAAAACGGTGCCCACAACCTCAAAGCTCTCGAAAAGCTTCGGCATCTGCCGCTCACAGACGCCGCAGATCTCGAGCATCTCCTTCGACCAGCGCTTGTGTTCCACATCCAGCAGCAGCATGCCGCTGGCGTCGGAATAATCACAGCAGTGTACACCGGTAAGCTTATAGTTGATATAGTCCTTGGGGAGCATGATCTTCTCGATGCGGGCAAAATTTTCCGGCTCGTTTTTCCGCATCCAGAGGAGCTTCGGCGCGGTGAAGCCAGCAAAAGCAATGTTCGCCGTCAGCTTCGAGAGCTTTTCGCGGCCGACGACGTTGTTGAGGTAGTCTACCTCCTCGCCGGTGCGGCCGTCGTTCCAGAGGATGGCCGGACGGATGACCGCGTCCTGCGCGTCCAGCGCCACCAGTCCGTGCATCTGCCCGCCGGCGCCGATACCGCAGACCTGAGAACGGTCCACGCCATCCAGCAGCTCCTGAAGGCCGCTCACAACGCCGTCCCACCAGTCCTCCGGCTTCTGCTCGGACCAGCCGGGCTGCGGGAAAGCGAGCGGATACTCCCTCGTGGCCTCTCTGCGGATCTCTCCCGTCTCGTCCACCAGCAGCAGCTTAACCGCCGACGTGCCGAGATCAATGCCGATAAACAGTTTCATAGCCTCACCTCTGCATCGGATTTCTGCGCATGCCGCCGTTTCGGCTTGTGCAGCGCACGCGCATCTGATATGATAAAAGTATCATACACGAATTATAAGGAAAAGGAAAGATTAATCATGAAAAGAAGCTTACGGGAATGGCTTCTTCGGATCGCTGTTCTGTTGCTGGGGCTGACGGTCGCCCATCTGGGCGTCAGCCTGTTTCTGCTGTCTGATCTGGGGTCGGACCCCTTCAACGTCTTCGTGCAGGGCTTGTTCCGCACGCTGGACAAAGCGCTGCGCTGGCCTTTTCTGACCCATGGGCGCACCCACGTGGCCGTGAGCCTGCTGATCATACTGATCCTGCTCTTTGCAGATCGCTCCTATATCAAGATCGGGACCGCGCTCTGCATGATCTTCGGCGGACCGATCATCGACTTTTTCTCCGCCCTTCTCTCGCCTTTGCTGGCCGGAGCCGGGCTCCCCGTGCGGATCTGTCTGCTGGTGGCGGGCTGTGTGATCCTCGCCTTCGGGATGACCATCGTGATCCGCTCCGACGCGGGCACGGGGCCCAACGACCTGGTAGCCCTGGTGCTCAGCGAAAAGCGGGGATGGCCCTTCAGCAGGACGAGGGTCTGCGTCGACGCGCTCTTCGCCCTGCTCGGTTTTCTGCTGGGCGGCGTCGTCGGCGCGGGGACGCTGGTGTGTATGTTTCTCGTGGGGCCTGTGGCGGGCGTTTTCCTGCCTGTGAACGGCCGTTGGATCGAGCGCCTGATCCGCGCCCTATGTCCCTGAGTTCTTTTCTTCGCTCTCCCCGGCGCTGCGCGCCTTTCTGTACTGACGCCAGGAGTATGCGAGGAAGGCTGCGCCGCCGAGGAGGAAAGCCGCGCCCGCAAGCCAGCTCAGCGCGTACGGCAGCGTACTCTCCCCCCGGAGTGCGGGCAGCAGCAGACTTGCGCCCAGATAGATCAGATACAGGGACACGGCGGCGCGCAGGGCGGCCATGTTGACGGCCCGATTCCCGCTGTCTGTTCCCTTCTGTCTCCGTTCCTTCATGGCAAGCGCTCCTCCGCTCTCCCCTCCTGCCCGAAAAACGGACGGCTGCATTTCGGCCGTCCGTTTTTCTGCGGCAAGGGGGATCAGCTGTTCTTTTTCTTGGATACCACGTCGAAGATGACGGCAGCCAGCAGCACGAGGCCCTTGACCACCTTCTGGTAGTTGGCGTCCACGCCCATGATGCTCATGCCGATGTTGATGACGCCCATCAGCAGCGCGCCGATGATGACGCCGGGCACGGTGCCTACGCCGCCATAGGCGGAGGCGCCGCCGATGAAGCAGGAGCCGATGGCGTCCATCTCGTAGTTCTGGCCGTAGGTGGGCTGAGCGGAGGTCAGGCGGGCGATGGTCAGGATGCCCGCGAGGCCGGCGAGCAGGCCCATGTTGGCATAGGCGAAGAAGTAGATCTTCCTCGTGTCGATGCCGGAGAGCTTGGTGGCGGTCTCATTGCCGCCGATGGCGTAGAGGTAGCGGCCCACCGTGGTCTTGGAGGTCACATAGGTGTAAATGAGGATGACCGAGGCGACCCAGATCAGCGCCGTGGGCAGGCCCTTGTACTGGGCAAGACGCAGCGTGAAGAACATGACGACGACCACGATGATCACCGCAGTGATCACGGTTTTGAGAAGGGAGTCCACCTCAAGCCCGGCTCTCTTGCGCACCACGCGGTTGCGGAAGGTGAAGAAGAGGTACAGAAGGCTGGCCAGAGCGCCCACCACGAGGCAGAACAGATTGATGTTCGCGCCGTGGAAAAAGTCGGGCACGTAGCAGTTCGCGCCGCCGCCGAAGATGCGCACGAAAGCCTCGTTGGTGACGGAGACGGTCTTGCCCTGCAGCACCACGTTGGACAGGCCGCGGAACACCATCATGCCGGCCAGGGTCGTGATGAAGGGCGGGACCTTCACATAGGCGATCCAGAAGGCCTGCCAGGCGCCGATCAGGAGGCCGACGACGAGCATGATGAGCACGGCCAGCCACATGTTCAGATCGCTGCGCATGAGCACGGCGCCCACGGTGCCGACGAAGCAGACCACGGAGCCCACGGAGAGGTCGATGTTGCCGCCGGTCAGGATGCACAGCAGCATGCCGGTGGCCAGCACAAAGACGTAGGCGTTCTGAGAGATGATATTGGTGATGTTCTGAGGCATGAGGATCTTGCCGCCGGTGCGCCAGGCGAAGAAAGCCGTCACCAGGACAAGCGCAATGATCATGGTATATTTCTGGACAAAGTCCAGGATCTTCGTCTTCGTCTTTATCTTCATTGCTTCTGCTCCTTTTTGGATAAATCGGTGGACAGGATGCGGGCCATGATCTTCTCCTGGGAGGCATCCTTCTGGGCGAACTCACCCACGATGCGCCCCTCGTTGAGCACATAGATCCTGTCGCACATGCCCAGGACCTCGGGCAGCTCCGAAGAGATCATGAGGACGGACTTGCCCTCGGCCACCAGATCGTTGATGATGCAGTAGATCTCATATTTTGCGCCCACGTCGATGCCGCGCGTAGGCTCGTCCAGGATCAGGATGTCGGGGTCGGCATACATCCACTTGGCAAGCAGCACCTTCTGCTGGTTGCCGCCGGAGAGGTTGCCCACGTTCTGCTGGACGCTGGGCGTCTTGGTATTGAGCTTTTTGCGGTATTCCTCCGCTACGGCCAGCTCCTTGTCCGGGTTGATGACGCCTCTTCTGGTCACACCCTTCAGATTGGCAAGCGTAGTGTTGATGTAAATGGGATTCGAGAGGATCAGGCCGCTCCCCTTCCGGTCCTCGGTGACGTAGGCAAGGCCCGCGTCAATGGCCTGGCGCGGGGAATGGAGCTTGACCTCCCGGCCGTGGATCTTCACGGTGCCGGTGATGTTGGTGCCGTAGCTGCGGCCGAAGATCGACATGGCCAGCTCCGTGCGTCCGGCGCCCATCAGTCCGGAGAAGCCCACGACCTCGCCCCGGCGGATCTTGAAGGAGACATTGTCGATCACCTTCTTGTCCGGATAGAGGGGGTGGTAGACGTTCCAGTCCTCCACCTCCAGGGCCACGTCCCCGATCTTCGGATTCACCCGCTTGGGGAAACGGTCGGACAGCTCGCGGCCGACCATGCCGCGGATGATGCGGTCTTCACTGAAATCGTCCACGCCCTTGTGCAGGGTCTCAATGGTGTGGCCGTCGCGGATGATAGTGATGTCGTCCGCCACATAGGAGACCTCGTTGATCTTATGCGAGATGATGATGGAGGTCATCCCCTGTTTCTTGAACTCCAGCAGCAGGTCCAGCAGGGCCTGGGAATCCGCCTCGTTCAGAGAGGAGGTGGGCTCGTCCAAGATCAGCAGGCGGGCGTTCTTCGCCAGCGCCTTGGCGATTTCCACCAGCTGCTGCTTGCCGACGCCGATGTCCTTGATCAGCGTCTTGGAGGAATCGGACAGGCCGACGATCTTCAGATATTTCGTCGCTTCGGCGTGAGTCCTGTCCCAGTCGATGGCAAAGCGGCTGCCGCGCTCGTTGCCCAGGAACATGTTCTCGCCGATGGACATATAAGGAACCAGCGCCAGCTCCTGATGGATGATGACGATGCCCTTTTCTTCGCTGTCTTTGATCTTGGAGAACTTGCATACTTCTCCCTCGTACACAATGTCTCCGCTGTAGCTTCCGTAGGGATACAAGCCGCTGAGCACGTTCATCAGCGTGGATTTACCGGCGCCGTTTTCTCCGACCAGCGCATGAATGCTGCCGCGTTCCACGGCAAAATTCACGTCGTCCAGAGCCTTGACGCCGGGAAATTCCTTGGTGATCCCTCTCATTTCCAGAATATTATCCGCCAAAATATCCCCTCCATACTTGAGAGTTGATAACAAGAAGTTCATCGCGCAAAGATTCTCAGAGTCCTTCGCATGCGATGGTCATGATAATGATAATACGGCAAAGAAGCGCGGCGAAAAGATCTTTGTCTTTTCGCCATCCTATCATCATTATGATGCGGAAGCGGGCAGAGCGGGAATCCGCTCTGCCCGCAGATGCAGTTTTAGATCTTTATTCTCAGCCGTTGTTGATCTGGTCCATGGTGTAGTAGCCGGAGCTGATGAGCAGGTCCTCATAGTTCTCGACCGTGCAGGCGACGGGATCGCACAGGAAGCTGGGGATGATGCCGGTGCCGTTGTCATAGGTCTCGGTATCGTTGATGGGGGGCTCGCTGCCCTTCATCAGAGCGTCGACCATCTCAACGACCTTGGCGGCCAGAGTACGGGTGTCTTTGAAGACGGACATGGCCTGCTTGCCCTCGATGAGGTTCTTCATGATGGCGATGTCGCAGTCCTGACCGGTGATGACGGGGTAAACGTCATTGGTGTAGGAAGCGGCCAGCGCGTTCTCCACGCCCAGAGCGGTGGAGTCGTTGGAGGCCAGAACGGCGTGCAGCGGGGTGCCGTCGGCATAGTTGGAGGCCAGGATGTTCTCAAAGCGGGACTGGGCAGCGTCGGTCGCCCAGTTGGCGGTGGCTACGACAGCCTTCTCGACCTGGCCGGAGGGGCAAACCAGCTTGCCGTTGTCCAGATAGGGCTGCAGGATGCTCATGGCGCCGTCAAAGAAGAAGTTGATGTTGTTGTCGCCGGGGTCGCCGGTGATGAACTCAATGTTGAAGGGGCCTTCCGCGTTGTCCAGATCCAGGGCGTCACGGATGAACTCGCCCTGCTTGGTGCCGACGAGCCAGTTGTCGAAGGTGGCGTAGTAGGAGACAGCGTCGGAGTTCATGATCAGACGGTCATAGGCGATGACGGGGATGCCGGCTTCCTTGGCCTGGGCCAGAACGGTGCCCAGAGAGTCGCCGTCGATGGAGGCGATGACCAGGACCTTGCAGCCGTTGGCGATCATGTTCTCGATCTGAGAAACCTGGGTGGGGATGTCGTTGGCGCCGAACTGCAGGTCAACCTCGTAGCCGGCAGCCTCGAGCAGGGACTTCATGTTCTCGCCGTCCTGATTCCAGCGCTGCAGATCCTTGGTGGGCATGGCCACACCGACCAGATTGGAAGCGGCTTCCTCAGCGGGGGCTTCTTCGGCAGGGGCCTCGGCCTGCGTGCTGGCGGGAGCGGCAGCCTGGCCGCAGGCAGCCAGCGCAAGCACCATGACCAGAGCCAGGAGCAGAGCTAACAGTTTTTTCATAATGGTCCTCCTTTAGTTTTTTCCGATTGTAAGCTGCAGACAGCTTCTATAAATTGATTTTACAAATCTGTCCCCGGTATGTCAAGATGTTTTTCCGATCCGCGCATTATTTGGATAGATTTTACACTTTTTCTCACCATTATTTGTGCACTTTCGCCACATTTCAAGATTGTTAAGAAAATCGTTTTTCAAAAGTCGCCTGTTTTTGCGTAGCAAAGCTGCTCAAAGCGCTTGACGAAGAGGCAGTTCATGCTATAATTGAACAGGAACTTTGCAGAAGTGGGAAGGGAGGTCAGGCAAATGGCGGAGAAAACGATGCGCGGGGAGTCCGCGCTGCCGGTGCGCAGCCGGATCTACCGTACGCTGTACGATCAGAAAAGCTTCTGCTCCCGTCAGATGCTGGCGGAGGCCTGCTCGGTCAGCATGCCTACGCTCCACCAGAATCTGAAGGAGTTGATGGACGAGGGGCTGATCCGCTATTCCGGCACGGGGCGATCCACCGGCGGGCGCAGAGCCCAGGGGCTGGACATCGAGCCGGAAGCCCGCGTCTCTCTCGGGGCCGCTCTGGCGGAAGATCATCTGCGGCTCGTGGCGGTGGACCTGCGGCTGCGGGAACTCGCCTACCGGAAGCTCCCCTTCGACGCGGTCAAGCGGCTGCCGGATTATGAGACCGAGCTGCCCGCTATCGTGGACGCCTTTCTGTCCGACGCAGGGCTGGACCGGCAGCGGGTGCTGGGTCTCGGCCTTGCGGTCCCGGGCGTTCTGACGCCGGACGCCTCCCGCATTCTCTTTGCGCCCACGCTGGGTCTGCGGGACGTGCCCATCCGGATGCTGACGCAGGGCATCCCCTACCCGGTCCACGTGGAAAATGACGGCTCCGTCAGCGGACACGCCGAGGGCTTCTTCCGCGGCACCCGGCAGAACATGGCCTACCTCTCTCTGGAGGACGGCGTGGGCGGCGCGGTGCTGATGGCGGGACGGCCGTATCCCGGCGACTCGGCGCGCAGCGGCGAATTCGGCCATATCTGCGTGGAGCCGGGCGGCCTGCGCTGCCGCTGCGGGAAGCAGGGCTGCCTGGAGGCCTATTGCTCCGCCCGGCGCGTGGAGCAGAGCCTGGGCGTGGACACGGAGACTTTCTTCCGCGGTGTGGAGCAGCATCTGCCGGAATACGAAAACCTGCTGTATGACATGCTGCGCCACCTGGCCACGGCCATTCTCAGCATCCGGCTCACGCTGGACTGCGACGTGGTGCTGGGGGGCTTTTTCTCGGAATATCTCTCGCCCTATCTGCCGATCCTTCGCCAGTATGTGCTCTCCGGCGATCCCTTTGACGGTGACGCCGGCTTTGTGCAGCTCAGTACGCTCCGCCGTCACATCACGCCTCTGGGGGCGGCTCTCTACTTTGTGCGGGAGTTCGTGACCTCGGTCTGAGGCGCTTTTATCCTGTTTTCACGTATTGACGCGGCGGCGGTCCTGCTTTACTATTTCTCCAGAAACCGGAAAGGAGCCTCCCTATGGTAAAAATTCTGGAACTTGCCCGTGCGCGCCGCAGCGTCCGCAGCTTCGACGGCCGCGAACTGACGGAAGAAGACCGCGCAGCACTGCGCGCCTTTGCGGATTCCCTTGAAAACCCCTACGGCATTCCGGTGAGCTTCCGCTTTCTGGATGCCCGGCAGCAGAGCCTCGGCTGCCCGGTCGTTGTCGGCACGGACTGCTTCCTGGGAGGCAAGATCGAGCGTGTCCCCCACTGTGAGGAAGCTTTCGGCTACGCGCTGGAAAAGCTGGTGCTCTATGCCTGCTCCCGCGGGATCGGCACGACCTGGATCGGCGGCACCATGGACCGGGGCGCTTTTGAACGGGCCATGGCGCTGGAAGAGAATGAGATCATGCCCTGCGTCACGCCGCTGGGCTACCCTGCCGCCAAAATGAGTCTGCGGGAGAGCATGATGCGAAAGGGCGCCCGCGCAGACAGCAGAGAGCCCTTTGAGACGCTGTTTTTCCGCGATGATTTCCTCTGCGCCCTGCAGCCCGACGAGGCAGGTCTCCTTTACGAGCCGCTGGAGTGTGTGCGCCTGGCGCCATCGGCAGTGAACCGGCAGCCGTGGCGGGCGCTTGTCTGCGGGAAGCTTGTGCATTTTTACAAGAAGGCCTCCAAGGGCTTCGTCAGCGCCGCAGCGGGCGATCTGCAGAAGGTGGATCTGGGCATCGCCCTGTGCCATTTTGAACTCTGTGCCGGAGAATGCGGTCTTGCGCCGCGCTTTGTCCTCAAAGACCCCGGTCTTCCCTGCCCCGACGGTTTTTCCTATATTGCGAGCTATGAGATCGCATAAGCATTTCTGAAAACACAAGGAGCACCCCGCGCCGTCGGCGCGGGGTGCTCCTTGTGTTTTCAGGCGCTCAGAGGCAGTGGAGTTCGTTGTTCTCCGGCGTCTCCGGGCGGGGCAGCGTGGCGGCTCGCACGTCGCTCCCGTTCACGCTTTTCAGCTCGCTCTGCGCGGCGCTGTTCTTTTTCAGCAGCGTACGCATCACCGATCCGATCCAGGTGTTCAGGTGGAAGGGCCGGACGGTCTCATCCCGTGAAAGGTCGCTTCCGCCCGCCACGCTGTCCAGGCTCTCGTCGTCCAGCGCTTCAAAGGCAGCGGCCTCCTGCTCGAAGCCCAGTTCCTTCGCACAGAGGCGCATCAGCTCGGCCGCGTCGTCCACGCCCTCGCTCACCAGCCGTTCTGCAGCGGCCTGAAAGCGTTCCCGCAGCGCGGGGTCATTCTCCACAGCCTGCTCCAGTCTGTTCAGCATCTCGCTCATTTTGTTTCCCCTTTCCGGGCTTTCTCAGTCACCCAGCACTTTGCGCAGCGCCGTCAGCGCCGCCTGATGCATCCGTTTGGTCACGCCGTAAGACAGCGACATGATCTCGGAAATGTCCTGCAGCGAGCGGTTTTCGTAATAGCGCAGAACGATCAGCTCCCGCTGCGCTTCCGGCAGCTGCTTCAGGGCCGAAGCAAGCTCGGAGAGCGTCTCTTCCCGCAGGAGCTTGTCCCCCATCGTGTCCGGCACGGAGAGATCCTCCGTCAGCGGGGCCGTCTGCCGCCGCGTGCGGAAGTAATCGACCACCGTGTTGCGGGTGATGGTATAAATATAGGAGGAAAAGCCTGTTCTGTTCTGGGAATCCAGATGCTCCCAGGCTTTTCGGAATACCTCGCTGCACAGGTCCTCCGCGTCCTCCGGATCGTTCACATGGTTATGGATATAGCCGGCAACCTTCGGACGGTATTCTCGATACAAAGTCTCAAAGTCTGCCGTATCCGTCATTGCCTGGCTCCTTCTTTCTCTCCGTATTGCCCAGTCCGCCCGCGGCCATGGCCAGGTCCTCGTCCGCGAGAGACCAGACCCCACCGTGCGCATACTTCTCCGTGACGCCGTCGATCACGGTCTGCAGCTCAGGATTCTTTTCAAAACGCTGAAAATCAAACAGCTCGCTCAGAGCTCTTTCCAGCATGAGATCGCCTCCTCCAGGCGAATCGCAAGATCGTAAGGCTCTATCGAACCGAAGCCTTCGATGCGGTCCGCCAAGCTGTGTATTACAGCATATACTTTTTTTGCCGTTCGGTCAAGGACTTCCTGTCGCCCCTCCGTCTCCGCAGGCACGTAGTTTTCCAGCCGGCCGCCGGTATAGCCCTCCGGTCCGGCTCCGAGAAACAGCGCCGCAAGCGCCGTGTCGTAGCGTCCGAAAGCGGCATAGAGGCCCACCGCATCCGCCGTGATCTCGTCCCATACGGGATCGATCAGTTCCGGGAAGCGCCGTCGGCAGATCAGGTGCGTGCACTCATGGGCGCGGCGGATCTCATGCGAGGCCGCAAGCCAGTCCTCCTCCGTCATGCCCGCAGCCTCGGCACCGATGGCGCTGTACGGCCCGGCGGAGAGGACGATCAGAGCGTCCTTGAAGTTGTTTTTGTCCGCAGTGAAACGCTGAAACTCCTCCGGCCAGGCGTCCTCCGCGGCGCCGCTGCGCAGGAACGCGTCCTTATGGGCGCGGATGCGCGTCCAGTTGATCACGCCGTCGAGGATGGAGGCGCCCTGGGTCGCGGGGATCTGCTTTTCCGTGCAGCGGAAGGCCATGATCTGCAGGAAGGTCTCAAAATCCCGACGCTGATGCAGCGTCACCACGCGCACGTCCCCCACCGGGGTCTGCTCGATCACGCAGGAGTCCCGCCCGTCGCCGGTGAAATGGCTCAGGTCGCACGCAGGGGCAGCCTCACCGTACAGGACCACTTTCTTATAGGCTTCTGCGCTCTCCGCTCCCGGCGTCAGATAGAGCTGGGCATAGATCCGCGCCAGATACGGCAGCACCTCGGCGCCCATCACCGGGGCCGGCTGCCCGTTCGCATGCTTGTTCATGATCCTCCCTTCCGCCCGGATAACATGAAGGAAGCCGCAGGCTTCCGTCAAGCAGAACCGATAACTATGTCTCCACGTCCGCAGAATGCGGGCGTAAGCGGGCGATAGCCCGCAACTGACGCACTTCGTGCGCCAGTTGGAGACGACGTTGCAGCGGTATCCCCGAAAAACACAGATCACACTGTGTTTTTCATGTGAAACTATATTTCGCATGCGTGCATTTCATGCACGCGGGGATTTAGTTATGCATATGCACCCAAGCAGGAAAAGCATGGGGAGATTGTGAAGAGGGGATGGGATTCCCCTCTTCACGTTCAATCGCAGCCGATGTGAAAACCGATTCAAGGTTTCAAAATCGGCCCTCAGATTTCGACTTCTTGTCGAAACCCGAGGGAAGCCTGCGGCTTCCCTAAAAGCAATACCTCACTCAGTAGAGCTGATGATCCAGGACGATGTTGTTGACCAGATCCTGCACCACGTAGGGATTGTAGCCGGCAGCGCGCAGATTGTAGATGCGGGCCTGATCGTTGCCGTACTTGCCGCGGATCACGTCCTTGGCCACGTCCTCATACTTCAGAAGGGCGTTGACAAGCTCCTGCACGCGCACCGGATCATAACCGGCGGCGCGCAGCCTGCGCACGCGCTCCTCACCGTTGCCGAATTCGCCGTAGATGCAGGAGTACGCCGCTCTCAGCTCGGGCGTTGCGCCGCCTGCGATCTCCTTCAGAGATTCCTCGGACAGCTTTTCAAAAACCAGTTCGCTCATATTTCTCATTCTCCTTACGCATCTGCCGATGCCGATTCCTGCCATCCGATCCTTCCGGATCGGATGGCAGCCAGCTTGTCAAAAAAGTCTGACAGGCTTTTGCGATTACCCGAAAAAGCCTGATATTTCAGCCTTCTTCGGACGGCGGGTTATTGTACTCGAGGCGGGCCTTGCCCCCTCGAGCTCCCCCGCTGCTCTGTTTGTTGTGCTTTCAGCGTGGTTTTTTGACAGTCTCTCTGCCATCCGATCCTTCCGGATCGGATGGCAGTCTGTTTTTCCTTTTCCCGATCAGTACAGCTGATGATCCAGGACCATGTTGTTGACCAGATCCTGCACCACGTAGGGGTTGTAGCCGGCAGCGCGCAGAGCGTTGATCCGGTACTGATCGTTGCCGTACTTGCCGTTGATGACGTCCTTGGCGACGTCTTCGTACTTGAGCAGGGAGTTGACCAGGTTCTGGACTCTCTTGGCGTCGTAGCCAGCCCAGGTCAGGCGGTCGATACGATCCTGGCCGTTGCCGAATTCGCCGCGGATGCAGGCGTAGGCAGCTCTCAGCTCGGGGGTCATGCCGCCGGCGATCTCAGCCAGGGACTCGTCGGACAGCTTCTCGAAAATCAGTTCGCTCATTGTTTTTTCTCCTTTTTTCTTTATTCCCGCCCCGTTGTATCGGGCAGGTGGTTTACATTTGGGGCCTTCTGTCTATTCATACGACAGTCGGACGCTTCTGGCCGGGCGGCCTGCAATTTTTCAGGTGTCGATGCGCTGCCGCTCCACCAGCTCGGCAAAGATGCCGTTTTTGGCGATCAGCTCATCGTAGTTGCCGTCCTCCATGATGTGGCCCTTGTCCAGTACCAGGATCCTGTCGCAGTGGCGGATGGTGCTCAGACGGTGGGCAATGACGATGCGGGTGCACTTGAGTTTGTCCAGCGCATCGGAGACCTTCTTCTGGGTCCTGTTGTCCAGGGCGGAGGTGGCCTCGTCAAAGATCAGGATCTTCGGCTTCGGCGCCACGGCTCTGGCGATCATCAGACGCTGCTTCTGGCCGCCGGAGATGCCGCCCTGGCCCTCGGAGATAATGGTCTGCATACCCATGGGCATGGCGCGGATATCGTCGGCGATGTCCGCCATCTCGGCAGCTTCCCAGGCGTCGTCCTGCGTCAGCTGCGGTGCGGAGATGACGATATTGGAATAGATGTCGCCCTGGAAGAGGGAGCCGTCCTGAGTCACGGTGCCGATGCGGCGGCGCAGAGAGCGCAGATCCAGCTTGGACAAATCCTTTCCGTCGTAGTAGATGGCGCCTCTCTCCGGCGTCTCGAAGCCAAGCAGCAGACGCACCAGCGTGGATTTGCCGCAGCCCGTGGTGCCCACGATCGCGATGTACTCTCCGGCGCGGATCTTGAGGCTCATGCCGTCCACCACGTAGGGCATGTTGTCGGTGTAGCGAAAGTACACGTTGGACAGCTCGATGCTGCCGGAGAGGGAGGTGACCATGCTCTTGCTCTCGGAGGATTCGGGCTCGGTCTTGAGGATGGGCTCCGCCATGTCCAGCACGGGCTTGATGTTGGCGACCGTGAGGGCCACGCTGGTCAGGGCGCCGAAGGCGCCGCTCACCATGCCGAAAGCGGAGTTGAAAGCGATATAGTCCGAGGGAGAGACACGGGTGGAGACAGCGATATAATAGAGCACGATACAGCCGCCCAGACGGATGGCCGTCTGGATGACGGTGTTGACCTTAATAAGGATCGGCGGGTCATACACCAGCTCCGCCGCCCGGGTGTAGGAATTTGCCCAGCGGGAGAAGGCGCGTTTTTCCGCGCCGGCGAGCTTGATCTTCTGCACGCCGGTGATGAGCGCGTAGCTCAGGCCGGCGTCCTCCGCCTCGTACTCCATCATTTTCTTGCCCAGTTTCACCTGCCGCAGGGAGGTGATCACGCTCAGGCCCACGGACACCAGGATGATCACCAGCGCCGGCGCCACCAGGGCGGGTGCGAAGCGGAAGATCTGGGTCACGTACAGGAGGGACATCAGCGAGGTAAGGCCCGTGGAAAAGACGCTGCCCAGCATCATGCTGCACAGCTCCGTCACGGAGGAAAAGCGGCTGGAAAGTTCGCCGGAGGAGTACTTCCGGAAAAAGTTTGCCGGAAGATTCATCACGCGCATCATGAGCGCGGCCTCGACGGAGAGGGAGGTCTTGGTCTCGATCCGGCTCATGGAAAGCTCCCGCACCGTGGACACCAGCTGCGTGGAGATCAGGCAGGTGGCCATGAAGACCGCCGTGCCCATCAGCAGGGGGACGTTGCCGCTCTTGAGCACAAAGCCCGTGAGCGACTTGGTGACCGGGGTGAGGATCATGCCCACCAGGGTCGCCAGCAGAGACAGGGCAACCAGCAGCAGCATGTCGCTCACGTTCAGGCAGTTTTTCATATACAGGAGCAGGTCGGGGATACCCAGCTTCTTCAGGGGCAGCGGGCGATAGAAGCAGATCGCCTCCGTTTCCAGCAGGGCGGCGTTCTGTTTGTTGATGCGCTGCATCTTCCCGCTCTCCGGGTCGCGGTATTCATAGCCCGCGAAAGGCAGCGGCAGCAGCGCCACCGGGCGCCCGTCCTCCTTCCAGCTGGCGAGCATCGGGCCGAATGCGTCCTTGTACCAGCCCTCCTCCAGCTTCACGTTCCGCCGCATCAGCCCGTGGGGGCGCAGGCAGAACTCCAGCTGCTCATCCGGATCCGTGATATTGTCGGGGACCTCGGTGGGCATGATGTGATAATATTTCAGGATGTCGTCTATGGCCGCCTTGGTCAGCACCCGCTCATCCGCGAAGGCGCTGACGCCCGAACGGCCAAGCACGACGGAGGCCATGCGGAAAATGGAGTCCTCAAAGACCTCCTGGTCGCTCAGTTTTCTCTGTCGGATCTGTTCGTCAAACCAACCCATTTTCCCACCTCCTCAGTCGCTGGCGATCAGGTCGGCATAGAAGCCGCCCTGCTTGTACAGTTCGTCGTGGGTGCCGCGCTCGACCACCTTGCCCTTGTCCAGAACGATGATCTCGTCGCAGTCGCGGATGGTGGAAAGGCGGTGGGCGATCACGATGCAGGTGATGCCGCGGTCCTTGACGGCCTTGACAAGCTCGTATTCCGTCTTCGCATCCAGCGCCGAGGTGGCCTCGTCCATGATAATGATGGAGGGGTCCTGGGCCAGGACGCGGGCGATCTCCAGGCGCTGGCGCTGGCCGCCGGACAGGTCCTTGCCGCCCTCGGTCAGCTTCCCGTAGAAGCCGCCCTCGCGGGCCATGATGTCGTCATAGATCTGCGCGTCACGGGCGGCGAGGATCATTTCGAAGTCCTCGATGGACTCATCCCACATCTTGATGTTGTTGGCGATGGTGTCCTCGAAGAGCACGATGTCCTGGTCCACCACGGCCACGGAGCCGGTGAAGACGCTGCGGTCGATCTCGCGGATGGGTTTGCCGTCAAAGAGGATCTCGCCGCTCCAGGGCTGATACAGGCCGGAGATGAGCTTGGAGAGCGTGGACTTGCCGCAGCCGGAGGTTCCGACGAAAGCCACGCGGCTGCCGGGCTTCATGCTCATGGAGAAGTCTTCGATCAGGGGGCTGCCCAGGCGGGAGTAGCCGAAGGTCACGTTCTTCAGTTCCACCCGGCCGGAGAGCTTGGAGTAGTCCGCGTCCTCCTCCAGGGGGGTGTCGGAGAAGTTCTGGTCCAGCGGGTACTCCATCACGTCCTCCACGCGCTCCATTTCGGTGCGCATCTCCTGAATGGTCTGGCTGGCGCTGACAAGCGTCATGGCAGGCGACATAAAGGAATTGAGGAAGCCCTGGAACATCAGGATCTGGCCGAGGCTGAACTGACCGCGCATGGCGAGCCACACGCCCAGCACCATCACGGCCGCGCTTGCCATGGCGGAGAGCAGCGCCGGGATGCCGCCCAAATACTGGTTGAGCTTGGCATACTTGACGTTTGAGGCGTTGACGGAGGCCTGATAACCGGCCCACTTCTGGAAATAGCCGTTTTCGGCGCCGCTGGCCTTGATGGTCTCCACCATCTGGATGCCGGAGACGGTGGCCGATGAGAGCTTGCCGGCGTCGCGCATCTGCACGCGGGTGATGTTCACGCGCTTGCGGGAGACGATCTGGGATACCAGCAGGTTCAGGATGATGGTGCCGATGCCGATCATGGTCAGCATCACGCTGTAGCGCAGCATGAAGATGAGGTACACGAACATCATGATCGTGTTGAGAAGCAGCGGCGTGAAGGTGTTGACCAGGGTGCCGGCAATGGTGGCGTTGGTCCCCTGGCGCTGCAGGATGTCGCCGGACATGCGCTGGGAGAAAAACTCCATCGGCATCCGCAGCACTTTCCACATATAGGTGCTGCTGCCATAGATGGTCATTTTGCCGTTGATCTTCAGGGCGTAGATCGCATGCATCCACTCCACCGCCACCTGCGCCAGCCCCAGCACGACCATGAGTCCCAGGAAGGGCATCAGCAGCTCCCGGTTTTCGCCGGTGAGCAGATGGTCCATGAAGAAGCGGGAGAGGACGGGGTTGATGAGCCCGAAGAGATAGCTGATGACAGCGGTGACCAGCACGAAGACCACTGCCGCCCGGGCGCCCTTGAGGCGCTTGCGGGCGAAGGCCAGCGTACTCTTGCGTTTGCCGCCCGGCTCGAACTCCTCACCCGGAACGATCTGGAGGACGACGCCCGTAAAGGACTGGTCGAACTCCTCCATCGGCACGCGCACTTCGCCGCGCGCAGGGTCGTTCAAGTAGGCGTAGTTGCCCTTGAAGCCGTCGAGGACCACAAAGTGGTTGAAGTTCCAGTGGACGATGCAGGGGAAGGGAAAGTCCTCCCGCAGGGCCTCGGGCTCGCAGCGGAAGCCCTGCGCATCAAAGCCGTAGCTTCGCGCGGCCTTGAGCACGTTGCGCGCGTTGGAACCGTCACGGGAGACGCCGCAGTCCAGGCGCACCTGCTCCAGCGGGACCCACTTTCCGTAATAGGCCATGACCATGGCCAGGGATGCGGCGCCGCATTCCAGCGCCTCCATCTGCATGACGACCGGTACCTTGGCCCTGCCCTTTCTGACCGGCTGTCTGATCTGTTTCTGTGCCATCCGCGCAGCCCTCAATTGAACAGCAGCCGGCGCACCTGCGTCGTCTTATAGATCACACGGACGGGGTAACTGCCGTCGGCCAGGGAAGTCTGAGCCAGGGCAAAAATGCTTCCGTCCTCGGCGCGGCCCACGCTGGTGACCGTCGCGGTGGTCTCGCCGATGGCAACCGTCATGCCCGACTCCACGCTTCTTGCGATCTCACTGTCGTCAAAGCGGATGGTCATGCTCCCCTCCTGCACCACGCCGGTGCCGGTCGCAAAGCTCTCCAGAGAGGCGACGGAGCCCCAGACGATCACGCCCACGAGCAGCAGGATCACCGCCCCGAGCACCACCCAAACCGTGGGGTTGGTGACGCGGAGATAGTCGTTGAGCTGTTCGGGCGAGGAGATGCGTTCAAGGCTTTTCTTGCGAAACAGAGATTGTTCCATGGTGCTTACTCCTTACTCCTGTGTTTCGGGCGGCCGGATGCCGCCGGGTCTGCCGCAGCTGCCGAAGCCCGGCAGGCTGTGATGAGATAGTTATCGATTTATTATACATGATTGTTCCTGTAAAAATCAATATTATCTGATATCTTTCGCCGGATTTCCCGCAGCCGGGTGCGCCGTCCCCGCAAAAGCAGCCTTCGCCGCTTCCTTTCCTTGCAATCCGGAAGGGATTCAGGTATACTGAGACAGTAAGCGAACCGCAGAAGGAGGAGCGCCATGAAAGGCATCATTCTCGCAGGGGGCGCCGGAACACGGCTCTACCCCGTTACCCGCTCCATCTCCAAACAGATCCTTCCCGTATACGACAAACCGATGATCTACTATCCCCTGTCCGTGCTGATGCTGGCCGGTATCCGCGAAGTGCTCATCATTTCCACCGCGCGGGACATCGGCGCTTTTGAGGAACTGCTGGGCGACGGCAGCCAGCTGGGCATGCGCCTGGAATACGCCGTGCAGGCCCAGCCCCGCGGTCTTGCCGAGGCTTTTCTGATCGGCGAGGACTTCATCGGAGACGACAGGGTCTGCCTTATCCTGGGCGACAACATCTTCTACGGCGGCGGCATCACGCCCGGCGTACGGAAGGCGGCAAAGCTGGAAAAGGGGGCCGTCATTTTCGGCTATCCCGTCCCCGATCCCCGGGCCTTCGGCGTGGTGGAGCTGGATGCGGAAGGAAAAGCGATCTCCATTGAGGAGAAGCCCGAGCACCCCAAATCGAACTACGCGGTGCCGGGCCTGTATTTCTACGACAACGACGTAGTCTCCATCGCCAAGCGCATCCGTCCCTCCGAGCGCGGCGAGCTGGAGATCACCGCGGTCAACCAGGTCTATCTGGAGCGCGGCGAGCTGCAGGTGCTCCCCTTCGGGCGCGGGCTTGCCTGGCTGGATACCGGCACCCACGAGAGTCTGCTGGAGGCCGCCAACTTCGTCTCCATCATCCAGAAACGGCAGGGCATGTACGTGGCCTGTATCGAGGAGATCGCCTATCGCATGGGCTTTATCGACCGGGAGCGTCTCATCGCCCTGGCACAGCCCCTGCTCAAGACCGATTACGGTCAATATCTGCTGCGCATTGCGGAGGCAAGCCTATGAAACGCATACTCGTCACCGGCGGCGCCGGCTTCATCGGCTCCAACTTTATCCAGTACCTGCTGGCCGAAAGGCAGGACATTGAGCGTCTAGTAAACCTGGATCTGCTGACCTACGCGGGCAATCTGGAGAATCTGCTGCCCGTACAGGACGATCGGCGCTACACCTTCGTCCACGGCGATATCCGGGACCGGAAGCTCGTCTCCGAGCTCTTTGAGACCTGCGATTTCGACACGGTGGTGCATTTTGCCGCCGAGAGCCACGTGGACCGCAGCATCACCGAGCCGGAGGTCTTTCTGACCACCAACGTGCTGGGTACCCAGAGTCTGCTGGACGCGGCCAGGCGGCGCTGGAATCTGGAGCCGGACAACAAATACTGCCGGGAATACCGGCCCGGTGTGGTATACCTTCAAGTCTCCACGGACGAGGTCTACGGCGCGCTGGGCAAGACCGGCATGTTCACCGAGCAGACGCCCATCTCCCCCAACTCCCCCTATTCGGCCTCCAAGGCCGGGGCGGACATGGTGGTGCGCGCCTATCATCAGACCTACGGCCTGCCGGTAAACATCACCCGCTGCTCCAACAACTACGGCCCTTACCAGTTCCCGGAAAAGCTGATCCCTCTGATGCTGCACAACGCCCAGGCGGACAAGTCTCTGCCGGTATACGGCGACGGGATGCAGATCCGGGACTGGCTGCACGTGAAAGATCACTGCTCCGCCATCCTCACCGTGCTGGAAAAGGGCGTGCGCGGCGAGGTGTACAACATCGGCGGCAACAACGAGCGGGCCAACATCGAGATCGTGCGCCTCATCCTCTCGGAACTGGGGAAGCCCGAGAGCCTCATCACCCATGTGCAGGACCGGCCCGGCCACGACCGGCGCTACGCCATCGACAACACCAAGATCACCACGACCCTGGGCTGGGCCCCCGCCTATACCTTTGAACGGGGCATGCGGGAGACCATCGAGTGGTATCTGCAGAATCCCGGCTGGGTCGAGCGCGTGGTCTCCGGGGATTATCTGGACTATTACAGCAGGATGTACGGCGAGGTATGATCCCGCCGAAAGCAGAAAAAAGGCTGTGAAAGCGTTGCTTTCACAGCCTTTTTTTTCGGATCACTTGGCCAGGTAGGTCCTCAGCAGCTCCTGCAGCAGCTCGTCCCGGTCGATGCGGGTGATGAGCGTGCGGGCGTTGTTGTAGTTTGTGATGTAGGTGGGATCCTCCGACAGAATATAGCCCACGATCTGGTTGATGGGGTTGTAGCCCTTCACCATGAGGGAGTTATACACGGACGATAGAATTTCCTTCATCTCGGCCTTGTTGTCCAACGCGGTAAATTTTCTGGTTGCGTCCTCCATGTGCTTCCCTCCTTGTTCGGTCTGTTCAACTAATATTATAACAGATAAAAAGCACAAGTAAAGTCGAAAATGGGGGAAAAAGGATTATTTCTCCTGTGTTTTTTCCGGCAAATGGTGAAAGCCGTCCGTTTTTCCGCGCCGGTGCTCAGCGCATGACTGCCCCGAAGCGCTCGTTCAGCGCCGCGAGGACCTTCTTCACCGTCTCCTCGGCATGCTCGTCGGTGAGGGTCTGGTCATCGGCGCGCATGGTCAGGGAGAAGGCCACGGACTTCTTGCCCTCGGCGATGTGGCGGCCTGCGTACACGTCGAAGAGCCTGCACTCCTTGAGGTATTTGCCGCCGCTGGCGAGGATGGTCTCGATCATGCGTCCCACGGGGATTTCCCCGTCGCAGACCACGGCGATATCGCGGCTGACGGAGGGGAAGCGGGGCAGCGGACGGTAGACGGGCGTGCCGCCCTGCAGCGCGAAGAGCGCCTCGAAGCTGAGCTCCGCGCAGAAGATCTCGGCGTCCAGGCCGTAGTTCTTCGCCGTCTCGGGGTGGATCTGGCCCAGCACGCCGATCTCCGTGTCTCCGACGAAGACCCGGGCGCAGCGGCCGGGATGGTAGGAGGGATTGTTCCTCTCCTGTTCATAGCGGGCGCCGGAGATGGAGAGGGCCTTGAGGATCGCGTCCACCCAGCCCTTGAGCACGAAGAAGTTCATCTTCTCGCCGTAGGCGCCGAGGGAGAGGATCTTCGGCTCGTCGGCCAGGCCGTCGGGCCGCTTTTTGTAGATGCGGCCGATCTCGTAGAGCGCCGCCTCTTTGTTGCGGTAGTTGTAGTTGCGGCTGATGATCTCCAGCATGGAGGGCAGGATCGTGGTGCGCATGATGGAGGTATCCTCGCCCAGGGGATTCAGGATGCGCAGGCTGTCGCGCCGGGGATCGTCCTGCGGCCAGCGGATCTTGTCGTAATAGCCGGGGCTGATGAAGGAGTAGGTGATGATCTCATCCAGCCCGAAGCCGCGGCAGAGTTCGCCCAGACGGCGCTCGCACTGCTGCACGGGGCTGAAGCCGCCCACGGTGGTGCCGGTGCTGGTGAAGGCGGTGGGGATCTCGTTGTAGCCGTAGATGCGGGCCACTTCCTCCGCGATGTCGGAGTAGTGCTCCACGTCCCCGCGCCAGGAGGGCACGGTGATCGTATCCCCCTCCAGGCCGAAGCCCAGGCGCAGCAAAATGCCGCGCATCGTCTGTTCGTCAATGTCGGTGCCGAGGAGGGCGTTGATCTTCTCCGGCTCCAGCTTCACGGTTTTGGGCTCGGTCTTTCCGGGATAGACGTCGATGACGCCCTCCACCACCTCGCCGCAGCCCAGCAGCTCCACCAGCTCACAGGCGCGCTGCACGGCGAGGTAGGTGTTCTCCGGGTCGAGCCCCTTCTCATAGCGGGAGGAGGCGTCGGTCCGCATGCCCAGCGCGGTGGCGGTGCGGCGCACGGAGGGTCCGTTGAAGTTGGCGGATTCGAAGAGCACCATGGCGGTGTCGCCCACGATCTCGCTGTTCTCGCCGCCCATCACGCCGGCCACGGCCACGGGCTTGTCGGTGTCGCAGATGCAGAGCATGTTCGGCGTGAGCTTGCGCTCGGCGCCGTCGAGCGTGCGGATGCTCTCGCCCTCGCGGGCCAGGCGCACGCGGATCTCCCCGTTCTTGACGCAGCTGAAGTCGAAAGCGTGCATGGGCTGGCCGTACTCCAGCATGACGTAGTTTGTGATGTCCACGAGGTTATTGATGGGCCGCATGCCCGCGTTGCGGATGCGTTCGCGCATCCAGGCGGGAGAGGGGCCGATCTTGACGTTGCGCACCATGCGGCCGATGTAGCGCGGGCAGAGGGCGGGCTCCTCGATCACGATCTTCGCCAGCTCGTGGATGTTCCCGCCGGCTTTGGCCGCGACTTCGGGCGTGTGCAGCCTGAGTTCCTTGTTGAAGGTGACGGCCGCCTCGCGGGCAAGGCCGATCATGCACAGGCAGTCGGGCCGGTTGGGCGTGATCTCAAACTCCACCACGTGGTCGTCAAGGCCCAGGAGCGCGCCCATGTCGTCGCCGGGCATGCAGTTTTCATGCAGGATGAAGATGCCGTCCTCGATGCAGTGGGGGAACTCTCTCTGCTCGGCGTGCAGGTCGGCCAGGGTGCAGACCCTGTCCTTTCCCGTGTCGTAGGCCAGCAGATCGCCCTCGTGGACGTTCTGGCAGGCTGTGACCGTCTCCTTTGTCCCGCTGCCGACGTTCAGCGTCAGCTTCCAGAGATTCACACCCGCATTCTCGACCTTCTCGGCCTTTGCGGCGACGACCTTGCCGTAGATCCGGTCGCCCGCCTGAATGTCGGCGGCGATGGAGGGCTTTTCGGGGTCGATGGGGTGGTAGTCGCCCAGGATGGCGGCAGCCTTGATCTGCGCGTAGGCGTAATCGTGCTCGGTCAGATTCAGCTCCTTGAGGGAGCAGAGCATGCCATAGGACGCGACGCCGCGCAGCTTGCCTTTCTCGATCTTCGCCCCGCTGGGAAGCACGGACTTGTGCAGGGCTGCGGGCACCAGGTCGCCCACATGGACGTTCCACGCGCCGGTGACGATCTGGACAGGCTCGCTTTCGCCCACGTCCAGCGTGCAGACGTACATGTGATCGGAGTTGGGGTGCTTTTCCATCGTGAGTATGCGCCCGACTTTCACATTCTGGATGGAGGCGCTCAGGTCCTCGGTGACCTCCACCTTGGAGCCGGAGATGGTCATCGCTTCGTCAAAAGCGCGGTCGCCCACTTCGTCAAGGGGCAGGTCCACGAACTCAGTAAGCCATTTTCTGGATAGTTTCATCTCGGCACCTCCTTAGAACTGTTCCAGGAACCGCACGTCGTTCTCGAAAATCAGACGCAGGTCCGTGATCTTGTATTCGCCCATGGCGAGGCGCTCCAGGCCCATACCGAAGGCCCAGCCGGAGTAAACCTCCGGGTCGATGCCGCAGCCGGCGAGCACCTTGGGGTGCACCATGCCGGCGCCCAGCACCTCGATCCAGCCCTGTCCTTTGCAGGTGGGGCAGCCCTTGCCGCCGCACTTGTGGCACTGGATGTCCATCTCGCAGCTCGGCTCGGTGAAGGGGAAGTGGTGCGGGCGGAAACGGGTGACGGTGCCCTCGCCGTAGATCTTCTCCACCACCAGATTCAGCGTTGCCTTCAGGTCCGCCATGGTCACGCCCTTGTCGATGACCATGCCCTCGATCTGGTGGAACATGGGCGAATGGGTGGCGTCCACCTCGTCCTTGCGGTAAACGCGGCCGGGGGCGATCATGCGGATGGGCAGAGGCTTTGTCTCCATCGCGTGCACCTGCATGGGAGAGGTCTGGGTGCGCAGCAGGATACTGCTGTCATCCTTAAAATAAAAAGTATCCGTCCACTCCCGGGAGGGGTGGCTGTCCTCGATGTTCAGCTTGGTGAAGTTGTAATCGGCCAGCTCCACCTCCGGGCCGTCCACGATCTCAAAGCCCATGCCGATGAAAATATCCTTGATCTGGTCGAGGACGCTGTACATCGGGTGCTTATGGCCGATGCGCAGGTCCTCGGCGGGCAGGGTCACGTCGATGCTCTCCTGCTCCAGCTTTTTCTCCATCATGGCGCTCTGCAGCTCATTGCGGCGCGCCTCGATGGCGGATTCGATGTCCTGCCGCAGCTGGTTTGCCAGCTGGCCCATGGCCGGGCGCTCCTCGGCGGAGAGCTTGCCCATCTGGCGCAGGATGCCGGTCAGCTCGCCCTTCTTGCCCAGATACTTCACGCGCAGAGCCTCCAGGGTCTCCACGTTTTCGCTCTCGAGAATGGCCCGGATCGAGGCCTCCCGCAGCTTCTGCATCAGTTCTTTCATATGAATCTCCTTCCTTATAGGCTCCCTTGCGCAAGGGGAGCTGTCAGCGAAGCTGACTGAGGGGTCGAACAAGCCCTCTGCCCCTGCGGGGCGCCTCCCTTACACAGGGGAGGCAACAAAAAAGCTCCCGCCCCTCAATGGGACGAAAGCAAAACTTCCGCGGTACCACCCACGTTCGGTGCGATCACGCACCGCATCTTGACAGACGATAACGCATCTGACGCGCCGGGGATTGGCCGGAGCTCCCGGGCGAACCAAGCGCGGACAAACCAGGGGGCTTGCAGCCGGTGACCCCCACTCTCTGCCGTTTGCCGTGCCGCGCTATTTTCCCGTTCACAGCAGAAGATAGAGTATCATAGAATTCTCGTTTTTACAAGAGAAAAATTGACGAATCCCGCAATTGTTATTATAATAGAGCAATCGCAGGGCATGTTCCGCGGCAGATGCGCATAGGCTTGGGTATCCAGTCATCACGCTTTCGGAGGTACCCATGAAAAAAGCCCTGCTGTCCGCCCTGATCCTGCTGTCCCTGCTGCTCGCCGGCTGCGGCGGCAGCGCCGTGAAAAGCCGTTACGAGCGCTTTTCTGCGGAGCTTGCGGAAAAAGAGACGCTCTCCTACGAAGCGCGGCTGCTTGCTTCCTATCCGGACCGGAATCTGGAGTTTACGCTGCGTTATCAGAAAAGCCCCGAAGGGGAAGAGATCACCGTCCTCGCGCCTGCGCTGATCGAAGGGATCTCCGCCCGGATCGAGCCCGGCTCCCAGCGTCTGTGCTACGACGGCTTGATCCTGGACGCGGGGCCGCTGGACCCCTACGGGCTCACGCCCATGAGCGCCCTGCCCCGCCTGACGGAGGCCCTGCTCCACGGGCATCCGGACTCCTGCTGGGAGGAGGACGGGCAAGCGGTGCTGCGGCTGATCCCCGACGATCACCTGACGGCCACGGTCTGGTTTTCGGAGGATATGATCCCTCAGCGGGCGAGGCTGGAGAGCGACGGCCGGGTGACCGCAGACTGCGAACTATCCGAATGGAGCTGAGACATCATGAACGATCTGCAAAAGAGAAGCTGGGCCGAGATCTCCCTGCCCAATATCCGCCATAATTACGAGGCCATCCGCGCCGTTCTGCCGACGGGCTGCCGCTTTCTCGGCGTGGTGAAGGCCGACGCCTACGGCCACGGAGCCGTCCCCGTCTCCCGGACGCTGCAGGAGGCGGGCGCCGACTATCTGGCCGTCTCCTGTCTGGATGAGGCGCTGGAGCTGCGCGAGGGCGGCATCACCATGCCCATCCTGATCCTCGGCCACACGCCGCCCGAATACACGGAGACGCTTATCGACCGGCAGATCACCCAGACCGTGAGCGCGCTGGCCAAGGCACGGGAGTATTCCGAGGCCGCCGGGGCGCTCGGAAAGACGCTGAAGGTCCACGTGAAGCTGGACACCGGCATGTCCCGCCTGGGCTATCTCTGCGCCGGTGACTACTTCGACCGGGGCGTGCAGAACGTGGTGAAGACCGTGTCTTTGCCCCATCTGGAGGTGGAGGGCGTCTACACCCACTTCGCCGTTTCCGACGAGCCCGGCGAGGACTGCGAAGCTTACACCCGCGAGCAGTTTCGCCTGTTCACCGGCGTGATCGACGCCGTGCGCGATCGCTGCGGCTTTGTCTTCCCCATCCGGCACTGTGCGAATACCGGGGCGGTACTCAGCTATCCCGAGATGGCGCTGGACATGGTGCGGCCCGGGCTGCTGCTCTACGGCTACGGCGACACGGAAGGGCGGCTGGATCTGCGGCCCTGCATGCGCCTTGTGACCACGGTGAGCACCATCAAGTTCTATGAGCCCGGAACCTCGGTCAGCTACGGGCGGCGCTTCGTCACCCAGCGGCGCACCCGCATGGGCGTGCTGGCCATCGGCTACGCCGACGGGCTGCCGCGCCTCATTTCCAACAAGTGCAGCTTCGCCGCCCCCGGCGGCTTTGCGCCCCAGCGCGGCAGCATCTGCATGGACATGTGCATGGTGGATCTGACCGATCTGCCGGAAACGAAGGTGGGCAGCGAGGTGGAGCTCTTCGGCCCGGCGTGTGACATCTACCAGCTCTCCGACGCGGCGCAGACCATTCCCTACGAGCTGCTGTGCGCGGTGTCCAAGCGCGTCCCCCGCGTGTACGCGGAGTAAGCATACGTGCAGAAAACGCCTCCGGGATTCCTCCCGGAGGCGTTTTCTCAGCTTGTCAAAAAAGTCTGTCAGACTTTTTTGACTGCGCTTCTCCCGCCGCGCATTTTGACGGGGGAATCACAATGCGACGGCGGGTTATTGTACTCGAGGCGGGCCTTGCCCCCTCGAGCTCCCCCGCTGCTCTGTTTGTTGTGCTTTCAGCGTAGTTCTTTGACAGTCTCAGAAAACGCCTCCGGGATTCCTCCCGGAGGCGTTTTCTGCCGCAGTCCCTTATCCCAGCACCTTATAGTCCTGGGCCTCGACGGCGGCCTTCATGGTCTCGAAGTCCGCGGAGCCGGTAACGACGGCGGTGCCGCTCACGTGGCTGACCACGGCTTCCTCCACGCCGTCCAGCGCCTCCAGCGCTTTCTTGACACGGGCTTCACAGTGGGGGCACATCATGCCCTCGATTTTCAGGGTAGTCGTCATAGGTTTTTCCTCCTTTGTCATTTCGACAGGCAATTCGATTTCTTTCCCCCTGCGGGGCTTATCGCGACTTGTGTCATGCATTTTGAACAGGTTCAGCCGCAGGGCGTTGGACACCACGCAGAAGCTGGACAGGCTCATGGCCGCGGCCCCCAGCATGGGATTGAGCGTGAGACCCGCCCAGACGAAGCAGCCCGCCGCTACGGGGATGCAGACGGCGTTGTAGAAAAAGGCCCAGAACAGGTTCTCGTGAATATTGCGGAGCGTTGCCCGGCTCAGGCGGATCGCCGCAGGCACGTCCGCCAGGTTCGAGTGCATCAGCACCACGTCCGCCGCGTCGACGGCGATGTCCGCGCCCGCGCCGATGGCGATGCCCATGTCCGCACGGGTCAGGGCCGGGGCGTCGTTGATGCCGTCGCCCACCATGGCGACCTTGCCAAGCTCCTGAAGGGAGCGGATCACGCTCTCCTTCCCGTCGGGCAGTACGCCCGCGATCACCCGGTCCACCCCCGCCTCGCGGCCGATGGCCTCTGCGGTGCGGGCATTGTCTCCGGTTAACATAACAACTTTAATGCCCAGGTTTTTCAGTTCCCGCACCGCCTGTGCGCTGTCGGGCTTGATCACGTCCGCCACGGCGATGATCCCGAGGAATTGACCGTCCCGGGAGAAAAACAGCGGTGTCCTCCCCTGGGAGGCCAGCGCCTCCGCCTGCTGCAGAGCGGCGGCGGGAAGCGGAAGCTGCTTTTCCATATAGGCTCTGCTGCCGCCGGTGAGATTTTCGCCTGCGAGCGAGGCGCGCAGACCGTTGCCGGGCAGGGCCTGAAAGTCCTCTACAGCCTCCGGCGCTATGCCCTGTTCCTCGGCCCCCTGCAGGACGGCCCGGGCCAGCGGGTGCTCGCTCCGGCTCTCCAGCGCGGCGGCCAGGCGGAGAAGCTCCCGCTCCGTCACGCCCTCCGCGGGCAGCAGATCGGTCATCTTCGGCTCGCCGGCGGTGATGGTGCCGGTCTTGTCCAGGGCCACGATGTCGATGCGGCCGGTCTCCTCCAGCGCGGCGGCGGTCTTGAACAGAACCCCCTGTCTGGCGCCGACGCCGTTGCCCACCATGATGGCCACAGGCGTGGCGAGGCCCAGCGCGCAGGGGCAGCTGATCACCAGCACGGAGATGCCCCGGGCCAAAGCAAAGCCGATCTCCCGCCCCAGCAGCAGCCAGACAAGCGTCGTCACCAGGGCGATGGACATGACCACCGGCACGAACACGCCGGAGACCTTGTCCGCGATCTTGGCGATGGGCGCCTTGGTGGCAGCCGCGTCCGAGACCATGCGGATGATCTGGCTCAGGGTGGTGTCTTCCCCCACGCGGGTGGCCTCGCAGCGCAGATAGCCCTCCCGGTTGATGGTGGCGGCGGAGACCCGATCCCCTTCCGCTTTGTCCACGGGGATGCTCTCCCCGGTCAGCGCGGATTCATCCACCGCGCTGCCGCCCTCCAGCACCAGGCCGTCCACGGGGATGCTCTCCCCCGGGCGTACCGTAAAAACGTCGCCCTGCTTGACCTGCTCGATGGGGACGGTTTTCTCCTGCCCGTTTATCAGAAGCGTCGCGGTTTTGGGGGCGATTTTCATCAGGCCCTTCAGGGCGTCGGTGGTTTTGCCCTTGCTTCTGGCCTCCAGGGTCTTGCCCACGGTGATGAGCGCCAGGATCATGGCCGCGGACTCAAAGTAAAACTCATGCATCCAGGGCATGGCTGCGTCCGCCCCGCCCCGGAGCTGGGCGTCCGTCATGGCAAAGAGGGCGTAGACGCTGTAAAGGAAGCTTGCCGAGGAGCCCAGAGCCACCAGCGTATCCATATTGGGTGCCCGGTGGAGGAGGCCTTTGAAGCCGCTGATGAAAAATTTCTGGTTGATGACCATGACGGTCACGGCCAGCAGCAGCTGCACAAGCCCCATGGCCACATGGTTTCCGTCAAAGAACTTCGGCAGTGGCCAGCCCCACATGCTGTGCCCCATGGAGAAGTACATCAGCACCAGCAGAAAGCCCACGGAATACGCGAGCCTGCGAAGCAGCTTCGGCGTCTCACGGTCTTCCAGCGTATCTTCGTCCTGCGCGGCGGCCCGTCTCCCGGCCCCCTTGGGGCTGGCGCCGTAGCCCGCGGCCTCCACCGCGGCCACGATGCTCTTCTCGTCGGCCGTGCCCTCCACGCCCATGGAGTTAGTCAGCAGGCTCACCGAGCAGGCCGTGACCCCCGGCACCGCGCTGACCGCCTTCTCCACCCGGGCCGAGCAGGCCGCGCAGCTCATACCCGTTACGTTGTATTGTTCCATTCCAATATCCTTCCTTACAGGCTCCCCTGTCAAGGGGAGCTGGCGCGCAGCGCCTGAGGGGTCTGTCTGCCTCTCTGCGCCGTTATCGCATCAGTTTCTGCAGCGTGTCCAGCAGCTCATCGATGACTTCATCGTTACCTGCGCGCACGTCGTTCACCACGCAGGAGCGGATGTGCCGGCTCAAAAGCTCCCGGCTGAAGGCGTTGAGCGCCGCGTTGGCCGCGGCCGCCTGGGCCAGAATGTCGGGGCAGTAGGCGCCCCGGTCCAGCATGCCGCGCAGGCCGCGGATCTGCCCCTCGATCCGGCTGAGCCGGTTGCAGAGGGCCTTGTACTCCTCCGGAGAGCGCTCCTTCGTCCGGGGCCGAAGCTTTTCTTCCGCGTCCGCCTGCGTAGGACAGCAGCAGCTTTTTTCTTCCATTCTTCTCTCCCTCGCTTTCGGGTCCATGATATACCCCCACGGGGTATTTGTCAAGCATCATGTTTGGTCGTTCTAACCGTTTGTTTGACCATACTTTCCGCTTGAAAAGTCACGCGTTCTGCGGTAACATGGGAGCAGCGGAAGCGAATAACGGTTCAGGAGGCGAATCCCCATGAAATGTCCCCGCTGCGGCCGGGAGCTCACGGTCGACTCCCATCGGAAAATTCCCCTTCTTATGTGCTATGACTGCGGCTACATTGAGGGCCGCACCAACGACGCCGATCTGACCGGCAAAGGAAACTTTGCCCGGATGCAGGAGCTGAATCTCAACGAGCTGGCTTCCTTCCTCTCCGACGGTCTGGGTGTGGATCTGCAGGTCGTGACGAAATGGCTCAGCTCCGAAAGCTGAAACGGCCGAAAAACGGAGGCGCCGCCTCCGTTTTTTATTGTCAGAAAGCAGTTTATCCGATATAATGCTTATTCAGACCGAATAGATGCACGGAGGCTCTTATGGACGAAATCACTGCCGGAACCTTATATATCGTCGCCACGCCCATCGGCAACTCCCGGGACATGTCCCCCCGGGGCATGCAGATCCTGACGGAGGCGGACATCATCGCAGCGGAAGATACGCGCCGCTCCATGGTGCTCCTGAACAAGCTCGGCATCAAGAACAAGCTGGTGTCCAACCACAAGTTCAACGAGTACGGCAAGGCTAAATTCTTCATCAACGAGATGAAAGCGGGCAGGAGCGTGGCGGTCATCACCGACGCGGGCACGCCCTGCATCTCCGACCCGGGCAACGAGCTCATCAAGGCCGCCGTGGAAGAGGGCATCCGCGTGGTCGGCATCCCCGGCTGCTGCGCCGCCGTGAACGCCCTGGCCATCTCCGGCTTCGACCTGAGCTCCTTCACCTTTACCGGCTTCTTCCCCCGGGAGAACGCCGAGAGGCGAAAGCTGCTGGAGAGGCTGCGCCGGGGCGACACGCGCACCTTCGCGCTCTATGAGTCCCCCAAGCGCATCATGGATCTGGTGGACTTCTTCATCGCCTCCGAGGCCGGGGTGCGCCTCTGCCTGTGCAACGACATGACCAAGCTCCATGAGATGAGCTTTCGCGGCACGCCCGCGGAGGTCAAGGAGCAGCTTCTCGCCAAGGGCAATTACGACAAGGGCGAGTATGCCGTCGTGCTGGAGGTCATGCCCGAGTACGTGTTCAACAAGGTGGAACACACCGTCTCGCCCGAGGCCATGCTGGTGGACGCGATGGTGGCCGGGGGTCTGAGCGGGAAAGAGGCCGTAGCCGCCGTGCTGGCCGACGAGAACAACTCCTACAGCAAAAACGAGCTCAAGGCCGCCGCCCTGCGGCTCAAGAACCTGTTCCAATAAGCTATGAAAGAAAAGAATCTCACGAACGAGCTCTCCGCCGCGCTGGACAGGCTCTCCAAGGCCGTTTTCAGCCAGCCTCTGGACAAAAGCGCCGAGCAGAAGCTCACCGTCCGCCCCCTGCAGCACAAGGGGCAGCGCCTCTTTCAGATCGAACGGCAGCGCGGCGCCCAGGCCTTCCATCAGAATCTGGAGGGCGAGGCCCTGCTGCAGCTCTGTGCCGACGAGCTGGACGGGCGTTACCGCCAGGCGCTGATCGTGACGGAGGAAAGCGCCGCCCAGTACAGCCTGCGGCAGAACGGACTGTATAAGAAAAGCGGCGGCGCGGCGGTCCCCCGCCCTGCGGCGGCCCAGGGCCACGACAGGGAAAAGCAGTATCTCCTGCGCGAGGGTGAGGCCATCCCGGCGCTGGTGGATCTGGGCGTCTTTACGCCGGACTACCGGATCGTCAAGGCCCGCTATGACAAATACCGGCAGATCAACCGCTTCGTGGAGCTGATCGACCAGGCCTTCACCGACAGCGACGAGAAAGCCATCACCATCCTGGACTTCGGCTGCGGCAAGAGCTATCTGACCTTTATCCTGTACTACTATTTCGCCGTCCGCAGACGGATGGACGTTAAGATCATCGGCTATGACCTGAAGGCGGACGTAGTCGAACACTGCAACGCCATCGCCGAAAAGTACGGCTATGACGGTCTGCGCTTCGTGCACGCGGACGTGTCGAAGGACGTGCTCTACGGCGAAAAGGTGGACATGGTGGTGACGCTGCACGCCTGCGACACCGCCACCGACTATGCCCTGCACTACGCCATTGAGAAGGGCGCAAAGCGCATCTTCTCCGTCCCCTGCTGCCAGCATGAGATCAACGCCACGATGCACAAGGGCGGCGAGCTGGACGTCTTTCTGCGCCACGGGATCGTCCGGGAGCGGATGGCCGCCCTGCTGACCGATTCCATCCGGGCGCAGATCCTGGAGGATCGGGGCTACACGGTGGACCTGATCGAATTCACGGACTTCGACAGCACCCCCAAAAACATCATGATCCGTGCGCGCTACACCGGCAAAAAGAGCAGGACCGGAAGAACGGCCGCCTTTGAACTTGCCGAACGCTACGGTTTCCGCCAGACCCTGCTGGAGCTGGAAAAGGACGACTGAAAAAACGGGAACTTCCGAAGAAGTTCCCGTTTTTTCATGGAATGTACGGCGTGCGTCCGATCCGCCGGATATGCGGTGCAGTCAGAACAGGCCGAGAAAGCCCTTTTTCCGATGCGGGGCGCTGGAAACGGACTTCACCTCGTAGCCGGCGGCGCCGATCACATCCCGGAGGACCTGCTCGTCCGGCGCATCCCCGGAGAGGATCACAGTCTCGCCCCTGCTGTGGGAGGAGCTGACCTTTTTCACGGGAAGCGCCCTGCGTACCGCGTCGTTGATATGCGCCTCGCACATGCCGCACATCATACCGTCCACTTTGACTCTGGTTTCGATCATTTGAATACTCCTTGCAGAAACAGGGCTGTGAAAAACTATTTCACAGCCCCTCTTGTTTATGGTTTCTTCGCTGCCGGCGTGCAGCCGCCGCAGGAGCCGCAGGCACCGCAGGATGCGCAGCTGCCGCCGCAGGAGGACTTGCCGGCCTTCCGGTCCCGGATCATGCCGCGGATCACCAGCGTCACGACGGCGACAAGGATTACGATGACCACGATGTTTGCGATGTTTGCCGTGAGCCAGGCGAGCATTTCCGTCCCTCCTTTTTGTTCTCCCGTGCAGGCCGCCGCAGCGGCCTGCACGGGTACGATGCGATTACTTGACTTCGAGCTTGGTGGCTTCCTTGTAGGGCTTCAAGAGCTGCCAGCACACGAGGCCCAGCAGCGCAAGCGCCACGATCAGGCCCAGAGCGCTGAGATTGCCCACGAACAGGCCGCCCAGCTGGTAGACGATCAGGGCCACCACATAGGCGAAGAGGCACTGATAGCCGATGGCAAACCAGGTCCACTTGCGGTTGTTCATCTCGCGCTTGATGGCGCCGATGGCCGCAAAGCAGGGAGCGCAGAGCAGGTTGAAGATCATGAAAGCGTATGCCGCGAGCTTGCCGTGGCCGCCGGAGAACTTGTTGAAGTCGGCCGCGACCTTATCCCAGATCTCGTCGCCCTCTTCGCTCAGCTCGGCCTCGCCGTCCTCATCGTCGTAATTATACAGCACGCCGAAGGTGCCGACAACCTCTTCTTTTGCCACAAGGCCCGTCACGGTGGCGACGGTCGGCTTCCAGGAGCCGAAGCCCAGGGGCTTGAACACGGGGGAGACGAAGCTGCCCGCGGCGGCCAGGATGGAGTCGTCCATGGGCGCGACCTCGTCCTCGGGGATGCCCATCTTGTCTGCCAGAGCGGAGACGTATTCCCCGGTGACCAGGTCTTCATCCTCGAAGAGATCGTCCACCATGCCGAACTTGCCGTTGACGGTGCCGAAGCTGGAGAGGAACCAGATCACGATGGAGGAGAGCAGAATCACGGTGCCGGCCTTCTTGATGAAGGACCAGCCGCGCTCCCAGGTGCCGCGCAGGACGTTCCCCACGGAGGGCACATGGTAGGCGGGCAGCTCCATGACGAAGGGGGCGGGGTCGCCCGCGAACATCTTCGTCTTCTTGAGCATGATGCCGGAGACGACGATGGCGGCAATGCCGATGAAGTAGGCGGAGGTGGCCACGAGACCGCTGCCGCCGAAGAGGGCGCCCGCGATCAGGCCGATGATGGGCATCTTGGCGCCGCAGGGGATGAAGGTGGTGGTCATGATGGTCATACGGCGGTCACGCTCGTTCTCGATGGTGCGGGAGGCCATGACGCCCGGCACGCCGCAGCCCATGCCCACCAGCATGGGGATGAAGCTCTTGCCGCTCAGACCGAAGCGGCGGAAAATACGGTCCATGATGAAGGCGATACGGGCCATGTAGCCGCAGTCCTCCAGGATGCACAGCAGCAGGAACAGCACCAGCATCTGGGGAACGAAGCCCAGCACCGCGCCCACGCCGTGGAAAATACCGTCAGAAACCAGTCCGACCAGCCACTCGGCAACATTCCAGCTTTCCAGCAGGGCGCGTGTGCCGCCCTCCAGCCACTCGCCGCCCAGCACGTCGTTGGTCCAGTCGGTCAGGAAAGAGCCGAAGGGGCCCATGGCGATCCAGTAGACCAGGAACATGACGGCGGCAAAGATGGGCAGACCAAGGATGCGGTTGGTGACCACTTTGTCGATCTTGTCGGAGGTGCTCAGATTGCCTTTCTGGGCTTTCTTGACACAGGCCTTGATGACGGAGGCAATATAGACGTAGCGCTCGTTGGTGATGATACTCTCGGCGTCGTCGTCCAGCTCGCCTTCGGCGGCCTGGATATCGTTTTCAATGTGCTGCAGGGTGGCGGGGGCGATGTTCAGCTTCTCGAGCACCTTGTCGTCCCGCTCGAAGATCTTGATGGCGTACCAGCGCTGCTGCTCCTCGGGGAGATTGTGCACGCTGACCTCTTCGATGTGGGCCAGCGCGTGCTCCACCACGCCGGAGAAGCTGTGCTGGGGGATGGTGCGGGCGCCGGACGCGGCCTTGATGGCGGCCTCGGCGGCCTCTTCTGTGCCGTTGCCCTTCAGCGCGGAGATCTCGACCACGGTGCAGCCCAGCTGGCGGGCCAGCTCCTTGGTGTTGATCCTGTCGCCCTTTTTCTTGACGATGTCCATCATGTTCAGCGCCACGACCACCGGAATGCCGATCTCCACCAGCTGCGTGGTCAGATAGAGGTTGCGCTCCAGGTTGGTGCCGTCCACGATGTTGAGGATCACGTCGGGCCGCTCGTCGATCAGGTAATTCCGGGCCACGACCTCCTCCAGCGTGTAGGGGGAGAGGGAATAGATGCCGGGCAGATCCGTGATAACCACGTCCTTGTGGTTCTTGAGCTTGCCCTCCTTCTTCTCCACGGTGACGCCGGGCCAGTTGCCAACGAACTGGTTGGAACCGGTCAGGGCGTTGAACAGGGTGGTCTTGCCGCAGTTGGGGTTGCCGGCAAGCGCGATTTTGATCTGTTTGTCCATGACATTTCTCCTTTACGTCCTTTGCTCTCTTCGCAGGGATCACTCGACTTCGATCATGTCGGCGTCGGCCTTGCGCAGGCTCAGCTCATAGCCGCGCACGGTGACCTCGATGGGGTCGCCCAGGGGCGCTACCTTGCGCACGTAGACCTCCACGCCCTTGGTGATGCCCATGTCCATGATGCGGCGCTTGACGGCGCCCTCGCCATGGAGTTTGACGACCTTAACCGTATCGCCGATGTTTGCCTGTTTCAACGTGTACATGCTGTCCTCTCTCCTTTTATGTTATTTTGTCATACCATGATTTTTCCAGCCATCTCACGGCTGATCGCAACCCGGGAGTCCTTCACGTTCACGATCAGGTTGCCGTTGATGTCGGAAATGACGGTCACGCTTCCGCCCGCGACGAAGCCCATATCCTCCAGGTGCTTTTTCATCTCGGGGCTGCCCCCGACCCTTTTGATCATGACTTCTTCGCCGGCGTCCGCCAGCAGCAGAGGCATCATATGTCTTTCCTCCCACTTCTTCTCTCGGTTAGAAAGTGCTAACTCCGCTGCAAAAAAAGGAAAGGCGGACATTAGTCTCTTCTAACTTTAGTTAGTTTAATATAACTAACCGGATTTGTCAATAGCAAAAACCAAAAATGTTCCCGCGCACCGAAGCGGCCGCGGGAATCCCTTGCAAACAGGCGGAGAATCATATAATATAAATGTCAGACATAAACACGCACCGGAAAGAAAGGAGCGCAACATGGACCTGCACGAATTGTACGTCGGCTGCCGCACGTATCGCCGCTTTACCCGGGAGGAGGTCCCGGAGGGTGTGATCCGTGAGGCGCTTGAGAACGCCCGTATTGCCAGCAGCGGCAGGAACGCTCAGTCGCTGCGCTACGTTGCGGTCACGAGTCCCGAAGCCGTACGGGACATGCAGCCTCTGGTCAAGTGGGCCGCTGCCCTGCCGCCGGAGATCGGCACGCCAAAAGAGGACGAGCAGCCGACGGCTTTCATCCTGGTGATCAAGACGCCGGAAGCCGGCGCTTTTTCCGATGTGGACGTGGGCATCGCCGTCAACACCATCGTGACCAGCTGCTGGAGCCGCGGGGTGGGCAGCTGCCTGATGGGCGCCATCAACATCCCGAAAATCAAGGAGCGCTTCGGCGTCGCCGAGGAAGACACGCTCCGCCTGGCCATCGCACTGGGAAAGCCTGCCCACCGCAGCACGATCGTGGAGCTGCCGGAGAACGGGGCCGTTCACTACTATGTGGACGAGAATCGGGACTATTACGTGCCGAAGCGCGCTTTCCGCGACATCGTGCGATTTGTCTGAGGAGGAGCCGATGAAACAGCCGAACGATTTCCCCCGGCTCTCGCTGGGGATTTTTCCCACACCGGTCCGGAAGCTGGAGAACCTGAGCCGCCAGCTGGGGATCGAACTCTGGATCAAGCGGGACGATCTGACCGGCCTCGGCCTCGGCGGCAACAAGCTGCGCAAGCTGGAGTTCCTGCTGGCGGAGGCGAAAGCGCAGGGGGCGGAGCTGGTGTTCACCACGGGCGGCGCCCAGTCCAACCACGCCATGCTTACCGCCGCGGCGGCCAACCGGCTCGGCATGGAGCCGGTGCTGATCCTGAAGAAACGGGGTGTGACCGCCTGCCGCGGCAATCAACTGCTGGAAAAGCTCATGGGCACCGAGGTCCTTTTCATGGACACCGACGACTACGCCGACATCTACGCCGAGATGGACCGCATCGGTGCAGCGCGGGGAAAGCCCTATTACAAGATCCCCTGCGGCGGCTCCAACGCGCTGGGAAGCCTGGGCTATGTGGAGTGTGCAAGAGAAATCGCGGAGCAGGGAGAGCATTTTGACCACATCGTCTGCGCCGAGGGCAGCGGCGGCACCATGGCGGGTCTGGCTCTCGGGGCCAAACTCTACCTGCCGGGAACGACGGTCCACGGTATGATGGTGGACACGGATCCCTTTGACGAGATCACGCCCCGCCTGATGCGCGAGGCGGCGGCGCTGCTGGAAGCGGAGCTTGCCATAACAAGCAGTGACTACCGTCTGCGGGACGCCTGCGGTCCCGGCTACGCCATCCCCTCCGCAGAGGGGAACGCCGCGGTGCGCCTGATGGCCGCGCGGGAGGGCATTTTCCTCGACCCGGTCTACACCGGGAAAGCCTTCGGCGGGCTGCTCGCCATGGCGCGGGAGGGAACCTTCCGGCCGGGCGAGCGGGTGCTTTTTGTGCACACGGGCGGCGCGGGCGGCCTGTTCGCCATGGATTGGGAGGAGGCATAAAATGGGACTGTTTTCAAGAAAAAAAGAGCGCGTACCCGAATTTCCGCCGGAGAAGTTCGAGCCGGTCCTCCGATGCAGCATCTGTACCGGGGAGCAGGTGGCCTGCATGCGCGAGCGGGAGGGCGGAAAGCTCCGGGAGATCATGCTGATCCGGGACGCGGACGATCTGGAGACCTTTCGCAGAAACTACGGCGTCACGGGCGAGATCCGCAAAATCTATTGACTGCACGGAAAAAGCATCGGCAGGGAAACCCTGCCGATGCTTTTTCCGCGATGACCCTTATCCTTTTTTGAGGGGGAGCCACCAGGTAAAGCCAAAGGCCAGACACTGGCACAGCGCCTCCAGCGGATGCAGGCCGTGCTCTTCGCCGATCTTCCGGCCGACGTGGAAATACTCGCCCGTGTGAAGGCCGAGCAGGATCAGCAGCGGCCAGGGCTTTCTGCGCGCCGCCAGCGCGGCAAAGGCGGCATAGAGCGCCACACAGATGGGTTTGCCGAACTTCTTGGTCAGATTCAGAAGCATATCCGTTCTCCTTCAAATGGATTGTATTGATACTTACTGCTTCCGGGTGCGAAGCTCCCGGAAGGCCAGAACGAAGCTCATGCCGGCGGCGATGGCCAGCGAGAATTCCAGCGTCGTGGTGCCGTATTCCCGAGCGGTCGCCAGGTCCTTCTGCACCACGCAGCTCATGGCGTAGTACAGAGAGCTGCCGGGCACCAGAGGGATCACGGCCGGGATCACGAACACGGTCGCGGGCGTACGGAGAAGGCGGGCCAGCAGCTCGGCATAGAGGACCGAGCAGGCGGAGGCGGCCAGACAGGCGAGGAAGGGCGAGGCGAGAAGCCGGCTCAGCAGCAGATAGACGCTCCAGCTGAGCATACCGCCCAGGGCGGCGGGCAGCACGTATTTTCGGCGCAGGCCGAAGAGAAGGGCAAAGCCCAGAGAGCCGAGAAAGGCCGTGACAATTTGAATCAGAGCTTCCGTCATGTTCCGCCTCCTCTCAAAGCAGCGCGCCGACGATCAGTAGCGCGACCATAAAGCCGCCCGCAAGCGCCGCGGCCCAGATCAGGCTTTCCGCGAGGCGCACCACGCCGGAGATGGTATTGCCCACCAGGATGTTTCGGATCGCGTTGGTCATGGCAAGGCCGGGGATCAGCAGCATGATGTCCCCGATAAGGATCTTGTCCATATGCAGCGCCGGGATCATCGCCGAAGCAAGCCCCACGACCAGACCGATCAGCAGCGAGATGATCAGGTTGAAGACCACCGTGTTGAGCTCCGTGCGGCCCAGGTATTCCTGGAGCAGCACCACCGCGACGGCAAAGACCGCGGAGGCCAGCCCGTCCCATACCGTGCCGCCGAAGAAAACGGCGAAGCTGAAAGCCGCCAGCACGCTGCCGCCCAGGATCACGCGGAAGGGCTTGCGCCCGGCGGCCACCCGGTCCAGCGCCGTCCGCAGCTCCCGGACGGGCAGAGGTTCGGCGCAGCAGCTCCGGCTGAGGGTGTTGAGCTTTTCCAGCCGGTAGAAGTCGTTTAGGCCGTTGGAGTGGATGCGGCGGGTCTCGGTGAGAGACTCGTCGCCGGGAAACTCCATGCTGATACTGATGATGGAGGGGATCACAAACACGTCCATCCGCTGCGCCCCGTAGGCCAGCCCCACCCGGGAGAGCGTATCCTCCACCCGGCTGATCTCCGCCCCGGAATCCAGCAGCAGATCGCCCATCTCCAGCATGCAGTCGAGCAATTCGCTCTGTTCACTTTTTGTCAGTTCCATCGCCTTCACCCAGTTTCATTGTGTAGGGGATCCCTGCCCGCCGGGCCTTGTCGCGGCCGATGCCGCAGCCGGGGCTGGAGAGCATGCAGTTGTGCCCGCAGCCGCCGCAGTGCGCTGTGCGGCTGGTGACCAGGATTCGCTCTCCTGGGCGGATCTTCCCGATCTCGCTTCGCGCAAAGCAGTAGCCGCGCCGGCGAAAGGCATCCATCAGCTGCGGGATCCTGCCCGGATGGCTGAAGAGGATGCAGTCCTGCCCCGCACGCTCCAGCTCATCCGCCAGAGTCTCGGCTTCGGCGCGGGCCTTGCGGAGCCGATCGCCTCTTGGCGCATCCAGCCTGGCGCGAAGGGCCAGGGGAAGCGCCGTGTGGGAGAACAGCCCGGGAGAGGGCTCTGCCTCGTCCAGCGCGGGATGCTCGATATAACCGCCGCCGGGGCAGAGGGTCTCCGCGCTCAGCCGGGCGGATGGCATGCGGCTGATATAGACGACGCGGCCCTCCCGGCGCAGGGGCTTTGCGTCCGCCTCCGCGGCTGCGGCGGAGAGCGCCGCCCGCCGTGCCTCACGGTATTCTTCGCTGTTCATTGCGCCTGCGTGCATTTCGCCCTCGGCGCTGCACACGATCCAGATCCTCACGGCGGCATCTCCTTTTCCTCAGAATCGATTCCTGTATATTATCCTGTATATTATAAAGGAAATACGCCGCTTGTCAAACAAAACGCGGCCGCGCTTTACAAAGTCGGCGAGGCCGAGTATAATTTATCCAGATGAAGAATCGGCTTCCCGGTCGGGGCGCCGAGAGGAGGCAAGGGCATGAAAAACTGTATCCACTGCGGAGCGCAGCTGCCGGATGCGGCCGGTTTCTGCCCGTACTGCCGCCGCAAACAGCAGGCTGAGGATGAGAGGCGGGTGCGCCGCCGCTCCTGGGGCAAGCTGATGATCATCGGCACGGTAGTATTGCTGGCGCTGCTGGCATGGGGCATCGCCGCCCTTGCGGCCCATCTGCGCTATACGCCCGGAAGCTTTGCCACCCAGAGCTCCTCCCTCAACTATTCCGACCGCAGCGGCAGCTATGTGCTGGTGCTGCGCTGGGACACCGGGGAATCGGGCGATCTGGTGTCCCGGGTGATCTCGGAGGGCGAGCAGGGCCGCGCCGCGAGCCTTCTCTACGCCTATGACGCCGAGAGCGGCGAGGACCGGCACGCGGCCTTTCTGCGCCGGGTGGAGAGCGTTTCGGTGGAGGCTGTGCCCGCCGCCGGGGCTGAGGCGCTGACGCTGGGCAAGCCCGGGCCGGACGGCAGCGCCGTGCGAGGCGTAGAGGCGGGCTACACCGTCCGGAGCGGCACAAACGCCGTCGTCTGGAGCCTCCAGATGAAAAACGGCGACAGCATCACGCTTCGCCACAGCCTGCGCACCGTACGCCAGCGCTCCCTGAGTTATTCCTGGCAGAATTACGATATGAGCACGCTGGAAAAGCTGGAGGCCTTTCTGGACTCCGTCTCCGGCGGCGTCAACGCCGACACCGCGGCCACGGTCTATCTGCCCCCGGTGCGCTACGAGGGCGGCCTGCACCTGGATCAGCGCGCCTTTGTCTTCGTGGGGAGCACCGACGGGGAGGAGAGCACCACCTTTACCGACACAGTCTACGTGGACGTGCGCGATCCCCAGATCGCCGAGTTCTCCCAGATCCGCTTTCTCGGCGCCGGCGGCGTCGGCCTGTGTGCTCAGGAGGGCGTCATTCTGCGCGGCTGCAGCTTTGAGGGCTGGGACATCGGCGTGGATTCCCGGGACGGCTCCTGGGTGGCGGCCTTCGACTGCGAGTTCGCGGCAAACGGCGTGGGCTTCCGCTTCAATTCCGGAAAATCCAGCCTCTCCTCGCCCACCTATTCCGGCAACCGCTTCGTGGGAAACGGCATCGGTTTCCAGATCCTCAAGACGCCCAGCCGCGTGGTACTGAGCTTCCCGGGCTGTGTCTTTGAACGCAACAGCACCGACATTGACAACACCATCTACCAGGGCGTCAACACCAAAGGCGCAACCTTTATCAAGTCGGAGGACTGAGCCGGGCGCCGGGCAGAGCGCCATCCGGAACACGGCTCCTTCCGTCCGGTCCTCCTTTCCCCATTCCGGGTCTGGAAGGACGAATCAAATCTCCATAAAAGGATTGCCCGGGCATCAGCCCGGGCTTTTTCAATTGTTCACGTATTCCAGGATAATGTCCGCGATTTTTGTGCTGTGGACGATGTAGGAGCCGTGGTCTTCCCCCTCCAGGATCTGCAGCACCGCGCCGGGGATCGCGGCGGCGATATGCTCGGTCTCCTCCGGCAAGATCAGATCGCCGCTGCCAGCGAGCACCAGCGTATCCGCCCGGATGGCCTGCAGCTGCCGGTCGGAGATCCGCGGCTCGCGCAGCATCAGCGCCAGCTTGTCGTCCGGCCTGAGCTTGTTCATGCCCCAGATCGACAGTCGCACAATGCGTTTGACGCCGCCGGGACTGAGGTTTGCGCCGCTGACGATCAGCGTCGTGATCCGCTCGCAGCGGGAGGCCGCCAGCAGGCCCACCACACCGCCGTCGCTGAAGCCGTAAAACAGCACGTCCCGCAGGTCCAGCGCCTCCATGAAGGCGATCATATCCTCCGCCATGTCCTCATAGTGGAGTACGGGCACGCGGCTGCTGCGGCCGTGGCTGCGGGAGTCCACCGTGTAGACGCAGAACTCCTTCTTCAGCTTTGCCGCCGCCTCGTTGAAAATGCTGTGGTCCTCGCCGTTTCCGTGGACCATGATCAGCGGGCGTCCGGCCCCGCTCTGTTCGTAATACAGTTCGACTCCGTTCACCTTTGCGATCATACCGGCATCCCCCCGCTGTTTTTCTCAACTATACCATATGCGGCTCTGCGCCGCAAGGAAAACCGGCTGCAGAGAAATCTGCAGCCGGTTTGGGGTTTCTTATGTTTCCGCTGTGCTTCAGGAGCTGACTCAGCTGTTCTGCGCGGGCTTGGCGGCGGCGATGATCCAGAAGACCACCAGCGCCAGCACGGAGACGACGTACCAGATGATCTGGTTGCCGCCGAAGAAGTCGATCATCTGACCGGCCAGCACGAAGGCCATCACGATGGGAACGACGAACTTGATGCAGAAGCGGTAGAACTTCTTGAAGCCCTCGGAGGGATCGCCGTGGGCCACTTCGTCCAGGACCAGGTCGGGGCTGGACTCCCAGCCGATCATCAGGGCCATCAGCATGGCGCCGAGAGGCATCGCAATACCCTCGGACCAGCAGTCCATGAAGTCCAGGAAGCAGTCCAGGAAGGTGGGAACGGTGGAGATGCCAAGCAGGCTCGCGGGGGAGAAGTTGGAGCCCAGGCCGTCGGCCGCGACGACAACCGCCTCAATGAGGATCAGCAGGGAGACGATCAGCACGCGGGACTGACGGGTATCATTCTCGCCCTTGGCCAGATCCTTGTCGATCCAGTGGGCGGCGATGGTCTCCATCAAGGAGATGGCGGAAGAGATGGCCGCGATCAGAACCAGCACGTAGAAGATGACGCCGAACAGGGGGCCGACCTTGCCCATGTTGGAGAACACGTCCTGCAGGGTGATGAACAGGAGGCCGGGGCCGCGCAGCGTGATCTCACCGGGAGCCATGCCCTGGCTGAGGCCGTAGGAGACGGCGGCGGGGATGACGGCGATACCGGCCATCAGAGCGATCAGGGTATCGGCCGCAACGATGATGACGGAGTTCTTGACCAGGTTCTCTTCCTTGCCCAGGTAGGAGCCGTAGGTCAGGATGGCGCCCATGGCCAGGGACAGGGAGAAGAACATCTGGCCGCCGGCGGTGCCGAGAACGGTGATCAGGTCGGGAGCCTTTTCAATGAACTGCGCCTTGACCGCATAGCCGGGGACGAACATGAACTTCAGGCCCTCGACCGCGTTGGGCAGAGTCAGGGAGCGCACGATGATGATGAGCAGCATCACGAACAGAGCGGGCATGCCGACCTTGTTGAACTTCTCAATGCCGCCGGAGACGCCGCCCTGCACGATCAGCATGCAGATGACGATGAACAGCACCGTGAACACCACACAGCCGAGCGGGGTGGTCAGCATGGCGCCGAAAACCTCGCCGCCGCTCATGGCCACCGCCTCGTTGCCGAAGCTCAGCTTGGTCATGTTCAGCGCGATGTACTGCAGGCAGTAGCCGCCGAGCACGGTGTAGAAGCTCATGATCAGGAAGGGCGCGATGGTGGCCAGCCAGCCGATCCACGCGAACTTCTTCGTGACCTTCCGATACGCGTCAATGGGGCTCAGCTTGGTCTTGCGGCCTACGGCCAGCTCAGAGACCATGATGATCATACCCACAAAGACGGCCAGCAGCAGGTAGACGATCAGGAAGGTGAAGCCGCCGCTCTTGCCCATCTTGTACGGGAAGCCCCAGATGTTGCCCAGGCCGACAGCCGAACCGATGGCAGCCAGCAGGAAGCCAAGGTTGCTGCCCCAGGAACTGCGATTGTTTTCCATAAAAACTCTCCTCTCTTCTTTTTCCTCTTTCCTCAGACCAAGCAAAATAAAAAGAATCTGACCGGTACCGGACGCCAGCTGCCGTGTAAAAGACCGTGCACGCTATCTCGCCAGAGGCCGAACAGACTTTTATCCTTTGCTTTGGTGAAAACATTATAGCATCCCTCTTGCAATTTACCAAACTCTGCATTATCATATATGTAATTAGAAAATGTCATGGATGATATGCAATAAATGAAAGAGACTTTGTAAGCGATGGATACCAAAAAGATCGCCGCCCTCCTGGCGGCCGTGGAAAAAGGCAGCCTGACCGCCGCCGCCCAGGAGCTGGGCTATACGCAGTCGGGCCTGACCCATATGATGAACGCGCTGGAGAACGAGTTCAGCCTCAATCTGCTGGTGCGCAGCAAGAGCGGCGTGCACCTCTCCCCCGCCGGCCAGCGCCTCCTGCCTCAGATGCGGAAGCTGCTTGCGTCGACGCAGGAGCTGGAGGAGGCGGCGGGCCAGCTGCGGGAGCAGAGCGTCACCACCCTGCGCCTGGGAGCCTATGCCAGCGTTGCGCGGCAGTGGATCCCCTCGGTGCTGGCGGAATTCCGTCGCATCAGCCCGGAGACGGACGTGGTCATGGACGTGGGCGGCATCGTGGAGCTCTATGACAAGCTGAAAAACGACGAGCTGGACTGCGCCATCGTCAGCTATCAGGAGCCTCTGTGCCAGGGTCTGAGCATGATCCCGCTGGCGGACGATGCGCTGTTGGCCATTCTTCCGCCGGACGGAGACGCCCCCGCCGCTTTCCCGCTCTCCGGCTTTGAGGGCAAGGAGTTTCTGATGCCCTCCTTCGGCTTCGATCTGGACATCGATCCCCTCTTTGCCAGCGGTCTGGAGAAGCTGGCCTCCCGCGTGCGGCACACCAACCTGGACGACGCGGCCATCGCCTCCATGGTGGCCCACGGGCTGGGCGTGAGCATCCTGTCCTCGCTCATCATGCGGGACATCCACGATCCGGTCCATGCCGTGCCGCTGGAGCCGCCCGCCGTGCGGCGGCTCTGCATCGCCGTGCGGGAGCACAGCCAGTCGGACCGCAGTCTGCGCCGTTTTGTCCGCTGCGTCCAGAGCACGGTGGGAAAGATGGAAAAATAGGCCTTCAGCCGCCGATCAGGCACAGCGCCAGACCGTAGACCGTGCTTGCGGCCAGGCCGAAGACGATCACGGGGCCTGCGATGGAGAACATTTTCACCGCCGTCCCGGTCACCAGTCCCTCGGTCTTGAATTCCAGGGCCGGAGCAGCCACCGCGTTGGAAAAGCCGGTGATGGGGATCAGCGTCCCCGCCCGGCCCACGGCCGCCAGATCGTCGTAGACGCCCAGCGCCGTGAGCAGCGCCCCGAGGGCCACCAGCGTGACGGATTCCGCCGTCCCCGCCGCCTGCTCGTCCAGGCCCGCCGCCTGCCAGAGCGTCAGCAGCAGCTGTCCCAGGCAGCAGATACCGCCGCCCACCAGAAAGGCGCCGAGGCAGTTTCGCCCCATCTGCGAGCGCGGCGCGCGCCGCTCGGCATAATCCCGGTAATTCTGCTTGTTGATCCTCATGCGCTCCTCCTTCCGCGTCGGCGCTTCTCCGGCGCATTGTGCGGCTTTCTTCAAGTTTTTGCCGCAGAACGCGAAAATATTCTTGACTTTGCCGGGAAGGTATATTATAATACGCAGGCTGACAAATGAATAGCTTTGTGATCTTGAGCAATACGGAGATGTCGCGTAGTTGGTCGAGCGCGCACGATTGGAAATCGTGTAGGGGTCAAAAGCTCCTCGAGAGTTCGAATCTCTCCATCTCCGCCAAAAGAAAAAGCACCCTGAACGGGGTGCTTTTTCTTTTGGCAGTTGGGGAGATTCGAATCATGTCCGCACATGCCGGCGGCATGTGCGTTCGCCTGCCTCTGCATACACAAGTTCTATGCGGCACAGCCGCTGAGAACTTGTAGTAAGTGCGAACACTGGCGAACACCTCTATTTCTATTCCGCGTCTCCCGCAAGCGGAATAGAAATGCATGCGAATCTCTCCATCTCCGCCATAAAAGGCAGATAATTATGATAGAATTACCTGCCTTTTTCTTTTGCCTGAAAATGTTCTGAGGACGTCGAAATACAGCTATTCCAGAACTATTTTTATAGATAATACCGAAAAGCAACGCCGCCACGGAGCACCTTCCGCAGCGGCGTTCTGTTGTTATGTAAACTTGTTGTTCTTCACATCCGAGACAAATCGTTCTCACAGAGGGGTATCGTTCAATTTGAGGGGTATCGTTCTCACAGAGGGTAAATCGTTCAATTTGAGTTTTTCGACTCTTTTTTCGCGCTGTTTACTCGAAATAGAACAAATCCTCGAATTTCGTGTCCAATGCGATGCAGAGAACAAGCGCCAACTTGGCGGTAGGGTTGAATTGACCGGTTTCAATTGAACTGATCGTGTTACGGGATACACCAACCATTTCAGCGAGTTGGGTTTGTGAAAGACCATTCTGTACTCGCGCGTCCTTCAATCGATTTCTCAGTATAAGTTTATCGTTCATGTTGATTTATCCTGCCAGTCTGCGAACGAACAAAACGGTGAAGAACACGAATAATCCAGAGAAGAGA
>CACYHB010000007.1 GCA_902774015.1 Oscillospiraceae bacterium | reverse complement strand
CGCCTCAACGCGGTTCTCTTCCACTGCCTCAGCAGGAGTATGGCCAGTCGCCGGAATCTCTACATACGTCGTGTAGTCGCAGCGAGAGCAAGTGTCGTATTCGTTCCAGCCGCTCTCCGTGCAGGTCGCTGCCTTCGCATCATGATGAACCAGATCGTGGCCAAGCGCTTCCACAGGACGCGTCTCTGTCGCGTCGCAGCGTGAGCAGGTACGTGTCTCAACGCCCGCCTCCGTGCAGGTCGCTGCGGTCGTTACCGCCCACTCACCAAAGTCATGACCAAGCGCTTCGATTGTCTTCTTATCGCGGCCCAGTTCCTCGTGGCAGACGGAGCAGTACACGACTTCGTCGTAGCTGCCGGCCGAAGTGCAGGTCGCAGCAACTTCGTTCTCACGAACTGCCTCAGCAGGAGTATGGCCAGTCGCAGCGATCTCTTCGTATGTCGTGTAGTCGCAGCGAGTGCACGTGTCGTAAGCGTTCCAGCCGATCTCCGTGCAGGTCGCAGCCTGAGCATCATGATGCACCAGGTCGTGGCCAAGCGCTTCGATCGTCTTAGTCTCGCGGCTCAGTTCTGCACCACAGACGGAGCAGTACACGACTTCGTCGTAGCTGCCTTCCTTAGAGCAAGTTGCAGGAACTTCGTTCTCGCGGACTGCCTCGCCGGGCGTGTGCGCGAGCTTCTCGATCGTCTTCGCCGTACGGCTAAGTTCTTCGTGGCAGATGGAGCAGTATACGACCTCGTCGTAGCTGCCGGCCGCAGTGCAGGTCGCAGCAACTTCGTTCTCGCGGACCGCCTCGCCGGGCGTATGCGCGAGCTTCTCGATCGTCTTCGTCTCGCGGCTCAGTTCTGCACCACAGACGGAGCAGTACACGACTTCGTCGTAGCTGCCGGCCGCAGTGCAGGTCGCTGCTACTTCGTTCTCACGAACCGCCTCGCCGGGCGTATGCGCGAGCTTCTCGATCGTCTTCGTCTCGCGGCTCAGTTCTGCATGGCAGACGGAGCAGTACACGACTTCGTCGTAGCTGCCGGCCGCAGTGCAGGTTGCAGCAACTTCGTTCTCGCGGACCGCCTCGCCGGGCGTATGCGCGAGCTTCTCGATCGTCTTCGCCTCGCGGCTCAGCTCTGCATGGCAGACGGAGCAGTACACGACTTCGTCGTAGCTGCCCGCCGCAGTGCAGGTCGCAGCAACTTCGTTCTCGATCACTGCCTCAGCAGGAGTATGGCCAGTCGCAGGGATCTCTACATACGTCGTGTAGTCGCAGCGAGAGCAAGTGTCGTATTCGTTCCAGCCGATCTCCGTGCAGGTCGCTGCCTGAGCATCATGATGAACCAGCTCGTGGCCAAGAGCATCCACAGGTCGCGTCTCTGTCGCGTCGCAGCGTGAGCAGGTACGCGTCTCAACGCCCGCCTCCGTGCAGGTCGCTGCGGTCGTTACAGTCCACTCACCAAAATCGTGCCCAAGTGCATCGATTGTCTTCTTATCGCGGCTCAGCTCTGCATGGCAGACGGAGCAGTACACGACCTCGTCGTAGCTGCCGGCCGCAGTGCAAGTCGCAGCAACTTCGTTCTCGCGGACTGCCTCGCCGGGCGTATGCGCGAGCTTCTCGATCGTCTTCGCCGTGCGGCTAAGTTCTTCGTGGCAGACGGTGCAGTACACGACTTCGTCGTAGCTGCCCTCCGCCGAGCAGGTCGCAGCAACTTCGTTCTCGCGGACCGCCTCGCCGGGCGTATGCGCGAGCTTCTCGATCGTCTTCGCCGTGCGGCTCAGTTCTTCGTTGCAGACAGTGCAGTACACGACTTCGTCGTAGCTGCCCGCCGCAGTGCAAGTCGCAGCAACTTCGTTCTCGCGGACTGCCTCGCCGGGCGTATGCGCGAGCTTCTCGATCGTCTTCTTCTCGCGGCTCAGTTCTTCATGGCAAACAGTGCAGTACACGACTTCGTCGTAGCTGCCGGCCGCAGTGCAGGTCGCAGCAACTTCGTTCTCGCGGACTGCCTCGCCGGGAATATGCGCGATCACGGGCACAGCACGCGTCTCGGTCTCGCCGCAGCGTGAGCAGGTACGCGTCTCAACGCCCGGTACAGAGCAGGTGGCTGCAGTCGTTACCGTCCACTCGCTCCAGTCGTGACCCAGGGCGTCGACGTTCTCGACCGTCTTCGTCTGAGCAACAAAGGCGGTATTCTCGAAGGTCGCCGTGTAGGTCGTCTCACCCTTCGCCTCGCAGGTCGCGGGCTTCGTGACTTCGGAGGTCGTCGAGACGGTCTCGGTCTCAACGTGGCTCGCGTCGTCAGCGCAGACGCGCGTCGCCGTCACACTGCTGTTGTCAGCGTTCCACTCGTAGGAAGGCTCGCCCCAGGTGTGAACATGGCTCGGCGTCCACTTGGCATAGAGGGTGGTCGGCGCTTCGATCGCAGAGAGATCGGAAACCGCCTCGCCGGTGCCGTCGGCATTGGCATACCAGCCGTCGAACGTGTAGTTATCACGCGTCGGGTTCTCGGGCAGATCGTTCAGCGCCAGTTCGTTCTCCTCAACCTTCAGCGCGGGCAGGATGCTATCCTCAGGCTGCGTTTCCTGGGAATCCGCACCGTAATTATAGTTCAGCGTTACCTCTGGCGCCCACTTGGCGTAAAAACCGGTATTGACATAATGACCATCCAGGTCTCCGTCAAACGTGTAACCTGCCGGCATCATGTAAGGTCCATTCTCGCCAATGTCAGTATTGCCGGCCTCATCCTCGTAGATCCAGCCGACGAAGGCATAGCCGTCCTCGCGGGCATAGCCGGCAGGAAACTCCGGCGCCGGATCCCCGATTTTGGTGTCGATGGGGTCGATCGCTTCCGGCGTGACGTCCACGCCTTCGGGGACATTGGGGTCAAAGGTCAGGCGGTAACCCCACTGGGCGTAGAGGGTGGTGGACTCGGTGATCTGGGATTCTCCCTCGTCGAAGACATTGGCGCCGTCGGCATAGGACGTGCCGCTGCCGTCAGCCGCGGTATTCCATCCCATGAACACGTAGCCCGGCCGCTTGATCGGCGCATTCTCGCCGAGGTTGCCGGGAAGCGTCGGATGCTCCGCATCGGGCACGAACGGCTCGATGGAACCGTCAGCATCTTCCGCGTTGGGGTCAAATGCAATTGTGATCTCGTTGGATTCCTCCCACTGGGCGAAGAGCTCCGGATTGACAGCCGGGAAGTGGGCAGGCGCCTGGTCAATAAATGCGACACCGGTTCCGTCTTCCTTCGTGTTCCAGTTCTTGAAGACATATCCGAACTGGGTAAACGCGTTGGCGTTGAGAGCATCCCCGCGGGAAACAGTCTGTGCCGCCATGCTGCCGGTACCGCCGTTGGGCTGGAAGGTGACCGTCGGCTTGCTGTACTCCCACCAGTTGTGACCGGTGTCATTACAGTAGACAAAGTTCGTGTTTGCCGCCGCGCCGGCAGTGCCGGTATAGGGAATTAGGGTATTCCCGTTCTTCAGATTTGCGGCAGTAAACGAAACAGGGGTCTGTGTGCTGTTATTCGCCATCTCGTCGATGCTCGCGGAAGCAGCGGGTGCAGCCGCATACACGATCGTGCCGGTTTTCGCACTGCTTGTGATATTGGCCTTATTATTTGACGTGAACAGCGAACCGTTGACATTGACCGTACCGTTGACGTCGATCTTTGCGTCGGTCAGGCCGGCCGCGGTGCGTTTTGCTGTTGTGCCGTTGGCCACAGAATAGCCGATCACATACAAACGTGCGCCGCCGGTGAAGTTGCCCCAGTCATCGTTATCATAGACATAGACCTTTTTACCGCTGTTGATCTTCAGCGCAGCGCCGCTGTCGACGTTCACCTCGACGCTCGGCAGGAGCTTGATATCCTGCGTCACTGAGGTGGTGTCGCTGTGAATGTTGATCGTGATATTGCTGTTGATGGGAAGCTCATAGCTGTCGGTAGAAATGCTGCCAATGAGCGGGAGGCCGGTGAGCGTCATCGGCGTGATGGAAGCATTGCCGTAGACGTCGATCTGCAGGCGGTCCGTGCCCTCGATATAGTCCTTGACGATATGCCCGCTGCTGACGTTGAAGAGGCCGCCGGAGCCGGCAAAGGTCGCTCCCATCGGGTAAGCGCTGCTGGAGGCGTTGGCAGAGGAATACAGCTTCTCCACAGCGCCTGCGTCAAGCGTCAGCGGGACTTCGATATTCTGCACGTAATACTGGCTCAGAATAAAGGTGTATTTGTAGCAGTTGCTCGTTGCGCTACCGCCGCGCCAGTCCTTGATCTGGAAAGCCTCATAGACGGTGGAGCCGCTCTTGGCCTCCACCGCGCCGGAGCCGTAGATATAACCCCAGCAGTATAGATTCGCACCGTTTTCCAGCGTGATCTTGCTGCCGCTCTGCATGTTGATGCGCCCGTCCGGCCCGGTGGGCGTACCGTTCCATCCACCCATCTGCCCGGATGCGCTGAGCTTGGACGGCAGAGAGATCGCGCCGCCGCTCTTAACGGTGATGTTGGCGCCGCTGGCCATGGTCAGGGTACGGTACGCGCTCGGCGTCGTATGGGAACCATACACAACTTCCGGCTCGCCTGTATACGATGTATTCGCCGCATCCATGGGGATCAGAAGCGTCTTCCCCTTGGGGATCGTATAGTTTCCAGTGGGTATTGAGCCTGATTTTACTAAAACTATCAAATTGCCAGGGGCAGAGGTTGCAAGGTTCAAATCAAAAAACTGTTCCGCACCATTTTGGAATAACGCAGTCCCCTTAGGGATAAAAACAGGAATGACCTCCTGCGGTTGAGCAAAGGACAGCGTCGTTTCCGCAGAATACGAAAGGTACTTTTCCGTACCGCCTATTGCTGTTTTCCAAGCAAAGAAATCATGATTTCCATCTGGCATGGCTTTAACAGCGAAAAATTCCGACGAAAGCTTCGTTTTCACTGTAGTAGTAGCAATCGTCTCGGAATCTACTGTATAACTGCCTCCGGTCGGAGTTAGAAAGGTTACATCAACATTTTGAGGGGGAGTAAAACTTATATTGCTAAGAGTTACTGATGTTGTATCAGTCTCAGAAGAATTCGAAGCTATCTGTATAGAAACCGATTCGTTGGCCTCCAAAGAAACCGTGCTGTTATCAGGGTTACGTGTAACATTGCCTTTTCCATCCCAACTATACTCATATGATAAAACTCTCGTTTCGCCGGAACTGTTTGTCAGCGTCAAAGTTCCGGTCTGCTGAGTGTAAGTAGTAGTCCCACAACTTGTCGTACTAGTAGTCGTAGCACTGCCATGAATTGTTGTTCCCTCTGTACTCCAAGTTCCTCCATCATACGAGGCACTTAGCCCTTGAATGTTCAACGTAAGATCCTCCGCATAGGCCGTACCTGCAGGCAAGAAGCCGACGAGCATGACAAGGACAAGGGCAAAGGACAAGAGCCGCTTTAATACTTCCTTAACCATTTTGTTTTCTCCTTTTCCGTTCCCCGCTTACGCCTTCCGAGTTCGGCGGGGAGCGGTTTTTTTCTTGCGGGAGTTGATATCCTTCACGGTGATGTACCAGATCGTACCGACAACGGCCATCACCAGAGCGTGGATCGCGAGGTCAGAGATGCCGAGGAACAGCTTATCGTTGTCTCTGGCAAATTCCAGCAGGAAGCGGGAATAGCCGAACAACATGAGCATGATCGGATATGTCAAACCGTCTGCGGTATAGTTTTTCTTTTTTTGCCGAATCAGCACATAAATCACCACAGCGACAGCCACGCAGGCTTCCACCGGCTGGACGGGAAATGTGTTGTAATCAAGGGCGGGGTTCCAGATCCCGTATTTCCAGGGATAGCCATGGCAGCAGCCATGGAAGATGCATCCATAATGTGAGATCCCCTGTACCATGGCAGGGCAGGGAGCCAGAAACTCACATGCTTTGCCCCAGTCGATCTTCATCCATTTGCAGAATGGGTACGCCGCTACCGGGACCCAGATAAAGATCCGGACGATATTGTTGCCGCCCCAGTTCTTGAACCCGCTCTCCATCCAAAAAAGGAAGAACATCCAAAGAACCGTAACGGTATATACACAAAATGAAAACAGCAGGGCTTTCCCACGGCCAATGCCGTAATTCTTACAGTTGATCGCAGTGTAAATGATGATCACAACAAAACCCAGCGCAAAGAACAGATTGTAGAAAAACTGCCCCAGCCCTGCATCGACCGCTGAGTGTATCAGCTGATTTATCATTCTTTCTCCTTCTTCTTTTCCAGAGTCAACCTGATGAAAACATGAGTTCCTTCGCTGCGCTCGGGATAACGCATTGGTCGAGCGCGTGAAGCAGAGAATACATATTGGAATCTAAAGAATACAAATCCTTCAAATATTTTACATAACCGCCCGTTTTTTCAGTTATGCAACTCGAACCCCATAGTGCCGCTGTGCCCGGGTGCGTTTTTACGCACCCGGGACCGGATACAATACGTTGATTCAGCTTTGAGAGAGCGCAGCGCTCCCCCGCCGCGGCGGGCGCCCGCTCCCCTGCCCGCAGGCAGGGGGCGAAGCGCAGAAACGGAGATCAGAACACGATCTTGCCGTCGTCGGCAAAGGTGTAGGACTTCTCTTTCAGCAGGCCGTTGGTCTTGGTGATCCAGTAGTTCCTGCCGTGGACGATCTCGCCGCTGGTCCTGGCGTAGTAGTAATCCTCGCCGATCTTGAACAGGCCCTTGTAGGTGAGCTTGTCGTTCTCGTAGTACCAGAGGCTGCCATTCTCCTCCACGATGCCGTTCTTCACCACGGTCGGCTCGCCGGGCGTGGGGTCGTCGCCGGGCGTCGGGGTCGGCGTGGGAACGTCCACCACCATCTTGCCGTCGTCGCCGAAGGTATAGGACTTCTCGGGCAGCAGGCCGTTGGTCTTGGTGATCCAGTAGTTCCGGCCGTGGATGATCTCACCGCTGGTCTTCGCGTAGTAGTAATCGCCGTCGAGCACAAACAGGCCCTTGTAGTTGAGCTTGTCGTTCTCGTAGTACCAGAGGCTGCCGTTCTCCGCCACGATGCCGTTCTTCACCACGGGCGGCTCGGTGGGCGTGGGATCGTCGCCGGGCGTCGGGGTCGGCGTGGGCGGCGTATCGTCCAGGATCATCTTGCCGTCGTCGGCAAACTGGTAGGCCTTCTCGGGCATGAGGCCGTTGGTCTTGGTGATCCAGTAGCTCCGGCCGTGAACGACCTCGCCGCTGGTCCTGACGTAGTAGTAGTCGCCGTCGATCTGGATCAGGCCGGCGTACACGCGCACGCCGTTCTGATAGTACCAGAGGCTGCCGTCCTCCGCCACGATGCCGTTGGCGCCGGGCTCGGCCACCACCAGCTTGCCGTCGTCGGCGAACTGGTAGGCCGCCTCGGGCAGCAGGCCGTTGGTCTTGGAGATCCAGTAGTTCCGGCCCTTGACCATCTTGCCGTTGGTGGCAAAGTAGTACATATCGCCGTCGATCTCCACCAGACCGGGATACTCGCAGAGGATGCCGTGATCCGCCAGGTAGGTGTCGCCGTCCATCTCGTAGAGCCCGTTGATCTCCTCGTGCCACACGCCGTTTTCATCGAAGATGTGCAGCAGAGGTTTATCGCCGCCGCCGTACGGGTCGATACGGTAGAGGCCGGTGCAGAGCTTTTCGCTCGTGCGGGCGCAGTACTTGTTCCCGTCCAGGATGAACCAGCCGTTGCGGTAGAAGGAGCCGGCCCAGGCGTACTTCAGGAACTCGCCTCTCTTGACGATCTCGCCCTTGATCAGCTTGTAATCCTCAAAGGTGTAGTGGAAGCCGTCAATGGTCTGCGCGCCGTCGACCGCCGCGTAGGTGGCCTTGTCGAAGTAATAGTAGCTGTCCTCGATGTTGCGCCAGCCGGTCTTCCTCTCGCCGAGAACGAGGTAGTAGAGCTTGCCGTCAATGGTCAGCAGGCCGCTGTACTTGCCGCGGCAGACGCCGTCCTCGCCGAAGTCGTAATAGAAGGTGCCGGTACCCTCAGGATTGGGGACCGGGTGGATGCCGGTCAGCTTGCGGTTCTTCACGTAGTAGAACTCACTGCTGTCCTCCTCGACGATCCAGCCCTCACGGTCCGTGTTGTTGATGATGAACTGATCCTGGAACGCGGTGTGCGTGCTGCTGAACTCGGCGCCCTTGTCGTTGATCAGGTTCGCAGAGTTGTCATAGGGCTGCAGGCCGTACTGACGGCCGAGTGCGCCGCCCGCAAGGTTATATGCCTGAGAGCTTCTCAGACGCGCGCGGTACTTGATGTCGCCGCTGTTGACCACGTGGATCTCGTGGTTGGCGTCCCAATCCGCGTCGTCTTTCACGATGCCCTTCAGGCCGGAGACGATGCACAGAGGGTTGGCCGTGCCGGGATCAATGGGGCCGTAGACCTTGATCCAGTTGCAGGTCAGTACGATCTTGCTGTTGGCCTGATCGTACTCCACGTCCGTCAGGTCAAAGTACTGGCAGTTGACCTTCATCTCGGAGGTGTCGATCGTCAGGCGCGGGTCCACGTTCACCGTGACGGTGACCTGGGTGCTGGGGCTGATACGCTCGGCCAGCATGAGCAGCAGCTCCCAGGCCGTGGTGCTGCCGTCAACCTGCCCCTCGCCCATGAAGGCTGCCAGCAGAGGCAGCGCCTGCGCGATGTTGTCAGGGATCTGCAGATCGTTCATGTCCAGCGCGAAGATGTAATCTACCTCCATGCCCACGTCGGGATCGTCACGGTAGTAGGTCACGTCGTCCTGCGTGGTGGTGTTGCTGACGGTACGCGTCCAGGCGAGAGCACGGTCGCCCGCCGTGGGATGGTTGAAGTCGAAGCTGGCCTCGTCCGCGGTGTAGAGGCGGATCGTGCCCTCGGCACTTACCTGCTTATTGTCCCAGAGGCTGGCAGTAATCTTCGTCGTTCTTGCCCCGCAGTCCGCAGAGGCGGCCTCGAAATCGAAGCCGAAAACGCTGCCGGCTTCTGTCTTTTCGAGCTTGAACAAGACAAGCGCATCTGCCCATTCGGGATCTTCGGGCAGGAGCACCACATTATTGTTATAGGAAGCAGTCAGCGGGATCTTTGTGACCTGATCATAGATTGCGTCAAACTCCACCGGATCAAAAGCAATCTCATCCGGCATGACCACGTGCAGCTCGATGCTGCCGAGTTCCGTTTCGCCGCTCATCAGACTGACGGTCACATCGCCGTAATCCTCCGCGTTGAAGCAGTTTCCGTCCATAAAGCCGACGGCTTCATCGCTCACGACCCAGGCCACGTCCTCGGGAAGGGCGGCGGAGTTGCCCGTCGTGCTGACGCCGACCGCCGTGATCTCCGCGACCGCGCCATAGGTCATGTAAACGCTCTCAACGCTCAGGTTCGCGTGATCCAGCTCGTTCGAGGCCGGAGCGCCGGAGACAATCATCAGTGAGGAGCTGACACGGCGCTCAAAGCCGTCGGAAGGACGGTTCACGACCGTGAGCGCATCGGAACCCTCCTGCTTGGCCACAAAGGTGGTGGAGCCGCCGCCGTCCAGGTTGGCCGCCGTCACACAGCCGGCGTCCAGCATGATCTGCGCGATCTCCTCCGCACTGCCGCCGCAGGACCAGGGCTCCTGACGGCCGTCCAGCACCATCAGCACCACCTTGCCGCCGGCGGTGATGCCGACGCAGGTACGGGAGGCACGGGAATTCATGTAGTTGGAGCTATGGCCGACGGCGATCTCACCGTTGCGCACGAGGATCGTGTTGCAGCCGACGGCCTCCCGGATCTGATCCTTGAGGGCCGCATATTCGGACGGGGCTGCGATCCGCGCGGAGCCGTCCTTCATGATGGCGAAGAAATACTCACGCCCGGCCGGATTGTACTCCACGCCGTTCATCACCAGCGCGCCGGTGGGGCAGCCGTTGGACATGTCAAAGAAGTCGGCGTTCACACCGACGATCGGCGTGAAGTTTTCACCGGCGTGGGCGGCAGCCGCTGCGGCCATCTGGTCGCTGACGCTCTGCATGCCCCATACGGAGCCGTTATAGTCCTTGTAGCCGGCGGCCAGGGTCACGTCCGGCCGGTTCACGTCGGCCGTGGCGATGTAATAGGCCAGCTGCTTGTCATCGGCGGTGTTTGCCAGCTTGATGGTCTGCGTCACACCGGGGACGAGCGTCGTCGTGGTGCTGGAGAAGACCTTGTAGTAGTCGTTATCCAGGTCAATGGGATCCGGCTCCTCCGGTTCGGGCTCCTCAGGCTCGCCGGGATCCTCGGGGTATTCGCCGAATTCTGTGATGCCGGCGTTGGCGCACACGTAGTCCGCCCATGCGTAGCAGACCGCCTTCAGATACTCGGGATGTTCGCTGCGGTCAATGTCGCGCTTGGTCTCCAGCGCAAGCGTCATCAGGTTGTCGGAGTAGTCCTTATGAACCTGATAGCGGGTCCGGGCAACGGTAGTAAAGCCGGGATAGCGGTTCGACATGAAGAAGCTGCAGCGGGCGCCGTCGTTCAGGCCGGCGGTATAGTAGCTCTCCAGCATCGCGCTCACGGAGCTGCCCGTGGCGTCATGCTGCGCCATCAGGTAGACGGCGTCCAGGTCGGCGCGCACGTCCTCCATGTCGAAGCTGTTGCGCCCATGATTCACGCCGAGGTAGTTGGTGCGGACTTCGGTCACGCCTGCCTCGAAATCGGTCGTGCAGTCCACCTGGGCGTTGTTGACCTGATACAGCAGATCGCACAGGTCGCCGAGCCAGCCGCCGAAGTCCTTGTAGGGCTGGGCGACGGAGGCGTCGTTGCGGCTCTGATAGAACGCGATGTCCAGAACGGCAAAGAGGTGAACCAGTTCGATGGAATTGCCGTTGGGGATCGTAACGGTGCCAAGTCTGCGCAGGGCGGAGTAATTGGTGCCGTTGGCTTCATCCTGGGCCGCCACATAGGCGATAAAATCCTCGTCCATCGCGCCGGCGACACCGGCCCACAGGCTGTCCTGATACTTCTCGGCGCCGGTACGGATATAGTTGAGCACCAGGCCGTAGCCGCTTTTGCCGTTGGCAGCGCCGTATTCATCGGCGATGCTCTCCAGCCCTTTCAGCGCAGAGAGGAAAGACTCGTAATCCGTGATCTCAGCGTCGTCGTTGTCACCCGGCATGGTGGTGGAAGACGCATCTTCCTCCACCTGTTCCGCATCAAGTACGATCTCCTGATCCTCAAGATCGATCACGATATCGACCGTGATATCTCCGACCTGTCCCTCCTCGGGTTCCTGTCCCTCTTCGGGATCCTGTCCCTCCTCGGGTTCCTGTCCCTCTTCGGGATCCTGCCCCTCCTCGGGGTTCTGCCCCTCTTCGGGGTTCTGCCCCTCTTCGGGGATCTGCCCTTCTTCGGGGTTCTGCCCCTCTTCGGGGATCTGCCCTTCTTCGGGGTTCTGCCCCTCTTCGGGGTTCTGCCCTTCTTCGGGGATCTGTCCCTGATCAAGATCCTGTCCCTGTTCCTGCTCCTGCTCATCCGTGACGGCCGCGTCGTTTGCAAATGCCATCACAGGAGCATAGGAAAGCATGAGGCAGAATACCAGCAGACAGGCAAGAATTTTCTTCAATTCCTTCATGCCGACCTCCTTATTTCCTCAGAGCACATCGCCGGTGCTCGTAATGTACAACGGGGAGAAAAACTTACTTACTGCAGATGATCGATAACGAAGTTCAGGGCTTCCTGCATGGCATAAACCCGGTTGGTTTCGCCTTCGTTCAGGCCGGTGATCTCCCCCAGTTCATGGAAGCGGAGAAACGCCTCCCGCTGGACGCCGTCGGGGCCTGTGAGCATGCCGACAGCTTCACCTTCGACCGTATTTTCACCGATACAGACATCAAAGAGATCAAAACTCTGCTCATTGACCTTGGCACGGAAAGCAACCGTCACGCTGTCGTCCGTCTCGGTCTGTTCCGTTTCCAGGGAATCAAACCACTGGTCGGGGTATCTCAGGTCGCCGAATTTCGTTTCCACCGGCTCCCAGTCTCTCGGCTCTTCCGTCACAACAGGTTCCTCCGTTTCTGCAGCTTCTGCCGGGGCGGGCATCTCCGTTGCCTGGGAAGCGGGTGTTTCATCCACCCGCTCGGTCGCCTGCCTTCCGCAGCTGCTCAGGGAAGCCGCAAGAAGCGCAAAGACCAGGATGACTGCAATCAGCAGGATTTTCTTTTTCATGGCCGTACCCTCGCTTTTTCGTATTCATTGAAATATTCACGGATCATCCGTTCATTTCCGTAATGCTCCGCCGCCTCGCGGGCAAGCTCTGTCTGCGCCGTCCTGCGCCCGAGCGAGGCAAGGCACGCATCTCGCAGCGCATCAACGTCGCCCCAGGGGACAAATGCGCTGTACGCCGGAAGGGCGATGCTCTCCGGCCCGCCGGCCTCGAACCCGACCACAGGCGTCCCGCAGCACAGGCTCTCGGCGCAGACCATCGAGAAAGTCTCCCGCCGGCTGGTCAGAAGGGTCAGGTCTGCATCGGCATAGAGTTCTGCCAGTTTTTTCGTATCCCAGACAGGCCCAAGAAACCGGACGTTATCCGGAACCCTTTCAGCCCTCCCCGGGCCGACGACCAGGATCTCCGCGCGTTCTCCCAATGCTTCGGCGAGGCGAATCACGTACTCGCCGCCCTTGATGTGTCCGGCTTCATCGGTGAAATGCGGCGTGACGTGCAGGATGCGGGGGCGCTCGTGCGCGCCTGCATCACGCGGAGCAAAGACTCTCGTATCGACGCCGTTGCCTATCGTCACGTGTCTTGCCCCGCGGAAGAAGGGCGAGGCTTCCGCCCTCATACGCTGCCAGGGGGAAACGGAAACCACCGTCAGCTTTTCAAATCCGTCAAAAGCCGCCGCCATGCGCTGCCACGACGCAGCGCTGGCATCGCGGAAAAGGGAGTGCGTCTGCCGCCGATGGTCCGGGCATCCGCCGCATCCGCCGCGCCAGCGTTCACAGTCAAAGGCATGGCTGCAGTTGGCGGTATACATGAATTCCGCATGGAGCGTAAGCAGCGTAGGAATTTTGTTTTCTTTGAGATAGGCAATCAGCCGGGGGATATTGACAAAGTAACCGTTGATGCACTGCAAATGCACCGCATCGGGCTTTTCATGCTGCAGAACAGCACACAGGCGCGCTGTCGCCAGCTCGCAGCCGCCGTACATCAGCCCGCTCAGATCAGCCCGCAGATGATTCGCTTTGGCATAGATCTCCGGGACGAGCTTTCGCGTCCCGCTCTCCTGGCTCGCCGCTCCCCTTCCGTACAGGACAAGAGAACTGTCGCCGCGTTCCAGAAGCGCCCGGTGGAGCCGGCGCGTGATGGCAGCGGTGCTGCCTTTGTCATACACGCAGTTGATTTGAACGACTTTCAGAAGGCATCGCCTCCGATCGCTTCCAGGAGCCGATAGAGCCGGCGGCTGTTTTCCGCGGAATCGTGGAAGGCTGCAGCCGTCTCCAGCGCATTGCTCACGACGCTGCTTCTGGCCTCGCGGTCGGTAAGCGCCCGGAGAAGCGTCTCCCGCAGCCGGTCGGGGGCAGTACAGAGGAAGGCGCACTGATGGCGGCGCAGATGTTCTATGGAAGCGAGGCCGGGCGGTCCGTACGCCAGCAGCGGTACACCGCTGGCCAGACTGTCGGCGATTTTGGTGGATACCGAGTTTTTTACCTTTTCCATGCTTTCCTTGTCGAAGGATTCCACATGAATAAGGACGCCTGCGGACAAAAGCGCCCCGGTAAACGCATCTCCCTGGAGGAAGCCGGGAAGCTCGATGCTCCCGACCTCCTGCAAACGGCCGAGGATCCCGGGATCTTTCTCAAACGTGTGGATGCGGAGGCGGTAGGCGCTTCCCTGCTCCCGGTTGATTTCATCCAGGCAGCGCCCGATTTCGATCAGAGAACGATACCGGTTGGAGCGCACGTTTCCGAAATAGCACAGTGTCTGCGGATCCTCCGCAGACGCCTGGCCCCTTGCCCGGGGCAGCGTACTGCCGGTCATGATGACCGAGACCGGAAGAGAGAAGCGGGCGGAGTAGGCCGCTCTCAGCTCCTCGCTGATGGTGACCAGAAGAGAGGCTTTCGAGAGAAGCTCCTCCATCTTTTTCCTGAGAAGCTTTCGCTGCAGCCTTCCGGCAGGATCTTTCCTTTCCGGCGTAAAGTAGTACTCATCGCAGAGATATACCGCGATCGGGATTTTAAGGTCGTCGGATATCCGCAGCGCCATGTCATAGAGGAACCTGCCGGCTCCGGGCGCCACGAGTATGCGGTCCGGCCGCTCCCGTTCGAGCCATGCGCGCAGGGCCGGACTGTACCATCCGGAGAGTCTCCAGAGCAGATCGCGCCCCAGTCTGCGCAGAGGTTTTTTGTTTCTCGGCTGCCTGTAAAGCGCTTCATCCCGCTCGTCCTCATACCGGGACTGCCTGCTGTGGATCTGCCGCCCGGGAACAGGGCCGCCCGGTGTGCCGCGGTGAAACAGGCTTCCCAGGACTTCCTTGTCCGTCACACGATAATAGGAGGCGCAGCGGTCCATATCCGGGTAAGAAGGATAGATATAGAGCTGGCAGAGCTCCGACGGATCAAAGCCGGACAGGAGCGAAGCGAAGGTGATTCCCATGCCGTTGTAGCTGCAGATCGGATTGTGGCTGATCAGAAGAAGCTTCATGGTTCAGCGGATGCTCCTCGTATAGGTGGAATAGTGCTGCCGGGCCTGCCAGTCCAGATACTGCTCATAGGAATGCTCCAGGTCTACAAGCACGCCGTGGACCTTCACGGCCTTGCTCTGATCCGAGGGCGGCTTGCGCCAGTCGCCGTAGAGTGTTTTCAACAATGCGTCGTAATGGACGGAGACCGGGAAGCACCCCTCTTCAAAGGGCATACGCGCGGTCTCCTCGAACCAGCGCCGCTCATAGACGCTCCGTTCAAAGCGGCGGGAAGCCCCAAAGAAGGAGTGGACCCTCCGGCTGCCCGTGTCGCCCCTGCGCTGCGCAAAGCGGCGGAAAGGCTCCATGGGCAACAGGCTGCAGAAGCGCAGGAATCCTTTTTTCGCGGGATTGTTTGTCAGATAGCCGCGCTGATACAGGCATTTGGCCAGCACGACCCTGGAGGCGAGATACTGCAGACGCGCGGTCACCGGATGATCCGAGAGCGCATCCGCGGGAAAAATATCGATATAGATCCCCTGATGCTGCAGCGGATCACGGGGATGGACCGTTTCCATGCAGGCCGTGTTGTTCTTTCGCAGTTTGGAAAAGAACATGGGCCAGTGCTCGGAATACTCCTTCTGCAGGAAATACTCCTCGCCCAGCTCTGCGGGTGCGAGCGCCAGAAAGCGCTCGTAATCCTCCCGGAGAAAGATCACGTCCAGGTCGTCATCCCAGGGGATAAAGCCCTGATGGCGAGCCGCGCCGAGGGCCGTTCCGGCAAAAAGCATATAGCGCAGCCCGTGCATATCGCAGATCCTGTCGATCTCACGGAGCATCGGCAGCAGGGCCAGCTGGTGGTCCCGAACCTGTGTCCGGCCGGTCACTTCCTCCATCAGCAGCTCCTCCGGTATTTGCGCAGGGCCGACGCGGCATAGGCGGCAAAGCAGCCAAGGCTCCTGCAGAAAGACATGCCCATATTGTCACGGAACACACGCCACCGCCCGTAGGCGGACTGAAATTTATTGGAGCTGCGGGAGCCGCGATGCAGCCGATAGGCTGCCAGCACCTCCGCGCATCCGGCCGCCCGGCAGCCGTCGCGCAGCAGTTCCAGCCAGAGCACCAGGTCCTCATGCTTGCAGTTGAGTTGGAAGGGATGCGCTTTCATGCAGTCGGCGCGGATCAGAACGGTTGAGCAGCTGATCACGCTGCGCACGAGCATGGAGTTGAAATCGGTTTTCGGCGGGACAAGGAAATCCTCACAGCAGCGTTTGCCCTGCTCGTCGATCAGCGCGTAGGAACAGTACACCATGTCGGCGCCGCTGCTGTCGGCAAGCGCGAGCTGTTTTTCCAGCTTGTCCGGCATCCAGAGATCGTCGCTGTCCAGCAGGGCGATATAGTCTCCCCTGCTCTCCGCCACCCCGCGGTTGCGGGTCCTGGCAACACCCAGATTGCGCTCGCTGCGCAGCACGCGGATCCTCGGATCACGGGAGGCATAGGCCTCTGCCACGGCGAGACTGTCGTCGGTCGAACCGTCGTCCACAAGAAGCATTTCCCAGTCCCGCATGCTCTGGGCCAGCACGGAATCCAGCGTTTCGGCCAGGTAAAGAGCGCTGTTGTATACGGGTGTGACGACGGAGACGCGCGGCGCGCTCAACGGACGTCCTTTCTTCCGAACACAACGGCGAAGGTGCGGAGGATAATCTTCAGATCCAGCGCCGCGCTGCGATTTTTTATGTATTCGAGATCGTACACTATTTTTTCCTCCGGAAGCAGTTCATAGCCGCCGTTGATCTGCGCAAGTCCGGTAAGCCCGGGACGCACCATGGTGCGCTGCCGGAAGCCGTCGATATAGGTGTCAAACACGTCGTAGAATTCCGGGCGCTCCGGGCGGGGTCCGACAAAGCTCATCTGCCCGGCGATGATGTTCACCAGCTGCGGGAGCTCGTCCAGATGGCTGTGGCGCAGGAAGCGGCCGAAGCAGGTGCTGCGCCGGTCGTCCACGGCAGCCCATTGCGGGCCCAGCTCCTCGGCATTCAGGTGCATCGTTCTGAACTTATACATGACAAAGGGCTTTTGATTTCTTCCGAGCCGCGTCTGGCAATAGATCGCTTTCCCGGGAGAATCCACGCGGATCAGAACGGCGATCAGCAGCATGGGGATCAGAAAAAGAGGCAGCAGGACCAGCGCCAGAATCAGATCAAACAGCCGTTTGCAGAGGTCAAATCCCGGTTTCGGAGGAAGTGTATTCAGTTTTTCCGCCGTAAAATGCTCTCTTCCCGCCGGGAAGCGCTCAAGATCAACGACCTCTGGAACAACTGTTGACGCCATTGCTGACAAAGCTCCTTATGATGGAAAACGCACTGTCCATCGGCATTTTCGCATCCATATCGGCTGAACACAGCGCCGCCCGCATCGGGTTTCCGTATCCCGGCCATGCCGAGGATCATGATAAGGTGGATACTAAGGTACACTTTAAGCCCCGATTATTTTTCACATAACACTTCCAGATTTTCCCAACCCTTTCTTCGTCCGGATGCAGAAAAAAAGCACGCACAGGAAGCGCTCTTCCTGTGCGTGCATTCTGTTTTTTTCCTGTTCTCGCTACGCAGCCTGTCTGCCAGTTTTTTTTATTAAGCATGTTTATCGATACGCCTTGATTTTTCGGCTTATGTGAGATACAATTATTTTTGGCTTATGATATATACATGCGATTTGCCCCGGGGATTAAGGTGTACCTTTATCCCCGTCTGTTTCTCTGCACCATCGCAGAAAGGTTTTGTGGCTGATGCCGAGGAGCCGTGCCGCAGCTCTGGCAGAAGTCTCGCCCTGGAGCCATTGTTCCCGCAGGACCCGGAATTGCCCGGTTCTGGAAAGCGGCGGTCGTCCGAAGCGCACGCCGCGCTCCCTTGCCGCGGCGATCCCCTCCGCCTGTCGCTGCAGGATCATCTCCCGTTCCGTCTGTGCCACGTAGCTGAGAAGCTGCAGGACGATATCCGCGATCAGCGTGCCGGTAAGGTCGCGTCCCTGCCGGGTATCCAGCAGCGGCATATCCAGCACGATCACCTCCGCCTTTTTTTCCCGCGTGATCATGCGCCACTGTTCCAGGATTTCCTCATAATTGCGGCCAAGCCGGTCGATACTTTTGATCACGATCACGTCTCCGGGTTTCAGAGCGTCCAACAGGCTCTGATAGCCCGGTCTCAAAAAGCTTTTTCCGGATTGTCGATCCCGGAAGATCATGCCCTCCTGCACGCCGTACTGCAAAAGCGCGATTTCCTGGCGATCCTCGTTCTGCTCTCTGGTCGATACCCGGATATAACCATATAGTCGTTGTTGTATTTTTTTGCCCCCCTTCTTGTATGCTCAGTATCCGTCCAGTGCAGCGCCGCCGGGAGCAGCGGCTCATGCTCAAAGTATAAGTTAAATTTACTGAAAAATCAAGAGCAGGAACGAAAGACTCTCGTTCCTGCTCTTTTTCAGTTGTTTTCTCCCTCCTCAGTCAAAATCCTCATTGATGCGAAGATCGAGATTCGCGCCGGAGCCGAGGCCGCAGATGCGGATGTAGTGATAGCCCTGAGATGCAATTGCCGCTGTCAGGCCAGTAATGGTGAAGGTCGCATCCGTTCCGCTGAAAGCCCGTGTGATCGTAACGTTTCCGTGCGTGCTGCTTCCCTCTGTCGAGTATTGCGCTACGGTAAAACTGTGACTCTGGTTGTAGAACACGTAGGCGTTGTCGTTGTACGGGCTGCTGACCTGCTTGAAATCACCGCCGCGAATACGGATCGTCACCGTATCGTCCGACTGGCGGTATTCGTTCAGGTCGATGTATTCGATCACCACGCCGCCGCTCAGATCTCGATATTCGCCGGTAGACGTCGAAAGCCGCTTGCCGTCGGTATAGCCGATCTTGGCGATGACGTTGCCCTCTTTGGCCTTTTCCACCGTCAGCGCATAGCTTGCGGTAAAGCCGCCGTCCTGCGTGGTGACGGTGATGGTGGCGGAACCGACCGCGACAGCCGAAACCACGCCGTTGTTTACCGTTGCCACGCCGCTGTTGCTGGTACTCCAGACAACGGCTTTGTTCGTGGCATTGGCAGGAGCTACGGTCGCTGTCAGCGTCGTCGTGCCGCCCGGATTCAGCGTACCGCTGTTTGCGTTCAGCGTAACGCCCGTGACAGCTACCGCGGTTTCACCCCAGTAAACCTCGCGGTCGATACCGGAGCCGTAGTTGATGGCATACACCTTTTCCTCGGAAGGGTTGACCACGATGACGTTCCACGCCGTATCCTGCCCGGAGTCCGCGGTCTTGTTGTAGGTGGCAGTCGTACCGAACTCGATGTTGTAATACTCCGGGCCGGTGTTGTTCCCGTACTCGTTGTTTCGGCCAAAGCATAGATTCGGAACGGCGATGCGCTTGACGTCGTAGGGTTCTCCGCTGCCGCCGTTGTTCCAGTGGAGATCGTCCACCGTGAAGGTGTGGACGTGGCCGTGGAACATCAGCACCCATGCGCTCTTGTTTTTGTTTGTGAAGTCGTAGGTCGTACCACCGATGTTGATGCCGCTCTGCTCCTCCACATAGGCGCGGAGGATGTGACTGACCGTCATGATGTCGCCCCAATCGAGAGGATGGTGGGCGAGGATGACGATGCCGTAATCCTGCGGCGTGGAAATCAGCGTATCGGCAAACCAGCGTTTCTGCGCGTCGCTGACCGCTTCCGTGCCGCCCTGGGCCGCCGGAGTCGCGTCTGCTGTGTTGAGGCAGATGACGCGGAGGCTTTTCGCCGTGAAGTCCCGATAGCAATAGCCGGAGACGGTGCTGCCCATCGTGTTGCCGCTCTCTGCGTTGTATTTGCCGATGTACTGATACAGCTCTGCCTGGCTCAGCCCCTCGCCGTTCTGGTTGTAGCTGTAGCCAAGCGGGTCGTGATTGCCCACCGTGCGAAACTGCGGCAGCCCCCGGAACGCCTCGTCAATGTCGGCGTTGATCTCCGCAAAGTGGGCCCGTCCCTCGGCCAGCGTCGTCGAGCTGCTCCCCGTCGTATAGTCGCCAAGGTATGCGGCGAAATCCAGCGGCAGCAGATAAGACAGCGCTTTCATCGCCATGCCGCCGTGGAGATTGCCGTCCTCCACGTGGGCCGTTGTGCTCTGGTGGCTGTCGCTGCCCGCGATAAACACGATGCTGTCGGGGCCGAGATGCTGCTTCACCCGCGCCGCCACTTCCAGCGCCTCTGCTTTGACGTAAGCGGGGATGTCGCTCTGGTCGATGGCGTCCCCTGTGGTGATCGCCTGCACGGCGCTGACGAATCCGCTCGGAAACGCCAGCGCAGCAGCCGTGCCGCCCTTTGTGCGGATCGCGTCGGCTACGGCGGTGAGGTCGGAATCACTTGCAATGTAGTTCATCAGAAGCTCACCCCCGCTGCATTGAGCAGAGAATCAAGACGGTCCTCCAGGGCCGCAATGTCACTGCCCCAGCGGTCGATACTCAGCACGTGGTAATACGTTGAGTAGATCATCGTGACGGTGTCGCCCGCTTTGATGGCCCCCGCCGTGATCGCCGCGCCCTTGTAGTAGATCGCTTTGGCTCCCTTGCCGTTGACGTTCAGCGTGGCGCTCGCGGGCACATCGTTGTCGAACTTGACCGCCACAATGCCGCCGGCGGTCAGCTTATAGGAGGAGCTGACGCTCGCCGCCTTTGCGGCAGTCGCCGCCGCCGTGGTGCAGGTGCCGTAGCCGAAGCCCAGCGCGTAGGGTGTATAGGTGGTGTTGCTGTCAACGCCGTAGACGATATCCCAGCAGCCGCCGTCAACGCGATCCTCGTTGTAGACGAACAGCATCGTGTAGTTGATGTTGAAGATAGTGGTAGACCGAGATGCCGCAGCCAGAGAGCTGTAACAGGGCTTCGCGCCCAATCCGTTGATATTCAGTGTGAATCCGCTGGCGCTGGTGACTGCGCCGTTTCGGAGCCACATGCATACGCCGTCGCGCAGCTCGGTGATGCCGTCCACCGTAGCGGTCATCACGGTCGCGGTGCTGCTGCTGTCCAGATGGCCCATCGGGATGGACACGGCTTTGTCTGCCGGGCCGGCGGCGGAGGCAGAGCCCGCATAGGCGGACGGCGTCTGGCCCGGCTCGCCTTTCTCGCCTTTTTCGCCTTTGTCACCCTTCGGCCCCTGAGGCCCCGTCTCGCCGCTGTCGCCCTTCTCGCCTTTTTCACCTCTCTCGCCTTTTTCGCCCCTCTCGCCTTTCTCGCCCCGGAAGGCGCCCGCAGCAGCCTGTTGCTGTACGGCTGCGGCCGCGGCCATGGCCTGCTCCGCGAGCGCCTGGATCTGGTCGGCACGCGCCGGTGTGGGCGCCTCCGGCGCCTCGCCGGAGGGGTCCAGGCTGTCTGTGACGGTTCCCAGATCGAGTATGTTGCTGCGCCGGACCTCTGTGCCGGATGCATCGCTGCCGTGGAAGCCCAGCAGCAGTCTGCGTCCGGGTGTTTCCAGCAGCTCATGGGGCAGGATCAGTTCCTCCCCGAGCAGCGAGACGTCCCGCTGTTCCGCCCCGTTACTGAACACCGCCGTCACGGTGAGTGCTTCCCAGTTTTCGTCGCGGCTGACCGCCATGCGCATCCCGACGGTTCCCCGCCGCAGCACCTCCCTGTCCGGTACGTGAAGATTTCTCTCCGTGAGGATAGCCCTCATCATATTTGTCGATCACTCCTTTTTTATTTGTTCTGTTTGGCAGAACCTATGGAATGAAAAAATCTGCGTTTGTGACCGGTCAAAAGCCCTGTCCGATCCAGACGCAGACCGCAGTTCTGCGGAGCAGCCCGATACGCGCACAGGCTGCAGCTCCCTCCGCAGGATTTTCCCTTTTTGATCGGACGCTTCTCCGACATCCCCGTCCTCTCGAAAGGATTATACCACATTCTGGCTCAGATGTCAAGTTTAACAGAACTTTGTTCTGTTAAAAGACGCACGGGCCGTCTCCCGGCGCCGTGCCTCTTTCTCTTCTGCCGATGGATCCCGCCGCGTCGCGGCTGCTATTTTCTCAAAACGATCGCAGCGCTGCAGAGGATCGCCAGCACAAACATTGCGGCCGACGGCCATGGGATCCCCCACAGGCCGGGCAGCGGCGCTGTCAGGCCGGCGGAGGCGGCGATCAGCAGTCCCGCGCACAAAAGCGCCAGCACCAGCTTGCGGCACAGCGCGCGCAGCAGCGCGGCGTCGCCGTCGCTGCGCCTTGTTCGGGCCCGCACGCTCAGCTCCCCTGCCGCCATGCGCTCCAGCACGGCGGAAAGCTGAGCAGGCAGCCGTCCCAGCTTTTCGCCGGAGCGCCCGAGCTCCATCGCCAGCTGCCGCAGCCCCTCCCGGGAAAAGCCCCGTTTCAGTTCCTCCTGGGCCATGTACTGCGCCACGATCTCCAGCACGTTGACCTCCGGATCCAGCACGACCAGGGAGCCCTGGATCACCACCAGGCTCCTGCCCAGCATGGTCAGTCCCGTGGGAAGCTGCAGCCCGTGCCGCCGCAGCAGAGCCAGAAATTCCTCCACCAGCGCCCCCATGTTCATCTCACCCATGGGCATGGACTGGTATTTCCGGAAAAAGGCCGCCACGCTCTCGGAGATGGCGTCTCTGTCCGGAGCGTCCCCCTGGGCGGCCAGCTCCAGCAGCGCCTCGGTCAGACCGAGGCTGTCCCCCTCGGAGATCCGGTGGATCACCGTGGTATACAGGGCGGCTTCCCGGGCAGTCAGGCGGCCCATCATCCCCAGATCGAGCCACCAGATCTTTCCGTCCTCCACCCGGATGTTGCCGGGATGGGGATCGGCATGAAAAAAGCGGTATTCCGTGATCTGCTCGATGTAGTGATACACCAGCTTGACGGCGATCTCCCCGCGGTCGTAGCCGGCGGCCTCCAGCGCATCCGCATCGTCCACCTGGCAGCCGCCCACGTAGTCCATCACCAGGACGTTGCGCGTGCAGAGCTCCGGCACCGTCCCCGGACAGTCGGCATAGCGAAGCTCCGCGCAGTCGGCCTTGAACTCCCGGAGATTGCTCTCCTCCTGCAGGAAATCCATCTCCTGCCGGGCCGCCGTCCAGAGATGCTCCAGCACGTCCTGAAAATCCACAGCTTCTCCCGCCGGGCTGCGCCGCAGCAGGCCGGCCGCCCGTTTGAGCAGGCGGATATCCCGTTCCATGACCTCCCACAGTCCGGGGCGCTGAACCTTGACCGCCGCATGCCTCCCGTCGCGCAGCCACGCTTCGTGCACCTGCGCGATGGAGGCGGAGCCCAGCGGCTGCTCCGACAGGGCGGAGAAGACTTCCGTCCATTCGCAGCCCAGCTCCGTGCTCAGGATGTCCCGCACAGTCTCGATCGGCATGGGCGGCACGTCGGTGCGCAGGCGGCTGAGCGCCTCACAGTACTCCGCAGGCAGCAGATCGCCGCGCTGCGACAGGATCTGTCCAAGCTTGACGTAGGTGGGGCCAAGCTCCTCCAGGATCGCCAGCAGCTTCTCCGGGCTCATCCCGCGGCCGGGCTGATGCCGCCGCAGGACGGCGAGCATCTCCGCCAGCCGTGCGCTGTCCGTCTGCGCCGCGGCCATCAGTGCTCCTGCTTCTCCAGTGCCTGCAGCTTCTCCAGCAGCTCGCGCCGCTGCTCGGCCGTGAGCTTCTCCGGATCGATCACAGGCGCCTGCGCGGGCTTCTCCGCCGCTTCCTTCACCGTGCGGCGCAGTTCCTCATTCAATGCGCGCCCCCTGGCCACCGTCTTCTCTCCCTGTTCGGCACAGCGATCGACCCACTCGCCCAGCTTCTCGGCTCCCAGATCCAGCGCGCCGACGCCGGCCAGAAACAGCTTGCGCAGCGTTCCTTCCGTCTTTTTTTCCATCGGATGATCCTCTCTTTCCGGGCAAGGCCCGATTTTTCTGTTTTCATGATAGCACGCTTTCCCGTCCGGCGCAAGCTTGAAGGGCCCGGGGGATTGTGCTACAATTGTCGCGTATCCGAGCTGCGACTCATGCAGATCACAGGGAAGGGGGCGTTCTTATGCTTCGATCCGGCCGCGGCCGTGTGCTTGCGCTGCTGCTTGCCGTGCTGCTGCTGCTCTGCGCCTGCGGAAGCTTCCCGCCTCCCGCGCCTTCCGCCGCCCCTGAGGCGGCAGTCGCCTCCGAGCCTTCTCCGAGCCCCGCCCCGGCGACGGAGCCTCCCCCCTCCTCTCCGCTTCCGACCGGGGAGATCCGCCCCCGGCCGGAGCCGATTCTCTATGACGATCTGCTGCCCGAGCGGTATCGCCGCCCCTGTCCGAACGCCGGAACGCTGCTGGACTGGAGCTATGACACGGTGGACTGGGAGACCCAGGAGGCCGTGAGCCGCCCGGTGCAGATCTATCTCCCCTTCGGCTGGGAGAGCGGGCGGGCATACAACGTTCTCGTCCTGCTGCACGGGCTGGGCGGCAGCGAGCAGAGCTGGCTGAGCGATCTCCACCCCGTGGGCGGAGAGGCGCTTGCCCTGCGCACGGTGCTGGACAACATGATCAACGAGGGGCGCATCGAGCCGCTCATCGTAGTCTGTCCGAGTCTCTATATGTGCGTGGGCGACGGCAGACGCACTACTCAGTATGATCAGCTCGCCTATGAACTGAAGGACACGATCCTTCCGTACGTGGCCGCCGAATACGGCAGCTACGCCGCCTCTCCCGAGCCGGAGGATCTGGCCGCCGCACGGGAGCACTTCGCCATCGGCGGCGCCTCCTGGGGCTCCTACTACACCTACGAGAGCGGGATGGGCCTGAGTCTGCCCTTTTTCTCGGGCTTTCTCTGCTTCTCCGGCGACGGGGACGCTCCCTGGCTCAGCCGGATCCTGGACTCCCCGGAGTACAGCGAATACGACATTGCGCTCTACTATGCCGCCGCCGGCACCGGCGACGTGGCGCGCCCCTCGGAGGAGCGATGCTACGCCACGCTCACCGGGGCGGACCCCCGCCTGCGGGAAGGGGAAAACGCCTGGCTGCACCTCACGGCCGGCGGCCACGACTGGACGGTCTGGAGCACCGAGCTCTTCAACGCCCTGCAGCTTCTGTTCTGAAAGCAATACAGCACGGAAAGCCTGTGACTTCGGTCACAGGCTTTCATACAATGACAGATATTCTGCGATGGCGCGCTGCTTATCCAGGCGGTCACGGGCAGGAAAGACGCAGTCCCTCCACGCTTCCGCACGGATCGCTCCCGCCAGCGCCACGACGTCCCCGCGGGGAACAACGCAGCGCCTGTCTGCCAGGGCCTCGGCGCATCCCCCCGTATCATAGCACAGCACCGGCGTCCCGCTTGCCAGCGCCTCCAGCTGCGTACTCGGATAGGTGTCGGCGTAGCTGGGATTGAGAAACAGATCTGCGCTGCGGTAGATCGCTGCCAGCTCTTCGGCCGAACGGATCCTGCCGAAGCCCTCCACCCCTTCGGGCAGCGAGGCAAGCTGCGCGGGGCTGAGACCGACCAGCGCGATCCGATACCGCGCGTCCAGCAGCTGCCGGAGGCGAAAGAAATCTTCCAGGCCCTTATTCTCCGCCCAGGAGCCGGCGACACCCAGCAGCAGGATCCTGTCTTCCTTATGCGACAGGGGCGGATATTCCGGCCCGTCCGGCCGGAAAAGCCCCAGGTCCACGCCGTTGTGAATGCATCGGATCGGGTACGCGCCCAGGAAAGACTGCCCGGCGAGGCTCTTGAGCCATTCGCTTGGGGTCACCACGGTGAGCGTATCCAGGCCGGTAAAGCAGCGGCGTTTGTCCGCATGGTTGCGGGAGGAGGCGTCCGCCAGCAGGCTTTTCGGGTAGCTCCCCTTCTGCCCGCAGGCGCCGCATCCGCTCCGCCACTTTTCGCAGCCGGAGGGGATGAAGTGCGCGCAATGGCCGGTGAAGGCCCAGCAATCGTGAAGCGTCCAAACCACGGGGAGCTTTTTGTCCCGCAGCCAGGCAAACAGCATCGGGTAATTCAGATAATATCCGTGCAGATTATGCAGATGCACCAGATCCGGCCGGAAGGCTTCCGCCCGGCGGAGAAAGGCTGCGGTCGCCGCAAGGGAATACCGGCCGTGCCGGTCGGAGATCCGGGAGGCGGCGCCGTGGGCCAGGACAGACAAGGGAGAGCCGATGCGGATACAGGAAGCTTTATCAGAGGCGTCTCCGCGTCCGTAGGCCAGCACAGCCCGCCCGCCGCGTGCTTCCAGACCCCGGCAGAGGTCTTCCGCGATCGTCGCCGTGCTGCCGAAGGCGGCGACGGAATTGATATGCAATACTTTCATGTTCCCGCCCTCCGCGCTTTCGTCTGATTTTTCCTTTTCGCCCGATGCAAAGACCGCAGCGGCTATTTCAGTTCGCGCAGCCACTGCGCATAAGCGGACAGGCTCTTTTCGCGGGCGTATTTCCTCCGGTACAGAGCCCGCGCCCTTTCCCCAATGGCGTCACATTCCTCCGGATGCTCCGCCAGCCACAGGATATGATCCCGCAGCGTTTCGGCGTCACCGATCCGCGTTCCGAAACCGATCCCCTCCCGCTCGATTTCCGCCGGAAGATAGGATCCGGGTTCCGTAATGCTCAGGATCGGGCGTCCCAGACAGAGGGAGCTGTAATACTTGCTGGGCGCGCAGGTGCCGCGAAGCCCTTCCGCAAGCGTGATAACGGTGCATCCGCTGCCGGAAACCGCATCCGTAAAGCGCTTGCCGGTCAAATGCCCCTCGAAGCGGACCCTCTCAAGCTTCTCCCGCCGCGCCCGTTCTTCCAGCGCAGCCTCTTTGGTCCCGAAACCGACGAACAGGAATCGGATCCGTCTGTCGTCCCTGAGCAGCGCGGCGGCGTCCATCAGCGTATCCATCTCCTGACAGATGCCCATATTCCCGAAATACGTGACCAGGAACTCTCCGTCGTCGGCGGCCCGATCCGTCGTATACCGCTCTTCCTCAAAGGCCCAGTTGTGGATGACTCTCACCCGGTCCTGACTGAGTTCGGGCCGGGAGGCGAGCAGGAACTGCCGCATCTCCTCCGTAAGGGCGACGACACCGGAGGCCCCGGCGTACAGCGAGCGGTTGATGCGCTTCATCACGCGGTCGACGGCAGAACCCGGGCGAATGCTTCCGGAGGGATAGGCCACCTCCGGGTAAACGTCGTAAGCGACGAAGAGAAAGGGCGTACCGTACAGGCGGCGGGCCAGGACCGCAGCCAGCGGCAGGATCGGCGGATTGGAGAACACCACGACGCAGTCATAGTGCTTCAGCAAATGCAAATGGAGAAGCACGGCGGCGGTAAACGAAAAATAGTTGATCAGGCGACCGATCTTGCCGCTGCGTTTGAGCTGGAGATACCGCAGTCTGCGCACGGAGATCCCGCTCACGCTCTCCCGCAGGGGAACGGCAAGGCCCATATTGTATTCCTTCGGGTAGCCCACAAGCGCGTCCACCGCAAAGCCCTGTCCGACGAGATAGCGGGCGGCGTCATACGGAAGCGTCGCAGAGGAATTCACCGAAGGGGTAAAAAACTGATTCAGAAACAGTATCTTCATTCGTATACCCGTAAAACTGCGGCAGCGGATCCGAAACATACGGGAGGCGGACTTGGCTACCATCCGATCCCAGTTTCAAGATTCAAGCTGCCTTTGCGTCTATAATAAAATTATTATATTCTCATTTTCGCAGCAATTCAAGGTTTTCCTAAGCTGTATCCATGCAGAACGCCTAAGGCAACAACAGAGCCTGTGACTTCGGTCACAGGCTCTGCTTTCTTACTGGACGGGGACGAAGAAGGTCTCGGCCACATAGTCGTGCAGCCACTGCTCGTCCGGATAGAATTCCACGTATTGCTCCCCGGAACGGTTTTCGCCCTTGAGGCTCACCACCGGCTTGTCGCCGAGTGGGATTTTCAATACGCGCTGGGCCAGAAAACTGATTTCGTCCAGGGTCAGATTTGTGTGGAGATAGCCATCCAGAGATTTGACCATCTTCAGGGTCAGCCCCGGGTCCTCCTTCGCCATGTCCTTGAACTGATCGAACATGGCGCGCAGGATCTTCAGATCCCGCAGGCCCCGGTCATAGGCGCCGTCGATTTCCCGCTTGTCCCGGTAGGAGATCATCCGCTGAAGCAGCCAGTTGTCCAGGCGCACGGTGCTGCCTTCCGTCAGGCTGTGGTAGATTTCCGTATAGTCCTTATCCAGCGTGATCTCCACGCCGCCCAGCTGATTGTTGATCACGTTGACAGCGTCCGTATTGACGGCGGCATAACGGTCGATATGGACTCCGCAGAGCAGATTGGACACTGCCTGCGCCGTCAGTTCACAGCTCAGTTCCCCACCGTCTCCGTAACTGTGGGCGGCGCTGATATTGGTATAGATCGTGTCCTCATAATTGCCCTCCGGATCCACGGCCAGTACGTCTGTCATGGTGTCGCGCGGAATATACAGGACATGCAGACTCTCCTCGTTCAGGTCCAGCACCGCCAGCGCCAGCACGTCCGCGTTTCCGCCGTTGAACGTGGTCCCGCTCTTCCAATGGTAGGACTTCCACATGTAATCCACACCCATCAGCAGCACGGTCACCACGTTGTCCTTATAGCGCCATGCGCGGCCCTCGCTGTCGATCCAGTCGGCGTCGAGATCCGCGAGGATCGGGGTCGGAGAAGGCTCCGGCGTCACAGCCGCGGCCTGCTGCTCCCGCAGCATCCGCATGCCCTCGGAGCTGCGCTCGGCAAACATGTTTCCATGCAGCGAGCGGGAATAGAGCAGGAAGCCCCCCGCCGCAAGGACAAGCAGCACCAGCAGCCCGGCGATCGAGGCCAGCACGATGGCCAACGTCCGCTCCGGGCTGCCCGTTTTCTGTTTATCTTCCGCCGCCGCAGAGGGCACGGTCTCTTCTCTTTTATCCTGCATTGCTTTCCTCGGTTTGCGGCACGTAGACGCCCGGCTGCTCGCTTACCAGCACTCCCTGCACCAGATAGCGGTTGGCGGGATTGCCGATGCAGGTGGAGAGCGTCACGATCCGGTCGTCCGGCGTCACGCTCACGCCCTCGCGAAAGATGGCGCGCGCCTCATGGGAGAAAATACGGTCGATATAGGCCTGGCGGGTCTCCTCGGTGGCGTCGTCGAAATTCACGATCTGGTTGAGCTTGTCGGTCATGTATGCGGCGAAGATCCGGTATTCCAGCACCCGGTCGGGCGTGTAGATCAGGATGCTGTCGTGCTCGTCGAAAAACTCCTGCTTCTCAAAGCGGTGAAGCTGAGCGAACATGCGCCCGTCCAGCATATTGTGGCCGTAGACGACGCTGTTGAAATTGGCAAAATCCCGCCGGCATTCGGATAGCATGAAGATGGAACCGTACATGGTATAGGCTCCGGCGTAATTGTGGCTCAGGTAAAAGCGCTCCCGCGTGCTGTCGTACAGCACGGGGTAATCGATATCCGTCCCGTCCACGAGGATCCAGGCGATTATGTCCGGATTGAGCTCCCGCAGATAATCAAAATCCACCGGGATGGGGGCAAGCTCCGGCTCCGGGCTTGCCTCCGGCATAACGGGCACTACCGGCACCACCGGGCCGCTCTCAGGCAGCGGCTCCTCCGTCACGCTCGGGGAAGGCTCCGTCTGCTCCGCGATCTCTTCCAGCTCAGCGCGGATGCCTCTCGCCAGTCGGGCCAGGTCCTGATACTGCCCGTCCGACCAGCGGTAAAGGAGAAAAATGCCAACCAGGGCAATAAGCGAGATCAGCATCACCAAGAAACTGACGATGCTGATCGTACGATACATTTTCTTCTTATCGCGCATGATTAGCTTTATTTGCTCTGTTTGCGGGAATAGGCGAACACGCCGCCAGCGCCGCAGGCCACGGCCGCCAGCGCCAGCACGAGGCCGGAGCCGGTCTGCGGAGCGGAGGAACTGCCGCCGCCGGACGGGGTGTGATTGCCGCCCTGGTTGCTGTTGTAGGTGGCATAGGCGGTCACGGAAAGGCTGGCAAATATCAGGACAATCAAAAGGATCGCAATCAGACGTTTCATTTTGAAAATGCTCCTTTGCAATGATTCTAAAAGGATTATAGCAATCGCAGCTCTTTTTGTCAACGGACGCCGGAGGCTTTTCTTCAGCCGACGCGGATCCTGTCGTGGGGATGTGCGCTGTCCGCTGCCCGGGTCAGAAGGCGCCTTCCCCCGCAAACGGGGAGCACAGGCGGCTTTCACAGGGAATAAAGGGGACTGCTTAAATTACAATAAATGGAAAAACCGTTGACAAGCCATGGCAAGTTATGTAAAATCAAATAGTGTATCATGGAATTTTCTGTTATCCGTGTGCAAGGGACGCAGCATTTCTGTTATCCGAGTAGTATTTCCGCGCTGCGCGGTTGCTTTTCTTTTCCCCAAGGAGGAATCAGCATGACAATCTGGACGATGCCGAAGATTTTGGTCGAAGGCTTTGCTTCGAATGAATACGTAGCCGCATGCGCGCAGATGGCGGGTGTTTCTCTTTCATCGGAGGCGAAATATATCGATCTGGACGGGAATGGATTGCGGACTATACTGAGCAGCAACGAAGATATCGATGATAAAACCAGCACATCGATCGTACTGGAAGGGAGTACTTCTGCGAACAGGTGGTTGAACAACATAAATTTTTACAGTAATTATACCTATCTGTTGCTCACAGAAAGCTATACCTTCCCAACGAATTATTTTGTCGATCAGTACGACGTATATTTCCTCGGTGACGGCAAAACCGGTTTATTATACCCTACGGGCACATATGACAGCAGCACTCCCCCTCCCTTTACGCCAACGTCGACCCAAAACTTCTCATAAAACGTAAAATCTCCCGGCAGACTCCGTTCTGCCGGGAGGTTTCTTATGGTTGGCTTCCATAGATATACGCGTGAAGATACTCGCTGTTCTGCTCCAGATCCGGCACCAGCACCGCCATCCCGCGGATGCTCTGCTCGGTATAGCTGCCGTCCACCGGCAGCCGGTAGGTCTCTCCGATGCTCATCCGCCGGGTGACCAGCAGGTACACATAGCGCAGGATCTCCGGATTCGTCAGATCGGTGGTAAAATTCGGCAGCAGCGCGTCGGCGAGCTCGGTCAGTTCCCGGATGCTCAGGCCCTTTACCTTTTCAAAGGCAGCCCGCAGGACGACTCTCTGCCGCTCGGTCCGCTCCCAGTCGCCGTGGCCGGCGTAGCGCATACGCGCGTAGCGGAGCAGCTGCTCCGCATTCATGGAATTGACTCCCTCTTGCATGTGCCAGTCGTTCCCGTTGTTCATATAGCCGACCTCGTAGGATTTCAGCTCGATGTCCAGCGGGGCCAGCATCGCCATTGCCTGGAGAAAGCCGTCGAAATCCACCTCCACGTTGCCGTCGACGTGCACGCCGAAGTCCTCCTCGATCAGCTGATCCAGAAAGCTCATCCCGCCGATGGGATAGGCCGCGTTGATGCGGTTGTCGATATAATCGCCGGGAAACGGCACGTACATGTCGCGCATCAGGGAAGTCAGGATGATCTTGCCAGTATCCGCGTTGAAGCTGCAGAGGATCATGCTGTCCGAGCGGGCGCGTCCCTCGCCGGGGCGCCGGTCCTGGCCGATCAGCAGGATGTTCTGGATGTTTTGGGTTTTTTCCTTCACTTCCGGCCGGGTCCAGATCAGTTCCGGGGCGCTCTCAGTCTCCTCGGCCGGAGCAGCCGCCGTCTCGCTCTGCCGTACCTCTTCGGGCGCGATCCAGGTCTGCTGCTCCTTCTCCAGATCCACGCGTCCGATCCGGTTGAGGCTGTGGCTCATCATCCAGCCGATCGCCAGCGTCGCAATGAGCACCAGCATGAGGAAGAGAAACAGGATCACCAGGAGGGGCGAGCGCTTTCTCCCCGCTCCGCCATGCTTTTTGTCATGTCCGTTTTTGATCTTCTCTCACACCTCTTTTTCCGAGAAGCCTGTGCTCAGGATTTGCTCTTGGAACCGTAACCGTAGCCGTAGCCGTAGTAGCCGTAACCGTAGCCGCGGCCGGAATGCTTCTTGCCGCCGTTGAGGATGCAGCCGAAGATCGGCACGCCGTTGTTGCTCAGCTCTTCCATCCCTTTGTAGATGAAGCGCCGCTTCGCAAAGTCGCTCATCACCACATAGGCCACCCCGTCCACATGGCGGGACAGAAGCGTTGCGTCCACCAGCATGGCGGAGGGCGGCGTATCCAGGATGACCACGTCCGCCTGTTTTTTCAGTTCCTCCACCATCTGGCTCATGGCTTCGCTGCCCATGATCTCCACGAGGCGGGATTCTTTATCGCTGCCGGGCAGCAGGGTCAGCCCCAGAGGGCCGCCCTTGTCGCTGATTTCCACCAGCGCTTCTTCCAGCCGGGCCTTTCCCGTGAGCACGGAGACGAGGCCGGCGTTGCCGCCCTGGAGATTGAAGAGCTTGCCCTGGGTAGGATTGCGCAGGTCGCAGTCCACCAGCACGACCCGTTTGTTCTTCTTCGCCATGGACACAGCCAGGTTGGCCGCCACGGTGGATTTGCCCTCGCCGGGGATGGAGCTTGTGACCATCAGCACCTGCTTGTCGCCCATCTGGCGCTCCAGCCTCGTGCGGATCAGACGCATCGCTTCAATATAGGCGCCCTGGTTCGTGTCATAGAGGATGTTGATCTCCCTGCTGACATTGCGGCTGCGCTTTTTCTTTTTGCAGACAGGAAGCGTACCGAGGCAGGGAACATTGAACAAGGCCCGAAGATCTTCCTCCGTGCGTACCGTACGGGAGCTGACCGTGTACAAAACCAGCAGCACCAGGCCGATCATGAAGCCCACCACGGCGCCCTTGGTCGCCGAACCGCGCAGCACGGATTCTCTGCCGCTATCGCCGGGTACGCCGCTGTCGTCGATGAGCGTGAGCTTGGTCTGACCCACCACGTACTGGGCCACCTCGGGATAGTTTTTCAGCACAGACTGCAGGATCCGGTATGTCATCTCCGGATCGCTTCCGCTCACGGAGATGGTCAGCAGGTTTGTGCCTTCAATGGCGTTGACGGAGATTGAGCCCGGCACACCGTCCGTCCCCAGGTCGTTGGCGATCACGTCGGACAGGGCGCCGCTGGTGAGGATATAGGGGAAGACCACGCCCATCTGGCGGGCGGTGTTCTGGTTGGAATAGGTGCCGCCGTTGACGATTTCCACGGATACAGTGCACTCCGCCACATAGTTCGGCACATAACTCACACTCGAGCGGTAATAAAATGCGCCTGCGAAAACGACCGTCAGCAGCAGGATGATCCACCAGAAGCTGCGCAGGCGGTGCAGGGCGTCGAACAGGAAGGAGACGATGTCCAGCTGTTCCACTTCATCAGTTTTTACGGGAACGCTCTCATTCATACCTGCTCACCTCCCTGATTCTCAGTTTCACCGGAGATCTCGGGCATCGCCGCGTCTGCCGGGGCGCTGTTTTTCTTTTCCCTGCCGCTGCGCACGGCAGATCTGCTGCCGCTGCGGGGAGACGCACTGCCGCTCCGACTCCGGGAGTTGCCGCTGTCTCTGCGCTCGGAACGGTTTTTCCGCTCGCTGCCGCTGTCCTCGTTCTGCGTGGCATAGTGGCCGTAGGCGTTGTAATCGCCGTAACGGCGGTAATGCGAGTAGCGCCCGTAGCCGCCGTAGCCGCCGACGGTGTGCCGCATGCCGGGCATGGTCTGCACCTCGTTGAGGACGCAGCCGGCAAATTCCGCGCGGCAGTCGCGCAGAGAGTCGATGGCGTCGTTCAGCTCCGGCGCCAGGGAGTGGTCGTAGCGCACCACGAGAACGCTCAGATCCGCACGATCCGCCAGGACCTCGGCGTCCGCCATCAGGGACATGGGCGGCGAGTCGACGATCACGTAGTCAAAATGCTTCGAGGCCACGTTCAAGAGCTTCTCCATCATGGGAGAAGAGACGATGTCCGTGGAGTTGGGGTAGTTCCTGTCGTTGAGCAAAAGCCGGATGCCGCGCTCGGCGTCATAGCGAAGGGCCTCGGCCATGCTGGCCTTTCCCTGCAGCAGATCCACCAGAGAATGCTGCAGCTTGTCCTTTGCCTTGAGGAAAACATGGTTCTGCGTCGGTCTGCGCATATCGCCGTCGATCAGCAGCACGGAGTAGGACTGCTGGGCCAGGGACAGGGCCAGGTTCGCCGAAACCGTGGATTTGCCCTCATGCTCCCGCAGGCTGGTGACCAGGATGATCCTGGCGCCGGACTGCTGCGCCTTGGCGGAGATATTCGCGCTGATCTTCTTATAGCGCTCCACAAATTCAAAAGGCGCGGCAATGTCGGTGATGATGTGCCGGTTTTTTTCCCTCCGGAGGAGTGCGCCCAGAGAGCGGTAGGTGGGGTCGTAGTACACCATGCCGAGGCTCTTGGCGTCGAGCTTGTCCTCCATGTCCTTTTCGCTCTTGATCGTCGCTTTCATATACGAAAGATACATAAAAGCCAGCGCAACGACGAAAAACGCAACCAGGAACGCCTCTCTCGTCTGATTGAAGGCAGAGAAGGACGCGTCGGCGCCCGTGGGAACGGGCGGCTCCTGCAGCACTTCCATCACCATGTCGTCGGAGACGTATTGGGTCAGGCCGCCGATGTTTTTCATGATGGAGCGGATGATACGGTAGGTATTCCAGGGGGAGTCCGCCGTGACCTGCAGGGTCATCAGATTGGTGCCCTGGATCACGTTGGCGCTTGTTCTGGCGTTGAAGGAGGAAATACCCAGATCCTCGCAGACCTTTTTTCGCAGCAGGCGGCTGTTGAGGATGTTCGTGAAGCTGTCCGCCATGGAGGACGCCGCGGACAGATTGCTGTAGGCGTAATTGCTGGAGGTCTTGGAGGTCACGACGAAGGTCGCCGTGGTGGAGTAGGTGCTCTGGAAATCGGAGCGGACATTCATGTTCACGATCATGGCCACTGCCGCCGCGGCGAGGATGATCGCCCAGAGGTTCCGGACCACGTCCCGGAGCATGCTGTACAGGTCCAGCCGCTCAATGACAGAGGAAAAATCGTCGTTATTCATGTTTTATTCCTCCACCTCCACGTACATGACCGTCGTTCCCAGCGGTTGGCGGGTCCCGTCCGCCAGCGCCCGGCTCAGGGAATAGGTCACGGTGTAACTGCCGGGGGTATAGAGATCCACGGCGCTGCTGTCGATCTGGAAATCGGTGTTCACATCAAATTCCGTGTCCTTCAAGGCGCGTTTCGAACCGTTCCAGATCCCGTCGATATAGGAGCGGTAATCGGGCTGCTCCCCCACTTTAACGTAGATCACATAGTCCTTCAGATGGGGGGACTGCCGGTAGTAGGTTTCATAGTCCTCCGACAGGGCCTGGAGCTCCAGTGTGCTGGTATCGCCGGCGCTGTTGGTCACCTGCAGGTTGATCGTCTGCGCCTGTGCACTCTCGCTGATGGGCTGCGACGCGCCCCAGGTCAGCATGATCTGGGAGGTGATGTTGCCGTCCAGACAGTCATAGGCTTCGACGTTGCGCAGAATATCCGTCTGGGAGCTTCCCGCCAGAAAAACCAGCGGCTCATGGATCGAAAAATGGGGCGACACATAATCCGTGTAGGTCAGCACCCTCGTGTAGGTGCCGACGTTGTTGCTCTGGTCAAAGGCGGCGTAATTGACGTAGCGGGTGCCCTTCTGGATGAACTTGGACTTGGACACCACCATCAGCGTCTCGTTGACGTTGCCGTCCAGATTGTCGCCGGTGCCCATGCCCACCAGGAGTTCCTGGTCCGTGACCTTGACACTGGCCTCGATATGGTCGTTGATGGACTGGATCACCGGCGCGGAGTAGTCGGCAGTCAGCTCCTCATGTACCCGACGAACGCCGAAGATCGCCGCCACGATGACGAAGAACACAACGATCGCAATTCTCAGTTTTTTCATGCCATGCTTTCTCCAATCACAATTCTTTCAGAAAGGCTCTTTATTTCAGGAAAGAGATCGGCTCGTATCCCAGCAGCTCTTCGCCGCGCAGGATCCGCTCCGGGTTGATCTCCAGCAGCAGTTTCTGATAGTTTTCCCCGAATTCCGCATTCAGGAAATCCCGGATCTCCCCCATGTAGGTGCTGCGCTGCCAGGGGCGGTGGGCGTCGCTGGCCACGCAGGCGGCCAGGCCGTGATCCATCAGCAGCTCCGCGCAGCGCCGGGGTGCGGGGCCGAAGCGTCCCAGCAGGCTGCCCTTGTTCAGCTGCAGCGGATATCCGGCCACGCAGAGCTCATAGGCCAGCTGCGGATCGTCCTGGATGAAGAAGTAGCGTTCCGGGTGGGCGATCACCGGGCGGTAGCCCAGCTCCGTGCACTGCTCCAGAATGTCCAGGACGAAATCTGGGTTTTCGTTGAAGCTGAACTCCGTCAGGAAATAGCGGGTGCCGCTGAGCGTCCATACGCGGTTTTCCTCCAGAAGCTCCGGCAGCTCCGGCGTTGCAAAGATTTCCATCCCGTGCAGAAGTTCGATGGGGATGCCGGCCTCTTCTTTCGCAAGCTTCAGCTCTTCCCAGAGCTCCTCCATCTCGGGGGAGAGATAGTTATCAAATTCAAAGGGTATGTTGCAGTGCGGTGTGGCCACGATCCGGTCCACGCCGCTCTGGGCTGCCATGTGCAGCATCTCCAGCGACATCTCCATACTCTGGGAGCCGTCGTCCACACCGGGGAGGATGTGGGTGTGCAGGTCGATCATGCTCGTCCCTCCGCTCAGAAGTCCATGACCATACGGCTGGACTCCTCCTCGCTCAGCTCGGTGACGTGGGTCTCCATCACGCGGTAGACCCGCTGGCAGAGATTGATGACCGTGGGGCGGTGGGTAGTCACGATGCAGACCTTGTTGGGCCTGCGCTGCACGATGTTGCGCAGCACCTGGCGCTCGGTGGTCACGTCAAGCGCGGAGGTGGCCTCGTCCAGCAGCAGGATCGGCGCGTCGCGCAGGACGGCGCGGGCGATGGCGATGCGCTGGGCCTGGCCTTCGGAGAAGCCGCGGCCGCGCTCGCCGATCTTGCAGTTGATGCCCTCCGGCATCTTGGAGACAAAATCCCAGGCGCAGGCGATCTTCAGCGCCTCGACGATCTCCTCGTCGGTGGCGTCCTCCTTTACCATGCGCATGTTCTCGGCCACGGTGCCCGACAGGACGGTGTTGCCCTGGGGCACGTAGGAGAAGAGATAGCGGCTGTCCGCGTTCATCTCCACTTCCCTGCCATCGCTGCCGCGAAGCAGGGCCACGCCCTCATCGGGCCGGATCAGGCCGAGCATCAGGCGGATCATGGTGGTCTTCCCCTCGCCGGAGGGGCCGACCAGCGCCACGATCTCCCCGGGCGCGGCGCGGAAATCGGAGTTTTGGATGACCTGCTGGCCCTCCAGATAGGCGAAGCTCACGTCCGTCATCCGCACCTCCACGCCCTCCTCGGCCAGTTCCCGCAGCTCCTCGCTCTCGGGGATGTGACGTTCCCGGGGCAGATCGATGAGCTCGCGGATGCGGTGGGCGGAGACGGAGCTTGTCAGGAAGGAGGGGATGATGCCGACCACGCTGTTGAAAGCGCCGGCGAGTCTCCCCCTCTGTTCGAGGAAGAGCGTCATGGTGCCGTAGGTGATCTGGTGGGTCCACATCAAAAACAGGCAGTAGCCGAAGGCGGCGTACTGGATGACCATGCCCATCAGGGACATGAAGATGCCGGTCTTGATGGTGAAGAGATTGTAGTCCAGGCTGAGCTTCTTGAACTTCTTCTGCCAGTCGCGCAGCTTGCGGCCGTAGCTCTCCATGACGCCGAAGGACTTGATGGTGTCAAAATTATAGAAGGTCTCGACCTCGAAGCTCATCATCTCGCTGCTGGTCTCGCGCACCTTCTTGGAGTATTCCCGCTGCTTGGTGATCAGATACTTGCTCATCAGCAGCATGATCGGCGCGCTGGCGAAGGCCAGCAGGGACATGACCTTGTTGTAGTGCCAGATCAGGAAGAAGGTGACGATGAAGTTGTAGATGGAGATGATGATAGAGGGCAGCCAGCCGATGGCGTTGCCGCTGACCGTGCCCACGTCGCCGTTGAAGCGGTTGAGGATATCGCCGTTTGAATACTTGTTGATGGCCTTCCAGTCCACGTCGATGATCTGGTCGAAGATATCGGCCTGGATGTCGTTGTTGATATCGATGCTGAGCTTGGTGGAGATGCGGCCGATGAGGTTGGAGAAGATCAGGCTGAAGAGGGCGCTGCCCACGGTCAGGCCGATGAAGATCCCCAGCTTCTCCGTCTGATAGCCGGTGATGATGTCCACCATATACTTGCTGGCCACGCTGGCCACCAGGCCGAGCGAGGTACTGAAGACGCCCAGCAGCACGTAGAAGAGGATGGCTCCCTTGTAGCGCTTGCTGTAGGAGAAGATCCAGCGCCAGTCTTCCAGGATCTCATGGAAGGTGCCGTCCTTGATCTTGACGCGCAGCGTATGAAGGGAGTTGAAAAACGCTTTGTTTTCGTCTGTATGTTGATCCATTGCTCACTCCGAATGATTGAAAGCGGCCCGGGTTCTATCTGCCCCGAAGCGCAGCGTAAAGGCGCGTAAGAACGGGGCGCAGCGGCAGAAGCCGCAGCCATGGGCCGGCGAAAAAGCGCCACCAGAAATGGCCCGGTCCGGCCGGACGGCCCTTGCGCTCGGCGTCGACAGCCAGAGCGAAAATCTGCTCCCGGCGGACGCCGCGGTCGACGGCGGTCTGGGCGTCGCCCACGATGTCAAAGCGCGGCTCCGCGCCGCCGTAAGCGCGCAGGATGCGGTGCAGGATGAACTGCCCGCCCCCCTGCTGGTAAAACACGACGTCGCCGCGGCGCAGGGGTCGTTCCGGCGGAGAGAGCCGGACCCGGTCGCGCCGGGGGCAGAGGAAAGGCGTCATGCTGCTGCCGGAGACGGTCAGCGTCAGGCTGCGTCCGCCCTCGATCAGGGCGCGCAGCGCCGTGAGATAGGCGAAGGTGTTCATCTGCCCGCCGGGGCGGCCCTCTTCAACGCCATAGGCGCGAAGATCGCCCTCGCAGCCGTAGACCCCGCCCTCCAGCATCGCGTCGAGCAGCGGCCCGGCCGATATCTGCGGAAAGAGCTCCCTTGTCTGCAGCCCCAGGGTTTCCCGGCCGATCTGAAAGACGGCGGCAGCGAAAGCCTCGAGACCGGCGCTTTCCAGCTCTTCCCGAAGGGCGGGCCAGTCGATCTCCGCGTCATACCGTTCGGCCAGCAGGCAGATCCCGCACAGATCCGCGAGGCCGACGCCGCCGCGGCAGAGATTTGCCGAGGCGCAGCGCAGCCGCCACAGCAGCTGCGGCGTCGGAGCGGGGACGGGGCAGCGCGCGCCGTCCGGGCCTGTCAGCAGGCGGGAAACGGGAAAGTCGGGCAGTACCGTGAGCCGGACGCAGAGGCGCTTCTCCCGGCGGCAGAACACGTTTGGTTCACCGTTCTCGGGTGCGAGGCCGTGATCCAGCAGGATGCGCTCGCATTCTTCCCGCTCCTCCGGCCGGACGGCCAGCTCCTCCACGTCGCAGAGGAGGGGCAGCCCCGCGGGAAAGAGCACCCGGTCCGACGCGCCGCGCAGCGACAGGGGCGAAAGCCCCGCGTCCAGCAGGCCGTCGAGCAGCTTCTGAAACAGGACGTTCTGCGCGGTCTGGAACGAAGTCAGGCGGGCGGCGGTCCGCCGGTAAGCGGGTGGGACGCAGGCAGGCCCGCAGAGACGCGCGGCCGTATCGACGAGCACGGGCAGCAGCGTCTGGGTCTGGGCGAGGCGGAACACTTCCTCCCCCGGCGCGCCGATTTCAGCCGAGGGCGCGGCGCCCAGGGCGCAGCGCAGCAGCGCGAGAAAGCACAGCCGGGAACGGTCCATGTTCTGCCCCTTTCGTTCACATAATATGGCAGAATAATTATACTCTCATTTTTCGGTTTTACAAGTCTTTTTTCCTATCTCCCTTTGCTTTTGCAGACGGGTGCTTGTATTCTTGACAATCTATGGTATCATGTTGATACGACTGAAAAATCTGGAGCAGCGCGCATGGACAAATGCTTTCGCATCGGGGACTTTTCGTTCCGGCTTTCGTGTCCGGACGAGGTGCGGCCCCCGGAAAATTTCATGAAATTTGAATCGGACGCCGACGCGCCGGACTACGCCTACCGGATCGCGCTCGCGGACGCGCTGCCGGAGCCGGAGGGCCGCCGGATCGCGCTGCGGAAGGATCTGCTGGTGCTGGAGCGGGACGGGCTGGAGACCCGCTACGTCAGCGAGACGGGCGCGGCGCCCTATGCCTGTTACCGGGAGACGGCGGCGGACAGCGCGGAGATCCTGCTGCTGCCCCGGGTGCTGGGGGAGCTCAAATACGACACGATGTTCTCCTCCCTCTTCGCCTTTGAGCGGCGGATGATCGGGCGCGATGCGCTGGTGCTGCACTCGGCCTACATCCGCACGGAGCGCGGGGCGATCCTCTTTTCCGCGCCCTCCGGCACGGGCAAGAGCACCCAGGCCGGGCTCTGGGAGCGGTACCGCGGCGTAAAGCAGCTCAACGGGGACCGCTCGCTGCTGCAGAAGGCCGGCGGCGTGTGGCAGGCCTGCGGCTGGCCGGTCTGCGGCAGCTCGGAGATCTGCAACAACGAAAGCACGCCCATCCGGGCGATCGTGATGCTGAGCCAGGCCCCGGAGAACCGGATCGAGCGGCTGGGGCCGATGGCGGCCTTTTCACAGATCTACACCCAGATCACGGTCAACCGCTGGAGCCGGGACTTTCAAAACCGGGCCATGGATCTGATCGAGGCGCTCACGCGCGAGATCCCGGTCTACCATCTGGCCTGCACCATTTCCCGCGAGACGGTGGAGCTGCTCGCGGATACGCTGGAAAACGACGAAAGAAGACAGGAGAACGGATATGGACGAAAACAAGATCATCTTCAATGACGTGGACTGGAACACCCGGCTCGTGACGAATCCGGACTTCATTCTGCGTGAGATCGGGGACGAGTGCGTGGTGGTGCCGGTGGTGGAATCCGGCCGCTTTGAAAACACCATGCTGACCCTCAACGAGACCTCGGCCTGGCTCTGGCGGCACTTCAGGAAGGGCGCAACGCCCGCCCAGGTGCTGGAGAACGCCCTGCACGAGTTCGAGAGTGAGAACGGCGACCCGAAGTTCATCGAGTACGGCGTGTACCGTTTCTTGCTGGAGAGTCTGGATCTGGGCACGCTGATCCGGGAGGACGGGGAAAAATGAACCCCATCGAGGATTTTGAGCGGAGCGAGCAGGCGCTGTTCCGCATGGCGGACGCCAAACGCATCCCCCTCAACGGCAGCATCGAGGTGACGCCCCTGTGCACCATGGACTGCGACATGTGCTACGTCCGCCTGTCGCGCGAGGAGATGGAGGCCCGTGGCCGCCTGCGCACGGCGGAGGAGTGGCTCTCGGTCGCGCAGGAGATGCGTGACGCCGGGGTGCTTTTCCTGCTGCTGACCGGCGGGGAGCCGCTGCTCTACCCCGGCTTTCGGGAGCTGTACCTGGGCCTGCGGAAGATGGGCTTCATCCTGATGCTCAACACCAACGGCACGCTGCTGGACGAGGAGTGGGCGGATTTCTTCGCACAGAACCCGCCCCGTCGCGTGAACGTCACCCTCTACGGCGCGAGCGACAAGGCCTACCGGGAGCTGTGCCATCTGCCCGGCGGCTATGCGCGCACGGTGCGGGCCATCGAGCTGCTGCGGCAGCGCGGGGTCCACGTGAAGCTCAGCTACACGATGACCGTGAAAAATGCGGAGGACCTGTCCGCCTTCCTGGACTACTGCAAAGAGCGCGATTTGGTCTACGGCATCGATCCCCGCATCATGCCCGCCACGCGGGAGCGCAGCCGCGGCTTCGATTTCTCCTCCCGCCTTCCGGCGGAGGAGGCCGCCCAAACCGCCCACGAGATCCACCGGCGTTATTATCCCGAGCGGGAGGACTTTCTGGCCTACTGCGCCCGGCAGATCGCCGAGGTGGACGCCCGCGCCCGCTTCGCCGAAGAGCATCCGGAGGCGCGGAAGCCCGAGCGCAATACCTGCAAGGCGGGGCGCTGCTCCTTCACGCTCAACTGGCAGGGACATATGCGGCCCTGCGTGATCCTGCGCTCCCCGGAGGCCGACGTGTTCGCGCTCGGCTTTGCCGCCGCCTGGCGGCAGATCCAGGACGGGATGGAGGCGCTGCTCATCCATGCCGACTGCGCCGTCTGCCCCCGCCGCGGCCTCTGCGATATCTGCCCCGCCTCTGCCCTCTACGAGACCGGGCGGCAGGACGGCAAGCCGGACTACGCCTGCCGCTACACGCTGGAGCTGGAACGGCTCATGCGTGAGGAGCTGGCGGCTGCCGACGGCGAGTGCGCACAGGAGGACTCCCCCGGCCTGTAAAGGCTTTCTCTCCCCGGCAAAAGAGGCGGCTTTCGCCGCCCCTGTCAAAAACGGTTTGTTGTCAGCCATGAGGTGTTTTCGTTCTTCCTACGGATCCACCTCATTTTTTTCGCCCGGCGTCTCGCCGAGACGCCCCGGACGGTGCGGGAAAGGAGGAAAACGCATGGACCCCCCGCGAATCCCCGGCAGCTTTGCCGACTGGGCGCGGCAGTGGCTCAGCTCTCCGGAGACGGAGCTGAAGGACTCCAGCCGCGTCCGCTACGTGAACATTCTCAATTCCTACCTGCTGCCCGCCTTCGGCGATCTGCCGCCGGAGGCCGTCACCCGGGAGCGCGCGGCGGCCTTCCGCCAGCAGCTTCTGCAGAGCGGGGGCAGGAAAGGCGCCGGGCTCGCCCCCAAGACGGTGACGGACGTGCTCTCCGTGCTCAAGTGCGTGCTCCGCTTTGCCCAGGACCGGGGCGCGGACGCGGCGGATCTGCACGGTCTGGTCGCGCGGCAGCAGCGAAAGCCGCTGCGGGTCTTCACGCAGGAGGAGCAGCGCCGTCTGACGGCCTGGCTCTGCGAGAAGCCGGATCTCTGCCGGCTGGGGATCCTGCTGAGCCTGTATACCGGGATCCGCATCGGCGAGCTCTGCGCCCTGCGCTGGGGCGATATCTCGCTGGAGGACAAAAGCCTCACCGTGCGCGCCACGCTCCAGCGGCTGCAGACCTTTGACGAAAAGCAGAAGACCCGCATCGTCATCACCCCGCCCAAGAGCGCCTGTTCCCTGCGCAGCATTCCCCTGCCGGATTTCCTGATCGAGGTGCTGCGGCCCTATCGGCGCTCGGACGGCTGCTATTTCCTCACGGGCAAGCCCTTCTTCGTGGAGCCGCGCACGCTGGAGAACCGCTACAAGGAGGCCCTGCGGGCCTGCGGCATCCGGGACGCCTCCTTCCACACCTGCCGCCACAGCTTCGCCACCCGCTGCGTGGAGCTGGGCTTCGACGTGAAGAGCCTCAGCGAGATCCTGGGCCACGCCAGCGTGAGCATCACCATGAACCGCTACGTGCACCCCTCTATGGACTTCAAGCGCCGGAACATGAACAAGCTCTCTTCCCTGCTCGAATAGGTTCGTTTTCGTTTCGTCTCGTTCTTTTTCATAACATATCCTCTCCTGCAATTTAGCGCTATATTTAACTAAATTGTTTATTTTTTTACGCAAAGTATAACACTCTGCTAAATGGGAGGATACATAAATGAAAACTTGGATGATGCCGCAGGTGGTGGTCGAGGCTTTCCGCGCCAATGAGTACGTGGCAGGTTCGTGCCAGGACTCATTTGTATCAAATGAAGAAGATCTCATAAGAATAAGAAGAAATAATAGTCTTGATCTTAATGGTGATGATGGTGATTGGGGTTATCCGGAAGGATATATGTTTAGTACTGCTTTGAATGATTATCAATGGAAACAAATTGATAAGGACGGAGCAGTTGAAGCGTGGATGCAAATTAAGCCAGAGTATGTGGACTATGCAGAAAATACTCTTCATTTGAATGTCGTAAGGCAGAGCCCAACTAGTACTTCTTACTGGGCTAAAGTCTATGCTTTCTATTTTCCCGCTGGTGGCAACAACCATTATCATCCGGTTACCGATTATACTATTGCTAACTTTTCTTGATAGGTCGTTACGTATCTGCACAGCTTAATACAGAAAGCAGCACCCCGGCGGGAAATCCCGCCGGGGTGCTGGCTTGCTGATGGCTGAAAAGGAGCATGTTCCGAAAACGCACGAAGCAGCTTCGGCACAGTAGGGGCGGCTATCAGCCGCCCGCTCAGCAAGAAGAATCAGGCGGATTCGCACGTTTGAACGAATTCGCCTGATTTTTCTCGTTTTTTCTGCCGCACCGGAGGGCGGCTCATCGTCGCCCCTCCGTGAATAATGGCGCATGACTCCTCTTGTTCTCTCCGATAAAGAGGGACTTCAGATCCTTCGCTGCGCTCAGGATGACAGAAACGAGCTTTCTCTGCAAGCCGACACCCCGGCGGGATTCCCGCCGGGGTGTTGTAATCTGAATCAAACTGTGTAGGAGAGCAGCGGTCTCTCAAGAAAACTTTATAGAACCTTCAAATTTAGACGATGGATGCCAGTCCTTACTATATTGGAACAAGTAAATATTGACTACGCCATAATACATGCCACTTTGGGAATAGTACCTATCAAAAAGCCCCTGATCTACATACTGCTGCGCTTGAGTCGCGTTATCTGCTCTGATGTGAACTCCCGCTTCATACGGGCCAATCAAACCTTGATCAATATTCCATTGAGTCAAATTACTACTACTGATAAAAATACTCTGACCAGAAGAAGGAGGTCTGCCTTCACCACTAGCTTCACAGTTGAAATCAATCTGTCTATCCGCCATGACGGCTTTGATAGCTGTTTCATCTGCAACAAATGCCTGTTGGCACGAACCCGCCACGTACTCATTGGCGCGGAAAGCCTCGACCACCACCTGCGGTATCGTCCAAGTTTTCATTTATGTATCCTCCCATTTAACAGAGTGTTATACTTTTCGAAAGATCGCGGCAAACTGCCGCAAGCTATGTTACAGGGTAATTTTAACCTCTCGCATCCGCTTTGTCAAGAGTTCCCTTGCCTTTTTTCCCGAAAAATTTTCCAAATATTTGTAGAAATCGACCAAAGCCGCGCGGCCCACTCAGGCCTGCGTCCGCCCCCGTCTCCTGCGCGTCAGCAACTCCCTGACAAGCCCCAGCAGATAGCCGAAGCTCTCGATCCGAAAGAGCGCGGAGCCGAGCACGTAGACCGCGGCGCCCGCCGGGATCTGCACCAGCAGGGTCATCGCCGGGGAGAGACCCAGATACTGCAGGCACCACACCGCCGCGAACATCAGCCCGGCCAGCAGCGCCGAGGGCAGCATGTCCGCCGCCTGCTGCCGGAAGGAATAGCCCAGCAGCTTCCGGTTCGGCCAGGCGTTGATGACCATGTTCACCACGCTGAAAAACAGGTTGCTCGCCGCCATGACCAGCGGCCCGAACCACATCGTGGCGAGCAGGATCGCAAAGCCGATCAGCTTCTTGATCGTCTCCAGCCGCAGATAGATGTCGCTCCGGCCCAGGGCCTTGATCGCGTTCAGGTTCGCCGTCTGCACCGGCAGAAAGGCGTAGCTGACGCAGAAGATGATCACGTAGGGCACGCAGGGCAGCCACTTGGCCGTCAGCAGCACCGTGACCAGCGGGCGGGAGCAGGCAGCCAGCCCAAGCAGCAGCGGCCACATCACGTAGGAGCTGAGCTTCACCGAGCGCCGCGTCATCGCCTTGACGCTCTCCACCTCGTCCTGCACGCCGGACATCACCGGCAGCAGCACGCTGTCGATGGAGCTGTTCACGTTCACAACGAACACGTTGGGCAGCATGTAGCCCCGATTATAGAAGGCCAGGCTCTCCGCGGTATACAGCTTGCCGATAATGAGCTGGCGCAGATTGTTGTACACCGTCTCGATCAGTTGGGACGCCAGCAGCTTCCAGCCGAAGGAAAACAGGCCGCGGAAGCGCTCCCACGAAAACATCCGTTTCGGCCGCCACTTGACCGTAAGCCAGAGGATCAGCGTATCCGTCGCCGCGTTGAACAGGCCCTGCGCCACCAGCGCCCACGCGCCCATCCCCCGGTAGGCCATCCAGATGCCCAGCACCGCCGCGCCCAGCGTCCCGCCCAGCGTGGCGAAGAAAAAGCGCTTAAAGAGCAGATGCCGGGAAACGTATGCCTGCTGCACGTTCTTCACGCCGGAGATGATCAGGATCAGGCTCATCACGCGGATCAGAGCCGTCAGCTCCGGCATGCCGTAAATACGCGCGATCAGGGGCGCCGCGGCAAACACCAGCAGATACAGCGCCGCGCACATGGCCATATTGAAGAAGAACACCGTGGAGAAGTCCAGGTCGTCCGCGTCCTTCTTCTGGATCAGAGCGTTGCCGAGCCCGCTGTCCACAAAGACGTTCAGGATCGCCGTCACCACCGTGACGATGGCGACCACGCCGTACACCTCGGGGTCGAGCAGCCGCGCCAGAATGATCGACACGACAAAGGTCACGCCCTGGGCCCCGAAGCGCTCCAGAAAGCGCCACATCAGCCCCGACAGGGCCTTCCCTCTTGTGTTGCTGTGCGATTCATCCGTCATGCTGTTTCCTCCGACCCGCAGTCCGGCTTCTATCGGGTCTTTATATTTGTTATAAGGTCTCCGGGAAACGGGAAAGATCCTCCCCTCTCGCCGCGGCCTCCACCAGGTCGGCTTCCAGACCGAAGCGCTTTTCTATGGAGAGAAATTTCTCCCGCGCAGTCTGATACGCTGCGCGGCGAATGGCGGCCTGCGTATCTTCTTTGTCCATCAGCGCGAGGATCCGCTCCGCCGCCTGCTCATACTCTTCCTTGCCGCATACCACGCAGTTAACGCCGTTCTCCGCATAGCGGTCAAGGGACGGGTCCCGGAGCATGAGGAGAAGCGCTCCCTCGCTCATGATCTCGTAAAAGACGTTGCCGCCGTTGAAGTCTGCTGTCAGAAGTGTCATAAAAGAATTGCGTGCATATGCCCTACACACCTTCTGATTCAGAAAACCGGTAAAATGGACATAGGCTTCCAAGCCATGCTCCTCCGCCCAAGCCAGCAGTTCCTTGTGAAAGGCTTCGCTTCGGATATCTCCCACAAAATAGAGATGGAAAGGATAACCCTTCCGGTGCAGCTGCTCCAGGATGCGCAGGCTGCGATCCTGCGATTTCAGTTCCGTCACCCGGCCGATGTGAGAGAGCACCATGGGCGCGTAGCCCGCGGGATACGTCTCCCCATCTCCGAGGGCCGGCTGCTCCGCGGGGATTTCAATGCCGGTGTGCCACAGAAAGAAACGGTAAGGCAGCGCTTCGATCCCCAGCAGCCCCGGCACGGCACCCGTGTCGGTCCCGTCGTCCGTCGCCAGCAGAAAGCTCTTTCTGCTCTGCATGGAGAGCGTGATATAGGTATAGTCCTTCAACGCCTTCAAGCGGCGCAGCAAAACGCTCCGTATCGGCTCCAGCACGTTCGCCATTTCCTGCGTGCCGAACTGCCGCAGACCGCAGGGGATCCCCCGCTTCGCCGCCTCACGAACGGCCAGGTGGGCCCCTTCGCTCATGCCGTAGACAAAATCGTAGTGTCTCTCATTCAGCAGGCTGCGGGCAGCGCCTGTCAGCTGCAGCGCGTATTCCACCGCGCCGGGCAGCATACCGTTCTTCGGGTGCAGCTGGATCAGGTTTTCCGCTTTGAAATGCGCGCTCTCCGTGACGGTCTTTTCCTCCGCCGTGTAGAGCAGCAGGTCGATCGTGTGCCCGCGCTCAAGGAGCATTTTGAACGGATAGTAGAAAGCGGGCAGCCCGCCCAGCGTGGAATCATCCATCCCGTTCAGGATCGTATCCACGGCCGGATTGTCCCCGGAAATATAGAGGATTCTCATTGTGCTTTTCCTTGCCTCTGCTCCAAAGTCAAGTTTCTCCCTTTGCCCGTTTCAGTCAGCGAAAAAAACAGTCGAAGCGTGCTCCGTATCGATGGCACTGTTGTACGCAAGGATCGCATTATCCCGCAAGACTTCTTGCTCCGATACAGTCATTTCATCGGAAGTGAGTGATTCCCGCATGGTAAAGCAGCCTCTTTCGGCGGAATACCAGCCTTTTGAGCAAATCGCGGGAATCGTATCCGCCCAGTCCAGAAGCAGCTGCTGATACGGCGGCAGCTCCATTCCCGCTGCTTCAAACGTCAGCGCGCCAAGATAATTGATGCTTGAGAGCGGGATCTCCTGTTCTTCAATGTCATAGTTGGCCCAGATAAAAAACGGGACCATATATTTCTGGAGTTCCTCCGTATTTCTGAAGGCTCCGCCATGAATCTCTTCGTAAAACTCTATCGGAAGTCCGGGCAGATGATCGCCGAAAAAGGCGATCACGACGTCTCTCTCTACGCCGCGGAAATAGTCGATCAGGTCCTCCACCGCCGTGTCCGTCTCATGGATCAGCGACAGGTACTGCTCCGCCTCAGGATAACTGCCTTGATAGCCCTGCAGTTGGATCGTATGGATGAAATCCTCACCTTCGTATTTGTAGCCGCCGTGATTTTGCATCGTCACGCCAAACAGGAAAACTTTGTTGCCCGCTCCGGTCAGTTCTTCGTACTTTGCTTCCATGGTCCGGAACATCTCCGCATCGCTGATGTATTCCCGGACATACTCCTCCTGCGGAAAAGCGTCGATAAACATGTACTCATCAAAGCCAAGAAGCGGATACGCCTGCGTCCTCATCCAGCCGCTGGACAGGAATGGGTGCATCGCCAGCGAATAATAGCCCTTTCTCCCCAGCCAGGACGCGAGAGAATAGCTCTCATTCTTCACGTATTGCTGGTATGGCACCGTGTTCTCAGGGAAGAAAAACATAGAATTGCCTGTCAGGTATTCGTACTCGGAGTTGGCGGTATCTCCGCCGTAGACGGAGGAAAGGGCGAAGCCACGTACCGTGTCCTCCCTAAGAGAATCAATGAACGGCGTTACGGGCTGGTTCGTCCTCAAGTCCTCCCCAAGGATCGAGAGATCGGCAAAAGACTCGTCCATGATCACGATAACGTCCGGGTCATGTGATGCTTCCTGCGCCGCTCCCCCTGCATGCTGCTCCAATGCCGCAATTGAAGCAGCACTGTATCTATCCGGCGGGTTGTTGCCCAGCGATTTTATCTGCAGCGCGAAATTGAGGAGGGTTCCGTTGATGCCTGCACCTGCTGTACCGAAATGTTTCGCGTGCACAGGACCCGAACCAAGGGACACCGCAAGCGCAATCGCCGCAGCGCAGGCAAGCGCAGCCGCCCGCTTTACCCACCCCAGGCTTTTCTTTTGCTTCGGCAGAGAAAAACTCAGGATCACGAGCAGCAGGTATTCAAGCCATGCGAACAGAAGTGTAACGCCCGGTGTAAAATCATATTCCTGGGCAACGTTTGCCGCTGTCCGAATGGTAAGCACGTCGAAAGGCGTTATCTCTCTGCCTCGAAAGCGCAGGACATAAAAGTCTATCGTGGCATAGAGAAGGGAAACAAACGCCCCGCATAATACAGCAGGCCTTAGTTTCCCCTGGATAAACAGCAAGAGAAGAAAGACAGAAAGAATAATTCCGATATTCAGTGCGCCGCGATACAATCCCACCGGGCGGACACTGGCATCGATAGCTAGCTGGACAATCAGAAACACCACGGCGGCGCTCATCAAAAGCCACAGCGAGATGCCGAGCAGCTCAGCAAAGCGGCTCTTCGGTTTTACAGAGGAAGGGATCAGCGCCAACAGAAGGATCACGAAAACCGCCCCGTGAAGCAAGCAGTCTGTCAGGGCGCAGCCGGTCACAGCTGCCGCCATCAGAAGCAGGCACAAGCATGTTCTTCGCTTGTCAAACAAGATTTCAAACTGTTTTGTTTTCATCTGTTTTCGATCATCCTTCTTTCTATTATCTGCCGGAGGAATAAGCCTTGCTCTCAGAAGGACAACGCAGCGCATCACGCTTCTGCCTGCAGCCGATAGTAGTCAACAAAGTCGTCACTCATAACAAGTGAATATTCTTCAATAAACATCGGGAGAACCAGAGGCAACGTAGAATGCTTGTTTGTTACTACCCACAGAGGTTTTTCGTCTTCCACAAAACGGCAAAAATCCCCTTCCACATCACGGACATCCGAGGTCATCCAATGTTGCAGAGTATAATACCTGTAGCATGGTACAATATCGGCAAAGAAATAGAAATCCGCAAGCACCTCATAGCCAATTACAGAGTCTCGCTCTTCCTCCGGGATGGACTGGACGCTCTCGTGGATCTGACGATACTGATTCTCTGTAATGTCCGTAAGCCAACATTTGTAAATTGGTGCGCAGGCGCTGTACGCACTCAACAAAAAATACAGGCATACAATCCCGCAGCAGATCGCTCCCGCTGCGCGACGTTTTCCACTTCCCATCTGTAAGAGCTGCTTCAGCGCCTCCAAAGGATGCATCCATTCAGTTCCCTCCAGCAGCACAGCAACAGCCGCGAGAAAAAGCGGAATACCAAGCACAAAATAGTGCTCATATGCGTTTGTATACAGCAGCATTCCATACGTAATTGTTGTCGCCACACAGAGGGAGACATAGAGTCGCCGCTCTTCCACGTGTAGGCTGCGGATCAGGAACAGAAAAAAAGCGAAAAAACCCGGAAGATATAAAGCTGCATAAAAGAGGAAGTGTCCGGAAAAAATCAGTCTGTGCGTATTGTTTTTCGCATACATAAAATTGTGCAGAAAAGTCGCGTAGAGCATGTCCTCCAGCGCGCCTTTTTCATGATAATATAGGCAGATCGGGATTGCCACGATCGCCAGTCCCGTAACGCCCGCGCAGAGATTGAGCAAGAGATTGCCCCAATGACGGTCTATGATCAGACAGATTGCGATGCACAGAAGGAGCGAACACAGGATAACGGCATTGTTAACGCGTATAAACGCCATGAGGCCAAAAAGCAATCCATATACAAATGCCCATCCGACAGGATGTGTTTTCTCCTGCGACCGGAGGAACCGAAGCTCAAGATAAAAACCCAGCAGGATCATCGGCATACAGAATTCCTCTGTCAGATCTCCATGGCTGAAGAGATAAAACAACAGAGCAAAAAAGCTCAAAGAAGGCATTATTGCATTGGCGCGAAACAAGCGGCAGATCTTTCCGATCAGCCATAGATCCGCAAAGGCAAACAGACACTGCAGAATCCATACTCCGGTTCTGCCGCCGATGGCATATCCGGCTTCCTCAATCCAGAACAGAACCGGTCCCTTATGGTCGAAGAGATCAAGATAACAGATCTTTCCCTGAAGCATTCCTTTTGCAGTAATCAGGAACATGGAAGAATCCAAGCCAACATAATGTGGGTAAAGTGGGCTTGTAAAAGCCGCGCAAAACATCATAGAAAGCGCCAGGGCAGGGTACATCCATAGATTTTTTTTCTTATTTTCGGCTAAAGAGTTCATAATGGCTTCTCCCGGTTCTTCTGGCATAGTCGCAGATTAAGACCGCCAAAATCATAGGAATATATATGTTGTAGTCAGCGCTCTCAAAAAAGGCTTTGAGAAAAGCGCACAGAAACAAGCCATACGCCCCCGCGCCAAAGCACCGGCGGAAAGCGGAAGTAAACATTCCCAGAGTCAACAGCATACCCAGTATTCCAATGGAGACAAGGAAGCTGACAAATACCATATGAGCGCCGATGCCCTCGATCTGTGTGGATTCATACCCGAAGCCGCTGCCAAATAGTCGGCTGAAAAAATCGCTGTTTCTGAAAATATTCAAAGCTTCAACGATGCCTTCATCTCGCCCGGATGTATTATCCGTATTGATCAAGCGGCTCAATTCGCTGTTCTTCAGGAGCATATATGCGGCGATATACGCCAGAACAGTCAGCACGAGCAGAGTGAACGCAGTGCTGCCGCTTCTCTTGCGAAGGTCCAGGAGCATTCCAAGGATCACAACCGTAGATCCTGCGACACAGCACAGGAAAGCTCCGCGGCACTGGCTGTACAAAAGAGCGTAAACCATCACCGCTGTCATCCCGGCGAAAAGGAGTTTTGGGATTCTCTTTCCTTTGAACAGGTAAATGAGTCCGAGGACCACACCGAAAGAAAACTGATACGCGTTCTTATTACGGTTGACCTCATATCCGAGCAGCTTCAGATGTCCGACAGTTGCGGCTTGGAAATCTGTGGGGTCGTTGCTCGTCAGAAGCGCGACTGCACAAATAAAGCAGGCGAAAAACGAGAAAAAGAGCATAAACTTCAGCTCGTGTCCGGACCATTTTACGCTAATGGCAAAGGCAAACATAAGGAAATACAACACGACAGCAATCCCCGAGAAAAAGACTTTGCTGCTCCATAGCTCCGTGTGAAATACCAGAGACGCCAAGGCGTGGATCGCAGCGATGATTGCGAATGTGCTGGCCCAGGAATTGACGCCGCCGGTATCCCGCATGCGGAACATACAGGCAAGCACAATCAATGGGCGGAACACTTGCGTCGCGATGCTCGGGAGCGGCAGGATCAGCACCTGTGAGGACACCAGAAAAAAGACAGCTGTCACCACCAGGCCTGACAAAGCGACCTGATTATCTCCTATTCTGTTGCTGTATCTTTCGTAAGCCATCGGCTATCATTCCTCAAATACAATCTTTCTATTTCCTTACTTGTACTATGCGCGTCAAAAACGGCAGCAACGCTGACGAAAGCAGCACTGCTCTCATCCCGTACCGCTGCAGTCAGGTGTTGCGCCCAGACGTGTGCATCTTCCTCCAAAGGAAGATAGACACTGCGGCCGCTCACATTTGTCTCCTGGGGCACCACATCCGATGCCACGCACAGAAGCCCACTGCTCTGCGCCTCGATCATGGCCATTCCGAAGCCCTCATAACGGGAGGGGAAGAGAAACACGTCCATCGCCTGATAAAAGCACTCTACGTCCTTATGGGCGCCGGCAAAAATGACCCGGTCGGAAATCCCCAGTTCTTTCACGCGCTCTTTGACCTCTTCTTCCAGTTCCCCGTCGCCCACCAGCAGAAGCGCGGCGTCATCTCGCAACTGGCAAAGCTCCTGGAATACGTCCAAGATCTTTTCATGGTTCTTGGCTGGATTGAAATGCCCCACGTGCCCGACTACATATCTTCCTTGTAGGCCATATTCTTTCCGAACCTGTTCACGAATCTCCGGGCAAAACGCAAAACGCCCGCAGTCAATGCCGTCGGGGACGACCTGTGTCCGCTTATCCCGCATGCTTTGCTCACCAAACACGTAGCGACAGGCCTTTTGAGAGCATCCCAGCATATGGGTCGCATTCATCCGGATTAGCAGTTGCATGCTTTTTTCGTACAGCGCTCTGACATGAGAGCGTGTTTCACCGGTATAAGCATTGTGAGCATGGGCGATTCGAATTGGGATACCCGCGCGTTTAGCCTCTCTGAGGAGTATCCCGGAGAAAAAAAACAGGTGACTGTGAACCGCATCAAAAGGCCCGTTTTCGCGAAGTATCTTCCGAAAGCCTTCCGCGAGGTTGCTTTGGGATTCGAAATAGAACACGCGGCCGCCTCTGGCAAGCACCTCATCGTCGAAGAGCGCCTTTTTCCCCGAAGTCATGGCAAAATCGAACTGAATCCGATCCGTATCGATATTCCGGTACAGGTTCATCACATAATTGGATACGCCCCCGGAATCAAGGCCATAAAAGACATGCAGGACTCGGATTGCTCCCTTCATTGCTTCTCCCCCGCCGCCGCATTGGCAAACGCCGAATAGAAATCGAAGCGGAGCAAATCCAGCGTTTCTTTTTGGTATTCCTTTGCACGCTCGAAGTTTCGGGCGGCCATGCGTTCCATTTTCTCTGGAGTGATCGTCGGAAGCAAGCGTGCCAGGGCATCAACGCCTTTACGCGAGAAAATACAATCCTCACCCAGAAGTTCGGGAATGCCGCCGGTTCCGGAGCCGAGCGCGGGCAGTCCCCTGCTCATGGCCTCAATCAGCGCTCTTGGCATTCCTTCCGTCAGGCTCGGCTGGATATAAAGGTCCATTTCGTCCAGCCATGGGAACACTTTTTCATGGGCAAGCCGCCCCTCAAAAACGACCAGATCTTCAACATAAAGCTCTTTTGCGAGTTTTCGAAGCGTTTCATCATCGCCGCTTCCGGCGAGATGATATTCAAACCCGTCATTTCCCTGGGCCTTGAGCTTTGCAATCGCCTGTATCACATATTTTTGTCCCTTTACGGCAATCAATGCCCCGCTTGTTGCGATCTTCAGCCTTCCGCTGTGGTTTCGGATTCGCTGTATCCTCGCATCCAATACAGACGGATCCAGCGGACGAAGCTCCACATCGGAGATTGAGGCGGTGATCCCAGAGCAGGGATAACGGTGCTGGAGGAATTCACTGGTCACGTAGACCGAATACGGCGCATGTCGCATCACCCGACGCATATCAAGCCAGGAAGCGGGTGCCAGAAGCTTTCCCCGCAGACTGTGGTTCCAAAGGCTGTCCCAGGGGCAGCCGATCGCCTCTGCCAGAAAGGGAATACCGTGTTTATGGCAGTAATCTGCCGCGATGGTGCCGCTGGTCGACGGCACACGCACAATCACCGCTCGATCAGGCTTGATCTCATTAAGAACAATGCTCTTGAACGCCGCATGAACCCGGGGATTCAGATAGTGCCTGATGGAAGCCGTAGGATTCGGCAGCAGCACCACATCAATTCGTTCAGTGTTGATCCGATTCATTCTGGAAAGAGCGACGGTATCATCCGGTGCTACCTCCGCTTCTCTCATCAGCAAAATAATATGATCGAAATGCTGCAGATACCGATCGAATACTTTCTGAGAAAACGCGCTTCCCACGTAGTAGTTTCCGTTCGTATCCCGTGCAATCTTGTCTTCATACACAAATACCATATCCATGGTACTGTCTCCTCAGTAAAGCATCCTCACCGTCTGCTCTATTACCTGCTTTTTGTCAAATACAGCGCAAATAAATTCATGACCAGCACGCCCCATCTGCGCCTTGCGTGAAAGGGGAAGGAGGGCAAAGCGCTTCATCGCCTCATACAGGCTACCGGCGTCCCGCGGGGGCACAAGAAAGCCGCTTTTTCCATCCTCTACCGCTTCCATACAGCCATGGATCGCACTGGTAATCAACGGTCTCCCCATAGCTCCGCATTCCAAAAGCGTGTTGGCCATACCTTCATGATAGCTGGGCAGGACAAAGCAGTGGCAGGAGGCGATCAGCGGTCGAACATCATCCACAAAACCGTGATAGACGAGGTTCTCATGATCCTGCATCTGCTGGATGCGTTCCTCGTAATCCTCCTCAAAGTCCCCCGCAACATGATATTCGCAGGAGAATCCCTCTCGATTGAGCCTTCTGGCCGCATCGAAAAACTCGTCAATTCCTTTTTCTTTCATGACGCGGCCGATAAACAGGTATTTCACCGGCCGATCGTCCTCGGGATAAGGTGCCGGAGCAAAGCGTTCCATATTCACGCCTGCGCCATGGAGCACGCAGATCTTTTCCTCCGGAAAGAGCCCCATGGAAAGCAGTTCTTCCTTGATTCCGGGGTTCTCGACAAAAACGACTTTTGCCCTTCCGCAGCCCACATGGTACAGTATTTCGGCAAGCGTCTTCAGTATTCTTCCGCTCTGAAAGGCGGTACCGAGCCCGGTGATATTGATAGCATACGGAATCCCCAGAGTTCTTGCCGCCATACCGCAGTATATATTCGGCTTGATCGTATAGGTCACTACAAGGTCTGGACGTATCTCTTTCAGAAGCTTTCGGTATGTCCGGAAGAGCACGTAATCACGCCGGGGGTTGATACCGCGCCGGTCGATCTCCGTATCGATAAATCGGCAGCCCAGCGCCTTGATTTTTGCAGTACACTCTCCGTCGGGAACAGACACATACACCTCGTGACCATCCGCAAGGATCCTTGAAATCAGATCGCGGCGGAATAGATACATACCGTATGTATCGTTTCCTGCAAGAAACACCCTCATGATTCAGTGCGCCTTCCGATAGGCAGGGAAAAAGTTTCCCAGATCCTGTTCATTCTCCTGGCCCGCCTCCCGGGTCAGCGAGCATAGCTTCTCGTATACTTCCGGCAGAAAAATCGCTTTCCCCAGATAGAAATCCTTCAAGTTCTTGTCCTGTCGGCCAAAGTTCCGTTTAAACCGCAAAAGCGGATCCTTTTCGTCTGCCGACAGTCCGCCGCCCAAGTGAAGGTTCTTCAATCGCTGCTCATGTCCGTATTCGCACGCCAGAGCCAGAATGGCATTATTCGAAGCAAAGGAATAATATTCCGGATTGGTCGCGGAGAGGTGGTAGTGCATATTCTCATCGCTGCGCATGAACATGGAAGATGCAATGATCTCATTCTCCACATAGGCATTGATCAGGATCAGCCTGAATGCCTCACTGTTCTTCAGGCCTTCAAAATATGACTTTTCAAAATAGTAATAGCTGCTGGCGAAGTTTTTTTCCATCGTGGCATAATAGAGTTGAATGAACTCCTCCAGATGCTCGCAGTTCTCGTCCACTTGTGTCACTACGCCTTTTTTTGCGGCCTTGCGTATCATGTTTCGGCAGTCCGGCGTGAACTGACTGTACAGATACGTATCTTCCGTGAGGTCCACGGCGATGGTATGCCGGTTGAAGCTGACCTCATACAGGTCTCTGAAATCCAAAGCGTTTTCTGCCAGTGGATGAAAACGGACAAACTCATCCACGATCCGTTCTTCCCGGCACTTTTCCCTATACGCTTCCGAATAGCACGCCAGAAGTTTCTCACGGTCGGAGGCTTCCAAAACGACCGGGCCGCCATATCCATAGGGCGTGACCGCATCAAAATACTGCACGCCGTCCAGGACAAACGGGATTTCCCGCTTGATATATACACTTCTAATCTGCCCGAAAGCACAGCGGAAGTCAAAGGTCTGGACACGTCCGCCTTCGATCTTTTCATTCAGTTTTCCGTATGCCGGGAGGAAATAAACATCATGCATCACGGAAGAAAAACTCCTTTATAACACGAAGCTGCCTCTCCACGTCTTCCAAACTGTATCGCTGGTCACACAAAAGGGAGAGTTCCTGTTGATAACAATCCGTTCCGCCGCCTGTCTTTGAATCCTGCCAGTGGATCGGACAATATATTTGTTTGCTGATCAGATAACAGCGCAGAGCATCTCTGCACTCAGGGGGAACAAGAACAGGCACAAAAAGAGGAACGTCTTCCTCATTGAATGCCGGGAACAGCGGGCGAACGCCATAGGGACGCAGCTCTTTGAGTCCCTCGTAGAGCGCGCTCGCATTCTCCCGGCGCCGCTGTCGAACAAACGGAACATCGACTCGCCGGAGAGCCTCCACGCTTTCACCTTCTGCAGCACAGCCGGAACTGTGCGCTTCCAGCAGCAACTCTGCCTGCGCGAAACCGTCCAGGAACAGCTTTTTATCGCCCTCGCCGGAGCGGATGTAGGCAGCTTTGCGCATTGCCGCTTTCCTGCGGAGCGCAGCATAGTCGGGGCATATCCTGTTTGCCGCGGGTGTCAGCCAGGTTCCGTTCCGTTTTTCAGCCGCGGCGGCGCAGGAGAAAAACCACTTGCGCCAGCTCATCACCGTATAATCTGCGTAGTTTACGCTCTCTGACACAGAGTAAAACGACTGCACACGATCCAGAATCACCGCAACGCCCCGGGTGTGTTCCCGCTCGGCCAGTGCTGCGGTCTCCGGCTGCGCATAGCCAAAGTAATCCAGCAGCAGCACGGCATCGCAGCCGTGATTCTCGGGAAGGAGGCGGCACACACCGTCCTCCGTCGGAATCACATCATAAAAACGCAGCTCCAACCCCAGCTTGTGAAACGGAGCGATCATGGAATCGCAGCAATACGCGGGAAGACAGGCGGAGCGGATGCCCCGTTCGGCGATCAAATCCCGGGCGACAAGTTCAAGAGCCGTCCGCCCGGAGAGGACAAAGCGCGTATTCTCATCCGGGAGCGGCTCTCTTCTCTCGCGCAGCGGCGCATCCCAGAATTCACTGCCAAGCTCCAAAGATGTCACTCCAGTTCCACAAGAATATGCTCCTCGATCTCCTCCAGCATCTCGTCCCGTTCCTGCACGGAATCAAACTTCAGGAAAACCGTTCCCACCCGCTTATCCGCATTGATAAAAGGTTCCACGGGATCGCCTTTCCGGAGGTCGGGAACATAGGCGATCACAGATGGGGCAAGCTGTGCTGAAAACAACACGCGATTTAACTTTCCGCCATATCTGCTGTGCACCAGATAGTTTGCGCTGGCGCATGAACCGCAATCATCAAAGGGCGGGATCTTTTCGCCGAGCGCAGCACGTACAGAAGCGTCAAACAGGTCAAAGCCTGTGGCAACCTGCAATTCTTCCGGGATCAGATTGCCTCCGTTGCGGGGATTAATCTCCACGAAGAACACCTCCCCCGCCGCGCCGAGCATGATCTCCAGATTCAGCGCGCCGAAGCGGAAACCGGAGGCCTTTACAATCCGTGACGTCTCCTCTTTGATACGATCTACCTGTGCTTCTGGCAAAGCGATCGGATAGCGTTTGCCACCCGGCAGAAGGGGGAAATACTTCTTGTCGCGCACGTCGCTGAGAAGACCCCAGAAAACGACTTCGCCCTCTGAGACGAAAATATCGCCGCCAAGAAGATCTGCATTCCGGTTCACGAAGAACTCTTCTACGATCGCCAGACCGTTCCGTGTGTACCGCATCGCGTAGGAAAAAGCATCGTCAAGTTCTTCCATACTGTTGATTTTTGTCACTCCGCGGCTCCCGGAAGAGGCGGCGGGCTTGACAATCAAGGGGAAGGACATGCAGGACGCCAGTTTTTTTGCTTCCTCCAGATCGGAGGCCGCACCCGAAGCAGGCGCCGTAAATCCGTTCTCTTTCTGCAGCCTGCGGAACTCCGCCTTGCTGGAAAGCAGCGCGATCACCGAAGAGTCGTTGGCAGGGAGGCCGAGGCGGTTTGCAGCATCTGTCGCGACCTGCATCGCAGGCTCGGAATTGGTAAAAACTCCGTCAACCTGCTCCTCCTGCGCAGCCCGTACGACGCCTTCCAGATCCATTATGCTCACGAGGCGGAAGTCGTCTGCCAAGGCGACCCCGGGGGCCGATTCCCTGTAATCGCAGACAATGACGTAAACGCCGATCCTCTTTGCCGCCTTAATGAGAGGCACCTGGTTTGGGCCGCCGCCCAGGATCATCAATTTTTTCATTTTACTTGTTCGGTCTTTCATTCACGAAATCCTCCGCTGTCCATGCGGGCCGAACGCATTTCAGTTCCCCGTCACGCACATAGACCGCAGGGAAAAAGCTGATGAAAAGCGGATTCATCTGCATGGTGTAGGCGCCTACGCGATGGAAGACCAACCGGTCGCCTTCATGCAGCTCCGGCATATCGCAGATCTCCAGAATCCTGTCCTTGTCCATGCAGGTAAAACCGCATACGATCTGCTTGCCGGGATACGTCTTTCCTTCGGACACAAGATCAAGCAGATAATTCTGTTTTAGAAGCAGCGGATCAATATTGCACCGACTGCCATCGACTGTAACCATCCGGCTTTTCGCAGTGTTCTTGACGTCAATCACCGAGGTCACAAAATCCACAGGAGATGCAATGATCGCACTGCCCGGCTCCACGATGAGCGCTGTCCGCTGCGGATCCACCGTACTCTCCAATTCTTCCCTGATTGCGGAAATATACTCGACAAAAGTGGTCTTTCCCGGAACGCCGCCAAAGAAGCTGCCGCCGATATCCACGTATTCCGCTTCGATCTGATATTCCCGAATAATCCGTGCGGCCATTGCCGCCAGTGTGCGGTATACGTTTACACCGCGTTTCGGGTTTGAAACATGCATATGCAGTCCGCCGACTCGAATGTTGGAGATGCGGTTGATTCTCTCGACGGCCTTCTTCAGCGCGCCGTTTTCATAACTAAAGCCGAAGCGGGTTCCGTCTTTTTCCCAGCCAATGTCGCCTGGGCAACAGTCCTCCACCGAGAAATTCACGCGCAGCCCGACTGTTCGCGGTGTGGAAAACGTCTCTTCCTCAAGCCAGCGGATCTCCCGCTCTGAGTCGATGTTGATCACCGCACCGTTGCGGAGGGCATCCAGGAAATCATCTCTGCCCTTTACCGGCCCATTGAAAACGATTCTCGATTGAGGATAACCCATCAGCCTTGCCAAGCGATACTCGTCGCTGGAAACGACCTCCGCCCATGCGTCAAACTCCCGCAGATGCCGCAGCAGCCACGGAAGCGAGTTGGTTTTCACGGAATAGGAAAAGATGCTCTTCCCCCATTCGCTTTTCAGCGCTTCGGTCAAATCCTCAATATTCTTATCCAGAGCATCCTTTCGGATCTCAAAATACGGTGTATGTATCATATATCCTCTTGTTTCGGCCGCGTCAGGTTCAGGTCAATGTTCTGGCCCTCATCCGGGGCACCGATGTTTTCCCGCTCAAAGACTTTTCGGATCGTCGCAAAAAAAATCCTGAAGTCCTGAGAAAACGACATGTTTTCCACGTATTCTATATCGTAACTGAATTTTTCATCCCAGGTTATGTTTGTCCGGCCGTTGACCTGCGCCAGCCCGGACATCCCGCCGCGGCAGGTATGGCGGACTCGTTCTTCCGCTCTGAAATAGGGAAGATATTCTACAGGCATCGGGCGCGGTCCTATAAAAGCCATGTCGCCCTTCAGGATGGAGAACAGCTCCGGGAGCTCATCGAGGCTGGTGCTCCGCAAGAACTTTCCCAGCTTCGTCATGCGCTCAGCATCCGGCAGCAGCTTTCCGTCCTCATCCTTTTCGTTGGTCATGCTTCTGAATTTGTACATCATGAACGGCTTCTCATCTTTTCCGATGCGAACCGCACTGTACAGAACCGGTGCTCCGAGCGTGACCCGGACGGCAACAGCGGTGATCGCCATGGGTATCGCAACCAGCACAACAGCTATGCAGGCGCCAAAGAAGTCCATTCCACGCTTGATGTACTTTTCATAGAATGATTCCCTGCGCACTCCTATATTCCCCCGCAAAAGACACAACAACTCATTTTACATTACATGCCATTTTACCACCAAGCGCACCGCTCGTCAATCGCAAAAACAGTCTGTATACAGCGTGTAACATTCTAATGTGTATAAAGGAAACTGCACTGAGTATGCAAGTCGGCGCCTATACATCGGCCGTTCATGATAAGGATCATCAAGGGGCAGGCAGATACTGACCCATTGCAGATTCTTTTTATGGACTTTTGGGGAAATCCATGCTAATATTAAAGTATGTATATTTTCTTCCGCTGCTCCATTTCTGTAGTTTTGACAGCCGCTGCTTTTGGCCGGATACGGAAGCCTATATGCATTTTAATGGTTATTTCCGCAGCGCACAGATGCTCTCGAATCACAGCCGCTTTCAACCCATACCTTTCTATTGCTTCATTTGATAAGGATTATCATTTTCTATGACACTGAACGATCTGTTTCTGGATTCCCTTTCTGCCTATCTGAATCACGAACCCTGTCACGCGGAGATTCCCGAGGATTTTTCCTGGGAAGCACTCCGCGTGCTTGCCGTCGGACAGCAGTTGCTGCCGTTCGTTTATACCTCTCTGCAGAATCGTCTCCCGGGCGAGGTCCGTGCTCTGTGGCGCAGAGAGGTCATGCTTTCCATTGCCTCCCAGGTGCGGAGGAGCGCGGTCTTTCTGGACACCTATCGCGCGCTGAGCGAGAAAGGCTTCTCTCCCCTAGTGGTCAAAGGCATTCTCTGCCGCCAGACCTATCCGAAGCCGGATGAGCGGCCTTCTTCCGACGAGGATCTGTATGTTCCTCAGGAGGAGTATCCCGCCTTTCACGCCGCTTTACTGGAGCTCGGCTTCCAGGAGGATTCCGAATACAGGAGCGACCACGAAGGGCGTTACCACAAGGGCGATTTTGTTCTGGAAGGGCACTGGGAGCTGTTTCCGCAGGAGAACAGGGCGCTGAGCATTCTCAACGGGCTCAGTTCCGGATTCTGGGAGCGCAGCCGCTTTCAGGAGATCGACGGCATACGTCTTCGGGTGCTCGACCCTACCGACCATATGACTTTTCTTCTGCTGCACGCCTTCAAGCACTTCGTCAACTCCGGCGTCGGCGTCCGGCAGATCTGCGACGCCGCGCGATGGTCTCTCGCCTATGAGATCGAGTGGGCACGGGTGAGGCAGGCGCTGGCGCTTGTCCGTGCCGAGGTTTTTGCCGGTGCCGTGATGGACGCCGGTCAGAAGTTTTTCGGCATGATCCCGCCTGCCGACTGGACGCTGGCCGACAGTAGCGCTCTCATTGCGGACGCTCTGGACGGCGGAGTATACGGAAACAACACGGCGAAACGAACCCACAGCGGCAATATCACCTTCGCCGCCATGCAGGGTTCCGCGGACACTTCGCACGGTCACGCGGTACTGCGCAGCGCTTTCCCCACCCGGGCGGTCATGGAGCTGAAATATCCCTGGGTGAAGAGGAGTGTTCTTCTTCTCCCTGCCGCCTGGCTCGCCCGCATCACGTCCTACCTCCTGCACGGAGGCAGCAGGGAGGCGGCGGAAAGCGTCTCGCTCGGTTCCGAGCGTGTAAAGCTGCTGAAGCAGTACAAGATCTTATGAAAAAGAAACCTCCTGTATATCTGCGTCTTCTCATAGCTTTGATCGTCTGCGCCGCATTGCTTTGCTGCGCCTCCGCAGTTGTCTGCACATATTCGCTCTCCGTGAAAGAGTACACGATCCCCATCGAGGGGATCCGTCAGGATATCCGGATCGCCGTGATCTCCGATCTGCACAGCCGCCGGTTCGGCAGGGACAATGAGCGTCTCCTTTCCGCCGTCGCCGCACAGGAGCCGGCCGCCGTCTTCTGTCTGGGCGATATGATCAACAACGATGCGGATGCTGCCGACCTGGAGGAGCTTTGCGCCTTTCTCAGGAACCTCCAAAACATAGCTCAGGTTTATTATACTCTCGGGAACACCGAGATGGACTGTCCTCTCGGGCCGGAGCGGGTCCTTGCCGCCGTCAACGAAACGGGCGCGATTGCGATGCTGGATGATTACCTGGAAACCGAGATCGGCGGGAACCGGGTCAACGTCGGTTTTACAATGGGGCACTATAAGTATTACAGTCGGAAGTTGATGACCGCTGCGCCGGACTACGTGATGGAAAAAAGCGTCGGCTCGGACGGCACCCCCGCCATTGTGCTGCGTCATATGCCGGAGGGTTTTTTTGCCGACGGGCATGAGACCTGGACCGGAGACCTCTACCTCTGCGGTCATACCCACGGGGGCCTGTTCCGGATCCCGAGGATCGGCGGCGTCTACGCTCCGAACCAGGGCTTCTTTCCGAAATACGACCGCGGCCTTTATCATTTTGACGACGGCAAATATACCATGATCATCAACGCGGGACTTGCCGGCCGCGGCCGTGTCCCCAGGATCTTCAACATGCCGGAGGTCAGTGTGATCACGCTGACAGGCACAGGCTGAGCTGCATTCCTATTCCCTGCGGGAAACCCGCGATCGCAGAAATGGAAGGAGCGGGAAGAAAAAGGTACCGGGATCCGATCCGAAAGGGTCGATATTCGCGATCTAAAAATGCCCGCGCATATTTGATTTGAAAGCACACGGCGAGTCCGCATAGCAGCGGACTCGCCTTTTTCATCTTGCCTTCGTCTTCCTTTGGGTGTATTTGCTGCTGCCATAAGTCCCGTATCTGCCGTACCGGCCGTAGGCCCCGTAGCCGCTGCCGTAGCCGTAGCGTCCGTGGCCGTAGGAGCCGACGCCGCCTGACTCCCCGTTGATCACGCAGCCGATGAGTCCGGCATTGGAATCCGTCAACAGATTCAGCACCTCCAGGATCCTGGTCCGTGCAAGATAATCCTGCCGGATCACGGCGACGGCTGCGTCACAGGCAGGCGCAATGGCCAGCGCATCCTGGATGATCCCGCAGGGCGGCGTGTCCACAAAGATGTAATCGTAATGCTCCCGGGCGTATTCCATCAGTTTTTCGACCGCATCCGTCGTCAGAACCTTTGGGATGTCCGCTGCATTCAGACTGACTGCGCCGGCCAGAATATCCAGGCTCCCAACACAGGGCTCGATCGCCTCGCTGACAGTCAGCCGCCCTCTCAGCACGTCCGCGATCTCACGCTCGACCGTGACGCCCAGACACGCCGCCACAGAGGGATGGCGCAGATCGCAGTCGATCAGGAGGACACGAAAGCCCTTCTGCGCGCAGCAGAGCGCAAGATTAGCAGAAACCGTGGTTTTCCCTTCCCGTTCCCCCGCGCTCGTAAGCATCAGCACTTTCTTCCCTTTACGGTCCATCTCCCGCAGCAGACGCACTCGCAGAAGATTGAAGGCCTCCGTAAACGCGGGTGGGACCGAAGTGCGGTTGATGAGAAGCAGTTTTTTCTTCCTGCTTCGCTTTTTCAGAAGCACGAAGGGGATGCTGGCCAGACAGCGAAGGCTCGTATAGCCCTTGAGATCGTTCTCGCTCTCCACCGTTCTGCGCAGAACGACCAGCGCCCCCAGGACCGCCAGATAGATCAGCCCGCCGATCTTCGCGCCGCGTATGACCAGCGATCTCCGGCTGACAAGATTAACCGGCGTCACAGGCGTGCCGGAATAGTCCAGCATCGTCAGCATCGTCTTTCCGATCACATACTGCGCCACCTGCGGATAGTTCTCTATCACCGCATCCAGCGCCTGCCGGCAAAGCTCCGGATCCTCGCCGCTCACAGAGATGCGGAAGAGGCTTGTGTCGCTCACGACCTCTGCCGAGATCGTGACCGGGAGGGAAGCAAGGCCCAGCTTCTCCCGCACGACCGTGTTCAGAGCGCCGCTTTCCAGAATGAAGGGGAACGTCTTCCCCAGCTGATTCAGCGATACGCGCGTATTGTAGGTAGACGCAGCGTCTTTGGGGTTGCCCGCGCTGACAGAAAAGGAGGCGTATGCCTCGTACAGGTCTCTGTGACGGGCAGCGTGGCTGGCCAGAGACAGGCCGGCGCACAGAGCCATCAGCAGGAGCAGCAGCCACCAGCTGCGCAGAAACTGCTTCCACGCCTTGGCCAGGAGCTTCGTTATATCGACCGGCAGTCCCGGCTCGTTTTCGAAGCGGCTGTCTTCGCTTCCTGTCATGTTTCCCGCTCACCTCCGCTCGACGGCGCTTTTCGATAGTGGGAGTAGTTCCCGTATGCGCTGCCGTAATAGCTGCTCCGCTCGCGCATCCGTCCTACAAGGCCGTGGCGCATTCCGTTGAGGACGCACCCGATCAGATCCGCACCGGTCTCCTCCAGATTGTCGATCGCGTCGTTGATGTAGCTGGCCTCCATCAAGTCCTGCCGGATCACCAGAAGGCAGGCGTCCGCCCAGCCGGCGAATTCCTCCGAGTCCGAGACCAGCGCCATGGGGCCGGAATCCACGATCACGTAATCCGCAGCCTCGCGTATCCTGCGGACGGAGTCCACAAAATATGCCAGCGAATCCATGTCCCAGGGCTTGGTCCTTGCCTTGCGGCACAGCAGAAGATACAGATTCGGCTCTCCTTCGTAGGGGACGATCTGCGGTCTCGTTTTGTCACGGATCGCATTGGTGAGATCCTGTGACTCGTCTACCTTCATCTCAAAGATCCTGAACAGGGACGGCTTGCGGAAGTCGCAGTCGATCAGCAGGACTTTTTTCCCGGTCTGGGCCAGGGCAATGGCAAGATTGGCCGAAACGGTGGACTTTCCCTCATTCTCCGTGACGCTGGTCACCAGCAGTACCTTCCTGCCGTTTTTGTCCATTGCCCTGCGTACGCGAGACGCAAGGAAGCGATAGGATTCCAGAAAGCCGAAGCTGAGCATGGGATTGTCGAGCAGCAGGGAGACACGCTTTTTCTTCCTGTGCTGCCGGACCGATGGATGCTTTCGCTCGTGATAGATCGTGGCGAGCAGCTTCGCGTCCACCTTTCGGGTGACGTCCTCCGGATTCTTGATCGTGTCTCTCCAGCAAGAGAGCACCACCAGGATCGCCGCCATGCCCACCGCGCCGAGTCCCGCCGCAGACTCCATGGCGCTTTCTATGCGCAGCGGACTGACCGGCTGCGCGGGGATGTTCGCCGCTTCCAGCTCCATCATCGTGACGCCGTCCATGAAAAAGCCCATCAGGTCCAGCGCGTTTTTCCGGATGGAACGGTTGATCAGAAAAGCCTTGCGCGGAGTATCTGCCGTAACGGTCATAACCATCAGATTCGTCGACTCCACCGACTCGACCGATACCCTGGCGTCAAAGGAGGGCAGTCCCAGCTCTTCACAGACGCGCCCGCGCAGGATGGAGCTGTTGACCACCTGGGCGTATTGCTTGGTCGTCTTCTCCGCCTGGGTCAGATTGTCGTAGATGTGCTGATAGGAGAAGCCGGACCGGCCGATGACGAAGGTGCTTGACGAGCAGTACTCGGGTTGATAGCGGAGTTCATGAAACCCTCCGACCAGAAGCGCGGCGGTAAGCGCAGCCAGGACGATCATCCACCAGCCTTTCAGGAGATCCCTCAGGATGCTGTCCCAGTCGATCGGCGAAGGTTTGAACTCCATGCCCACATTGCCGCTTTCATACCTGTCTTCCATCTCATCACTCCACAATCACATACAAACAGCGCGTCGTCACGGTCTCCTCCTCTGTATCGGTCACGGTAAATCGAACTTCGTAGACCCCCGGTTTTGAGCTGTCCACCGTGCTGAACATCTGCACGACCATGCCGTCAAAAGGGATCTGCTCCTCATTTTTCATCACACCGACAAAATAGGATCTCGGTTCAAAGTCCGTGCCGCGCGGGAGATAAACCAGATTGCTCGAAAGCAGCGCCGACGCCGCCAGCGTATCCCGATAGTCGCATATCTGTACCGTGACCGGAAGCGAGGCCACGTCTCCCGCGCTGTTGATCACGGTGTAGACCAGACGCGTCTCTCCTGCCGAACTGCTGTCCAGCCATCCTTCCCGATCCTCCAGCTCAACGGTGATGCTCGCGCTCAGATCGCCGTCCAGGCAATCCTGCGCCTGCACTGCGCGAATGATCGTGGATTCCTTCTCGCCGACCGCGAAAACCAGCGGCGTTCGGATGGAAAAGCGGGGAGAAACATAGTCGCTGTAGCGGACGTCGCGCGTCGCCTTCGTCACATTGTTGTCGCTGTCGAAGGCCGCGACCGTAACCTGCCGCCAGCCTTTTTCCACAAAATTGGACATGCTCTGGATCACCAGCGAAGCGCTCACATCCCCGTCTTTTCCGTCATGCGCTTCCATTCCGCGGAGGATGGCTTCCTCGGGGTCCTGAACCGAGAGCATGATACTCGTCTCCTCCATCCGGATTGTCGGACCGTTTACGTCTCGCATGAGCCTTGTCCGATAATAGCCTGCGCCGAACAGCACGAGCGACAGAGCAAAAAAGATCAGCAGGATCCGCTGCACAATTCTTTCCACGTTTTCTCTCCTTACAGGGTAGGTAGGGCTTTCCGGGGGATTCCATTTCTTTCCATGTCAGTATACCAATTGTGTTCTGAAAAGACAATCTTTTTATACAATTCTGCAAGCAGCGGAAGATGCGATTCTTCCTCTCATGTCTCATGCGATTCGAGACGCGCCGTTTCTTTCGCAATATGAACAGCCCCATGCAAATCAATGCATGGGGCTGTAACGGATGATAGATCGATTGCAGAAACAGCAGTCTCAGAATGCCCGGGCCGCCAGCTTCTCCGCCGGGAGCGCGGCTTTGTAGCGCGAGAGGAAGCGGTTGAAGCCCTCCACGTCCTGAACATCGGCCATCAGGGTGACGGATTTTGCCTCGGCGAAGACCTTGTTGTCCAGGTAATCCGCCAGGCTCTCGCCCTCCTCGCGCCAGAGCATGTAGGCGCCAAGCAGCGCCATGCCGTAGGGGCCGCCCTCGCCCGCCGTCTCCATCACGGAGACCGGCGCGCCCACCGCCGCGGACAGCATCCGCTGTCCCACCTCGGGGGTCTTGAAGAACCCGCCGTGGCCGTAGAGTTTGTCGATGCCCACCTGCTCGGTCCGCGTCAGGATGTCCAGACCGATCTTCAGGGTGGAGAGCGCGGAGAGGATGTGCGTGCGCATAAAGTTTGCCAGCGTGAACTTCGCGTCCGGCGTACGGAGGAAGAGGGGCCGCCCCTCGTCCAGATCGGTGACGCCCTCGCCCGAGAAGTAGTTATAGCTCATCAGGCCGCCGCAGTCCGCGTCGCCCTCCAGCGCCTTGCGGAAGAGCATGGAAAAGAGTTCTCCCTTGTTCTGCGGCGCGCCGATGGCGAAGGCGAACTCACTCAGGAGATTCACCCAGGCGTTGATATCGGAGGTGCAGTTGTTGCAGTGTACCATCGCCACGGGCGCGCCGTCCGGCGTGGTGACCATGTCGATCTCCCGGTGGACGCCCAGGGGCTTCTCCGTGACGATCATCGCAAAGTCGGAGGTGCCGGCGGAGACGTTGCCGGTACGGGGACGGACGGAGTTCGTGGCCGCCATGCCGGTGCCCGCGTCGCCCTCGCAGGGAGCCACGGGGATGCCGGGCTGCAGGACGCCGCCGGGGTCCAGGAACTTCGCGCCCGCGGCGCTGAGCGTGCCGCCGCACGCGCCCGCGGGCAGCACCTTGGGCAGGATCGCGCGCAGATCGATGCCGGTCAGCTCCCGAAACTTGCGCAGCATGACCTCATCGTAATCGCAGCGGGCGCTGTCGATGGGGAACATGCCGGAAGCCTCGCCCACGCCCATGAGCTTCTCGCCGGTGAGCTGCCAGTGGATATAGCCGGCCAGCGTTGTGAGGTATGCGATGTCCTTCACGTGCTCCTCTCCGTTCAGGACGGCCTGATAGAGATGGGCGATGCTCCAGCGCTGGGGAATATTGAAGTCAAAGAGCGCGGTCAGCTTCTCAGCCGCTTCGCCGGTGATCGTGTTGCGCCAGGTGCGAAACTCGGCAAGCTGTTTTCCTTCTGCGTCAAAGGGCAGATAGCCGTGCATCATGGCGGAGACGCCGATGGCGCCCACGGTGTCGAGCGCGACGCCGTATCGGGTCTTCACGTCCTCCGCCAGCCTGGCAAAGCAGGTCTGCACGCCGGTGTGCACCCTGTCCATGCCATAGGTCCAGACGCCGTTGACCAGCTGATTCTCCCACTCATAATCGCCGGAGGCGATGGGGAGATGCCGCTCGTCGATCAGAACGGCCTTGATGCGGGTCGAGCCCAGCTCGATGCCGAGCACTGTGTTCTTCAGTTCCATACTCTTTCCCCTTTATTCTGATTCTGTATCCTCCGGCAGCAGATCCAGGCAGGCGTTTTCCACGCTCAGGCAGAAAAACACCGGGCCTTCCGCATGGATGCCGGTATAGCTCTGATGATAGACGGTCTCCTCGTCGACCGTCGCGGTAAAGCGCACGTCGACCAGGCCCTTTTTCAGGGAGACCGTGAGCTCGACGAGGGCACCGTTCATGTCCTCGGTGAAGGTCTCCCAGTTCCAGTCGCTCTCCTTCTCAGCCTCGGAGAAGCCGTCGCCCCAGCCGTAATGATCGGCCCGGAGCACCGCGTATTCAGCGTAATCCGCCGCCTCCTCCGCGCTGTGCCCGGCGTCGGTATTCTGGAGGATGACGAGGAAGTTGTCCCAGAGGCCCAGTCCGTCGGTATAGTTGTAAAAGCGCCGGGTGACGCTCTCCCCTTCCGGGACCTCCCAGATCTCGGAAAACTCGGTCCCGAACGCCGCCTTGCAGTCGAGTGTGCCGACCGGCGTTCCCTGGATCTTGACAGCGCTGTTGTCGTTGGGTGCTTTCGGCGCCGGCGTGCTCGTCGGCGCCGTGCTCGGAGACGCTGCGGGAGCGCTCCGTGCAGCCGGTCTTTCCGCGCCGCAGGCAGCGAGCAGCAGAACGGCTGCGAGCAGAAGGGCAAAGGTGCGCCGCTGTTTCATCTGTTCTCCATCGCCGCAAGGAAGCTCCGGATGATCTCCACGGCTCCCTGCACCCCGACCTTGTCGCTGTTGATGCACAGATCGTAATTCTCCCGGTCGCCCCATACCTGATCGGTATAGTAGCGGTAATAGCTCGCACGGTCCTTGTCCACCTGGCGGATGAGCTTTCTGGCCTGCTCCTCCGTCAGCGCGCGGCGCTTCATCATCTCCTGCGTCCGGCTCTCCTCCCCGGCCTGGATGAACACGCGCAGCAGATCCTCCCGGTTTCTGAGCACATAGTCGGCGCAGCGGCCCACAAAGATCCCGTTGCCTTTCTCAGCGAGGCTCCGGATCGCCTCGAACTGGGCGGCGGCCACCTGCATGTTCAGGCGGAAGCTCTCGCCCATGCCCACAAAGTTCGGTACGGGCACCACGTAGGGCGAGACCCGCTTTTCATCGAAGGAATCCAGGATCTCCCGGCTGAAGTTGGAGCTCTCGGCCGCGTGATCCACGATCTCCTTGTCATAGCAGGCATAGCCCAGCGCATCCGCCAGGGCGCGGGCGATCTCATGGCCCCCGCTGCCGTGTTCTCTGCCGATGGTGATGATCATGTGAATTCCTCCTTATTTGTTAATCAGGTTCTCATATTCCTGAATGGTAGTTCCCCGCGGGATGAAGATGCGCCAGATCACCACCGGATCGTCTCCGGTCACGTAGGTGGCGCCGCTCATTTTCACGCCGAAGCGGTAGTTCTCCCGCGTGACCTGATAGGTCAGCTCCGTGGCCCGTCCCTCCGGATAGGAAACCGCGTAGGGTTCCTTCCCGATCTGCCGCAGCAGCATCAGCTTGGAGCCCTCCAGCTCCCGGCGGGTCGAGGGTTCTCCCAGAATGTCCATGTCCAGGTGCTCCGCCGTATGGCTCTGGATCGAGCAGAGGCCCGATGCGTCCATCTCCCGGAGATTGTCCCAGGTCAGATACTGCTCGATATTGGAGTAGCCGGAACCCTCGGGACGGCTCAGATAGTTGGTGATGATGAAGAAGGTGGCCTTTACGTTGTATTTCTGCAGCAGCGGGAAGAGGATGTTGTAGTTGCACACATAGCCGTCGTCAAAGGTCAGGATGATGGGCTTGTCATACTCCTCCACGTGCTCCAGATCCTCAAACCAGATGGGATCCCAGCCGTTATCGAGCAGGTAGACGAGCTGTTCCTCCATCTCCGCGGGCGTCACGAAAAGGCTCGGCATGGTCCAGGCGTAGTCGTTGACGCCGTGGTACATCAGCACCGGCACCTTGTAGCCCTCCGGGAGCTCCCAGGCCCCCGCGGCGGGTGTGCAGTAGAGGCGCTCGTTCTCCTCGTCGAGGAACACCGAAATGTCCAGCGCATCACAGAAAGCCTGCACCGGCACCCAGACCTCCCGCTGATAGGCGGCGGCAGCCGGGATCAGCTCCCGTGCCTGCTCCCCGTAGACCAGCATATCGCCCCCCAGGGTGAAGCGCACTTCCCGGCGGCGCCAGGTGAAGGAGACCGCGTCCCCCTCCCGGGCAGGCTCCAGGCCCAGCGCCTCGGCGGCCTCGGCGAGGGACATGTAGCACACGTCGTTTTTCATCACTGTCCCGGAAGGGAGCGGCTTTCCGTCCACCGTCACGGCCATGCCGGCGGGCAGAGGCGGCTCCGGCGTGGGTTCGGGCGTGGGTTCGGGCGTAGGTTCGGGCGTGGGTTCCGTCGTGGGTTCTGCCGTCGTTTCGGCGGAAGGAAGGACAGGCGCGGCCGTCTGCCCGCGCTGCCCCAGGCGTTCCCCCAGCGCGGCGCCGCAGCCGGAGGGCAGGATGATCAGAAGAAGCAGCGCAAGGAGTACAAGCGCCGCGTGTTTCAAAGCTCTCAATACAGTATCCTCGATTGTGTTTTTTCGTAACTGTTCAGTCCCCCTGCGGGAGACTAAACAGTTAGGGGATACTCGCGCTTATCGCAGCGGGCACAAGGCCCGCTTTGGTCGGCGCGAGGCCGTGCAGAGCTCGGCTTGGGGTGTTTTTGGCGAGGCAGAGCCCCGTCAAAAACGAATTTGGCTTTGTTTTTCGCTTTCCGAGGCGAAAAATCAGAGGGGAGTGCCCCACTGAACTCCCCCATCGAGCCCAGGACTGAATCGTTACGTTTTTTCTTATTCTATCACCGGTCATGGATCATTGCAAGCGGGATTCTATCCGCGTTCCGCGGCGCATAGGCTCAAGCATGATCTCTGATTCCTTTACGCGCAACACGCTGCTGCTCACCGGCGCCTCCCTGCTGATGAGCGGGATCGACATGGGCTATCACGCCTTTCTCGCCCGGAGTCTCGGCGCGGCGGGGCTCGGACTGCATCAGCTGACGCTCTCGGTCAGCGGCCTGTGCGCGACTCTTGCCATCTCCGGCATCCGCTTTGCCTCCACCCGGCTGGTGGCCGAGGAGCTGGGCGCCGGACGGGACAGCGTACAGCGCGCCATGGGCCGCTGCCTTGCCTATGCCGGCTTCTGCGGTCTCTGTGCGCTCCTGCTGCTGCGGCTGCTGGCGGAACCGCTGGGCTTCCTCTGGATCGGCGACGCACGCGCCGTGCTCCCGCTGCGCATCGCCGCCCTCTCCATGCCCTGCATTTCCCTCTGTGCCGCTCTCTCCGGTTACTACACCGCCCGCGGTCTGGTCTGGAAGCCGGTGCTGGCACAGCTGGCGGAGGCGCTGGCCGGCGTCGGGCTGAGCGTGCTGCTGCTGAAGCGGACGCCGCCCGGCGATCTTGAGATGCGCTGCGCGGCTCTGATGCTCGCCAGAGCGGCGGCGGATCTTCTGTCGCTGCTGCTTCTGGCCGCTTTCTTCGTCTGTGAACGGCAGCGTCGTCCCGGGACGGAGACCGGCGGCCGCTATTCTGCGCGGCTTCTGCGCCTGGCGCTGCCCCTGGCGTTCTCCGCCTGTACGCGCAGCGCCCTCACCACGCTGCGGCAGCTCCTGATCCCCCGCGGGCTGCGCGCCTCCGGGCTGAACGCGGAGACGGCGCTGGCGGGCTACGGGGTGATCCAGGGCATGGTGCTGCCGCTTCTGTTTTTCCCCGCCTGCCTGCCGGCCTCCGCGGCTGAGCTGGTCGTCCCCGTTCTCACGAAAGCCCAGGTGCGAGACGACAGGGAAACAATCAAAAACACCGCCGGGAGACTGCTGCGGCTGAGCCTGCAGTACTCCCTGGCGGTGTCCGCTATTCTGTTTCTCTGCGCCGATCTTCTGGGCGGTCTGCTCTTTCACAGCCGGGACGCCGCCCGCTTTCTGCGCATCCTCGCGCCGCTGATGCCCGTGACGTACGTGGATCTGGCGGCGGACGGCTGCCTCAAGGGTCTGGGGGAGCAGCTCTGGAGCATGGGCGTGAACGTGGCGGAGGCCTCCCTGGGGCTTCTGCTGTTGCTGCTTCTGCTGCCGCGCCGGGGACTTGGCGCCTATGTGGCCGTGCTGTACTTCTGCGAGGGGCTGAACCTGGCCCTGAGCCTTCTCAGGCTGCTGCCCTGTCTGCGCGCTTCCGGCGGCGGCGTTCGTCGCCCTTGTGGAGGATCGGCGAAATGCGCTTATACAGCAGGAAGGTGAGCAGAGAAACCACGATGCCCTTGAGCAGGTTGAAGGGTACCACGGCAAAAAGGACCAGGGTGGAGACGCTGTGGATGGCGGGATTCACCTTGGTACCCATGCCGACGATGACCTCCATGGGCATGCCGAAGAGGACGGCGAACTTGGGCAGCAGATAGACGGCGTTGAAAGCGCTGCCGAAGACGGTCATCACCAGAGTGCCGACGATCATGCCGGTGAGGGCGGAAGCGCGGCTGGGCTTTGCGTGATAGACGACGCTGGCCGGCAAAACGAAGGAGCAGCCCACGGCGAAGTTGGCGAAATCGCCCACGAAGGCGGTGGAAGTTCCTTTCAACAGGAGCTTGATGCAGACCTTGATCAGCTCGGCCGCCACGCCGGCCACCGGCCCCAGATAGAAGGTGCAGATCAGAATGGGCAGCTCGCTCAGATCCATCTTGTAAAAGCCCGGTGCGAAGAAGAGCGGGATCTCCACCAGCATCAGGACGCCCGCCATGCAGGCGAAGATGGCGGTATAGGCGATGTAATGGGTGTCCGAAAAGGCTTTGCGGTCCTTCACGAGCATGCGCTCAAAGGCAATCGCCACCAGCAGGAGCCCCGCAAAGATCGCAAGGCACACAAGAATGAACTTCAGGTTTTCCATGTTGATTCCTCCTTACACAATAAAAAATCCCGAAGCTGCTGCTTCGGGCGCACAAAGGAAGGACAAGGAATCTGCGTTTTCCCCGTCTTCTTCCATCCAGACTTTACTGTCGGTCCCGGAGTTTCACCGGGTCAGCTGCTTTCGCAGGTCGCGGACTTTACCGCCGGTCGGGAATTTCACCCTGCCCTGAAGACAGCATGAGTATAGCACAGGAAAGAGCCTTTGACAAGTCCCCCGCCATGGAATATACTGTGCTTCAGGATAGAGGCTCGGGAAAGGAGGGGCGGCGTATGGCGCAATGGCAGGCTCGGGAGAACAGCTGCTGTTTTACCGGGCACCGGCCCCAGTCCCTGCCCTGGGGTACCAATGAAAACGACCCGCGCTGCCTGGAGCTGAAGCTGGAGCTGGCCGCCCGGCTGGAGGGCGTGTACGAGGCCGGCTGGCGGCACTTTCTCTGCGGGATGGCCCTGGGCTGCGACATGTATTTCGCCGAGGCGGTGCTGGCCCTGCGGGACAGCCACCCGGACGTAACGCTGGAGGCGGTGATCCCCTGCGGCACGCAGCCGGACAAATGGCCCCTGCGGCAGCGGCAGCGCTACAACGGCATCCTGGACCGCTGCAGCCGGGTCACAGTGCTTCAGATCCACTATACGCCGGACTGCATGCAGCGGCGAAACCGCAGCATGGTCGATCGCTCGTCGCTGGTCCTCGCCTGCTACAACGGCCGCCCAGGCGGCACCCAGAGCACCCTCCTCTATGCCATGCGGCAGGGGCTCAAAACCATTGTGATCGAGATATGACAACCGGGATGTGATTTTTCACATCCCGGTTTCGTCGCCCAGAAGGAGTCTCAGCAGCTCCTCCGTGTCCGCAGCCATGGCCAGAACGCCGGCCTCCTCCATCTCACCTGGCGCCGCGTAGCCGTAGCGCACGCCGATGCACGGGATCCCGACCCGCTGCGCCCCGCGCACGTCGTACTTCGTGTCGCCCACCAGCACGCTGCGCGCCTTCTCCGCGCCGAGGGCCCGGAGCGCCCGCTCCGTCACCTGCCACTTTGCGTTGCCGCCGCCTGTGGGTTCCGAGCCGCAGACCACGTCGAAGAGTGCGCGCATCCCGGAGCGCTGCAGCAGCTCTTCGGCCAGATGCTGGGGCTTGGAGGTGGCCACGGCGGTCTTCTTCCCCGCTGCGCGCAGGGCGGTCAGCAGCTCCCGCACGCCCTCGAAGGGGCGGGATTCGTAGACGCCGACGGGCTTGTAGCGCTCCCGGAATTCCTCCGTGAGCCGCAGCCCCATCTCCCGGCTCACGCCGTATTTCTCCATGAACATCTCGTCCAGCGGCGGACCGGCAAAGCAGCGCAGCTCCGAGAGCTCCGCGTCCCAGCCGTGCTTGTTGAGCGCGTAGCGCACCGATCTGGCGATGCCCTCCACGGTGTCGTATACCGTGCCGTCAAAATCAAACAAGATATAGTCGTACAACATATTCACGCCTTTCGTGGCATAGGTTAATGAAGTCAGATCTTTTGTCAACCGGGAGGAAGAATATGAATCAGACCTACTTTCTGGGCGCCAATTCCGGCAAGGGCTTTATCTCGCTGTACGCGGGCTTTCCGCCGGAAGAGGGCGCCTTCCTTCACATCCTCAAGGGCGGCCCCGGCTGCGGCAAATCCGGCTTCATGCGAAAGCTCGGCCGGGCGGCCGAGGCCCGCGGGCTGGGCGTGCACTACGTGCTCTGCTCCGGCGACCCGGACTCTCTGGACGGCGTATACATCCCGGCGCTGCATCAGGCCTGGGTGGACGGCACCGCGCCCCACGTCGTGGAACCGCGGCACTTCGGCGTGGATTCTGATTATGTAAACCTTGGTTCCTTTGTCCGGCTGCCCATGGCGGAGAAGGACAGGGAGGAGGCGCGCAGGCTCACGGCAGAATACCGCGCCCTCTATGACGACGCCTGCGAAAAGCTCCGGGAGGCGAAGGCGCTGCACGACGCGCTGGAGAGTGTCTACAAGCCCTATGTGGACTTTGGGGCCTTGACTGAGTATACGGACAAATGCCTAGGCGAGCTGTTCCCGTAAAACCGATCCTGCGCAAAAGGCCCGCTGCCCCGTTCCTTTGGAACAGGGCAGCGGGCCTTCGGTGACTCAGCAGCAGATGAAGCGATAGCCGCACATGGGGCCGAGGCACATGTTGGCAAGGCACACGGTCATGCACAGGCGGTTGAAGCTCAGCCCGCTGCTGTACTCCTGCTGATAGCCGCGGTAGAAATCCCCGCCCTGCTGCAGCATCTGCATCAGCCGCGCATACTCCCCGTTGTCCGGGTCCATGGCGGCGGCGCGCTTGGCCTGCTCCAGGGCCGCGATCTTGTTGCCCATGTACATGTTGGCAACGGCGCAGAGATAGTACCAGCGCCCGTCCCGCTCGACGGCCGGCACGCCGGAGAGGGCGTTGAGCGCCTCCCGGTACAGCCCGTTGCGGATGAAGCTGCGCGCGGCGGTGTATTCGCTGCGCTCCTGCTGCTGATACTGCTGCTGCGCGCCGGTGTACCAGTTGTCCCAGCCGGTGAAGCCGCCGCCCCCCCAGCCGTAGCCCGCGTTCTGGCTGTACTGCTGATAGGCCGCGTTCCCGCCGTAGCTCTGCTGCTGCGCGGTACCGTTCTTGATGGCGTCGTAGGCGGCGTTGATGTCGTTCATCTTTTCGGCCGCCTTAGCATCTCCGGGGTTCAAGTCCGGGTGATATTTCTTTGTGAGGTCCCGGTAAGCCTTCTTGATCTCCTCATCGGAGGCGTCAGGCGCTACACCCAGAACTTTATACGGGTCCTGCACCATCTGCGCGTCCCCTTTTCCCCTTGGTGGTGTATTTTTGATCAAACTGCTGCCAGAGACCGGCGCAGAGGATGTTTTTCAGGATCGGCACGTCCTGCACCAGCGGCAGGCGGTCGAAGGAAGCCAGGCACTCGCCCAGCAGCATCTGCAGAATGTCGCGGAAGCGCTGCTCGTTGTCGGGCAGGCCGTACCAGCGGCGGAAGGGATTGTAACGATTGCGGCGGGCGTCCTCGTCCAGATCCATGCAGGCGTCCATCACGTAGAGAAAGCGCCCTAGGCTGCGCCCGACGGCGCGCAGATCCGCCTCCCAGCGGTCCTCCCGCCAGACCATCAGCTCCGCCATCAGTCCGCCGAAGCTCTCCGCCGCGGCATCCGCGTCCTCGATCCTGTTCTTTTCCAGCTCGTGCAGCGCCTCCAGTGAGCGGCGGATCGCTCCGCACTGGCGCGGCCAGGCCGCTTCCGTCTCGTGAAAGCTCTTCTCCAGGAGCTTTGCCTCCGCCAGTGCGCCGAGATTCCCGTCGTCCTCCCAGTCGTCCAGGCATTTGAGATAGGCCAGCGCCGTGTTCAGATCGGCGGCGTAATCCGTGCTCTCGTTCTGCCAGAAAGCGCGGGCCTCAATGGGATGGGGCATGCACGTGCCCTCCCCCGCCCGTTCCTCCGGCTCATAGAGGGAGGAGAGCAGCAGCACGAGAAAGGCCATGTCATAGGTCAGGGCAAGGCCGGCGTTCTGCCCGTGGCGCTCCCGGATGCTGCGGCAGAGGCCGCAGTAGCAGGCGCGATAGCGCTTGAACTCCTCCCCGGTCAGCTTGCCCGTGTCGGCAACGAGATAACCGAACATTTACGACTTTCCCGTGAAGGAACTGCCGCACTTGCGGCAGACGATCTTGATCTTGCCGCGGCCGCGGGGGACCCGCATGACCGCCTTGCAGGAGGGGCATGTAAAGAACTTATAGTCCCGCCGCTGCACCCAGCGCTCCCGCACGAGGCGCAGCCTTGACGCGGCCTTCGTGCGCAGACGCATATACTTTTCGTTCTCCGTGCGCCGTTTGTACAGGTTGCGGGAGAGCATGCGGAAGTAGGTGTAGCCCAGCAAGACCAGCACCAGCGGATAGAGGATGCCGCCGAGGCTGCGGGCGAAGATCGACGCCAGCAGGAGCAGGACCACGTCCACGATCAGAAGGAAGAGGTTGAGCTGGTCGTTGCCGTTTCTCCCCGCCATGAATCCGGCCATGCGCCGCCGGGCGTCACTCATAAACTGTGCAAATCTTTCTTTCATGTTCCCACCCTGAATCCTGTTTTCTATGGACAAAGTTTACCACATTGCCCGGGTAAAACATCAAGAATTTGTGAATTCACACGCGGTCCTGCAGCGAAAGCAGCACGATCTTCTCACAGAGTTGGGCGTAGCTCATGCCCTCCGCAGCGGCGGCCTTGGGGATCAGGCTGTTGGGGGTCATACCGGGAAGGGTGTTGGTCTCCAGATACCACATCTGTCCCTCGGCGTCCATGATAAAATCGGAGCGGGAGTAGACCGAGAGGCCGAGGGCCCTGTGGGCCGCGAGCGCCGCCTCGCTGACGCGCCGCTTCTCCTCCTCGCCGATGGGGGCGGGGCAGAGCTCCCGCGCGCCCTCGTCGCCGGACTGATATTTCGCCACATAGTCGAAGGACATGCCCTCGGGCGGAACGATCTCGATGGGGCTGAGCGCCCGCTCGTCCAGGATCGGCACCGTCAGCTCACGGCCGACGATCTTCCGCTCCACCACGAAGCGGCGGCCGTAAGGCAGCACTTCGTGCAGCGCGCTCTCCAGTTCCTCCCGGGTGTCCGGCAGCGCCACGCCGATGGACGATCCGCCGCCCACCGCCTTCACGGCGCAGGGCACCGGGAGCGTCTCCTTCAGCTGCGGGATGTCGGCCTCGGTAAAGCTGAGCTCCTGCCACTCCGGCGTGCGTACACCGGCGGCGGAGACGATCTTCTTCGCCACCGCCTTATCCATGGCCATGGCGCTGCCCAGCGGGCCGGAGCCGGTATAGGGCACGCCCAGCAGGTCCAGCGCGGCCTGGATCTTCCCGTCCTCCCCGTCGGCGCCGTGGAGGCCGAGGAACACGCAGTCCGCCAGACGGCAGACCTCCAGCACGTTTTTCCCAAGGCGGCTCGCGCTCTGATCCCGGCGCGAAGCGATCACCGCCTGCAGATCCGGCGCCTCATGGCCGATGGATACCTGGCCGCAGAAGCCGTCCGGCGCGTCAAAGGCATCCTCCAGCGGGCCGGTGAAGTCTTCAAGGCCCAGAAACATATCCACAAAGATCGCCTGATGGCCCAAAAAGCGCAGGGCCCGGCAGACGGAGGTGGCGGTGACCAGGGAGACATGACGCTCGGTGCTGATGCCGCCGCCCAGAACAACGATCTTCAAAAAAATCGCCTCTTTTCCAGAAACTACTTGGTTTAGAATACCACCATTTTATGCCGCGCACAAGAGAGAATGTGAGAATCCCCCGGACAATGTCCGGGGGATCGCGTGATCTGTCCCGTTTGTTCAGGCCAGAAAGCCGTTGATGATCTCTTCCTCGGCCTGCTGCTCGGTGAGGCCGAGAGTCATGAGCTTGATGAGCTGCTCCCCGGCGATCTTGCCGATGGCGGCCTCATGCACCAGGGAGGCGTCCACATGGTGGGCCTCCAGGCAGGGCACCGCCAGAATGGTACCCTCGTCCATGATGATGGAGTCGCACTCGGTGTGGCCCGTGCAGGGAGCGTTGCCGATGATGCAGGCGTCCAGCTTCTGATAGGAGCGGTCCCGCGCGATGGAACGGGAGACCACGTCGGCGCTGGCGCCCTCGCCGTTGAGTTCCACCTTATATACGCTCAGGGCGCGCTGCTCGCCGTGGGTCATCAGGCGCTCGCGCACCACCATCTTGGCGCCTTTTTTGAGTTCGGCGACGGTGCTGCGCTCGGTGGAGTCCACGCCCTTGATCTGCACCATCTCCATCTCCATATAGCTGCCCTCGTCCATGTGCACCTCGGTGACCGGGTTGAGGATGCGCTTGCCCATTCCGTCGCCGGAGCCGTAGTGCTTCTCCACATAGCGGACCCGCGCGTTCTTTTCCAGGAAGAAGCGGTGGATGCCGTCATGCTCTGAATCCTGGCCGCCGCAGTTGTCGATGCCGCAGCCGGCGACGATGACCACGTCGCTCCCCTCGCCCACGTAGAAATCGTTGTACACGACCTCCTTCAGGCCGGTCTGACTCAGCACCACGGGGATATGCACGCTCTCGTTGACCGTGTGGGGTCGGATGCGCACGTCGATACCGCTGCCGTTTTCCTTGGAGACGATGTCGATGTTGGCGGTGGTCTGCCGCCCGGCGAGGCCGCCGTTTGCGCGGAAGTTGTAGGCGCCCTCGGGTATGCCGTGCAGATCGGCGATCTCGGAAATGAGGCGCTTTTGGATCGCGTCCAGTTGTACCATGCCGCTCCCCCCTTACTTCAGCCGGCTGCAGACCGTCTGCGCCGACGCGGTGCCCACCAGCGTGGGATAGATCTCGTCCCGGCTCCCCTGCCTCTCGATCCGCCCATCGGAAACGACGGCGATCTCGTCGGCGATGTTCAGGATACGTTCCTGATGGGAGATGATGATCATGGAGCTGTCCTTAATGTTCTGCCGCATGGACTCAAAAATGCGGATCAGGTTCTGGAAACTCCAGAGGTCGATGCCCGCCTCCGGCTCGTCAAAGACGGTGAAGCGCGCCCGGCGGGCCAGCACCGTGGCGATCTCGATGCGCTTGAGCTCGCCGCCCGAGAGGGAGGCGTTCACCTCGCGCTGGATATAGTCCCTGGCGCAGAGTCCCACCTCGGACAGATAGCCGCAGGCCTCCGACACGCTCATCTGCTTTCCCGCCGCAAGGCGCAGCAGCGTCAGCACCTTGATGCCCTTGAAGCGCACCGGCTGCTGGAAGGCGTAGCCGATGCCGAGCTTTGCCCGCTCTGTGATGCTCTTCTCCGTAATGTCCTCCCCGTCCAGCAGGATCCGGCCGGTCGTAGGCTTCTCGATGCCCGCGATGAGCCTTGCCAGCGTGGACTTGCCGCTGCCGTTGGGGCCCGTGACGACCATGAATCTGTTGTCCGGCACGGTCAGGTTCAGGCCATGCAGGATCTCCTTTTTCTCGCCGTTTTCCTCCACGGCGAAGGAGAGGTCTCTCAGTTCCAGCATACCGCTTTCCTCTCTCGCAAAGAATTGTGAGAGATATTATACTCTCTTTTTTGAAAATTGTACAGTGGGCATCCGCCGGATTCACAAGGGCTTCGACGGCGTCAGGCGCAGATAGTCCTCAGCGGGCGCATCGCCGAGGCAGCGTTCGATGATCTGCCGGCCAAGGGGATCCAGCTCGTCGGTGAGGAGGAGGGAGACCTGCTTTTTCATAAACTCCGTCAGGATCGCCGCCCCGGCGTCATAGCCCGCCGTTCCCAGCTCCGGCTGCTCTTCCGGCCGCAGCAGGAAGCGCGGCACGGACAGTTCCTCCGGCGCCATGCTCTCCGGCGCGAATCCGAAGAGCGGACAGCGGGCGGGCGTCAGCTGCTCCAGGGTCGGAACGCCGACGCGGGCGATGTGCTCTCTTGCGAGCCACTCGCCCATGAAGCCCACCCTCCAGGCTCCGACGTACTGGTTGGGAAGCAGGACGTTCCGCGTTCCGGGCGAATCAAGCATCTGGCGCAGCAGAAGATTCGCCTGGGTCACGCGCCGCCCGGTGCAGAAGGGCCAGTAGGAGCCCACGCCCTCGGCCTTCAGGCCGGAAGAAGCGCCCGTCTCGGCAATGGAGGGGTTCCGGTAGCCGCGCGGGGACACCAGCCGCCACAGCCAGGCCAGAGAGATCGGCACAAACTGCATCAGGCCCATCACGCCGCAGTCCGGTGCTGCAGCCGTGCTGGGCGGCATGCGAACCCCGAAGGAGCGGACGTCCACCGCCTGGGGCTGATCCCCGGGGACGGCGCCGCCGATCATACCTCGCGGGAGTATGACGCGGGGATTGGAGCAGGGGCTGCCGTCGGAATCCTTCACCGGCTCCCAGGGCAGGCAGGTGGCGCCGGGCTGAGCGTCCAGATTGAGAAAGAGCAGCGGCCGGGGCGGATGGATGCTCAGGCGTTCGTAGGCGGGCAGGCTCCCATAGGCCCGATCGCCGTCCAGACGCAGGAACCAGCCGTCCTCCGCGTCGGCGATGACCAGGCGGCCGGAGCCGTCCTGCAGATCCGCACGGGCGAGCACCATGTCGTCCGCAACGGGGCGGAGGCGGCAGGTCTCGCCGAGGGGCAGAAGCAGCCTTTCGCCGGTGGCGGTGTTCTCCGCCAGGAGGATCCGGCCGTCCTCCTCCCGGTGGATCTCCTCCAGCAGCTCGCTCTTGCCGCCGCCGGAGGCGCCCTCATGCAGAAACACCGTGCGCCGCTGCTCCCGCGTCTCCGCTGCCGCCGCGGAAGCATGGTTCGTGAGCCAGCCCTCCCGCTCGCCAATATCCAGCAGCACGGAAAAAACGCCCTTCTTTGCGGAGGGGCCGGGGTACAGATTGTAGGCGAATACCTCGTGCAGCGTCTCGCCGCGCTGGTGGACCACGACCTGCCTGCCCGCAAAATGCGTCAGTCGGAAGGGCGGCGCGGCATAGAGGATCGCCCGCGGCGCATAGTCCGCCTCCAGCTCCCTAATGCTGCGAAATCCCTGCATATCGGCCAGAGCCAGCGCGAAAAATGCGGCGTTGGCCGGACACAGCAGCAGCGCGTCATAACCGAAGTGCGGGCCGCCCGCCCAGAAGGGCAGCAGCAGGAGGCTTCGGCCGCGCAGCCAGGCCATGGTCTCCTTTCGAAGCTCCGAGAAGGGATAGCCGTAAGCGTCCCGGAAGCGGGGCTTGTCAGTGGGCAGCTCGTCGCCGATGCGCATGCAGTCGGGGTCGCGGCGGCGCATATAATCCTCCGCGAAGTTGACCGCGGCGCCGTTTTTGCAGCGCACGACCTCGGCCTCCCGGTACATGCCGCGCCCGGGGACGGTGTAGCAAACATCGAAGCGGGAGCCGCCGGCGGGACCGAAGCAGCGTTCAAAAAGCTGCTGCCGCGTCTCCGGGGCGAGGATCGACGGAGCGCCGGCGAGCGCGGCGCGCAGATCCGCCGGGAGAGCGGGGCAGTTGAGAATGGATTCAGGATTCATAAAGATCACCTTTCGGAAGGATGGGGCTAACCCATACTATTCCGACGGGTGACAGCGCGCGGCAAGAACGAAGGCCCCCGGCATCGCCGGAGGCCTCAGCACGCTGAAGCGGCCGATTTTATAGCCTTGAATCGGTTATAAAATCGGCTGAGATTGTACGTGAAGGGGGACTCCCCGTCCCCCTTCACAATCCCCCTTGCAAGTCCAAGCTGGACGGAACCGGGTTTGTCTACAGTCTGAGGCCCCCGGCATCGCCGGAGGCCTTTCCGCATAGGGATTCACTTTTTCCCGATTCCGGCAAAGATCGCGTCCACGACAAGGCTCACGGCGAAGAAAATCGCCGTATAGATCACGAGCCGCGTCGTGACCTGGAACCAGAGCGGCCGCGCCCCGGCCGGGGTGATGCTTCCGTCGAACCAGGCGATCAGGACCACGACGATGGCAAAGGCCAGTCCCTCCGCCAGTTTCTTTCCATAGGCTTTCATCGGCGTCACTCCTTCTCCGCTGCCCTTCACGCCCGCTTATTCCGCGGGCAGCACGGAGCCCGAGATCCCTTCGTTCGGGATGATGAAATAATAGCTTTTCCCGATCACCGGGCTGTCGTTATCCGTAAAGGAGACCTTCAGGGTCTGATCATCGACGGTCTCCACAGTGATCACGGCGATCTTCTGCAGTTTGCCGGCGCCGGTGACCTCGTCGACCGCGTTCTGCGCGTCGACCGGCAGAGGCAGAATGTCCTCCGTGTCCTCGCCCACGATCGCGTCGATCTGATCCTGGATCGTGACGGGGTAAAAGGCCACATAGGCCCGGGAGAGATCCATCTTGGTGAAACCGCCCTGTTCATAGCGGAAGGTCACGGTATATTGGCCGTCGGGATCGTAGCGCACGGGGTCGGCGGCAAGCACGGCGTTTGCCAGCAGTTCCTCCGCCGCAGGCTCCTTTTTGTTGATATTCAGCCTGACGCTGCAGCCCGCCAGAAGCATGGCGGCAAGGCAAAGGGCGACAAGCATTAGGATTTTCTTGTTCATGGTTTCTCCTTCATCCGGCAGGTTGGGAAAGCGGGCGCCAGCGCCGGTTTTCCGGAGCGAATCGCCCGCCCGCCTGTCTCTTCGATCTGAATACTGCCGGATCATTTTATCATATTCCCCCTCAAAAGGCAACGACGGGCAGCGCCGCGGCCTCGCTCCGGAGGGATAACGAAGGGGAAAGGATGCCGCCACCCTTTCCCCCTCTTCGGAAGCGTTATTCGGCCGGGATCATGAGCGAGTTCGACATGAAGCCGGCGTTCACTGCGTAAGCCTCGTCGGAGAACGGCCCCCAGACGAACTCCAGGATGCTGCCGTCTTCAAGGCACAGGTCGCAGACAAAGCAGTCCTTCTCCGGCAGCAGATACTCCAGAACGGGCAGGTCGTTGACATAGCAGAGAACTGACTCCTCGATGCCCTCCTGCTCCTTCAGGAGTTCCTGCCACTCCTCGAGAGATTCGATCTGCTGATCATAGACGAGATTCACGACCATGAACTTCCAATTCTCGTCGGCGTCGGTTGCGAAGGCAACCAGGCCTTTCTCAAGATCTTCGTCCGCGAGCTCCTGGAATTCCAGATCGTCAGGCACCCACATGTCAAGGCCGAAATAGGTGAGCGAATAGAACTGTCCCTCCAAGCCGAAGGCCTCAACGTAGGGTACCAGATCCTCCCAATAGTACTCCGGCGTCTCGTCCGCCTCTTCTTCCGCGGGCGCTTCTACCGGCACAACGTCCTGTTTGACCCCCGCCGCGAAGGCAGTGCCGGTGAGCAAGGCCAGCATCAGAGCGACAAGCAGCAGCGAAATCAGTTTTTTCATGATCGTTTCCTTTCCTTTATAATATGTTCGGTCTTTGCTCGATATTCATAATAGATTTGAAAAACGCTTTTGTCAAGCAAGCGCAGTCTCAATACTTCCGAATTCCGACGGAAGCCGCGAGGCCATCCTCTCCGCGGCTGGCAAAACCCACGAGGAATCGCCCGGACCCGATGCGTTTTTCATCGACCGCAAGGCGGGATCGGCAGACCGCAGACCACGCTTGACGAACTTCCCGCAAACTTCCTTCGGCATGATCCAGCGTATAAGAAGGGTGCGTTCAACCTCACCGAATTAGCGAGGCTATGCGACGTCAGCAGAACGACGGCGTATAAGTATATCGGACTGTTGGAGGGATAAAAACGGCAGGGAGTGTTTGCTCCCTGCCGATAGTTTTTTACAGTCCCAACAACTGTTTTTTCTTCGCGTCAAACTCTTCCTGCGTGATGATGCCTTCGTCCATAAGGGTCTTGTATTTTCGTATTTCATCAGCGCCGCTAAAACCGTCAGGACGAGAGGTAAACGGCTCTGATTTCGTATCTACGATTTGTGTATCTACGGGCTCTGTATCTACGGGCTTTGTATCTACGGGCTCTGTATCTGCGGGTTCTGTATCTGCGGGTTCTGTATCTACGGGCTCTGTATCTACTGGTTCAGAGTTTTTAGATGATATAAACTGTTGTAATGCTTCCTTTTTCCCCTCTGGTGTCAGCAATTCCCATTCTGCCGAGAGGACGGAGGTATTAACTAACAGAGCACCGCATTTAGGACATTTGAACTTCGCTTGCGGTTCATCTCGCACATCTGCGTTGAAGTCGTTTCCGCACGAAACGCAATAATAGACCATTTCATTGTTGTATCTATTATATTTCTTAATCGCCAGAGGCAACGTAATACAAAGATAAATCGCGCAGAAAACAAGTGATATTATCATTTCTTCTGATAGAAGATACCCTGTATTTCGGCGTTTATTTCCAGAGTATTCGCCCCACACTAAACACAGCAAAATGATAATACCAACAATGAACGCGCCAAAAGGAGATTTACCCTTCCTTGCGCGCGAAAGACCAACCACACTGCCTATTATCACTGGGATATTCCAAAGTGGCGCACCGACAAAGAAATACATCAATTCATATTCAAACATTTTCTTCTCCCATTTTGAAATAAATACTAGTCTTCTTTTTGTAGATTACAGTCCTAAAAGTTGTTTTTTCTTCGCGTCATATTCATCCTGCGTTATAATTCCTTCATCAAGCAATTGCTTATACTTTCGAGCTTCTGTTATATTGCTTTCGTCCAATGAGGCGTCCGAGATCGGGTATTCTTGTGATGGCTTTATAGGTGTTTTTTCTATGTCTGTCCCACGCGTTTCTTCGAGTTTACCTTCCTTTTCTGTTCCTTGGCTGCGCTCATCTTCCTTTTCCTCTTTTTTAGCTTTTCGTATTAGCGCAGAAGGGACAGCAATAATCAAAGCAGATATGCCGCCAATTAAGGCTTTATACAAAATGGAACCGTTGCTATTGGAATTAGAAAAAGTTGCTGGCTTGCTTAGTATCTCTTTAAAATGGACACTGTCGATAACTTGTTTTATTGTTTTTTCTTGTTGACTACTGAGTGAGCCTGCGTATGAACGCAAAGTAATTTGAACAAATATTCCATTCACCACAGTAAAGAAACTCTTTATATGTATAACTAGCCCCTCTTCTGAGTGTGTTCCCAAAAAAGAATAGAATTTTAAATCTCCTGTTTTATATATAGATACCGATTCTGTTTTCACGCCAAGCTCTTCGCTCACACTGTTGATTGAAGAACTCAAAAGTTCCATTATTTCTTTATCATCATAGAGATTCAAGTTATAGATTTTGCTATAATTCTGATTCTGGCGTCCAATTATAACAATCTCATAGGAAGCATCGGACGCAATGCTATCCAAATAGATATTGTTGCTCTTCAAATAATCGAGAAACACCGAGGGCTCTACATCAAATGCGCTCCATAGAGGTGAAGATAGGCTCGTATTCTGAGTAAACACATATGAATCTGCTGGTAAAGATACTGAAAAGCCGAGCTCATCTATACTTACAGTTGACTCCGCCAAGCAGTGAGAAGGAAATAGCGACAAACAAACTATGACGCATACAAGCGCTATTAGTTTTTTCATTATTTCTCTCCTAACTGACCTTGCGGAGGACTATTCCGCGGGCAATAAATCCGATTACTAAAACAGAAACAATGACTAATATCATATTTGTAGACCCCAACACTTGGATGGCACTTCTAAATGGAGCCATAAAGAAAGATAGAAGTGTAAAAACTAAGCAGATAATGTCTGTTGGTATCAATAATCCGCATTCCATATCTGTGTGCCTGATTATTCTATATTCATCATCTATGTTTAGTGTAGGAATAGTTAATACCCACCCTATTGTCGCGTGGAGAAGCCCAAACAGACTAAAAGCGAATAAAGCAATTCCAATAAGCCAACCACAATACCACACACAGGGAATTGCCATAATAATACGATTTGTCCAACACAAGTCGCCCGCAGAAATATGCTGACAATAACCCATTTGCTGATGAACTGCGACCATATAAGTTAGTTCATTTGCTAACACATATAGAATGATAAATAAAACCACAAATATAGTCTGCATATTTAACTCTCCTTCTCTTTTCACAGTATCCTGTGCTTTTTGGGGAAAAAAAGCGCGCAGCCGAAGCCACGCGCGAAAAACGCATAGCCTCATTTGCCGCGACGCAATCATTTCAGACAAGCACAAGGGATGCCAAAATGGAGGGTGCGTTTTTACCGAAGTAAAAACATACCCTTGTCCTTGTCTCTCTATTCGATTGCGTCGCAAGAACATATTAACATAGCACTACACATAAAACAATTGTTTTCTCAATGAATATAAATGATGGAGAGACGCGTAAAGTCTCTCCATCACGCTATAAGATGTAAAAAAGTTGTTCCGAGATGTTCCATAGATGTTCAAAGATGTGCGAGGACGCCTGTTTTCTTTGCCGAAGCCGTGGTATAATCGTCAAAAACGGGCGGATGATATCCGCCCCTGCGGTGGGTCTGGAATTCACTGGCGGATGATATCCGCCCCTACGATGGGATTGGAACTTACGGGCGGATGATATCCGCCCCTGCGATGGGTCTGGAACTCACTGGCGGATGATATCCGCCCCTGCGGTGGGATTGGAATTAACGGGCGGATAATATCCGCCCCTACGGTGGATCTGGAATTCACGGGCGGATGATATCCGCACCTGCGGTGGCTCTGGAATTCACGGGCGGATGATATCCGCCCCTGCGGTGGGTCTGGAACTCACGGGCGGATGATATCCGCCCCTACGGTGGGTCTGGAACTCACGGGCGGATGATATCCGCCCCTACGGTGGGATTGGAGGTTTGGATCATGGATTTGCCTGCGCGGAAACGAATCCGATTGCCGAATTATGATTATTCTTCTCCTGGCGTATATTTTATCACGATCTGCACGAAAGAAAAGCGCTGTACTTTGTCCGACATCGCCGTAGGGGCGGCTATCAGCCGCCCGCCCGAGGTACGGCTTACCCACTATGGAGAGCTCGTTGATCTTGCCATTCGTAATATTCCTTCGGTCTATCCCAATGTTTCAGTCGACCATTCTGTCATTATGCCAAACCACATTCATTTGCTCCTTCGGCTCCATCACGTTGAGGGCGGGCGGATGATATCCGCCCCTACGGTCAGTACGATCGTGGCGCAGATGAAACGCTGGGCCTCCAAGCAGGCCGGTACTGCCTTGTGGCAAAAATCCTATTACGAGCATGTGATCCGAAACGAGAAGGATTATCGGGAAATCTGGGAATATATCGAAAACAACCCGGCAAAATGGGCGGAGGATCGGTATTATCAGGAGGCACCGCATAAGGATACAAATAAAACCATAGAATAAAAGGCACGGTTCTCCCAGGCAAACAAATGGGAGACCGTGCCTTTTGTGGGCATACGATTTCTGAACAAGACCTTCGCGGACAGCATGATGCCTCTTTCCGTTCCAAGCATGAAACAGAAAGAGGCATGAAAGTCTTTTGCCTTTTTGACAGTTTTCGTACCAATTGAAGTCTTTCAACCCGATCCGCCCAGTCAGCGGATTTAGTACCAAGGCAAAAAAGTACCCGAAAGGTGGGCTTTCGGGTACTTTTTATGGGTTTTGTGGTTCGACTTACGCCTTGCGGACCTTGTCGATGTGACGGGTGAGGTCGAGCATCTTGTTGGAGAAGCCCCACTCGTTGTCGTACCAGGCGACGAGCTTGACGAAGTTGCCG
>CACYHB010000006.1 GCA_902774015.1 Oscillospiraceae bacterium | reverse complement strand
GATGTTCCCTCTCAGTGAGGCGTTTGAAAAGATGGTTTGCAGGATCATCCCTGACGCGGAGACGCCCGAAAAGGCAAATGAGCTTGACGAGCGCCTGCTGGCCAGCCCAGTTCTCGCGCTGAATCTGTGCCAGAAGGTATTGGATCGAATGGCCGTTTCCGCCGTAGAAGCTTTGAGGGACAGTATCGGCTGTGTACTGCACTATGATGCAAAAAAAGCAGAAAAGATCAGAGCGGCAGAGAATGAGACCGATCACTATGAAGATATTCTCGGCACATACCTTGTAAGACTGACGTCCCGACGGCTCAGCGAAGAGGAAAGCGTAAAGGCTACCGAGTATATGAAGCTGATCGGCGATTATGAACGTATTGCCGATCACGCAGTCAACGTTTTGGAATCGGCGGAGGAACTGAAGCAGAAGAAGCTCTCTTTCTCCAAACAGGCCACAGAGGAATATGGAATCATCTGTGCGGCTGTGACCGAGATCCTCGAAATGTCCTATCAGGCGTTCTCAAAGACGGATTATGACGCGGCCCGTAAAACAGAGCCGCTTGAGCAGGTCATTGATGCGCTGAAAGAAGAATTGCGGACTCGTCATATCCTCCGTCTGCAAAAAGGGGATTGTTCAGTAGCCGCCGGATTTATTTGGTCAGATCTGCTTACCAATCTGGAACGGGTATCCGATCACTGTTCCAATATTTCCGGCTGCGTCTTGGATACGGTCGAACGTAACATGAACATCCATGAAAACCAGCGTGCCTTCAGAGATTCGGACGAAGATTATATCCGGCTGTTTGCTGATTTTGAAAAAAAGTATTCAGTCCTTCCCGACATATCATAATTCGCTTGTAAAAAAGTAGATTACAATTGTTCTGAGCGGTCAACAGAATTGTTGGCCGCATTTTTTATGCCTATTATCAGAAAGAAGGTGTTTTATGAAATCGAGAGCAGAGCAGCTGGACGAGATCAGCAAGGCTATTCTGATTGCAACAGATCGCATCCGCTATTACAAGCAACAGGACAAAATGCTTCAAAGCGAGATCAAGCGGTTGACGCGGAATGAAAGAACACATCGCTTGTGTACGCGCGGCGGCATGATTGAAGCTTTTATACAAGAGCCGGAAAAGCTGTCAGATGATCAGGTGATGGAACTGCTGTCTGTAGCGTTTCGACAGCCGGAAGTGTCCGGACTTTTGCAAAAAATGCTGGAAGAAACGAAAGCAAACCCCTTGCCCGAAGGGTAAGGGCGCAATTATACACCGGTTGGCTTGTCAACCGGTGTTTTGCGCTCTCCGAGGGCTCTTGCAGAGGGCTCGATGGAGAAAAAGAGTTTTCTCCATCCCAGGGGACGCTGCACTTCCCCTGCGCCGCTGCGCGGCTACCCTTTTGCGCGCATGACAGAAAGGAACGGCTGTGACCATCCGTTTCTTTCGATCATGCCTTTATTCGCAGTACCGTTTTTACGGTGTTGCTTTTTTTATGTCATGGCAAAGGAGGTGAACTACATGCCATGTCCACATTTCAAAATCACGATCACCCAGCGCAGCCGAGGCCAGTCCGCCGTAGCGGGCGCGGCATATCAGAGCGGAGAAAAGCTCTTTTCTGAGTATGACCTCAAATGGAAATCCTACGCAGAAAAGCAGGGCATTGTTTACACAGAGATCATGCTTCCTGCTCATGCTCCGCCGGAGTATTCCGATCGGAATACGTTATGGAACGCTGCCGAGAAAATCGAAAAACAGTGGAACTCACAGCTTGCCCGCCGCATCGTTCTGGCGCTCCCGCGTGAAGTCCCGGCTGACCAGTATCCGGCCATGCTGCAGGACTTCTGCCGGGAGCATTTTGTTTCCCATGGGATGTGCGTGGACTTTGCTATTCACGACAAAAGCGACGGCAATCCCCACGCGCACATCATGTTGACTATGCGAGCTATGGATGAGCAAGGGAAATGGCTTCCCAAAAGCAAGAAGGTTTATGACCTTGATGAAAACGGTGAGCGCATCCGACTTCCATCCGGCAACTGGAAATGCCACAAGGAAGATACCGTCGATTGGAACGATCAAGGTAAAGCGGAGATCTGGCGGCACGGCTGGGAAGTCATTACGAATGATTATCTGGAACGGAACGACAGGCCCGAACGTGTTGATCTCCGATCCTTCGAGCGACAGGGCATTGACCTGGCTCCGACAATTCATCTTGGTCCCGCTGTGACGCAAATGGAGAAACGCGGGATCGAGACGGATATGGGAAATCTCAACCGGGAGATCAAGCAGATCAACCGCGCGCTGCTGGCAATCCGAAAACTGATTGCCGACTTGCAAAGCTGGATAGCGGAGTTGAGGGAAAAGCGCAACAAGCTTATTGAAGAAATGCGCGAGCCAACATTGCCAGAGCTGCTGACACAGTACCTTGATTCTCGCCGCGATGAGCGCAGCGACTGGTCTTTTTCCGGTCAGCGGAAAGGGACGACGATGGATCTGAAAAAGGTCTCTCATGCCGTTGTGTATTTGCAGGAGCATGAGATCACCACCGTGGAAGATCTGCAAAAACACCTGTCAGAAAAAGAAGCCGCCTCCAATGAGTTCAGCAATACGATTCGAGGGAAGGAAAAGAGAATACGTGACGTGCAGGCGCTGCTGAAAGCATGGGATTCCGTCAGTCGGCTGGAAGCTCTGCATAAGCAATACAAGGGAATCGGCTGGAAAAAGAAGCAGGAGAAATTCTATCAGGAGCATAAAGCCGAGTTGGATGAATACGGGAAGGCAGATCGGCTGCTGCGGAAGTTCTATTCCAGCAAAAAAATCCCCGTGAACACGCTGCAAAAGGAGTTGGACACACTCTCGTCGGAAGTGGAAGCCCTGCGCCCGGAGCTGGATGCGGTCAAGGAGGATCTGACCGAACTGCGCTTAATACAAAACTGCATCGCACCGGAGGTACCCAACGAGGAGAAAGGAGAGAAAACGCTGACCGAAAAGCAGACTACAAAAGAAAAAGCCTCTCTCATCGATCGGCTGCATGATAAGCAGCAGATCGTCGATGAGCAGAAGCAGAAAGGGAAATCTCACAGCCACAGCTATGAGAACGAATTATGAAAGGTGAATCTAAAAATGTTGAAACAAAGAAAAAGAAAGTATCGAGATGAAAGAGAAAAGAAGGGAGAACCATGTCCAGGAAGAAGAAACTGATCAACAACAGCGATCTTCCCGATCACGAGATCGAAGCCATTGCCCGATGTATCTATCCGGATATTCTGGAGTTCTTTGAGAGTGAGGAAGGTCAAAAAGAGTTTGCCGAATGGAAGGCAAAAAAGGCTCAGGAGGAAAAGAAAAATGAGCAGTAAAAGATTTCAAAGAATGTGCTTGCAAGTTCCCAATAGTTATGTTAATCTGGCATTGACGAAAATGCTGGTGATTAGGAGATGCAAGCGGATGAAGATTCTCGGAGAACGCATGAAACAGTTGCGGGAAGAAAGTGGCTTTTCGCAAAATAAGCTGGCCAAGCTGGTCGGACTCCCGCAGTCGAGTATCAATCGATATGAGAGTGGGTTTTCCAATCCCGCGCCGGAAACGCTGGTTTGGTATGCGGACTATTTTGACGTGTCTCTGGATTTTCTCTTTGGCAGAACGGATAAGCCCCAGGGGAAACGCTATCAGTACAAGCCGAAGCTTGATCCGGAGATGGCAAAATTCGTAGAGATGTGCTTCGAGCCGGGAACGCGGGCCAACAAAGAGTTGAAGGCGTCCATTTTGAAAATGGTATCGGAGGAGAAGAAATGAGCAACGACAAATTGCAGCTTTTCGAGGATCAGCCGATCCGCACGGCTTGGGATGAGGAGAACGAAGAGTGGTATTTCTCCATTGTTGATGTGATCCGTGTGTTGACCGATCAGCCGGACACACGTCATGCCGCAAAATATTGGAGCGTCATGAAAACGCGCTTGAAAAAAGAGGGCAATCAGTTGACTACAGTTTGTAGTCAACTGAAGCTCCTGGCTGCTGACGGCAAACGATACAATACAGACGTAGCCGAAACTGCTGGTCTTCTCCGCATCATTGAGTCGATCCCATCCCCTATAGCAGAACCGTTCAAGATGTGGCTGGCCCAGGTCGGCAAGGAACGCATGGAGGAAACGATCGACCCGGAACTGACGATCAACAGAGCGTTGGAAACCTATTCTCGTCTTGGCTATTCGCCGGAATGGATCAATCAGCGGATGCGCACCATTCAAGCCAGAAAAGAACTGACCGATGAATGGAAAGCCCACGGCGTTGAGACCAACCGGGAATATGCAATCCTGACAGATGAGGTAACTCGCGCCTGGTCCGGTATGAGCACCAGGCAGTATAAGAACCTCAAAGGACTGAAAAAGCGAAACCTTCGCGACAATATGAGTACGCTGGAGCTCGCGTTGAACATGCTGGCCGAGGCTACGACCACAGAACTGACAAAGGTTGAAAATCCCCACGGCCTGCAGGAGAACATGAAGATTGCCAAATCTGGCGGTGAGGTCGCTGGAGACGCACGTAAAGCCATTGAAAGCAGAACCGGGCGGCCTGTAATCACCAGCCAAAACGCCAAGCAGCTCAACGCGGTGGTAACGGATCTGATCGAGGGCGTTGTGAAAGAGGAGGATGACGAATGAAAGCTGTCATCTATGCCCGGTATTCCTCCGACAACCAGCGGGAAGAGAGCATAGAGGGGCAGATCCGTGAGTGCACCGCCTTTGCCGAGAAGAACGGCATAACAATTCTCAGACACTACATAGATCGAGCCGTTTCAGCCAAAACAGATAACCGCCCGGAATTTCAGAACATGATCAAGGACAGCGGCAAGAAACTGTTCGATATGGTGATCGTCTGGAAGCTCGACCGCTTTGCCCGGAATCGCTACGACAGCGCCCGGTACAAGTCTCTCTTGAAAAAGAACGGAGTCAAGGTGGTGTCGGCCACTGAGGTCATTTCCGAAGGCGCAGAAGGCATCATTCTGGAATCTGTTCTGGAGGGCTATGCGGAATACTACTCGGCGGATCTGGCTGAAAAAGTCGTCCGGGGCATGACCGATAACGCGCTCAAGTGCAAGTTCAACGGAGGCACGATCCCTATCGGCTATGTGATCGACGATGAGCAGCATTTTCAACCCGATCCGATCACCGCGCCCTATGTGCTGGAAGTGTTCAAACGCTACGACAAAGGCGCGACCATGACGGAACTCCGCGACTGGCTCAATGAGCAAGGCGTAAAGAACACTCGCGGCAATCCGATCACCTATAACTCCATCCAGCATATGCTCTGTAACCGCCGTTACATCGGAGAGTTTGCGTTCCGGGATACAGTGATTCCTAAGGGCATTCCAAGTATTGTGCCGGATGATTTGTTTGAACGAGTTCAGAAGAAGTTGGAGATCAATAAAAAAGCCCCGGCCCGCCATAAAGCCGAGGACGACTATTTGCTGACCACCAAGATCTTTTGTGGCTACTGCGGCGCTTATCTCTGTGGTGAAAGTGGAACCGGGCGCAATGGTGTCTACCACTATTACAAGTGCGTTTCCGTGAAAAAGAAGCGTACTGAGTGCGAGTGCAAGCCTGTTCGAAAAGCCTGGATCGAGAATCTTGTTCTTGATTCCATCATGGAGATGCTGGCTGATGACCGCACCATAGACGCGATCACTTCGATGGTATTAGCCATGCAAGATCAAGAGAGTGTGGCCCTGCCGATGTATGAGCAGCAGCTGCAGGAGGCCAATACCGGAATCAACAACTTGCTCAACGCGATCCAGCAGGGCATTCTGACAAAATCCACGAAAAGCAGACTGGAAGAATTGGAAGCCGCCCGTGACGAGTTGGAGAACAAGATCGCATTGGAGAAACTAGCGAAACCCCGCATCAGCGAAGAGTTCGTTCGGTTCTTCTTGGAGCGCTTCCGAAATCTCGACCTCTCGAAGCTGGAGCATCGGAAAATGCTGATCGAGGTTTTCCTTAACGCCGTTTATGTGTTCAACGATAAGATCGTAATCTCATGCAATTACAAGGACGGAACTAAAACTGTAAATTTTAGTGAAATGGAGAGTGCGCTTTCCATGCGCGCCTCCATCTCCGGTTCGGATTTGGATTGCCCCGGTGCACCAGAAAGCGGGCATCCGAAAGGATGCCCGCTTTCTGGTGGCTCGCCTTTGGCGAGCAAAGACCCGCTTCGCTCAATTTGGCAGGAGGGGAAGCCCATCCCCTCCTGCACTACCCCACTAAATTCGATACCCGGTTCGGTTTTAGATTGCCCCGGTACACCAGAAAAAGAGCATCCGAAAGGATGCCCGCTTTCTGCTGGCTCGCCTTTGGCGAGCAAAGACCCGCTTCGCTCAAACGCGAAAGAGAACTCGCGTCCCCTCTCGCGCTCTTCTCATGCGAAAGGAAGTTGGTTCGGATTCGGTGCCGTTGACGGGAGCGCACGCTATTGAAAAAACGGTTTCTCTGTGATACAGTATGAAAAAAACCGGCCCGGAGACGTCTTCCGCCGCAGGCGGTCTGATGTCTCCGGGACTGAGAAATACAGGGAGTGGCACTTTTGATATTCAAGAAGCTGTCAGAGCAAAAATGGTTCAACGGCGCTGTGATCGCGTGTATCGGCGTGACCTTTTATGTCATGCTTACCCATCTGGGGCCCATTCTGGCCGCCCTGGGGCGTTTTCTCGGCAATTTCAAGGCTATCTTTGTCGGAATCGTTTTTGCCTATGTGATCAACCCCGTTGCAAAGTTTTTCTACTACAGGCTATTTGGGAAAATGAAGCTGGGGCAGAAGCGCTGGTGCCTTTCCGTGCTTCTGGCCTATCTGACCGGCTTTCTGGCGCTGGCGGTCCTCATGGTCGCCCTGATCCCGCAGCTTGTGCAGAGCATCGTTCTCTTCTCTTCCAATTTTGAAAACTATGCCGCCGCACTGAGCGGCCTGCTCACCGACAGCCGCCTGAGTGCGCTTCTCCCCGGGGAACAGCTGCAGACGCTGACGGGCAACGCCCTGGACGCCATCCAGAGCTTTGTCGGCACCAATGCCGGGGCGATCCTCAGCGGTGCGGCAAACTCCGGCAAGCAGATCCTTTCTACGGTGATTTCTCTGATTCTGGCGATCTTCTTCCTGCTGAACAAAAAGGCGGCTTTGAACGGAGTCCGGAGGCTGGTGCGCGCCTTTCTGAGGCAGGATGCCGCCCAGAATCTGCTGAGCTTTCTGCTGCGCTGCGACACCATTCTCGTCAGTTACCTCGGCCAGAGTCTTCTGGACGCGCTGATCGTCGGCGGCGTCAACGCCCTGGTGATGGTGCTCTTCAGAATGCCTTACGTTGGTCTCGTGTCCGTGGTCGTAGTCGTGACGAATCTGGTGCCCACCTTCGGGCCTGCCATCGGCGCCGCTGTCGGCGGCTTCATCCTTCTGATGGTCAAGCCCTGGTATGCGCTGGTGTTCCTCATTCTCACCATCCTGCTGCAGACAGCGGACGCCTACGTGATCAAGCCCACGCTCTTCTCCAATTCCCTCGGTGTTTCCGGTCTGCTGATCCTGGTGGCCAGCATACTTTTCGGAAATCTCTTCGGGATCCTCGGTGTCCTGCTCGCGATCCCCGCTGCCGCCATCCTGAGTTTTATCTACCAGGAATACTTTCTCCCCCGGCGGGAAAAACGCATGCAGGAAGCGGAAAGCGCGGCAGAGTCCCAAAGCTGAACCGCCCGAAAGACAAAGAAAACGGATCTGCAGAATGCAGATCCGTTTTCTTTGTTCAGGTCTTATTCCTTTATCGTGCCGTCCGGGTTGAACAGCGGCAGATGGCCCAGAACGATAATATCGTCGCGCTTGATGGCGTCGCCCTCGGCGAGGACGGCCATGCGTCCGGCCACGATGCCGCCGGCCTGACGGACCAGCTCTTCGGTGGCGCGCAGGGACTCACCGGTGGAGATCACGTCGTCCAGGATCAGGATGCGCTTGCCCTTGATCTTCTCCGCATCGGCGGTATCGATGACCAGCTTCTGGACGCTGAGGGTGGTGATGGATCTCACGTTGACCTCAAACACGCCGGACATATAGGCTTTCGGACCCTTGCGGGCGAGGAAGTATTCATCCGCGCCGCTCTGGCGGGCCATTTCATACAGCAGGGGGATGGATTTGGCCTCAGGAGCCAGCAGATAATCGTATTCGGGAGCGCGCTTGAGAAGCTCCGCCGCGCAGTGCACGGTCAGTTCCACATCGCCGAACATGACGAAAGCGCCGATGTACAGGTCGTCGCTCACCTTGCACAGGGGCAGTTGGCGTTTCAGGCCAGCAATGTCCATTTCGTATGTCATGGTTCCATACCTCCAGAACAATATCAGGTTTTGACTTATTTATTTTACAGGAAATCAGGGAAAAATCAAGAGGCGGCGCGAAAAAACCTGTGCACTGCCCCGGATTTCCAAAGCACGCAAAACAAAGAACCGCAGGTTTTACCCTGCGGCCCTTCGTTTGGGAGAAAAGAGAGGATTTATAGGAGTAGAAAAGTGTCAAGGTTATCGGCGCTCATGCGCCTTCAGGCTTGGCTTCGTCCAGTGTCAGCGTGAGAGTCATGCTCTCTCCGGCACGGTAGAGCTCAAGCTCCACCACATCGCCGGCGCTGAACTTCTTGACGATGTTTTTGAGTTCCGTGTAGCTCGTCACGTCGAAGCCGCCCATCTTGGTAATCACGTCGCCCTTCTGGATCCCGGCCTTGGCCGCGCAGCTGCCGCTGCTCACGTCGGAGACATATGCGCCGAGGGGCATGTTGTAATACTGGGCGTACATGGCGCTGTAACGCTCATCCAACCAGATGCCAAGGTAGGCCTTCCCGGTCACGTAGCCCTTTGTGATCAGATCATTTGTGATGGAAGACACGTCGTTCGCGGGGATCGCAAAGCCCAGGCCCTCCACGCCGGAGGAGGAATACTTCGCTGTGACCACGCCGACCACCTGGCCGAGCGCGTTGTACACGGGGCCGCCGGAGTTGCCGGGGTTGACTGCGGCGTCGATCTGGAACATGTTGATGGCCTCGGACTCCTCCGTGGTGATCACGCGGTCCAGCGCGCTCACATGGCCGGAGGACATGGAGAACTCCAACTCACCCAGAGGGTTGCCCACCGCGTAGACCGCATCGCCCACGTGCAGGCTGTCGCTGTTGCCGAAGGCGGCGGGCGTCAGACCCGTCGCGTCGATCTTCAGCACGGCCAGGTCGTTGACCTGCTCGGTGCCCACGATGGTAGCGGTGAACTTGGTGCCGTCATGGAGCATGACGGTGATGGGGGAATTCTGCTGTACGGCGTACTCAATCACATGATAATTGGTGACGATATATCCGTCTGCGGAGATGATGAAGCCGGAACCGCTGACAGCGGTGGAGCTCTTCATCCCGAAGTAGTTGGTAAAGGTCACGTCGGTGGTGATGCCGACGACCTGCTGGCAGGCCTGCTCATAGATCTGCGCGGCGCTCATGCCGCCCTTTTCGGCGACGGTGGCGATCACAGGACTGGAAGCGGCGTTCTGTTTCTCGGACACCGAGACGACGGCGCTCTCGTTTTCGCTCAGACGCGTCTCCAGCGCTTCGATGCGGCCGTTGAGCTTTCCAGCTGTCAGCGCCGATCCGACAAAGCCGCCCAGCATGGCGCACACCAGAGCCAGGCACGCTGCCTTCAGCAGCCAGCCGCTCTTCTTCGCGGCCTTTTTCTCTCTGTTCGGACGGGCGGGCCGCTCCGGCGGCGTGTAATAGCGGGGCGGAACGGTGCTCTCGCCCTCCGGCTCATAATGCGCGTCGGCATATACCTGCTCTCTGTATTCGTCTTTGTTGAAATGGTACTCCCCGCTCGCAGCCGTCTCCGGCTTCTCCTCTGAAACGGGGGAAGCCTCAGCCTCGGTCACGGGTTCGGCGGCCGCTTCCGGCTCCGCCGCAATGGGTTCACTTTCTTCGACAACGGGCTCGCTGCTGTTCTCTTCACGAACTTCGCCGGCCTCTTCTTCAGGCTCGAACATTTTTGCTTACCTCTTTTGTTTTGGTGTGATTGTAATATAGCCGGAATTTGTGACCTTGTCGTGAACAAAGTCCCAAGATTTTTTTAACATTCCGCAAGGAAACTGTAAACGGCAGGCTTTCGCCTGCCGTTTTTCTCTATCTGCCGAGCAGAATACCCACGTTCTCCGTGCTGTATTCGATCTGCTCCGAAAAGCGGCGCAGATGCTCAGGGTCCGCGCCGAAAAGCGCGTCCTGCGCGGCGATAAAGGCCGTGCTCTCCCGGGCATAGTCCAGCAGCGCATCCAGTCTGTTTTGTTCCGCCCGCTCCAGCTGGCGGAAAAGCAGGTACTGCAGCATCCGATCCCGGCGCTCCCCTACGGGGAGGCGCGCTCCGGAAAGGCCCGCCCGGACTGCCGCCAGCTCTTCCGGCCAGCGTTCGTCGATCGCTTCGGTTTCGCCGAGAAGGGTGAGAAAGCGGGCGGAGGGAGGCCTTCCGTCAAAGTGCAGCAGCGCCGGCTCGAACGGGAAGCCGAGGCGCGCGAGCAGTCCCGCCATGTCCATGCCCTCTCCGCTCTCCTCGTCAATCAGCTGCAGTGGGCCGTCTCCCTCCAGCAGCAGATCGCAGGCCGCCTCGCAGCTCAGGCCCAGGCCGCAGAGTTCCACATCGCACACATCCTCATAAAAGCGCGGATGCAACGCGCAGATATCGCAGAGAGAATCCTCTCCCAGCGTGCGTATCAGCTCGCACAGCCCGTCCTCGCACAGGAAAGGACAGCGGTCCGTGTCTGTCAGAACAAAGTGCGCGCCGTTTTCATCCCGGTGCAGGCTGCGCCGGAGCTTCTCGCCCAGCGCACCGGGGATCTCCCCATAGAACGCGGCGCTCGCCTCGTCCACGTCGATCTCCCAGCCCCGGCAGCAGGAGTGCCGGCAAGCACCCGCGCGGCAGGCAAAGCGGCCATAGAAATCCGGCACGATGCTCATTTCGCCCGCCTCCGGCTGAGCTGCCAGAAGGCCACGGCGCTGGCGGCCGCCACATTCAGCGAATCCACCCCGTGGGACATGGGGATGCGCACGGTATAATCACAGTCGGCGATGGTGCCGTCGGCCAGGCCCTCACCCTCGGTCCCGAGTACAAGGGCCAGCTTTTCCTCTGCCATGAGGGCAGGATCATCGATGGAGACGGAGTCCTCCCGCAGGGCCATCGCCGCGGTCTTGAAGCCCAGCTTTCTCAGCCGTTCCAGCCCCGGATGGGGCCAGTCCGAAAGCGCCTCGCCGATATGGGTCCAGGGGATCTGAAACACCGTGCCCATGCTGACGCGCACAGCCCGGCGGTAGAGCGGATCGCTGCAGGAGGGCGTGAGCAGAACGGCGTCCATCCCCAGCGCGGCGGCAGAACGGAAGATCGCGCCCACGTTGGTGGGGTTCATAATGTCCTCCAGCACGGCGATCCTCCGCGCGCCGTCCAGCACTGTCTCCAGCGCGGGCAGCGGACGGCGGCGCATGGCGCAGAGGACGCCCCGGGTCAGCGGGAAGCCGGTCAGCTCCGTGAGTACCGCAAGCGGCGCCGTAAAAAGCGGGACCTCCCCGCAGCGTTCCACGACCTCTCTCGCCTGCCCCTCGATGTGCTTGCGCTCCATCAGCAGGGACACAGGCTCATAGCCTCCGTCCAGCGCCCGGAGGATCACATTGGGGCTCTCGGCAATGAACAGGCCCTTCGAGAGATCGGCGCGGCTTTTGAGCTGCCCTTCGGTGAGCCGGGCGTATACATCCAGCTCGGGCGCGTTATAATCGGTGATTTCAATGATATTGGCCATGGCTCGGCTCCTTGCTGAGATTTCGGCATCATTATATTCTTCCCCGTGCTTTCTTGCAAGTTTTTGCGCGATCGCCCCGAAAGTCCGTTCTATGGGACATTATGTTATGTATACTGAAACCACAGAAAAAAGAGACGGTGACAGGCGTCTCAAAAGGGAGGATATGAAAATGAACGAAGAGATCATCACCACCAGCACCGGTATGCAGAATCTGACGGAGCTGCTGTATCTGGCGGCCCTGCTCCTGGGCGGTCTTCTCACCGCACTGCTGTAAAAAATGCGCGAAGGGACGCTTCACGCAGCTGCCCCGCAGACCGGCGCCATTCCTGTGAAAGCCCGGGCGAATCCGTGTTCCTGTACGGTTTCGCCCGGGCTTTTTAAGTTTACATAATTCTTGCTTCCGCCGGCTCATGAAAAGGCCCTGCCGAACGCTGAGATCACAGGTTCTTCAGCCCATCATAGAGCTCATCAAACGATTTCTGCCCGGCGCAGCGGCCAAAGGAGAGTTGTCGGTTCTCTCCGAACTCCAGCAGAAAGCATTTCGTCATCTCCTCCACAGTCTGCTCCAGCGCGGTAAAAAACTGTCGATAGGCCAGGTTCCAGCCGGCGCTCCCCTCCTCGAACTGGCACACGATCAGCGACTCCGTGACCTGATCAAGAGGATACAGCTTCAGGTGCATCAGTTCATGGACGATGACCTCTTCCAGGTTTTCCTGTTTCGGATTCTCAACGTTCAGCAGCAGGATCGCTTTCCTGTCGTCGCAGTCTACCTTGAAGTCGCCGGATTTGTTCCATTGCGGATCGGACACCAGCTGCAGGCTGACATCCCAGGTCGGATTCAGGCGCAGCTTCTTTACCCACTTGTCGAAGAGCCCTGCGATCTTTTCATTCTCCATGGCGATTCTCCGCTGCCTCCCGGGCCTCCCGCAGGCTGATGCCCTGCTCGCATGCGATGCGGGCCAGATCCTCATACTCTGCCTTCTCCCGCTTTACACCCCAGCCCTCGGCTGTTTTGATGCGCACGGGTCCATAGGGCGTCTCCTCCGTGCGGAAGCTCCGCTGCATCGTATAACGGGCGCAGACGTATTCGCGCACGCCCAGCGTCGTGGTGTGCCGAAACAGCAGCCGCAGCATCTCGTCCCGCTGAACGGCGCGGCACATGCAGGTTAACATAATTCCAGGTCTGGACTTTTTCATCCCGATCGGCACTGTATAGACGTCCAATGCTCCGGCATCCAGCAGCCGCTCCATGGCAAAGCCGACGGCTTCCCCGCTCATATCGTCCAGATTGCAGCAGAGTTCCAGCACGCTGCTGCCCGTCTCGTCCGTCTCTCCCCAGAGAGCACGGAGGCCGTTTGCCGCTTCAAAGTCTTTTTTCCCGGTGCCGAAGCCGCTCTTTTCCACACGCATACGGGGCATCGGGCCGAAAGAGCCGACAAAGTGCCGCAGCAGCGCAGCGCCCGTGGGGGTGCAGAGTTCTCCGCGAATGCTGCCGCCGTACATGGGGATGCCGCGCAGCAGCCGCTCCGTGGCCGGGGCCGGCACGGGCAGCAGCCCGTGGGCGCACTTCACCATCCCGCTGCCCACATGGATCGGAGACGCCAGGATCTGATCGGGCTGCAGCTCATACAGCAGCCAGCAGACCGCCAGCACGTCCGCCAGCGCATCCCAGGAGCCCACCTCGTGCAGATGGATGTTCTCCACGGGATAGCCGTGCACTTCGCTCTCAGCCTGCGCGATGGCGTCATACACCGTGTGGACGTCCGCTTTTACAGCCGCCGGCACGTCCAGTGCGTCGATGCGCGCACAGATCTCCTGCACGCTCGTATGCCGGTGGCGATGCCCGTCATTCTCTCCCTCTTCGTCGCCCTCGATGACGACGGAGACGTGGGTGCCGCGCAGGCCGCACTTTTCATCGGCCGCGGCGGATACCGTGACCTCCTCCGGGAGAGCGGCGTTGAGCCGTTCGAGAAAGCTCGCCGGACCGGGGTGCAGCTCCAGCAGCGCCGCTGTCAGCATATCGCCGGCAGCGCCCATGCCGCAGTCCAGATACAGTGTTTTCATCGTGCTGTTTTTCTCCCCTCCGGGTCAATTTCGACGGCGGTAAAATCCGCGCCGAGACGCTTTTGTATTTCCGGCAGCAGCGCCTGCGCCCGCGGAAGCTGTTCACCGGGAAACTGCAGCAGCGCCCTGCCTCCCGCCGTGCGGACGCGAAAATCCGTAAAGCCGCGGGAAAACAGCCAGTCCTCTCCGCGCTCGATGGAGGCAAGGCGCTCGCTGCTGATCGGCTCTCCGGTTTTTATCCGGGTAGCCAGACAGGCGTAGGCGGGCTTGTCCCAGGTAAAGAGCCCCGCCTCACGGGAGAGCCGCCGGATCTCCGGTTTTGTCAGGCCGCAGAGCCGCAGCGGAGAGAGGACGCCCAGTTCTCCCAGCGCCCGCATGCCGGGCCGGTCGCCGGAGTCGTCAGAGGCGTTGGTGCCGTCCAGCAGCACTGAAAAACCGTCTCCTGCCGCCCGCGCGATAATAGTTGACATAATATTGATCTTGCAATGATAGCAGCGGTCCGGGCCGTTTCGGCGTACTGCCTCCGGGCAGAGAGCGTCCAGCGGCAGGACCGTGGCCTCCACGCCCAGTTCCCGGCACAGGCGCATGGCGTCCCGATACTCGAAGTCCGGCTGAAACTGGCTTTTCACATAGTAAGGCCGAAGCTCCGCTCCGTATTCGCGTCCCGCATACAGGAGGTATGCGGAATCCACCCCGCCGGAAAAGGCCAGGGCGCAGTGGGGATGCCTGCCAAAGAATTCCTGTAAGGTCATATCAATCCAGATGATTGATCATCGACGCCATGTAGCCTGCGCCGAAGCCGTTGTCGATGTTCACCACCGAAACGCCGCTGGCACAGGAGTTGAGCATGCTCAGCAGCGCGGCGATCCCGCCGAGGCTCGCCCCGTAGCCCACGCTGGTGGGTACGGCGATCACCGGGCAGTCGGCCAGGCCGCCGATGACCGAGGGCAGCGCTCCTTCCATGCCCGCCACAGCCACGATGACCCTGGCGCTCATGATCTCCTCCATATGGGAGAGGAGCCTGTGGATGCCGGACACGCCCACGTCATAGAGCCGCACGACCCGGTTGCCAAGAGCCTCTGCGGTGACGGCAGCCTCCTCGGCCACGGGAATATCGCTGGTGCCGCCGGTGGCGACCACCACTTTCCCCTTTCCTGTGGGTTCCGGCAGTTCTCCGACGACGCCGGTTTTGGACAGCGCATCGTAACGGAGGGGCAGCTCGCCGGCCACAAGTGCGGCAGCCTCCGGCGTCATGCGGGTCACGAGCACGGTCTTCTGACCGTTGTCCCGCAAGGCTCTGGCAATGCCGAGAATATGCTCCGGCGTTTTGCCGGCGCCGTAGACGACCTCGGGCACGCCCTGACGCAAGCCCCGGTGCAAATCCACTTTGGCGTATTCGCCGATCTCCCGGATCGGCTGCATCTTGAGCTTCAGCATCGCCTCCTCCACGGAAACGCTGCCGTCTCTCACGCCCTCCAGCAGGGCGTTGATCTCCTGTTTATCCATCAGTCCAGTACCTCGATTTCGTCTCCGGCTCTCGCCGTGCCTTCCTCGAGTACGCGCAGGAAGATGCCCTCCCGGGGCATAACGCAGTCCCCCGCCTGCTGACGGATCGCGCAGTCGGCGTGGCACTCCTTGCCGATCTGGGTCACCTCACAGATGGCGGAGCCCACACGCAGCTTCGCGCCGACGGGCAGCGTGTACACCTCCAGACCGTCCACCAGCACGTTTTCCGCAAAGGCCCCGGGCAGCAGCGGGAAAGCGATCTTTTCCTGCAATCTCCGCACGCTCGCGGCGCTCAGCAGGCTCAGCATCCGATGCCAGTCCCCCGCGTGAGCGTCCCCGGGGATGCCCAGCTGCGGCACCAGGCGGATCTCCTCCACCGGATGCTTCTGCTGGCCTTTTTTCTCACTGATGCAGACAGCGAGGATCGTTCCTTTCATTTATTCTCCCTCCCGATGGTAGTCGCCGTGGACGCCGCCGCTCTTTTCCAGCAGGCAGATGTCCGCGATCGTCATGTCCTTCTGCACGGCCTTGCACATGTCATAGACCGTGAGCGCCGCCACGCTCACCGCGGTCAGCGCCTCCATCTCCACGCCTGTGCGGCCGGCGCAGCGCACCGTGGCCACAATGTTTACGGCGCAGCGCCGCTCGTCCAGGGACAGCTGCAGATCGATGCCGTCCAGCAGGATCGGGTGGCACATGGGGATCAGATCCGGCGTGCGCTTTGCGCCCATCACGCCCGCGACCTGCGCCACGGTCAGCACGTCGCCCTTTTTCATGCCGCCGGAGCGGATCAGGGAGAAGGTCTGCTCGTTCACCAGCACGCTTCCCTTCGCCACAGCCGTGCGCACGGTCTCCGGCTTTTCGCCCACGTCCACCATTTTGGCGCGGCCCTGTTCGTTAAAATGCGTGAAATCGCTCATTGCGGCCCCTCTCCCGTCTTTTGTGTACTGAAATATAATTATAATACAAAGCTCTCCGGATTGCAAATGCGCAGAAAGCAAGCGGCATCCCTTTCAGGAAATGCCGCTTGCTGCTGCATAATAATAATTCACCAGCAGATCCACACAGGCGCCGTAGCTTTTGAGGCCCAGGTCCTGGTCGTAGCTGTAGAGGAAGTTTTCATACACCGTGTTGGACACGGTCTGTACCGGGGTTTCGAACTGCTGCCAGTAGCTCCGGCTTGCGGCGAAATCCCGCAGGACGGCCGGATCCAGCGTGCCGTAGATCTCCTCCCAGGCCGCGTGATCGGCGCTGTAGAGGGCGTTGCCCAGGTGGGTATAGGCAAGCAGGCAGGCCGAATAGCAGTAGTCCGGCTCCCCGTACAGCAGGCTCGCCATCACGGCGCAGAAGTTTGCCTCCTGCTCCTTGGCCACGCCCCGCTGGTGGGCCAGCTCGTGGGCCACGGTGGAGGCGAAAAGCCCCTGGGGGAAATCCATGTTCACGTTGGCCTCGGCCGTGAAGGGAAAGAAGAAGCCGGTAAAGTCCGTATAGCTCATGACACGGGAGAAAAAAACGCCCTTGGCGGGCACCGCAGGGCCCCGCAGGCAGGGGTAAAGCGCCTCCGCCGCGGCATAGACCTCCGGCGAGCGGTGCAGGATCATGCCCCGGTCCGAGGCGCAGCAGCCCTTTTCATCCCGCTTCACCTTCCCGGCATATTCGTTGCAGAGCCGGGCGAAATAGGCCGTCACGCTCTCCAGCTGTTCCACCGATACCGGCTCATTTTTCAGCCCGCTCTGAGCGGCAAAGTCGTCCCCATAGTAATAAACGCCCCAGAGCAGGCAGAAGCCCGCATAGACCGCAAGGCCGGCGCTTGCCAGGCTTAATATAATTATGTAAACCTGTTTTGCTCTTTCCGGCCTGGTGATCAGCCTGTAAATGCTTAGTATTATGTAAATCGAAAGGCAGACGACTACGAGACCGATCAGCGCTTCTGCTGCGGAAAAGGGCAGCTTTGCGGTGAGCACGCTCAGCGCCCGGTGCAGGGGCCGCACCGCATGCGCCGAGAGCCAGCGGTTCAAGGCATGGCTCCGCCGCGTCAGCAGATGGGCCGCGATCATCGCGGCGCTGACGAGAAGCAGGATATGCCGTCCCGGTGCCAGGCGGAAAAGGGATTTTTTCGTCTTTGTCTGTTCCATGAGGCCATTTTACACGAGCATCCCCGCTCTGGCAAGACGGGAAAAGATTTTCCAGAAAGGAAGCCGCCGGGAGCGGCGCTCCCGGCGGTGTACTTGTTATTATTCAAAAATGACCTGCGCGCTGTCACCGTAGAACAGGGAGAGGTATTCCTCCAGCGTGGCGTTCATCGCGTGGATCTGCTCCGCCGCAGCGGCGCCCACGTAGCGATAATGCCCGGGGTCCGCGTCCCTGCCGGTCAGACTCTCGCTGCCGTTGGGGTAGCGGAGGATAAAGCCGTAACGCCAGGCGTTTTCCCGCAGCCACGAGAAAAGTGCCTCGTCCTCCGCGAAGTCCACCGCAAGGCCCAGCTCGTGCTCGCTGGTGCCGGGGCGGCCGACCCGCATCGCGGCGATCTCCATCGCCTCGTTCTCGCTCAGCTCTCCGCCGGCAAGCAGATCGCGCACGGTGGCGTCAAACAGCTCCAGCTGCTCCTCACGCGTCCGGTAAGCCGCGGTGAGTACCGGAGAGAAGCCCGCCTGACGCGCCGCGCTCAGCAGCTCGCCCAGCGGCTTTTTGATGCTTTTGTCTATCTGCAGGCCGTCCTGCTCGGTCAGGTTCGGAGAAAAGCCGCTGTTTTCCACCGCGTTCCAGGGATTGACCAGCACGGTCATGCGGCTCTCCTGGCCCTGATGCCGCCAGCCCTTGAGCCGGAAGCCCAGCAGGATCAGCAGCGCCAGCGCCAGCACGCCGAGGACGATCAGGATCCACGGCTTGATTTTTCTTCGCTTCACGGCAAGATGCTCGCTTGGCATCCGATCGCCTCCTCTCGGCTTCTCACAGTTCCGGACACGGCCATATCATATCACATCTCTGACGAAAAGAACAGGCAGCTTGTTCCATTTTAAGAAAGCTTAAGGTTTCTGCCGGTTTACCGTCCGCGGCGCATTTCCACATACTCCTCCAGCGTCACGCCCAGTTCCGTGATCTCCCTGGCGTAACGCTCGCCCACATAGCGGTAGTGCCAGGGCTCGTAGATGATGCCCGTGACGTCCGAAGTCCCGTTGGGATAGCGGAGGATAAAGCCGTAGCGCCAGCAGTTTTCCATCAGCCATTTCTGTGTGGAAGTGCTCTCCTGTCTCTCGTCCAGATAAGGGTAGAATTCATCGATGATGTCCATCGCCAGGCCCAGCTCGTGCTCGCTGGTGCCGGGATAAGCCACCGTGGTGGCCGCGATCTCCGGCGCCTCCTCCCGGCTGTGTCCTTCCAGGATCACGCGCAGCACCTTGTTGTCAAAGAGCTGCTGCTGGCTGAACCGGGTCCGGTAGGCCGAGCAGATCCAGGGGTGGTTTCCCGCCTCCCGGCAGTCGGCGATCATCTGCATGAGGCTTGCGGCGCAGCGAACGTCCGCCTTGTAATCGGTACCGAACTCTCGGCCCACCGGCTCCAGCTCCACCGTGTAGTCCTCCGGCAGAGGATTCCAGGGGTTCACCACCAGCAGCAGTTCCGGCTGCTCGCCGGAAAGCGCCTCGGCGCGCTCCTGCGGCTGCCCCAGCAGAGCGGTCTGCGCCGCAAGCACCGTTTCCCGCTCCAGGCTGTGCCGGGCGTCCAGGGTCTCGACGGCGGCGGCCGTCATGGCGCGGGCCAGCCGCTCTCCCGCGAGCAGGCGCTGGCGCTGGTCGCGGGCCAGGAGCGTCAGCTGGATCATCACGCCCAGCATCAGCCCCAGCGCGACCACCACGCCCAGAAAGATTTTTCCTTTTGCTTTGACCATATACGCGTCCTAAAAATGTATGTATCCCAAATGCTCCAGCAGGATCTTCAGGCCCATCAGGATCAGGATAGCGCCGCCCAGGCGCTCCGCTTTTGCTTTATAGCGCATGCCGAAGACGTGGCCGATGCAGATGCCCGCGGCGGACAGGAGAAAAGTCGTCACGCCGATGAGTCCGGCAGCCGGGAGGATCTTCACCTCCAGGAAGGCGAAGGTCACGCCGACGGCCAGCGCGTCGATACTGGTGGCCACAGCCAGCAGCGCCATGGTTTTCACGCCGAAATCGTCGCTCAGCTCGTCCTCGCTGTCGAAGGACTCCTTGATCATGTTGCCGCCGATCAGGGACAGCAGGCCGAAGGCGATCCAGTGGTCCACGCTCTGGATCATCGCCTCAAAGCGATAGCCCAGCAGCCAGCCGATCACCGGCATCAGGAACTGAAAGCCGCCGAAATAGAGTCCGGCCAGGAGCGCGTGCTTCGGCTTGAGGGCGTGCACGCTCAGCCCCTTGCAGATCGAGACCGCGAAGGCGTCCATGCTCAGGCCGACGCCGATCAAAAACAGTTCCGCAAAATGCACTTTTTTCTCACCTCTGTAAGAGTTTACTTTATACCAGCGCCCGAAAAATGTCAAATAGAAGCTGCTGGAAATGCCCCGGGCGCAGCGGAAGCACCGCTGCGCCCGGGGCGACGGTTCGTCAGTGTTCAGAACTTCTCATCGAACTTGTAAGTGATGTCCTCCTCAAAGCTGAGGCGCTGTTCTTTTCCCTGGCTCAGGCGCAGCAGGGCGGGAACGTGGTATACCAGAACCATCACCGCGCAGAAGATGCTCAGGAGCATCAGCAGCCGGTCGTCCACCACCAGCAGGGCGGTGACGATCATCACGGCGGCGCCGGCCGCCGCGCCAAGGGAGAGGTAGCGGGTGAACCAGATCGCAAGCAGCATGACCACAGCGGCGGAGGCGCCCATGGAGACGTCCACGCACAGCGCAGCCACCACCAGGGCCACGCAGCCGTGATGGCTGCCCTTGAAGCCGTTGAACACCGGCCAGAGCCTGCCAAGCAGCATGCAGAAGGCCGCGAAGGCCGCGCCCACCGCGGCATGCCCCTTGATGGCAAGCAGCAGGGCGCCGAAGAGGATGGGGAGAAGGTCTTTGATTACCTCGGTGAGCAGGAGCTTCACCGCGCCCCACCAGCCGAAGAGACGGCGGAAGTTGGAGATGAAGATGCTGCCGGTGCCGAGGCGTCGCAAATTGCGCCGGAACACGAAGCGGGAGGCCACCCGCAGGGTGCTGATGCTGCCGCTGACATAGGCCACGAAGGCAGTCAGGAGCAGCAGGATCCAATAGGCGATCATTCTTTGTCCCCCTTCTGGCGGATCACGATGCGCACGGGCGTACCCTCCAGCCCGAAGACTGCCCGGATCTGGTTTTCCAGATAGCGCTGATAGGAGAAATGGAACAGCTCCCGGCTGTTGCAGAAGATGACGAAGTTGGGCGGCTTGATTCCGGTCTGGGTCATGTAGTAGATCTTCAGGCGGCGGCCCTTGTCCGTGGGCGGCTGCACGCGCGCCTGGGCGTCGGCCAGGACGTTGTTGAGCATCCCGGTGGAGATGCGCATATTGCTCTGGTCGTTGACGAAGTTGATCAGTTCAAAGATGCGGTCGGTGCGCTGGCCGGTCAGGGCGGAGATAAAGAGGACGGGGGCATAGCTCATAAAGCTCAGGTCGCGCATGACGTCCTTGCGCATCTTCTCCATGGTGCCGGTCTCTTTTTCCACCAGATCCCACTTGTTCACGACGATGATGCTGGCCTTGCCCGCCTCATGGGCAAGCCCCGCGATCTTGGTGTCCTGATCGGTGACGCCGTCGCGGGCGTCGATCAGGATCAGGCACACGTCCGCCCGCTCGATAGCAAGCTGCGCGCGCATGACCGAGAATTTCTCCACCCGCTCGTCCACTTTGGACTTGCGGCGGATGCCGGCGGTGTCGATGAAGAGGTATTTTCCGAATTCGTTTTCGTAGCTGGTGTCCACCGCGTCCCGGGTGGTGCCCGCCACGTCGGAGACGATGACGCGCTTCTGGCCCAGGATGTGGTTCACGAGAGAGGACTTGCCCACGTTGGGCTTGCCGATGATGGCGACCTTGATGCGGTCCGCCTCTTCCTCTTCCTCGTCCTGCTCCGGGAAGTATTTGAGGCACTCGTCCAGCAGGTCCCCGGTGCCGTGGCCGTGCACGGCGGAGACAGGGATCGGGTCGCCCAGACCCAGAGAATAGAACTCGTACACGCCAAGGTCGGTGGCGCCGGTGGAGTCGGCTTTGTTGACGGCCAGCACCACGGGCTTTTTCGATCGCAGCAGCATGTTGGCCACGTCCTTGTCCGCCGCGGTCACGCCGGTGCGCAGATCGGTCACCAGCACGATCACCGTGGCAGCGTCGATCGCGATCTGCGCCTGCTCGCGCATAAAGAGCAGGATCTCGCTGTCGGTGCTGGGTTCGATGCCGCCGGTGTCTACCATATCGAATTTCCGCCCGCACCACTCGCACTCGGCATAGAGCCGGTCGCGGGTGACGCCCGGGGTATCCTCCACAATGGAGAGGCGCTGCCCCACCAGGCGGTTAAAGAGCATGGATTTGCCCACATTGGGCCGCCCCACGATGGCGACCAGGGGTCTTGACATAAGGCAAACCTCCTTTTCTCACTCAGGTCTTTCGTCTGAGACAATGTGACGGACGCCGGGGCAGTTCCTGTCCAGCTCCGTCCGGAAAAAGGCCGGGTAAAGCGTTTTCTCCGTTTCCGGGTCGACCCATTCCAGCCATTCGCCGTGTCCTTCGCCGTTCAGACTGCCGCAGCGCGGCGCAAAGTCCTCCGGCGTTTTCATATAGAAATAAAATGCGATCTCATAAATGGGTTTCCCCCACTTGGAGGGGGAATCGCAGAGGAAAAAGTCCTCATGGATGAAGCCCAGGCGCTCGATCTCCAGCGCGCATCCGGTCTCCTCCAGCACTTCGCGGCGGATCGCCTCCTCGGCGCTCTCTCCGAACTGGATCCGTCCGCCCACGGAATAATAATAGTCGAAGTCTTTGCTGCCCACCATGAGGAGCTTGCCGCCCTTTTGTATGATCGCGCCGACGCGGACGTTCACATAGCCGTCCGCCACCGGCAGCGTAATATCCTGTGCCATATCCTCAGTTCTGATTGTACGGATAGTATTCCGTCTGTTCGCCGCGTTCCGGCAGCTTCAGCTCCGGCAGCTGTTCGCCGGAGATCGCGTCCCAGAGGGCGAAGCCGTCGGACTCGGTAGGGTAGATGGGAAGGCCGAGGGCTGCGCTCGCCTCCTCCAGCCTCACGTCGTCCAGAAAGTCCATCTCCTGGCGGCGCAGCATGTTCTGGGAGATAAAGAGCCGCTCTCCCAGATCCTTCCCCTTGAGCTGGGCGATCAGGTCCTGTCCGGTGATAAGGCCGGAGACGTTGATGCTGTGGCCGAAGAAGTCGTTCACAATGGGATAGACCCGCCCGTCGAGCTGCGGCCACTGCTCCTTCGCCATAGCCACAAGCCGTGCAAAGAAGGGGCCCACCGAGGTTCCGCAGGCGATGGAGAAGGGCACGCCGTCCGGCGCGTCCGACATCCGCAGCGCGGAGCGGAATTCCGTCTCCAGCAGCCGAAGCATGCCCACGCCGTTTTCCAGCTGCGTGTATTCCTCATAGAATTCGTCCGGCGGAATGGGCCGCCCGGCCTTGAGATACAGCTCGTCCCCGCACCAGAAGATGCGGCTGCCGTATTTTTCGATGCAGCGGTCGCCGAAGGCGGTGATTTGATCGATGGTCTCGGCAGCGTGCTCCGGCGTGAAGGGCCTGAGCTTTTCGAGTCCGTCCCGGTACTTTGTCAGGCCCACCGGCACGATGGACACGCTGTGCACCCCCGGGTACAGAGCGGACAGGTCCTCCATGCTGCGCTGCAGCTCCTCCCCGTCGTTCCAGCCTGGGCAGCAGACGATCTGGCAGTTCATCACGATCCCGCTCTCGGCAAACTGCCGCATGGTCTCTATGGTCTCCCCCGCCCGCGGGTTTTTCAGCATCCGGCAGCGGAGTTCCGGGTTCGTCGTGTGGACAGACACGTTCACCGGACTCACGTGCAGGTCGATGATCCGCCGGATCTCCCGCTTGGAGAGATTGGTGAGCGTGATATAGTTTCCCAACAGAAAGCTCAGACGCGCATCGTCGTCCTTGAAGTACATGGTGGGGCGCATGCCCGGCGGCAGCTGGTCAATGAAGCAGAAGACGCAGTTGTTGGCGCAGGAGCGGGGAGAGTCCATCAGATAACTCTCAAAGTCCAGTCCCAGATCGCCGCCCTCACTTTTGCGAACGTCCACATGGTATTCCGTCCCGTCCGGGCGGCGCAGCACCACGTCCAGGTGCCGGTCATAGGCGTAGAACTTGTAGTCCAGCACGTCCACGACCCGCTTGCCGTTGATGGAGATCAAATTGTCGCCGATCCGCGCATGATGCCGCAGCGGGCTGCCCGGGTCGATGGATTTGATAATGTTGTCCATAACAATAACGATTCCTTACCGGCTCCCCTGTGCAAGGGGAGCTGTCAGCGAAGCTGACTGAGGGGTTGCGTTCATCCCGCTTCGTCACTCGTTTTTCACGCATCCTCCGCCAAGCCCTCCGCCCTTCGGGCGCCTCCCCTGTGCAAGGGGAGGCATGCCGTGAGCTTCTTCTGACGATAGCAAAAGGAGGAGCAGGTTTACCCTTCTCCTCCTTAAGCTATCTCTTACTTGCTCTCCTCGACGTTGATGACCGCGCGGCCCTTGTACTGACCGCAGTGGCGGCAAACGCGGTGGGGCATGCAGTACTCGCCGCAGTTGGGGCAAACAACGATGCCGGGGGCGGTGAGCTTCCAGGTGGAAGAACGTCTCTTATCGCGTCTCTGCCGAGATACTTTTCCTTTCGGGACTGCCATGGTGACACCTCCTGATTTCTGGCTGTTCTGAGCAGCACATTTATTCTTTATCCAAAAGCTGCTCAAGCACAGCAAATCTTGGATCGCGTTGTTTCCTGCACCCGCAGGGACCGAGGTTGAGGTTTGCGCCGCAGGTATCGCAGAGGCCCTTGCAGTCCTCTCTGCAGAGGAACTTGGTCTCCATATCGAGGATCAGGCTCGTCTCCAGGATCTCGTCCAGGTCGATCTCATTGCCGTCCAGGACGAACAGCTCCGGGAATTCCTCGCTCTCCTCCTCCACGATGGTGGCCTCGAGCGGAAGCTCCTTCACGCTGTCAAATTCCGCGCCGCAGCGGTCACAGATACAGACCATTTCCGCCGTCAGCGTTCCCTCCAGATGGAGGACGCCCGCCTCGTTGTACACGCGGCCCACCGCATGGGGCCGCGAGGGATACGCCTTCACCGACGGGAACGAAAGCCGCCCGGTATCCAGCTCCGTTTCAAAGGGGACGGAACCGCCGGGAACCTCGATGATCTCTCGTAAATCAAGACGCATAGCAATACCTCTCGTGCAATCGCGCTTTGATATTATAGTTGAAGCGATTCCACTTGTCAACACTTATTTTCCGCTGTATAATACAAAAAAGTCATTTCATACCGAGGTTTTTTATGAAGGAATTGACGATCCGTGCAAACGACGCCGGGCAGCGGCTGGACCGCTTTGTGGGGAAGGCCGTTCCCCTGCTGCCGGAGAGCCTGCTGCAAAAGTACATCCGCTTAAAGCGCATCAAGCTCAACGGGAAAGGCGCCAGGCGAGACACCCGCCTGCAGCTGGGCGATACGCTGCAATTATACATCAACGACGAGTTCTTTGAAAAGCCCCGGGAGGAGAATTCTTACCTCAAGGTAGGTACGCCGAGGCTCAGCATCGTCTACGAGGACGAGAACCTTCTGCTGGCCGACAAGAAGCCCGGTGTTCTCTGCCACAGCGCAGGCGTCTGGGATTATAACACGCTGATCGCCAACATTCAGGCCTATCTCTCCCAGAAGGGCGAGTGGCGGCCCAGGGAGGAAAACGCCTTTACCCCCGCCCTCTGCAACCGGATCGACCGGAACACCGGCGGCATCGTCATCGCGGCAAAAAACGCCGAGACCCTGCGCATCCTCAACGAGAAGATCCGGGATCGCGAGATCGAGAAGTACTATCTCTGTGCCGTGCGCGGCCGCCCCAGGCCTGCGGAGGGCAAACTGGAGAATTATCTGTTCAAGGACGCGAAGAAAAACCAGGTCTTTGTGAAGGACAAGCCCGAGCCGGGCGCGAAAACCGCCGTGACCTGGTATAAGGTGCTCAAATCCAAAGGGCCGCTCAGCCTGGTGGAGTGTCGTCTCGGCACCGGGCGCACACACCAGATCCGCGTGCAGATGGCCCACGCCGGCTGGCCGCTGGTAGGCGACGGCAAATACGGCAGCGAGCGCTTCAACAAAGACTACGATGAAAAGGGCCAGGCCCTCTATTCCTACAAGCTCCGTTTCGACTTCCCCACCGACGCCGGAATCCTCAATTATCTGCGCGGCCGGGAGTTTGCGGTGGAGCAGGTCGATTTTGCCGATAAATATTTTGGAGAGTGAAGCCCATGGATGCAAGAGAGTTTTTGAACGCACTGCACGTCGCGGAAAGGCTGAAGGACGCGACACGGCACTGCTATACCTCCGGCGGCAGGCACGAGAGCGTAGCGGAGCACAGCTGGCGTCTGGCGCTGATGGCCTTCTGGCTGCGGGAGGATTTCCCGGAGGCGGACATGGACAAGGTGATGCGCATGTGCCTCATCCACGATCTGGGCGAGGCCTTCACCGGCGACATTCCGACCTTTATCAAAACCGACGCCGACCGCAGCACGGAGGCCTCGCTGCTGGAAGCCTGGGTCGGCTCCCTGCCAGCGCCGCAGGCCGGAGAAATGCGGGAACTGTTCCGTGAAATGGACGAGCGGAAAAGCCTGGAAGCGCGTATATTCAAGGCGCTGGACGGCCTGGAGGCGCTCATCCAGCACAATGAATCCGACATCAAAACCTGGTCGGAAAACGAATACGACCTGAACTTGCGCTACTGCGACGACCGGGTGGGCTTCTCCCCCGCACTTTCCGCGCTGCGGGAGGCGATCCGCGAGGACACCCATGCCAAAATCGAGGCTTCCCGACAGGAGGAAAAAGCATTATGTTAACCGTTAACGATCTCTCCATGCAGTTCGGCTCGTCCGTACTGTTCTCCCGGGTGGATCTGCAGTTTACCGCCGGCAACTGCTACGGCATCATCGGCGCAAACGGCGCCGGCAAATCCACCTTCATCAAGATCCTCTCCGGCGAACTGGAGCCGACTTCCGGCGCGGTGGTTCTGGAGCCGAAAAGGCGCATGTCCGTGCTGAAGCAGAACCAGAGCCTTTATGACGACTGCCCGGTGCTCGACACGGTGATCATGGGCCATCAGCGGCTTTACGAATGCGGCAGAGAGCGGGAGGCCATCTATGAAAAGGAGGACTTCTCCGACGAGGACGGCCTGCGGGCCGCGGAGCTGGAGGAGGAATTCTCGGAGTTGGGCGGCTGGGAGTCCGAATCGGATGCCGGACGCATCCTGCAGGGCCTGGGCGTGGACGTGAGCCTGCATCAAAGCCTGATGCGGGATATCGACCCGCGCCTCAAGGTCAAGGTTTTGCTTGCCCAGGCCCTCTTCGGCCATCCGGACGTTCTGCTGCTGGACGAGCCCACCAACAACCTGGATCTGGCCAGCGTCGTCTGGCTGGAGGATTTCCTCATGGATTACGAGGGCACCGTCCTGGTGGTAAGCCATGACCGCTATTTCCTCAACAACGTCTGCACCCACATTGTGGACATCGACTACGGCAAGATCAAAATGTACGTCGGCAACTACGACTTCTGGTATGAGTCGAGCCAGCTCATTCAGAAGCTGATCCGTGACCAGAACAAGAAGGCCGAGCAGAAGATCGCGGAGCTGCAGACCTTCATCGCCCGCTTCTCCGCGAACAAGTCCAAATCCCGGCAGGCCACCTCCCGCCGGAAGCTGTTGGACAAGATCACCGTGGAGGAGCTGCCCGCCTCCAATCGCCGCTATCCCTGGGTGGGCTTCAAGGCCGAGCGGGAGCCGGGCAAGGACCGTCTCTTTGTGACGGACGTTTCCAAGACCGTGGACGGCGTGAAGCTCCTGAACAAGGTCAGCTTCATCGTCGGTCGGGACGACAAGATCGCGATCCTCGGCAAAAACGAGCTCGCCGTCAGCATGCTCTGCAAGATCCTCATGGGCGAGGAGGAGCCGGACGAGGGCACGGTCAAGTGGGGCGCCTCCATCACGCCGAGCTACTTCCCCAAAGATCACAACAGCTACTTCGACGGCTTCGAGGGTGACCTCATCGAATGGATGCGGCAGTTTTCCGAGGACAAACGGGAGAGCTATCTGCGCACCTTCCTGGGGCGCATGCTTTTCAGCGGGGACGACGTGTACAAACCCGCGAAAGTCCTCTCCGGCGGTGAAAAGGTGAGATGCATGCTCAGCCGCATGATGCTCTCCGGCGCCAATTTCCTGGTACTGGATCAGCCCACCAACCATCTGGATCTGGAATCCATCGCCGCGCTCAACAACGGCCTGGAGGCCTTCAAGTACAACATTCTCTTCTCCTGCCACGACCATCAGCTGACCCAGACCGTGGCAAACCGCATCATCGAGATCACCGACGAGGGCGTGATCGACCGGCTTTGTACCTACGACGAATATATGCACGTCGCCCGGCAGGAGAACGATTAAAAATTTTGTTGTAATTTTCCGCTCGATACGATATACTCCCTGTATCCGGACATACAGGGAGTCGTATTATGAAACAGGATGACAGGAAGAAAGAATTCTGGCGGGCGGTAAAGTTCGCGCTGTTTTCCGCCTCTGCGGGGATCATTGAGATCGCGGTCTTCACGCTTCTGACAGAGTTTTCCGGCTGGAGCTACTGGCCCTGCTACCTGATCGCTCTGGTGCTGAGCGTGCTGTGGAACTTCACGCTCAACCGGAAGTTCACCTTCAAGTCCGCGGCCAACGTGCCGGCGGCCATGCTGAAGGTGGCCGCCTATTACGCGGTCTTCACGCCGCTGACCACCGCCGGCGGCAATTATCTGGCCGAGGATCTGGGCTGGAACGACTATCTGGTGACGGCGATCAACATGGCGCTGAATCTCGTGACGGAGTTTTTGTTCCAGCGCTACGTGGTCTACGGGAAAGACGTGGACACCGCGGAATAAGCGATCCTCGAACAGAAAAAAGGATGTGTCAGAGACACATCCTTTTTTCAATTACTGATCAGTTCCCGGATCCGCTCGGATTCATACTCGAAATCCGCCTTATTATATCCGTTTCCGCCCGGGAGGATATGATCCCGATCCGGCACGACCATCTGATCCGCCGTTGCTCCGGCAAACTTCATCAGATTCATCATCAGTCTTGTGATGGTCTCGTTCCTCAGATCCGTGTCGATCATGGGCAGGACCGTGTCCGCCAGATCGTTGAGCTGCTTGAGATTCATCCCCTTGGCCTTGGTGAGCACAGCCTGGATCGTCCGGCGCTGGCGGCCGGTACGCTGCCAGTTGCTGTCGATCGAGCGCAGGCGGCAGAAGTCCAGCGCGGCCTCGCCGTCCAGGTGGTTGACGCCTTCCTTGAAGTAGCGCTGCTTTGCGGAACTGCTCAGCGCCCCGGCTTCCGCTCTGTCCAGCTCCACGTCCACGCCGCCGATGGCGTCAATGATCTCGCGGAAGCTGTCAAAATCCACATGGGCATAGCCGTCGAAATCGATCTGGAAGCACTCGCCCACCACTTTTGTGGTGGCAGCAGGACCGTTAAAGCGGTAGAAGCTGGTGAGCATCGTCCAGTCATGCCCTTCCCAGGGAACGCCCGTGCCGCGTTCAAAGCTGACGAGCTTCACAGCGCCGGTCCGCGTGTTGAGCGAGCAGAGCATCGTCACGTCGCCGCGGCCGATATCATCCGTGTTCTTGATGCGCATGTCCGAGCCGATCAGCAGGATGTTTACCACATCTTCCGCCCCTACGCCCAGCGCGCCCTTGAGCACGCCGAAGACGCCGCCCGTACTCGGTCTGGCTGCGCTGCTCTGCTGCGCTCCGGAGCCGGAGCTGCCGCCTTTGGTCGGTTCCTGGCGGATCGTGACGATATTGCCGCTCTCGTCCACCACCTCGGCGTAGCCGTCACGGTCAAGCCGCGATAGCTTGCTGGACAAAAAGCCCGCCGCGCCGATCACGATCGCTGCAAAAAGCCCCAGAATGACCAGCAGGGCGACCCAGCCGCCACCGCCGCGTCTGCGGCGGCGGCGTTTTTTTCTCTTTTTCGGAAGATCTTCTTGTCTGAGATGCTGCATGGAAAACCTCCTTATCCCGTTCCGCTTTCGGCAACTCCGCCGTGCTCAGCCGATCAGCGAGAACAGCTTTGGCTTTAACTTGAAATGAACGCCGGAGACAAGCCCCATGGCGGCAAACATGGTCATCATCGACGAGCCGCCGTAGCTGAAGAAAGGCAGCGTAATGCCGATCACGGGCGTGATGCCGATGCACATACCCACGTTGATCAGCGTCTGGAACGTGACCGCGGAGGCCACGCCGAAGCAGATCAGCATGTCAAAGGTGCGGCTGGAGCGCAGGCCCACGTGCACGCAGCGCAGGACGATGACAGCAAGCAGGATCAGCACCACGATGCAGCCCAGCATCCCCAGCTCCTCGCCGATGGCGGCAAAGATGAAATCCGTGTGCTTGCCGGTGAAGTTGGAGGCGCGGTGCCCCGGCTGCACGCCGGTAAGCCGGCCGGAGGCCAGGGTTTTGATGCTTTGGGCAGTCTGCCAGTTTTTCCCGTAACCGTCCGGGTCAATGCTCTTCACATAAGGGGCCAGCAGGCGTTCCTTCTGATAGGTCTTGAGAAAATGGTTCCATAGCAGCGGCACCGCCGCGGCCAGGGCCGCAAAGCCGATGGCGAACCAGTAGAGCCGGATTCCCAGCACGAAGAGCATGGCCAGAAAGATGCAGAAAATGATGGACGCCGAGCCCAGGTCCGAGGATACCACAACGATCAGGCCGAAGACGATCACAAAGTGTCCTGCCATCTGCACGACGGACAGGAAGGAGTTCATATCCCGATATTCCTTGAGCCAGGTCATCTGCTTGGCGCAGATGATGATGTAGATGACCTTGATGACCTCCGAGGGCTGAATGCCGATGCCGGCGAAGCGGATCCAGCTCTTGTTGCCGGTGTTGTCCTCCACGCCGAAGATGACCAGCGCCACCAGCAGCAGGACGTTGATCACGCTCAGGATCTTCCACTGGTCGCCCAGCAGGTCCGCGTCCAGCACCGTGAGCACCACGAAGGCCGCAATGCCCAGGAACATGGAGAACAGCTGCACGATCACGAGCTTGGTCGGGTTCATGTCCGCGCCGGTGGCCACCATGCCTGTGGCCGCCCTGTAGACCATGACCGTGCCGTAGAGCGCGCTGACGATGCAGACGCAGAGCAGGAAAATATCTGCCCGGTCAAAGAACATTTTGATATAAGGTTTTACTCTCTTCAGAATGGAAAACACCCCTTTCGGGACGGAAAGCAGCAGTTAAAATCGTACGGAGGTCATTTTAGCACAAACTAATGCTTTACGCAACGGCACATTTGGTGGTATAATAGCCGAAGATGTAAACAATTTCTAAAATCCAAGGCGCCGGCGGCCTGTTCCGCCCGCCATCAGGAGCATTCATGGCAGAATTTTTCAGCAGCAGTGAAGAGGAGACCGAGGCGCTTGGCGCCCGGCTGGCCGCTGTTCTCCCCGGCGGCAGCGTGGTCGCCATGTACGGGGATCTGGGCGCGGGCAAGACGGCCTTCGTGCGCGGCATGGCCCGCGGCATGGGCCTCAGCTGCCGGGTCTCCAGCCCGACCTTTACCATCGTCAACGAATACCTGGGCGAGCGGGATCTCATTCATTTCGACATGTACCGCATCGGCGGGGCCGACGAGCTCTTTGACATCGGCTGGGAGGATTATCTGAACCGCGGCGCCGTCTGCGCCGTGGAGTGGAGCGAAAACGTGGCGGACGCATTTTTCGGAGACGAGATCGTCGTCCGTATTGAGAAGCTGGGCGGCACCCGGCGGAAAATCACCGTTGAGGGGGTGGAGCTGTGCTGATCCTGGCTTTTGAGTCCTCGGCAAAGCCGGCTTCCGTCGCTCTGCTGCGGGACGGTTCTCTCCTGTCCCAGTACAGTCAGTGCAGCGCCCTGACCCACAGCCGCACTCTGCTTCCCATGGCGGAGGACATGCTCAGAAACGCTGAACTCACACTGAAGGACGTGGACCTTTTCGCCGTGGCACACGGTCCCGGCTCCTTCACCGGCATCCGCATCGGCGTCTCCGCGGTGAAGGGCCTTGCCTGGGCGAGCGAAAAGCCCTGCGTGGGCGTCTCCACGCTGGAGGCCATGGCCTGGCACGGGCTTGCGGCAGGCGGCTATGTCTGCCCGGTGATGGACGCGCGGCGCAGCCAGGTCTACAACGCGCTTTTCGAGATCCGGGAAGGCATGCCCGTCCGCCTCACGGCGGACCGTCCCATCGCATTGGAGGAACTGGCGCCTGAGCTCCGCTCGCTTGGCGGCCCCGTCTTTCTGGTGGGCGACGGTGCGGAGCTGACGGCAAAGTATCTGGACATCGCCGGCATCCCCTATCGGCTTGCGCCGGAAAACCTTCGCTGGCAGAGCGCCTGGGGCGTAGCTATGGCCGCCCGGGACAAGGCGCCCGGCGGTGCGGACGATCTGCTGCCGGTCTATCTGCGGCTTTCTCAAGCCGAACGCGAGCGTCAGGCGCGGCTGGAGCGCGGCAGGTGATCAGGGCGCAGCGCTCGCTTTGGGAAGCTCAGCCATATGATTTTGCCAAGTTCAATTTTTTACGATAGAAGGAGAACAAAACCATGAGCAAAGTATGCGTATTTGACCACCCGCTGATTCAGCACAAGCTGTCCATCCTGCGTGACGAGCGCACCAGCGTCAAGGAATTCCGCGAACTGGTCTCCGAGATCGCCATGCTGATGTGCTTCGAGGCCACCCGTGATCTGCCGTTGGAGGAGATCGACGTCAAGACCCCTGTGGCCGTGGCCAAGTGCCGCCGCATCGCCGGCAAAAAGCTGGCCGTCGTGCCCATTCTCCGCGCCGGACTCGGCATGGTGGACGGCATGGTGAGCATGATGCCCAACGTCAAGGTGGGCCACGTGGGCCTCTTCCGCGACCCGGAGACGCTGGAGCCTGTCAAGTACTACTTCAAGATGCCCCCCGATATTCAGGAACGCGACGTGATCGTGGTCGACCCGATGCTGGCCACCGGCGGCTCTGCCTCCGCCGCCATCAGCTTCCTCAAGGAGACCGGCGTGAAGCACATCAAGCTCATGAGTGTCATCGGCGCCCCCGAGGGCGTGGCCAAGATGCAGGAGGATCATCCCGATGTGGATATCTTCGTCGCCGCCCTGGACGATCATTTGAACGAGCACGGCTACATCGTCCCCGGTCTGGGCGATGCGGGCGACCGTATCTTCGGTACCAAATAAGGATTCTCTTCCATCGGCAGGGCGACGGCTCTGCCGATTGTTTTTTCTTCCGAAAGGGATTACAATAATGGTCATCGGATGGCGGAACCAGATAACCGGGAAAGGATGTAGTGCCGCATGGAAACCCTGATCGAACTGTTTGACGAGAGGCCGCTGGAGAATGTGCTGGGCGTGGAGATGTTCCAGCCGAAGCGGGCGGTCTATATCTGTCCGGAGAGCGTGGCCCGGGACACAGCGCTGCACAAAAAGATGCGCGCCTATTTCAGTCACAGAAAACAGCGCACAGAGCTCATTTTCTTCAAGGCCGACATCTTTGAAGTCTCCTCCGTGCTCACGCTGCTGCGCAGCATCGTGGAGCGCTATCCGGACTGCGCCATGGACATCACCGGCGGTACCGACGCCGTCTTGTTCGCGGCGGGAGTTCTCAGCGCCGAGACGCCCATCCCTGTTTTCACATACAGTCGGAAAAAGAACTGCTACTACAACATCCGCAACGCGGCTTTTGCCGACGGTCTGGTCTGTCCGATCCGCTATCCGGTGGAAGATTTCTTTCGCATGGCCGGCGGCTCCGTGCGGGAGGGGCGCGTGAGCAACGCGCTGCTGGAGCGCTATCTGCAGGACTTTGATCCCTTCTTTCAGGTCTATCTGCAGCACCGGAAGGACTGGGTGAAAGTCGTCACCTATCTGCAGCGGCTCTCCCCCGCCGGCAGCGAGGGGACTTTTTCCCTGGAGGTCAGCGGGCCATACACTGTAAAGGGTGAGCGCGGCTCGCGCATCGACGCACCGGAGTCCGCTCTGCGAGAGCTGGAGGCGATCGGCTTCCTGAGCGGCCTGCACATTTCCGGGGAGGGCGTCTCCTTCCGCTTTCGGGACGGACAGATCCGCGCCTGGCTGCGGGATGTGGGCAGCGTGCTGGAGACCTACGTGTACAAGGCCTGTCTGGACACCGGAGTCTTTGACGATGTACGTCTGAGCGTGATCGTGGACTGGGAGGGGGACAACAAAGCAAGCGCCGTCTCCAACGAGCTTGACGTGATGTGTTCCCGAGGCGTGGTGCCGCTGTTCATCAGCTGCAAGACCTGCGACGTGAAGACCGAGGCGCTCAACGAGCTGGCCGTGCTGCGGGACCGCTTCGGCGGCCAGATGGCCCGCGCCGCCATCGTCACCGCAGAGCGTGCAAACGCGCGGGTGCGCAGCCGGGCAGCCGAGCTGAACATACAGGTCATCGACCTGGCCGATCTCGCAGCCGAGAAGCTGCAGGCGCGGCTGAAGCGCTGCATGCGTACGGGGATATAGCATTATGTCAACCAAAATTTTTCTTCCGCTGCCCCGTTTCCGCAACTACGTGAACGCGCTGGAAGCTCTCGGCGCCGAGGTTTGCTTTTCGCGGCCCGAGAGCTGCGGCGGGCTGCTGCTCCCCGGCGGCGGCGACGTGGCCCCGGGGCGTTACGGCCGGGAAAACCGGGGCTCGGCCGGGATCGATGAGGAGCGGGACGCGCTGGAATTTGCCGCGCTGGAGACAGCGCTGCGCAGGGGGATCCCCGTTCTCGGGATCTGCCGGGGCTGTCAGCTTCTGAATGTTGCTTTCGGCGGCACCCTCTTTCAGGACATTCCGGGTCACAGGCAGCAGGAGGAGGGCGACCTGCTGCACCCCTCCCACACCGTTGATGCGATGCTGGTCTCTCTTTACGGCGAAGACTTTCTGATCAACAGCTCCCACCACCAGGCTGTCGAGCGGCCGGGAAAAGGCTTGATCCCCGTGCAGTGGGCGCCCGACGGCACCGTGGAGGCCATAAGGCATGAGAGTCTGCCCGTTTTCGGCGTACAGTGGCACCCGGAACGCCTGCGGCATCCCACCGACGGCTGGCGGCTCCTGCGCCGCTGGCTGGAGGAAGCGGAATCCTTTCAAGAATGAGGTCTTTACAGTGAAATACTATCTTCTCTGCGCGCTCGCCCTGCTGCTTTGCATGGGGCTCGGTGCGGTCATCGTCTTTCCCCTGCTTCGAAAACGTCGGCGGATCTTTCCCAAGCTGCTGCTCTCTCTGCTGCTGGGGCTTCTGCTGGCTTCGGCCGCGGGCCTCGGCTTTCTCTCCGTCTATTATCACGCCGCCCCGGAAGCCCTTCGCGCCCTGGAATCGGAGGAGAACGTACAGGTCTCCGGGATCGAAAAGGGCTATTATTTTGACGGCCCCGGTGAAACGGACGCGCTCGTTTTCTATCCCGGCGCCAAGGTGGAATGCGAAGCCTACGCTCCCCTGCTGCAGGCCCTTGCCCGTCAGGGGCTGGACTGTTTTCTGGTGAAGATGCCGCTGCGCATGGCAGTGCTGGACGCGGATGCCGCTGAGGAACTCCGCGCGGCGTATGACTATGAACGCTGGCTGCTGGCCGGGCACTCCATGGGCGGCGCCGTGGCCGCGAATCTGGTGGGAGACGGCGCCGGCTTTGACGCGCTGGTGCTCCTGGCCTCCTACCCCACGAGGGCTCTGCCCGAGGGGCTGCGCCTGCTCTCCGTGTACGGCAGCGAGGACGGCTGCCTCGATCGGGAGCAATACGAGGCCGGGCGGCGGTTCTGGCCGGAGCAGGCCGCGGAGTTGGTGATCTCCGGCGGGAACCACGCCTTCTTCGGTGCCTACGGCGTCCAGCGGGGCGACGGAGCAGCCACGATCGAAGCATGGGAACAGCAGGCCCTGACCGCCGGCGCTATCCTGGATCTGCTGGAATAAAGGTGTAGCTTTGTCTCCGACCGCTCAGAGGCGGCAAGCTGCGTATTTCAGGAAACTTTTCTTTCCTTTCGCGGAAAGAAAGGTTTCCTGGCCTTCAAAGAAAGACGACCAGAGGAGGTCTCCTCTGGACTCCTCTGCCTAATCGGGGAGTCTAAGGGCAAATCCGGGGTCGCCGCTAAAGCAAGAACGCGTGGAGGCTTGCCCCGCATACCGCTGCCGCTCCCTGATACTTCTGACGCAGAGCGCCGCCCACTTCGAACCCGCGGCTCGCCGGTTTGAGATTCAACCGAGCCGCTGTGTGGTGCTTTTGAGCGCGACGATCTGTACGCCATAGCGGCAGCGGACACCCGGGCGTACCTGGCATACCAACAATCGGACGGCGGGTCCTTCGGGCATGACCGGATGTTTCTCCTTTTCAAAGCAAAGCAAACATGCTTTGAGGAAGGAAGAAGGAGGGAACATAGCGCAGTTTTCGTCATGCCTGACGGAAACGGAGCGATGTGAGCTTCTTCTGACGCTCGGGCGCGGCGCCTTCTTTCTTTTTGGGCAAGTTCCAAAAAGAAAGAAGGGGGGGCGCAATACGCAGAGTCGTCTCTGTGAACACGTTGGAGATAATAGCATACTTTTTTCTCGAGCCGCAGCGCTGTGCATCTGCGCACAGGAGAACGCGTGCAAGCACGAAAAGATACCCCCCGGGAGGTGAGGAGTCTGACTCTCGCCTTTCCGGGGGGATTCTTTCTTCGTTATCGTCAGTCGTTGCCCATCATCAGGCGGATGACTTCTTTGTCGGTATCGCGCATGCCCTCCCGGGCGATGGTGCTGACAGCCTTGATGGTGTTCTCCACACCGGTCACAACGATGCCGTCGCCGCCATAGAACTGGCTGTCATGCATATACATGCGCATGCCCAGCATGCCGGCCTCCACCGCGGAGGCGATCTTCGCCGCGCAGCTCGCCTTGGCTCCGTCGCAGATCATGCCGGAGTTGATAGCCAGGGCGTTGACGATCGTGTGGGCGATCTCCTGATAGCGTCCGCCGTAGAGGTAGCAGACGCCGGCGCCCGCGCCCGCGCCCGCCGAGGTGGCGCCGCAGTAGGCCGAGAGGCTGCCGATGCCGGTTTTGAGATGGATCGTCACCAGATTGGAAACGGCCAGCGCCCGGAAAAGCGTCCCCTCCGTCACACCCATTTCGCGCCCGTAGATGATGACGGGCACCGAGGCGGTCAGGCCCTGGTTGCCGCTGCCGGAGTTGATGACCACCGGCATCTCACAGCCGTCCATGCGGGCGTCCGAGCCGGCGGCTGCCCAGGCCTTGGCCCGGTTGTGGACGGAATTGCCGTAGGAGCGCAGCAGGATCTTGCCGATCTCCGCGCCGTATCCGCCTTTGAGGCCGGTCTCCGCGATGGCCATATTGAATTCGATCTGCCGCTGCAGAATGGGGCGCAGACGCTCCACCGGCACCGTGTCGGCAAAGCGCACGATGTCCTCCACGTTCAGCTCCGCCCGGTTCTCCGGCACCGTATCGGCGGCGGCAGACCAGGGCTTTTCCCGCAGGATTTCATCGTTTTTCCGGATACAGACCACGTTCGTATGGTGGGAGACGATATGCACATAGGCGCTCTCCTCCCCGGAAAACAGCTCCACCGCCAGGTCGAAGGGCAGCTCGGACTGGGCCTCCCGGATGCTGATGTCCGCCGTGGCGAGCCAGTCGTCCATGGCCTGCAGCTCCTTCGGTCCCGCCTCCGAGATGACCTCCAGCTCCCGATCGGCTTTTCCGAAGCACAGCCCTGCGGCCACGGCGCTGCGCATCCCCTTGCGGCCGCCCGTGTTGGGGACCACGACGCTCTTGACGTTTTTCACAATGTTCCCGCTGACGGTGAGGACCGTGCGCTCCGGCATGGCGCCCAGCGTATCGCGGGCCAGGGCTGCGGCGTAGGCGATGGCGATGGGTTCGGTGCAGCCCATCGCCGGCACCAGTTCCTCCCGCAGGATGTCCAGATAGGTTTCCATCTTACTCTGTTCCATCTTTGACTCCCCTTTCCGGCTTGGTGCGGCTTGACTTTATCGTATTTTTCTCGCTTCCAGATAATAGCGCTTCTCCCGGGCAGCGCCCATGGAGAAGGTCTTGCGCGGCAGGACGCCCCCCGCGGCGATGGCGGGAAACAGCTCCTCTTTTTCCATGGCGGGCAGCAGGAAGCCCACGGCGTCCTCTGTCGCGGACAGGGCGCGCAGCGCCCCGGCCCCGTGGATATAGTCGATGCTTCCGCTGTGGTTCTGCAGCCAGGCGTCCAGCGCCGCCTGCAGCTTCGCCGCCGGAAGCTGTCCGTTTCCGGTTCTGATATGCAGGATCTGTTCCCGCCCGCCGCTGAGACAGGGAAGAGCGCTTCCCTCGCCCTCCTCCAGCCGCTCCCGCAGAAAACCCAGCAGCGCTTCTGCGTCGCAGCCGGTGACCAGGCGGTGGATAGGCTCCCATCTCTGGCCGGGACCGTGCAGATTCTCCAGCTCCGCCAGCGCCCAGCGCGCCGGGTGGCCGGAGAGATCCTCGTCCGGATGTTCGCGCTTGAGCTGCTCCCAGCATGCCTTGGCTGTGGCCAGAGAATGGTTTCCGTCGCCCACTGCGTAGCAGAACTCCCGTCCTGCGGCGTAGGCGTCCAGCCGCTCCCGCAGCTTCCGCAGCACCACGCCCTCCAGCAGCCAGCCGCTTACATGGCCGCCGCCCTGCATCAGCTCAAAATCATAGAGCTTGGGGAAAGCGGCTTTCTGCCGTCCCAGCAGGCCGATCAGCAGATCGTCCGGATCGTCGCAGAGGAGCAGGGCGTGCGGCAGCTCCAGCGCCGCGCCCTGGCGAAGGCGCATCCGCGGCGGGATGCGCTCGGCCACCGTCTCCTCCGTCGCGCGCACGGGCGTTTTCGCATCCGGCGCGAAGTCGTAGGCCTCCAGATCCACCATGCCCAGCACACCCTGACGGACAGAGCCGTCGGCAAAGCGGCGCTCTACATATACAAAGGCGTTCTTATATTCCCGGAACAGGCCGCTTTTCAGGTATTCCTCCATAGCGGCATGGGCGGCGCCGATTCTATCCGCGTCCCGCCTGCCCAGCTCCGCCTCCGGCAGGATCAGGCGCAGAGCGGAGGGGGCATCGCCGACGATCCGCCGCGTCTCCTCCCAGTATGCCGGCTCGGAGGAAAACTGGTCGCAGGCAATCACCGCCCATTTTTCCAGATCCGTCTCCCGGGGAATCAGTATGTCCGCGGGCTGAAATACTCTCATGGCGTCTCCGCCCTCCCTTCGTCGATCACTTCGGTCAGCAGGCCCAGCACCAGGCGCCGGTTCTCCGGCGCGTCGTCCACACAGGTGCTGAGCGTGAGGATATGGTCCTCCAGCGCGATGGCGGTGTCTCCGGGGACCACGGTGCCGGGGGCCGTGCTGTTGATGATGCGCTGCAGATAGTCGATGCGGTCCTGCATCACGGTCTCGTCATAGGCGGCGTCGATCAGCACATCCTCAAACACGGTGCTCGCAAAGATCCTGTAGTGATACTCGGCCTCCGGCGTATATACGAGGATCTCCCGGTGGCTCATGAAGAAGTCCGGGTCCGCATAGTTCCGCAGGGCGCCGAACATGCTCCCGTCCGCCATGTTGTGGGCGTAGAGGATGGTATTGAAGCGGGAGAAATCCCGTGCCACACCCGAGAAAGAGAACACGCAGCCGGGAAGGCCCTCGCTGCCGTCCAGGTTCCGGTTGAGATAGTACTCGTCGTCCCCAGGCCGCTGCAGCACCGGATAACTCACCGTCGTGCCCGGGATCTCCAGCCAGGCGTAGATGTCTTCATTTACGGTTTTGAGCGCGTCAAATTCAATGGGCGAGACATAAGGGATGGGCGTGGGCGAAGGGGTGGGCTCCGGTGTCGGCTCGGGCGTAGGCTCGGGCGTCGGCTCCGGAGCAACAGCGGTCTGCGCCGCCATGCGGCGGGCGTCCAGCTGCTGTCCGCACAGGACCAGGCCCAGGGCCAGCGCCAGGAGGAGGAGAGCCGAGAGCAGCGGCAGCTTCTTCTTCATGCCGCACAGCCCTCCCGCTCCGGGTCGCTGCGCTTCCCGGTCCGGCCCGCAGAAATGCTTATGCAGGTTCTCATACTCAAATCCTTTCGGGCTTTTCCCGGGCTCACTCGATCTTCAGGGTGATGCGGCGGCCGTTGAGTTCATAACTGAGGCTGTAGTTCTGCAGATCCTTCTGCACCTCGATGTTGGCGGCGTCACGGTTGCGCAGGAGCTGGGCATACTGTGCCTTTGCGACAGGGCCGTACTGCGCCATATTGTCCGAGTGCAGCAGCACGCCGCCCAGTACGCTGTTGACCGTGGCGAGGACGTATTTCTGCTCGTCCGAGAGCTTGAGGTTGCCCTCCCGCAGGAAGAACACGTCCGGGTCGTTGAGCCAGGCGCGGCCGTTGAGCTGGCGGCGGAAGACGGTATTGTTGATGGACTGACGGGTGGAGACGCGCTCCCGGTGGGCCAGGCGCATATGGGGCTTGTCGTCCCAGTCCAGCCCCACGTCGCAGCCGATGCGGCAGTAATCCACCAGGCCGAAAGCCGGCATCAGCGGCACCCCGCAGCCCAGGATGAGCTTGTCCCCGCAGAGTCTCCGCAGCAGCTTCATCGCGCGGATCATGCGCCCCGCGCGCGTTTCGTCCGCCGTGCCGAAGGGCGCCGCGGCGTAGAGAAAATCGAGCTTCACCAGATCGTAACCCCACTCGTCGAACACACGGGAGAACACTTTCTCCAGATAGGCCACGACCTCGGGCTTGTCGATATCTAGGCCGAAGAAGCCGCCCCAGTTGCTTCCGGCTTTCCAGGGTCTTCCCTTTTCGTCCCGCAGGAACCAGTCCTGATGCTCGCGGTAGAGGTCGGAGGCTTTGTTCGCCGCGAACGGAGCAAGCCACAGCCCCGCGCGGAAGCCCGCGGCGTGGATCGCGTCGGCCGCCTGCTTCATCCCCTCGGGGAACTTCGCGGGATCGGCCTCCAGCCAGTCGCCCACGTTGGGTTCCCAGCCGTCGTCGATCTGGAAGAGGTCGCCCGGCTGCAGATTGCCGATGCACCCGTCCAGATCCTCGCGGATGCTCCGGGCGCTGATGTTTTCATAGCGGTTGTACCAGCTGGTATAGCCCGCGATCTTCTCCTGTGTCCGGGCCTTCACGCCCATGGCGCCGAACCAGGCGTCAAAAACGTTGTCCTCCCGGCCGTGGGCAAAGTAGAGGTCAAAGGCGTGGAATTCTCCGCCGCAGCGCAGGCCCGCGCAGTCGCGCTCGACGCGAAGCTCATGACTCTCGCAGTCGTAGCGGAAGAGGGTGTAGCCCGGCGTCTCGTCCAGAGAGCCGATCAGGCGGAAATCCTCCCCCTCCCGGAAGTAGCAGTAGCTCTCGCCGTGGGTGATGCCCGGCTTCTCCGGGTAGCTGACCCAGCCGTAGTCGCCGTAGCGGTCCAGGCCATAGTGGTCGATGACCGCCTTCGGCAGGCGCCCGATGCCGTGGGTGCGTCCGACGCGGGAGTGCTCCGTGCTGTAGGTCCAGCTCTGATAGCCGTTCATGAAGACCCGGCCCCCGGCGCTCATGGGTACGTTCAGGGAGGCCTCCACCTTCACGATCTCGTCCTCCGGCAGATCCACCACCAGATGCAGCGCCCCATGAGGCCTGACGATGCTGCCCAGGATGGGCGGGTGATTCTTCAGTGTGATCTTATAGTTGAATCGATTGGCCATGTCGTTCCCTCACTTTACGCTGAAATCAACGGTGACCGGCTCGCAGCCCTCGGCGCTGAGCGTCAAGCTGGCCTTGCCGCGCCGACCCGCGGTTTTTACATAGCAGCCGCACATTCCGCCCTCGGCGGTGACCGTGTCCGGTCCCACAAGCTGCAGCGCGCCGCGCAGCCTGAGCTTCACCGGCAGCTGGGCATAAGGCGCGGGGTTGCCGTTTTCGTCCAGCACGCGCACGCGCACGGCGGCCATATCATAGCTCTCGCCCTCGTGCAGCTCCGTCTGGCTCACGCGCACCTCCAGATGCAGCTCGGTGCCCGGGCAGCGGGTCTGGGACGCCACGCTCACGCCGTCTTTCACGCCCTCAAAGCGCCAGCGGGTGGCCTCGCCGCCCCAGTTGCCCACATATTTGCCATAGAGCGCCACGCCGTCTTCGAACTTCATGTTGTAGCGCATCATGCAGTAGAGCATTTTGGCCTTGTCGGCGGCGGGCATGTTGCTCATGCCGTACTTGCCGGCGGAGACCAGCGCCTCCTTGAGCGGCTGTGCCTTGGCCCGGGGGAAGCCCTCCTGGGTCTCCAGCAGGCAGCCGATGGTGTCGTCGATGAGCACGGGGCCGTGCTCCAGGCCGTCCCAGCCTTTGGGCGTGAAGGAGGCCACAAAATGATCGTTTTTGTAGAGATCCACCCGGTCGGCATTGGTGAACACGTAGATCTCCCCCACGTTGCCGCCGGGATAGTCGCCGATGTCCATGGGATTGCCCACTTCCAGCACCGGGATCTGGTCGCCCTGGCTTGCGTAGAGGGAAGCTGCGAGCTTCGGGTTGCGGAAGGCGTCCAGCACGCCGTGGTAGCAGACCTTGTCGCCGGAGCCGAAGTCCTTGTGGGTGGGGTAGTCGAACATGCACCAGCCGAAGCAGCCGGCGTGCTCGCCGTCCGCCAGGGCGGCGTTCAGCACGCGGGCATGGCGCAGCGCATGCTCCTGCCGTTTTGCCCAGGGATCAAAGCTCTTGGTGGGGAACATGTGGCCGCTGTGCTCGGAGATGAGCAGAGCCTTTCCCATGTCGGGCGTGACCTTGTCCTTGGGGCGGCAGCCCGGGTTCTCTCCCGTGTGGGAGAAATCGTTGAAGGCGTACACGTCCTCCAGCAGGCTGCTCTTCTCGATATAGCGCACGCCGGAAGTCGGGCGGCTGGAATCCAGCTCATGGCAGAGGGCGTTGGTACGCTTGTAGAACTCGTCGTTGTCCTGGCTCTCGTTGATGCGCACGCCCCAGAGCACGATGCTCGGGTGGCTGCGGTACTGCATCACCATTTCGCGTACGTTTTCCACCGCCTGATCCTGCCAGGCCAGGTCGCCCACGTGCTGCCAGCCGGGGATCTCGGTAAAGACCAGCAGGCCGAGCTCGTCGCAGGCGTCGATGAAGTGCTGGCTCTGGGGATAGTGGGAGGTGCGCACCGCGGTGCAGCTCAGCTCCTCCTTCAGGATGCGCGCGTCCTCCCACTGGAGGTGGGCAGGCGCGGCATAGCCGATGTAGGGATAGCACTGGTGGCGGTTCAGGCCGCGCAGGAAGCACTTTTTCCCGTTGAGATACAGGCCGTCCGCCCGGAAGTCCACCGTACGGAAGCCAAAGCGCTTCTCCTGGACGTCCAGCACCCTGCCGTTTCCGTCCAGCAGCTCCGCCCGCAGCGTATAGAGCTTGGGGTCCTCCGGGCTCCAGGCTTTGGCGTAGGGCACGCGGACCGTGAACTTGTCGCGGCCCAGCTGGCTGATAAGGCACTTCTCCCCGTCCAGGACGGACAGGAGTACATAGCGCTGTTCGCCCCGCAGCGTGAGCCGCGCCTCCAGCAGATTCAGGCCGGGCGTAAAGACGTAGAGATCTTCGATATAGTCCTGCTCGCGCACGTCGAGCCATACCTCACGGTAGAGTCCGCCGTAGGTCAGATAGTCGATCACGAAGCCGAAAGGCGGCACCGCGGGATTTTCCGTGCTGTCGAGCTTCACGCAGACCGTATTCTCTCCGCCGAAGCGCACGAGTCCGGTGATGTCCGCGCGAAAGGCCGTGTAGCCGTTTCGGTGTTCGGCGCACTTCACGCCGTTGACGAAAACCTCCGCGATATGGGCAGCGCCGTCAAACTGCAGAAAGAGCTTTTTGCCGCGCATGCTCTCCGGGATCTCCAGCGCCCGGCGGTATCCGCAGACACCTTCATAGTTTTGAGGGCCGGCGTAGTGGAGCGGCGTCTCCTTCACCGAGTGGGGCAGGCGCACGGGCACGGTCTCCCCGCCGCCCGTCAGCAGCTCCTCCGTCCAGCTCCCGGCGAATTCCCAGCCGCTGCAAAGATTGATCATATCCGTATTCCTCCGTCGTTTCCCATGCCCGGATCGCGGCATGGCATACTTTGATAGTTTATTTTACCATTGAAAAGAGAAAGACACAAGCCGGAAATGCGGCTTGCCGCTCCGGTTTTTCTCTCCGGGAAAAAAGAGCGTTTCGCGGTTGACACCGGGTACTCCCTTCGTGTATAATTGTTTGGACATGCTATATGCTTATTCAGTTTCAAATAGCCAATACACTTGACAGAGAGGAAGCAACACATGGAAACCAAAAACATTCGCAACATCGCCCTCCTCGGCCACGGCAACAGCGGCAAGACCAGCCTGGCCGAGAGCATGCTCTTCATCACCGGCGCCGTTGACCGCATGGGCAAGGTCACCGACGGCAACACCGTCTGCGACTACGACGCGGAAGAGATCAAAAGACAGATCACCATTTCCTCCTCCGTCGCTCCCGTGAGCTACGCCGGGAATAAGATCAACGTGCTGGACTGCCCCGGCTACTTTGACTTCGCGGGTGACGTTCTCTGCGCCCTGCGCGCCGTCGAGGCCGGCTTCATCCTGCTGACCGCGAAGGACGGCCTGTCTGTCGGCGCCGAGCGCAGCTGGAAATACCTCAAGGCTGCGAATCTGCCCGCCGCCTTCGTCGTCTCCAAGGCCGACGAGGAGCATGGCGACTACTTCGCCGTCGTCGAGGCCCTGCGCGCCAAGTACGGCAGCATCGTGGCTCCCGTCACCATCCCCAGCTCCGACGGCAAGGGCGTGATCGACCTGGTGCACAACGTCTGCTACACCTCCAACGGTGCCAAGACCGTCAAGGGCGCCGTCCCCGCGGCCGACGCCGGCCACGTGGAAGATCTGCGCATGGAGCTGATGGAGACCGCCGCCGGCGCCACCGAGGAGCTGATGGAGAAGTTCTTCGAGACCATGGAGCTGGAAGAGGCCGACATGGTCGCCGGTATCAAGGCCGGTATGAAGGAGCGTTCCGTCGTTCCCGTGTTCGCCAGCGCCGCCATGCTGAACGTCGGCACCGAGGCCCTGCTGCAGGGTATCGTGGACTACGTTCCCAATCCCGCCGAGATGGACGGCATCGATCCCAACGGCCCCGTTCTGGGCTTCGTGTTCAAGACCGTGTCCGACCAGTTCGGCAAGTACAGCTTTGTCAAGGTCATGAAGGGCACCATCACCTCCGATTTGTCCCTCAGAAACGTGCGCGCCTCCAGCACCGACAAGCTGGGCCGTCTCTACACCGCCGCCGGCAAGAAGATGACCGAGGTCAAGGACGCCTGCTGCGGCGACATCGTCGCCGTCGGCAAAATGGACTGGAAGACCGGCGACACCGTCTGCGACCCCAAGAACGAGGTCGAGCTGCCCGCCATCGAGATCCCCGAGCCCTGCTACTCCGTAGCCATCGCCCCCAAGACCAAGGGACAGGACGACAAGGTCGCCACCGGCCTTGCCCGCCTCAACGAGGAAGACATCTCCTTCTCTCTGGTCAACAACGCCGAGACCCACCAGATGGTCATCTCCGGCGCCGGCGACATCCAGGTCGACGTGCTCTGCGCCAAGCTCAAGAGCCGCTTCGGCGTCGATACCGAGCTCAAGCCCGCCCGCGTCGCCTACCGCGAGAAGATCAAGGGCCGCGTCGAGGCCCACGGCCGTCACAAGAAGCAGTCCGGCGGTTCCGGCCAGTTCGGTGACGTTTGGGTCCGCTTCGAGCCCCAGGATGAGAGCGATGAGATGATCTTCGCCGAGGAAGTCTTCGGCGGCTCCGTTCCCAAGAACTTCTTCCCCTCCGTTGAAAAGGGCCTGCGCAACGCTGTGCAGAAGGGCGTGCTGGCCGGTTATCCCCTGGTCGGCCTGAAGGCCACCCTGTACGACGGCTCCTACCACCCCGTCGACTCCAACGATATGGCCTTCCAGACTGCCGCCCGTCTGGCCTACCAGGACGGCATCCCCAAGGCCAAGCCCACCATCCTCGAGCCCATCGGTCTGCTGCAGGTCACCATTCCCGACGCAAACCTGGGCGATATCATGAGCGACATCTCCTCCAAGCGCCGCGGCACCGTGCTCGGCATGAACGCCGAAGACGGCATGCAGACCGTCGAGGCCGAGGTCCCCATGGCTGAGATGGGCTCCTACACCATCGACCTGCGCTCCATGACCCAGGGCCGCGGATCCTTCAGCCTGAAGTTCATCCGCTACGAAGAAGCCCCCGGCAACGTGCAGCAGAAGGTCATCGAGGAAGCCAAGGCTCTGGAAGAGAAAGAGTAACTTCAGAACGAATGTGTATGGTTGTGCGGCCGCGTTCGCGCGGCCGCATCGACCGTCACATTTCTTCTTCCTTTTCGCGGCGAACCCGCTGCCGCTGGGCTTCACCGCGAGGTGAAAAAAGTATATGAATTGAACAGCGGCCCTTGCGGGCCGCTGTTTTCAGGTTTCAGACGGTGATGAAAGTATGAACACCAAACTCTCCAAAATCAAGAACATCGCCTGGGCAGTCGCCATCCTGCTGGTCCTGCTCCTGCTGGCGATCGCCCTCGGCTTCGGCGCCTTTACCAGGAACCGGGGCGAGATGCAGCGGCCCACCGTTTTGCTGGGTGAGGCTGCCGCCGAGCGTGACGCGGCGCTGGCCGCCGCCAAAAAGGCGGAGGAGGCTGCCGCGCAGCAGTCCGGGAACGGCGCCGTCCATGTGCTGGGCGAGAGCGCTGACGCCGGTCAGTCCTATATCGACTCGCTGACCTTCCTGGTGGACAGCGCGCTGATCGGTCTGCGGGATTACGGGCTCCTCTCGGAGGGAACCGCCACCACCCAGGTCTGGGGGACCGCCGCGGGCAACGTCCCCGCCGCCGAGCTCGCGACCTACACCATCCGCTATCCCTGGGACGGCTCGGAGATCACCCCGGCGGACGCCGCCATGATCAACAAGCCCGCCCGTCTCGTCCTCTCTCTGGGGACCGACAGTCTGGCCGACACCGACCAGCAGCATTTCATCAGTGACTACGAGTCCCTGATCCGAGGCATTCAGGAGTCCAGTCCGGATACGGCCGTCATCGTATGCAGCATTACCTCCGTCACGGTCAGCTACAGCGGCAACGACGGGCTGACCACCGCTCTGGTAAACGACGCAAACCGCTGGCTGGAGCAGGTCTGCGCCGATACCGGCGCCTACTTTGTGGACGTGGCCTCCTCCGTAAGCGACAGTGACGGGACGCTGATCTCCGAATACGCCTCCGCCAACGGCAAGACGCCCAATTCGGCAGGTCTGAACCAGATCCTCCAATATCTGCGCATCCACGCGCTTGCCTGAATCCCATACATAAGCAAGCCGGGGCGGTCTTCTGACCGCCCCGGCTTGCTTATGTTCATCGAATGATCTGCTTGATAAGTCTCGGCTTTTCGATCGGTCCGTCGGAGAATTCATAGCATTCCAGCAGCATCTCCGCCGCCTCCCGGGCTTTTTCTTCACTGGCGGCATGGATGACGGCAAGGCTCTCTCCGGGCTGCACCCGGTCCCCCACCTTTTTGTGCAGCTGCAGGCCCACAGACAGGTCTATGCTGCTCTCCTTTGTGACGCGGCCGCCGCCCAGATGCATGGAGATGAGGCCCACCCGCTCGGCATGAATGCGGGAGACGAAGCCGCCCCGCTGCGAGACCGCCTCCATCGTCACCGCTGCCTGCGGCAGCAGCGCGGGATCGTAGACCGCCCGCGCGTCGCCGCCCTGGGCGCGCACCATCTGCGCCAGCTTTTCCAGGGCGCTCCCGTCTTCTATGACCTTCATCAGCGAGAGCTTGGCTTCTTCCACGCTCCACTCCACGCCGGCCTCCACCATCATGCAGGCGCCCAGCGTCAGGCAGAGCTCCAGCAGCTCGCCCCGCTCCTCTCCGCGCAGCACCGCCAGGGCCTCCCGGACCTCCAGCGCGTTGCCCACGGCGGTTCCCAGGGGCTGATCCATATCGGTGATCACCGCGGCGCACTTGCGGCCGGCCAGCCGCCCGATCCGCGTCAGGCCGCGGGCCAGTTCCTCCGCCTGCTGCTCGGTCTTCATAAAGGCGCCGTCTCCGCATTTCACGTCCAGCACGATCACATCCGCGCCGCTGGCCAGCTTCTTGGACATGATGGAGGAGACGATCAGGGGAATCGAGGGCACCGTGCCCGTCACGTCACGCAGGGCGTAGATCTTCTTGTCCGCCGGGACCAGATCGGCGGTCTGACCCATGATGGCAATGCCGATGTCGTTCACGTTCCGGAAAAAGGTCTCCTCGCTGATGGCGGTGGAAAAGCCGGAAAAGCTCTCCAGCTTGTCGATGGTGCCGCCGGTGTGTCCCAGGCCCCGACCGGACATTTTGGCGATCTTCAGCCCGGCCGCCGCCACCATGGGGCACAGGATCAGGCTGGTCTTGTCACCCACGCCGCCGGTGGAGTGCTTGTCCGCCTTGATGCCGCGGATCGGGCTCAGATCCAGCGTCTCGCCCGAGTGCATCATGGACGTGGTCATGTCCAGCGTCTCCCGCTCGTCCATGCCGCGCAGCAGGATCGCCATGCACATGGCCGACATCTGATAGTCCGGGATCTCACCGCGGGTATAGCCCTGGATCATGAAGTCGATCTCTTCCGTGCTCAGTGCACCGCCATCCCGTTTCTTTGCCAGCAGTTCGGTCATCTGCATTGCAAGTCATCTCCTTTGCGTTTCTCTGTTCGCGGAAAACCCATATTCTTATGGTATTATACTCCCTTCACCACGGAAAGACAATGTATTCTTTCCCGCCGATGACTTCGATCCGCAGCCGGCTGCCTCTGTTGTGCAGTCCCGACGGGATGGCGATCAGGCCGTGCTGTCTGTCATAGAGGATCCCCTTTTCTCCCGCCGTCCACATGCTGTCAGCCGTTGTCTCCCGCTTTTCCCGCCCATCCGGGGCCGTAGAGGCGCAGCGGAGCAGGGGCGGCAGCTCTCGTCGGCTCAGGCGGCGGCAGAGGAAGCAGCCCTCCTGTCCCGGCTCCATCAGCCCCAGCAGGCGGCTCTCGCCCCCACCGCAGAGATACAGGCGCGTCAGCTCCCCGCGGGGCGGCAGGCGGGCCTCGAACACGGTGTACAGGCCCTCCTGCCGGGCATGCAGGCGGCCGATCTCTCTTCCGTTTTCCAGAATAGGATAATCCATCAAAAGCACCCCGTTCAATGTATGAACAGGGTGCTCGGGATTATTCGATCTGGGGCAGGCCCATGCTGACTGCCAGCGCGTTGTCCACCGCGCTCATGGTTTTCTCATCCAGCCGCCCCATGCACTGGCGCAGCCGTGATTTATCCAGCGTTCGGATCTGCTCCAGCAGAATGATGCTGTCCCGGTTGAGGCCGGTCGTCTGGCTGGAAAGGCGGATATGGGTGGGCAGCTTCGCCTTGCCGGTCTGGCTGGTGATGGCCGCCGCGATCACGGTGGGGCTGTGTCGGTTGCCGGTGTCGTTCTGGACGATCAGGACCGGGCGCATCCCGCCCTGTTCACTGCCGACCACCGGGCTCAGGTCGGCATAGTAGATATCTCCTCGTTTGACCATGCTACTTCACGCTCCGGGAAAAGAATCGCCCAAACCAGTATATGTAAGCCGGCGGGTGTACTGCTATTGTCCCACGGCAGAGCGCAAATTATTCCGCTCCCTGTTTTTACTGCCGAAAAAACGCGCCGCCGGCTGCGGAAGAGCCGTGCGGCGCGTATCGACCGGACTCCGTTTAATACTGGAAGTCCGGCACGTAGTGCTTGTAAAATTCCTCGTAACAGATGCCCTGCTCCATGATGAAAGTGGCGGCCTCCACCCCCACGTAGCGGTAGTGCCAGGGCTCGTCCCAGCCGGTCAGCAGGAGTTTGCGGGTGGGGTAACGCTTGATGAAGCCGTATTTGGCGCAGATGGAGTCCAGATACTCATAGAACTTCTGGTTCATATTTTCATAGACCAGAGGCGAATTGTAATGCCGGTCATAGAGATCCACCGCGAGGCCAAGCTGGTGTTCGGAGGAGCCGGGCTCCATCGTGATGGTTTTTGCGCGCTCCACCGCCTTCTGATACTCGGGCAGCAGCCAGATCTCCTTGCCCTCCAGGCCCATCTCCAGCGCGATGTTGTAGGCTTTGCCGTCGAAAAGCTGCTTCTGGTAGGAGTAGGAACGGTAGGCGCTGCCGATATAGACGCCGAAACCGTTATCGCGCAGATCCTGCAGCATCTCCTCCAGATGGGGCAGCGCCGCGGAATCAAACATCATATGGTACTGGGTCCCCTGGATCTCGCTCACGTCCGGCATATAGCTGGAGGAGAGCAGATGGGAGGGATCGGAGTTGATGAGGGAATACTGGGTCATCGTAATGTCGATATCCGGCCAGATATCCTCCGTGGGTTCCGGGGTGGGGGTAGCGTTGAGCGCCGTATAGTTCACGCTGTCGCTGCTGATGATGCCGCCTTCCACGCCGCCAACGATCACGTCCGTCTTATTTTCCGCCCGGGAGCGGACGACCGTATACAGCGCGAGAACGAGCACCGCCATCAACAGGATCCAGCTCACGCGTTTCCGATACAAGAGGGATGCACCTCCAAAATGCAAAGATACAGCGTGTATTTTAGCATAAGACGCCCTCCTTTGCAAGTACCGCCCGATTTCATGCAAAAACGGCCGCCCCGGATGGCGGCCGTTTTCCATGTATCGTTCAATCATTTGACCAGCTTCTTCGCCATGCGGTATACGCGGGTGGCGTTGATATCCAGCTGCCTGCGGCTGAGGCTCCGGCCCTTCAGGCCTTTCAGGACGCGCTGCAGATCCTTTTTTCCGCCGGGCATGAACAGATCGTTGCCGGCGGCCGCCACCAGGGCGGGGTTGGGGAAGCCGTGCTTGCCGCCCTTGGAGCTCATGGCGGCGATGACCCAGTCGGTCATCACGATGCCCTCGTAGCCGAACTCCCTGCGCAGCACCCGCTCCAGGATGCCGCGGCGCTCGGAGGTGTGCGTGCCGTTTAAGAGATTATAGGAGGTCATGAGCGCGTGGGGCTGGCTCTCCCGGACACAGATGCCGAAGCCGCGCAGATAAATCTCGCGGAGGGCGCGCTCACTCATCTGGCTGTTGTTTGCGTAGCGGTTGGTCTCCTGGTTATTGGCGGCATAGTGCTTGATGGTGGTGCCGCAGCCGGGGTGCTTCTGCACGCCGCGTGTGATGGCGGCGGCAAATTTGCCGGAAATGAGCGGGTCCTCAGAGAAGTATTCAAAGTTGCGGCCGCAGCGGATGTCCCTGTGGATGTTCAGAGCCGGGGCCAACCACAGATGCACGCCGAAGCGCTCCATCTCATCGCCCACCAGGTCGCCGAGTTCCTCCGCCAGCGCCTCGTTCCAGCTCTGGGCAATGGCCGTACCGATGGGGATGGCTGTACAATACTGCTCATGCACCTCGCCCTCCATCTTGGGTTTCTTGCTCGTGAGCTTCATAAAGAGTGTCACTACATCGGGCATCCACTCCATGACGCTCTCGGGCGTCCCGTCGCCCAGACCGTGGGCGCCGCTTTCGTCCACCACATACTGGCGGCTCAGGCGCAGGCCGGCAGGGCCGTCGGCCATGACCAGGCTGGGGATCCCCTTGTCCAGCAGGGCGCGGGTGGTCTCTCCCGCGGCGCCGGGTACCGTCTGGGAGGCGTTTCCGATCACGCTCAGGGCGCCGGCATTGGGGTCGAAGCCGCCCACGTTCAGAAGTGCCGCTTCCTCGTCGCTGAGAGAGGCGATCAGCGGGTCCACCTCGTCCTCCGCGTCGTAGTTGACCTTGACGGTTTTGACGTCCTCCGCCTTGACGTGCAGGACCTTCAAGAAACGCGGGGCCTTGGCCTTGGGCATCTCGGGCTTCCAGTCCTCAAATTCCGGAGCGCCGACGGCATGACGGACGCGCTCGGTGAACACGGCCTTGTCCAGCCGCACGATGAACACGGGCTTGTTATCCGCGGAAGAGCAGCCCAGGCGCAGCACATAGTCGCCCTTCTCCAGCAGCCATGCCTTTTGGCCCGCGTCGAAGCTGGCCAGATCACGCATTTGAAAGCGCAGCGTCACTTCCCCGCTCTCGCCGGGCTGCAGCTCGGGTGTTTTGGCAAAAGCCGCAAGGCTCTGGAAGGGCTTGTCCATCCACGCGTGGGGCGCGGAGGCGTAGAGCTGCACGACTTCCCTGCCCGGGCGGCTGCCGGTGTTGGTGACCTGCGCCGTCAGCGTGATGCACTCGCCCTCGGCCTTCGCCGCGCCCGCCTTGATCGCAAAACTGGTGTAGCTCAGACCGTAGCCGAAGGGAAACAGGGGCCTTACGCCGGCTGTGTCAAAATAGCGGTAGCCCACATAGACGCCCTCGCGGTACTGGGTATCGTCGCGGTCGCCGAAGCTGCCGATGGTCTGATAATCTTCCCAGGCGGCCCAGGTGGCAGTCAGCTTGCCGGAGGGACAGGCCTTCCCCAGCAGGAGATCCGCCAGGACGCTGCCGGTCTCCACGCCCAGCTGGCTCAGATAGAGGATGTTCTCCACCTCCAGCACCGGGCTGAGATCCACCACGCCGCCCACGTTCAGCACGAGCATAAAATGCTCGTACTGCCGGTTGAGCGCCAGAATGTCCCGCACCTCGGTGTCGCTCAGCAGAATGTCGCCGGGGACGGGCTGCCGGTCCGAGCCCTCGCCGGAGATGCGGCCCAGGACGTACACCGCCGTGTCGCCCGCGCCGCGCAGGGGGATATTGTACTCGGGCTCCGGCATGACGCGGCCCATGTATTCCACCGCCGCGATCACATGGCGCTCCTTCGCCTCTGCCTTGCAGGCGCGGATGAATTCCTTGTGCGCCTCCCGGCGGACGCTGTCGTAGCTGTCCAGCCAGAATTTTGTGCTGACGGTGAAGCCTTCGGCCTCCAGCCCCTGCTCAATCGAAACGGAATAGCGGGAGTTGACTTCACCCGAGCCGGTACCGCCTTTGATAGTCTGCCGCGCGCCGCTGCCGTACAGGGCTACGGTGCAGGGGCCGGTAAGGGGGAAATCTCCCTTGCTCTTGAGCAGGACCGCGCACTCCGCGCCTGCCCTGCGCACGATGGCGCTGTGTTCTCTTTCGTAGTCGTTCATTCACCGATCCTCCGTGCTAAGTTATGTAAAAAATATTATGTACATTTATTTATGTCAACTAATCAGCCGCCTGACGATCTCCCCCGCGATCAGCAGACCCGCCGCGGGCGGTACAAAGGCCGTGGAGCCGGGAATGGAACGGCGGGTGCTCCCCGGCTCGGTGATTTCCGGTCCGAGGCAGAGGGGCTCTTCGGGAGAGTATACCACCTGCAGCCTCTCGATCCCGCGGCGGCGGCACTCCTTGCGCATCACGCGCGCCAGCGCGTCGTTCTCCGTCTCATACAGGTCGCAGACGCGCAGCAGTGAGGGGTCCCGCTTGTTGCCGGTTCCCATGGCGCTGATAAGCGGCGTGCCTGCCGCGCGGCAGCGCTCGATCAGCGCGAGCTTCCCCGCCACGGTGTCGATCGCGTCCACCACGTAGTCATACTGCGTAAAATCAAACTGCTCCGCGTTCTCCGGCAGAAAGAAGGTTCTGTAAGTCCGCACTCTGCAGTCCGGGTTGATGCTGCGCACCCGGGCGGCCGCAGCGTCCACTTTGTCCATCCCGACGGTGTCGAGCGTTGCGAGGATCTGGCGGTTGAGGTTGGAGAGGCAGATCCTGTCGTTGTCGATGAGATCGAGCGCGCCGACGCCGGAACGGGCCAGCGCCTCCAGCACATAGCCGCCCACGCCGCCGAGGCCGAAGATCGCCACCCGGGCGCGTCTCAGCCGTTCCATGGCTTCGCTGCCCAGCACATGTTCGGTTCTGACAAAGGCTTCGTTCATCGTTCTCACCCTTTTGCTCTTTGTTCTTTGAGTATACTTCACACGCGGGGCGGAGGCAAGGTTTTTGTTGCGCTCTCCCCGGCCGTCGGCTATAATGAATGTATCATTCACCGAAAGAAAGGATTTGGGAGGAACACGTCATGCTCTTTCATAAGAAAGCAAAGGCACTCGTCTCGCTCCGTGAACCGGTGGGGCAGATGCTGGAGATGCTGCCCTCGGCGATCGTCAAGGGCGATTCCGTGGAGAAGACGCTGCTGCGCTACGTGCTTGCCAATGCCAACGTGGGCAATCTCAAGCGGCTGGGCGCTCTGGCGATCGGCGGCGCCGCCGCCGTGTCGCTGGCCGGCAACTTTGCCCGCAGCCGCATGATCCGCCAGTCGATGGCCAGGGAGCTCAAAAAGCAGCTCGCCCCGATGAACAGGAAGCTGGACGAGCTGGAAAAGCAGAACGAGGAGCTCAAAAAGCAGAACGAGCAGCTCAGAAAACAGCTCAAGTAAACGGCGAAAAGCCGGGACTGTTATTGGAACAGTCCCGGCTTTCGTCCGCTTCTTCTGCTGCGCGGGGACTCCGTCACACCAGCTTGTTGTGGAGCATGCCGATTCCCTCGATGAGCACGTCCACCGTATCGCCGGGCTTGAGCCAGGGATACTTTGAGGCGCCGCCCTCCAGGGCCACGCCGCTGGGGGTGCCGGTGAAAATCAGGTCGCCCGGCTCCAGCGCCATGTAGTGGGAAGCATAGCTCACGATCTTCGCACAGTGGAAGATCATGTCCGTTATATCGCCGTTCTGGCGGAGTTCTCCATTTACATAACTCTTGATCGCATGGGGTTTTTCCGGGTCGAAGCTGTCCGCGGTGACGACCCAGGGGCCGCAGGGGCCGAAATCCGGCATGGCCTTGCCGATGAGCCACTGGCTCGTGCGCTTCTGCGCGTCGCGGCAGCTGAGATCGTTTCCGCAGGTATAGCCGAAGATATAGTCCATGGCCTCCTCCTCGGACACGCCCCAGGCCCGCTTGCCGATCACGATGACCAGTTCCGCCTCGTAGTCATAGCTGTCTTCCCATTCCGGCAGCCTGATCTCAGCCCCATCCGGCGCAAGAGCGTCGGAGAATTTGCAGAAGAGCGCGGGTACGGGCGAGATGGTCAGGCCGGCCTTCAGCGCGTGCTCCCGGTAATTGAGGCCCACGCAGACAAGCTTCCCGGCCCTGTTGACCACGTTCCCGAAGACCGGATTCTGCAGCACCGCTGTTTCTTCCTCCTCCAGAAGCCGTTCCAAAGGACTGCGGTCTGCGCCGGCGATAAGATCCTCCATGCACAGTCCGGTCGCGGACGCATCCACGACGCCGCGGGGTGTGCTGATGCCCAGACGGATCTCCCCATTGACTTGAAGATTGCATACTTTCATTTCTGTTCCCCCTTACGGATCATCAGGCGATACTCCTTTGGGAACAGTATAGCGTAATTTCCGCCGGAAATCAATTCCCGGAGATAATCGGCCGCTCGGAAAGTCTCTGCGTCAGCTCGGCCCACAGCTCCAGGATCCGAAAGCGCAGGACACAGCCTTCTTCGCCCGAGATCAGCGCATAATTTTCCCCTCCCATGGCGCTCCGGAGTTCTTCGCTGCCCGCCGCCGCGAGGCAGAGCGGAGGAAACACGATGCACCACCAGTTCTGCCCCCTGCCCTCTCCCAGCACCACGCGCAGGGACTCGTATTCCCCGGCCGGCAGGCAGAAGCCCTCGTAATGCCGCAGCGGATAGCGCTCCCGGCCCAGCGAGACGGTGACCGCCCTGCCCTCTGCCGCGGAAACCGCAGCGGCGCGAATCCCCTCCATGTCCCCCGACAGGCGCTCTCTTGCCTCCTCCCGGTTTTCCACGCCCTCCATCCGAGGCGTCAGATAGGCGAGCACCGCATCGCGGACCCGGAGCTTGAGCGCCTGCTCTTCGGCGGCGTCCGATACCGCGATCACGTGCAGGCGGATCAGCCCCCTGCTGATGGCCGTCTGCCGCGCCTGCGCCCAGGTTCCCAGCAGAAGGGTGACGCAGAGGCTCAAAAGCGCTGCCGTCTCCCAGATCCTGAATCTTCTCTCCATAAAAACACCGTCCATACTCCTTTGGTTACAGGGAGTATGGACGGTTCGTCCGTTTTTTAATCACAGGAAAAGCCCCGGCATCGGCTCTGTCACGCAGGCGAACCTGTATTCGCCCCGAAGCTCTTCGGCCGCCTTGTCGGCCGCCGCCTCCTCCGTGAACACGCCGAAAACGGCAGAGCCCGTGCCGGTCATGATGGAGCCCAGCGCCCCGTAATCCAGCATACGGCTCTTGATCTGCGCGACTGTGCGCATACGCCGGTCCCCCACGTCCTCAAAGACGTTGTACATGCGGCGGCAGATCGCCCGCAGATCCCCGTCCCCCAGGGCTTTCAGGATACCAGCGGTATCGGGATGGTGCCGGACGGGTGCGCTGTCCAGCTTTTTGAACAGCTCCGGCGTGGAGATGGAAAACTCCGGCTTGCAGACCACGATCCTGCAGTCGGGCAGCGGCGGCAGATCCTCCAGGATCTCGCCGCGGCCGCGTGCCAGCGCCGTACCGCCCGATACGCAGAAGGCCACGTCGGAGCCCACCTGCTCCGCCAGCTTTTCCAGCTCTGAGCGGGTGAAGCGATCTTCGTACATCCGGTTGAGCAAACGCAGCACAGCCGCGGCGTCAGAAGAGCCGCCGGCCATTCCCGCCCCCACCGGGATGCGCTTATGGAGAGTCAGAAGGAGTCCCTGCCCGCTTATTTCCGCGGCATCCAGGAAGACCCTGGCCGCCTTCACGGCCAGATTCCGCTCGTCGTTGGGAATAAAGCGCAGGTTGCTGCGGGCGGAGATCTGCCCATCCTCGGTGGTGCTCACGCTCAGTTCGTCACAGAGCTTCACGGTCTGCATCACCATATTCATCTCATGGTAGCCGTCGGCGCGCCGGGCGCCAACGTCCAGGGAAATATTCAGTTTTGCGTATGCTTTTTCACGAAACTCCATAGCATCCTCATTCAAACAGATATACCCGCAGCTCATAGGGTCGGGTGGTAAAACCGTTCGCAATCACAAAATTCATGTCGTAGTTGGCCAGCACACAGCGGCCGTCCGTGAGCCGGAAGCCCTCCGGCGCCTCAAAACGAAGCTGCTCGGCGGTAAAGGAGCAGATCACCAGCAGCTTCTGTCCCTCGTAGCTGCGCTCATACACGTAGAGCTTTTTATCCTCCGGCCTGTACTCCCTGTATTCGCCCCAAATGGCCACCGGGGTCTCTTTCCGGAAGCGGATCAGTTTCCTGTAGAAGTTCAGCAGCGAGTTGGGATCCTTCTCCTGTGCCGCCACGTTGATGCGGGTATAGTTGTCATTGACGTAGAACCAGGGCACCGCCTCGGAGAAGCCGGCGTAACGCTCCGCCGACCACTGCATCGGCGTGCGCGCGCTGTCCCGGCAGCCCTCCTGCACCATGCGAAGGACCGCCTTTCGAGGCAGAAAACGGGAGGCGATGCGGGCGCTGTTGTGGGTCATCACGTCCTCATAGAGGCTGACGCTGTCCAGGCGCAGGTTGGTCATGCCGATCTCCTGTCCCTGATAGATAAAGGGTGTGCCGCGCTGCAGCATGTACATGGCGGCCAGCATCTTGCCGCTCTCGTCATGGTAGCGCTCGCTGCCGTAACGGCTGATGATGCGCGGATGGTCGTGGTTCTCGATATACAGCGCGTTCCATGCCTTGCCGGCCAGCTTCGTCTGCCAGTCGGAAAAGGCGCGCTTCATTTTCCGAAGGTCAAACGGCATGCGGATCATATCGGTCATGAAGCAGTCCGCCTCCATGTGGGAGAAGGCGATCATCTCGTCGAGCACCTGATCGGGCCCCTCCGTCACATAGCGCAGCGCGATGTCCGCGTCGGTCAGCGGGCTTTCGCCCACGGTGAAGCAGTCGTAGTAATCCAGCACGTCCCGCTTGAACTCCCGCAGATAGTCGTGCACCGGGGGAAGATTGGAAAAATGCTTCATGCCGTTGGCCACCGGGATCCAAGGGTAGCTGCTGGGCAGACCGGGCGTCTTGGAGATGAAGGTGATCACATCCTCACGGAAGCCGTCCACTCCCATGTCCAGCCAGAAGCGCATGATCTTTTTGACTTCTTCACGCACTCTGGGATTGTCCATGTTCAAATCGGGCTGCTTGCGGGCAAAGAGGTGCAGATAGTACTCGTCCAGCCCCGCGTCATACTCCCAGGCGCCGCCCTCAAAGACCGAGGTCCAGTTGTTCGGCGGCAGCTTCCTTCCGGCCACCGTCCGTCCGGGACGCCAGTAATAGTAATTGTGATAGGGGTTGTCCTTCCCCTTTTTGCTCTCCTGGAACCAGCGGTGCTCGTCAGAGGTGTGATTGACCACCAGATCCATGAACACGCGCATCCCGCGCTCATGCGCCCCGTCCAGCACCTGGCGGAAGACGTCCAGATTGCCGTAGTCCGGGTGGATGTCCATGTAGTCGGAAATATCGTAGCCGTAATCCGCGTTGGGCGATGGATACAGCGGGGAAAACCAGATCGCATCCACGCCCAGACTCTGCAGGTAATCCAGCTTGTTCAGCACGCCCCAGAGGTCGCCGATGCCGTCTCCGTTGCCGTCGCAGAAGCTGCGGGGCCAGATCTGATAGACGGTCATTTCCTTGTACCACTGCTTCTCTGCCATGTTCCTGCCCCCTCCTCTTCGGATCTCTCAAGGCTTACGATTCCGTGACTGTCGTAGAATCGTTCGCTTTCGCAGCACGTTTTATTCTGTGATATTTTATAATATCACATATTCCATTCTGCTTGCAATATCTATCTTTCGGCAGTATACTCCCGTGCCGGAATCGACGCAGCCGGAGCAAAGATCGGTTTTCCCTTCCTTTTCCAGATGAGTGTCTCGGAAAAGTGTCGAAAAATGTCGTATAAATTTCAAAAAATAAGCAAAAGTTGACAAAATGGTAAAACGGTGCTATAGTGAATCCAAGTATCTTGGAAAGGATATGTCCTGTCATGAAAAAGCTGTTGTCAGCAGCGGTCTTTCTATTTCTGCTGCTGTGCATATGCCCCCGCGCCAGCGCGGACGTGACCTACCCGGACCCCGCTCCGCTGGAGGTTGGGCAGACGCTCAACCATCTGGCAGCCAGTGTGGAGCCGGGCAGCATCGTCACGGTTTCCGCCGGTCTTCTGCCCCCCGGCGTGGAGCTTGTCCTGAATCAGGAACCGGACGCGGACTACGTCTACCTGCGCGGCACCCCCACGCAGCCCGGCTACTACGACGTCGTGCTGAGCATCAACGATCAGAGCAGCTTCCTGTGCAGCATTGAAGTGGATCCGGCCCGACCCAGGCTCATCGCGGGGCCCAATGTGAACTGTTATCTCAACGACACGGTGCATGTCAGCGTCAACGCTACGGTGTCCGACGGAGGCCAGTTGAGCTATCAGTGGTACGCAAGCACCGGCGGGACCGGCAGCAGTATGATCTTCGGCGCCACAGATCCCATCTACCAGCCTGGGACCGACTACGTGGGCACCACCTATTACTATTGTGTTGTCACCAATGACAACAACGGCATGGGCGTTTCCGCCGCGTCACCGTATATCAGCGTCACCGTGGACGCTCTTTCCGTCACCGATGTGAGCGTCCAGACCCTCCCGGCGAAAACCGATTACACCGTCGGCGACAGGCTGGACACCAACGGGCTTTCCTTGCTGGTAAGCTTTTCCGACGGCAGCAGCCGCAGCATCAGCTCCGGGTACCAGATCTACCCCACGCTGCTGGAGGATGCGGGAACGCAGACCGTTGAAGTCAGCTACAGCAACCACGTCTGCAGTTTTCAGGTCAACGTCCGGGAGGCACAGGAAGTCGTGGACCGGATCGTCCTGCTCACGCTCCCTTCGCGCACCGTATACGTCACCGGTGAAACGCTGGATCCCACAGGCCTCTCGGTTCGGGCTTATACCAATTTCGGCGTCCGGGACGTGAGTGAGGGGCTGCTTTGTTCGCCGATGCAGCTCACGCAGGAAGGTACGCAGGAGATCACCGTGAGCTATCAGGAGCAGAGCTGCAGCTTCACCGTCACGGTGGAGGCGGAGGAGCAGCCCGATTACCTGACCATTTCCCGTCTGCCGGATACGCTCAGTTACAAGGTCGGCGATGCGGTGGACACCCGGGGCCTCGTCCTCTACCTTGTCTCAAACCACAACAATTACACGGAGATCGCCGATGGCTACCGCGTGAGTCCTCAGCGGCTGGAGACAGCGGGCCAGCAGGAGATCACCGTCAGCTATGCAAACTATTCCTGCCGCTATACGGTGAACGTCACTGCAGCCGATCTTTCCCCGTCCCCCTCTCCGTCCCCCGCTGCCGGCAGTACGCCTTTCCCCGCAGTCTCCCCGGTACAGGCAAACCCCGCTCCCACTTCTTTTCCTCTGATGCCGACGCCGGCGCCTCAGCCCAGCCGGACTGTGGGCAGCAGCCGCAGCTTTCTCATCGTAGTGGTCGTGGCATCCGTTCTGGCTCTCGGTGTGATCGGCGCCTATGTCTTCATCATGAACCGCGGCGGCTTCGACGTGCTGGAGCAGAAGCTGGAGGATCTCTTCCGCCGGCGGAAATAGAATTCACGGAATACGTGCAAAATCGCCCGATCCGCAGCAGCGGATCGGGCGATCGTTTTCGTCTATGCTGTTCTGAATTCAGATCACGTGCGTCATGCGCAGGACGATCTCGGCGATGATGGCGGAGCCGATGTAGGTGCCGACGAAGGCCAGGATGGCGGTGCACACGATCGCCACGCCCTGCTCCTTGAAGGTATCGAGGTCCTTGCCTGCGGAGATACCGGCGTAGGCGAGGATGGGCGTGCACAGAGGCAGCAGGCCGATCTTGGCAAACTCGGTGGCCATGGTGGTGGCAAACCAGCCGGTGAAGGGGAAGCTCAAAATCGTGGTGATTAGCGCCACATACAGGATGACGGGGACCTGGAAGGGCAGGACCTTCGCCAGCAGGTCGTGGACGATGCAGCTGACGATCACGATAAGGAACATGTACAGCAGCGCCGGGAAAACTTCCCAGGGCATGTGGATGGTGGCAGCGCCGGTGCGCCATTCATAGATCATGTTGGCAAGGGAAGCCAGGAGGCCGCTGATGAGAAGGACCTTGATGCGGGTCGCCCAGAGCTTGCCCATGTTTTCCGTCTTTTTCTCTTTCATCGTCACATATCCTCCTTCTCTACCACGATATCCTCACTTGCTTTGACAGGCTGAATACCCTTCTGCGGATGATTCTTACTGAGCTTTTTGTACATCCATTCGGTAAGGGGCAGACCGATCAGCAGGCTCATGTACAAACCGTCGGCGTTGGTCAGCGTATTGGAGGTGGCGGCAAAAGCGCGGATCTCCTCCTCCATTTCCGGGAAGGCCTCCACCAGAGGAGCCGTTGCGGCGGTGAGCATGGAGGCAGAGCCCATGCCTGCGGCCATGGCCAGCGCGTAGGGGTGGAAGAGCTTGATGCCGACAAAGATCGAGGCGAGGATGCCGAAGAACACAGTGCCCAGCACCGTACCGGTCACGTAGGCGCCCATGATGCCGGAGCCCTCGGGGCTGTCGAGACCGTACTTCTCGCCGACGATGGCGATGGACGGCTCACGGGAGATGGAAAACGCGGCGCCGATGGAGGCGCGGCCCATCCGGAACACAAGCACAGCCAGCGGCATGGAGAGGAAAATCGTGCCGAGGTTGCCGAACTCCTGCAGGATCAGCGCGGGGCCGGCCGCCACGATGGACTTCCAGGCCGGGCCGATGGAGCAGCTGAGCTTTACGATCAGGAACATGACGCAGATCCCGATATAGGGAGAGGCGGTCTCCATGGTCTCTCTCTTGATCTTTTTCATGCCGCCGAGCGCAATGCCGATGATGATGGCGAACAGCATCGGGATCAGCGAGAACGAGATGCCGCCGCCTCTGGCCCCGTTGATGCCGATCTTCACCGTTCCGATCAGCTCGGCGATGACCATGATCACGAGGCACAGGACATGGACTTTCCAGTCCTTCAGATTGAAGTTTTCCTTAAAATCCTTCATGTTTACCTACCTTTCTCTCCAAACGATACTTTTATTCCAACCGACCCCACTGACGGAGGTATTCCTCCTTGGTGAGGACCGGTTTGAATCCTTCCTTGACCTTTCTGCCCGCCGCCGCGCCGTCATACAGGAGCTCGATCACGAGGCAGAGCATGGCTTTGGCAGCCGTGAGCACCGTGAGATCCTTGTCCTTCATGCAGAAGTTATTGGCGTGCAGACCGCCTTCGACGCCTGCGAAGAAGGACTGGATCGACGGGAGCAAATGCGACACGTCCCCCTGGTCGGTGGAGCCGCCGCCGAAGCCGGCGCAGACCCTCTGCACCGCATTCTCCCCCAGGAGGGACTTCAGCTCCTCATACATGAGGTCGTTGAGCGCTTCACACTGCACAGCCGGGAGATAGCCCGGCAGTTCGATGATCTCACAGTCAGCGCCCACCGCGTCGCCTCCGGCGCGAAAGGCCCGGTTTACCTTCTCGCTGGCATTCAGGATGGCGTCGGTATTACTGCCGCGCACATAGGTCTCCAGCCGCACGTCCGCCGGGACGACGTTGACGATGTCCCCGCCCTTGGTGATGATCGGATGTACGCGGATATGGTCCTCGTCACGGAAGGTTTCCCGCTGGGCATGGACCGCCATCAGCCCCAGCATGGCCGCGTTGAGGGCGTTGACGCCGTCGAAGGGGGCGGCGCCCGCGTGGGCCGCCTTGCCCTTGTAGTTGATGAGCTTGGCGGTAAATCCGGTACAAACCGAAGTCACGCCCGCCTTGTACCCGGGCTCCGCCACGGCGCTGTGCTGCATCACGCTGATGTCTATGTCGTCAAATTCGCCCAGGCGGATAAACTCCTGTTTGCCGCTGAGGAACCAGAGCTTGCCCTCCTCCCGCAGCTTGTTGCGGTAAGTGATCTCCACGTACTCCTCGGCGGGCAGGCCCATCAGCACGATGTCCCCGTCCAGATACTGCATCAGCCCGGTGTCGTGGAGCGCATAGGCGATGGCCGCCACGGAGGCCAGCTGTGCATTGTGGCCGCAGGCGTGGACCGCGCCGGTGAGCTTGTCCGCATCCGGGTGATCGGCCACCAGGATGGCGTCCATCTCGCCCATCACGGCGACGCGGATCTCGGACCCTGCGCCCTGATAGGCGTCCACCACGCCGGTCTGGGCGATTCCGGTCCTGGGCGTTCTGCCGAGGCTTTCCAACAGTCTGACGAACTTCGCGGAGGTTTTCAGCTCTTTGAAGCCCAGCTCAGGCTCCGAGGCCACATCGTCTGCAAAGGCAATGATCTCGTCTCTGCGCCGGTCGATCGCCTCACAGACCATTCGTTTCAGTTCTTCCTTTGTCTTCATTCTTCCGCCTCGTGTTATACCAAGGAATAATTATGCATATTGTAATCCCCGAAAACCATTTCGTCAATCTCTGTTGCATTAAAAAATTAAAGTTCTAAAGGAATGACAAAAAAACGCGAACAGCGGCCCAAAGCTCAGGCATTCTGACCTATGGACCGCTGTTCTTTCGCTTCGGCGGGACGCATTCGCCCCGGGACGAACGCGTCTCCCTCAGGGCCGCAGCGCAAAGGAATACAAATCCACGTGACCGTTGCCCCGGTAGAGGAAAAACAGGGGAGATTTGCCGCCGCTGACACACAGGGTCCCCTCAAGCTCCGTCCAGTCCTTCGAGTGCAGATCCACGGGGAGCTGCGCGGCGGGGCGTTCGAATTGTACCGCGTCATAGACGTACAGGACGCCTTTGGCGCGCCCTCTCAGCAGGAGACTTATCTTGTGCGGCCGGTCACTCTCAAAATCGAAATATTTGAAGCCGGCCCGCGCGCCGTCGCGCAGATTGGCAATATACTGCCCGGGATCGCGCTCTCTGTCCCCTCCCTCCTGGGTCAGGCGGGGATGGCTCCGGGTCTGGGTGGTGAAGAAGCTGAAGCAGGCGCCGTTTTTCGACTGGAGATTACAGGCGATGGCGGCGGGGTACAGCCCCGTCCCCTTCAGCGGCCCGCCGTTCAAGCCGCAGCTGGTCATCTCCGCCTGGGCAAAACGCCCCTCCGCGTCCATGAAGATCTCCTCCGCGACACCCTGCCGGGAGAACATGCTGGCGTTGGTGTGCCGGTGGCCGAAGATATAGTAGCGCCCGCCCACCTCTGCAATGCTCCCGTGGTTGTTGCCGGTATAGGCCTTGATCCTCCGGTCCGCCCGGTGGATCATTTTGAGCGGGAAGAAGCACTCGACGCCGATGTCGCCGTTGGAGTGCAGCGTCCCGCCGTAGCGGAAGCCGCCGTCCGGCCGGTCCGACACGGCATAGCAGAGCTCATGGCTCTGCACGGAGGAATAGATGAAATAATAGCGGCCCTTGAATTTCCGGATGGAATTGGCCTCGAAAAACTCGTGCTGTTCAAAGCCGGTTCCCGCGGATTCCGCGCAGTTCGGCAGGAGCTTCTCCGGTCCCCGGCGGATCGTCATCATATCCGGCTCCAGCTCCGCGTAATAGGCTGAATCCCGGAAGCGCCTTCTTCTGTCGGACGCCGCCTGGGATGCTTTCATCGGTCCCTGCCCCGCGTAAAGGTGAATGCGTCCGTCCTCGTCCACGAGGATCCCGGGGTCGAAGGGCATGAAATCCTCTTTTTTCTCGCCCCAGGGCGTCCCGTCCGCGTGGCGCACACAGCCGCAGTATTCGTAGACTCCGGCCGGGCTGTCGCTGACCGCCACATTGAGTTTGTACTGATCCGCCAGCCCGTAATAGAGATAATAGCGGCCGTCCGGTCCGCGGGCCACGTCCGGGGCATACATGCTCTTATTGCCCTTCGGGTTGGCCGGGTCCTGGGTCTTGCGGTAGATGACGCCCTCATAGCGCCAGTCCCGCAGATCCTCCACCGGAGCGGACCAGGCCACATAGTCGTTCAGGCAGAACATCTTGCCGCCGAAGCGGTCATGGGAGCCGAAGACATAAAGCCGGCCGTCAAAGACGTGCGGTTCACCGTCCGGGACGTATTCATAGTTTGGCAGATAAGGGTTGAAAGCCTGCATCTTCCTTCCTCCTGTGAAGAGTCGGATTCTTTGTGAAATGACAGGGCCGGGCACGGCGCCCGGCCTTGCTGGTCTATGATCATTATCTCGGCAGCAGGTCGAAATCGAACCAGCTGCAGCCCTCCCGGGCTTTTCGGGCTTCCTCCGGGTCCAGGTCCATCACATAGAGGCCCTCCAGACCACCGGCCTTGAACTCGATCCGGCTGTCCGGCGCAACCAGCAAGGAGTGGCCCGCAAAAGTAAGCTCGCCCTCCGTGCCGACCCGGTTGCACATGGCCGCAAAGCAGCGGTTCTGCACCGCCAGCGCCCGCAGCTCCATCTCAAAGATGCCCAGATTCTCCGTCGTCAGATTGGCTGTGGGGATAATGACAAGCTCGGCCCCCTGGCGCACGCAGTTCCGCACACCGTCCGGGACGTGCCGGTCAAAGCAGATCACTACGCCGACCTTCCCCTTGGGCGTATCGTAAGTATGGAAGCCCGTATCCGAAGGGCAGTAGTAGTCCCGCTCCCAGAAAAACTCCGTCTGGGGGACGTGCACCATCTTGCTCACGCCGAGGATCTCCCCGTCCGGGCCGATCATCAGCGAGGCGTCATAGGCCTTGCCCTTTTCCTCCAGATAGATATTGGGGCAGACGCAGATGCCTAGCTCCCGGGCTTTTTCCCGGATGGCCGTGATCTCGGGCCCATCCGTGCGCATCAGCCAGCAGGAGGCGTCCTGCCCGCGTTTCGCGGCAAAAAAGGGTGACAGCTGGACCTCCGGGAAGAAGATCAGATCGGCGTCCAGTGCGGAGGCGCGCTCCATGAAGCGCAGAGTCTTTTCCAGGTTTTCTGCCACGCTGCTTCCCATACACATCTGAGCCATGGCGAGCTTCATCGTCCTATCCTCCCCTCGGTTCTTTTCTACAGACTACCACAGTTTTTTTGCCAAGTAAATATTTTTTGCAGCCGCGCAGGAAAAAGGCTGCCTCACCGATTCATGAGACAGCCTTATTCATGCTTCGCCCAGCTTGACCACGATGGTATCGTCAATTTTCTGCACCGAGCCGTAATAGGGATAGCAGGGCATCTCACGCACCCTGGGGTCAAGGCTCAGCAGCCAGCACTCGTCCGTATCCAGGAAATCGGCGTCGAAGCCCAGGTAGTAGCGCAGCAGCCGCGTACGGGAATAGATGTTCACCAGATCCCGCTCCGGCCCCAGCAGATCGCCGGTATCCAGCTTATCCTGCCGGTAGAGGAGATCGTCCCCTTTTCCCACGATGGCGATCCGGGTCCCCTCGTCGAAGCCCTCGGTCTGTTTGATCTGGGCCACCATTTCGGAATAGACGGCAAAGGCGTTTTCATACTGGAGATACTGTTTCAGATAGGTCTCGTTGGCGAAGTAGACGTTCACGATCACAATGAGCAGCAGCCCGGCCAGCAGTGCGTCTCTGCCCGCGCGGCCCAGGCTCCCCTCCAGGGTTTCGACCGCGATGACCGCCAGCACATAGACGCACACGAAGCTGTAAAGCGCGAGCGAGTGGATCACCTCCACGCTCGCCGCGAGGAAAAGGCAGTTCATGCTCAGAGGGAGCAGCACGAGGCAGACCGCCATCAGCAGACCGCGCCGGAAGTCCCGGTTTTTCAGGAACCAGCGCAGGAAGAAGAGCAGCAGCGCCGCCGCCCCCAGCACATGCACTGCGCGGGAAAGCGGGCGCGGCGCAAAGCCGAAGTAGCCCCTGGTCACCGCCTTCAGCAGCGCGTTGTAGGCCAGCGCGACCCGGTACAGGAGTCCGTGTTCACTGAAATTATACTCCACATATACCCTCCCGGTAAGCGCGAGGGCCAGCTGATTGACGCCGTAATACAGCAGCGCCGCCGCGGCCAGGATCCCCAGCGCGCGAAGGCCGGTGCGGAAAACCTTTCCCGCCTCCTCGCCCTCCAGCAGGCTCTGGATCATGAGCAGCAGATAGTAGGTGGAGGCTACAGCCAGATAGGCCTGGTAGATCCCCAGGCTGAGCGTGAGCAGCAGAACGCCGCCCGCGGCCGCGCCCCAGCCGGGACGCCGCCCGATGCCGACGGAGGCGATCGCCATCAGCAGGGCCAGCGCATAGGCAATGCAGGTGAAGAAGTAACAATACATCCCGGTGACGGCGGGAAAGCTCACGAAAACCGCCGAGAGAACACCCTGCAGGAAAGGCTTGCGGACGTGGAAGATCCGGATCGTGAGACACACCACGGCGAGAAAGAGGAACAGACTCAGCAGCCCGTAGATCCAGGGCATGCTGGCGTCGGGAAAGAGCAGGCCCGTCACGTCCAAAAACCAGCGGCCGAACTCAAAGCTGCCGCCCTTGCTGAAGAGGGAGCTGATCTCATCGGCGTTGAGCAGCTTGTTGGTGAAGGTGAAGCCATGGGCCAGCAGACCGACAGCGAGGCCTGTGATCAGGGGGATGCGATATTCACCCAGCACCGTTCCGCAGCGCCGGAGCGCCTTTTCTCCCATGCTGTATTCCTGTTCCATGCCGTTCACCTCGTCCTCAGAATAATAATCATCGGAGGGCGAAATCAATCGAGGATTCGATTGATTTCGCTGCCAAACGACAAGTTTGGCGGCGAATGATTCTCAAAACCATTCGCCCGATGCTCATTGCAATGAGTATATGGCAAAACAGCTTTGCTGTTTTGCTGCGCAGCAAAGCTGCGCGGCGAAAAGCTTTTTAGCTTTTCGCCATCCTATAATCATTGTAGCCAGGCTGCTTGATTATCATATAGCATCGCATGCAAAAATGCAAGCCGCGCTTGACAAAACGGGCTGCTTGTTGTTAACATGAACACATGCTGCAGGCAGATCGCTGCCGGAAATGAGGGAACCCATGAATATCGTCTGTTTGGATATGGAGGGCGTTCTGACGCCCGAGATCTGGATCGCCTTCTCTGAGGCAAGCGGCATCCCGGAGCTGCGCCGCACCACCCGGGACGAGCCGGATTACAACAAGCTGATGCGCTGGCGCCTTGGCATTTTAAAGGAGCACGGGCTTGGCCTGAAGGAGATCCAAGAGACCATTGCGACCATTGATCCTCTGCCCGGCGCAAAGGAATTCATGGACGAGCTGCGCTCCCTCACCCAGGCGGTCATCCTCAGCGACACCTTCAGTCAGTTTGCCCAGCCCCTGATGAAAAAGCTGGGCTGGCCCACCCTGATGTGCAATGAGCTCATCGTGGCGCCCGACGGGGAGATCACGAGCTATCGTCTGCGCTGTGAGAACACCAAGCTCTCCACTGTGAAGGCGTTTCAGTCCGTTGGGTATGAAACCATCGCTGCGGGCGACAGCTTCAACGATCTGGCCATGATCCGCGCCAGCAAGGCGGGCATCCTCTTCCGCTCCACCGAAGCCATCAAGTCGGCAAATCCGGATCTTCCGGCTGTAGAGGAGTTTGACGATCTGCTCAGGCTTATCAAAGAAAATCTGTAAAAATATCGACGACGAAGGATCTCCTTTCCCGCCCTTGGGCAGGTCAGGGGGTCCTTCGTCGTCATGATGAAAGTCCTGTTATTCCAGGCCGTAGGGCCAGCCGATCAGGCTGCCCAGATCGTATATGCGGCTGTAGCCGAAATCCTCCAGCTTGTGAGCGGCCACATTGCTGCGCCAGCCGGAGCGGCAGTAGCAAAGGACAGGCGTTTCGAGGGTCGGGATTGCGTCCATGGCCGTTTCGTCCGTCAGTTCGTCCACCGGCAGCAGAACCGCGTCCACCGCGTGGCCGGTGATATATTCTTCCTCCTCCCGTACGTCCAGCAGGACGCAGCCGGGCTCGGAGTCCAGCAGTGCCTTCGCCTCGGCGAAGGATATTTTTTTGATCATAGCCTTATTTCCCGTAAACGTATTTTTCGAGGATCCCGGCAAAGGCTTCCAGTCCGTCCCGATCCGTTTCGGTAAAGCGGCCGATCCGTGGGCTGTCGATATCCAGCACGGCGGTCACTTCCCCGCCCCGGTGCAGCGGTACCACGATCTCCGAGTTGGAGGCGCTGTCACAGGCGATATGCCCCGGGAAGGCGTGCACGTCGTACACCAGTTGGGTCCGATCCTCCGCTGCCGCCGTGCCGCAGACGCCGCGGCCCACCGGGATCTCGATACAGGCCGGCTTGCCCTGGAAGGGTCCCAGCACCAGCTGTCCCGCTTCCATGCGGTAAAAGCCCGCCCAGTTGATCTCCTCCAGACTCTCCCACAGCAGCGCCGAGGCATTGGCCAGATTTGCGATCTCATGGGGGACGCCCGCGATCAGGGCCTCGAGACGCGCGTTCAGTTCTTCGTAGGAAACCATTGGATCTCCTTTCCATACGCTTCGTATTTTATTATCATCTGATTCTTGACGAAAAGGAACGCCCTCTGCTAAGATAAAGACGAACGCATGATATAAGAGGATTATCAGGAATGAAAAAACGATTAAAAAGTTGGATGAACCGTTTTCGCAACATCCGACCGGGGCCGTTACTTTCGCAGCTCATCATTACCATGATCTATCCGGTGGCGAAAGCTGCCGCTTCCGAGAGCAAACGGCTTCTGATCTTTACGGACTCCTTGACGATTATTGCGGCTGCCCTGCTGATCGCGGGGATCGTCTACTCTCTGGTTCTCCACGGCGATTACGATATCGCCGCGTTTATCTTAAGGCGCAGTCAGAAAAACGAGAAGCAGAGCTTTGACGCCTATTTGGAGGACAGAAAGCGTGAAAGAGAGGATGCGTTCAACTATCCCCTCTTCCTCGCCATGCTATACTTCATTATCGCGCTGATACTCGCATACACGGTGTTATGAGGCGCTCATCTTTCCTTCGCTTCGGATTTGAACAACAGGGATGTGAAATCTCACATCCCTGTTGTTTTTTATCCGATATCCTTTTCCAATTCGCTGATCTTCTCCTGATATTTCTCAAACTCGCCCACCGTGCAGAACACGAGGTGCCCGGGGCGCAGCTCTCGAAGCTCGCGCTTTTCGTCTGTCTGCTCGAGCTGGGAAGGATCGTAATCAATGTGCCGGCGCGTACGCTCCACAATGGGATCGGGCATTGGAACCGAGGAAAGCAGGGAGATGGTGTAGGGATGAATTGGGTACTTAAACAGCGTTTCGGACTCTGCGATCTCCACGATCTCGCCCAAATGGATCACTGCGATCCGATCCGCGATAAAACGAACCACGGACAGGTCGTGTGCAATGAAAAGATACGTCAGATCCTTTTCTGCCTTGAGCTTATTCATCAGGTTCAGGACCTGAGCCCGGATAGACACGTCCAGGGCAGAGATGGGCTCGTCAGCCACAATGAACTTGGGGTCCATGATCATGGCGCGAGCAATGCCAACACGCTGCCGCTGGCCGCCGGAGAATTCGTGCGGATAACGGGACTTGTGCTCAGGCAGCAGTCCGACATCCTGCAGGGCCTTGTCCACCTTGGCGACACGTTCTGCCTCATCCTTATACAGGTGGAAGTTATACAGGCCTTCGGAGACGCAGTATTCGATGGTGGCGCGCTCATTCAGCGAAGCGGCGGGGTCCTGGAAGATCATCTGGATATTGCGGACCACATTTCGATCCTCTTCTTTTGAAATCTTCCCGGAAATGCGTTTTCCTTCAAACAGGATCTCACCTGCACTGCAAGGGTTGATGCGAAGGATGGCACGGCCCAGCGTGGTTTTGCCGGAGCCGGACTCACCCACCAGGGCGAAGGTCTCGCCTTTGTAAATATCGAAATTTGCGTCTTTAACAGCAACAAATGTCTTTTTATGCCCCGTCTCGAAGGAGATGTCCACATGCTTGATCGAGAGGATGACCTCTCTGTTTTCATTCGACATGGAAGGCACCTCCCTTGTCTGTCATCTTTTGAATCTTCTCGTGCAGGTTCTGGATGACCTCCGGCTTCTCCATCTTCGGAGCGCGCGGATCCAGCAGCCACGTCTTGGCAAAATGCGTGTCGCTCACCTGGAAGAATGGCGGTTCTTGCACAAAGTCGATCTTGAGGGCGTGCTCGTTACGCGGAGCAAAAGCATCCCCCTTGATCTCGTTATACAGGGAAGGCGGCGTACCCGTGATGTAAAACAAATCCTCGCCCTTGACGCCGAGCTGGGGCAATGACGAGAGCAGCGCCCAGGTATACGGGTGCCGGGGATCGAAGAAAACCTCTTCCACGGTGCCGTACTCAACGATCTGTCCACCATACATGACGCCGACGCGGTCGGCAACGTTTGCCACAACGCCAAGGTCATGGGTAATGTAGAGTGTGGTGAACTTCAGTTCCTTCTGCAGATCGCGGATCAGGGAAATGATCTGGGCCTGGATGGTCACGTCCAATGCGGTGGTAGGCTCGTCACAGATCAGAATCTCCGGGTGGCAGGACAGCGCGATAGCAATGACAATGCGCTGGCGCATACCGCCGGAATACTGGAAGGGGTACTCGTCAAAGCGGTTGGCGGCGTCCTTGATACCGACGCGCTCCATCATTTCGATGGCCTGCGCTTTGGCCTCAGCCTTGGAAACGCCCTGATGCTTCTCGATAACCTCGGTGATTTGCGAGCCGATGGTACGGATGGGGTTGAGGGAAGTCATGGGGTCCTGGAAGATCGTGGAAATCTTCGCGCCGCGAACGCCTTCCCAGTCTTTATCGGTTTTCAGTTTGGTCAGATCTTTACCGTGGAACATGACGGAACCGTTGGAGATAGTACCGTTGGATTCCAGCATGCCGGTGAAGGTCTTGGTGAACACGGATTTGCCGGAGCCGGACTCGCCCACGATGGCGAAGGTCTCGCCCTCGTAGAGATCGAGGGATACGCCCCGGATCGCCGTCAGATAATTGTCGCGAACGCGGAATTTTACCTCCACGTCCTTTGCGGACAGAATGATGTTTCTATTCTCAGCCATAATTCTCCTCCTTACATATGCGTACGCGGATCGGCGGCGTCGGCCAGCCTCTGACCGACGATGTAAAGAGAAATGGACAGAACCGCAAGTACGGTGACCGGGATCCAGAACAGATGCGGGTAACCGTTCATATACGACGTATAGATGGAGATCATTCTGCCGAGAGACGCTTTGGTAACGCCGAGTCCAAGTCCCATATACGAGAGGAACACCTCGTAGGAAATGAGGGAGGGAATCATTCTCGAAACATAGGTCATGATGACCGAGATCAGGTACGGAAGGATATTGTTCTTGATCATGGTCCAGGTGCTTGTACCAAGGCACTTGGAAGCCATGTTGTACTCTCGGTCGCGGATGATCATGACCTGCGTACGAATAAAGAATGCAACAAAAACCCACTCGGTTACGCACATGACAAAGATCAGGGTCCCCATGCCGGCGCCAAGAACATAGGAAAGAATCATCGCCAGAAGAAGGAAAGGAACGTTGGCTACGATATTGTAGACCTCGATCATCCACTTATCCATCTTCTTGGAAAAGCCCCAGACCGCGCCCACCACGACACCGATGACCATGGTGATAAAGGTGCAGACGAAGCTGATGATGATGGAGTTCCTGGCACCAGCCCATACCACGTCAAACACTTCGTTGCCGACGTTATCCGTGCCGAAGATATGCTCTGCGCACGGCTTGATGAAACGCATCTCCGAGTTGTTGATGTTCGGCGCAATCAGCGGATCGTATCCGGAGACTGACGGCTGGATCATGGCGAACAGGATCAGGACCAGCAGCAGAATGGAAACCGCGACTGTAAATTTATTCTTCACAAAGGTGCGCCAGACAGACTTCCAGTAGGAATACTGCGGTGCAGCAATATGTTCGGATTCTTTTTCGTCAAAGGAAGCAAACTCGAAGAGATCGCTTTTGTTTTCCAAAATCTTCTCTTCCATTATGATCTCCCTGCCTTTTCTGTGAGCGAAATACGCGGATCGACTTTCGTCAGAATGATATCTCCTGCCAGCACGGACAGCACCGAGATGGTGGAGAAGAGGAATGCCAGCGCAACGACCATTACGTTGTTATGCTGCTGAATCGCGTTCGGGAGCATCTTGCCCATACCGCCGACAGCGTAAATGGATTCGGTGATGATGGCGCCGGCGATACAGCCGGCCAGAGAGGACGGAATGCCCTGAGCAATCGGAATGATCGCGTTTTTGAAAATATGATCGTTGAAGATTTCCCGCTGGTTCAATCCTTTTGCTTTTGCGAATTTCACATAGTCCTGACTCATCTGGTCCACTACGTATCTTCTGGTCCACAGCATAAGGCCGGCGATAGACGGCAGTGCAAGCGAGATGGTCGGGAGGATCCACGAGCGGATATCCGAAGCGCCGTAAGTAGTGAACACGGACGGAAGATCGAAAGCCGCGGTAGCCAAATACCTGAACAGGTAAATATACGCCAGTGAAGGTACCGCGATAATGAAGATGATATAAATCATGCCCAGCTTGTCGGCGAGCTTGTCCTTGCGTCTTGCCATCAGGACGCCCACCGGAAGGCCAACGCCATAGGAAATCAGCAGGGCGAAAATACCGATAATAAAGGATGTGCCGATCATGGAAGGCTGATTCTTGGCAGTCTGGAAAGTGGCGTAATTATCGGCGAACTTCTTGCGATCCATACGGTCAAGGATCTTTTTATAGGTGAGAGAACCGAAGATGATACCGGATTCGCCTTCCTCGCCGGTAGCATACGTTACATGTCTTTTCACCTCTGATCCCTGGCTCTGGAACAGAACGGTCATAACATCAAGTCCCTGATAAGTGGGATAGGATTCGCCGAATTCAAGCTTGATGATATTCTGATGAAGCCACGGGAAGTGGCTGTCGGTATAGAGCAGATACTTGTGGCGCGTACCGCTGCCAATGAGAGCCAGTCCGCCGGACTCGGTCCTGCCGAAAGAGACTCCGCGTTTGAGATCCGGGTTGTTCTCGTCCTGCACAGTCCACGGGGTATCGATCTTGATCAGATTCGAAAACCAGATCGCGACATGCTTGACAATGGGCACATCTTTATAGGCATAGTACCGCCCGCTCTTGGTATAGGTTTCGACCGTATACCCATCGGCCTCATACTTTGCCTTGAAGTCCTCCGCATCCTTCGATCCGGGCGTCAGGGCTTCCGCCATCTCCGGAGAGTCAACAGCATAAAGCGTCTGGAAATAGTCGGACGAGCGGACAAAGTTCAGGTATCCGAGCTTCTCCCAGATATTGTACATATAGTCGGTCTTATCGTCCGGCTTTGCGGCCAGTTTTCGATAGCCGTCGTCATTGGAAAAAATGCTGTTGCGCGGGACGAGCGCATAGACCAGAGTAAAGACGATCACCATGATCAGAATGATGGAAACGGCCGAACGGATCAGTCGCTTAAGGATATAACCCTTACTCATCGGAACAACTCCTAACAAGAGAAACTGAGAGCTAGAGGGATGAGCTTCTAGCTCTCATAGCTTCAAAACTTAGCTTAGATCCCGGATGCTGGCAAAAAATGCCTGCTGCCCAGGGTTCGATTGAGAGCTAGAAGATGAATCATCTTCTAGCCCTCAAAAACTCAATACTTAGCCTGATTAAGCGATGCTGCGAAATTATTCGCCGGCAAGCCAGGCTTCCTTAGCAGCGTAGTACTCGTCGGCAGTGATCGGCTGATCATAGACCACCATGTACTTGAAGTAAGGAACAATATTGGTCGCAGCCTGACCGTAGAGGCCGTAGCCAGCGGAGAAGGGCTTGACCTTGGACACACCGAGGCCGGCGCCGCGGGTGGCGAAGGGACGGAGGATGCCGTTGGCAAGGAGCTTGGCCTCGACCTGAGCGAAGAGATCGATACGCTCGTCGCCGGTGGAAGCATTGGCCTTGTCCATCAGCTCCTTGAGGTCCATGAGGCCGATAGCCTTCAGGGCCTCGGTCTGGGACTCGGGACGCACAGTATCCTCGGTGATGATCGGGGTAATGCCGGAGTAGAGCATCATGTCGCCGTCCACCGGATCGAAGCAGTGGATGTAGGTGTAGGGATCGCCGTAGTCGGGGCCCCAGCCGGCGGCAAAAGCGAGGTCAACAGAGTTGTCTTCGCCGCGCTCGTTGGTGTAGAAAGCATCATTGACCTGCTCGTCGTTGTCGAGGAAGATGAGGTCGATCTTGACGTAATCGCCAATGGCGTCCTCGATGGACTTCTGCATGGCCAGAGCCATGTTCTTGACCTGCTCGTCAGTGCCGTTCTCGACCATGTCGAGGTGCACAGGCCACTCCTTGACGGAGTCGCCCAGCTCTTCCTTGGCAAGCTCCATGAAGGCCTTGGCTCTCTCAGGATTGTACCATGCATCCTGGCCGTCGTTGAGGTCGATGCCCTTGAAGGCTTCGTTCTCAGCTTCCATGTACTTGGTCACGAGGGAGCCGAAGGACTCGCCGGTGCTGGTGGACACGAAGGTGTAAGGAGTCAGGGTGTTTCTGGCGCGGTCAAGAGCGATCTCGCCCAGAGCGACTTCGTAGTAGGCCTGCTCGGAGAAAGCAGAGTAAACGCCCAGGCGGAAGTTCTTGTTGAGGATAGCGGCGTGAGTGTCAGCCTTCTGATCGTCAGAAGTCTTGGCAGTGGTGCTCTTGTTGGCGTCGGTCCACAGAGCGTAGGACTGTCTGTCCCAGTTGAAGGCGCCCCAGAAAGAGGTGGCGGTGGTCATGCCCTTGAACTGGTTGTCGGGGAAGAGTTCGTTGGCCTTGGCAACCATCTCCGGCTGACCCAGCTGGATCGCGGTGGTGGTCACTTCGCCGTTGACGAACATGTTGAAGTTCTGCATCGGATCCTTGCCGTCGGTGTAGGTGACGGTGACGTGCTGAACATGAACATTGTCCTTGTCATAGTAGTTGGGGTTGGCGTCGAACTTGACTTCCTGTCCGGGAACGACGGAGGTGAGGATGTAGCAGCCGTTGTACAGGATGGAGGAGGGATCAACAGCGCCGAAATTCTCGCCCTGGGATTCGAGGAACTCAGCGTTCAGAGGTCTGAGGATGTTGTAGGTGGTCAGACCGTCAAAGTAGCCGCAGGGAGCGGTGAGGGTGTAGGTCAGGGTGTTGCCGTCAGCCTTGATGCCGACGTCTTCCCAGCTGCCGGTACCGTCAGCGTAGTCGGCAAGACCAACGATCAGGTTCTTGACGAGGCCGAGGACCAGGCTCTTGGAGTCAGCAGCGTGCTTCAGGCCGGTGACGAAGTCTTCCGCGGTGACGGAGTCGTACACTTCGCCGGCAGAGGTGGACCACACAGCGTCGTCACGAATGGTGAACGTCCACTCGGAAGCGTCCTCGTTGGGATGCCACTCGGTAGCCATACCGGGGACGAGAACACCGTGGTTGTCCTGGGTGATCAGGCCTTCGGTAAAGTTGGTGGTGAAGTCGCCGTTGGTGCTGTGGTTATCATACAGATAATCCAGCGTGGTGATGTTGAACGCATAAAGCATGCTATACGAATCAACTTCCTGTCTTTCTGCTGCAGGCTCGGCCTCAGCAGCGGGGGCTTCCTCAGCAGCAGGAGCTTCAGCAGCAGGAGCTTCAGCAGCGGGAGCTTCAGCAGCAGGGGCTTCCGCAGCGGGAGCTTCAGCAGCGGGGGCGGCGTCATTGCTACTGCCGCAGGCGGCCAGGCTCAGGACCATGGCAACAGCCATCAGCAATGCGATGAACTTCTTCATTTTGTTTCCTCCTTGTTTGGATTGTATGATTTGAACAGGCCCGGTGGGGCGAAGTTCACAAGGCAGAGGCGCGTCTCTCCGCGCTGTCTTTTTGATGATTCCTACAAATTGGAAAGGGGAAATTTATGCAGTTTCCCCACTCCCCATCCAATAATGCAAGACAGATTTTATCATACAGCCTGTTAAAGTGCAAGCACTTTTAGCAGACTAAATCAAAAAAACCATTAAATATGCAAAATCGGGCTTCCAAAGGGCGTCATTTTGTGACAAAGCGACGAAAACGGGAGGCGCTGCCTCCCGTTTTTCGCGTGTTTAAGGGTTTATGGGGCCAGGATTTCCTTGAGGGTCAGGTCCTTGCCGGTGAGGGGCACCAGCTTTTTGCCGCGGCAGTTGGGGCAGGACAGATCGTTCAGATCCGCCGTGAATTCCTCGCCGCAGTCCATGCACTGGGCGGTGCCGGCCAGCTCCTCGATCACGAACTCCGTGTGCTCCAGCTCGGTGCCGTCGGCGACGGCGACCCAGCAGTCGGCCAGGAAGTTGGGCATGACGCCGCTGAGGGAGCCCACCTCCACCGTGATGCGGCTGATCTCGGTCAGCTCCTCGTCCTTCATAATGCCGCGCACCATCTTGAGCATGGCATCGCAGATTCCCAGCTCGTGCATTACTTCGTTACCGCCCGCTTGATGATATTGCCGGTCTTCTTTACGAGGCCGGCCGCAGCCTTGATGGGCATGGTCTCAAAGGTGCCGGCGTGCCAGTCGCGGACCTTCTTGAGGTGGATCGCGTCAAACTTGCAGCGGGTGGTGCAGATGCCGCAGCCGATGCAGAGGTAGGGGTCGACCTTGGTGGCGCCGCAGCCCAGGCAGCGGGCGCACTCCTTGCGCACCTGCTCCTCGGTGAAGGTGACGCGGGCGTCGGAGAAGGTCTTGGCCTTCTCGGCGTTGTAGCCGCGGACCTGACGGTGCTCCTTGTCGAAACCGCCCATCTCCAGCTGCACATGCTCCTTGTCCAGCGCGCGGTAGACGCGGCGGTCGCGGCCCATGGTCAGGGTCTGGCCGGGATGGACGTAGCGGTGCAGGGAGATGGCGGCCTCCTTGCCGGCCGCGATGGCGTTGATGGCAAAGCTGGGGCCGGTGTACACGTCGCCGCCGACGAAGATGTCGCTCTCGGCGGTCTGGTAAGTCAGAGCGTCGGCCTCGATGTTGCCCTTCTTGCCGATGACGGCAGCGCCCAGATCCAGGGAGCCGACGTCGATCTTCTGGCCGATGGCGCCGATGACGGAATCGACAGCCAGGGTCTCGAATCTGCCGGTGCCCACGGGCTTGCGGCGGCCTTTCTCGTCGGGCTCGCCCAGCTCCATGATCTCCACCTTCAGTCCGCAGACCTTGCCGTCCTCGCCCAGGATCTCCACGGGGGCGTTGAGGAAGCGGAACTGCACGCCCTCTTCCATGGCCTCGGCGGCCTCCTCGGGATCAGCGGGCATCTCGGCCTGGGAACGGCGATAAATAATATAGGTATTCTCAGCGCCGAGGCGGACAGCCGTGCGGCATACGTCCATGGCCACGTTGCCGGCGCCGATGACGGCGCAGCTCTTGCCGACGACGGGCTTGTTGCCCAAGTTCACTTCCCGCAGGAAGTCCACGCCGCCGTACACGCCCTCCAGCTCTTCGCCGGGGATGCGCAGCGGGGAGGATTTCTGGGCGCCGATCGCCACGTAGAAGCCCTTGTAGCCCTCTTCGCGCAGCTGCCGGATGGTCACGTCTTTACCGACTTCCACGCCGCACTTGAACTCCACGCCCATAGCGCGGATCACGTCGATCTCGGCGTTGAGCACGTCCTTCTCCAGTCGGAAGTTGGGGATGCCCATGGTGAGCATGCCGCCGGGGGCGGGATTGCGGTCGAACACGGTGACGGGGTAGCCCTTCTTCGCCAGGTAATAGGCGCAGCTCAGGCCGGCGGGGCCGGCGCCGATGATGGCGATCTTCTCGGTATAGGGTCTGCCGATCTGGTTGACCATCTTGGGAATGCGGCGGGTCTCCGCGTTCAGGTCGTGGTCGGCGATGAAGCGCTTGACTTCGTCGATGGCGACGGCCTCGTCCACGCCGCCGCGGGTGCACTCCTGCTCGCACTTCTTGTTGCAGATGCGGCCGCAGACGGCAGGCAGGGGGTTCTCGGTGCGGATCAGATCCAGCGCGTCCTCATAGCGTCCCTGGGCCGCCAGCTTCAGGTAGCCCTGGACGGGGATGTGGGCCGGGCAGGCCACCTTGCAGGGGGCGGTGCCGGAGGGCAGCACGTCCTCGCGGTTCTCGCGGTAATCGGGGTTCCAGGCCTCCTTGGAGACGATGTGGTCGGAGAGCTTGACATAGCTGGAGGGGGCGATGTTCACGGTGGTGCAGAGCTTCTGGCCCAGCTTCAGGGCGTTGGCGGGACATACCTCCACGCACTGGGCGCAGGCCACGCACTTGGCCTCGTCCACTTCCGCCTGGAAGTTGGAGCGGATGGCGTCGCGGGCGCCGAACATCAGGCCCACGCGCAGGCCGAAGCAGGCGCAGGCGCAGCAGTTGCAGATGGCGGCGCTCTCACCGGCCTCCTCGATGTTGGGGATATCGTGCATCAGGCCGTTTTCCTCGGCGCGGGTGATGATCTCCAGCGCTTCCTCGCGGGTGATCTGACGGGCACGGCCGGTGCGGATGTAGTGCTCGGCGCCCTTGCCCATCTGTACGCACATCTCCTCGGCCAGGTGGCCGCAGCCGTCGTTGATGGAGCTGCGGGAGGCGCGGCAGGAGCAGGGAGAGACGCAGAAAGTGTCGTACTTATTGAGATAGTAGCTGAGCTTCTCATAGTCGCTGACACCGGGCAGATCCTTGATGGCGGACTCCACGGGGATAACGCGCATCAGGCCGTAGCCGTTGGGGATCAGCGGGGACATGGTCTTCATGCGGATGCGGGTGTACTCCTCGAAAGCCCGGCCCACCTCGGGATGGGTGTCCAGCAGCTCCTGGTTGTTGACCAGCATCTCCATGATGCCGGGGGCGAAGATCTGCATGAAGTACTCGTCCACGCCCTTTTCCTTGTTGTAGGTGCAGCGGAAAACACCGATCCAGGCCAGGTGCTTGGCGATCTTTTCCACTTCCTCCACGGGCTTGCCGACCTTCCTGGCCAGCCACTCCGCGGTACGGACCTTGCGCAGGCCGGCGGCGATGGCCACATCGGCTTCTTCATCGGTGACGATGCTGGCCAGGCTGTAATATTCCGGGGCGTTCTCGTCGATCTTGTTCACGACGCCGGTGAGGCCGCCGACGACCTGACACAGTTTGACGATTTTCGGTCTGAGTTCTGCCATTCGTTCTCTCTCCTTATAATCTGATAAAAATGGATTGCTTTCTTTTTCGGTTTGAAGCGCACAAAAATGCATGTTAAGTATAGCGCATCCAAGCCCCTTTTGCAAGGAAAGAAACAAGCTTTCCTCCGGCTCAAAAAACTTTTTGTTCCTTAAGGTTCCTCTAAGTTTGGCGCGCTATGATAAGGCCACAACGAAGGAAGGAGGACACAGAAATGGAAAACAGTATTTTTCAGCGCCGGGAGATCAAGTTCCTGGTGGACGCCCGGCAGCGCGCGATTCTCGAGCAGGCCTTCCGGGGCCGCATGGCACCCGATCCCCACGGAGAGAGCACGATCTGCAACATCTACTATGACACCCCCGATTACCGTCTGGTGCGAGCGAGCATGGAAAAGCCCGTCTACAAGGAGAAGCTGCGCATGCGCAGCTACGGCCGTGTGTCCTCCGGGCAGAGCGTTTTTCTGGAGCTGAAGAAGAAATACAAGGGCGTCGTCTACAAGCGCCGCATCGAAATGGCCGAGCGCGAGGCTCGCTTGTACATGGAGGACGTCATCGATCTGCCAGAGGACAGCCAGATCGGCCGGGAGATCGACTACTTCAAACGCTTCTACCGGGGCATCCGCCCTGCCGTCTATCTCTGCTACGACCGCAGCCCCTGGTACTGTGTGGAGGATCCGAACCTGCGTGCCACCTTCGACAAGCGCATCCGCTTCCGCACGGAGGACATGGCCCTGACGGCGGCCCCCGGCGGACAGCATCTGCTGCTGCCTCATCAGAGTCTTTTTGAGATCAAGACCGCCGACGCCATCCCCCTCTGGCTGGTAGAGGCACTGGAGGACGGGGAGGTGCGGCAGGCCAGCTTCTCCAAATATGGCGAGGCATATATGAATATCATCAAAGAAAGGGCAGGTGTTATCTGTGCTTGATTCCGTTTTTTCCACCTTATATAATAGTTCCGCCGAGGTATCGGTCCCCGTTTTCCTGCTGATCATGGCCGCCGCGCTGCTGCTTGGCGCGCTGGAGGCCGTGATCTACCGCAGATGCAATCCCTGCACCCGGAGCTTCGCCGTGACGCTCGCGATGCTCCCGGCAGTGGTCAGCGTCGTCATCCTGATGGTCAGCGGCAGCATCGGCGCCGGCGTCGCCGTGGCAGGTACCTTCTCCCTGGTCCGCTTCCGTTCCGCCCCCGGCTCCGCCAGGGAGATCGCCGCCGTGTTCATCGCCATGGCCATCGGCCTTGCCTGCGGCATGGGCTGCGTGGGTCTCGCGGCGATCTTCACCCTCATCATGGGCCTTGCGGAGCTCCTGTACAGCAAAATCGGCTTCGGCGATACACAGGAATCCCTGCAGAAAACTCTTTCCGTGACTCTGCCCGAGAATCTCGAATACAGCGAGATCTTCAGCGATCTGTTTGCCGAATACACCACCGAGGCGAAGATGACCCGGGTGAAAACCACGAACCTGGGCAGTCTCAACCGCCTGAGCTATGACATCGCCCTGCGCGCGCCGGGGACCGAAAAGGCCCTGATCGACGCCATCCGCTGCCGCAACGGCAATCTGGAGGTCTCGATCGGCAGCCGGGCCACGGAAAGCAACGAGCTATAAAGCAACGAAGGAGGAACGATTTATGAACTTCAACTATAAAGAGAGCGCATGTACCCTTTTGTCCCTGCTGCTGACGGCTTCTCTGCTGGGCTGCGGCAGCGTGCAGGCCTCCGCTGCGGGCAGTGTTTCCGCAGCAAATCTCTCCGCCGCCGTAACCGCCGGCACCGAGACGCAGGAGGCAGATGAGATTCTCATCACCCTCTCCGACGCCGGATGCACCGGCGATTCCGCCGCCGTCAGCATCGACGGCAGCACCGTCACCGTCACCGCCGAGGGGACCTACCGCCTGACGGGCAGCCTCTCCGACGGCCAGATCCTCGTGAACGCCCCCGAGGACGCCAAGGTAAAGCTGATCCTGGACGGCGTTGAGATCACGAAAGAGGGCTCCGCCGCCATCCTGGCCCTGAGCGCCGACAAGGTGATCGTCGCCTCCGCTGCGGAGAGTGTAAACAAGGTATCCGCCGTCGGCGCGTTTGCCGACAGCGACAACGTGGACGCGGCGATCTTCGCCAAATGCGACCTGAACCTCAACGGCGACGGAACGCTCCTCATCTCCTGCGAGACCGGCCACGGCGTGGTGAGCAAGGACGATCTGAAGGTCAAGGACGGCAGCGTCAGCATCCAGGCGGCCAAAAAAGGTCTGGAGGGCAAAGACAGCGTCACCGTTGAGGGCGGCGAGCTGGTCATTCAGGCCGGTACCAAGGGCATCTACTCCGCGAATGAGGAAAACGAAGAAGAAGGAAACATCGAGATCCTGGGCGGCAGTGTCACTGTCACGTCTGCGGACGACAGCATCCACGCAGGCGGCAATGTAACAGTCAGCGGCGGCAGCCTGACGCTCTCCAGCGGGGACGACGGCATCCACGCCGACGGCACGCTCAGCGTCACGGACGGCAGCATCAGCGTTCTGCAGAGCTACGAGGGTCTGGAGGCCCAGGTCATCGACATCTCCGGCGGCGTCATCGACGTGACCGCCTCGGACGACGGCTTCAACGCGGCGGGCGGAAACGACGGCTCCAACGGCTTTGGCATGTTCGGCGGCGATCCCTTCCGGAGCGACATGAACGCCTCCCTCACCATCTCCGGCGGCATCGTCAACGTGGACGCCGGAGGCGACGGGCTGGACTCCAACGGTACGCTGGACGTGTCCGGCGGCGTCATCACCGTGAGCGGCCCCACCAACAGCGGAAACGGCGCTATTGACTACGGCGCCTCCGCCACGATCACCGGCGGCACCGTCATCGCGGCCGGCGCCTCCGGGATGGCCGAGAACTTCGGAAGCGCCTCCACCCAGGGCAGCATTCTCCTGTCCTTCTCCGCCCAGGAGGGCGGCAGCACTATCACCCTCCGCGACGAAAGCGGCAATGTCCTGGCGAGCTATACCCCCTCCAAGCCCTACAACTCCGTGGTCATCTCCACCGAGGCTCTTGAGATCGGCGGCACCTACACGATCACCGCCGGCAGCTACAGCGAGACCGTGACCCTCACTTCCAATATCTACGGCGGCGGCATGGGCATGGGCGGCCCCGGCGGCGGCATGGGCGGCCCCGGCGGCCAGATGAACGGCCAGATGAACGGCCAGATGGGCGGTCAGCAGGGCGGCTTCGGCGGCGGAAGGCCCGAGGGCTTTGGCGGCGGAAGGCCTGAAGGCTTCGGCGGCGGGCAGAACCGGCCATAAAGAATACAAAGAACGATTCTCATACCGGGGAGTATGCCTTCCGCGTGCTCCCCGGCCTTTTTCTGTCCCGAAATCACGGGCCGCTTCTTATTGACCCATTTTGCGAATTATGATATGTTAAAGAATAGAGCTTCCATAGGAGGTTAATGCGGAATGTACGAAGAACTCAAACAGCGTTTTTATGAATCCTTTGGCAGAAAACCGCGCTATCTTTTCTCCGCCCCCGGCCGTACGGAGATCGGCGGCAACCACACGGACCATCAGCAGGGCCGGGTGCTGGCCGGAGCCGTGAGTCTGGAGACCGTGGCCGCCGTGGCCGAAAACGGGGAAAACGTGGTCCGCGTCCTCTCCGAGGGCTATCCCCTCTGCGAGATCACGCTGGATGATCTGGCCATCCGGCCGGAGGAGTTCGGCAGCACGAAGGCCCTGATCCGCGGCGTAGCCGCCAGGACGGGCCTCAAGACCGGCTTTGACGCCGTTGTCAGCTCCACCGTGATGCCGGGCAGCGGGCTGTCCTCCTCGGCCGCCTTTGAGGTGCTCCTGGGCACCATCGCCAGCCGCCTGAGCGGAACGAAGCTGAACGCGGTGGCGATCGCGCAGCTGGGCCAGCGGGTGGAAAACGACTATTTTGGCAAGCCCTGCGGGCTGATGGACCAGATGGCCTCCTCCGTGGGCGGCGTCGTCACCATCGACTTTGCCGATCCCGAAAAACCCGTGATCGAGCATCTGGATCTGGACCTGGGCGCTTATGGCTACGCCCTCTGCATCATCGACAGCGGCGCCGACCATGCGGACCTGACCGAGGAATACGCCGCCATCCCCCGGGAGATGAAGGCCGTGGCCGCCCTGTTCGGGAAGGAACATCTGCGCGCGGTGGACCCCGACGCATTCTTCGCCCGTCTGGGCGAGGTGCGCGCCGCAGCGGGAGACCGGGCCGCCATGCGGGCCATGCACTTCTTCTCCGACAACCGCCGGGTGGCCGAGCAGGTCGCGGCCCTGAAGGAGGGGAACTTTGACGAATTCCTGCGTCTTGTGAACGAGTCCGGCCGCTCCTCCTGGCTGTATCTGCAGAACGTGGTGCCCACCGGGGCCACTGTGCATCAGGAGCTTGCCCTGGCCCTGGCGCTGGCCGACCATCTGCTGGGCGGCCGGGGTGCCTGCCGCGTGCACGGCGGCGGCTTTGCCGGGACGATCCAGGCCTTTGTACCGCTGGACATGCTGGATCCCTTCCGCAGCGGCATGGAGGCCTTGCTGGGAAAGGGGAGCTGTCACGTGCTTTCCATCCGTCCCGAGGGCGGTATTCTTCTTGAGGAGGTCGAGGCATGAAAGGCTGGATGGACGCGCTGGTAAACTATGCTCTGGATAAGGGTCTGATCCAGGAGGGCGACGAGACCTATGTGTTTAACCGCATCCTTGAGATCCTGGGGCTGGACGAGCCCGGCGAGGGCGAGGCCGTGCAGGCTTCCCTGCCCGAGATTCTGAATGCCCTCACCGACGACGCGGTTCGCCGCGGACTTCTCGACGACAACATCACCGCCCGCGACCTGTTTGACACCAAACTCATGGGCGCCGTGACCCCCTTCCCCCATGAGGTGCGCGCCATCTTCGAGGGCCTGTATGAGAGTTCTCCCGAGCTTGCCACAGACTGGTACTACAAGTTCTCCTGCGACACCAATTACATCCGCCGCGACCGGATCGCAAAGGACGTGAAGTGGGTCTATCCCTGCGAATACGGCGATCTGGACGTGACCATCAATCTCTCCAAGCCGGAGAAGGATCCGCGGGCCATCGCCGCGGCAAGGCTCGCTCCCCAGGCGGGCTACCCCAAGTGCCAGCTCTGCAGCGAAAACGAGGGCTACGCCGGACGCATGAACCACCCCGCGCGGCAGAACCACCGCGTCCTGCCCCTGACCATCGCGGGCACGCCCTGGTTCTGGCAGTACTCCCCCTACGTCTACTATAACGAGCACTGCATCGTTTTCAATTCCCAGCATACCCCCATGAAGGTGGACCGCGCCGCCTTCCGCAAGCTCTTTGACTTTGTCACACTCATGCCGCACTACTTCGTGGGTTCCAACGCGGACCTCCCCATCGTGGGCGGCTCCATCCTGAGCCACGACCACTTTCAGGGCGGGCGCTACGAGTTTGCCATGGCGAAAGCGCCGGTGGAGACCGTGCTCAGCTTCAAGGGCTATGAGGACGTGGAGGCCGGCATCGTCAAGTGGCCCATGTCTGTTATCCGTTTGACCGGCCCGGATTCCGGGCGCATCGTGGACCTGGCCGACAAGATCCTGGGCTGCTGGCGCGGCTACACGGACGAGGACGCCGTGATTCTGGCCGAGACCGAGGGCGTTCCCCACAACACCATCACGCCCATCGCCCGCCGCCGCGGGAAGAACTACCAGCTGGATCTGGTGCTGCGCAACAACCTGACCACCGAAGAGCATCCGCTGGGACTCTACCACCCCCACGCGCCGCTGCACCACATCAAGAAGGAAAACATCGGCCTCATCGAGGTCATGGGTCTGGCCGTACTCCCCTCCCGCCTGAAAAACGAGCTGGAGGAGCTGAAGACCGCGCTGGTCACGGGCGGCGATCTCCGCGCCACGGAGAGCCTCGCCTCCCACGCCGACTGGGCCGAAGAGCTGAAGAAGCAGTACCGCTTCACCGCCGAAAACGCCGAGGAGATCCTCCGGCGCGAGGTGGGCCGTGTTTTCATGCAGGTGCTGTGTGACGCTGGCGTCTATAAGCGCAATGACGCCGGCAAGGCCGCCTTCCTCCGTTTTGTCGACGCGGTCAACGCGCGCTGAAGCGCAGATAAAACAGCAACCGCCGCAGCAGAAGCTGCGGCGGTTTTTCGTGATTCTGTTCGGCTGTCAGGCCTCATGTTTTCCGTGCTTTTTCTCCCAGCGGCGGCGCTGGCGGACGCGTACGAATTCCTCTGCCCCGTCTTTCCAGGCGGGGAACACGTCCTCGGCGAGCTTATCCCTGCCGCGCCGGAGCAGCCGGATCAGGGAGACCAGCAGCACGATCCCCGGCGTCAGGATCAGGACCCAGGCCAGGAAGTACAGCAGCGCGCAGTAGTCCTCCATGCAGCGGGCCGCGTTTTCCCAGTAGGGCAGCAGCACACCCAGTTTCTGCATGCTGCGCGTCCCGAACTGCGTCACGAGCCAGAGGAGATTGCCCATGGAAAAGCGTCCGGTGTTCTGCACGATCTCGCCGCCCCCGATAGGGAACTTCTCACGCACAAAACTGACGGCATAGTTTTTGACCGGCTCTGCCGACACCAGCTCATAGGCGGTGATGCCCGCCCCCTCATTCATGGCGCTCCACGCGTCGTAGGACATGAAGAGACCCATACCGGCGGTATATGCTTTTTTGCTGGCGAAGTCCTGCTCCCGCCGGATGACGCCCGCCACCTGGAAGGGAACGCCGTTGATCTTCAGCGTAAGCCCCTGCAGCTCGGTGCCGCCGAAGAGCAGCCAGGCCAGATCCTCATCCAGCAGGACCCGGTCCTTCATCAGATCGCTCCCCTGAATGTAGCTGCCGCTGAGAAGCAGCAGCGGGTGGAACTGAAAGAAGTCGCCCCCCACGGCGATCACGTTGGCGTCGCCTTTGCCCAGATCCGTGGTGGCCAGCGCCTTGCCGCTGCAGCTCCACGCATCCACAAAGAGCGTCTCCTCCGTGTCCGCATCCGCGCCGCTCTCATGCAGGCGCTGAAGCAGATTCGTGCGGAACTCGTAGATCTGGCTGAGCGTCAGCTTCTCATCCACCGGGACGAAGCAGCTGACCTGGCCGTAGGCCGTCCCGCTCTCGCCGCGCCATCGCTCGGCCGCGTATTGGGAAGCGAGCTTTCCGCTCAGCTGTCTTGCCCCGGCAAAGCACGCGGCGCCTGCCAGCGCCAGAGCAATGCAGAGGACCAGCAGCCATTTTCGGATGCCTTTGCGTTTTCCCATATCAGTTGTTGTCGGCCAGGCGCACCATGTCGCCGCTCTTCACGGGGGCGTTGGCGGTGGTGATCACATACTCGCCCCAGCTCTGCAGATCACCGGTGACAGCGGAGTTCATATCGTCCTCGGCCAGCACTTCCACGTTCACGCGCCGGGCGATGTAGCGGTTGCCCAGCGGGGAACTCTTGGACTCGATCTTCAGGACGAACTTGCCGTTGGCGTCGCTGCGGATGGCGGAATTCGGCACTATGAGATCGTAGTTGGCGCTTTTCTGACCCACGGAGATGGTCAGCTCGGACCCGGCGTTCACGTCGCCCTCCAGGTCAAAGCTCAAAATCTTGTTGGTCTGGGGATTTTTCGGATCCACCCGGATGGAGGAGAGCGTCGCCTTGACGGAGTTGCCCCAGTAGTAGTTGGAGACCGTGGCCGAATCGCCAACCTTCAGGCGGCGGGCCTGGTCGTTGGTGACGGTGAAGGACAGGGTATAGCCCATATCCGGCACCTCGATATTGGCGAGCACATCGCCCTTGGCCTTGGTCTCGCCCGCGAGCACCTCTACGGACTGCACGGTGCCGGAGACCTTCGCGGTGATCTGGTTCTCCTCACCGCCGGAGAGATCGGCCAGCTTCTGCTTGGCCTTTTCGATCTGCTGGCTCAGGTCGCTCAGATCGATATAGCTGAGGGACTGGCTTCTGGAGTCGATGATCTTTTTCTGCTCCAGCGCGGTCTGGAGCGAATAGAGGGTCTCTTCCGCCGCCTTGCGGGCAGCCACCGCTTCCTTGTATTCGGAGCTTGTGGCCATGATCTCGTCGATCACGGCCTGGATGGCCTCCGTCTTGGCGATCGCGGCAGCGACAGCGGTTTCTGCGTCGTCGTATCTCTCCTGGGCGTCCTTAAGCGCGGCCTCCGCATCCGCGGAGCTGATTCCCGGATCTCCCAGTTCCTTTCGCTTCTCCTGCGCCTCGGCCAGGCGCTTTCTCGCGTTTTCCAGTTCTTCCTGCAGCTCCAGGATTCGTCCCATCGGTTCGGGGAAGTCTATCGCATCCTGCAGTTCCGTTTCGAGCTTGCCCACCAGCCATTCATATTCGTCCAGCGCATCCTGTACCGTGCGGATCTTATCGATAAGCGCCACGACCTCTTTTTTCTGCTCCAGGTTCTCGGTCGCGGCGGCGAACTCCGCTCTGGCGTCGATCAGCTCCTGCTTTGCCGCGGCCATCTGGTCCAGCGGCAGCTCCTGCGGGGCAAATTTCTGCAGCTGCTCCACTTTGTTTTCCGCCGCTTTCAGTTCTTCCTTCGCCTTTGCGATCTCGTGCTCCTCCGCGGCGTAGCTATAGTACGGGATGCCCGCGGCCGCGCGCTGATAGCTCATCTGCAGAGAGCGCAGCGTTTCCTGCGCCTGCTCGATCTCGGCGCTCTCGCCTTCGCCCAGAATGAACAGCACGTCGCCCGCGCTGACCTCCTGCCCGGCCTTGACCATGACCGCGCGGATCTCGCGGGTCTGATCGGCCTTGACGGTGTGGATGCCGGCGGCCGTGACGGTGCCCGTGCCGCGCACCTTGGCGGTGATGGAGCCGCTGGAAACGCTCTGGGTCGCCACCTCCGGCAGGCTGCGGTTCATGATCGTATTGGAAAAGAAGGTCAGCACCAGCAGCACCGCGAGAAACACGATGGCCGCGTTCTTGACCCAGTCTCTGTTTTTCGGTTTGAAGTCCATTTACGATTATCCTTTCACACTGCCGGAATTGGCAATACCTTCCACAAGATATTCTTCGCCGTGCAGAAACAGCAGCAGCGAGGGGATCATATATACGGTGGCCATGGCGAAAGCCAGGCCGATCTCGCCCGCGTTGATGGACGAGAGGAACACGCTCAGCGGCTGGGAATCCGCGTCCTGCAGGAGGATCAGCGGCTGCTCGACCATGTTCCAGTAATCGATGAACACCAGGATCACAATGGAGTAGAGCGCCGAGCGGCACTGGGGCAGGCAGATCTTTGTGAAGATGTCCCACTCCCCCGCCCCGTCCACCTTGGCCGATTCGATCAGCGAATAGGGGATGCGGCGCATGAACTTGGTCAGCAGGAAGACCGAGAAGGGGGCGAACATGCCCGGCAGGATGATGGACCAGCGGGTGTTCAGGATGCCGAGCCACTGGCTCACCAGGTAGTTCGGCACCAGCGTCACCTGGTAGGGCATGAGCATCAGGATCACATAAAAGAAGAAGATGCCGCTGCGGATCCTGCCGCGCCAGCGGGTAAAGCTGTAGGCCGCCACCGAGGCGATGCTCACCTGCAGCAGCACGATAGGCACGACCAGCAGGATACTGTTCCAGTACTTGATCAGATACTCGGGTGATTTGATGAGGCCCGTGATGTACTGGGAGAAGGAGACCTTGTCCGGGATGAACTTGAGGTTCACCGTCTTGGACACGTAGCCGCCCGTGGTGGTGGAGAAGATCATGCCGTAGTTGGATTTGATCTCCGCCTCGGACATGAAGGAGTTGGTGATGGTCAGCACCGTCGGCATCAGGAAGGCCACCGCGAAGACGAGGCAAAGCAGAAAAGTGACGGCGCGGCCGAACAAGCGCTTTTTCTTCATCCCTCCACATCCTTTCCGAACCAGTCCTCGGCTTTGAACAGCAGCGCGATCAGAACGACCATCACGATGGCCATGACCACCGCCGCGGCGGAGAGCTTCTGGTAGTCCAGAGATTTGAAGGTGTTGTTCATGAAGTGCTGAAGCATGTAGAGTTTTTCGTAAGGGTAGTCCCCCGTCAGCAGATACACCTCGCGGAAGACCTTGAAGGAGTTGATGAGGGAGAGGATCGTGACGAAGAGCACCGTGGGCGAGAGATAGCGGAGCTTGATCTCAAAAAACTTGTACCACTCGCTGGCGCCCTCCACGTCCGCCACCTCCAGCAGCTCCCTGGGGATGTTGGCAAGGCCGGCCATAAACAGGATCATATTGTAGCCAAGATTCTTCCAGAGGAAAAGGATGATGACCACGATCTGGCTGTGATCGGTCTGAAACCAGTCGATCTTGTCCGCGCCGAAAAGCATCAGGAATTCATTGACCGTGCCGTTGTAGTTGAAGAGCACCTGCCAGATCAGCACCACCGAGGCGACGGGGACCATCATGGGACTCAGAAAGAAAGTGCGAAACTGGCTTTTCAGAGGGATGCGCGCCTCCAGCAGCAGGGCCAGCACGATGGCGAGGATCACAGCGAGCGGCACCGCCAGCGCGGAAAAGCTCAGCGTGTTTTTCGCCGCCATCAGGAACGCGGAGTTCTGAAAGAGCTTGACGAAGTTCTCCAGTCCCACGAAATTCCGGGAACCTACGCCGTCGATCAGCGAATAGTAGACCACTACGCCGAAGGGCACGATGAAGAAAACCGCGACGCCCAAAAGGCTCGGCGACAGAAAGCACAGGCTCTGCAAAAAGTCCTTGAATCTGTCGTTGAATTGTAGTTTGCGCTTTCTCATGAGTGTAACCATTTCGTAACATATTGTGCTTCCAAACAGAGGTATTATACTACATGTAGAACTTTCCCGCAAGGTTTCTTCTGCGATCTTAAGGATTCTAAAGGATTTTTTTCATGGCTGAAAGAAAACGAATTGCCGCACCGGTGACAGCGCCGGCGCGGCAATTCGTTTTCTTCTTTTTTCTCAATCGACGCCGAGGAGCATACGGTCGTTGTCAAAAACCTTGCCCGCGGCCAGACGGAACTGCTCCGTCAGATCGGCGATGGTAAGTCCCTTTCGCTTTTCGCCCTTCACGTCAAAGATGACGCGCCCCCGGTCCATCATGATGGTGCGGCTGCCCAGATCCAGGGCAGACTGCATGTTGTGCGTCACCATCAGGCAGGTGAGCCGATTCTCGTCCACGATCTGCCGCGTGATCGCCAGCACCTTTTCGGCCGAGGCCGGGTCAAGCGCTGCGGTGTGTTCGTCCAGCAGGAGGAGCTTCGGCGGGTTGAAGGTTGCCATCATCAGCGTCAGCGCCTGGCGCTGGCCGCCGGAGAGCAGCCCCACCGGCTGCTGCATCCGATCCTCCAGCCCCATGCCCAGCAGGCTCAGGCGCGCACGGAACTCGTCCCGGTCGGCACGGCTCACGCGGCTGAGCCAACCGCCCTTGCCCGCGGCGAGGGCCAGGTTCTCCTCGATGCTCATGCCCGGGGCGCTGCCGCGCATAGGGTCCTGAAAGAGCCGTCCGATCTGCTTGGCCCGCCGGTATTCCGGAAGCAGGGTCATGTCCAGATCGTCAAGGACGATGCTGCCGCTGTCGGTGATGAAGCTGCCGCAGATGGCGTTGAAGAGCGTGGACTTGCCGGCGCCGTTTGCGCCGATGATGGTGACGAATTCACCGTCCTCCACCCGCAGGCTCAAATCGTCCAGCGCGAGCTTTGCGTTGACGGTGCCAGGGTTGAAGGTCTTGGACACATGGGAGATGTTCAGCATTTCCGCTCCCCCCTTCCGCTGCGGTGGGCAAGCCTCCGTTTCCAAAGCGGGAGCTGGCTTCTCAGATAAGGGCCGGAGATGGCGATGATGACGATCACCGCGCTCACCAGCTTGAGCATGAAGGCGGGCATGTTGAAGCGCAGGGCGATGGTATATACAAGGCGGAACAGGAAGGCGCCCAGCACCGCCCCGACGGCCCGCAGGGGGATGCGGCCCTTGCCGAGAAAGGCGCTGCCGATCAGGAGGCTGGCCAGCGCCACCGTGACCATGCCGGTGCCGATGTCAATATTCACAGACTTCTGGCTCTGGGCCAGGAGGCAGCCGGAGAGGGCGGTGAAGGCGTTGGCGATCACCAGGCCCACGATGGTGGTGAAGGCGGGGTTTATGGAAGAGGAGCGGACCATGTCCGGATTGTTGCCCGTGGCCCGGATGGCAAGGCCCAGGCGCGTGCGGAGAAAGAGGGAGAGGAACAGGATCACGAGCGCCACGGCAAGCAGCGCCACCAGCATCTTGTACTGGCCTGCGAACGCCGTCCCGGCCAGGGCGTTCTTTGCCAGGGTGAACACAGTCTCGGTCCGGTTCATATTCAGCAGGGAGGAATTGCCCATGACGGCAATGTTGATCGAATACAGCCCGGTATTCACGATGATGCCGGAGAGGAGGCTGTCAATGCCCATTTTGGTCTGCAGCAGGGCGGTGACAAAGCCCGAGAGCATGCCCGCCAGCATGGCTGCCGGGATCGACAGCCAAGGGTGGCCGGCCAGCGCCACGACGGCGCCAACCGTGGCCCCCAGGGTGAAGCAGCCGTCGGTGGACAGGTCGCAGACATTCAGCATGGAATAGCTGAGGAAAAGCGCCAGGACGGTCAGCGAGCTGATCAGTCCCAGCTCCAGCGCGGTTTGTCCCAGCACGAGGACAGAACCCAGATTCATTTCGTTCACTCCTTACAGCCGTCAGGGCGGCTGTATCAGCCGCCCTGTTCAGCTTTGTATCCAGTCGGCGGGACGCCGAGGGCGTCGTCCCGCCGCACAGATCATCCCAGATCGGAAAAGCTCTCGGCGGTGGTGATGCTCTGCACCTTGGTGCAGAAGGGAGCGAAAGCCTCGGAGACCGCCTCGAAATCCAAACCCAGCGCCGCACAGGTCTCGGTATTGACGGTGGCGGTGCCGTTATCGAAAGTCTTGACCGGCGTCACGGCGGGGTCGGCGCCCTCGATCAGGATGGAGGCGACGATGTTGGCCGTCTCCACGCCGAGGTTGGCGTAGTCCACGCCGTAGCCCAGGAACGCGCCGTTGAGTGCGAAGGAGTCCGCTCCGGTGTAATGGGGGATGCCGGCCTCCGCCAGCAGCTCATAGATGGATAGTTCGGCGGTCATGATGGTGTTGTCGGTGGGAGTGAAGATCGCGTCCACCTGATCGGCGATCAGGGCCTGGGCGGCCAGCGTCACTTCGTCCACATTGGTGCCGGTGCGCTCGATGATGGTCACGCCCTTGGCCTCCAGGAACTCCTTGGCCGCGGCGATGGGGGCGGTGGAGGCGTCCTGGCCAACGTCATAGAGCAGGCCGACGGTCTGCACGTCGGGATCGGCAGCGAAAATGAGGTTCATGACGGCGTTGGTGTCGAGATAGTCGGAGGTGCCGGTGACGTTGGCGCCGGGAGCCTCCAGGCTCTCCACCAGGCCCGCGCCCACGGGATCGGACACGGCGGCAAAGACCACGGGGATTTTGCTTTCCTCGGTGGCGGCCTGCATGGCCATGGCCACCGGCGTCGCCACGCCCACCATCAGGTCCACGTTCTGGGCCTCGAAGTTTGCGATGATCTGGTTCATCACGTTGGCGTCGGCCTGGCAGTTGTCGTAGAGGATCTCGAAATTCGCCCCGATGGCGTCGCCCAGGGCGGTCAGCTGGTTCTGAATGTTCTCCACGATCTGGTTCAGGGAGGCGTCGTCCACATAGTTGCAGATGCCGACCTTGAAGGTGACGGCTTCGCCGGCGGGCGCAGTGTCCTCCGTGGAGGCGGGGGCGGAAGGGGCTCCGCAGGCGCAGAGCGCGAGGGCAAGAGCGGCAGTCAGCAGCAGAGCAATAATTTTTTTCATTTTTTTACATCCTTTCCATGATGAAATCGTTTCGGTTTTTTACTTCGGCGAACTCACGCAGCGTCGCCATCGTCTTGTGAGCAATTTCATAAGGATCACCTCATACAAAACAAAAAATCCTGTCCCAACAAAACTTTGCTGGGACAGGATCAAAAGACAATCCTGCGGTGCCACCCGGCTTGACGCGAAAAACGCGCCCACTTTTACGCATACCATCATATGCAGACCTTTGTTCACGGAGAGTCATGCTCCGGCTCACATACTCGGGTCTCCCCTTTCCGCTCGCCCTCAGAAGTCCATTCGGCTCCAGCTTTCCCGCCGCGCTCCCACCGCCCGCGGCTCGCTTTGTGAAAAGGAATGAAGCTTACTCACTCTTCTTCAACGGTTTACTTGAGTAAATCACATTTTCCGGGATCTGTCAAGCGCCGGAAACGCTTTTGTGGATTTCGCCGTTTTATCCGTGTACGATCCGCAAAATATCGTTAAACATCACAACCGCCATCAGGCCGAGCAGCAGCACCATGCCCGCCGCGTGGATATAGCCTTCATACCTGGGATCCAGCTTTTTGTGGATAAGCGCCTCGATGACCGAGGTCACGAGCAGCAGGAAGATCCGCCCGCCGTCCAGCGCCGGAATGGGCAGCATGTTCATCACGGCCAGATTCACCGCAATGAAGGCGGCAAGATAGAAGATGTTGTAGAGCGCGTCCGCTGTGGAGGCGGCCTGTTCGCCGGTCTCGGCCATCAGGTCCACGATGCCCACCGGACCGGACATATCCTTGATGCCCACCTTGCCGGTGACAAGCTGCTCCAGTCCCTGCCAGACCATGCGCACAAAGCCCATGCAGCTTTCCCAGGCATGGCGCAGCTTCACAAGCGGCGTGGCCTCCTCGACGCCGAACAGGAAGCCGTACATTTTGTTCTCATAGCCCTCGTATTCCAAGGGGACCATGGAGAAATCCTTCAGCGTGAGCTTCTTTCCGTCGCGGAGGATCACGAGGTCGTACACACCGTCGCCCCGGCTGAGGAAGTCGGACACATCGTAGTATTCGTAGATCCTGTGGCCGTCGATCTTATAGAAGCGGTCCCCTGCCTGCAGCGCCCCGGCCCCCTCGTAGGGGCAGCCGTCCATGAAACCCTCCAGAATCGGCGCCCGGAAGGCCGCAGCGTTCGAGTAGAGCAGCAGCACGATCACAAGACCCAGCAGGAAGTTCATGAAGGAGCCGGCGCAGAGGATCAGCGCTCTTTTCCAGAAAGCGGCGTTGGTAAAGGCCCGCGGGTCTTCGCTGCTTTCGTCTTCCCCGGACATGGCGCAGTAGCCGCCGATGGGGACGGCGCGCAGCGCGTAGAGGGTCTCGCCCTTCTGCTTTTTCCAGATCGCCGGACCCATGCCGACGGCGAATTCCTCCACCTTCACGCCGCAGGCCTTGGCCACGGCGAAATGGCCGAATTCGTGGACGGCGATCAGCACGCCGAAGATCAAAACAGCTAACAGGATATAAACGATGGTCATAGACAATCCTTTCCTTTTTGGCTCCCCTGTGCAAGGGGAGCCGGCGCGAAGCGGCTGAGGGGTTGTGTTCATTCGTGTCTCTTGTCCGAGCGCTTCAACCCCTCCGCCCCAGTGTGCGCACTGGGGCACCTCCCTTACACAGGGGAGGCAATCAATACCTCTCTCTCACAAAGGCCCGGGCAGCCGCGTCGGCTGCGAGGATCGTGTCCAGATCCTCCGCCGCGGTCACACCGACAGCCTCGACGGCCTCTGCCGCCGCGTCGTAGATGCGGTTATAGCCCAGCTCCCGGCGCAGGAACTTGTGCACCGCGACCTCGTTGGCGGCGCTCATGATGCAGGGCGCCGTGCCGCCGCGCCGTGCGCAGTCCATGGCCAGCTTCAGGCAGGGGAAGTTCATGAGGTCCGGCTCCTCAAAGCTCAGGTCCCGCAGCTTCCAGAAATCCAGATGCTCGAACAGAGAGGGGCGGCGTTCCGGCCAGGTGAGCGCCAGCTGGATGGGCAGGCCCATATCCGGCACGCCGAGCTGGGCGATCACGGTGCCGTCCACCAGCTCCACCATAGAGTGTATGACGCTCTGGGGATGGATCACCACCGTAATGTCCGCAGGCCTTACATTGAAGAGGTGCATGGCTTCCACGAATTCCAGTCCCTTGTTCATCAACGTGGAACTGTCCACCGAGATCTTGGCGCCCATGTTCCAGTTGGGGTGGGCCACCGCCTGCTCGGGGGTGACGTTTTCCAGCTCCTCCCGCTTTCTGCCGCGGAAGGGTCCGCCGGAGCCGGTGAGCAGGATCTTGTGCAGCTCGCCCTCTCCCCTGCCCGTCAGGCACTGGAAGACGGCGGAGTGCTCCGAATCCACGGGCACGATCTCCGCGCCTCTCTCCCTTGCCCGCGCCATCACCAGATCGCCCGCGCACACGAGCGTCTCCTTGTTGGCCAGGGCGATGCGCTTTTTCGCATCAATGGCGGCGAGGGTGGGCTTCAGACCCACGGCGCCGGACACGGCGGTCACCACGCAGTCGGTGCCGTCCATGGTGGCGGCCTCTATGAGGCCCTCCATGCCGGAACCCACACGGATGTCCGTGTCGGCCACGGCGATCCTGAACTGCTTCGCCGCCTCCTCGTCGTACACCGCGACAAATTCGGGCCTGAACTTTCTGGCCTGCTGCTCCAGCAGGTCGATCTTGCGGTTGGCGGTCAGCGCCGCCACGCGGATCCCGGTGTGCTCGGCCACGGCGGCGGTCTGCCGTCCGATGGAGCCGGTGCAGCCCAGGATAGAGATGCTGTTGACCATATCTCAGTCCTCTTTATTTCTCTTCAGTGTTTTCAGATATGCCTTCTGCTCCGGGAGAATGCGGTAACTCTCCAGGGCCTTCTGAATGGCCTTGTTGTGGGTCCAGCGGTCCAGACGCCGCTCCTGCAGACAGAGCAGCGCGTCATCATACTGTTTGGTCAGGGCCGTGGCAAAATACCAGGCGATCATCATATTGACGTAGTATTCCCCGCTGCGAAGCGCAGCAACCCATTCGAGGTACCTCGGGTCAAACAGATCGTCCAGGAAATGGGCCATCAGCATGCCGATCCCATAGCGCACGGTGTAGGTTTCTCCGGAGGCGAGCCAGGCGGGAAGCCGTGCCAGCAGCTTCTCCCGGTGCTTTTTGAACACCGGAGGGCGGAGGCAGTCGCAGGTGGCCCAGTTGTCGATATGGGGCAAAAAGCGCTCTGTCTCAGCGAGGCAGCGGTCAAAATCCCGGATCTGCTCGATCAGAAAGGCGTGGAGATTGTTTTCTTCATAGTACGCGTGGGGCAGTTCCTCAAGGAAGGCAGAGTATCCCCCTTTGCGGCAGAGCTCCTTTGCAAAAGAGCGCAGCGCGGGCGTGCGTACGCCGAGGATGCGCTCGCGCGGCACGTTCGGCAGCAGCGGCGCCATGAAGTCCCGGTACCCGGGTTCCGCAAGGGCTATGAGCTTTTCCTGAATCTCGGTCATGGCAGTCACTCTGAAATCAATATCAAAAAACGTATAACTTGACTCTCACCTATTTGCAACGGAGGAGCTTGCGTCATGCGCCCCCCTATCTTTCTTTTCGGATCTTGCCCGAAAAGAAAGACTGCGCCACGCCATCCGCGTATGGCTTCGCTTACGCTCGCAGCGCTGCCTGCCCGATTGACCGGCGAGCCGCGGGAGTGTTCGAGGCATGATCCCCGTCAGAAGTACAGCACAGCGGGAGCGGAAAGCGCGGCCAGCAGCCACGCGTACCAGCTTTAGCGGCGACCCCGGTTTTCCCCTTAGACTCCCCAATTCTGCGAGGGGTCAAGGGGAAGCTTCCCCTTGTCGCCTTTCTCTTTGGAGTGTAAGAACCGTTTCTCTTTCCGAGAACAGGAAAGAGAAATGGTTCTTCATATTCTCATTCTAAGCTTACTTCACCCCGCCGTAGCGGCGGTCGCGGCTGCGGAACGCGGCAATGGCCTTGTCCAGTTCCTCCGGCGTAAAGTCGGGCCAGAGCACGTCGGTAAAATAGAACTCCGCATAGGCGCACTGCCAGAGCAGGAAATTGGAGAGCCGCTGCTCTCCGCCCGGACGGATCAGCAGGTCCGGATCGGGCACGTTGGCAGAATAGAGATAGCGGGCAAACTGCGCCTCGCTCAGCTCCCCGTCCGCCCTGCCTGCCGCCACGTCGGCGGCGTAGCGCCTTGCCGCCTGGACGATCTCGTCCCGGCCGCCGTAGTTGAGGCAGACGTTGACCTGGAAGCCGTCGATGCGGTCGGCGATCTCATCGGTCCTGGCCGCCAGGGCCTGCAGCTCCGGAGAGAGACCCGACACGTCACCGAAGATACGCATTTTCATGCCGTCGCGCTCCATGGTGTCGATGGCCTCATGGAGATATTTGTCCAGCAGGCGCATGATGGTCTTGACCTCGCCCTCCGGCCGTTTCCAGTTTTCGGTGGAAAAGGCGTAGATCGTCAGGTATTCCACACCGATGTCCCGGCAGTAGTAGGCGATCTTCCGGAAGGTCTCCGAGCCGGCGGCATGACCGGCCGTGCGCGGCAGACCGCGCTTTTTGGCCCAGCGGCCGTTGCCATCCAGGATGATGGCAATATGGCGGGGAACACGGTCGTCCCGCTCCCCCGCCGTCACATTGCGTTTTTCCATCAGATCTCCGTCAGCTCTTTTTCCTTGCGCTCGGTGATCTTGTCGATCTCCTTGATGAAGTCGTCGGTCAGCTTCTGGATGTCCTTCTCGGCGATCTTGTAATCGTCCTCGGTCATTTCGGAGGCCTTCTGCTGCTTCTTGAACTTCTCGATGGCGTCGCGCCGGATGTTGCGGATGGCGACCTTGCTCTCCTCACCGTACTTCTTGGTCTGCTTGACCAGATCGCGGCGGCGCTCCTCGGTCAGGGGCGGGAACACCAGACGGATGCCTCTGCCGTCGTTCTGAGGATTGATGCCCAGATCGGAGGCGAGGATGGCCTTCTCGATGCCCTTGAGCACGGAGCCGTCCCAGGGCTGGATGAACAGGGAACGGGGATCGGGCGTGGAAACGGAGGCCACCTGCTGGATCGGAGTGGGAACGCCGTAGTAGTCCACCGTGATCTGGTCAAGCACGGCGGCGTTGGCGCGGCCGGCACGGATGGTGGCGAGCGTGGCGCTCAGCGCCTCGCAGGTCTTTTTCATTTTGTCCTCAAACTGCTTGTAGTCAGACATGTTTTTCCCTCCTGTGTTATTATTTCAGTAATTAGAATTCCTGATAGGCTCCCCTGTCAAGGGGAGCTGTCCGGCTGAAAGCCGGGCTGAGGGGTCTGCGCGTTATCTGCCAGGTCCTCTGTTTCACGCGGAAGCGCCGCGTCACTTCACCAGCGTGCCCAGCTTCTCGCCGCAGAGGACGCGGCCGATGTTCTCGGGATCGGCCAGCGCGAAGACGACGACGGGAATGCCGTTGTCCATGGCGAGGCTGGTGGCCGTCGAATCCATGACGGCGAGCCGGCGGGCCAGCACCTCGTTGTAGGAGATCTCGTCGAACTTGAAGGCTTCCGGGTTTTTGCGCGGATCGTCGGAGTACACGCCGTCGATGTTCTTGGCAAGCAGGATGGCGTCTGCCCCGATCTCCGCCGCGCGCAGCACCGCCGCGGTGTCGGTGGAGAAGAAAGGAGAGCCGGTGCCGCAGGCGAAGAGCACGATCCTTCCCGCCTCCAGATACTCGACAGCCTTCCGCGTATCGTAGCGCTCACCCACGCCCTGGATGTCCACGGCGGTCATCACGCGGGCGTCGCAGCCCGCCTGACGGAACACGTCCGCCACCGCAAGGCAGTTCATGGCCGTGGCCAGCATACCCATGCGGTCCGCGCTGACGCGCTCCACCTTTCCCGCGCCGTCCTTGACGCCGCGCCAGAAGTTGCCGCCGCCGATCACGATACCCACCTGGGCGCCCATCTCCGTGCAGGCCTTCACCGCCTCGCAGACGCGGGAGACAAAGTCGAAGTCAAAGCCGGTATGCTTCTCCGCAGCCAGCGCCTCGCCGCTGATTTTGATCAAAACGCGCTTGTAGACAGCTTTCATGGTACAATCTCCTTAAATATCCAGAATCCCCAGAATGATCACGCCGGCGATCACGGTGACGATCGCGGCATAGTGTTTCCAGCTCAGCTTCTCCTTCAGGAAAATGCGGCTCCAGACGACGGAGGCCACGCAATAGGAGGAGATGATGGGCGCGGCGAAGGCCACATGCTCGGAGTCCGCCAGGGCGTAGATGTAGAAGAACTGGCCGATGGTCTCGAACACGGCGCCGGTGTACTTGGGCGCCTCCTGCCCGGCGATGAGCTTCTGCTTCTTGACGCCCAGCACATAGACGGCGCAGAGAACGCCCATCATCAGGAAGGTGAGCTCATAGGCGACGTTGGCGGAATCCTCGTCCAGCACCTCCAGCACACGGCTGTCGGCGAAGGTGCCCAGGGCGTCCAGCAGGCAGTAGACGACAGGGATCGCAAGCGCGATCCAGCTCTTGGCGTAGTGGTGGTTGGAGGCGTCCTGCCGCGCGGCACGCAGCTCCTCGTCCTCATTGGCTTCCACGAAGCCCAGCCCGATCACGCCGATGCAGACCAGGGCCACGGCAACCAGGGCCACGGGGGGCAGATCCTCCCCGATGCCCACGGTGGCCAGCGTCAGCACCGCCACGATGGCGCCGGAGGAGTTGCAGATGGGGGAAGAGATCGATAGCTCGATATAACGCAGGCCAAGATAACCGATGGCCATGGACAGGATATAGAGCATGGATACGGGCAGATAGGTCAGGATGATGCTCCAGCTGATCTCCACCCCTTGAAAGAACACTTCGTAGGCTGCATGCAGTCCCATCACGAGACCCACGGCCATGACCATTTTCAGGTGGCTGTACTTATCGGAAGCATCCTGACAGCCGATTTTTGAAAACAGGTCCGAGCCGCTCCAACAAAGCAGCGCAATGACAGCAAACCAGAACCACATATGAAGGTTTTCCTCGCTTTTCCGGACAGAACACACGCTATTTTCCTGTCGCTTTTTCCATACCGATTCATATTACCACACGCCGCCGTTTTTGACAAGCGCGGCGCGGCAGTTTTCCCCGGGTGTTTTGGACAATGCCGGACGCTCAGCCGGGGCTTGTGCTTTTATATTAAAAGTGTTATACTGTGTTTTTGGAAATAAAAAGGAGGCAATACCATGACAAGAATTGATATATTTTCCGGTTTTCTCGGCGCAGGCAAGACCACGCTGATCCGCAAGCTGATCGCCGAGGGCTATCAGGGCGAAAAGCTGGTCCTGATCGAGAACGAGTTCGGCGAGATCGCCATCGACGGCGGTTTCCTGCAGGACGCGGGCGTGCAGATCACGGAGATGAATTCCGGCTGCATCTGCTGCACGCTGGTAGGCGACTTTACCAAGGCTCTGGCCAAGGTCATGGCCGACTTCGCCCCGGACCGCATCCTCATCGAGCCCTCTGGCGTTGGCAAGCTCTCCGACGTGGCCAAGGCCGTGGAGCGTGTGGAAGGCGCGCAGATCGGTGCGAAGGTCACCGTCGTAGACGCAGGCAAATGCAAAATGTATATGCGCAACTTCGGCGAATTCTTCAACGACCAGGTGCAGAACGCCGATCTGATCGTTCTCAGCCGCACCGGAAGCGTCAACGACGCCAAGACCCTCACCGCGGTGGAACTGCTCAAGGGTCTGAACAGTGACGCCGGCCTCATCACCACACCCTGGGACAAACTCACCGGCGAGCAGATCCGTGAGGTCATGGACGAAAACGGCCTGCGTGCGGCGAAGGAAGCCCTGGAGCACGAGCATCACCATCATCACCACGGCCATGACGAGGACGAGTGCGACGATCCCGAATGCGAATGCCATCACCACCACGACGACGAGGATGAGGAGCACGAGCATCACCATCACCATCATCACGACCACGACGAGGACGAGTGCGACGATCCCGAATGCGAATGCCACCATCACCATGACGACGGGGATGAGGAGCACGAGCATCATCACCATCATCACCACGACCACGACGAGGACGAGTGCGACGACCCCGAGTGCGAATGCCATCACCACCACGACGGGGAGGGTCACCATCACCACCATCACCACGCCGATGAGATCTTCACCAGCTGGGGCATGGAGACGCCGAAGAAGTTCTCGGAGGACGAGCTGCGCACGATCCTTGCCGCGCTGAGCGACGAGGAGAAGTACGGCGTCATCCTGCGCGCCAAGGGCATCGTGGACGCCAGTGACGGCGACTGGCTCTATTTCGACTACGTTCCGGAGGAGACCGACATCCGCCGCGGCAGCGCCGGCGTCACCGGCCGCTTCTGCGTCATCGGCTCTCACATTCATGAGGACGCGCTGAAGGAGCTGTTCAACATTGGCTAATAATCAGGATCTGCCCGTCTATCTGTTCACCGGCTTTCTGGAAGCGGGCAAAACGAAATTCATCCAGGAGACGCTGGAGGACAAGCGCTTCTGCAACGGCGAGCGCACGCTGCTGCTGGTGTGCGAGGAGGGCGAGGAGGAATACGCCCCCGACCAGTTCGCCGATCCCAGCGTGCTCATCCGCGTCATCGAGGACCAGAGCCAGCTCAACACGCCGAATCTGATGCATCTGGCGGCGGAGACGCGCTGCGAGCGCGTGGTGCTGGAGTACAACGGCATGTGGATGCTGGATGCGCTGTATCAGGCCATGCCGGAGAACTGGGTGGTCTATCAGGAGTTCATGTTCGCCGACGCCGGAAGCTTCCTCAGCTACAACAGCAACATGCGCCAGCTCGTCTACGACAAGCTCAAGAGCTGCGAACTGGTGGTCTTCAACCGCTTCACCCCCGACATGGACAAGATGGCTTTCCACAAGATCGTGCGCGGAGCCTCCCGTCGGGCCGACATTGCCTACGAGTCCCCCGGCGGACAGGTGGAATACGACGATATTCAGGACCCCCTGCCCTTTGATCTGAACGCCCCCATCGTGGAGATCGGCGAGGAGGACTACGCCCTCTGGTACCGCGACATGAGCGAGGAGCCCAAGAAGTACGAGGGCAAGACCGTGCGCTTCAAGTGCCGCGCTCTGGTGCGGCAGAAGCTGCCCCCCCACACCTTCGTAGTGGGCCGCCATGTGATGACCTGCTGCGTGGAGGACATTCAGTTTGCCGCGCTGGTCTGCCAGTGGGATCACGCCGATCAGATCCGCGACGATTCCTGGATCATCCTGACGGCGAAGATCAACTTCAAGTTCAACCGCGCCTACGGCAAGCGCGGCCCCGTGCTCACGTACGTGAGCGCCGAGCCCTGCTCCGCCCCGGCACAGGACGTGGCGACCTTCTATTGACCTCGGAACAAGGCCGCGCTTTGATTATGCAAAACCCAAGTGCCAAGAGTATGTGAGGACGCGATGCGATACAAATGCCTGGTCTTTGACCATGACGACACCGTGGTCAACAGCACCGCCACCATCCATCACCCCAGCTTTCAGGCCTTCCTGAATGTGTACATGCCCGGAAGGACCTGCACGCTGGAGGAATACTTCATCAAAAACTTCGACCCCGGCTTCCTGCCCATGTGCCGCGGAGAATACGGCATGGACGACGATTTGCTGGAGGTGGAATGGAAATTCTGGCGTGAATACGTGAAGGATCACATCCCCACCGCCTATCCCGGCATCCGGGAGATCATGGAGCGCCAGAAGGCCGCGGGCGGCCTCGTCTGCGTGGTGTCCCACTCCTTTGACGACAATATCCTGCGCGACTATGCCGCAAATGCCCTGCCCGCGCCGGATGCGGTCTACGGCTGGGAGCAGCCGCCCGAGCGCCGCAAGCCGCACAGCTGGCCGCTGGAGGAGATCATGCGCCGCTTCGCCCTTTCGCCCGGGGAACTGCTGATGATCGACGACCTGAAGCCCGGCTACGACATGGCCGCCGCCTGCGGGGTGGACTTTGCAGGCGTGGGCTGGTCCAACGACATTGCTTCCATTGAAGCGTTCATGCGCGCAAACTGCGCAAACTATTTCAAAACCGTAGCAGAGCTTAACGCTTTTTTGCTTGAGGAGTGCTCATGAAACCCATACTGTACATCGTGGTCCCCTGCTATAACGAGCAGGAGGTCCTGCCCATCACCGCCCCGCTTTTTCTGGAAAAGCTGCAGACGCTGCGCGATCTCGGCAAGATCAGCGATGAAAGCCGCGTGCTCTTTGTCAACGACGGCAGCCGTGACCGCACCTGGGAGATCATCCGGGGGCTGGCCGCCTCCGATCCCCACTATCTGGGCATCGCGCAGAGCCGCAACCGCGGCCATCAGAACGCGGTGCTGGCCGGTCTCATGGAAGCCATGGACCGCTGCGACATCACCATTTCCATCGACTGCGACGGACAGGACGATATTGACGCCATGGACAAAATGGTGGACGCCTATCTGGACGGCTGCGACGTGGTCTACGGCGTGCGCGCCAGCCGTCGGACCGATACTTTCTTCAAGCGCTTCACCGCCCAGAGCTTCTATAAGTTCCTCGCCGCCATGGGGGCCGAGGTGGTTTACAACCACGCCGACTACCGGCTCATCAGCGCCCGGGTGCTCAGGGAGTTTTCAAACTTCCGGGAAGTCAACCTCTTCCTGCGCGGTCTGGTGCCGCTGGTGGGCTTCAAGAGCACCACGGTCACCTACGACCGGGCAGAGCGGCTGGCCGGCGAGAGCCACTATCCCCTGCGCAAGATGATCGCGCTGGCGGTGGACGGAATTACCAGTCTCTCCGTCAAACCCCTGCAGCTCATCACCGGCTTCGGCCTCATCGTCGCGCTGGTGAGCTTTCTCGGCGTGGTCTGGGCGCTGATCACCGCTCTCTGCGGCAAAAGCGTAGCCGGCTGGGCCAGCATGACCTGCATCGTCTGCTTTGTTTCCGGCGTCCAGCTCATCTGCCTCGGCATCATCGGCGAATACGTCGGCAAGATCTATCTGGAAACCAAACAGCGGCCCCGCTACATCATCTCCGAGCGCACCTGGGAAGCGGAAAACACGGAGCATAAATCTTAAACTTTCTTAGTTTCGTCGCAAAAATGACGCCAAAGTGGGGAATTTCGACCAAAAAACAGGGGAAAACAAGTCCTCTGGGGGTCGGGAACACTTGACGAAAACACAAAGAAGTTGTATTATTTGCTCGTAGCACCGCGTCTATTCCCACAGAATGGAGGAAATGCAATGAGCGTAATCCCTGAAGTGAAATGCCGTCGCTGCGGCGAGAGCTTCTCCGCCCTGCGCACGCGCTGCCCCAACTGCGGCACCCGCCGTGTCAGCCAGTCCGGGCGCACCCCCGGGGCTACCCCCGGCACTGTCAAAGGCACCGCTTCATACGAGCGCGCCGAGACGAATACCAAGTGGCAGATGATCTTCGGCCTGATCCTTGTCGTGGCCGTTATTCTCGCTGTGATCGTCATGGTCACCACCAGCCTCAACGGGCAGGATGCCAGCGGCGGAAGAATTACCAACCCGCCCACCGAAGCGCCTTCCAGCACGCCCATCTACGTCATGGAAGAGCCGCCCACGCCTCCTCCCACGCCCACTCCCACCGTATCGGAGATCAAGATCTTCTACTACGAGAAAGAGCTGGAAGACTTCACCATGCATGAGGGCGACGATCCGCTGACCATCAAGGCGACCGTGTACCCCATCGAGGAGTTCTCCGACGCCAAGCTGACCTGGTCCGTGGACGACGAGAGCGTGTTTAAGATCACGCCCAGCGAAGACACCAAGGAATGCAAGTGCGAGATCCTCGGCCGCAAGAACGGCGGCGTCAAGCTGACCGTCTCCTGCAACGGCTACGAGTACTCCATCCGCGTCTATCTGGTAGCCTGAGCAAACACACAGGAATAACACAAAAGGGATCTGCTGTGCAGATCCCTTTTGCCGTCCGGAGAGGCTCTTTTCCCCCGGCTCCATTTTCTTTTGAAAAGCGATAGAAAAAGCTTGACATTTGTTATGCCGTGCGTTAAAATACCCCTTGCTTGAAAGAGCTGGACGATTGGCGCAGCTGGTAGCGCATCCGCTTGACGTGCGGGAGGTCACAAGTTCGAGTCTTGTATCGTCCACCACTAAATCCGAACCGAAAGGTTCGGATTTTTCTTTGTTTCCGGCAAAATCAGCATCTTTTAGCCCCGAAAAGTTGAGGCCTATTTTTCAAAACCCGTTTTTTTACTTATTTTTAGCCTTTAGAGTGCGGTAAAACCCAGTAAATATCAGGACGAAACGGCACTGATAAACAGTTCCATTCTGCTCGCGCTGGCCTCTTTCATCTGGTTTGTAACGTGCCCATACACGTCCAGCGTAAAGGCTGCGGTCGCATGACCGAGGTTTTCTTGTACGGTTTTTATGTCGTCCCCACTCTTGATCGCTGCCACCGCGTAGGTGTGCCGCAGATCGTGAAAACGGGTTTCCGGCAAGCCGAGTTTAGTCATCACACGCTTAAAGCAGTCATACACCGTCCGATACGAGAGATAGCCTCCGGTTTGATTGGAGAAGATCAGGTTGTTGTCTACCCACTTCTTCCCCGCGTCCATCATCATCAGAGTCTGCCTCTTCTGCTGCTCACGAAACAACTGAACAACGGTCGGTGCAAGAACAATGACGCGGATCTTGCCGTTCTTCGGGGTGGAGAAGTGATACTCTCCACCCTTCTGTCTATCTCTGACCAACTGACGGCGCACAACGAGCCTACCGCGCCTGAAGTCGATGCAGTCCCAGGTCAGACCAAGAACCTCACCCTCACGCATTCCGGTAAACAGAGCGATCTTATACAAGTACTCATGCGGATGGCCGACGATGGCTTTTAGGAAAGCTGCAATCTGATCATCCTCCAGAGGAACGATCTCCTTTTTGACGACACGGGGTAGTTCACAGGCATCAGTGGGATTCATACGAATGTATCCAAGCTGAACCGCTTTGCTCAATGCAGAGTGGAAGATACCGTGAACACAACGTACCGTCTTCGCGGTCAAGGGCTTTACGCCAGGCTTTTTGGGATGAAGGAGATCGTTGTAAAAGTGCTGGATCATCGGAGTAGCCAAATCCTCCAGCTTTGTCGCACCAAGCCTCGGAATGATATAGTTTTCAATATCCACCTTATACTTGTATGCGGTAGAGGGCTTAACATTTTGCAGGTACTCTTCCTGCCATGTTGTCAGCCAAGACCTTACAGTCAGCTTGTTCGGCTCAAGGTATGTCCCGTGATCAAGATCTGACGTGAGTTCCCTAAGGCGCAGGCTGACTTCCTTCTGCGTTTTGCCGGTAATGGTGCGCTGGAGCTGTTTGCCGGTTCCTGGGTCATAGCCGGTCGTGCATCTTGCCTGCCAGTAAGTATAGTTTTTGCCGTTTTGGTTAACGGTGATTTTTCTGATTGTCCCCGTGCCGGACGCTGCACGGTTGGATGTGCGAGACATAAATCCTCCTTCCTGTTCAACTCTGCGCTGATCATACAACGTAGAGTAAACTCCGTCAATCTTGTGGAGTGCTGATATATGCTACGACGGACTCCTTGGGAATTCGGAAACGGTGCCCGACACGGATACTCTGTATCTCACCGCAGCGCACAAGTTCATAGGCATAGTTTTTTCCAATGTCCAATACTTGCGCCAACTGTTCAACCGACAGCACGAGTGGAAGCTGTTCAAAAGTAGTGTAAGTCATTTATCTATCCTCGCGTTCTGCTTATTATTGCTTTCTCATATCCTCCCCATTACGCAACTTCAGCGGTAGTTTTTGAGAACTTGAATTCCTCAATGCCGCTTATAGCGAAAATCTAATCTCTCTAAGGGTTGGACTGTTGGGCTGCCTGCGATTCTGCAGGCAGCCTATTATTTTCCCGTATTCGACACTACTCCCCCGGGGGTGGGCGTACAGCATAACCGCGTTTGGCAACGCGCTCCGGGACTCTCACCCCTCTGAGGATCTCTCCGAGCTGCTCCCTATGCGTGACAAGCTAAGGCTGAGCAGGGGTACCATTGTAGGCAAACGATCTTATTGCGAAACGGCTTGCCAGAGCCGCTTTTGGATAGGTCTAACCGCTATGCACCTTACTGCCTTCATTTGATGCAGGCATCTATCCTGCACAGGTGGTCTTGGCGAACCCTCCGCATCGCTCCATCGTCTGCTGATGTTATTATGCTGCCGGATATTCACTTGTTTTTGAGAAGAAAAAGTCCCCTCACTTAAGGTAGGGATAAAAAACGCACTTTTGTCACCCTCTAGCCATAATTTCTCGAAGATTTTTTATCGCCTTTTTCTCTGTTCTTTCGACAACCTGATAGGATATGCCAACGATTTCTTCAATCTCACGGTATGTTAGTTTCCTATAGTATCGAAGAAAAAGAATCAACCTTTGACGGCATGAGAGTTTATGCAACGCTCGACAGAGAGCTTCATTTTCCATCTCCGCCATCCATTCATCTGCGGATTTACATTCTGTTTTAGAAAGGAAATTATCTCTGTGATCTTCAAGAACAGATTCTCGTTCTTTTTTTCCTGTGTTACCATCTTCTTCTGCTTCCATGATTTGATCCAGTGAGGAGAACATTGCATAATAATCATGAGTTTCCTGCAGGTCATGTTTCACCTCCATCGCAACATACTTATTGAAATACCGCTCGCAATCTATAATTTCTTCCGATTTTGTTTTTCTCCTTGACATGATGATGCCTCCGTTCTTTGAATGTTGATACAGTGAAACTCAAAGAAACCGGAGGCGCGCGACTGTCATAATAAAAACCCATCGCCAAGGACCTTTCTCTCTCGACTGGCGATGGGTTTTGTATATGCCTCTATGCCAGTCACAGAGTTTTTTTCTTTGGCTGGCTGAGACAGATAAAATTTTAAGTATAACAGGAACAATGCGCGCCTTGTGTCGATATCAAGGCGCACCCATAATTAAGCACTTTTCGCTAAAATATGTTGTCGAATTTTGCGAGGGGGGCGAGAATTAAGAATTGCAGAATGATCTCTTAATCCAGAAATAGAAGCACCCGCCGTTCTGGATGAGAACGGCGGGCTTCGTGTATTGGATTGACAGTCTCTTATCTACCCTGTTCGGAGATATAGATCCGTGCGCGACTCTGAATGACTTTGGCGCAGTCCTCAGCGCTGACTTGACCGGCAAAATAACGGCTCGCCTCGGCTTGTACGATCTCCCACACCGCGTCGTCATGGCGGTAGAGCACGGTCGCGCCGGTGAAAGCGTCGGCAAAGGCGCGCATATCCGCCTCGGCGTTCGGCCACTTGTCCATGAGACCCTCCTGCTCCCGCTGCTGAAGCTGCCCCTGGATGGATTCCTCTAGTCCGCCCTGCATGGCGCTGAAAGCGTAGGGGCGCGGATTCAGATAAAAGGTTCGCAGGAAGGCCCAGCATTCCTCCTTGTGCTGGGAATCTGCCGCCATGCCGAGCGCCGAAGCACCAAGCGTGCTGTAGGGCTTGATGACGCTGCCGAGCTCCGGCAGGCCGACGATCGTCCAGTTGCCCTCGCCGTATTGCTTTCCCGCATTGGCGCCCTGCCACAGATCGCCGTATTCGCTGAGGGTCAGCAGACCTTCGCCGTCCACGAGGCTGTGCTGCTCACTGTAATAGTCCTCCGGCTCGACAGCCTGCTCGGGAAGCTGCATCACGGCCTCCAGAATGGATATAAAGTACGGGGTATCAAAATAGCATTCTCCGCTGTCCCAATCCACCAGCCTTTTGCCGGAGGCGTCGGTCAGAAGCTGCAGGAAACCCATGCGGCCCCAACTCTCGGCGGTAAACAGGCGCTCACAGCGATCGGTGCTGTCCGCCAGGCGCAGAAGCTCCTCCCAGCTCCGTGCGCTGCCGACCTCAGAGGCAAAGCCGGTGACGGTGAGCAGTGAGTAATTCGTCACGACCTCATACAGCCCGCCGCGGATCTCCTGCTCCTCCAGAACACTCGGGTAAAAGCTCTCGCGGCTCAGCACCGGATCGGCGTCGAGATACGGATAGAGGTTTTCCAGCTTTCCGCTAACAGCCAGCGAAGCCGCGTTCAGGCTGCTCAGATCAAAGAGATCGGGATGGACATTGCCAGTGATGATGTCCATGGCCATCGCTTTTCGCGCTTCCTCCGTGGCCTGCTCCTGCTGCTGCCAATCGTTCGAGTGCTGGCCGGTGAAATAGTCGCGCACGACGATCATGCACTCCGGGTGCGCCCGGTTCCAGTCGAGGATCGCGTCTTCCAGATAGGATGCCAGAAATAGCCGGTCCAGCACGACCAACGTCATCGTCTCCGGTTCGCCGCTTTCCCCGACTTCCACATCCACCTGACGCATGCGGAACAGGCGGTTATTGCCGTCAGCGGCGAAAAAGCCGCCCTCCGGGGCCTCGATCAGCGCGCGGCCCACAATGCCGACACTCAGCCACTCGAACTGCTTTTCCAGCTTCCCGGTCTCCAGATCGAGGCCATAGGCGGAGGTACCGTCGGTGATGTAGACATTCCAGCGCTCGCCGCCGCAGAGCAGGCTGCCGCCCTTGTCAAAGGGGATGGGAGCCCCGAAGCTGCGGCTCTCTTTATCAAAGACCATGACAGCGTACTGCCCACCTGCGTTGGTGTCGAGAATCAAGCGTCCGTCGGGAAGCAGCCCCAGGCGCTGGGAATCCCTCGCCGCGAGGTCGCACAGATGCTCGATCTGATCGCCCATAGAGAAGAGCGACAGCCAGCCGTTGCCGAGCAGATACACGGTTTCTCCGTCAGAGACCATCCAGAACGGGAAAAAATCCTCGGGATAGCCCGCACCCTTCAGCTCCAGCCGCTTGAGCTCGCGCCCATCCTTGTCGAGCTCGCGCAGCGTGTATTCATATAACCGCGTTTCTTCGTTGAAAGCGTTATTGAGCACAAAGAGCGTGCCGTGATCGGAGGCGCCGATGCCCTTGATCGGCGCGCCGTCATAAGCGCTCAGAACCTGCCGGTCGCCGCCGTCCATGTCGTAGGAGCAAATGAGATGAGGTTTCTCGAAGCCCGTGGCGTGCACATACAGCCGCCCGTCCATGGTCACAAGTCCACTTTGCCAGTCGAGATTCATGTCCTCGGGCGGTTCGACCTGCGTGGAGGCCAGGCGCTGCACCACATTCTTTTGCGCTTCCTCCGCCATCTTGACAGGCTCACTATTCTGCTTCGGCCTGCTTGTCCCTCCCTGTGTTCCGCTGCTTTGTGCTTCTCCGCTCTGCGGTGCCGGGCTGCAGGCGCAGAGCGACAGGCACAGGGCAAGAAGCAGAAGCCAACTGATCCATGTTCTTCCTTTTTTCATAAAAATCGCCTCTCTATCAAAAGAATTGTCCCTTTTCGGGCGTCCCGATGGAATATTCCATCAGAAGCGCCAAAAAGGGACAACTTGAAAACGAGAAATCTTTTGTTATACTTGTTTGGCAGAGAGGCGGTGGATTTGTGACCGATACTTTCTTGGAAGATCTCTATCGGGAGATGTATCAAAAAATATACGCTTTCGCGCGGGTGCGACTGCGGGACGACCAGCTTGCGCAGGAGGTCACGCAGGACGTATTCGTGCTGGCGCAGGAGAAGCTGGACGAAGTGCGGCAGAGCCCCAATCCGCAGGGCTGGCTGATCCGTGCAGCTGGTTACGCTGTGAAGCATGCGCAGCGAGACCGGCAGTACATCGAGCAGCGCACCGTTCCCCTGGAGGAGACCCGTCTTTCCGCACCGCCCCCTGAAGCGGAAGACGACGAGCTGAAACGACGCATGAGCCCGCAGGAATGGCTGCTGCTGCGTGCCGTCTACTGTGACGGCTATTCGATCAAGGAGGCCGCGCAGCTCTGCGGCCTGAGCTTTGAAGCCTGCCGGAAGCGCCTGCTTCGATGTAAGCAGCGGTTGCGGCGGGAGATGAGTGTGGAACAGAAAGGAGGGAAACAGCATGTCGGATAAGATCAGCCGTGAACAACTGAATACCATGCCTATTGCAAAGCTGGAGGAGCTGATCCGCTCGCTTCCGGCAGACTGTGACCCGGATTTCTGGATGCTCGTGATGGACGCTTATATGGAGCGCTCCGAACAGCCCATGCCGGATACCGAAGCGTCCCTTCAAGCGTTTTTCTCCGATTACAGCGGGACGGCGCCGATCTTCGCCGAGGCTCCTGCGCCCGCGAAAAAACAGAAGAAGGCGATCGTGACCGTGCTGCGCTTCGCGCTGGTCGCGGCGATTCTTGTAAGCCTCTTTACCGCGACCGCCTATGCCATGGGCTGGTTCGGCCTTCGGGAGCGCACGGTGCATACCGGCTACGAGACGACTCAGGCGGTCATAGAAGAGGACGGGACTAGCCATCTGGAGCCCGCCGAGGCCGTGCTCCTGCTGCCCACCGGCTACCGCGACAGCCCGGAATACCAGGCGGCGGCAGAGTGGTTTGCCTATGAGCTGGAATACCGCGAGACAAAAGCGGCAGAGAGCGTCGCTGCGGGAAACGGTGCCTGGGACTGGCTAGATATGGAGGCTGCCGAGGCGCTGATTGGGAACACTATTTACGATGCCAGCGACGCGACGATGGCGGAAAAGCTGCTGGAGATCCGGGATAAATACGGTCTGAAGCTCCACAGCTCCATGGTATTCCCGCCGACAAGCGCGGAGTTCTATAGGCTGACGGGCACAAAGCCCTTTTTCTCCGGCGAAGGGTACTTCGCGCCGATGTACGTCTTTGAGGATGGCGCTTACAAAGCGGAGGGCGGCATCGAGCTCTTCGGGCAGAGCTGTATCTGGACGCTGACCCGTTATGAGCCGGGCACGCTCCCTCCCTATATGAGCCTTTTGTGGAATGAGGACAGCTATGACGAGTGGGCCTATAAAACTGCGTCAGGCGCGGAGCTCTGCATCGACTGCAGCCGCGAAGGCACGGTGTTTGATCCCACGTCGGAGGACGCCGAGCCGCTCTATTCGGTGATCATCTATTACACCGGGGAAAACGCTTTCCTGACCTTGAGCGGCAGCATGCCCCGCGGCCGTGAAGGCGCTGAGGCGCTGGCCGAGGCCTTTGACTTTGCCTCCGCCTGTGAGGGCGTGCCGCAGGAAAACGGCTTGCTGGAGATTCGACCCTATACCGGGGAGAAGTCTGCCATCACGCTCTCCGAGCTTGCGCAGACGCCCGAGATCCGCGGTGCCAAGGCCTTTGCCGACTGGTATGTGGGATATAAGGGCAGCATCATGGCGGTCGAGGGCTGCGTGGTCGGCTGTGATGAAGAAACCGCGCCGGAGATGCGCGCGGCCTTTGAGCGGATCGCCTCGGACTACGGTCTTTCCTATGCCGACGACTGGAGCTGGATACACAACGGCTATGTCTATCCGCATGGGTATAACGGCGGTGTCAACGACTTCGATGCCTATTCCGAACATCTGACCGAGGATGAGATATGGGCGCGGCTGGGTCAGGGGAGCTTTGACACGGTGGAGCTGCGCTCCGTGATGCTCTATCCCGGCGCTTTCTCGGTGGAGGCCGACGCCTATCGCCTGCACTACATTCAAAAGGGCACGCTGTACACCAATATCTGCCTCGCCGGTGATTTGAGCGCGTACCGCGATGAATGGCTCTTTGAAACAGCCTGCGGCGAGGTGGTCTGCTGTGCCCTCAGCGGATCGGACCGGTATTCCGTGCCATATATCATCTACGAGACGCCAAGCGCTTATGTCCTGATCGTCCCGAATCATCCGGACGTCTACAGCATCCAGGCCATCGCCTACGGCATCGACTTTACGCAATTTCGATAACGAATAAAGAAACCGAGATTTCTGTCAAAAGAATCTCGGTTTCTTTGTCCCTTTTTTCTGCTTCTGTTGGAATAGTCAAGATGGTGGACTTCCACCGGAAGGAGAAACAAAAAGATGAGAAAAAAGATAATCTCGCTGATGCTTCTGCTTGCGCTTTGTCTCTGCGCTTGCGGCAGTCATAAAGAAAGTGCTGACCTTACCGTGATCGGCGCGGAGGATCTGGCGTTAAAAATCGTCACACCGAAGTATGCGCTGACACCGGAAAGCTATACGGAAAGCGCATGGATCGGGGCCGCGTTTACAAAGGCCGGAGACTCAATCTTTTATCTGGCAAGTGATGAGCAAAGCAATCTGCTGTGTAGCCTGAATCTGAACACGATGGAGCGAAAAGAGCTGTTCCGAGACGAGGCACTTCTGCTGCAGGATATCGCAGCGGCACAGGATGGCAGACTGTTTTTGCTTGCCGAGACGCAAAGTGGAGATACCCCGTGTATGATTCTCTGCCTTGACACAGACGGGGCGGAACTGACCCGTACTCTTGTATCGCTGGAACGCACGGAGGCAGTTCGGGAACTTGCCTGGGTTAATGAACAAGTGTTTCTGCTGGCAGGGAACAATCTGATCGTCTTTGACGACGACGGTAAAGAACTCTCAGAGCGGCAGACGGTAGAAGTCGGAAGCACAACCCGCATGGCGGTCACGGGCCAAGGTGTGCTCGTCCTATTGCAGGGAAGTATGAGCGGAGATACTATCTCCATTTGGAATAGCAAAAAGAAGAGGTTGGAGCAGGTCGTATCTATTGATCTTTCGTTCTCCCGTGTGGACGGCGGGACGACCTGGGATCTGTATCTTGACTGCCGCGGGGCGCTCTTCGGATATCGCATGTCCGATGGTACATTGGAGAAGCTCTTTTCCTGGAATGCGCTGGGACTGAACAGCGGTGCAGTTTTGGAGCTGGAGGATGGGCGTCTGGTAACCAATGCAGGGAGCGGTTATGAACAAAAGCACCCCCTTCGCATCCTCCGCCCAAGGGAAGATACCGGCGAGGAAAGTTCCGTAATTCGTTTTGCCACCACGGGTCAATTCATGGATTCACGCATTCGCACAGCGATCCAGACATGGAACGGGGAGCATCCGGAGTGCCCCATAGAGGTGATCGACTACTCTGTTTATAACACCGGCGACGATCAGCGTCCCGGCCAGCTTCGACTGGCGGCGGATGTTGCCTCCGGGAACGGGCCGGATATTTATGACTTTTCGCTGGAATTCATTGATTCCGTACCATCCGCTCCATCCTTTGCTCGGCGGGGCTTGCTGGAGGATCTTTACCCCTATCTGGACGCAGACCCGGAGCTGAAGAGGGAGGATTTCCTCGGAGGCTTTTTCCAGGCAATGGAGATTGGCGGCGGGTTGTATGAGCTGACGACGGACTTCTATCTTGTTAACTGTTTTGCGGATGCCCGTGTTGTGGGAGACCCATCTCAATGGACTTACGCAAGACTCCATGAGATTATGGCTGCAAACGAACGCTACCGCTATTTCTTCGACCCCTATGTAGATCGCATGTGGCTCCTCGGCAACATACTGGCTTCCTCCGACAGCAAGCTGATTGACTGGGAAAAAGGCACCTGCGATTTTGAATCAGACTATTTTCGAGCTCTTCTCGAAACTGTGCGAGATATGCCTGAAACGGGCACAAGCCGCGAAGGCACTCTTGATATTACTAACAGCGAGGGCCTCTTGTATTATATGCCAATCGGGGATGTCTGGATGGCAAGCATCCCCGCCCGTGCCTTCGGAGAAAACTATTGTTTTCCCGGCCTGCCAGAGCTGGGAAACGTGATTTTCCCTCAGCATAGCTTTGGTATTTCCAGTCTCTCTTCTCACAAGCAGGAGTGTTGGGAGTTCTTACGCCAGTTCTGGACACGGCAGCAGGCAGAGAAATTCTGGCTCTCTCCGCGCCGTGACGTCATCCGCCAACAAATTAATCAGCAATGGGAGTCAGCTGTAAAAGGAGAATATGATCGTTTTCATCCACACGCCCGTCAGGCCATGGAGGATCTCTATTCTGTCTTGGACAGCGTGACAATCGCCGCGCGACATGATCCTCAGATCTGGGCAATCGTCTGGCAGGAGGCAAGCGCCTACTTCTCCGGTGGCAGGAGCATAGAGGACACCATGCGGAACATCCAGTCCCGTGTCAGCCTCTATCTCGCCGAGCAGGGGTAAACAAGCAAACAGCAAGACGCAGGAGCGGGAATCCGTTCCTGCGTCTTGCTTCAGCTATGTTCCGCGTTGTAGATCTTCAGCCGCTTTGCAATATCCTCAGCGGCCTGTTCCAGAGGCTTATCTCCGGCAAAAAAGGCATTGGCAGTGTTCATGACGGCATCGAATATTTCATCCCCATCGCGGCAGATTCCTTCCACCTGATTCAGCAGAGACAGGAAGAGAGATTTGCAGTTTTCTGCATCATAGCGAAGCTCATAATCTGCGCCGTTGATGCTGCCGTAGAGCTTCCCATCCATCCAAGTCCAATACTGGCCGATCTCCCGTTCATAAGCGGAACGTGTGAGTGGAATACCGTACCGGAAACCGCCGGAGAAGGGATTGACGAGGTAACGGTCATTCAGAATGAAGGCCATAAACGCCCAAGCACCTTCTTTATTTCCCGCAACCTGCGGGATCATCAACTCCTGAGTGGGGGAGAGGTACACACCGCTACCCTTGGCACCCGGCAGGCCGACAGCGGACAGGCGCTCCCCAAACCACCCCTCTGCCTCTGGAATGCTGGCGGCGTCCCGCATCATGGTTCTGCCGAGGGGATCGGCGATTCGGGCAAGCTCGAACTTTTGTTGCCCCTCGTGGATGGGACCATAATCGAGAGGAAAAACATCTCCATGTTCCAGCGATTCCTTCAGTTCCTGTTCTGTCAGCCCATAAGGATTCTGCGTCGCATCCTCCGGCAGCGTTGCGGCAAAGGAAAGAAATTCGGCCACCTGCTGGGCGGTATAGTCACGGTGATTGCCAGCAAAGATCCATTTCATAAAGGTCTCCCGATCCACGCTGCGGTAAAACACGTTCTCCGCGCCGCCGGCGAGAGCGGAAAGCTCGGAAAAACTCCCGATAGTCTGCCCCTCCAACAGCGAAGCCGGGCCGAGAATCGCTGTCAGCGAGAAGCTGGGCATCAGGCTCAAAAGCTTCCCGTCCGTTTTCATTGCAGCCAGAGGCCCCGGCAGAAAAGCGTCTGTGCCGAGATCACGTTCCACATACGGCAGCAGATCCTCCGCTGTTGCGGTCGAGCAGATCGCACTGCCGAAGCCTCGCACGTCGATCAGATCCGGCGCATTGCCGCTCGCCATATCCGCGGTCAGGGCGAGGAAGGGGTCTGGGCTCTCTGCGTAATTGCGCACCACGATCTCATATTCCCGGTTGACAGTATTGAAATCCATGATTGGATCACGATAGCTGCCGTATTGCAGCGAATAATACTCCGGGACTATCTCGTTGATGGCAAGCGTGATGGTCGTTTTTTCTGCGGGGAGAGAATCCTTATCTACCGGATAAGCGATGCGATAGGGACTGGATTCATTGCGCATATCGAGGAAGAAAAAGCTGTCTGTTCCTCCGATGGGAATCGGCGTAATCCCTTCGGAGAGATACAGCGCATCATACCGAAACAGCGGCTCATTCTCACCTCCGCTCAGCTTATGGCGGTAGAGATACATGTTGTCTGTCAAATAGAGCGTATCCCCCACGATGCCGCAGGTATGGCAACCATCGGGGACATGATCCACCTTGTTCAGCGCAAAGGAACCCGTGTCATAGAGGAAAAGGTCATAGCTGCTGTGTCCGAGGAAGTAGATGCCAGCGTCCGTCTGATAGATTTCCATCCATTCACCGAGATCTTGACTGTGCAGCAGATTTCCGGCGGCATCATAGCTCTCCAGGATGAAATGCCCTTCGTTGCTTTCGTCCCAATACATTTTATAGAGCAGAAAGAACTCCATTTCACCGATCAGCGTGGTCGTTCCTTGCTCGGTACGGAAGGCCAGAATCTCCGTTTCCTGTCCGTCCTGCTTCCGAAGAACACGGTAGTCCGTAGAGCGGTCTCCCACATTCTCCTTGTTTTCGTGCCTTTCCAGACGCCAGGCACTTTCATTGGAATTGGACAAGGCATCGTAATCTTCAACTGTGCCCTCCCACTCTTGAAGGCAATGGCCGTTTGAATCAAACTCATAGAGTTTATTTGATAGTTCATCAAAAGCGTAAAGGCCATTGGGAGAGGTCTTGAAGCGCGTGATTGGCATGAGGCTGCGATCCAGCTCCAGAATGCCGGGAACGTAAACCGTTTCAAAGGGAGTGCCGTCAGGAGCAAGGTTTTCTCCTGCGCCATAGGTACTCACGCCCTTGCGGTCAGAAGTATCTTCACTTTTGCTCTCTGATTTGGGCGTGCAGCCGCACAGCCCCAGCGTCAGCGCCATACAAAGCGCCAGTACCACGGCTAAAAGCCGTATTCTTTTGTTCATTTCCATTCCTTTCTTACGGGAAAAGCGTATAGTCGATTTCGTCCGCCCAGCTTTCCAACTCGTAGGCGTTGTGGCAGAAATTCCCGCGACCGATGAGCCAGCCATTGACAGTCCTGTACAGCACTACGGGAGGGGCGTTGCTTGATACCTTGAAATTCGCACAAAGCTGCACGACGGCCCCGCTTTCCGTGCGGTAAAACCACATGTCACTGTAGCTCTCCCCCGTCAGGTCATAAGTATAGTCGCAGAACGCGCCAAAGGGGATGTAGATCCACTCCATGCTCTTGTAGCCCAGCATCACGCCGTTGTCCCAGAACCCGAACGTATAGAACTGCCGCGCAAGCCCGGGGTCATAGCCGAGAGCGCCAAAGTCCTCGAAGCTGATGGGCGGATAAGGCGCATCGTCAAAGCCGCCGGCATCGACATTGCTCTGGGAAGTCACCTCGTGAGACTCCACGGAATCCTGGAGGCCGTAGCGCTCCACGATCCCAGGCCGCAGCTCCTCCAGCTCCCGGATGCCCGCCTCGGTGCCGCGGCGGGAGTTGGACGCTTGACTCCAAGCCCGGGCCGCTTGCCCCTCCGGGGAGGCGAGGAAATCCGCCAACGTCGCGGCGTCGCCCGGATTGGCACATACTGTCGGCTCATAATATACCACTGTGAAGTCCGGTTCGGTTTTCAACAGCTCATGGAAAACGATCATGTCCGCGATCTGTTCGCAAGCTTCCCGACTGACATTATCTGAGCTGTAAATGGTAGCGTGAACCATGATGAAAACGCCGTCCTGGTCGAAAAAGATGCGCAAATCCGCGTTGCTCGGGCCCCGGAGATCTTCGCGAGCCTCGTTGAAGGCCAGCAGCACCGTGTCCCCGTGGATGTTGGTATACTCCCACTCCTCGTAGTTTTCCAGCTTATCCATTCCGCTGGAGAGCGGCAGAATCGTACCGGACAGATTCTTGAGGATCTCGATCAGGATATCTCTTCGTTCTCCTTCCCACTCCAGTTTGAAAGAACCATCCTCGTAGATATACCCAGCGCCGCTGCCGTCTGCCAGAAAAGCTCCTGTCCCCGCTGCACGGTAGAAGTCCTCCAGGGTGTAGGGTGTGACCTGATGCGTGTGCAGACGAAGGCCGTATTGCTCTGCCAGCGCGTTCAGCTCATCCAGCATCGCTCGGTCGTAAACGCCGTAATAGTGGCAGGTGTTGACCGTATCCGTGTCGAGACCATCCATCCACGAATTGTCATTGCTGACGGTATGCGAGGCCAAGTATTCTTCCCGGAAGCGCAGCCACTCGGCGTTGGCCAGATACTCCGGGGAATCCGCGTAGCCATTGAGCGAGACCCATCGCTTCGGTTCGGCTGTCGGGGTAGGAGCAGCAGTCGCGTTTGAGCCGCTTTCCGCTGCAGTGGGCGTCGATTCAGGTACGGACTCGATCATGCGATCCCGCAGGCCGAACCAGCCCATCGCGTAGGCGGTCACGGTAAAGAGGGAGACGATCACCGCCGCAACCAGCAGCGTTGTCCACAACCTACGGTTGACATGCCTGGCTTCGGGTTTTCCTCCGCAGTAGCCAAGGAAGTCCCGTGCCTCCAGCACATAGTCCTCCCGGATGCCGCTCATGGCGTGCAATAGCGTGTAGGAGTTCATACCAGTCCCTCCTCCTGTAGATAACTGTGCAGACGCTCGCGCAGGCGATACAGCGTCATCTTGACCTTGCCTGGCGAGCAGTTGAGCTTGTCCGCGATCTCCTTCACCGGTGCGACAAACCAATATCGCGAGACAAAAATCTTGCGTTCGCTCGCCGACAGGGTAGACAGAAAGGCGTCAATGGCCTGTCCTAATTCTCGCTCCTCGATCTGCTGTTCTACGCTGCCGCGGCTCGGAACGCAGTCCGCCAACTCGTCAAGGGCAAGATCCGTCTCCCCACCGCCCCGCTTTTGGCGTGACCGGCGACGATAGCGATCCAGAGCAAGGTTTCGGGAAATCGTACCAAGAAACGTAGAGAGTATCGCCGGGCGCTTGTCCGGCATCAGGTTCCAGGCACGAAACCAAGTGTCATTCACACATTCCTCCGCATCTTCGTAATTCGTTATAATGTTGTAGGCTATTGCATGGCAGTAACGGCCGTATTTCCGATCTGTCTCCGGAATAGCTTGATCGGAACGCTGCCAATACAGATCGACAATCGCTGCGTCTTCCATAGGAAAACCTCCTGATTAAGAGCTCTCAACCCTATAAACGTCATTTTTCAGCAGAGGTAACATAGTTTTTCTTTTTAGACCAGTATAGCACAAAAAGCAGCGCCCCGCTCCGGCAATGTGGCCCAGTCTACCAACGGTGGATTGCCTTTTTCCTCCCGTTGGCGGTATAATCGTCTTGCAATACAGGAGGACAACGCAATGGATCAACAACGAATCGGACAATTCATACAGGAGCAGCGGAAGGCACACAGCATGACACAGCAGGAGCTGGCCGACAAGCTGGGCGTTACCAACAAGGCCGTCTCCAAGTGGGAAAAAGGACACTCTATGCCGGATGTCGCACTGTTTGAGCCGCTATGCAAAGAGTTGGAGATCAGCATTCCGGAGCTGTTGTCCGGTCGAAAAATTGGCGCTGAGAATCAGCTGCAAACCGCGGAACAGCTGCTGATGGAGTCAATCAGTATGCGCAAGCTGATCGGCCTTTCCGTTTTCCTTCAGCTCAACAGCATCATTGGTGTACTGCTCGTCATCAGTCCCTTCCTGTTTCACCCGGAACGGCCCTTGAATCTATTGCTGGTCGCCTTGGGACTTGTAGAATGTGCCATGGTCGTCTATTTTGACAGCACACTGCCAGGCAAGGAAGCGCGGCGGCAATCGCTCACCGTGCGCTTTGTTTATACGATTTGCTTGTTCCTTACAATCGCGGCAATCAACTACCCTGCGTCTGTGCGCGAGGGAGTCCCGCTCACCACGGAGATTCTGATTTTACTGATTCCTTGTCTACTTGCACTTTTGATCCAGTTTTTCATCTGGCAGCATCGCAGGAAAACAGAGCATAGTCGTAAATAATAATGACAGCACCGGCTTCTCACGAAAGAGTTTGACCGGTGCTGTTATTTGTCCCAGCTTCAGCAAGGAGGAAGCTCATTTGCTGAAGGAAACCGAAAAGATGTACATGTAATCATTGTCCAAAGGTATATTGCCGTTTTCAAATTCCTGAATGTTTAGGACGTGCATGATATCGTTATCATAGATAAGCGCAAGAATGTACTGTTCTTCGTCAAACCGGATATCTGTTTCCGCTTCGATTTGCGAGGCAGATCTACCGATATATTCTCTGCCCTCAACCGCATTGAGAATCGGGATCTCCGTAGAGAGCTTAGCGCTCTGATCTGCGATGACAAGCTTTACGGTGAAGTCCTCAAAATTCGGAACGATGACGATCATGCCCTCAGCGGGTGAACCGATGGATTCATAAGAAACAACATTGTTTCCTCTGTCGATCCGCTTTCCCGATTGGTATTCGGAAACAGATACGGTGAGGCGCTGGAAGCTGTCACTCGTCCGGTAATGATAAAGAAAAGCTCCGTCCATACCGGACAGCAATTCCGCAGTCTTCATTTCCGCACTGTTGGGGTCAACCGGAACAATATAGTTTTTCGGCTGATTTGCCCGAAGCAGAAACACAGAGACGATCATCACAGCAGCAAGCACAATAACGGACAGCACCGCGATAATGGTCTTCAGTTTATTCTGCCGGTGCTTGCTGTCGGTTGTTACCTGGATCAGATTGTCCTCAGATTTCTTAACTATGTTCTCTTGAGCTATATCTTCTCCGGCAAGGAATTCGTTGATGCTGATACCCAGGATGGAGCAGTATTCTTCGTAAACGGAAACATCCGGCAGGCAGATGCCGCGCTCCCACTTGGAAACAGATTTATCGCTCATACCAAGCTTCTCGGCGAGCTGCCTTTGTGTGAGTCCCAAGTCTTTTCGCTTGCCGGCAACATATCTTCCGATCTTAACGAGATCCATCAGCTCATCTCCTTTGAGCGTATCTTACTATTCTTTTCTGGAAAATAACACCCCTCCGAGGTAGAATCCTAAAAAACTGAGCCTGTTACTCTCAAAGGGCAACAGGCTCAGTTCGTTTTATTCTTCTGTGACTACGATTTTGAATTTGATGACGCCGAGTTTTGTTTCCTTCCCACATTCCGGGCAACAAAGCGGGAAATTCAGCAGAACGGTGTCTTCATAGAGCTTGATATCCGTTTTCGTCCCACATTTTGGGCACGGGAGCCAAAGGGTCTTTTTCTCTTGTTCGTCCATAAACGTCTTCACCTCCGCTTCTTCTGCGCTCTCTTTACCGGCAAGGAAAGCGTTAATCTCGGTTTTCAGCGTGTCCATGATCACATCGTCCCGGATCACCAGCCGATCCGTCCCGTAGACCAGCTCGCGCATCACAGCGGCGTCTTTCTCGTTGAAGGATTCATAGTCGTTCACATTGCTCTGCTGCCGCTGCATACTATTCTCTACTGCTCGCTCAAAGCCAGCGCGCAACACGGGGATACCATCAGTCAGATACGGCTCGTCCTCTCCCTGCATAAAGGTCTTGACGAAGCGCCAGGCACCGTCTTTGTTTTCACTGGAGGCCAGAACGCCAAGGCTCGTATTGCAGCCGGACGTCCACATCACGCCGTCTCCCAGCATAAGTTGACCGCTATGTCCCATTCCTTCCGCTGGCAGCAGCTTCATGAAGTAGGTTCCTGTACCCGTTGAGCCGGGGAAGCCGAGAACAGCCGCTTCATCCTTGAAGGTCATGCGTGGACGGTAGCCTGCCTCGGAAGCAAAGTCATAGGAGATCAGCCAGTCGCAGCCGGGAGTGAAGAAGGATGCTCCTTCCGGTGAAATGACCGGGATGCGTTTCATCAGCTCCAGCCAGCCGACAAAGGCGGGGCTGTCGAAGCTGCAAGTGCCGCTGCTCCGGTCCATAAACTCTGCCGTAGCCGCCCAGGAGAACAGTATTATCATTTGCTCCTGTGTCATGTAGGGCGCGCCATCTTCCTGCGTGAGCACTTCTATTGCTTTTTCGGGCGTCCATTCCTCCCGGCTGATTCCGAGATGCTCTGCGCCAAGTATAGTCAGCAGGGTGAATTTGTCCGTGTACTCATACAGGCCGCCTCTCTCGGTCAGCGCGGAAAAGAGACTGGGAATGAAATCTTCCCGGCTGATATCCGGATCAGCGTCGATATAGGGCAGAAGATCGACCAAAAGCTGCCGATCCACCGCACCGGGCGGGAGCAAGCTGGTGTCCAGCACATCAATCTCGTTCTCTGTCGCAAGCTGGATCATCAGCTTGTTCCGCTCCGCCTCGTCATGCCACACCATAGGCTTGATGGCAATGCGGTATTCCGGGTCAGTCTGATTGAAACGCATGATCGCATCCAGCAGCACCTCCGGGCAGGTGTAGTCGGTCTCGCTGTACTCATAGCCCTGGGCCGTGGCATCGGCAAAGCAGCCCAGCGTCAGCGTTTTCTTCACCGGCACCATACCGGGACTGACTTTTATGAGCTTGCTGTTCGCTAAATAGAACAGGTCACCGTTAGAATTCTCCAGCCCGAGGTAGGCGCTGTAGCCCTGCAAACTGGCATAATTCAGCGCAACGTCCATCCAGTTGAAAACAGGGGTCATGCTGCCGGTATTCGGGTCATATTCCTGCAGCATGCGCTCCTTTGTGACCAGGATGCGGCCCCGCTGACTGCTGTAAACCGGCTCCCAGAGAAGGCCCTCCAAGGGCTTACCGCATTGGAGCGTGTCCGGATCAAAAGGGCAATACCCGTCATTGGTGGATAAATAGAGCACATCTCTGAACCAAACACATTGCGTGAAACCCGTCAACGGCAGATCGAGCTTATCGAGTATCTGTGCGTCCCGGTTGATGAGACGCACGGTCTCGTCGTCGTTCAGGATCGCTCGCTCTTTGTCCAGAGCGACAAGCCCGGTCAGATAGGGGTCGCTGTCATTCCCATTTCTCCAGAAGTCGATGCGTGTGCAGGTCTGTGCGCCGCTTTGCGTATCCAGCACGATCAGGAAATAATGCAGCTTGCGAGAGAAATCCCGCCTGACCATTTCCTCATCGGAATAGCCCTCCATCAGTCGTACCCAGACGGCGCCATCTGCCACGGAGAATGCTTCGATCCGAGGGTACTTTGCATCGCCTGTTTCCAGTTCCCAGCTTTGCCATTCGTCAGCAAGGGTATCATAGCGCAGCACAGCAAATCCGCCGTCTGGCGTCACTGCGTGCAGGTACAGACTGTTACCAAAGCTTTGCAGTCCACCGAAGTCTTGATATCCCTCCGGCATTGGCAGCTCGTTAGTAATAAAGCCCTGTTCAGTCTCAGCAGAGATTTGCGGCTCACCGATCACAATAACCTCGGCATCTTCTCCCGATGTTACCTTCCCACAGGCACAGAGCGAGGCAAGCATGGCCAGCACCAGCAGGAAATCCAATATTCTATTTGTTTTGCTCATTCTTCTCCTATCCGATGTAGATATCACAAAAGTCGTATTTGCTGTCAAAATCCTTCTTGTGAACGGTTCTTCCGGTAGGCTCTACCATCAGCCCACGGGCGATCCCTTCCATGTTCTCCATGCTGTCATAGCCCCGGACGCCGATGATCCAACCCTCCTCCGGATGGAACAGGATTACAAAGTTCCCTGTGGGAAATTGGGTCTGCTCGCGGTCGATGGCATGGGTGGCCGTTGCCTGAAACTTGTAGACCTCTACTTCGCCCCAGGTCTCCCGGGTGATCTCTCCGGGCTTAAACCCTATGAGAATCATGGCTCCACCATCTACAAACTGAGGCGCGTACATGATGTCTACTACGCAAGAGGGCATATAGACACCAAATTCTTCATTGTAGACCTCCCGCCCCTCTACCAGCTTCGTCCTACCGACGGCCCAACTTGCAGGATACCAGTAGTCATCGCTTGGCGACCATGTGACGCGGAAGCGCACTTCCGGGCATTCTTCCGCTCCCTCAAACTCAAAGGCGTATTCTCCCTTCCACTCGACCTGTTGCTGCCCGATGGTGGCAGTGTAGGTCTCCCGGCTGTCATGGTGACTCATTTGAAACCAGCCAAGAGCATAGGCAGTAACGGTAAAAAGGGAAACGATGATGGCCGCCACAAGCAAGGTGCTCCACAGCTTGCGGTGAACGTGGAATTGAGGCGTTGCCTCTTCCGCATATCCAAGAAAAGCCTCTGCCTTTTTTACGTTTTCCAAACGGATACCCTGCATGGCATCCAACAGCCGTTCCTCGTTCAGCATAAGCCCTCCTCCTGTAGTCTGTCGCGCAGCTTTTTCCGCAGGCGAAACAGGGTAGTTTTCACCTTGCTTTGGGTGCAACCGCACTTTTTGGCGATCTCCGCGACCGGCACGAGAAACCAATAGCGAGAGATAAAGATGATCTGATCCGTCTCCGGCAGCTCATTGACAAAACGGTCAATGGCGTCTTCCAATTCCCTGACTTCTACTTCACGTTCTGGATCTGACTGGCCCATAACGCAGTCACTCAGCTCGTCCAGCGCCAGAGGAACCTCACCGCCGCCGCGCTTGAGGCTATGTTTCGCGCGGTAGCGATCCAGAGCGAGATGACGGGTGATCGTCCCCAAAAAGCCGGAGAGGATCGCAGGGCGCTCTGTAGGCATCAGATTCCATGCCCGAAACCAGGTATCGTTCACACATTCCTCTGCATCTTCATGGTCTGTGCAGATATTCAGGGCGATCCGGTGGCAGTATCTGCCGTACTTCCGGGCAGTCTCGGATATGGCCTGATCCGAGCGCTGCCAGTACAGATCAATGATCGCAGTATCTTCCATGCGAAAACCTCCTTGAGAGCTCTCATCCCTATAGACGGAAAGCATTTCGACAGGTTACAAGAAAAAGCTGTTATTTCTTCATTAAGTATAGCACATGGATGCAAAACAGCCCGTCTCTCAGAAGGAGAGACGGGCTGTGCAAGTTTTATCTGGGTTTATTCAACAGGAAAAGTCTTTCCCCCGATTGTGATGCTGACGACCTGATCAAGATTGATCGTTCCGCTGCCAAAAAGGCAAGAATCCTTGACTATACCGCCTTCCGGCTTGCTACTGCTCAGGGGCAGCCCCACCTCCCGACTGGTACCGTCCGAAAAATTCACCGCCGCCGTACGCTCTACTTCTTCGATGGCAGCAAGCCAGCTCTGTTCCAGCTCCAGATAGGCCAGCCGTTCCGCATCATCGGCAAATTCATGGCTGCGGTACATCTGACTGACGCCGTCGTGGCGCAAGATCCAGTTCACTCCGGAAGCGGAGATCTCCGCGCCCAGAAATTCGCCCTTGCCATACGTTCCGTTTTCAAAGGAAACGGGTTCCGGGAACCAGACGGTACGGATGGCCTGGCCGGTGCGTTCCACTTCTACACTTCCTAACTCACACACCAGTTCAGCCTCACTGTGGTCCATCTCGTAGTCAATACAGTCTGCCATCACGAAACGAAGCGTCACTTTTTGCCCCTGCTCCAGCTCATGCAGCGGGATGGCGCATTCTGTGGTCAGGGTCTGGCTCTCAGGGTCATAGCCGTCCCGGACATGAAAATGGGACATGGCGTCAAAGTAGCTTTCTCCGTCCATGGTGGCATAGATGATACAATACCGATGGCCGTTTGCGGGAAGCGGCTGCCCCTCCCAGTCCACCTGCTCCGAGGATTCCAGACGCGCGATCATCTCCGGAGTCACGCCGTTGATCACCACCCAGAAGCGCTGGAACTCGCCGTCGTTCATGGCAGACAGAAGCGTAACGCCCTCCACGGGAGCCTTTTCCGGCTCTTCGGCGACAGGATATTCCACATAGTCCGTCACCTGGTTTTCGTCGATCTGCAGCTGTTCGCGCAATTCCTCCTGCCTCTGGCGGTGGATGCTCACGCCAATGGCGTAGGCAACCGTTCCTAAAGCAAGAATCAGCGCAGCGGCAAGGGCAAAAGTAATGATTCTTTTCTTTTTCATGTGGACGATCCTTTCCGGGCTTTCCTGTATGGATGCCGGGCGAAAGACCGCCGATTCGCTGATATATTCATCATCCACGCTGTTGAGCATCAAGGTGATCGTTTCCCGCTTCATACAAGCAATCCCTCCTTCTCAAGGTAGAGTCTGAGTTTTTCTCTGATACGAAAAAGGCGGACAGTCACACTGTTGTTAGTAGAATGTGCCATTTTGGCAATGTCCTGCACCGGATCGGAATACCAGTAGCGCCTCATGAAGATAAATCTGTCGGAATAATTCAAGGTGGCCATAAAGCCGTTGATCGCCTCTCTGAGCTCCTGCGCTTCATATGTTTCTTCCACGCTGTCTCTGTCGGAGAGATACTCTTCCAGTTCATCAAGCGCAAGGTCGTACTGGCTGTTTCGCTTATCCGCTGTGTTGGAGTGATACTTCTTTGTCGCAAGATTGCGCGCGATCCTGCAGACAAAAGTCCGCAACGGGCTTGGCTTGTGGGGCGGGATGGCGTTCCAGGTGCCAAGGTATGTATCATTTACGCACTCTTCGGTATCCTGTGAGTTACCAAGAATATTCCGCGCCACTCTTGCCACGGCGTTGCCGTGTTTTTTGTCCAGTTCGGTGATCGCCTGTTCTGAGCGCTCAAAAAACAGGTTGATGATCTCCGTGTCTGTCATAGGCTGTCACCTCTTTTCGCCTTCACTTATGTACTACGGTTTCACGCCCAAACATTAACAAAAAAAGAGATTTTTTTCTACATTATAGCACGCAAGCGCAAAAAAGCAGAGCCCGCCTCTCCAAAATAAGGAGAAGCGGGTCCGTTGTGATTATATGGTTATATTATCCGATGGGTACGACAATCAAATCGCTCTCTGTCAGCGTCCGCGCCCAAGGGGAATTGCTGGCAAAAATCAGCGCATCTACCTGCTCCTGCTGGAGGATCTGATGCGAAGAGTAGTCCATCTCAAGGATCAGGTTGTCGATATCCGCATAGCCTACCTGCGTGGGCGGCCCGAAGATATTGGTCAGCGTCGTTCCGTCCTTCAGCCGGACGCCCACAAGCTGCCAGTCAAACTCTTCCAGCGTTTCGTAGCCCGCCCAGAGTTCGGGAAGCTGCAGCATGACCTTTGCGGAAATCGGGCTGATCTCTGCAGATACCAGCTTGATTCCGGTATTACCGAGGTCTGCGTCCGGCTGAACGGTCAGCAGCTCGCCGTTGCTGCTGGGCGTCCAGACAAGCTCCCACGGACCTTCTACCAGTGCCTGATACTGGCCCTTGTCGCCGGTGCCGAGGCTTTCAAGAACCAAACGAATCTCTTTTCCCTCGAAGGACGCCCATTTGCCTCCGGCTTTTGCGGTGAAATCAAACTCCATCGAGCCGTCCGGGGCCGTGAAGATCAGTCTGTCATTTGCATCTCTTTCCTCGACGAAGCCGCCGGTCATGTTTGGCGCTCCTTCTCCATCAAAGGTCAGCGACCAGCCGCCAATATCGGGATACTGCCCCTCCGGGAGGGTGAAGCCCTCGATCCGCAGGGCGATGTGAGCGGTATCTCTGTCGATGACCGTCTGCTCCACCGAAATCGTCACGCCGTTTGCTGTGGCGCTGACAGTCTGGGAGGTGTCGGATAGGCCGCTCTGTTCGGCCATTTCTTTTTCCGCGTCTGTGGCCGGGAGCCGCTGCTCCATGCCGCGCGACCAATGTGTATAGATCGCGTAGGCCGTCACACCCAGCGCGAGGATCAGCGCGACCACAGCCGCGATACTTAATAGCCGTCCCATCCGCAGGGATCTGCGGGCCGTTCGGCGTTCCGTCCGCTGATAGCCCATCGCGCGGCCGGTCTTTTCGATCTTATCATCGGAAATGTCTCCGATGGCTTTCATCATTCGTTCCGAATTGTACATAAGCCCTCCATCAATAGATAGGTTTTCAGTTTGCTTCTCGTCCTTTTCAGCATGGCGGCGACACCGCTGCGGCTCAGGCCCAGCTTTTCCGCGATCTCCCGCTCGGTCGCCACAAACCAGTACCGGCTGACAAAGACAAGCTGCTCTTCTTCCGGGAGATTTCCGACAAAGGCGTCAATCGCGCGGCTGAGCTCCCGATCCTCGATTTCCTTTTCCAGATCGTAGCCGGAGGAAAGGCACTCGTCCAGCTCCTCCAAGGCGAGCTCCGCTTCACCGCCGCCGCGTTTTCTTGCCGTGCGGCGCACGATCTTGGTCAGTGCAAAGTTGCGGGTGATCCGGGCAAGAAAGGGAGCGAGCCGATCCGGGCGCTTATCCGGCATAGAGTTCCAAGCGCTCATCCAGGTGTCGTTGACACATTCCTCGGAATCCTCGCTGTTTTCCAGAATGTTGTACGCGATGATATGGCAGTAGCGCCCGTACTTCTGCGCGGTCTCGTCAATAGCCTGCTCCGAGCGCTGCCAGTATAAGCTCACGATTTCTCTGTCGTTCATACCTCGTCTCCTTTGTTTAAGGGCCCTCACCTATATAAATCCATTTTTCGGGCAAAGTGTCACGGAAACAAGAAAAGTTTTTTCCATTATAGCACGCAGACACAAAAAAGCAGAGCCCGCTTGACGCGGACTCTGCGCATGACAGAAAATATTGTTTTCTTGAGATTAACGGACTACATAGGTCTGTCCACCAATGGTAATACTGACCACTTGATCGATATTGATCGTTCCGTCTTGGAACAAACAAACATCGTAGACCGTTCCGTTCCAGTATTCTGTCCGATCGGCTGCCAGATTTGTTCGAATGCTTCCGTCGGCAAAATGAAGCTGAGCTTCCAGCTCGAGCTTGTCCCGTGCCCTTGCCCACGGAAGCCAGCGG
>CACYHB010000005.1 GCA_902774015.1 Oscillospiraceae bacterium | reverse complement strand
CGCCGCGATGGCGCTCTGCTCGGAATTGATCTTGCTCTTGATGGTGGTGTCGGCTACCATCTTGCCGTTCTCGTCCAGAATGACCGCCTTGGTGTAGGTAGATCCAACGTCACATCCGCCAAAATATTTCATGCTGTTTGCCTCCACTTTTCTTTATCAGTCGTATTTGAATTTGGGGAACTTGTTCATATCGTACGCTTCCTGGATAACGTCCTTGCGCTCCATATTGTCATAGTGATTCTTCAGGAAGGGCTCCACCACGTTGAAGAGCAGCTTGCCGTCCAGGTCAAAGAAGAACACGACGAAAAGCACGGCGTTGAGCGCCACAAAAATCCCCAGGAACTTCAGAAGAAACTTTCCGATTTTGCACATATCCTTATCCTCCTCTTACCAGGTCATGGAATCGTCGAAGTCCAGCAGCGACGGATCCAGAGGCTCCTCATGCATGACGGTGCTCATGTAGTCGTTGATCTGGCGGCGAATCTCAGCGCGGGAAACGGTGCGGCAGTCAGGCAGAGCGTGAGGCATCCAGAAGGCCTTGACGTTTCTCTTGCGGAACTCGTCCTCAAACAGGCCGTGCACGCCCTGCATGCCCTTGCACTGGAGCTGGTCGTACATGGCGACCATGTCGCAGTTGAAGCGCTCCATATACTCCCACAGCTCAAAAATGTGGTGCATGCCGCCGACGGCCATGCGGCGCATGGGCGCCCACATGTGGTAGGTGGCCATATCCTCGAGCATGTGCTCGTAGGAGTCGGTGCGGATCTCCATGTCGAACATCAGAGAGTCCATGTTGATGATGCAGTTCAGGCCCCAGCAGTTGTAGGCCCAGGTGCACCAGTTGGAGTAGTACAGCGGCGCGCAGGACCAGGCGATCACGCGGTGGCGGGTCTTGGGGAAGGGATTGATCTTCTTCTCCACGCACTTGTACATGATCTTCTTGACCTTCTCGCTGGCTTCATCCCAGAAGTCGCCCTGGATGCCGTACTGGGTGGAGAAAATGCGGAACAGGGCCTGGGCGACGCCGTTGACAGGATAGTAGTCGGTCTTGGAGGCGACTTCCCACTTCTCCCACTCGTCGCGCTGGAGCTTGTTCTGCTTCTCCAGGCGCTTGACCATGGATTCCCAGCTGAAGGGGGTACCGGTCTGCTCCTCGATGAACTTCCAGCACTCCTCGATCTCCTTCATGCAGTACTTTTTGACCAGGGGGTCGTCAAACTGCATGGGCAGGGGCAGCGCGAAAAGGGGCTTGTTGGCGAACCAGTCCTGCAGCGTATGGGTGGAAACGGAAGCGTCGCAGGCCTCGTTGCAGGTGATGATGATGGGCGCGGAATCGGGCACGTCGTCAAGCACGAAGATGCCGGCCTCGGCCTGGCACATGGGGCAGGGGTCGCCGGGCAGGCCAAGGGACTGGACCGCGTCGATGTAGTTGAGCACGGTGTGGGAGTTGACGTGGCAGGTGACGAAGTATGGGATCATCTCCATGGGGATGTAGCGGTAGCCGGCGTCCATGAAGGGATAGAACATCGTGCCGCAGGTGGTCTCGTTGGCGTAGATGCTGTGCTTGTAGGCGTTGTTCTGCTTGCCGCCGTGAAGACGGGTGTCGGCGTTGAAGAAGTTGCAGATCTGCTGGATGGAGGCGCTGACCATGGCGCGGTAATGCCACGCGGAGGCAGCCAGCGCTTCGCCGCGCATGCCCTGCAGGCCGCGCTCGAACCAGTGGATGACAGGCAGGTAGGTCTGGCCCATCCAGCGGTAGCGCCAGGTGCCCTTGACGAAGTCAATGGGATTGTTGGAGTACTTGAGGATGTCGGTGACCATGTGGAGATAGTTATATCCCCAGACCATGTACATGAAATAGAAGGTGTCCTTGACGCCGCGCCATTCTCTGTGCTTGAGAAGGCCGGTCTTGTCCTCATACAGCTCGCCCAGGCGGCGGCCGCCCTCTTCGGCGCTGTGGGGCTTGCCGTACCAGAAATCTTTCAGAGCTTTCTTGATGTCTTTCTTAGCCATTTTACTTGCCCTCCTGGATGTGCTTGATCTCAACGCTCTCCACAAAGGCCTGGAAGCGGGTACGCAGCTGGCCGGACGCGGAGTTGATGTATTCCTTCTCGATGGAGCAGACGGGCAGGCCGAAGTCGCGCTTGAGGATAAAGGTATCGATCACGCGCTCATAGCTCCAGTATTCGCAGAACTTGTTGGAGGCAATGATCACGCCGTCGGCATGATACTCCTTCGCCAGATCGGCGAGCCTCTTCTTGCGGGCGCGCATCTCGTCCTGCGGCATGAAGCGCGGGCAGTTGGAGGTCTTGAGGTAATGCTCGGCAATGGCGCGCAGCGGGCGCTGGCCCTCCTTGACGACGATGGGAACACGGCTCTCCACCGCGCCGTAGCAGAAGCGGTCGCACACGACCAGGGCGCCGCAGCCCTCGATCAGCTTGGTGAACTCGGGGTCGTCGTTCTCGGAGCCGGCGAGAACCACCTTGCAGCGGAAGTTCTTTCTGTCGTCGGGCTCGCGGGTCTTCATCTCCTCGGCGGTCTCGCGCAGATACGGGAGGATCAGATGCTTCGGGCAGACCAGGCTCACCAGCTGGATCACGTGGAACTCATAGCCGGTAATGGTGGGGTTGTCCAGCTTGCGGTAGTCGCCGATCTCGTTGATGAGGCGGCAGACCTCGTTGTGCTCCTCGATGGTCTTCAGCAGGGCTTCGTCGGAGATGTCGATGCCGAAGTGCTCGTGCAGAGGCTTGAGCACATGGGCCTCCAGCTGGGTCTCGAAGTGCTGATAGCTGTTCTCGGTGTTTTTGAACGGGATGTCGGTGAACTCGCAGAAGAAGTCATCGTTGTCGATGATGCGCATGTCCTCGACGGAATCGAGGTGCTTCTGCTGCAGGTGCTCCTGGAAGCGGCAGGTAGCGGTGCAGGTTTCCGTGCCCATCTGGGCGTCGAGGAAGTTGTAGCCGCCTTCCAGCGCGCGCTCCAGCAGGCTTCTGGCGTAGTGACATACACGGCCGGAAAGATAATAGGTCGCAATGTCGGGGGAAGTGCAGCGCGGCGCTCTCAGACGGACGGAGAAGCAGCCGGGCAGGTCGAGAAGTACTTCAGGCATGAAGTAGCAGGTGTAGCCGATCGCTCTCTTGCCCTCGGCCTTGGCCTGCTTGACAAGATCGTTGTTGGCTTCCTGAAGCAGATTCTCAAAGTAGATCAGATGTTTGAGATCTCTCACAGATAACCCTCCAAATTTCTTTCCTGTTTTTGGGCAGAATGCGCCCACTTTCACGCTATTTATTATAGACGCGCGTCATTTAATTGTCAATTGCCATTTGGGCAATAGTGACGAAAAAGATTTCCCTACTTCGGTCAATTGTTATACATTTTAGTCAGAAGTGTCTAAACTTTCGAACTTTTCAAAGAAGACACGGATCCGCTCCCTGTCAGCGGAGGCCTGGCCCTGGATCATGGCGGGACTCCCGCCGCCGCGGCCGCCGATGGCCGCGTTGATGCTCCGCGCAGCCTTGCGCAGATCCACGCAGCGGCTGCCGATGATATAGCGCCAACGCTCCCCGCTCCCGGAGAACACCGCCGCCGTGCGGCATTTTTCGGTCAGCAGATTCACCAGCTCCCGCAGGGCGACCTCATCCAGCAGGTCGTCGAACACCACCAGGTTTCCCGCCGTCTCGGGGATCTCTGCGGCCATGCGCCCGGCCAGCGCCAGACTCAGCGCGGCGATGCGCTCCTTTTGCTTCTGCTGCATCTCCAGCTGCCGCTCCACGGCGGGGGCGATCTTCTCCTTGGGCACGCTCAGCAGCCGGGAGACGCTCTGGCACGCCTCCTGGCGGCGGCGGTAATCGTCCAGGGCGTCCAGGCCGCAGAGAAGCTGCAGACGCACGCCGCCCCGGTGCCGCTCGGCAGAGAGGAGCTTGATGATGCCGATCTCCCCCGTGGCGGCCACGTGGGGCGCGCAGCAGGCGCAGAGGTCCACGCCCGGGATCTCCACCAGCCGCACCCGGCCGGCGATCTCCTTCTTGCTGCGGTACTCCAGGCGATCCAGCTCCTCCCTCTCGGGATAGAACACGCGGATGGGGAGGTCGTCGCGCACCGCCTCGTTTGCCTCCTGCTCGGCCCGCTCCAGCTGCTCCTGGCTCAGCTCGCCGTCGAAATCCACGGTCATGCAGTCCTCGCCCATGTGAAAGCCCACGTTGTTGAGTCCGTAGAGGCGATGGATCGTGCCGGAGAACACATGCTCGCCCGAGTGGTTCTGCATCCGGCGGCGGCGCTGCTCCCGGTCGATGCGGCAGAGGACCTCCTCCCCCTCCGGCAGCTCGCGGTCGGCATAGTGCAGGATGCGCCCCTCCTTTTCATGCACGTCCCGGATCCGCGCCTTGCCGATAAAACCGGTATCGGCCGGCTGGCCGCCCCCCTCCGGGAAAAAAGCCGTCCGGTCCAGCTCCAGCGCAAAGCCGTTTTTCATCGGCTCGCAGGCGGTGACGAGAGCGGTGAATTCATGCAGATATGCGTCCTGATCATAGAGTTTCTCGGTCATGATATCCTCCTCCACAAAAAATGTCATTCTGAGCGCAGCGAAGGATCTTATTGAGATTCTTCGTCACTTTGCTCCTCAGAATGACAAGTTTTGAAACTGATCTTACAGTTCTTTGATGATCCTGTCCGCGACCTCCAGGCACAGCTCGGAGGTGTGGGCCAGGGCGGTTCCGAAATCCTCCCCGCCCTGTGTCAGGCCGTCGGAGACGGTCTTGATGAGCAGGCAGGGGACCTGGCTGCGGTTGCAGGTGAGCACCACGGCGGCGGCCTCCATCTCGCAGATGTCGGCTCCCCAGCGCTCGTGCAGGGCGGCCTTGGCCTCCCCTCCGTCCACGAACTTGTCCGCCGAGGCGCAGATCACCCGTTTGAGCGAGGGCGCGATCTGCGTGGCCCGCTCCACCAGATTCGCTGTGGCGGGCAGGTACACGTCCGGGTACTCGCAGTATTGCCCGGGCAGGGTGTTGTCGTAGGCGCTGGTGTCGAAGTCGTAGTGCACGACCTTCTCCACCACGCAGGTTTTGGTCTGGCCCATCTCCTCGGTCAGCCCGCCGACCACGCCGAAATTGACCACCAGTTCGACCTCATAGCGGTCGATGAGCAGCTGGCAGGCGGCCGCGGCGGCGATCTCACCGGCGCCGGAGCCGATCACATACAGGAGATACTCCCCCATGTCGTAGCAAAGCACGCGAAAGCCGTGCCGGATCTCCTCGCTCAGCGCCGTGCCGTAGCGGGAGAGCACCGCTCCCATCTCCACGGCCACCAGCATTCCGATCTTTTTCACAGCACTCTCACCCTCACTACGTCGTTCATTCTCCGGATCGCGTCGGCCACATCCTCGCCGATGGGTTCGGACAGGTCCACGATCGTCACGGCGTAGCCGCCGCGGGGCTTGTTGATCATATGCTCCACGTTGATGTTCTTCCGGCTGATGAAATCCAGGATGCTGGTGATCATGCGCGGCACGTTGTGGTGGATCACGCAGAGGCGGCAGACGCCCATGCGGCTGAGAGACACGTCCGGCAGATTCACGCTGTTGCGGATGTTGCCGTTGAGGAGATAGTCGTACATCTCCTCGGCCGCCATGACGGCGCAGCGGTCCTCGCTCTCGGGGGTGCAGGCGCCGATATGGGGCAGGGCGATCACGTTGGGCGCCTTCAGGATGGTCTCGTTGGGGAAGTCGGTCACATATTTGGCGACCTTGCCGCTTAAGAGCGCACGGGTCATGGCCTCGTCGTCCACCACCTCGGCGCGGCTCTCGTTGATGATGCGCACGCCGTCGCGCATTTTGGCGAAGGCCTCGTCGTTGAGCATATGGTGGGTGTCCTCGGTATAGGGGACGTTGATGCTGATATAGTCGCAGTTTTCGTAGATCTCGTCCCGGGTGGAGGCGTGCAGCACCGCCCGGCTCAGACGCCAGGCCGCGTCCACGGACATAAAGGGATCGTGGCCCCAGACCTGCATATCCAGGCTCACGGCGGCGTTGGCCACCAGGGCGCCCACGGCGCCGAGGCCGATGACGCCGATGGATTTGCCCATCAGCTCCGGCCCCGTGAAGGCGGCCTTGCCCTTCTCCACCAGCTTCGGGATCTCCTCGCCCCGGTCGGCAATGGATTTCACATAGTCGATGCTTCCCAGCACGTCGCGGGAGGCCAGCACCAGGGAGGCGATCTCCTGCTCCATGACGGCCACGGCGTTTGCCCCGGGGGCGTTGAAAACGACGATACCGCGGTTGGCGCACTCGGCCACGGGGATGTTGTTATAGCCCGCGCCGGCTCTGGCAATGGCCAGAAGCTCGGGGTTAAAGGGGTAGTCGTGCAGGCTCGCAGAGCGCAGCAGAATGCCCTCGGGCGCCTCCACCTCCTCGCCCACGGTGCAGCCCCGGCGCTCCAGTGCTTCCAGCCCCGCGGGGGCGATGGCGTTCATGGTCCTGATTCTAAACATGATGCTGTACCTCAAATTCCTTCATATAAGCAATGAGCGCGTCCACGCCCTCCATGGGCATGGCGTTATAGAGACTCGCACGCATGCCGCCGGTGATCCGGTGGCCCTTGACGTTCAAAAGGCCCCGGGCGGCCGCTCCCCTGACGAAGGCCGCGTCCAGCTCGGCGCTGCCGGTGCGGAAGGTGACGTTCATATCGCTGCGGCTGCCGGGCCGCGCATGGGCGATGAAAAGGCCGCTGTCGTCCAGATAGTCATAGAGCTTCGCGGCGCGCTCGCGCTTGCGCTCCTCCATGCCGCGCACGCCGCCCTGCTCCGCCACCCAGTCCAGCATCAGGCCCAGCATGTAGATGCACCAGCAGGGCGGAGTGTTGAGCATGGAATCATGCTTCACAAGAGTCTGATAACGCATGACCTCGGGCGTGAACGGAAGCTCGCGGCCCAGCAGCGCCCTGTCCAGGATCACCACGGTGAGGCCCGCAGGGGCCATGTTCTTCTGGGCGCCGGCGTAGATGAGGCCGTAGCGGCTCACATCCACGGGCCGGGAGAGAATGTCGGAGGACATGTCGCACACCAGCGGCGCCGCCGTCTCCGGGACATACTGCCACTCGGTGCCGTAGATGGTGTTGTTCGAGCAGTAGTAGAAGTATTTCGCGTCCCGGGAGAGCTGCAGCTCCGCCTGGGAAGGGATGCGGTCGTGCCCGGTCGCGCCGGTGTCGGCCGCGATGTGCACAGTCCCGTATTTCTGCGCCTCTGCGGCGGCTTTCCCGGAGAAATTCCCGGTCACGGCGTAGTCGGCCGTGCCGCCTTCCAGCAGATTCATGGGGATGGAGGCAAACTGCAGCGTGGCGCCGCCCTGGAGAAACAGGATCTCATGGGTATCCGGCACGGAGAGCGCCGCCTTCAGCTTTGCCTTGGCCCCGTCAAAAATCTCCTGAAACAGGGGGCTTCGGTGGCTCATCTCCATCACGGACATGCCGGAGCCGTGATAATCCGCAAGCTCCGCCTTTGCCCGCTCCAGCACGGGCAGCGGCAGCACGGACGGCCCGGCCGAGAAATTGAAGACCTGTTCCCTTGCCATCTCTGGTTCCTCCCAACAGGAAAATTTGCCAAAACAGTATATGCTATTTCACGGAATGTGTCAAACGCTTTCCCACAGCCAAGGCGGAAAACGCAGAGTTTTTCCGCCGCTCAGAGACGGCAAGCTGCGGTTATCAAGACCCATTTCTCTTTCCTCTTGCGGAAAGAGAAACGGTTCTTGTACTCCAAAGAGAAAGGCCGTTTGGCCAGTCAGAAGCATTTGGAGAAAGCGTATCTCATGTCGCCGCCGTCCGAATATTGGCATTTCTGGTGCGCCCCGGTGTTCGCTGCCGCTATGCCGTGCAGCACGAAAGCTCAGGAAAGCACTTCCCGGCGGCTCTACCGAATCAGCACCCTGCGAGCCGCGGCTTGGAGCGGGCGGCTTTCTGCGTCAGAAGTACCGGGGAGCGGCAGCGGTATTCGGGGTCAGCACCTACGCGTACCTGCTTTAGCGGCGACCCTGGTTCCGTCCTTAGACTCCCGGCTTGCGCGAGGGAGCAAGGGGAAACTTCCCCTTGTTGCCTTTCTTTGGCATCAAAAACCATTTCTTTCCCCAACAGGAAAGAAATGGGTTTTGCTCTGAGCAGCTTATCACCTGCAAACAGCTGAGAATATCAGAACAATCTTATCCTGTTTGCCGTTTACTCCGCCAGTTCCCCGATCAGGCGGTCGTTTTCCACGCCGGTGACGCGGACGTTCCGGAGCTCGCCGCGCAGGTCGTGATCCGGCACCTTCACCAGCAGATAGGTATCGCTGTGGCCGACGCTCCCCTGCTCCGCCGTCTCGAACAGGACCGGGAGCGTCTCCCCCACGCTCTTTTGCAGGAAGGCGCTGTGCATCCGCGCGGCGACGGCCTGCGCCTCACGGGCGCGTGAGGCCTTGAGGGCGTTGGTGCACTGGCCGGGCAGCTTGTCCGCCGGGGTGCCGGGGCGTCGGGAATAGGGGAAAATGTGCATGTCGGCAAAGGCGCATTTTTCGATGAAGGCCAGGGTCTCCGCCTGATCCTCGTCCGTCTCGCCGGGAAAGCCGGTGATGAGGTCGGTGGTCAGGGCGCAGCCGGGGAAATACCGGCGCAGCCGCTCGGTCACGGCGAAGAAGGCCGCCGTGTCATACTTGCGATTCATGGCCTTCAGAGTCCTGTCGCAGCCGGACTGAAGCGAAAGGTGGAAATGCCGGCAGAGCTTCCCCGCCGCGGCCAGGCGGCGGCAGAAGTCCTCCGTGATGACCGTGGGTTCCAGAGAACCCAGACGGATGCGCATGTCCCCCGCGTTTTCGGCCACGGTCTCGATCACGTCGGCAAGGCCGGGCTTTTGGGGCAGATCCGCGCCGTAGGACGCCACCTCGATGCCCGTGAGCACCAGCTCGCGGAAGCCCGCGTCCCGGATGCGGCGGGTCTCGGCCGCGGCGTCCGCCAGCGGGAGGCTGCGCAGCCGGCCGCGGGTGTAGGGAATGATGCAGTAGGAGCAGAAATTGACGCAGCCGTCCTGGATCTTCAGCATGGCCCGGGTGCGCCCGGCCACGGCACCGGCGGGGAGCCGTTCAAACTCCCGGCGCTTGAAGGGCGCGTCGATCTCCCGGCTTTTCTCCCCCTCTGCGGCGGCCTTCTCCACCGCGCGGACGAAGCCCGTCCGGTCGTTGGTGCCGAAGATCACGTCCGCGCCGATCTCCGCACTCTCCTCCGGGCTGAGCTGGGAATAGCAGCCGGACACGGCCAGCACCGCGCCGGGGTTTTCATCCCGCAGGCGGCGGATGGTCTGGCGGGACTTGCGGCCGGATTCGGCAGTGACGGCGCAGGTGTTGACGATCACCGCGTCGGCGATCTCTCCGGGCGCGGCGCTCTCATGCCCGTCGGCCCGGAGCATTTCCTCCATCGCCTGGGTCTCGTATTGGTTGACCTTGCAGCCAAGAGTGGCTATAATATACTTCATAAAATCTCCTTATTGCCTACCCCTTATGCGGAGAAAGGCAGAGCAGAAAGGATTCAAATGGAACATTACCTGGATAATTCCGCCACCACGCGGGTCTGCCCGGAGGCGGCGGAGGCGGCGATGCGCGCGATGACCGAAACCTACGGGAACCCAAGCTCCACCCACACCCTGGGCCGGGAAGCCAGAAAGCTCCTGGACCGGAGCCGGAAGCAGGTCGCCGACGCGCTGGGCTGCCAGCCGAAGGAGCTGGTCTTCACCTCCTGCGGCTCCGAGAGTGACAACTGGGCCATTCTCGGCGGCGCGGAGGCCATGAAGCGTAAAGGAAAGCACGTGATCAGCTCCGCCGTGGAGCACGACGCGGTGCGCAAAAGTCTGGATGAACTGGAGGCGCGCGGCTTTGAGGTCACCCGCCTGAAGCCCGACGGGACCGGCGCCGTCCCGGCCCGGGCGGTGGCAGAAGCCCTGCGGCCCGATACCGTGCTCGTCAGCCTGATGCTGGTAAACAACGAGACCGGCGCCGTGACGGACGTCGGAGCGGTCTCCCGGGCGATCCGGGACGCCGGTTCCCCCGCCCTGCTGCATACCGACGCGGTGCAGGCCTTTCTGAAAGTCCCCTTCACGCCGAAAAGCCTGGGCGCGGATCTCATCAGCGTCAGCGGGCACAAGATCCACGCGCCCAAGGGCATCGGCGCGCTGTACATCCGCAGCGGTCTGCGCCTGAAACCCTATATTGTGGGCGGCGGGCAGGAGGAGGGCCGCCGGGCCGGCACCGAGGCCATGCCCCAGATCGCGGCCTTCGGCGCCGCCTGCGAGATCGGCAGGGCGGGGATGCGGGAGAGCATCGAGCGCATGGCCGAATGCAAGCAGCAGATCGTCCGCCGGCTCAGCGCAGAGATCCCGGAGCTGCGCTGCGTCCCCACCGCGGCGCCGCACATTCTGTCCGTCTCTCTGCCGGGCTGGCGCAGCGAGGTGCTCATGAACTTTCTGGAGGCCAGGGAGGTCTACGTATCAAAAAGCTCCGCCTGCAAAAAAGGCGGGCGGAGCCATGTGCTCGAAGCCATCGGGCTGGACGCGAGGAGCATCGACGGGGCGATCCGCATCGGTCTGTCCCGCTTCACGACGCAGGAGGACGCGGACGCGCTCTGCCAGGGGCTCATCGACGCCCGCGCAGCCCTGCGGCACAACTGAATTACCAAACCCGGGGGCGGAGAGGATCATTCCTCCTCCGTCCCGGTTTTTTTGACGATCTCCCTTGTGACGGGGTCTATGCTGTCCAGATTGACGTAGTCTTCGGCCTCCCAGGGGAGGTCGTTCTTTTTCAGCCGTTTGACGACGGCGTTCTCGATCACCGTGTAGATCAGCACGAAGACCGGCACGCCCAGGAGCATCCCCCAGAAGCTGAACAGCCCCGCGCCGAGGATGATGGAAAACATGACCCAGAAGCCGTTGATGCCGATGGAGTTGCCGAGGATCTTCGGGCCGATGAAGTTGCCGTCGATCTGCTGAAGGATGATGATGAAGGCGACGAAGATCAGCGCCTTCATGGGGCTGACCATCAGGATGATGATGGTGGAGGGTACGGCGCCGATCAGCGGACCGAAGAAGGGGATGATGTTCGTAATCGCCACGATCACGCTGACCAGCAGCGCGTAGGGCATGTTCAGGATCGCGCAGACGATATAGCAGATGAGGCCGATGATGGCCGAATCCAGGAGCTTGCCGTTGATGAAGCCCATGAAGGTCTTGTCGGTAAAGGCCAGACCGTCCCGGATCTTCTCGGCTCCCTCGATGCCGAAGAGGCTGTAGGCCAGGCGGCGCGCGCCGGCGGAAAAGCCCTCGACGTTGCCCAGGATGTAGACGGAGACGATGATGCCGATGATCAGGTTGTAGACGCCCTTCACAACGTACGCGACGCCGGCGGTCACGTTGCTCACAACGCTCCCGAGACCGGGCAGGAGCGTGGACCGCACCCAGTCAAACACGTTGGTGTTCACGTCGGTCAGGGCGTTGGAGAGATAAGCCTCGATCTCCGGGAAGTCTTGGAACATCTTCTCCACCCAGTCGGTGAGGTTTGCGATGTAGGTGGGGCTGTTGTCCACGATCATCACGATGCTGCTGTACAACTGCGGCAGGATCAGATAAAACAGGGCGACGATCAGAGCCAGCAGCACGATCTCGGACACGAGGACCGCCATATTGCGGGCGAACCGGGAGGAGAGATAGGCTTTTTTCCCCTTGTACAGCCGTTTTGCCAGCGGGGTGAAGGCGCGGCTTTCCAGCGCTCGCATCATCGGGTGGAGCAGATAGCTGATGGCAAGACCCCAGACAAAGGGGCTCAGAATCCCCACAAGCCTGCCGACGCCCTTGCCCAGAGAGGGCAGATAGCTGATGGCCATGTAAAACAGGATCACGGCAGCGAGCACCAGAAAAGCGGTGATGCCCCAGTACAGATATTTTTTATCCCATCGGAAGTGGCGGCGCATAGAACAATCCCTCCCTGTTCGCTCTTTTTATTTTACTATCCGGGCCTGATTTCCGTCAACCACTATTTTGGAAAAATGCTGTCGGCTCCTGTTTTGTCGTTATGTTAACCAAATACGCGTTTTTCCGTCTCTTATGCAAAAGCGCTTCTGTGGAAAACCCTGTTGAAAATGTTCAAAACCAACGGATTTTCAAGGGTCGGGCCGTTCCGACTCTGTGCAGTTTCACGTCGCCGCCTGTCGAAATATGCATAATTCCGTCAACCGATGCATGCCTCCGTCTCCCCACACATAGTCTTTCAGCAGAAATGAAACGGGAGGATGCCCATGAAACGCTTTCGTCTGCTGCTGAGTCTGTGCCTGACCGTCAGCCTGCTCCTGACGATCCCCGTCCGCGCGCTGGCGCTGGAGCCTCTGCGGGATCAGGACATTGCCATCGCCGCCCCCTCGGCCATTCTGATGGAAAAAGTCACGGGGCAGGTGCTCTATGAAAAGAACGCGGATCAGCGCATGCTGCCCGCCAGCGTCACCAAGGTGATGACGATGCTGCTCATTATCGAGGATCTCGATGCCGGCAGACTCTCCGCGGAGGACGTCGTGACCGCCAGCGCCCGGGCCGCCTCCTTCGGCGGCAGCTGCGTCTACCTGGAGGAGGGGGAACGGATGAGCGTGCATGAAATGCTCAAATGCATCGCCGTGGCCTCCGCCAACGACTGCGCCGTGGCCATGGCGGAGCATCTGGCCGGAACAGAGCAGCTCTTCGTGGAACGGATGAACGCCCGGGCCGGGGAGCTGGGGCTTACGAACACCCACTTCACCAACTGCACCGGGCTTTTCGAGGACAGCGATCACTACAGCAGCGCGCGGGATATCGCCCTCATGTCGCGGGAGCTTCTGTCCCACGAGCGCATCAAGGAATACAGCACGATCTGGATGGACAGCATCCGAAACGGCAGCTTCGGACTCACGAACACCAACAAGCTGGTCTACTGGTACGAGGGCTGCACAGGGCTCAAAACCGGCTTCACCAGCGGGGCCATGTACTGTCTCTCCGCCTCGGCGGAGAGGGACGGGACCGAGTACATCGCCGTCATCATGCACGGGGACAGCATCGACTCCCGCAACGCGGACGCCACGGCGCTGCTCAACTACGGCTTCTCCCGCTTTGCGCTCTGCCCGCTCCTGCCCGAGGAGGAGCTGCCCTCCCTGCCCGTGGAGCTGGGCGCCGAGGACCGCGTGCCGCTTTGCGTCGAGGGCGAGACGGCCGCGCTGGTGCCCAAAGGCAGCGTGAAGCCGGACTATCGTCTGGATCTCCCCGCGCGCGTCAGCGCACCGGTGGAGGAGGGGCAGCGGCTGGGAACGCTGACGGTGCGGCTCGGAGACGAGACGCTGGCCGAGCTGCCGCTGACGGCGGCGAAGACGGTGCAGCGCGTCGGCCTGTTCCCGCTCTTCACCCGCCTGCTGGGGAGTCTGCTGGGTCTGTAAGGCTTTCGGCAGAAAAGCGAAAAGATTCTTGAATAATCCGGCGGATCGGCTATAATGGAAGCGTTAGAAATATAATACAGGAGGAACACTCTATGGTTAAAGTCGATCTCTCCGGCGCTTCCAGATTTTTCACCGGTGCCGGCCCCGATTACGCCGCCGTCGAGCACGCGCACAAGGTGCTCAGCGAGGGCAGCGGCCTTGGCAACGATTTCATCGGCTGGCTGGGCCTCCCCCAGCGCATCAAGGACACGGAGCTTCCCGCCATCCTTGAGGCGGCCAAAACCATCCGCGCCCGCTCCAAGGCTCTGGTGGTCATCGGCATCGGCGGCTCTTACCTGGGCGCCCGCGGCGCCATCGAGCTTCTCAAGCCCATCCCCGGCAAGGGCGATCCCCGGGTCTTCTTCGCCGGCAACGGTCTCTCCGCAGACGCGCTCTGCGACACCATCGAGCTTCTGGGCGACATGGATTTCGACGTGAACGTGATCTCCAAGTCCGGCACCACGCTTGAGCCCGCCGCCTCCTTCCGCGTTTTCCGCGAGCTGCTTGCCAAAAAGTACGGCGACAAGGCCGACGAGCACGTTTTCGCCACCACCGACGCCCGCCGCGGCGTGCTCAAATCTCTGGCCGACGCTCACGGCTGGCCCTGCTTCGTCGTGCCTGACGACGTAGGCGGCCGCTTCAGCGTGCTCTCCGCCGTGGGTCTGCTGCCCATGGCCGTGGCCGGCATCGACGTGCAGCGCGTCATCGACGCCGCCATCGAGGAGTTCAGGGCCCTCGATCTCAGAAGCCCCGAGAACCCCGCCTGGCAGTACGCCGCCGCCCGCCAGAACCTGTACAACAAGGGTTACGGCATCGAGATCCTCGGCTGCTACGAGCCCAGCTTCCGTTTCATGGCCGAGTGGTGGAAGCAGCTCTACGGCGAGAGCGAGGGCAAGGACGGCAAGGGTATCTTCCCCGCGAGCGTGGAGTTCACCGCCGATCTGCACTCCATGGGCCAGTTCATTCAGCAGGGTCCCCGCACGCTGATGGAGTCCATCGTCCGCTTCGACAGAAGCCGCAACGCCTATCCCTTCCCCTTTGAGGAGGCCAATGCCGACGGGCTCAACTACATCGCCGGGCGCGACATGGCCGAGGTCTGCAACATCGCGGCCGACGCCGTGAAGGACGCCCACATCTCCGGCGGCGTGCCCAACATGGTGATCCACGTGCCCGCGCGCAACGAGGAGGGCTTTGCCGCCATGGTCTGCTTCTTCGAGCTGGCCTGCGCCCTCTCCGGCTACATGTCCGGCGTCAACCCCTTCGACCAGCCGGGCGTGGAGGCTTACAAGAAAAACATGTTCCGCATGCTGGGCAAACCCGGCGCCTGATTCCGGGTTTTTCGGGCTTTTCCGCTTCGTTCGCTTGACATCCGCAGCGCGGCGTGTTAAAGTAAATCAAGGATATTTGTTGGCCGGACGGCTGTGGAATCCCACACCGTCCGGACTTTTTTTGGAGGAATGACAATGTTTTATGATGTGATCATCGTCGGCGCCGGCCCCGGCGGCATCTTTACCGCCTATGAGCTGAAGAAAAACGCGCCGGAGATGAAGGTCGCGGTCTTTGAGCTGGGGCGGGAGCTGGCCCGCCGCAAATGCCCCATCGACGGGGACAAGATCAAAAGCTGCGTGCGCTGCCCGGTGTGCAGCATCATGAGCGGTTTCGGCGGCGCGGGCGCCTTTTCCGACGGCAAATACAACATCACCAACCAGTTCGGCGGCACGCTCTACGAATACGTGGGAAAGCAGAAAGCCATCGAGCTCATGCAGTACGTGGATGAGATCAATCTCGCCCACGGCGGCGAGGGGACGAAGCTCTACTCCACCGCCAACACCCGGATCAAGCGCATGTGCCTGGAAAACGGGCTGCATTTGCTGGACGCGCAGGTGCGCCACCTGGGCACCGACATCAACTACGTGGTGCTGGAAAACCTCTATAACGAGCTGAAGGATCGGGTGGACTTCCACTTCAACACCGCCGTGGAGAGCATCGAGCATACGGAAACGGGCTTTCTCGTGCACAGCGCCGGAGGCGATTTCGAATGCGCCCGCTGCGTGGTCTCCGTGGGCCGCAGCGGCAGCAAGTGGATGGAGAGCGTCTGCGAGAGTCTGAACATCCCCACCCGCTCCAACCGGGTGGACATCGGCGTGCGCGTGGAGCTGCCCGCGGACGTCTTTGCCCACCTGACGGATGAGCTGTACGAGAGCAAGATCGTCTATCGGACCGAGAAGTTTGAGGACCTGGTGCGCACTTTCTGCATGAACCCTCACGGCGTGGTGGTCAACGAGAACACCAACGGCATCGTCACCGTCAACGGCCACAGCTACGAGGACCCCAGCAGGCACACCGAGAACACCAACTTTGCCCTGCTGGTGTCCAAGCACTTTTCCGTCCCCTTCAAGGACTCCAACGGCTACGGCGAAAGCATTGCCCGCCTGTCCAATATGCTGGGCGGCGGTGTGATCGTGCAGCGCTTCGGCGATCTGGTGCGCGGCCGCCGCAGCACCGAGAGCCGCGTCCGCGACAGCTTTGTGACGCCCACCCTGGCCGCCACCCCCGGCGACCTGAGTCTGGTGATCCCCAAGCGCATCCTGGACGGCATCATTGAAATGATCTACGCGCTGGACAAGATCGCCCCGGGCACCGCCAACGACGACACGCTCCTCTACGGTGTGGAAGTCAAATTCTATAACATGGAAGTGGAGATCGACGAGGATCTGGAGACGGCCTGCAGGGGGCTTTATGTGATCGGCGACTGCTCGGGCGTCACCCATTCCCTCAGCCACGCCTCCGCCAGCGGCGTCCACGTGGCGCGGAAGATCGCAGCGGCGGCCGATCCCGCCTGAGATCATCGCCCATCCCCTTGATTTCGTAACATTTTCCTATTATAGTTGGTAGAAACCAATTGCTCCGGGAGGACTCAGCATGGCGGAACATAAAGGCCAGAATTATCTGCACGGCGCCGCGATCTTGACGCTGGGCGTCATCATCATGAAAATTCTGGGTTTCCTGTACAAGATGCCCGTGGCCAACATCATCGGCCCCGACGGCTATTCCATGTTCATGCAGACCTACAACGTCTACAACGTCTTTCTGACGCTGTCGACGGCAGGTCTCCCCATTGCGCTGGCCCGCATGATCTCCGAGGCCAACGCCGAGAACCGCCCCATGCAGGCGCGGCGCATCTTCCGCGTGGCCTGGTGGACCTTCTTCGCGATCGGCATGGTCTTCTCCCTGATCATGTTCCTGTTCCCGGGCTTCATCGCCGGGCGCATCCTGCACAATCCGCCCGCCGCCCTCAGCATACGCACCATGGCCCCCTCCGTGCTGCTGGTGTGTCTGGTCTCGGCCTACCGGGGTTACTGCCAGGGATACGGCAACATGATCCCCACCACGGTGGGACAGGTGCTGGAGGTGCTGGTCAAGGTCGTGGTGGGGCTCGCCCTGGCCTGGATCGTGATGCACGCGGCTCACGGAAAGCCCATGGGCTCCGCCGCCGCCATCTTCGGCGTCACCGCCGGATCCGCCGCGGCGCTCCTGTACATGTGGCTCTACAAGCGCCGCCACTACAGCACCGGGGTGCTGGAAAACCCGGACGTGCCGGAAAGCGACGGAAAGATTTTCTCCCGCTTCATGCGCATCGGCATCCCCATCGCCCTCGGAAGCAGCGTGCTGGCCATCCTGAACCTGGTGGATACGGGCCTGACCATGGGACGGCTGCAGTCCGCCGCCGGCTTTGACCTGAACGCCGCCAACGTCTTAAACGGCGTCTACGGCGAAGCGCAGACAATCTTCAACCTGCCCGCCGCCATCATCACGCCGCTCACCATCTCCGTCGTTCCCGCCATCACCGCCGCGGCTGTGAAGGGCGAGAACGACCTGGCCACCAAAATCTCCGAGGACTCCATGCGCATCGCCGCCGTGCTGGCCATGCCCATGGGCGTGGGACTCGCGGTGCTCTCCCGGCCGATCATGCGCGTCATCTTCCACGACAACCACCCCGCGGGGCCTGTGCTGCTGGCCGTGATGGGCGTGGCCGCCTTCTTCGTGTGCATGGTGCTGATGGAAAACGCCATCCTGCAGGCGAACGGGAAGGAGATGCTGCCCATGATCACGATGATCGTCGGCGGCGTGGTGAAGGTCGGGCTCAACTACTTCCTCGTCGCCCAGCCGCGCATCAATATCTACGGCGCGCCCGTCGGGACGCTGGCAAGCTACGTGGTGATGGCTGTGATGAACTTCGTGTTCATGTGCTATGTGCTGGACAAGAACCCCAAGCTGCGGAACATCCTCATCAAGCCGCTCCTCTGCAGCGCCGTGATGGGCGGCTGTGCCTGGGGCCTCTACGGCCTTGGCGATCGTTTCCTGCGCTTCGGCTCCCCGCGCATCCACACGCTTCTCTGCCTGGGGATCGCCATCATCGCGGCGGTGATCGTGTACTTTGTTTTCGCCATCGCGATGCGGATGATCACGAAAGAGGACATGCGCCTGATCCCCGGCGGGGATAAAATCGCGAAAATCCTCCGTATGCGCTGAGAAACCTTGCTTTTATGCGAAAAAAGACTTGATAATCCACCGGAAATATGGTAGATTAGCATGGCTGTATACATTACAGGCAAAAAGTGAGTAATTTGCCCGAAATCGGGGCAGACTCATCATAAACATGGCAGTGTGCCATATCACTTTAGGAGGAATCAATACATGAATAAGGCAGAACTCGTTGCTGCAGTCGCAGAGAAGGCCGGCCTGTCCAAGAAGGACAGCGAGAAGGCTATCAACGCCGCGTTTGACGCCATTACCGGTGCTCTCGTTGCCGGTGAAAAGGTTCAGCTGGTCGGCTTCGGTGCTTTTGAGGTCAAGGAGCGCGGCGAGCGCGTTGGCCGCAACCCCCAGACCAAGGAAGAGATCACCATCCCCGCTTCCCGCGTTGCCAGCTTCAAGGTCGGCAAGGCTCTGAAGGACGCCGTCGCCAAGTAAGCGAACCGGATATAGTCAAAAGCTGCGCTGCCGGTCGGCACGCAGCTTTTTCTATTTCTGCATGCAAGCGGAGGAAAACTGTATGCGTTTGGACAAATATTTGAAAGTCTCCCGGCTCATCAAGCGCCGCACCGTGGCCAACGACGCCTGCGGCGGCGAGCGCGTCTCCGTCAACGGCAGGCCTGTGAAGGCCAGCTACCAGGTCAAGGTCGGCGACGTGATCGAGATCGCCTTCGGCAAGGGTACGCTGAAGGTGGAGGTCACGCAGGTCAGCGAGACCGTGAGCAAGGCGGACGCCCCGGCCATGTACCGGGAGATCGGATAAGAAAAACGGGACTGTGAATGATTGTTCACAGTCCCGTTTTTCTCGTCCCGCAGCTTCAGGCCGCCTGCAGCAGGCCGCCGTAGTCCTCTGCGAGCCGATCCTCCAGGGCGGAGAGTTCCTCCCCGCTCATGCCGATCTCCAGCAGGTATTCCTCGGCCTCCGCGGCCAGATCCAGCGAATTATCGTCGATCGCATCGACTCCGAAGGCGCCGGCAAGGCTTGCCTTGATGTTGCTCCCGGCGATCTGCGCATACTGCTCGGAGTCCGGTCCGATGCCGTAGAAGTTGTAGTAAGTGATCATGTAATCCTCTACGACCTCGTCGAGACTCGCTCCCATGAGGCATTCCAGAACGCCGCAGGCGAAGCCTGTGCGGTCCTTGCCCTCCTGGCAGTGGATCAGATAGGGCCCCTCGTGGGAAGCCAGAAAGCGGAAACCGTCGGCCAGCGCTGTCTGGAACTCCTCGGAAGCCAAATCCATCTTCATATCCAAGGCGATGATATCGCAGTCTGCATAGTGGGTCAGGTCATAGTCGGGGTAGCTCTTCATGACTTCCTCGCTGTCGGCCATGTTCATGACCGTACGGATCAGGGCGTTCTGCAGCGCGGCATCCGCCTCGGCATTGCGGTTATAGGCGGACTTTACGGGCGAGGAAGAGCGGTACAGCGTGCCGACGCCCATGCCGGTGGTCTCCACCGCACGGAAATTGGCGAACTCCTCATCGCTCAGCTGCGCGTAGTCCGACCGCTTGTTGGAGCGGGTGCCGCCGAGCTGGTGCATCTGATACTCTTCGGCATAGCCCTGCTTCTGCAGCATGGAGATCGTGACCGTGACAGGCTGTTCCAGCCCCTCGGCGAGACGCCAGGTGAAGCCGGGATCTCCCTCGATCTTTTCGTACTCGGCAATGCCCATGACCTCGGTCAGGTTCCCGCCGTTGATGGCAAGCACGACCTCTTCCACACCCTTGGAGGAGCTGAACTTGAAGCAGCAGATCGGCTCGCCGGAGTCGGCGTCGGTATAGCTGGTGCCGATGGGCATTTCCGTTTCGCTGCTTCCGATCTGCACCAGGATCACGTCCGCCGGTTCATAACCCAGCTCCTTCATGGAATCCGGGCTGATGCTCAGAACGATATTGCCGTATTTGCTGATCTCGTAGATCGTCGCCTCGATGGTCGGCGTCTCGCCCGCATCCTCTGCGGTCTGCGGCGCGGCCGCGACGCAGACGAGAAAAGCAAGCAGCGCGAGAACGATCGCAAACGCCTTTTTCCTGCATGTCATACTCTTGGAATCACACACCGGTTTTGTCCCTCTCTTCCGTTTTTCAGCGCGTGGGGATGATCTCGATCCAGTAGCCGTCCGGATCCTCCAGGAAGTAGATGCCCATTGCCGGGTTTTCAAAGCAGATGCAGCCCATGGCCTCGTGCTTTGCGTGGGCGCTTTCCATGTCGTCCGTGCGGAAAGCCAGGTGATATTCCTGCTCGCCCAGGTCATAGGGCTCGCTGTGGTCACGCAGCCAGGTCAGCTCCAGCCGGAAATCGGTGATCCCGTCGCCGAGAAAAACGATCCTGAAACTGCCGTCGGCGGCGTTTTTCTCCCGCACCGGCCTGAGTCCCAGCGCTTCGTCATAGAACTTCAGGCTGCGCTCCAGATCCAGAACGTTAAAATTGAAATGGTTGAAAGAAAACTGCATGTCGTCTCACCTCGCCCGTATTGTAGCGGAAATCACGCCGTTTTGCAAGAGCGCATAGACTGAGACGAGGTGGAAGTCATGAACAAGGAAACGGCGCTCTCCAGCCTGCAGCCCGGCCAGGGCGGCCGCGTGCGTTCCCTGCGCATTGCCGGCCCCATGCGCCTGCGGCTGCGGGAGCTGGGGCTGGTGGAGGGCGCGGAGCTGCGCTGTCTCGGGCGCAGCCCCCTGGGCGACCCCGCGGCCTACAGCCTCTGCGGCGCGGTCCTGGCCCTGCGGGACCGGGACGCGGGCCGGATTCTGATCGAGCGGACGGAGGGATAGGATGGAGGAGCACGTGATCGCCCTGGCGGGGCTGCCGAACGTGGGAAAAAGTACGGTTTTCAACCGCCTCACAGGGCTGCGGCAGCACACCGGCAACTGGACCGGCAAGACCGTGAGTTCCGCCCGCGGGCGCTTTACCGCCGGCGCGCGGCGCTGCGTGCTGGTGGACGTTCCCGGGACCTACTCGCTCTCCGCCCACTCGCGGGAGGAGCAGGTGGCCCGGGATTTCCTGCTCTCCGACGAGCCGGAGGCCATCCTTCTCGTCTGCGACGCGGGTCTTCTGGAGCGCAATCTTTTTTTCGCACTGCAGATCCTGGCGCTCGGCAAACCGGTGCTGCTTTGCCTGAATCTGATGGACGAGGCGCGGCGGCGCGGCCTGAGGCTGGATCTGCCCCTGCTGTCAGAACGCCTGGGCGTGCCCGTGATCGCGCTGAGCGCCCGCAGACGCGGCAGCCGCCGTCTGCTTCTGGAGGCGGTCGGCGCGCTGCTGGAGGCGCCCGAGAGGGCGGTCTCCCCCCTGGTGCTGCCGGAGGACGAGGGGGAGGACGGGCGCACTGCGGCGCTGGTGCGTCTGGCACAGACGATCTGCGGGGATGCGGTGCAGGGGCCGCGGGAGCCGCTGCGGCGGGAGGCGCGCATCGACAGGATCCTGACCCACCGGATCCTCGCCTGGCCGCTGATGCTTCTGCTGCCGGCGCTGGTGTTTTATCTCACCGTCGCCGGGGCCAACCGACCCTCGGCCCTGCTGAGCCGGCTGCTGTTTTCACTGGAGGCGCCGCTGCATGAGGCTCTCTGCGCGATCTCCCTCCCTGCGCCGCTTGCGGCGCTGCTGACCGAGGGCGCGTACAGGACCCTCGCCTGGGTGGTGTCCGTGATGCTGCCGCCCATGGCGATCTTCTTCCCGCTCTTTACGCTGCTGGAGGATCTGGGCTATCTGCCCCGGGTGGCCTACAATCTGGACCGGCCCTTCCAGGCCTGCGGCGCCTGCGGCAAGCAATGCCTTACCATGATGATGGGCTTTGGCTGCAACGCGGCGGGGGTCGCCGGCTGCCGGATCATCAACTCGAGGCGGGAGCGCCTGCTTGCGATCCTCACCAACAGCTTCGTCCCCTGCAACGGCCGCTTTCCGCTGCTGATCGCGCTGATCAGCATGTTTTTCGCTGCCTCCGCCCTCACGCCGCTGCGCGCGTCCCTGCTGCTGACCGCCGTGGTGGCGGGCAGCGTGCTCATGAGCTTTGCGGCCACCTGGCTTCTGTCCCGGACCGTTCTGGAGGGCACGCCCAGCTCCTTCGTGCTGGAGCTGCCGCCTTACCGTCTGCCCCAGCCGGGGCAGATCCTGCTCCGTTCCCTGCTGGACCGGACGCTCAAGGTACTCGGCCGGGCCGCCGCGGTCGCGGCGCCGGCGGGGGCGCTGATCTGGGTGCTTGCAAATGCTCAGCCCGGCGGAGTGAGTCTTCTTTGCCGCTGCGCCGCTTTTCTTGAGCCCGCCGGTCGCCTCTTCGGCCTGGACGGGGCGATCCTGCTGGCCTTTGTGCTGGGGCTCCCGGCCAACGAGACCGTGCTTCCCATCCTGCTGATGATCTACAGCGCAGGAGGAAGCCTCCGCGATCCGGGCGCGCTGGGAGATGTGCGCGCGCTCCTGCTGCAGCACGGCTGGACCCTGCGGACGGCGGCCTGCGTCCTGTGTTTTACGGTGCTGCACTGGCCCTGCTCCACCACGCTCCTGACCGTAAAGAAAGAGACCGGAAGCCCGGGCTGGACGGCTCTCGCCGCCCTGCTGCCCACAGCCTTCGGTCTCCTGCTCTGCGCGCTGCTGGCGCGTCTCCCGTGATCGTACCCCGCCGCGGCATCTCCGCGGCGGGGTCGTTTTGCCTCTTTCAGTCATGCCAGCCGAGGAAGCTGTTGCAGTCCATCGCATAATCGCCGTCTGCGTCGAACCTGGCCGCATAGCTGATCAGCGGCAGCGACTCCTCGCACATGGTTTTGTATGCGTCGAGCCCGATCCCGGCCTCCGGCGAGACGGACACGATCTCCCCGTTGCGGGCCACGCCCGTGAAGCGCAGGGCGATCTCGCCGTCCGCATCAAGCAGCGCCCACTGCGTCACGGTCTCAAACACGTCCTGCTCCTTTGCCTCGCCGTTGGAGTAGAAGTAGGCCAGGCGCGTCTCACCGTCCCAGCGGACCTCACGCAGGCCAAGATTGGCCGCGCCGACCAGAGGACCCTCGCCGAGGAAAACCGTCTCCAGCCGACCGTCCTTCAGGCGATCAATGCGCACGGCGGCCATGCCGGCGTCCTCGTCATAGCAGGAGAGCAGCTCCTCCGTGCCCTCGCTGTCCAGTGCGTAAATCAGAAAGCGGCTGTCCGCGGGCAGAGCGCTCTGCACGACGAGCTGACGGTAGCTGACGTAGCTGTCGGGCAGCGATTCCTCCATGCGCAGCGGCGCGATGACCGCGTCGTTTTCATCGGCGGGATTTCCGGCCCAGTCGAGTCCGTCAAGGCTGTCGAGACGACAGTAACCGAGCGCCTCGAGCGGCAGATACGCGTCGTTCTCGCCGAGCATGCGGCCCTCCAGGACGTGATCCTGCTCATAGAGCGAGCCGGTCCGGCGCAGGCGGTCCACCCACTCGTAGCCCATGTGAGCCCCATGCAGAAGCAGCGCGTTTTCCGAGGAAAGGCCGCAGAGCTCCGAGTGCCCGTAGCCGAAATTGACGACGAACTCCGCGCCTTTCTCCGCATCGAAGCGGTAAAGGCTGTACTGATAGTCCGCCTCGCAGGTCCCGAAGCCGATGATCAGCTCCGGCACGGCGTCGGCGTCCAGATCATAGAGCAGGTAATGGGAATAGCCGTACTCGTCCGCGTATTTCTCCGCATAGGCGGCCAGAATCGCCGCATAGGCCTCCTGCCAGTCGTCCGCGGGGATCGGCGTGTCCACCGGCGCCGGCGAGGAGACCTGCGCTTCGGCGGGTGCGGCGGCCTCCGCGCGGTCAAGAAAACTCTCCACCCCGCAAACCGTGGCCAGCAGCGCGCACAACAGCGCGATCATTATGATCCCGAACAATCTTTTCTTCATGGAGTATCGCCTCTTTTTCACAATCAAATGACGGCGAAGCGCCGCAGGGCGTTTTGCCTCTTCCTCATGCTCCTTATGCTAAACCGGAACCGGTGCGAACACAACATAAGAATTCTTAATTCGGCTTCCCGTCTTGAGCAAAACACGGCGCATTCGATCGTCTTGACGAATGCGCCGTGCTTTTGTTCCCTGTTCACTTTTCTGCGGACGCTTCGGGAAGAGGCTCTTGCGGGGAGCCCTTCCGCTTCCCCCGTCTCCTCAATACCCGCGCCGTAATACTACTTTTCGGGGACGCCGATGGGAAGCTCCGGCGCGGCGGAGGCGATGGCCGCCAGCGCGTCGTCCATGAGCTTTTCGTTCTCGCTCATCACATAGTCGTACTCCTTGCCGCCCGCGACGAGCACCATGCGGAAATAGGCGAAAAAGGCCTGCGCGCAGCACATGCGTCCGCGCACCTCCTGCACCCGCAGGAAGGCCCGCTCCAACTCCGAATAGGCGAAAAACCGGGTCTTGAAGCCCTCTCTGTAATACACGCCCAGCTTGCCGACGCGCAGAGCTTCGAAATTCTGCGAAGCCTCGAAATCGGCGCTGACGGCAGCATCTTCCACCGGGCCGCGCAGACCCGCGAACTTCTTCTCTGCCATGGGATGACCTCCTTGAAACAATTGTGCACAACCTATTTAGATGATAGCAGAAATCTCTTGCAAGTCAAGCGTTTTCTTTCTATAATGAAAAGGCATCAGAAACGAACCCATCCGCCCTGTGCGGGGACACAATACAAAAAAGGAGATTTCGGATTTATGTACTGCACGAGAAAAGTTCTGGACGACCTGATCTGGGTCGGCGCGGACGACCGCCGCCTCGCCTGCTTCGAGGGCGTGTACGGCGTGCCTGACGGCGTTTCCTATAATTCCTATCTGCTGCTGGACGAGAAGACCGTGCTTTTTGACACGGTGGACAAGGCCGTGTACGCCGTTTTCCTGGAGAACGTGGCCCACGCCCTGGGCGGCCGTCCTCTCGACTATCTGGTGATCCACCACATGGAGCCCGACCACGCCGCCACGCTGGAGCTGCTGCTGCAGCGGCACCCGGAGACCACGGTTGTCTGCAACGCCAAGATCAAGGCCATGGTCGGCCAGTTCTTCCCCATGGATCTCAGCGACCGTTTCCTGCTCGTCAAGGAGGGCGACACGCTCTCCACCGGCAGACACAGCTTCAGCTTTGTCATGGCCCCCATGGTGCACTGGCCCGAGGTCATGATGAGCTATGACGCGACCGACAAGGTCCTCCTCACCGCCGATGCCTTCGGTACCTTCGGCGCGCTCAACGGCCGCCTCTTCGCCGACGAGACCGATTTCTTCAGTGAGCACGTGGACGAGGCGCGGCGCTACTACACCAACATCGTGGGCAAATACGGCCCGCAGGTGCAGGCCGTGCTGAAAAAGGCGGCGAAGCTCGACATCGCCTATGTCTGCCCGCTGCACGGCTTCGTCTGGCGCAGCCACTTCGGCGATTTCCTGGAAAAGTACCTGCTCTGGTCGAGCTACACCCCGGAGGAAAAGAGCGTGCTCATCGCCTATGCCTCCGTCTACGGCCACACCGAGAACGCGGCCAACATCCTTGCCTGCAGACTGGCGGAAAAGGGCGTGCGCGTACGTATGTACGACACCTCCGTCACCCCCGCAAGCTATATCGTCTCCGACGCTTTCCGCTGCAGCCACCTGGTCTTTGCCGCCACCACCTACAACGCCGGCGTCTTCGTGACCATGGAGAACCTGCTGCACGATCTGGCCGCCCACAACCTGCAGAACCGCAAGGTCGCCCTCATCGAAAACGGCTCCTGGGCGCCCACCAGCGGCAAGGTCATGCGCGAGCTGCTCGCACCCTGCAAGAACATCGAGTTCATCGCCGACAACGTCACCCTCAAGTCCGCCCTCGCCCCCGATCAGGAGGCGCAGCTGGAGGCGCTGGCCCAGGCCTTTGCCGACGAGCTGAATCCTGCGCCCGCGCCGGCTGCCGAGGCTGCCGCCGTCCCCGCCGCCGGGGTCTACAATCCCGAAGCCGTCAACTCCAAGGCCTTCAACAAGCTCAGCTACGGCGTGGAGCTGCTGACCACCGCGGTCGACGGGAAGGACTACGGCTGCATCATCAACTCCGCTTCCCAGGCCGCCTCCGGCGACCCGAAGAAGCTCACGATCTCCGTTATCAAGAAGAACCACACCTGCGACATGATCCTCAAGTCCGGCGTGTTCAACGTCTCCGTCCTGACCGAGGAGGCCCCCTACAGTCTCTTTAAGCAGTTCGGCTTCCAGTCCGGCCGCGACGTGGACAAGTTCGCCGATGCGGAGTGGACGGAGCGCACGGCAAACGGCATCCGCTATCTGCCCGTATATGCCAATGCGGTGCTCTCCTGCGAGGTCGTGGAAGTCATCGACGCTGGCCCCTCCACCCTGTTTGTTGCCAACGTCGTGGAGGCGAAGGTGCTCTCCAACGCCCCCTCCGCCACCTACAGCTACTATCACGCCCACATCAAGCCCAAGAAGAACCCCGCGCCCGAGCAGAAGGAGTGCTGGGTCTGCAAGATCTGCGGCTACGTCTACGAGGGCGCGGAGCTGCCCGACGATTTTGTCTGCCCGCTCTGCAAGCACGGCAAGGAGGACTTCGAGCACGTCGTCCCCGAGACAAAGAAAAAGCAGAAGGGCTTCGTCTGCAAGATCTGCGGCCACTTTGAGCCCTGCGAGGGCGAGCTGCCCGAGGGTTACAGCTGCCCGCTCTGCAAGCACGGCAGAGAGGACTTTGAGCCCGCCGAGCAGTAAGCCGCCGTGCCCGCAAAATCACAAAACCTGGCCGGGATGATAATTCATCCCGGCCAGGTTTTTGCTTTTCTGTTTCAGCGGTAGCGCAGACCCATGCGGAAGATGGGCTTTTCCCCCTCGCCCGTGAGGTAGATCTCGCCCCCCGCTTCGCCCCAGGACACCCGGAAGCTCTCGCCGAAGCGGGCCTCGTTCACGTACTCGGTCCGGATCCGCTCCAGCCGGCAGCCCTGAGCCGCGGCCGGGATGCAGTCCTCGGCCAGATCGAAATAGCGGGTGTTGTTCATGTGGCCGTTTAAGTCCACATAGCTGTAGGGAACGGTGAAGGGCCGGGTCTCCGTGCAGTCCAGGCGCTTCGGCGCCGAGGGGAGAGCGATCTCCTCCCCGGTCACAACGCCCTCGATCTCCACCCCGTAGCGCTCGGGGAAGACCATCTTGCGCGTTTTCTGGTCCACCAGGCCCCAGAGGGCGCTCGCCGAGAGCAGATGCTCTCCCGCGGCGGTCTCCAGCCGGTAAAACCGGGGAAACAGCAAATGCATGGTCTTTCCGGGCCAGCTTTTGAGCACGATGCGCTCATCGTATTCGGGCATGCGCCCGATCTCCGCCGTCTGCAGCAGCAGCACCCAGAGGATGCCCTTGTCCAGGGTCTTGTCGCGCCCCATGCCCAGCTCCTCCGTGTGGCGGATGGAGGCCTCCTGCATCAGCTTGAAGAGCTCGGAGGTCCGCAGGCGGCGGAACATGTCCACATCCTTGCTGCGCAGCAGCAGTTCCTCCCGGTAGACGCTCATTTCTTCTCGACGCGCTTATAGATCGCGTCCACCACGTCGCCCAGGGTGGAGAGCTTGTTCCACTGGCGCTCGGGGATGCGCACGTCAAAGAGAGCCTCCAGCTTGCAGATCACCAGCACAAAGCCCATGGAGTCGATGGCGGTTTCGGTATTGATGACGCTCTCCTCGTTCAGCGCCTCCACGTCCATATCGGGGAAGCAGTCGTGGATCACTTTTTTGGTTTTTTCAAATACTTCCTGTCTCGTCATGCTTTTCATCCCACTTTCTGCTGGAGCTCCCAGCGTTTGATTTTACCTGTCGCCGTGCGCGGCAGGGCCTCGTCTGTGATCAGGATCCCGGCAAGCTGCTGCCCTCTCGGCAGCGCGGCCATGACGGGCTTGAGCCTTTCCCGCAGCGCCGCTTCCTCCGTCTGCCCCACGAACACCAGCAGCGGTCTGCCGTCCCGGAGGGTGACGGCCAGCTCCGTATGCCCCAGGGCGGACATGAGCCGCGCCTCATACTCGGGCAGGAAGATCTTCGTCCCGTCCGGCAGGACCAGCATATCCTTCTTCCGGCCGGTGATGTGGAGCTTGCCCTCCTCGTCGAAGCGGCCGAGGTCCCCGGTGTGGAAAACGCCGTTTTGCAGCACCTCGCGCGTAGCGTCGGGCCGTTTATAATACCCCTGCATCATGCAGGTGGGAGCTTCGATCAGGATCTCCCCGTCTTCTGCCAGGGTGATCGTATCGTCCGGGCAGACCTCCATCGCGTAGGGGTCCCCCTCCACGCTGATGGCGACGCCGGAGCTTGTCTCCGTGAGGCCGTAGCCGAAGCTCACGCGGATGCCCCGCGCGGCGGCCGCCTGCAAAAGCTGCGGCGGGCAGTCCCCCGCTCCGACCAGGATCAGCGAAAGCTCCGCGTTCACGCAGCCGCGCTGCAGCAGGAAGCCCAGCAGCAGCGGCACTACGGAAACCGCCGTGGGGCGGTAGAATGCACAGTCGTCCGCGTAATGCCGGGCGCCGCGGCCCAGGGCCACGCAGGCTCCGCAGCTCAGGCCCCAGAGGAGCCCGCACACGAAGCCGAACACATGTCCCAGCGGCAGCATGCACAGAAGCGTATCCTCCGTCGTGAGCGGCAGCTTTGCAGAGCCGTTCCAGGCGCTCTGGCACAGGGAGCGGTCGCTGAGCACCACGGCCTTGGCCTGCTCCGTGGTGCCGGAGGTGAAGAAGAGGATCTTTCCCGCGCCGTCCTTCACGCCGCCCATCAGAGCGGTCTCCAGTTCCCCGCACAGGTCCTCGTCGCCCCAGAGCAGGTCGATGTCCGTATAGCGGATCAGGGTCTTGAGCAGCGGCTCGGGCGCCATGGCGTCCAGCATCACGATCTGCAGTCCCGCAAGGTTCGCGGCGAAGATCTCCTCCACGCACCGGAGGCTTCCGTCCGCAAGGATACCGACGCAGCTTTTGCCGCTCTGCTTCAGTTCCTCCGAGCGGACAAGGACGTCTTCATGGAGTTCGGAAAAGCTCCGCATCTCGGAGCCGTAACGCAGGGCCGGCGCATCGGGCCGCTCCTGCGCCCACCAGGAGAGCATATGGCGAAAAGAATCAAATCGCATAGGGGTCCCCCTTTCTCCGTATTCTGTTTCTCTTTTGATTGTTATTCACTATATCACAGACGGCAAAGCTTGAAAAGGGCGAGGGCCAAAGAATTCTGAAAATTTTGACACAGTCTGTAAATTATATAGTGAAATTTTTGTATTCGTATTGTATAATTAACGCAGCATAACAATTCCCCGCACAAAAATAACATGGAGGAAGAAATATGGACAAAAACATTCGCATCTGCATCGTCGGCGGCGGCCCTGCGGGTCTCTCCGCCGGCATGTATCTGGAAAAGAAAGGCTACAACAACTACAGCATTCTGGAGCGTCAGGACCGCGTCGGCGGCAAGTGCTGGTCTCCCCACTACAACGGCAGACGCTACGAGATGGGCGCCATCATGGGCGTTCCCTCCTACTATGCCGTGCATGACGTGGAAGAGTTCTGCGGCATCACCCACGACGGCCCCCAGCTCAACCGCAACTACAAGGACGCCAACGGCAACGTGATCGAGCCCTTTGCCCGCACGCTCGGCAACATCATCAAGAACCCCTGGCTTCTGAAGATGAAGGGTCAGCTCAAGAAGTTCGGCGAGCTGCTGGAGACCAAGTACAAGGGCTATGATCTCAACGGCCACCGCGGCGTCGCCGAGGGCCGTTACGACGGTTATGCCGTCACGCCCGGCCGCGAGAAGGTCGAGGGCGTGAACCCCAACCTGAAGGACCTGGCTCTGCCCTTCAAGCAGTTCTGTGAGATGAACGGCGTTCCCCTGGTGCAGAAGATCTGGATCGGACCCTTCACCTCTTTCGGCTACGGCTACTTTGACGAGATCCCCGCGGCCTACGTCCTGAAGTATCTGGACTACCAGACCTGCATGAACTTCGTCAAGGTCAACCTCTGGACCTGGAAGGAAGGCACCCAGTACATCTGGGAGCAGCTCAACGACCACCTCAAGCACCCCGCCCGCCTCAACTCCACCATCGAGAAGGTCGAGCGCAAGGACGGCAAGGTCTTCGTCACCGTCAACGGCGAAGTCGAGGAGTACGACAAGATCATCGTCACCGCTCCTCTGTACATCCCCAACAAGCGCGCCGACGGGCAGAAGGGCATGGTCGAGTACTTCGACGCCCGCGAGGACGAGCTCGCCCTCTTCTCCAAGATCGACTACGAGCGCTACGACGTACAGGCTTTCCTCACCAAGCCCGAGAACCATCCCGAGATCTCCTACTATGTCTTTGACAACATGGAGCCCGAGAAGCTGGGTCACCTGATGGTCTACTACCGCCGCTGGAGAGACCAGATCGACCAGGTCATCACCACCTACGCGCTGCGCAAGCACAAGAACTCCAGGGAGATCCCCTACGAGGAGTGCCGTCAGATGGTGCAGGACGACCTCAAGATCATGAAGAACCCCGCCGAGGAAGTCATCAACGAGTGGTCCGTGTACTACTTCCCCCATGTCTTCTCCGAGGACTACGCCGCCGGCTGGTACGACAAGGTGGAGGCCATGCAGGGCAAGTACGACACCTTCTATGCCGGCGAAGTCATGAGCTTCGGCGACATGGACGAGACTGCCGAGTACTCCCGCGAGCTGGTCGAGCGTTTCTTCTAACTTTGAGCAAACGCTGACCCGATCGGCTTTGGCATTTTCCGGGAATTTTGCGCCCTGACTTCGCCAAACCTTTTTGAAATACACAAAGTATGTCTGCAAAGTTTTGTCATCGCCAGAACGCAAAATTCCTCGGAATCTGCTCTCGACGATCGGATCATCGTTTACTCTGAATGAGGGTGGAGATTTCCTCCGCCCTCTGCTTTCTATTGAACGAAAGGAAGATATGATGAAGTTTTACAAAGACCATTACGACGTCGTCATCATCGGCGGCGCGCTGGCCGGCATGTCCGCCTGCCTGCAGCTGCAGGCCTGGGGCGTCAAGGACATTCTGATCCTCGAAAAGCACAACATGCCCGGCGGTCTCGCCACCGACTTTGTGCGCAACGGCTTTGAGATCGAGGCGACGCTGCATGAGATGATGTCCATCGGCCAGCCCGGCAAGCGCCTGAAGGTCGGCAAGTTCTTCGACGACATGGGCGTCGACATCGACTGGCTGCCCGTGCCCGAATGCTACCGCGTGGCCCTGCCCAACTCCGGCATCGACAAGGTCCTGCATCCGGACTATGACGACAGCTACACCACCGTCGCCAAAGAGATCGACGAGGTCTGCCCCGGCACCTACGAGAAGGTCCATGAGCTGATGCTCCTCTGCCGCCGCGTCTACGACAGCATGAACATTCTCTCCGTCACTCCCATGAGCAAGGTGCAGATGCTCCTCAAGCACCCCGACTTTGTCAAGACCGTGGGCTACACCGCCACCGAGGTCATCGACACCTTCAAGCTCCCCAAGAAGGCCGTGGAGATGCTGACCCCCTACTGGATCTACGTTGGCAACCGCATGGACGATCTGCCCTTCACGATCTACGCCTTCCTGATGGCCGACTACTTCACCGGTTCCTACGTCTGCCGCAACTTCAGCCACGAGATGAGCATGAAGCTGCAGGCCAAATGCGAGGAAAACGGCGCTCAGTACGAGTTCAACCAGGAAGTGGAGAAGATCCTCGTCAAGGACGGCAAGGTCTACGGCGTGCGCACCGCCCGCGGCGACGAGATCCACTGCGACTACGTGATCTCCGGCCCGTACCCCAACAGGGTCTACACCCAAATGATCGAGCCGCTGAGCGAGGTGCCCGCGGGCGCGATCAAGATGATCAACAACCGCAAGCTCTCCGTGGTGCCCGTCTCCGTCATCCTGCTCATCGAGGGCACGCCCGAGGAAAACGGCATCACCGACTACTCCACCTTCTCCGGCACCACCATGGACACCAACGAGATCTGGAGGAACTATTCCAACATCACCGAGCCCTATAACTACATCACCACCATCTGCCTCAACCACGCCAATCCCACCCTGCCCGAGGGCATTACCCAGCTCTCCATCACGGCCCTGGTGCCCTCCAAGCCCTTCGAGGACGTGAAGGAAGAGGACTATTTCGACCTCAAGCGCCGTCTGGCCAGCGAGATGATCGACGAGTGCATCAAGATCACCAAGGTGGACTTCCGCCGCCGCATCCAGGAGATCGAGGTCACCACGCCCATGACCGTGTCCCACTACGTGGGCGCCTGGAAGGGCAACATCTACGGCTACCTGCACTCCATGGAGGACCACGCGGTGGCGAGACTGCAGATGAAGGAAAAGGACCACTTCATCGAGGGTCTGGAATTCGCCGGCGCTCACGGCATGAGCGGCGACGGCATGGGCCCGCAGATCACCAACGGCCGCGCGGCCGCCAAGGGCGTAAAGGAAGACCTCGAGAAGAAAGGGAGGCTGTGAGAAATGAGTATTAAGGTCAAAGGCTTTCTGCAGGACGTCGGCGGGGCCTCCCGCGTCACCAAGCTGAGAGAAGAGAATTTTGCCAAGGGTTCCCCGATCCCCGATCCCAGAGACCCCATCCGTGAGCTGGCGGACAAGCTGCACCCCGAGCATATGCTCTTCAAGGTGGTGGACATCCGCGAGGCGTCCCCCTCCTCCCGCATCTTCCGCTTCGAGTCGGCGGACGGGCATATCCCCCCCTTCCAGTCCGGCCAGTACGTGAACTTCCGCCTCAAGATCGGCGAGAGCGTTCTCTCCCGCCCCTATACCATCTCCTCTGCCCCCTTTGAGGCCAGAGGCGAGAAGCCCTTCTTTGAGATCACCGTGCGCCGCAACGTGCCCTATCTGGTGCCCGACTACCTGTTTGAGAACGTCAAGGTCGGCGATACGCTGGAAGGCGCGCTGCCCTTCGGCTTCTTCTACTGGGAGCCCCTGCGCGACACGAAGGAGATCGTGGCCCTGGCCGGCGGCTCCGGCATTACGCCCTTCCACTCCATGGCCAAGGAGATCGCCTACGGCAAGATGAAGGGCTGCAAACTCACGATCCTCTACGGCTCCGTCAAGGCAAACGACATCGTGCTGAAGAAAGAGCTGGACGCCATCGAGAAGGTCTGCCCCGACGTGAAGGTCGTCCACGTCCTCTCCGATGAGCCCGACTGGGACGGCGAGAAGGGCTTCATCACCCGGGAGATCATCGAGAAGTACTCCACGCCCGACTGCACCTACATGTTCTGCGGCCCGCTGCCCATGTTCCGCTTCGTCAAGAAGGCGCTGGACGAGATGGGCGTCGCCCCGCGGCGCTTCCGCCACGACGTGGTCAACAATCCGGCTGACGTCTCCACCCTGCCCGGCTACCCCAAGGGCACCGAGACGAAGACCTTCAAGATCACCGTCCTGCGCGGCATCCACGAGGACGTGATCGATGCGAAGGCTTCCGAGCCCGTGGCCGTTGCGCTGGAGCGCTCCGGCATCGCCATCGACACCCACTGCCGCAACGGCGAGTGCGGCTTCTGCCGCAGCCACCTGCTGGAGGGTGAGATCTTCGTCTCCCCCATCGGCGACGGCAGACGGCGCATGGACAAGGAGATGGGCTGGTTCCACGCCTGTTCCTCCTGGCCGCTGACGGATCTGAAGATCAAGATCCCCATTATGTGATTTTCCATCGTGCATGATGCTGCCATTCCCGGGCCGGGCTTATGCGCCTCGGCCCGCCAATGGCGCGGCTGCGGTAATTCCGGCCTGCCTGTTTCCGCCCCCGGCGGCGGCAGGCCGCAATTCCTCCTGGCCCCTCACCGACCTGAAGATCAAGATCCCTATTATGTAAACCAGTTGCCGCACGCCCTGTCCAAAGACAGGGCGTGTTTTTTGCTTGCAATACGTTCACTTTTTTAGTATCATAGCAGGGAGAAAACGAGGGACAAGGAGCAGATTCAATGAGCAAGAAAGTGTTTGTCGTCTCCGGGCCGTCCGGCGCCGGGATCTCCGATATTGTGGCCGCGGTCTTCGCAGGGCGGGAGGACGTTTCCGCCGTGACGCCCATCACCGCCCGGAAAATGAAGGCCGGCGAGGTGGACGGCGTGGGCTTTTTCTTCTACGATCTGGAGGGATGGAACGCACTGAAGGAGTCCGGCGACCTGCTGGAATGCACGGAGTTTGCGGGGAACGACTACGGTACCTCCCGCCGCCTCGTGCTGGAGAAGCTGGCCTCCGGACAGCACGTGCTGCTGAACCTGGAGGTGGAGCGCGCCTCCCAGCTGAAGAAAAATATGCCGGAGGCCGTCTGCGTTTACATTGAGCCCTCCCCCGCCGTGCTGCGGGAGCGCTATGAGGCCATTGCCCGCAGCCCCTTTGAGGTTCCCGTCCGCCTCCGGGATGCCGACAGGCAGCGTGCGCTCTCGGACTTCTGTGACGCGCGAATCGTGAGCGACGATCTGGAGGCTGCCGTCGCGGCGCTGGACGCGCTGATCACCGAATAAAACGATAGGCGAAATACCCTGTCACTCTGAATCGCATTCAGAATGACAGGGTATTTTTTTACCAGATGAAATTGGATTTGAGCATCTCGCCGTTGTCGATCAGCAGATCCTCGCCGGTCATGGAGCGGTTCACCGCGGTCAGGAAATACGCCCAGTCGGCGATCTCCTCCGCACTGCACCACTTGCCCAGCAGCGTCTCGTCCAGCACGGCGCGGTACAGCTTCTCATCCTCCAGGATGTGCCGGTTGGCCGGGGTGACGACCCCGCCGGGGGAAAGGCTGTTGCAGCAGATCCCCCGCGGTGCGGCACGCAGCGCCAGATTCTTCATATAGCCCACGATCCCCGCCTTGCTCGCCACATACAGGGGAAACTCCGCGCCGTTGCGGGCGGAGGCGGAAGCGATGAAGAGGACGGAGCGCAGCGTCGGCGACGGCAGCACGCGCTCGGTGAAGCGGATGGTCCCGCTCAGGTTCACGTCGATGGCGTCCCGTTCCTCCAGCGTACCGGCGCTGTTGATCAGGATCTCCGCATCCGGCGGAACAGGGATCTCCCGGTCCCGAACGTCGCATATGACGTGGGTATAGCAGGGGTGCTCAATGGCGCCGGGCCGGAGATCATAGCCCCAGACACGGCAGCCCTCCCGCAGGAAGCGCTCCGCCGCAGCCCTGCCGATCCCGCTGGCGGCGCCGGTCACGATCACATTCATACGGCAACGCTCCCGCGCAGCGGCAGGGGCGCTTCGCTCCCGGCCTGCTTCCGCCCGTTCAGGATTCCCTTTGCGATCCGATAGCCCAGCGGGGAGAAGAACACCTCAAACAGCAGCTCCATCCCCGCGCCTGTCAGCGCACAGGTGAAGCACTGCAGCAGCGTCCAGCCGAAAAAGAGCTTGCTCACCAGCAGAGCGAAGATCAGATTGTCCGCAAACTGCGCCAGGAAGGTGGAGACATAGGACTGAAACGCAAAGGAGCCAAAGCTCTCCCGGCCTTTCATCAGCCTGCCCAGGCCGAAATGCAGGAAATTGTTCAGGATGGCCGAGGCCAGGAAGGCGACGGAGCTGCCCAGAATGATGAACCAGCTGCCGCCGAAGGTACCGTTCAGGGCGGTGTTGATGACCGCCTCGCTCCCGTCTGCGAAGCTCTCGCCCCAGACGCCGGGGATGCGGCTGGCCAGAAAGAACACCAGCGCCATCAGCAGATTCAGCAGCAGCGCCGCCGCGGACAGGCCGGTTGCGGCCCGGGGACCGTAGCAGTGGGTCAAAACGTCCATGGACAGAAACGTAAGCCAGGAAAACAAAATCCCGCAGTCCAGCGCCAGCCATTCCACGCCGGTGTCGATGCTCTTGTTCGCCAGCAGATTCATCCCCACAACGGAGAGGACCAGCAGCGAAACGATCAGCGGCGGAACGTCATGCAGCAGATTGCGGAACTCGGATACGGTTTTTTTCATGGGTATGCTACTCCTTGTTTTTTTCAGGTGGTTGGCAAGAGACACCTTTTTTCAATTGTCCTGCCCGCAGGCAGCGGTGGAAGCATACCACAATCCGGAACGGAACGCAAGTCTTTTTTCCCGGACGGCAGCCGCGAGAAAAGAGAAATGCCCCCGCTGCCTGAGGCAGCGGGGGCAAAACTGTTTCAGTGATCAGCGAAGAATGCGGGCGTAGATGACCAGCTTCTGACCAGCCATAATGAAGTTGGGATCCTTGATGCCGTTCCAGTCAACGATGTTCTGGACGGAAACGCCGAAACGAGGAGCAATGCCGGACAGGACGTCGCCAGCAGCCACGGTGTAAACGATATGATCGCCAACCTTGACGTAGGTGCCCTTTGCGTAATCTCTCCAGGTCTTGCCGCCGCCGGAAACCTCTTCAACCTCAGCGTCGCTGATAGGGGTGACTTTCACTTCATCTGCCATTGTAAATATCCTCCTTAATATATTCACAAAAGAATGCTTCAAGGAAGGGTGGGCGATGATCGAAAACCGACATCAGAACGATCCTTCTCTGTCTGAATTCTTCCGTGTTTACAAAATTCTTTCGGGCCTCTTTCCGGGCCCTGAACAATTCGCCTTTCTTTTTCTCCGGCTTTTTGTTCTTCGTCTCTTTATACGATGGATTCGGAAGGCTGGCCGCCGGTTTCTGAAAATTTTTTCTTTTTCAGGAAAACAACGGTGTCTTTCCCAATTCCCGGGTTTACTATAACACGGTATGCCTAACACATGTCCAACAAACCTGCGCGTTTTTCAGGCGGTTTTCGCAAAAAACGCAATCTTTGGGTTTCTTAAGATTTTCCGGTGCAGGCGCCGGGGCCTCAGATTCGCTCCCGCCGCTCTGTCATGAAGGCCTCCGTAAGGCTTGCCCAGGAGTAGGAGCTCATGTACTCGCCCCGGTAGGAGTTGACCGCCTCCGGATCGCCCTTCAGGAAACGGAACAGATCGCAGTCCATCGCCTCCGGTCGAATACGCATATAGCCGCGCTTGCGCTCCAGGATCTCGCCGATACCGTATTCCTCCAGCGTATCGCAGAGGCTTCTCACGATCACGTCAAGCTGCTTCTGCCTGGCACGGTCGTAGTTCTCATCCTCCCACAGCGCGGCGAAGATCTGCGCTCTGGATACGCTGCCGCCCTGCCGGTCCACCAGGTAGGCCAGCAGTTCCTTGGCCTTGGAGCGCCGGAACGCCACCGAGGTGCCCTCCACCTCGACAACGAAGCTGCCGAAGGTCTGCACGGAAATATGCAGCGTCGCATTTCGCTGATGGAGTTCAAAGATATAGGACACCTCGGCTGCAAGGCTCTCCCGGTTCACGGGCTTGAGCAGGCAGCCCGCGGGCCGGACGGCGAAGATCTCCGTCGGCACCAGAGCCGAATCGCTCAAAAAGAGGATGGCCGCATCCGGCCTGTTCTCCCTGATCTGCCGTGCCAACGTCAGCCCGGCCATGTCAGCCGCTTCGAGATCCAGCAGCGCCAGGTCCAGGGGATGCGACTGCACCCAGGCCAGCGCCTCCTGCGCTGAGACAAAGCCCTGCACGTCCTGTATCTGCGGCAGCACCCGGCATACGGATACCGTCTGTTCCAGCAGCTGCTCCTCCCGCACCACGCAGATCGCTCTCACGCTCTTCCCTTCTCTCCGCGCGCTCTCTCAGGCATGATGGTGATGCGCATGATCCGTGGAGCCCTCGGCATAGAGCATCTCCATACCGTGGCCGATGGCCTCGAGCACGGCCGCCAGGTTCTCCCGGGCAGCCTTCTCACTGCCGGGCAGATTGACGATGAGGGTCTTGCCCCGGATCCCCGCCGCCGAACGGGAGAGGCAGCCGCGGGGCGTGATCTGGAGGCTTGCGTAGCGCATGGCCTCCGGGATGCCGCGGGTCTCGCGTTCGATGACGGCGAGGGTGGCTTCCGGCGTCACATCCCGCTGGGAAAAGCCGGTGCCGCCCGTGGTCATCACAAGCCCGATCTTTTTCTCGTCCGCGCAGCGAATCAGCTCCGCGCGGATTTGATCGTCCTCGTCCGGCACAAGGCCCGTGTACACCACGTCGAAGCCCGCCTCCTCCAGCATGGCCTTCACCGCCGGGCCGCTGGTATCCGTCCGCTCGCCGCGGGAGCATTTGTCGCTCACCGTGATCACTGCCGCCGAAAACTTCATATGCTTTCCTCCGTTCTGCCCTCGCAGGGCTCCGTCTCAGTTTGATGCCGAAACGCCGTCGTTCTATCTTGCTCCCTCGTGGGAAATCAGAAGCGAAAAGGTTTTGAAGAGGCAGTACAGATCCGTCGCCGCCGACTGCTCCTTGATATACTGCATGTCATAGACGATTTTTTCCTCCGGGAGCAGGTCGTAGCCGCCGTTGACCTGGGCGAGGCCCGTGAGGCCAGGCTTCACGGCAAGGCGGCCGCGAAAACCGTGTATGTAGCCCTCAAACAGATCGTAGAAGTATTCCCGCTCCGGGCGCGGACCGACGAAGCTCATGTCCCCGCGCAGGATATTCCACAGCTGGGGCAGCTCGTCCAGCCTGCTTTTCCGCAGGCGGCGGCCGAGCGCCGTACACCGGCTGTCATTGTTGTCTGCCCATTTCGGTCCGGTTTCCTCCGCGTCTCTGCGCATCGTGCGGAATTTATAGATGACAAAAGGCTTTCCATCCTTCCCCAGACGATCCTGCCGAAAGAAGACGGGGAAGCCGTCGTCGATCACAAGAACTGCCGCCAGAAGAAGCATGGGGAGGAGCAGCAGCAGAAGCCCGAGGACCGCGCCGACAATATCGAACAGGCGTTTTGCCAGCAGAAAGCCCCGGTCCGTTCTGCACGGGACCGCTTCCACTTCATATTCTGTTTTCTGCGAAAGATCAGATCTTTCTTCAGCAGTCAGAGATGGCGTCATGCGGCTGTCCTCCAGGCTGTGATTTCTGTCCTGCGGCCCGGCCGGTCGGCACGCTTGTCAATCTGCCGCGCCGACAGAGACCTGCGGTGAAAAGCGCCGGTTCATTTCTTTCAAGTAGCGCTCTGCCCGTCCCGCGGCAGTCAGCATGGGCGCATAGGCATCGCGCCCGCTGATGCGGAGCATCTCCGGTCGGTCTCCGAAATGCCGTAAATAGTCCTCGGCAAAATCCCGGATCCCCCGCTGGATCTCCAGAACGCCCTCGCGGTTTGCCTCGGGGTGCGAAAAGCGGGGGAAGGGTCTGCCGTCCTTATCCCAGCCGTAGCCCAGAAAGGGCGGCGAGGGTGAGGAAAGCAGAAGCTCCCAGTAAATGTTGTAGTCCCGGTTGAGATCGTGCTTTTTCCACAGATCCCGGTTCTCCCGCTGGGAAAACAGATAGGAGACCAGGCGCCCGCTCTGGAGCATTCCCTCGCCGGCGTCCGGCTCAACGTTGTGGATGGTGTTGGTCCCCGCGACGATGCCTGTGATCCTGCAGGGGAGCTTCCACACCTGTTCTGTCAGGCAGGCAAGAGAGACCGCGCCGCTGCCGGCCCAGCCGATATCGACTGCGGCAGCGCTGCCGCAGTCCTTCAGGAGTTCCGTGAAGACGGCACGGGCGGCCGCGCCCTCCTCTTCATAACAGCGGAGAACGTCGTCCCAGTTTTCAAGCAGCCAATCCTTCAGTGCGCCCGCGTTGCCGGCATTGATCCGCGTCTCCGGCCGCAGCTGCTGATCCCCGGTCCCCAGTTTCTCCGCAAGCGGCGCAAGCCGGGCCTCCCGCAGCAGCTGGGCCGCGGTCTTGCCCTCGCCGGTTTTATGCCAGAGGAAACGGCGGAAATAGTCATAACGGTTCCGGTCCGCCATCAGGACGGTGGCCGGAAGGCGGCCCCAGAGCACGTAAGCGGTATCCTCCCCCGGGAACATCCGGTCGTATACCTGCTTGAGGATGTCCCCGTCGCGGGACAGGAAAAGCACTTTTTCGATCCCGTGCTCCCGGCAGTAGTCGTGAATGAACGCGCAGTAGCCAACCACGAAAAGCCCGCCGTACACGAAGCCGTACTCGTACTCCATGCTCACGCTCGCAAGCCCCGAATACAGGCGGCTGTTCACGATCCCGCGGTAGGCCCCGCCGATCAGCACGGACATATCCTGCGCACGGTAATCCCGGCTGAGACGGTTGACATTGGGATAATACAGGCTGTCGATCCCGTGGGCTTTGGCGCTGCGCACGTCGCTCTGCTCCGAATCGCCCACATGGACGATCCGCAGCTCTCTGCCCTGCTCCTCCCGGATGAGATCATACAGGTCTCCGACGCTCTTGCTGCGTCCGCTCTCACAGGAGACGTACAGCGCGTCGCAGCCGCTGTAGCCGCAGTGCTGCAGCAGTTTTTTGAGAAACGACGCAGGCAGATACATATCCGTGGTGAAAACGATCTTTTTTCCCCTCTTCCGCAGCTCCCGGAACACCGGGAGCATGAAGGGATTGGCATAGCAGAAGCGCAGCTCCAGTTCCTCTTCCAGCTCCATGCCGCGCGCTGCCGAAGGGCCGACTTCTCTCTCGATGGTCTCCCAGATCTCGCGAAAGCTGACTTCGTAGTTTCCGCAGGAGGCGTAATGCTTCTGCCGTGCGGCGTATTCCATCTCCATACGGATCCTGTGACAATCCAGGATGCCGAGCGCATCGTCCAGAAAAAAGAACAGATCGGTCGGCTTGTCGAAGGGGCGCAGGAGCAGCGTGTCGAACACGTCGAAAGAGATCACATCGTAGCGGCTGAGCGCTTCCGTAAATTTTTCCGGCGTTCTGTCCGGAAAGCGGGCGGCATCCGCCTCCGATTCGCTCTCCCGGAGCGGGAGCGGGCGGTTTTCTCGTTTTAATTCCTCCGGCTTCTTCCCGAGGAAGCGGAGAAACAGCACGTAATAGCCACAATTGAGCAGCAGAAGATAGACCCAGGACAGCACGGTGCCCAGACCGTGCGCACTGTCATGCGCCCTGTGATAGCGGTATGCGATCCCCGGCACTCTGTTGACCAGGGCGTTGTAGATCTTCAGTCTCATTCCTCTTTGCTCTTGCTGTCGCTGTCCTCCGCCAGAAGCTGTTCATAGTCAACGATCGTCTTCCAGAAGGGCAGCTTTTCCGCCGTCGCCCGGATCTTCCCCGGCCCCAGTTCGGCAATGACCAGGCAGTCCGCCTCGGGATAGGCTTCGGCGCCCTCCGGCAGAACCGGAACGCCGCGATACTCCGGCTCTTTGCTCGAGCCGATGATATAGGCGATGTTCCCATTGCTTTCTCCGAGCAGATCCAGGAACAGCTTGCTGTTTTCGTTCAGGCCCCAGAGCGCGCACGTCGTCTCCGGGCGAGTGAAAAACGCGGTCAGCTCCCGGCGCTTGTCCTTTACTATGATGGCCCGGAAGTACTGCTCGTAGCTCTTAAAGCGCTTGTAGACGTTCAGCTCCCGGTTGAGCTGGTCGATCTTATTGCGGTCATAGTCCTGATATTTTTCCCTGAGCGCCGCATTGGTCCGGTTTTTCAGCTGCTCGATCTGTATCCGCTCCTGTCCCGGAAGCTTGTCCTCCGCAGTGATCAGCTGCAGCGCCGAAAAGGCGTAATCATAGAATTCCCGGACATAGCGCAGCGGGCTGCGCCCCCATTTATGCGCATAGTCCGCCGGCGTCTCTTCCGCGAAAGGGATGAAGTGGGCCCTGGGCAGCCGCTGCATCGCGTGCTCAAAGGCCTGATGGGCGATCGGATTGATCCGGGCGACGTCCTGCTTGTCAAAATATCCGCTCCGGCCGGTGTTTTCATTGACCATGCGCTCGGAGGCCTGCGTGTCAAACAGGATGATCCTCTGTTCGGGATAGAGCTTCAGAAGCCGGGAAAGGAACATGTCGACGCCGGCGAGAATTTTTTCCGTACCGAGGGAGGCGGTGGACAGGGTGCGCATCTCCCCCAGATAGCCTTCTTCCCGCAGCTGTTCGATTTCTTCGGGGTACCGGCAGGTCAGGCCTCCCTGTTCGTCGGCGCACAGATCCCAGCGCAGCTCCGCAAAGTCTACGAGGAGCCAGGCAGAGCGATTGTCCGCGAGATACCGGAATACGTTTTTTTCCGCGTCCTGCGCAGCACAGCGCCCGTGAAAGCGGGGACGGGCGGCAAAGATCTCCTCGAAGCGGGCGTCCGCCTGCTTTTTCAGCGGGCTGGCCATGACCAGAGAGAGCGGGTTGCAGTCGGAGACCATCGCGTCGATCTCATATTCGCCCTTGTCCCTGTTCACGCGCATGACGTCATGGAGAACCGCGCTTCCCAGGATACTGATATGTATGCTCATACTGTCTCCTTCCGCTTCCGGCCAGGCCGGTCAGCGCAGTTCTTTTTCACTCATCTCAAGGGCGGCGGCAATGACGGCGTCCATGTCGTAGTACTTGTATTCGCCCAGGCGGCCGCCGAAGATCACCTTTTTTTCCTGCTCGGCCAGGTTCTTATACGCGGCGTAGAGCGCGCCGTTTTTCGCGTCGTTCACGGGATAATAGGGTTCGTCGCCGGGTTTCCATTCGGAGGAGAACTCGCGGGAGATCACCGTCTTCGGCAGGTCGTTCCCCTCGTCGTCCTTGCCGAATTCAAACCACTTGTGCTCAATGATCCGTGTCCAGGGCGTCTCCCGGTCGGTATAGTTGACGGCTGCGTTGCCCTGGAAATTGGGAATGTCCAGCAGCTCCGTCTCAAAGCGGACGCTGCGGTATTCCAGCGTCCCCAGCCGAAAGCCGAAGAACGCGTCGATGGGTCCGGTGTAGACCACGCGCTCGGCGAGCCTGTCCAGCTCTTCCCGGTTCTCCAGATAGTCTACCCCCAGCCGGACCTCGATCCCCTCCAGCATCCCGGCCACCATTCTGGTATAGCCGCCCATGGGGATGCCCTGATAGAGGGCGTTGAAATAATTGTTGTCAAAGGTCAGACGCACGGGCAGGCGTTTGATGATGAAGGCCGGCAGGTCTTTGCAGTCACGCCCCCACTGCTTCTCGGTGTAACCCTTGACAAGCTTTTCAAAAATATCCCGGCCCACCAGGGAGATCGCCTGCTCTTCCAGGTTCTGCGGCTCGCCGCTGATTTCCCTGCGCTGTTCGGCGATTTTCGCCGCAGCTTCTTCCGGCGTCACCACGCCCCACATCTTGTTGAAGGTGTACATGTTGAAGGGGAGCGAATACAGCTCGCCTCTGTAATTTGCCACCGGGGAGTTGGTGAAGCGGTTGAACACGGCAAACTGCGTCACATAGTCCCAAACCTTCTTGTTGTTGGTGTGGAAAATATGCGCGCCGTATTTGTGGACGTGGATGCCCTCCACGTCCTCGGTGTAGACATTGCCTGCGATATGCGGGCGCTTGTCGATCACCAGAACCGATTTCCCGGCCTTTTTCGCTTCCTGTGCGAACACTGCGCCGTACAGTCCGGCGCCGACGATCAGATAATCATACTTCATCGTTTTTCCTTTTCTCTCTTATCCCCACTGCGCATAGGCGTGAACGATCCCGCTTGTGGCAGCGGTCGTCAGCGCCTGTCCGTCCTTAAACAGGGAGAAAGTATAGCCTTCCTTCGGCGCTCCGTTTGACAGCGTTCCCCAGGAGGCTTTGCCTTCGCTGTTTTTTACGCGCCATTTTCCGTCGATCTCCCGGTACAGCTTCCAGCCCAGGAACGATTTGCCCGACTGCTCGATCCCGAGGTCTTCCAAGCTGAGCAGCGGTGTTTTCACCCCGTACGTGAGCAGCTGGCCCTTCGGCAGCGGCGGGCTGTTTTCATCGAGATGGAAGTAGACAGCGTAGTTTTCGCCGCCCCACTGTGCATACATGCGCACGGTGCCGCTCGGCGTCGGCGCGGTTAAGATGCCGCCGTCTCTGCGAAGCGAGAAATGGCAGCCCTCCGGAAGCTTTCCGTCCTCCAGTTCCGCCCAAATGCCTTTCCCCTCTTCGCTGCGAAGAAACCACTTCCCGTCAAACTCGCGGTAGATCCGCCAGCCTTCGAAGAGCAGGCCCTCCTTGGTGAAGCCCAGATCCTCAACGGTCGGGATCGTCGTATCTACGCCGTATGTGGCCTGGACAGCGGTTTCCGACGGCACATCGCTGTCCACGTCAGGGTAAAACAGGATCTTATAGCTTTCATCCGGCGTTACAGCAGCCTCATCCGCGGGCTTCGGCGCAGCTGTGCGAAGCGCGCATCCGGAAAGGCATAGGGCAAGAGCCAGAACGCAAGCCAGAATAATCATCCATTTTTTCATGGTTTCTTTTCCTCTCTTACAGCTCGGACACGTTGATATACTCAATCGTCAGGAAATTGTTAGGTCCGCTCACTTGGGCTGCTCCAAACATGAATTCATCGTAATAGTCGGTGTTGGGAGTGAACTCATCAGCAAACTCGATCCAGTGCTGCCCGTCGTTCCTGCCGGCAATACGTTCAGAATGAATCACCTGCAGCTGTTTGCTTCCGCTGTCAATGATGTGGAAATTCAAAATATCCGATTTGGATTGAATCTGTATTTTTGCAGAGAGTCGATAACGCCGGTCTTTTTTCAGCATGCCGGCCATGGAAAGACGGGCATAATGGCCATTTTCGCGCCACATGTTGTTTTTCACAATCAGCGTCGTCCGACCCTCAATGCTCAGTTCTTCCCATACATTTTGTTCAAAGTGGAAGCGAAGCATCTTACTGTCAAACTGAAGGGGCGCGTTTGTATGATTATACACTGCTCGGAACTGTCCATGATTCGGCTTGAGTGCATAATTCACTGCTTCACTGAACTTTTTTTCCGGTATCACTTCGTAGAATGCGTCTCTGACAGGAGAACACCAGTTTTTCCCGCCATTCAGCGAATGGCCGTTGCCGCCCATCCACTCCAGAGGAACTTGCTTTTTTACTCTATACGCAGATGCCGGGATACGGGAGAAAAAGGTCCGCCCCTTGTCGTTGTTGCACAGGACCATTGAGACGCCCTTGAAGGTGTCAATCGCCGGATCGTGTTTGTTGATCCACCAGAAATCCCCAATGGAAAGATCTCCGACACGGGGAAAAGCCTGGTATCGACAATTCTCACAATGCGGAGCGCACATCGTATGATTGTGGTATACCCGTTGATAGTTGTCCTCTCGGCCGCCGCTGTGGACGACAGTTTCACCGTTTTTCAGCATGGCCTGAACATGAATGGAGTCCCATCTCAAGGTCTCGGACTTATGCCTGAACTCATAGCCGATCAGTTCATCTCCAAAGGTTTCGTCAATATACTTCTTGAAAAACATTGAAGAAGGCGCATTGCCGCATAGGATGTCTACTGCAAGCAGCTTTTCGTAGTCCTTCCCCAAATAAGCACGCAGTCCGGTCACTTGACACGGCGTTCCTGTGAACATCACAGAGCGTCCCTCTTCCAGAAGTATCTTTACCCGCCGGAACACGTCCCCGACATAGCTTTGGAGGTATTTGGATTTTTGCAGCTTCCAGAGATCCTCTTCCCGTTCGACGATGATATGCTTTACGCTGAAATCGTCCTTCCAGGCCGCTCCAACCACGGCCCCCCCTTCCGCAAAGATCATCTTGGCAAGCGTCGTGAAAATGCCTCCGCTGGAACTGTGCCGCAGTACATCATCATCAGAAGACACGAATTCAAAACAATCCGGTCTTTTGGTGTTGGAATTGGCCTGAAGCTGCAGCGCAGGACAAATGTGCGCGCATTTACCACAGTTTATGCATTTCTCATAGTCGACAGAGGACCGATAATAGCCCCATTTATCCGCCTTAAGGCTGATCGCGTCCACGGGGCACGCCGAAACACAGGCGCCGCAGCCGGGGCAGTCCTTCGGCTCAAGCCGTTCTGCCACCGCCTCACTGCAGAGGATGGCGCTTCTCCGCTCTGGCTCTATTACATTTCTATCGACAAGTTCCCGAAGCGGCTTTTTTTCTTCGCTGAGGATACTTGCCAGCCATTCTGTACTTTTCGCTCTCTGATTGTTCATCAGGGGCTCTACAGGGGAGTAATCCATAGGCTGCAGCAGGCTTTCTCTTTCCATGATCTCATTCGCATCTTTCACAATGCGGTCAGAGACCTGATATGTGCGCCCAAGAGACTGAAAACGCGAGAAGCCTCTTCCTCTATTTGCAATCGCCACAAAATTCTTTCTGAAAATCATAGCGAAGCTGGCGCCATGGCAAGAGTCTGTAATGATGAACGAGGCTTTGTTCAGATAAGATAGCCACTCCTCCGCCTGGAGATTCTCAATGCAATTCGGAAGCCCGATGCGCTCGCGGTTCTTACTATAGTTATATGGATTTCCGTCCAAAAGGGTGATAACTTTCAAACCGCCCAGTTTTTCTGCTGCAAATTGAATTGCCTTTGTTTTCTCCGGTGTCGGGTCCAGAATATAAGCGGCAAGGAACGGTTCTTCTTCCTTCCTTTGAGACTTCTCGATCAACATACTATATATTGCGGGGTCAACAGAGAAAACAGGATCGGCAACTTGGATCGCCCGGATTCCGTAGTCTCTTGCAGCAATTCTCACCCCGTCGTCTTCACGCAGGCCGATTCCATCAAATCTGGCCATTAGTTTGGAGATCTGCTGTCTCTCTCTTTCCGGAGCAAAATCTTCTGCATGTCCAAACGAAGTTGCATAGGCGATTTTCTTTTTTTCATCTTTTGCAAAATCAAGATAGTATGTTTTCCCTGCCCATTTTCCCACTCCATAATTCCAGAGTTGGTCCGAGCCGAGAACGAAAGCATCACAGTACTCGTTTAACGCCGAAAACTCCTCGATCCTGTATTGTTTGCTGATATTGTATTGCCTATCTATTGCAAATCTCCTGGCATGTGTCATCCCGCGTTCCCAATCATTAGCGTTTCTAATATACTTGTCGATCATAAGAACGGATTTTCCCATGGATTCGAGAAGATTGTGCAGAGCATAATAGGTTATGATACTGCCGTAATTGCTGCCATACCATACACCGATTACGCCCACATCAAATTTAGCCATTTCATCACGTCCTCCAATCATGTATGTTTCTGCCGGGTCGCATTCCACTGTTATAATTCCTCGGAGATATCAAGATACGCAATCATCAGATAATTATTCAATCCGCTGACATGTGTTGCTCCAAACATGAATTCATCATAATAGTCCGTATTCGGAACAAAAGAAGTTGCGATTTCGATCCATTGATTGCCGTCACAGCGCCCGGTAATTCTTTCTGAGTGGATTACCTGAAGCTGCTTGCTGCCGCTGTCGATCAAGTGGAAATTCAGAATTTCAGACTGAGAATGGATTCTGAATTTGACGGAGAGACGGTATGTCCTGTCCTTTTTCAACATCCCGGCCATAGGCAGCCTTGCATAGTGTCCGGTTTCCTTCCATTTATTCTCTTTTACAATCAAGGTCGTTTTCCCTTCGACACTTACTTCCTCCCAAACATTGCTCTCATAAGTGAAGTGAAGCATCTTATAGTCTAGGCGGAGTGGGGTATTTGTACCTCGATATGCATTTCGGAACTGGCCATGGTTCGGTTTGAGCGCATAGTTGACCGCTTTGCTGAACGGCATGATCGCAATCGCATCATAAAATAAGTCCCTGCTTGCAGAGATCCAGTTTTTTCCACCGTTCCGTGAGTAGCCATTTCCTCCCATCCACTCAAGCGGAACTTTTTTCATTACAGCGTACCGATCTGCGGGAATACGCTTGAAAAACCGTTCTCCTTTCGCACTATTGCAGAGGACAAGCGAGACGCCTTTGAAGGTGTCTAGTGCAGGATCATGATTTTTGATTTTCCAAAAATCTCCGATGGAAATATCGCCCACACGCGGAAAGGCCTGGAATCTGCAATTCTCACAATGAGGCGGACACATCGTGTGATTGTGGTAGACCCGCTGATAGTTATCATCCCTGGCGCCATTATGAACGATCGTATCACCATTTCTAAGGGTAGCCTGGATATGCATGGCGTCCCATCTGATTTCGTCGGACTTATGACGAAATTCATAGATCTTCAAATTATTTCCAAAGGTTTCATCAATATATTTTTTGAAGAACATCGGGGAAGGCGCATTGCCGCACAGGATATCCACAGCCAGCAGATTATCGTAGTCTTTCCCCAAATAAGCCCGCAAGCCGGTGACCTGGCAAGGCGTTCCGGTGAACAGCACAAGTCGTCCACTGTCGAGCAGTTTCTTCACACGCCGGAAAATGTCGCCGACATAGCTCTGCAGATATTTGGATTTCTGCAGTTTCTGGAGTTCCTCCTCGTTTTCGGCAACAATATGATTTACAGTGAAGTCGTCCTTCCACGCAGCGCCGACAACCGCTCCGCCCTCCGCAAGGATCGCTCCTGCCAATGTGGAAAAGATGCCGCCGCTGGAGCTGCGGCGCAGCACCTGCTCGTCGGAAGACACGAACTCGTAGCAATCCGGCGATTTTTTATTGACATTGACAGGAAGCTGTAGGGCCGGACAAATCTGGGTACATTTTCCACAGTTTATACATGTTTCATAGTCGACAAAGGAACGATAATAGCCCCATCTGTCGGCTTTAAGCCTTATCGCATTCACCGGGCACGCAGAAACACATGCGCCGCAGCCAACACATTTTTCTTTGGCAAGAACTGCCGTCACTGCGCTGCTGTGGATGGGCCGAAGCGCCTGTTCCAGCCACTTTATCCCACGCTCCCGCTCCATACCGATTGTCTCTTTCACTGCCGAATAGTCGATCTCCTCAAAATCGGACAGCGCACTGAAAGCGATCCCCATCAACGATGGATCTTCCACCATGCGGTTCATGAGCCCAAGTGTACTAAGAAGGCAGTTAAATCGCCCGCCGCCGCGTCTGTTGTTTTTCAGGACAACAAACGGGCGTTCAAAGATAACCGAAAAACACGCGCCGTGGAAAGAGTCCGTCAGTACAAAATTAGCGTTCTGGAAGCATGCGAGCCAGGTACTGACCGGAATATCGTTCAGCGTGATCAATCTTTTATCCTTGACCTTCAGCCGCTCCATCATAGTTTTTTTATCTGACAGTTCGTTAAAGGCGATGATGATTTGTTTGCCGGATTCCTCTGCCGCATAGAGCAGGCTCTGGCCGATCTCCGGATTGGGATCGAGGATATAAGCGAAAATATAGTCTTTGTATGGCAGTGCTTCGCCTTCCGCAATCAAGCCCTCGTAGGCGCTCCGCGGGCAGAGGAAAACCGGATCCAGCAGTTGCTCAGCATCAATGCCGATCTCCTCTTTCAAAATGCGTTGGGAAAAATCATCCCGGACCGAGATTCCGGTGAACCGATCGAGACATTTGCGTATTGTGGGTTTATAGGACGCAGGGCCATTATACGGGTATTTGCCGAAAGAAGTCGCATAGGCGACCTTGACCTTGCTGTCGGCAGCAAAATCAAGGAAATAAGCCTCCTTATACGCCCGGCTCAGTCCATAATTCCACATCTGATCCGAGCCCAGCAGAAAGCCGCCGCAGAGCTCGTTGAGTTTCCCCATTTCAGGGAGCCGATAGCGCGGTGTGATGGTGTAATGGTCCCTGGCAAAACGTCGGGGATGGGACATGGGCAGCGCATCGACATTCAGAGAATCACTGTTGAGGGGGTTCTCGATCATGACGGTAGAATAGCCCATTGCTTCCACAACGGTCTTCAATGCAAAATATGTGCTTATGCTGCCGTAATTCCGGCCGTACCACAGGCCGAAGATACCTACATCATATTTAGCCATTTTCAATCCTCCACATTAAGCATTCAGATAGTCCATCCAGAAGCTCTTGCTCTCCATCTCCCGCTCTTCGGCGCGGTAGGCCTCCGCCACCTGTTCGTACTCCGCGCTGTAGCGGGCCATCAGCCTGTCATAGCGCTGGGTCACGGCGCGGAACTTGCTGCGGTCCCGCCTGTACTCCACGTAGAGATCGTTGTGCGGGTCGATCGCATACACGGTACCGGCCCGGTAGAGCTTCGACTGGGAATAGCCCCAGCCATAGGGGATCACGGCCACCTTTTTCCCGCACAGGATCTCCGGCAGCTTCTGCCCGTTTACGAAATGCCCGTACAGCTTCTGCGTCATTCCGGTGAGCGGAGCGCTGTCGTAGAGCGTTTCGTAGTTGATGTATCGGCGCACCTCGTCGGTGATGGGCTTGAGCTGGTTGTCCCTGGCCCGGTGCTCCTTCATGCAGGCTTCCCCGTTGAGCGTCTTGAGATACGCCGGTCCCTTGAGGAAATCCTCCACGGCGTCAAGCAGCAGATCGCAGCCCTTGTAGTTGAACTTGAAGACTTCCTCCCAGAACAGGTTCCGGATCCGTTCGATCACCTTCACGTCTGCGATGTGCGCATTCGTGGTCTGCAGGATCAGGTCGTTGCGGTGCACCTGGTAGAGCTCCATGGCGCCGGAGAATTTGGTGCCAAAGCCCTCGTGCCAGATACAGATACCGTTCATGGTGATGAAGCGGGCGTGGTTGCGGATGGAATACTCCACGTCGTCCCCGCGGATGAAGAAGGGCAGCGGCAGATTGTCCTCTCTCGCCACCGTCGTGGGAACGCAGCAGTACCACCAGCCGCTGTACTGGTGAACGTCCTCCTTCAGCTCCACCTCGTTGCGGATGGGGCTGTCCCAGAGGTTCAGATCGTACCGGGGTTTGGAGGGTCCGTGTTCGCCGTTGAGGCGGAACATTCCCACGTCCTCGTGCTGGATGTTCCGCTGGTTGATCTCCAGCATGGCGCCGCTGATGAAGGCGTCGTCGTACTGCGGCTTGAGCAGCTTCAGCAGCATGTACACCCGGCGGAAGCTCTCCGCCATGAAATATACGTCGTCATCCATCAGGAGGACGTGCGTCGGTTTCTTCTTCTGGGAGAGCGCCTCGATCATGCCGCGGCAGAAGCCGCCGCTTCCGCCCACGTTGTCGTTGGGGATCACTTCCAGATAGTCCGTATTCCACTTCTTCGGATCCAGCGTGCGGCCGTTGTCGACGATCTTCCAGCTGAAATGCTCCGCAAGCTGCGGATCCGAGAACAGGCTGCTCTCCAGGATCTTGATATTTCTGCGGACGTAGTCCTCTTTTTTATACGTCGTGGTCGCAAGGGTGATGAAGGGGTCCCGAACCTCATCTTCCGCCGCCTTCGCGGAGTAATATCCGTCGTAGAGGCGGCATTCGCTCCGGGCCGTGATCTGAAAGGCCGTCACGATGCTGCTGCCCTCACCGGGGATCGGCAAAGAGAGATGCGTCTTCTTTTTCAGATCATAGGAATAGCTGCCAAGCCACTCCTTGTGAATGTTCCCGACGGCATCCACATAGTGTCCCATCAGATCCAGCGAGAAGGAGCCCTTGATATCCAGCTCCAGGCACCAGTCTTCCGAATTGGTATATTTTCTCCACTTTGCCAGGGAGAAGGAGTTGAAGTACGTGGAGAAATCGTAGTAGGCGGCAGGCATCACGAAACCCCCGCTCCTGTCCGGCGAACGGAGGATCCTGGCCTCGCTGCGGTAATACATGTCCTGCGTGCCGTCCCAGATCGCGGCACTGTCAACCATGAGCTTCTGCAGAACAAATCTGCCTTCATCGGCAAGCGCGTCTTCCGCTGTTTCCGGTGCCGTTTCCCGCCAGCAGCAGATCCCGCCCATGGTAAAGGCTTTCGTTTCCTGCGCGGCGTCTGCGCTCTCTGCGGCAGCGCAGAGGAAAGCGCAGCACTCGGGATCGGCGCTGTGCAGCTCATTCCGGATCACAGCATCCCAGCGGTTCAGATCAAGCGTTTCGTCTTCTTCCGTGGGATCGAGCGTCCGGCTGCGCTTTTTGAGGTCCAGAACGCTGCCGGCGATACGCAGTTCCGTCTTTTCGGGCCTCTGCATCCGCAGGATCGCGGCAAGCCGGCGAAAGCTGTCCTGCATATAGAAGGAGCCGGCTTTCAGTGTGAGAACGTGCGTATACGGCGAAGGATCCGCCCCGTCAGCCGGGGCAAAGACCTTCCCCAGCTCCTCATCCCCGAACACCCTGGACTTCAGGAACAGCTCCGTTTTTCTCTCGGGCGCGGCTTCGGCTCCCTCGATGGTCACGCCAACGCGGGGGCTGCGCAGCAGCTGCTCCTCGATCATCGCACAGTAGCAGCCGCCCAGCAGATATGACGTACGCAGCGCCGTGATCTGGAAAGAAACGACCTCGCTGACCGCTTCTACCGGGATATCGATCACAACGTGCTCAAAAGAGCTGAGCTGGAAGGAATATTTCCCCAGCCACTCCTTGTGAAGCATCCCGTCATCATCCGCATAATGGCCCATCACGTCCAGATCGAATTCTCCCTTGGCGTCAAGCTCCAGGGTGAAGCGCTCTGCGGCGCACATCTCCTCCCATTTCCCGAGGGAAAGGGAGTTGAAATAGGTCGAAAAATCATAATATCCGGCTTTCAGCACGAACTCGCGTCGTTTTCCCGCAGAGCAGATAATAGGATTCCGGCTGCGGCAGACCATTTCTTCCGTTCCGTCCGCGATCACAGCGTCGGAAAGAATGAGTTTTTGCAGGATGACTTTTTCCATCTCTATCGGTTCCTCTCGTTCAGGTTTGTTTATCATGATCCTTCAGCCCGTGTTCCGGGCATGGAACGCAGGGCAGCCGGCTTTATTGCTTATCAGCGTCATATCGTTACGCTCAGTCATGGGTGGAGAAGCGCCTGTGATATTTTGCCGCGGCAAGCCGGCGCAGCAGTGCGTTCTCCCATCGGGAAAAGGACTGTTTTTCTGCCAGCTCCCGGCTGCGCCGAAGCGCAGCGCCGCCGGACAGAAAGTCCGTTCCCTTCAGATAATCCCACATCGCGGCGATCATCATGTATTCACCGCGATAATCTTTTTTCACGTGCAGCTCCGTGAGCGCGCGGAACCACCGCTCGTATACCGCCTGGGGATCGCTCTCCGGCGAGGGATAGCGCTCGTTTACAAAGAGCGGGTTTCTTGTATCATAATAGCGCATGAGCGCGCTCTGCCGGTACTCATAGGTTTCATGCCATACCTGCACGCCGTTGAGGATCAGGGGCGTCCCCCCGTGGCGGAGTCCGTACTCCACGTCGTCACAATGGAGGAAGAATGGCATGGGCTCGTTCTCCATCGCAAAGCGCATCGGATAGCAGCAGAACCACCAGCCGCCGTACTCGGCGCCGCTGCTGTCATTCATTTTTTCCAGCGAGGCCGGATCCGTCATGTCACAGTTGAGCCCCACATGGCGAAGCTCGCCCCCGTTCCAGATCTCTGCGGCGGTGTACTGGACATGTCGTTCGTCATACCGGAACATCCGCCCGGCAACGACCGTGTCCGCCTCCGACTCGTTGAGATAGCTGAGGAAGGCGTGCAGCCGGTAAAAGCTCTCGGCGATCAGCTCCACGTCGTCATCCATGAACACCACGTGCGTCAGACTCAGCTCCGTCTGCCGCAGCCGAAACTCCGACAAGGCCCGTGCAAAACCGCCGGAGCCGCCGGTGTTGGGATTGCGGAATACGCGAAAAGAAGGGGAATCCTCGCTCGGAAGCTCGGAGCCGTTGTCCACCACGTGGATCTGGAGTCGGCCGCTGAGGGCGTCGCCCTCGGCAAAAAAGCGGGAGGCGCGCAGGACGCCCAGGTTTTTCGCCAGCATCTCCCCCCGGTGAAAGGTGCAGATGGCGGCGCCCAGCCGGATCTGCGGGCTGCGCGGCGCTTCCTGCGAGAAAAAGGCTGCCGACAGCAGGCGTGTTTCGCTCTCTGCGCGCACGCGAAGGAAATAGCGGCCGGCTTCTCCGGCTCGGGGCGACAGAACGACGCGCTCCGGCGTCTCGCAGGAGATCACGGCGCTGTCGCACGGGAAGCAGCGCCCGCCCTTCCTGCGCAGGAGCGCCAACGACGCGCTTCCGCAGGCCAGCACCTCCAGCCCCCATCGGCCGACGGCGCAGTGGGAAGACCAGAAAGAAGCGTCAAACGCATTCATGTAGGTATCGGTCTCCAGTTCGGCCCCCGGCGCGAGCACAGCGCTCTCCCCGTCGGGAAAGACCCCGCCGTCTGCGCGATAATAGAGTTCTTCCCGCTCGCAGCAGTCGCTGCTGAATACGAAAGACTGCAGCTTCATCTCTGCTTTGCCGTATAGGCGGCGCAGACGGCGGCGGGGCTGCCCACCATCTGCAGTTTCCCTTTCTCGATCCACACGACCTTTGTGCAGTTCTGGCGGATCGTGTTCATGTTGTGCGATACCATCAGCACGGTGGAGCCGCCGTGGATCATCTCCCGGATCTTCGCAAGGCTCTTCTTGCGGAAGAACTCGTCGCCCACGCTCAGGACCTCGTCCAGGATCAGGATCTCCGCGGCGCCGCCGGCCGTGGCGATCGCGAAGCCCAGGCGCGAGACCATGCCCGAAGAGAAGTTTTTGACCTTCTCTTCCATGAAATCCTCCAGCTCGGCAAATTCGACGATCTCCTGATAGTGCGCATTGAGAAACTCGCGGCTGTAGCCGATGATGGCGCCGTTCAGGTAGACGTTCTCCCTCGCCGTCAGCTCTCCGTCAAAGCCGGTGCCGAGCGTCAGGAGCTGGACCTTGCCGTGGTCCACCGCCACGCGGCCGGACGTGGGGCGCAGAGCGCCAGAGACGATGCGCAGCAGCGTGCTCTTGCCGGAGCCGTTGGTCCCGATCAGGCCGACCACCTCTCCCTTGAACACGTCAAAACTCACGTGATCCAGCGCGCGCAGCTCCCGGTGGCTGATTTTTTTCTCGACCTTCCGGATCATGTATTCCTTCAGGCCGGAGACCTTGCCGGTGGCGATGCGGAAAATCATCGTTACGTCCTGCACGGAAATGACGGGCTCCTCTCCCGCAGGGATGACGCGCGTAGGCGCGCCGAGCGTGTTTGGCGCGGACGCCGTCGCCCGTGCCTCCATTTCATATTCCAGCTCTTCCCAGTCGCGAAGAGCCGCCTGTCCGGCCCGGGGCAGGGCCGATCGTTCTTCGGCGGCCATATCCGCCCGGGAAGCGCTGCCGCCGCGGGGAGCGGTCTTTTTCCCGGGATTCTTCGTTCTGCGATTCCGCCTGCCGGGGGCGTACAGCACAGTCGTCAGCACCACGGCAAGGATCAGAAACAGAGCAAGCAATATATAGATCACCATAAAGCCTTTTCTCTCCGATCACAGGAATTGCATCACATTGTTCTCATACTTGCGGAAAACGAAGTATCCCACCGAAAAGCTCGCCAGCGCGTACAGGCCGAGCCCGAGCCAGCTTCGCCAGTCGGGAAAAGCGCTCTCCAGCACCATGGTCCTCGCGATCGAGATGGCGAGGTAAACCGGATTGAGTCCCACGACAGTCTGCATGGTGGGAGAAAGGCTGGACACCGGGTAAAACAGTGCGGACAGGTACATCCACAGCGTCAGCAGAACGCGGTAAAGATACTGGATATCCGCGAAAAAGACATGAATGATGGAGAGCGTCAGCCCGATCCCCGTCGAGAACATGAGCAGGAGCAGCACGTCCGCCGGGAACAGCAGCAGAGCACAGCTCAGCTTCAGCTTACCGAGGACGGCAAACAAAAGCACGATCAGCGCGTAGGCGATGCAGGTATATCCGAAGTTGACAAGGGCGGTGTAGATCCGCGCCAGGACGAAGGTCTGCTTGGGGAGCTTGGCCTTCATCAGGAGCAGCCGGTTATCGGCCAGGGCGGACATGGCGCTGTCCGTGGAGCTTCTGAAGAGCGTGAAGAAAATCTGTCCGGTCAGCAGATATACGGGATAGTTGACGATGTTTCTCCGATACATGTAGGAGAAAACCATCGTCATCACCAGCATGGTCAGCAGCGGGTTGAGAACGCTCCAGATGATGCCGAGATAGGATCTGGCATATTTGCGTTTGATTTCCCTGTTTGTCAGCTCACGGATGACGAACAGGTACTGTTTCCTGAACGCAGCCGCAGAGCCGCCGACTTTTTGATCGTTCATGGGTTTTCCTTTTCCTTTTTACCGCCGTGCGGTTTTCCATGTTTTTCTGAGATAGACGAGGAGCTTGTACAGCCGTATCCGGGCAAAGTCCAGGACGGTGCTGTCGGCCGAGCGGGCCAGACTGCCCTCCGGCCACGCGCTCTCCCGCAGCGCTTCTTTTCGGATCCCCAGCAGGATCAGCGCTCTGTTCCAGAGCCGCTGCTGCCGGAGTTCCCGCCTGCCGAGGGGTTCGGCGATCTGCTGTACGGTGTTTTCCAGCACGTCGTCGCAGAAGCGCAGTTCTCCGAAGCTTTCCGCCTCCCAGGCGCCGGGTCTGGCCATCAGCGTCCCGAGGAGTTCAGCGCAGCGGACGGAGACTTCGGGCGCGCCTCTCCCGGCGCCGTACAGCTCCGCCAGGCGATCGATCATCGCGCAGTATCGCTCCATGCGTGCCCTGTTGAGTCCCTCGCCCTGCAGCACAGGAGCCATCCTGCCGTCCGCAGCCGGCGCATAGCGCAGCGTCATCCCTTCGGGAGCGGAGCAGAGCGTCTCAAAGAGGCAATTGCTGAATAAAACCTTTCGCCGCAGGCCGGAGGCGGGGGAAAAGTAGAAGCAGCGGTAGGCGTCCCGCCGGGCCCCTGCCGGGACCTCATACAGGCCGAAATAATAGCCCTCCAGGCGCATATCCGGGCGGCGGCTCCGCAGGAGCCTCTCCATCGTCTGCTGCAGCGTCCCGATCCAGCCGCTGTCCACCAGCGCCCAGGGCACGTCCTCCAGCAGGCCCTCCTGCTCCAGATAGCGCATAACGTCGGGGAAAACCCGTTTCGAGCGTTCCGCAACGGCCGCGAGGAAGCGCTCGCTCGCCTGCAGGCGCGGCCTGAGCGCCAGGATCTCGGGGTAGTTCAGCACCCTGTCCTCTTCACCGGCCATGCCCAGCTCTTCCGCCAGGACGGACGCCAGATCCTCCACGCCGCCGCGCGCCAGGATCTTGCGCAGCGTCACGCGGATACCCCCCACGCAAAGCCGTTCCGTGCAGGCCGGGCCCATCAGCCCGTACTCCGCCATTCGCAGGGAATAGCGTGAAACGTGCAGATATCTGCAGTCAAGCGCCGGAGCGCCGGACGCGCACAGGCGCCGGGCGGCGAGATAGACGGGGTAGGCGTCCCTTGCGAGGAAATAGAGCCGTTTCTTTCCGCTCGCCCGCGCCTGTCTCAGCACCCACTCCGCAAACGCCAGAACGGCAGGCGCGAAGGAGCAGAGGTAAAGGAGCTCATCTTGCGGAAGCTGCGGTCTCTCTTCCCTGTACCGCCGGATCGCCGACTTCAGCCGGGGATCTCTTCCGATCGCCCGTTCGTAATACCGAAGCCTTTTCTCGTTTTGCAGCATAGATCTTTTCGCTTTCTTTTCTCTTGTGCTCCTGGATCAGGCGTTTCGGAACCACGATCCCCAGAAGCGGTCTGAGTACGAAAAACCAGCCCTTGGGGAAGAGGATCCCCAGGCGTTTGAAATTCTGATAGCGCACCTTCGTCTCGTTCACGCGGTGCCGAATGGTCCTGCGATTGTAGCTGGCCATGTTCTCCCGGTAATACAGCAGGTTTTCCTGGATGTTGTATCCGTGATATCCTTTGCGCAGCAGCCGCATGAAGATCTCGTAATCTTCGCAGTGGAGCAGCTCGTTGCGCGTGTTGTACCGGACCTTTTCCAGCAGTTCCCTGCGGTACATCACCGTCGGGTGGATATAGGGGGAAAAACGCAGATAATCCTCCGCCGAGGGGCGCTCCGGCATCTCGCGGCAGCCCCACACGGTCTTCCCGTCAAACAGATAGGCGTTGGAGCCGCACCAGTCCACTTCCGGGTGGGTGTCCATAAAGCGGGTCTGCCGCTCCAGGCGCTCCGGAGCAGCCACGTCGTCCGCGTCCATTCTCGCTATGTATTGCCCGCGCGCAAGAGAGGCGCAGGCATTGAGGGAAAAGGCAAGCCCGTGATTCTGCTCGTGTCCGCAGATGCGGATGCGGGGGTCCTTTTCACCCTGTTTCCGGATATAGCGCGCCGCTTCCGGGAAAGAACCGTCATCATATATGATGAATTCAAAATCCGGCATCGTCTGTGCCAGAATGGAATCCACCGCCTCGTCCAGCGCGGTCCTGTCCGTCTGGTTGTATACGCCCATGATAACGGATACTTTAACCGGTTCCGTCTTCATCGGCTCGTCCATCTCGTCCATATTATTGTTCATGGATTACTTCCCTGTAGATTTTTCTCATTCTTCTGTCCGTGTCCTCCACCGAAAAGCGGGAGACGGAAGCACGGCAGCAGCTGCTGATCCGCTTGCGCAGCGCGGCGTCGGCCTTCAGACGCTCCAGGGCGCGGGTAAAGCTCGGCGGATCGGAAGCGCCGCAGCGGAAGCCGTTCACCTGATCCTGCAGGTATTCCCTGGTCCCGCGGTTGTCGGAGGCGATCAGCGGCACCCCGCAGGCCAGCGCCTCAACCGCAGCGACGCCCAGCCCTTCCCGGAAAGAGGGGAAGGCGAAGCAGTCCGCGCTCTGGAGGACGTCCTCAATATCATGGCGGTAACCCACCAGCCGGACATGCTCTCCCAGGCCCTGCGCGTCGATTTCCTCCCGCAGCTTTTCCGCCGTGGAGCCCTTTCCGCAGATACTGTAATAGACCGCGGGATCCTCCATGGCGGCGATGGCGCGGATCACGGCGCTCTGGTTCTTGTTTTCGTTCAGCTCCGCTGCCGTAACCACGTGGAACCCATCCTCCGGGATGCCGAGCCTGGCGCGCATCTCCTGCCTTTTCTGGGGCTGCGGACGAAAGCGGTTCATATCGACGCCCACGCCGTGGATCCGATAAACCCTGCCCCCGCGCCGCAGCCGGAAGGTCTTGGCCCGTTCCCGGTCCTCGGCATTGATCGTTATGATGACGTCGGTGAAATGCGCGAGCAGGCGCTCCACCGGATAGAACAGCAGCCAGTTGAGCAGCGGCGCGCCTATGTAAAAGTGAAAACCGTGGGCTGTATAGATCACCTTCGGCTTTCTTCGGCTCGCGGCGGCGGCGAGCCGTCCCACGGCCCCGCCCAGGGGATTATGGCAGTGAACGAGGTCGATCTCTTCCCGGTCGATCAGTTTCCGGATCTCGAAAAAGGCTTTCAGATTCCGCAGGATCGCGGCAGGACTCTTGTGGATGGAAACCGCATGCGGACGGATCCCCTGCTCGCGCAGCTGATCCAGATCCAGATGATAAAAGGGCTCTTGAAAATCCGAGGCATAGTGTACCTCCATCCCATAATCCTGCAGGATGCGCACGTCATTCATCTCAAACTGCGGGAGGAACCCCCCTATGGATGTAACAATCAGCGCTCTTCTCATGCGTTCAAATCCTCTGCTGCCTTCTGGAATCAAAATTGTCTAACTGCGGCTTTTCCATTAGGACATTTTATCATAGAGAGAGGAAGAACGCAATTCGTCATACTTAAAAAAGCTCATGATTTCCAAAAAGCGTCAATTGGTGATAATCACAAGGCACCGGATTCCCGGGATCTTTCGCTTTCCTGCAGGCTGCCCGCCGGCGCACCTATGCACCGCATATCATCAGCGTCGCGGGCTTTGGCTTGACAGGCCGCTTTTCGGCGGCTATACTGAAAAACAAGCGTTTGCATCCTCTGTCCGATCCATCCGAATGAGGTAGTTTTTTCTTGAAAACCATGCCAAAAACGGCCTGTTTCCTGCGCGTCGGCATCCTGCTGTCCACGGGCTACGCCGTTGTCATGCTGCTGCACTGGCCCATCGGCTTTACGTTTTTTACGCAGCTGTCCAACGTGTTCACGGCCTTTGTCGTCCTGCTGCAGCTGTTCTCGCCGCCTCGGCGGCAGCGCGCGCTTCGCCTCTGGAAATACATGGCGGCCGTCTCCATTTTCCTGACCTTTCTGGTGTATCTGCTGGTACTCGGCCCGATCATGCCCGGCGGCATCCTCGCCGCTTATCGGCAGGACCACTGGGCGAGCCTGTGCCTGCATGTGATCACCCCGATCCTGACGATCACGGACTTTCTGCTGCACGACACGGACTATCCCTGGCGCAGAGGGCACGCGCTTTTTGCCGCGATCCCGCCCGCGCTGTGGCTTCTGTTTATCTTCCTTCTCGGCGCGCTGGGCCTGCGCTGGGGCCGCGGGAGCATGACGGCCCCCTACCCCTTTTTGAACTACGGCGCGCCGGCCGGCTGGTTCGGCTGGATGCCGGAGACGGCAGGCTATACCACGCTGGGGATCGGCGCGGCTTACGCCATCGCGCTCATGATCCTGCTGGTGCTGCTGCTGGCCCGGCTGCTGCTCGCCGCGGCACGGGCGGCCCATGGGAGAACCGGCAGGCAGGAGCTCCGCTGACAGCGCCCTGAGGCCGTCCGGCCATACGGGCAAAAACCTCGTATCAAGGGATGTACGAAGGTACAGCTTTGATCCATACAAAACGACTTTTGGAAAAAAGAGGTAAATGAACATGAAGAAAATGATCCTTATGCTCCTTTGTGCCGCCATGCTGTTCAGTCTCGCCGCCTGCGGCCAGAAGAGCGCCGAACAGCCCGCCGCCGAGGAAGCTCCCGCCGCTGAAGAAGCCCCCGCCGCTGAAGAAGCCCCCGCCGCTGAAGAAGCCCCCGCCGAGGAGGGCGGAGCCTTCCTGCTGGGCGGCTGGACCCCCGCCGAGACCCCGGTCGTCACTGTGGACATGGAGAATCTGCTGGGCAAGGCCACCGAAAAGCTGCTGGGCGCGACCTACGCCCCCGTGGCCTATCTGGGCAGCCAGCTGGTGGCCGGCCGCAACCACGCCTTCCTCTGCCGCGTCGCAACCGTGACCGCGCAGCCTGCAGAGACCTACGCCATCGTCACGGTCTATGAGGATCTGGAGGGCAACGCAAGCGTGCTGGACGTGTACGACTCCGGCGCCGAGACCGGCATCAATGATCTGCCCGGCGGCTGGAGCCAGGCCGGTGAAGACAACAGCGTCAACGCCGAGCTCCAGGCCATCTTTGACAAGGCGATGGAAGGTTACACCGGCATGGGCTTCAAGCCCCTCGCCCTGCTGGCCACGCAGCTGGTCTCCGGCACCAACTACCGCTTCGTCTGCGAGACCATTCCCGTGGACGGCGGCGAGCACGGCTGCGCCATCGTCACCGTGTACGCCGACCTGGACGGCAACGCCCAGATCAGCGACGTGGTCCCCTTTGCAGCGTAAACACACCCGTAAAACACTTCAGCCCGCACAGACGTGCGGGCTGATTTTTTGTCAGGATCCCGTGCGGATCGCTTCCATGATCCGACAGACGAGAGCGGTGCGGCCGAAGGGCGTCATGAGATAGTAGCCGTCCACCCAGGGGCGCATGGCCCGGGCGGCTTCGGCGGAGATCTCCAGAGCGAGCGTCTCCCCGCGCGCCCGATCGGCGCCTTCATAGCGGGCGATGAGGCTGTCGTCCACCACCACGCCGTGGACCTCCCGCTGCAGAAAGATCGCGTTTCGCCGGGACACGATGGGCATGATGCCGCCCAGGAGCTTTCCGTTCAGCGCTTCCCGTGCGAGGCGCAGATTCTCGAGTCCGCGTCGGGAGAGGACGGGCTGCGTCAGAAAACCCACTGCGCCGCTCTCCTCCTTCTGCTGCGCCAGCTTCAGCTCCACCTCGAAATTTCGGGCGTTCACATTCAGCGCCGCGAACAGCCGCAGCGGCAGATCGAGGCCGCGCACACGGCTGATCAGTTCGCGGGAGTTGAAGTGATAGACCCCGTGGGCCTCTTCCCGGTATTCCGGCGGCACCGGGTCGCCGGTCACAAGGAGCATGTTCTCGATCCCCTCGGCCACGAAGCCGAAGAGCAGAGACTGCACCGCGATCCAGTTGCGGTCCCGGCAGCTCATATGCGGCAGCGTCTCCATCCCGAGCTCACGGCGCAGCTTGCACGCCATGATGCCCGCGTCCGCGCGCACCCGGCCCATGGGGCAGTCGGCTACGGTGATCAGGTCCGCGCCGTGCGCCTGCAGTTCCCGGGCGCCGGCCAGAAAGGCCGCCGCCTCGGGGCCGGCCGGGCTGTCCAGCTCCACGGCGAAGGGCCGCAACGCAGGATCGCACAGGGAATCCCAGAATTTGCTTTTCTTCTCCATTTACCCCAGCACCTTTCTGGCGATGTCCACACTCTGCTTGGCGTCCTTCGCATAGTAATCCGCGCCGATCTGCGCGGCGTAATCCTCCGTCAGTACCGCGCCGCCCACCATGATCTTACAGTCGTGGCCGCTGCGGCGCAGGGCGGCGATGGTATCGCGCATGCTCACCACCGTGGTGGTCATCAGGGCCGAGAGGCCCACCAGCCGCGCGTTTTCCCGGATGGCGGCGTCCACCACGTCCTGGACCGGCACGTCCCGCCCCAGATCGATGACCGTGTAGCCGTAGTTCTCCAGAACCACGCGCACGATGTTCTTGCCGATGTCGTGGATGTCCCCCTGCACGGTGGCAAGGATGATTTTCCCCTTGGACACGCTCTCGCCGCCGCGGCGGGAGATGCGGGCCTTGATGAGCTCAAAGCCCTCGCAGGCGGCGTTGGCCGCAGAGATGAGCTGCGGCAGGAAGATCTCCTGCTTTTCGTATTTCTCGCCCACCCGGTCAAGCGCCGGGATCAGCAGTTCGTTGATGACGGAGAGCTCATCCCGCTCCATCAGCGCCTTGACCGTAAGCCGCGCCGTCTCGCCGCCTAGTCCGCGCAGGATCGCGTCGCCGATGCTCATTCCGCTCTCGGCCGCAGCCGGCTTTTTCTCCTCCCGGGAGGCGAAACGGCCGATATAGGCCTCGCTGTTTCGATCCTCCCCCGAGAGGACCCGGAAGGAGGCCACGGCGTCCATGACGGCGCTCTGATTGGGATTCACGATGGGCAGATCCAGCCCGGCGTACAGCGCCTGGGTCAAAAAGCTGAGGGTGATGTTTTCCCTGGCGGGCAGGCCGAAGGAGATGTTGCTCACGCCCAGCACCGTGTGCAGGCCCAGCTCTTCTTTCACATAATGCAGCGCCCGCAGCGTCTCCCGCGCCTGCTCCTGCTGCACGGACACCGTCAGCGTCAGGCAGTCGATATACACGTCCTCCTTCGGAATGCCGCAGGCGAGCGCCGCGTCCAGGATGCGCCGGGCGATGGCCGCGCGGCCCTGCCAGTCGGCGGGGATGCCCTTTTCGTCCATGCAGAGGCCCACCACCGCCGCGCCGTACTTTTTGCACAGGGGCAGGATGGCCTCCAGCACCTCGGGTCGGCCGTTCACCGAATTGACGATGGCCTTGCCGCTCACGGCCCGCAGCCCCGCCTCGATGGCGGCGGGGTCGGAGGAGTCAATCTGCAGGGGCAGGTCGCACACGCTCTGCAGCGCTTTGACCACCCGCGCCATCATGGCGGGCTCGTCCACGCCGGGAAGGCCCACGTTCACGTCCAGAATGTCCGCGCCGGCGTCCTGCTGTTCGATGCCGCGCTGCACGATATAGTCGATGTCGTTTTCCCGCAGCGCCTGCTGAAAGCGCTTTTTTCCGGTGGGATTGATGCGCTCGCCGATGACGCGCACGCCCTCCATCCCCACCGCAAAGCGCCCGGAGCACACGCCGTGCCGGCGCACGGGGGCAGGCACAGGCTCCGCCTCCCCGCGCAGAGAGTCGCGGAGACTGCGGATAAAATCGGGCCGCGTTCCGCAGCAGCCGCCCATCATCTCCACGCCCAGGGGCAGCGCCGCCGCCATTTCCCGGGCAAAGGAGGCCGCGGTCATGGCGTACTCCCCGGTGGCGGGGTCCGGCAGGCCCGCGTTGGGTTTGAGGATCAGGGGCTTGTCGGTCCACTGCCGAAGCTCCCGGACCAGGGGCAGCAGCTCCCGCGGGCCGAGGCTGCAGTTGAAGCCCATGGCGTCCACGCCCAGTCCGTCCAGCGTCAGCGCCATGGCGGGGACCGTCGCCCCCACGAAGCTGCGCCCGTTCTTCTCAAAGGTCATGGTGACCCACACGGGCAGGCTGCTGTTCTCTTTGGCTGCCAGTACCGCGGCCTTGACCTCATAGAGGTCGCTCATGGTCTCGATCACGATCAGGTCGGCGCCGGCCTCTGCGCCGGCAATGACCTGCTCCCGAAACAGCTCGTAGGCCTCTTCGAAGCGCAGCGTCCCCAGCGGCTCCAGAAGCTGGCCGATGGGTCCGATGTCCAGCGCCACGCGCACCGGCAGATCCCCGGCGGCCATCCTTGCGCAGCGCACGCCGCCCGCCACCAGCTCCGCCACCGTATAGCCGCAGCCGGCGGTCTTGCGCCGGTTTGCGCCGAAGGTGTTGGTGTAGAGCACCCGGCTCCCAGCCTCCACATAGCGGCGCTGAATATCCGCCACGACCTCCGGCGCGGTCAGGTTCCAGACCTCCGGCGGCTGGCCCATGGGAAGGCCGGCGCTCTGGAGCATGGTTCCCATGGCACCGTCCAGCAGGATGATCTCATGTTCCACAGCGTTTTCCCTCCTTCCGCAACGCGCACTTTTCGGCGAGCGCGCAGCTCCCGCAGCCCGCGGGGCGTTTTGCCCGGGGCGTATCGGCGACGCCGAGGACCGCCGTCACCGTCTTCTGCGGTATCATGAGGCCGCTCTCGTTGAGGCAGACGCCCAGGCGGCGGTTCATGTCCAGCAGGCGGAAAAACCAGATCTGCTGGCTCAGAGGGAAATCCCCGTAACCGGGGCTGAAGCGGTCGGTGAGGAAGCGCGGCGCGAAGGCCGCAGCCAGATCGGCGCAGAGATTGTCGCAGACGTTCTCCACCGCGGCGGAGCCTGCCGCGTCCAGGATCAGCGCCTCGCTCATATCCCGCAGCCGCAGCTGCCGCTGCAGGCTGTCCGGGCCGGTGCCCAGCGTGGCGGCCAGCAGGATCACCTGATCGCAGCCGTCGAGGAAGGCGCGCAGATCCTCCCCCTCCGGGCAAAACGACGTGCCGCCCAGAGGCTCACCGGGCTTGTAGTCAAACACACGCCACACGGCCCTGGGGGCCGCTGTCTGCAGCAGGCGCTCTTCCCCCTGCCGGAGCCGATCGCTGATTTCCTCCGGGATCACCTCGCCGTGCCACATCAGATAACGCAGCATTTCCCCCCGGTCGATCCGGGTCAGTCTGGCCTCCACGGCGATCCCTCCTTTTTGTTTTACGTTATTGATTTAATTTATCACAGTTTGCCCCGCTTGAAAAGAAGAATATTTGACGCGCGCAGCCCTGCGGGCTATAATGGTTCCAAACGCAGACAACAGCCGGAGAGCGAAAGGGGTGCGGCAGTGGTGAAGCGACTGATCGAGGTCTGCTGCGGCAGCGCGGACGACGTGATCGAGGCCTGGAAAGCAGGCGCCGACCGGGTGGAGCTGAACAGCGACCTGTTCCACGGCGGGCTGACGCCCACGGTAGGCTCGCTGCGCGTGGCAAAACGGGAGACCGATCTGCCCGTCATGACCATGATCCGCCCGCGCGAGGGCGGCTTCCGCTACACGGATGCGGAGTTCGCCGTATGTCTGGAGGACGCCCGCGCGCTGCTGGAAAACGGAGCGGACGGGCTGGTATTCGGCTTCCTGCATCCGGACGGGACCGTGGACCGGGAGCGCACGGCGCGCCTTGCGGAGCTGGCGCTCTCAGCCGGAAAGGACGCAGTGTTTCACCGCGCCATCGACGTGACGCCCGACTGGCGCGCTGCGCTGGATGTGCTGATCCGGCTCGGCGTGACCCGGGTACTCACCAGCGGGCAGGCCCCGGACGTGAGCTGGGGCGCCGGAACCGTCCGGGAGATGATCGAGTATGCCGCAGGGCGCATCCAGATCCTGCCCGGCGCCGGCATCACCCCGCAGAGTCTGGAACGTGTGCTCAGGGAGACCGGAGCCGGGCAGATCCACGTGGCCATCCACCGGACGCTGCCGGACAGCTCCACCGTCAACAACCGCTCCATTTTCTACGGCGGCTGTCTCTATCCGCCGGAGGATCGCTTCTCCGTCCTGGACGGGGAGGCCGTACACGGGCTGATAACCCGGGCAAAAGCGTAAAATCATACAGGAATAGTCCCCGGTTCCATGCCGCAGCAGGAACCGGGGACTTAGTCTTAATAAGATGAATTCCTTTTTTCAGCGGAGAGCCGGGGGCTCTCCGCTGAAGGCTTATCCCTTGACGCCGCCGGAGGTAAGGCCCGCAGTCAGGTGTTTTTCGATGGACATGAAGAGGATGACCACCGGAATCGTCGCCAGCAGGGAGGCCGCGAACAGGTACTGCCATTCGATCATATTGAAGGAAGAAAACTGTGTGATGCCCACGGTGATGGGCCGGTTGGAGGCTGTGGAAATGAGCACCGTGGAGATCGTGTACTCGTTCCAGGCGTTGATGAACACGAAAATCAGCGCCGTCACGATGCCGGGAGCCGCCATGGGGATCAGCACCCGGGTCAGCGCGCCCATGGTGCCGCAGCCGTCGATCAGCGCCGCCTGCTCCATCTCCGGCGAGATGGAGACGAAGGTGCCCCGCAGCAGCCAGATGGCAAAGGCCTGGTTGAAGGCCGCGTTGATGAGCATCAGGCCGAGAATGGTGTCATTCAGGTGCAGGGTGTTCATCAGCTGGGAGATGCCGATCAGCAGCACCACGGGAGAGAACATCTGGCTCATGATCACGAAGCCCAGAAAGGCCTTTTTCCCCTTGAAGCTCATGCGCGCCATGGCGTAGGCCGCCGGGACGCCGCAGAGCATGGCCACAGCCGTGGCCCCGCCCGCCACCATCAGGGAGTTGAGCAGATAGCGCGGCACGCCGCGTTTGACGATGTCCGTCAGATTGCTCCAGATCCATTTGGTCGGGAACATGTGCAGGAAGTACATGTCCAGCGTCTCCGCGTTGGAGCGGAAGGCGGTGATGAGCATGACGTAGTAGGGGTAGAGCGTGATGAGGCAGACGATAACGACGAAGAAATACAGCAGGCCCCGCAGCAGCGTCCCCTTGACGGCGCCGAAGCGGATCTGGATCGCGGAGAGCAGGACGATGAAGATCACCGGGAGCAGCAGCCAGATCATGCCGGAGCAGTGATACCGCAGGCCGCTGAGCGCCTGTCCGACGCCCTCGCCCATCTTCCCTTCAAACAGGAAGCGATCCATCCGGGTGAAAAAGAGCTCCTTTCCCTCGTCGATCAGCTGGGCGTTATACAGCCCCAGCTGCCGGGAGAAAGCGTAGGTGCTCGTCATCATCAGCACCGGCACCAGCAGCAGCGCGATCAGGGCCGCGGCGCAGGCAGCGGCGCGCAGAAAGCGGCTGCGGGCGTTCAGGTAGCGCGGCAGCAGCTCGGCGGAGCCGGCAAGCCCTGCCATCGCCAGCAGCGCGCTCAGTGCCAGACACGTGAGGATCGCCGCCGTCACGCGGGAAGAGGCGAAGCCTTTCCCCAGCAGGGAAAAGAGGTTCTTCGCGTAAGTCTCGCTGAGGGTAAAGGTAATGAGGGAGGTGGTCTTGCCCTTGGAGTTGACGCGCTCGAGCACGTCCTCATGCAGGCTGACCGTGAAGCCCTGGGCCGTGTACTCCTCGGCCACGGCTTCCACCTCGGCTCTGGCGGCCTCGTACTTCTCATCGCCCACAAAGGTGTTGGCGGATTTTTTGGTGTATACCTGTGCCTCAAAGCTGCACAGCGGCAGGCTCATCAGCAGCAGCGCCAGCACAAGGCCCAGCAGGAGAAACAGCAGGGCGCGCCGGTTCTGGCCTTTCATTTCGGGAGAAGTCACTGCTCTTCCTCCTTTCGCATCACGCCCAGCATGTACACGCCGGCGCAGACGCAGAGGATCAGGAAGCCGATCACCGAGAGCGCCGTGGCCGGTCCCTTTTTCCGCTCATAGAAGGACAGCATGTAGAGATACGTGATCATGGTATCCGTCTTGTGGGCGGGCGCGCCCTTGGTCATGGTGTAGACGATGGGGAAAGAGTTGAACACGTAGATGATATTCAAAACGGTGCTGACGGTCAGGGATGGGCGCACCATGGGCAGGGTCACATGCCGCAGCTTGCCCCAGAAGCCGGCGCCGTCCATGGTGGCGGCCTCATAGAGAGAGCCGTCGATGGACTGCAGACCGGACAGCACACAGAAGGTGACGAAAGGAACGGTGACAAAAATACCGACGGCGCACTCCCAGACGAATTCGACCGGATAACTGGGGCGCCAGTTGACTGCCTGCTGAAGGATGCCGAGGTTCAGCAGCACGTTGTTCAGGTTGCCGTATTCATATTTGATGATATAGTTCCAGACAGAGGCCTGGATGACCAGGGAGGTGGCCCAGGGAAACACCAGGATCGAGCGGGCGATCTTCCGCCCGCGGAATTTCTGATTGAAAACCATGGCGATGATGAAGCCCAGGAGCGTGGAAATGCCCACGACGGCGATCACCCACCACATGGTGTTGAGCATGACGGTTTTGAACGCGGGCAGCTTCACCGCGTCCACATAGTTCTGAAAGCCCACGAAGCCGCCGATCACGCCGCCCTGGGAAATGTAGCTGAAGGAGAGCTTGAAGACGATCAGGATCGGGAAGACCACAAAGACGGCGATCAGCACCATGCTCGGCAGCAGCCAGAGATAGGGCTCCCACTTGTTTCGATTGAGACGGGTGTTCATATCGGATACCCCCAGAGGATTGAAATGCCGTTCAAAAAACGGGCCCGGCTAAAGCAGCCGGGCCCTCAGAGAGTTCGAATCAGCCTTTGGCCGCTGCCTCGACCTCAGCCTGCAGCGCATCCAGACCGGCCTGGACGTCGCCGCCGATCAGAGCCTCCTGCTCGACCGTGGTCACGCCCTGGCGGACCTGTGCCCACTCAGCCTTGGCGGCGGGGTAGAACTGGCAGCTGCCCAGCACGTCGAGCCACGCACCGAAGGAGGGATCGGCCTCGACCAGCGCCTCCACGGCGGAGTTGACGGCAGGCAGGAAGCCCTCCATGCTGACCCAGCCCACATAGTTCTCGGGGCGGTAGAAGAACTCAAGGAACTTGCCGATGGCCTCGTTGCGGGCCTCCTGGTCGGGAGCGGCCTCATCCTTGAACGCCATCACGCGGTCCATGACGCCGACGGAGGAAGCGCTCTTGCCCTCGTTGGCGGGGATGCCTGCGGTCGCCATATTGATCTCGCCGCCCTTGTCAGCCACATAGGTGGGCAGCTGGTTGGTGGTCAGCAGCATCGCGAGCTTGCCGGCGGCAAACATATCCTGCAGATCATAACGGGTCTCGGTGGCGGGGTTGGGGTTGGTGTAGCCGTTCTCCACCAGGCTGACGGCGAACTGGACAGCTTCCACGTTCTCGGGGCTGTTCAGGGCCCAGTTGCCCTCCTCGTCGGTAAAGCCGCCGCCGTTGCCCCAGGCGTAGTAGGCAAAGCAGGCCTGGCCTTCGTCGGTGGTCATATCGACGCCCCAGGGGTACACTTCACCGTCGTAGAAGTCGACAATGGCCTGGCAGGCGTCTTCCAGCTCTGCCCAGGTGGTGGGGACTTCCACGCCGGCCGCTTCCAGCAGGTCGACGTTGTAGAACAGTGCGCGGGCGGAAGCCAGATCGGGCACGGCCCACACGGTGTCATCGATGACAGACTCCGCGATGAAGGCGGGGAAGAAGTCGTTGAACAGCTCCTCCGGGCAGTAGTCCTTAACGGGCATCAGCAGGCCGTCGGGGACAAACTCGGAGAACGTGTCAATGTTGAGGATGTCGGGTGGGTTGTTGTTGGAAATGCGGGTGTCAACGACCTGGTGCACGTCGTTCCAGGAGACGACTTCCAGGTTCAGCTTGATGCCGGGGTTCTCGGCCTCAAACTTCTCCACGAAGTTGGAGCCGTCCATGCCTTTGCCCAGGAACCACTCGTTGGTGTTGGGGCCGTACTGGCAGATGATAACGTCCAGCGTGATTTCGTCATCGGCGTAGGCGACGGTGCCGAAGCTCCCGAGGCTCACGACCATGACGAGCGCAAGCAGCAGTGCAAGAAACTTTTTCATACTGTTCTTCTCCTTACTTTTTTATTTTGCCGGAGCAACTGTCGTTATTCTAATTCGATTTCATCGCTTTGTCAACAGATCGGCGTTTTCGCCGGGTTTTTTGAAGGCGTTTTTGTAAGAATCGCACAAAACCGCTTCAAAAAATTGTTGATTTCACAGATTCTCGCTTTACGAAAGGCCTTGCACAAAACGGCACGGTGCAGTATAGTGTCAGCGGAGATCGTGAATGGAGGAAAGGGGCTGTCATGACGATCGCGGAAGGCAAGGGAAAATGGCTGTGGAGCGCAGCGCTGCTGTGCGTCTGGGCGGCGGTGATCGCGCTGTTCCTCGCAAACCACGGGAACCTCACCGTGCGGCAGCTCCTGGACTATACGCCGGAGGAGCCGCTGAAGGCAGCCTTCATCATGCTGGGGCTCTTCTGTCTGAAAAGTCTGGATTTCGTGATGCACTCCGGCGTTCTCTACGCCGCCGACGGCGTCATGTTCCCCTTCCCCGTCGCTCTGCTGCTCAACATGCTCGGCGCCGCCATCATGGTCACCGCCCCCTATTTCGTGGGCCGCAGCCTTGGCGCGCCGGTGGCGCGCAGACTCCGCGCCAAATATCCGAAGCTCAATAAGATCGACGGTCTCCGGCTGGGAAAGGGTTTTCTCACCGCCATGTTCCTGCGGGTGGCCAGCACGCCGCTGACCATAGCCAGCATCTATATGGGCGCGACGGACATGTCCTTCGGTCCCTATCTGGCCGGCTCCCTTGTGGGGCTGATCCCCGTCATGGCGAGCTACGCGCTCATGGGCATGGCCGCCGACGATCCCAGCTCTCCGGAATTCCTCGCCGGCGCCGGTGCCATCGCAGTCACCACCGTCGTCTCCATCGCCGTCTACGCCCTGCTGCTGCGCCGGGCCGCCCGAAGGGCGCAGAAGGCGCAGTGATCCCGGCCCCCGTATCCGGTACAAAACCACCCTGTAAGGAAAGGACCTCTTATGGCAAACGAAGCAATGGAACAGTACGCCGCCGCCCTCAAGGCCGGGCAGCGCTTCTATAAAAACGCGGTCTCCCACGGCCGTCCCCCCTATCCCCCTGTGCTCGACGAGCTGACCCAGGGCGTCCCGCTCGTCGGGCAGGCAGATCTGGGCCTCGTAAACGTGCCGAGCGAGCTGATCGCCGGCACCAAGACCGCCGGGCGCGTCTTTGCCCTGGCCGGAAACTTTATGCCCCTGCTGCCCATGGGAAGCGAGTTTTCCGCCAAGTGGATCGCCCTGTGCGACGCCCATCTCGGCAGCGAGGGCATCCGGGACCCGATCAAGTGCTACGAGTATTACGGGCGCTTTTACGTCCAGGAGGGCAACAAGCGGGCAAGCGTCCTGATGAGCTATGACGCGCCCAGCATTCCCGCCACGGTCACCCGCTTGATCCCCCAGTACAGCGACGACGAGTCCGTCCGCCTTTACTACGAGTTCATGTCTTTCTACGCGCTCTCCCGGCTCTACGGCGTGGAGTTTCGCCGTCTGGGCGACTACAGCCGTCTGCAGGCCGCACTGGGCTTTGAGCCGGACCACGTATGGACCGAGGAGGAGCGCCGCCGCTTTGCCTCCGGCTTTTCCTTCTTCAAAATCGCTTTTGCCAAATGCTCCCCCCGCAACCCGGGGATCACCGCCGCCGAGGCGCTGCTGGGCTGGCTGGATCTCTACGCTTTCTCCTCCCTGCGGGATCTGACGGCGCCCCAGCTTTATCAGCAGCTGGACCGCATCTGGCCCGACATCGCGGCCAAGGCGGAGAGCGCGGCCATCCCGGTGAGCACCGAGCCGGAGATCAAGGGGCAGAGCGTGCTGCAGCGGCTGCGCCACGTGACCCACAGCGACCGGATCGACATTGCCTTTGTCTATGCCTTCGACCCGGATACCAGCGCCTGGACCCGCGCGCACGACGAGGGACGCCGCTATCTGGAGCAGCGTATGGGCGAGCGGGTACGCATCCGGGTGGAGCATGCCTACAACCACGAATATTTCGCGGCGATCGAGCGTGCCAGAGAGAACGGAGCCGATCTCATCGTCGCCACCACGCCCGCCATGGCAGCCGACTGCCGCAAGGCCGCCGCGCTGCATCCCGAGCTGAAGATCCTGTGCTGCGCCCTGTCCAAGCCCTATACCGGCGTTCGCACCTATTACACGAGGAACTACGAGACCAAGTTCATCGCAGGCGTCATCGCCGGCATCATGGCGGGCGAATCGCCCATCGGTTATGTGGCGTACAGCCCGATCTACGGCGTTCCGGCGGATATCAACGCGTTTGCCCTGGGCGCCCGGGCCACCAACCCCAATGCGAAGATCCTCCTGCGCTGGTCCTGCACGGACGGCAACGCAGTGCAGGAGCTGACAGATCGCGGCGTACGCGTGTTCTCCAACAGGGACATCGTACGGCCCGACCTTACGCGCAGCGCCATGGAGCTCGGCACCTATATGATCGACAGCGACGGCAGCCGGATCCCCCTGGCCACCCCCACCTGGGAGTGGGGCAAGCTCTACGAGCTGATCGTCAACAGCATCTTCAGCGGGGCATGGACCGACATCGAGCGCAGCCGCTCCACCCACTACTACTGGGGCATGGACAGCGGCGTGATCGACCTGCACCTGGGGGAGACGCTGCCTCCCGCCGTGCGCGCTCTCGGCACGATCCTCAAGCGGGACTTTGCCGCGGGCTCCATGCACCCCTTCCGCATCGAAATGCACGACCAGTCCGGCGTCCTGCGCTGGAAGGGCGAGGAGTCCCTGTCCCCGGAGCAGATCATGAAGATGGACTGGCTCTGCGACAACGTGGAGGGCGAGATCCCGTCCTTTGACAAGATCCTGCCCATGTCCCGGGACACGGTGCGGCTGCTGGGCGTCTACGCGGAGAGTCTTCCCCCGGAAAAGGAGGCGCCGCAGCTGTGAAGATCCTGCTTGTCTCCGATGAGGAGGATAAGTATCTCTGGGACTACTACAGGCCCGGGCGGCTGGCCGGCATCGACCTGATTCTCTCCGCCGGGGATCTGAGGCCGGAGTATCTGAGCTTCCTGGTCACCATGGCGAACCGGCCGGTGCTCTACGTCCACGGCAACCACGATGGGCGCTACGAAAACAACCCGCCCGAGGGCTGCGACTGCATCGACGGCAAGCTCGTGAAGGTAAACGGGCTTCGCATCCTGGGGCTAGGCGGCTGCCCTCTGTATAACAAGGGGCCGCACCAGTACTCCGAGCGCCAGATGCAGCGCCGCATCCGGAAGCTGGGCTGGAAGATCCGCCGGGCAGGCGGCGTGGACCTTGTGCTGACCCACGCGCCGGTGCGCGGCTACGGCGATCTGGACGACGTCACCCACCGGGGCTTTGAGGCTTTTCTGCCTCTGCTGGACAAGTGGAAGCCCCGCTATCTGGTGCACGGGCACATCCACCTGAACTACGGCTCCCGCCAGCCCCGCATCCTGCAGTACGGCGACACCACCCTCATCAACGCCTGCGGCAAATACATACTGGAAATCGACTGAGGACAAGCCGACCGGCTTTCCTCAGTCGGTTTTTTCCGTTCCCCCGTCCGAAAAAGGGGGCTGTTCACGCCGCCGTTTTTTGACACACTTCTGTAACTTTATCTTGCATTTCCCCTGTGAATCCGTTAATATAGATTTATGTTTGTCCCGCACGGATTTTCCCAAAAACAAGTTCGGGAGGAAGTCATGAAGAAGAACAAAAAACTGCTCGATATCATCGGCGCAAGCTGCGGCATGTTCCTTGTCGCAGCGCTGATCATCAGCCTTATCTCCAGTGCCGTCGCCAGCGCGCCCCCCAAGGGTGCCGTCACGCTGACGGGCACCGCCCCCGGCCGCAATGCCGACGTGGCGGTGGAGGTCGTCACCGACGGCAGCACCATCGCCGGCGTCGCGGTCACCGCCCATGAGGAGACCGAGGGCATCGGCACCATGGCCGTGGATGAACTCCCCGGCAAGATCGTGGAAGCCAACAGCCTTGCGGTGGACAACGTCTCCGGCGCGTCCATCACCTCCGAGGCCATCAAGGCCGCCGTGGCCAACGCCCTGACGCAGGGCGGCTTCGACGCCTCCGCTTTCGGCTTTGTCGCCGCGGCTCCCGCGGAGGAGCCCGCGCCCGCGGAAGCTCCCGCTGCGCCCGCCGCGCCTGCGGAGCCTGTTGAGATCCCGGACGACGCGATCACCGAGACCGGCTCCTACAACGGCATCGACGGCCCTGTGGTCACGCAGGTCACCGCGGACGCCGAGCGCATCTATGACGTTCAGGTCCTGGAGCAGAACGAGACCGTCGGCATCGGCTCCGTCGCCGTCGAAAAGCTGCCCGGCGCCATCGTCGCAGCCAACTCTCTGCTGGTGGATGACATCTCCGGCGCCACCGTCACCAGCACCGCCATCAAGAACGGCATCCGCGAGGCCCTCACCAAGGCCGGCCTGGATCCCGCCGTGTTTGAGGTGGAGCCCGAAAACGCCGGCGCCCCGGCTGAAAAGACCGAAGAGACCCTTGACTGCGACGTGGTCGTGGTCGGCGCCGGCGGCGCCGGTCTGACCGCCGCCGTGCGCGCCACCCAGCAGGGCGCGAAGGTCCTGGTCGTGGAGAAGATGCCCATCATCGGCGGCAACAGCCTGCGCGCCGAGGGCGGCATGAACGCGGCCGACACCAAGGTGCAGGCCGAGCTGGGCATCACCGACTCCACCGTTGAAAACTTCGTCGCCGACACCCTGCGTCTGGGCCACGATCTGGCCAACCCCGATCTGGTGCAGACCCTGGCCGAGAACAGCGCCGAGGCCGTTGACTGGCTCGACTCCATCGGCGCGCCGCTGACCAAGGTGGCTGCCACCGGCGGCACGGAACACAAGTACCTGCACAAGCCCGAGGACGGCCGCCCCGTGGGCAGCTATCTGGTGGAGAAGCTCAGCGCCTATGCCGAGCAGCTTGGCATTGAGATCAGGATCAACACCAAAGCCACCGAGATCCTCATGAGCGGCTCCCGCGCCTGCGGCATCAAGGCCGAGGACGACGAGCACGTCTACACCATCAACGCCAAGGCCGTGGTGCTCGCCACCGGCGGCTTCGGCTCCAACTTTGAACTGATGGCGAGCTACGATCCCTCCCTGGCCGACGCCGTCACCACCAACCACTCCGGCGCCCAGGGCGACGGCATCATGATGGCCCAGGCCGTCGGCGCCGACACCGTGGATATGGAGCAGATCCAGCTGCATCCCACCGTTATCCAGCAGAACGGTCTGCTGGTGTCCGAGTCCGTGCGCAGCCACGGCGCCATTCTGGTCAATGCCGAGGGCAAGCGCTTTGTCAACGACATGGCCGGCCGTGACGTGGTCTCCCAGGCCGAGCTCAAGCAGCCCGGCGCCTACGCTTTTATCGTCTTTGACCAGGGTCTGGTGGACGAGGTCGCGCTGACCCACAAGTTCATCGACGGCGGCTACGCCATCTCCGGCGAAAGCTATGAGGAGCTGGCGAAGAACCTCGGTCTTGAGGGCGACGCGATCGGAAACTTCGTGGAGACCATGGAGAACTGGAACGCCGCTGTCGCTGCCGGCGAGGATAAGGACTTCGGCCGCAGCGCGGTGAGCATGATCGACATCTCCACCGCTCCCTACTACGCCATCAAGATCGCCCCGGGCATCCACCACACCATGGGCGGCATCAAGATCGACACCCAGGCCCAGGTCATCGACACCGAGGGCGACGTGATCGCCGGTCTCTTCGCCTGCGGTGAGACCACCGGCGGCATCCACGGCGGCAACCGCGTGGGCGGCAACGCCGTATGCGATTTCATCGTGTTCGGCCGTATTGCCGGCACCTCTGCGGCAGAATACGCAGCGGCCATCGCCCCGGCGGAGTACTCCTCCCAGGCCTTCACCGAGACCGGCTCCTACAACGGCATCGACGGTCCCGTGGTCACCCAGGTCACCGCGGACGCCGAGCGCATTTATGCCGTCGAGGTCATCGAGCAGAACGAAACCCAGGGCATCGGCTCTGTGGCCGTCGAGAAGCTGCCAGGCGCCATTGTGGCTGCCAACAGCCTGCTGGTGGATGACATCTCCGGCGCGACCGTCACCAGTACTGCCATCAAGAACGGCATCCGTGAGGCCCTGCAGAAGGCCGGTTTGGATCCCGCCGTCTTTGAGGTGGAGCCTTCCGCCGCGGCGGCAGGCAGCGCTGAGATCCCTGAGAATGTTACCCTGGAATACGACGTGGTCGTGGTCGGCGCCGGCGGCGCCGGTCTGACCGCCGCCGTGCGCGCCACCCAGGAGGGCGCGAAGGTCCTGGTCGTGGAGAAGATGCCCATCATCGGCGGCAACAGCCTGCGCGCCGAGGGCGGCATGAATGCGGCCGACACCAAGGTGCAGGCTGAGCTCGGCCTCACCGACAGCACCGTGGAAAACTTTGTGGCAGACACCCTGCGTCTGGGCCACGATCTGGCCAACCCCGATCTGGTGCAGACTCTGGCCGAGAACAGCGCCGAGGCCGTTGACTGGCTCGATTCCATCGGCGCCCCGCTGACCAAGGTCGCTGCCACCGGCGGCACCGAGCACAAGTACCTGCACAAACCCGAGGACGGCCGCCCCGTGGGCAGCTACCTGGTGGAGAAGCTCAGCGCCTACGCCGATCAGCTTGGCATTCAAATCATGATCAATACCGAGGCCACTGAAATCGTCCGTGACAGTCTCGGCATCGTCCGCGGCGTCGTCTGCAAAGGGGAAGCGGGCAATACCATCAATGTCAACGCCCGCTCCGTGGTGCTGGCCACCGGCGGCTTCGGCTCCAACTTTGAGCTGATGGCGAGCTTTGACCCCTCTTTGGCTGATGCCGTCACCACCAACCACTCCGGCGCCCAGGGCGACGGCATCCTGATGGCCCAGGCTATCGGCGCCGACACCGTGGACATGGAGCAGATCCAGCTGCACCCGACTGTCATTCAGCAGAACGGTCTGCTGGTGTCCGAGTCTGTGCGCAGTCACGGCGCCATCCTGGTCAATGCCGAGGGCAAGCGCTTTGTCAACGACATGGCCGGCCGCGACGTGGTCTCTCAGGCCGAGCTCAAGCAGCCCGGTGCCTATGCCTTCATCGTCTTCGACCAGGGTCTGGTGGACGAGGTCGCCCTGACCCACAAGTTCATCGACGGCGGCTATGCCGTCTCCGGTGAGACCTATGAGGAGCTGGCCCAGGCCATGGGTCTGGAGGGAGACGCGATCGCAAACTTCGCGGAGACCATGGAGAACTGGAACGCCTTTGTCGAAGCCGGCGAAGATAAGGACTTCGGACGCAGCGCGGTCAGCATGATCGACATCTCCACCGCCCCCTACTACGCTATCAAGATCGCCCCGGGCATCCACCACACCATGGGCGGCATCAAGATCGACACCCAGGCCCAGGTCATCGACACCGAGGGTAATGTGATTCCCGGTCTCTTCGCAGCCGGTGAGACCACGGGCGGCATCCACGGCGGCAACCGCGTGGGCGGCAACGCCGTGTGCGACTTCATCGTCTTCGGCCGCATCGCGGGCGCTTCCGCCGCGGCATACGCCGATCGCTGATTATCAACAAAACACAAAACGATACGACAGGAGCTGCGCCATGTGCGCAGCTCCTGCTTTTTATTTGTTATGTGCCTGCTGGACATTTGTTGGATCCCTGAAGCTGTGATGCAGCTATCCTGCGTCGGTTTTCGATTCGGTACAAAGGAGGTCATTTTATGAAGGAAGCGACGCGTACATTGAAGGTTTCAGCTTTCTGTGGATCTTCCAGGGCGGGCTTCGCCGCTGTGCTGGCCATCATCATCCTGTGCTGAATGCCGTCGGGCTCTGCCTCAGCCTCTTCGGCGGCGCGGGCTCCGGAATCACAAGCGCGGTTGTCGACGTGCTCTTCAGCATCGTCATCCTCCTCCCGCTCAAGCGCATCAAAACGCAAACGGCTGAAGCCGGACACAAAAAACCGTGGGACGTGAAGCGTCACATCCCACGGTTTTTTATCGGAACCGGTTGCTGCCCTCGTCGTAGGCAAAGCCCGCGGCATTGAGCTTCTCTTCCAGCGCGGCGCGGTCCTCATCCAGATCCTCGCACAGCGAGTCCAGCGAGTCATAGGCATCCCGGAGCTTTGTGTTCAGCACACTCAGAAGCAGGATCGGATCTTTCGGCAGCATGTTTTCACTCCCATTCGTTGCGCAGCGCGTCTTCCAGTTCGCGCTGGTTCTCCAGGGCATTCCAGATGCCGTCCTCCGACAAAACGCCGCGCGGCAGATCCGCGGGGAACCGTTCCGCCTCGTCGGCCTCCAGATCCTCCCGCCATTCCGGGCTCTCCAGATAGGCCTCGAGCATCGCTTCATCCTCCCGGATCAGCGGAAGTGCATCCAGGAGGCGCTCCAGTTCCTTCTGCCAGGTGAGCAGACGGTTCAGCCGCTCCTCCATGGCCCGGACGCGCTCTATCCGTTTCTCCATGGTTCAGAAGCCCAGGGTGTCGTTGACCAGGATCACGTGGATCCTGCCCGTATGGCGGGAAAAGCGCGTGATCAGAAACTGGCAGCAGATCGTATCGGGCGACTTGCAGTCCATGCAGGCGCCGGTCCTGGCGCAGGGGGTGGAGAGGCCGAAGCGCTGGGCGTTGATGGGCGCGGCCACGTTGCGGGCGCGCTTCATGGCGCCGTCCACGTCGCTGCAGACCTTGTTCATGCCCACGATCATCACGACCTTCTTCGGGCCCTGGGCGATAGCGGAGACGCGGTTGGCGTTGCCGTCGATGTTCACGAGCACTCCGTCCTCGGTGACGGCGTTGCTGCTTGCGAGGAACACGTCGGCGTCATAGGCCATCAGCATTGCCGCGCGCTTGTCCGCGATCTCGTCACGGTCGATGAAATTGAAATTACCGGCCTTGAGCGCCTTGACCAGCCCGATCTCATGTACGCTGGTGCCGCCGCCCATGGTGACGCTGCTGCCCTCGGGGATCAGCGAGAGCGCCAGCTTCAGGGCCTCTTCCCGGTCTGCGGCATAGTAGCCGGACATGTTGCGGCTCTCCAGGCCTTTGATGACCTTCCGGGCCAGAAGCTCGTTGCGTTTGACGATGTTTTTGTCCATGTCTGCTCCTCCTTAAATGTTGAATGAAGGTGTCGCTCAGCGCAGCTTTTTCCCTGTTCCCAGAGGGAACAGCACAATGATTCTTGATTCACTGTCCCTTACATCGACTCCGGTGCGGAGACGCCGATCAGATGGAGGGCGTTTCGCAGCGTGATCTTCAGCGCCACGATCAGCCCCAGGCGCTCGTTGGTCAGCTCCGGATCCTCCGGATTGTAGACCTTGGTGCTGTTGTAGTAGCTGTGGAAGACCTTGACCAGCGAGAGGATATAGTCGGCCAGCTTGTTGGGCTTGCGCAGCGCGGCGTCGTTTGCCACCTCCGCGGGAAACTCGCCGATCATCTTCAGCAGCTGCAGCTCTTTCTCGTCGGTCAGCCGGTCATAGCTCTCCGTCTGCCGGAAAGCCGGCATTTTGGGGTTGGAAAGGATCGAACACATGCGGGAGTGGGCGTACTGGGCGTAGAAGACCGGGTTGTTGTTGTCCTTGGAGCGGGCCAGCTTCAGATCCAGATCCATGTGGGTGGACACGTCCTTGGAGGCGAAGAACCAGCGGGCGGCGTCCACGCCGATGTCTTCGCAGAGTTCCCGGATGGTGATGGCGTTGCCGGTACGCTTGGACATCTTGACTTCCTTGCCGTCCTCCACCATACGCACCATCTGGATGAGATCCACCGCCAGGGTGCCCTCGGGATAGCCCAGGGCCGTGAGTGCGGCCTGCATGCGCGTCACGTAGGAGTGGTGGTCGGCGCCCCAGAGGTCCACCAGGAAGGGGTAGCCCCGCTCCACCTTATGGACGTGGTTTGCAATATCGGGGGTCATGTAGGAGAGGGTGCCGTCGCTCTTGCGCAGGACGCGGTCCTTCTCGTCGCCGTAATTGGTGCTTCTGAACCACAGGGCGCCGTCCTTCTCATAGGTCAGGCCCATGTCCTCCATGCGCTTGAGGCATTCGCGGATGCGCTGGCGGTCATTTTCATAGAAGAAAGTCTCATGCATCCAGGAGTCGATCTGCACGCCGTAGAGCTTCAGATCCCGGTCGATCTTCTCCAGCTCCCGGGTCTTGCCCTCCTGCATAAAGTACTCCAGCCGCTCCTTCGGGTCGGCTCTCAGCCACTTGTCGCCGTCCTTCGCCGCGATGTCCTCGGCGATCTGCTTCACATCCTCGGCGTGGTAGCCGTTTTCGGGCAGCGGGTATTCTTTCCCGAAATGCTCAAAGTAGCGGGCGGTCAGACTCTCGCCCAGCATGACGATCTGGTTGCCGGCGTCGTTGACGTAGTACTCGCGCAGCACGTCCCAGCCGCTTGCCTCCATCATGCGGCAGATGCAGTCGCCCCAGGCGGCGTTGCGGGCGTGGCCGCAGTGCAGATCGCCCGTCGGGTTGGCGGAGACCCACTCCACCAGGATTTTTTTGCCCTTGCCGCTCTCGTTTTCGCCGTAATGCTCCCCCGCCTCGATGACCTGATTGATCAGGGCGGAGAGCGCCGTGTTCTTCAGCTTGAAGTTGATAAAACCCGGGCGCGCGACGGAGATGGACTCGGCCTCCGGCAGAAGTTCCGCAAGTTTGCCCGCGATCTCCTCCGCGATGACCATGGGGTTCTTGCGCAGATTGCGCGCGAGCTTCATGGGCGCGCTGGTGGCATAGTCGCCCAGCTTGGGGTCCTTGGGCGTCTCCACCACCAGGACCGTCTCATCCGCATCCAGCGTATAGAGAGCCAGAACTGCCTCATGGATCGCGTTGAAAATCTTGACTTCGAAATCGCTCATGCCTGCTTCCTCCTGTATGTGCAGCCTCCGCACGGCTTCAGCGAAGGCCTTCCGTCCTTTTCGGGCTCGGAAATGTTATTATAGCACAAATCGGGAAATACTCAAGGTTTTTTCCCGAAAAGACGCTGCTTTTTCAGGTTTCACCGCAGTCGCGGATCTCAAAAGCCCTGTCGCAGGGGAGCGGCTCGATCTCCCGGATCTCCAGTTCCGTGATGCGGACGTACGGTCGGCTTTTGAGCTGCAGCAGCAGCCTGTGCAGCAGCGCCGCCGGCCCCTGGACTTCCAGCTCCGCCCGGCCGTCCGGCAGGTTGTCCACCCAGCCGGTCAGGCAGAGTCCCCTGGCCAGGTAACAGGCAGAATAGCGAAAACCCACATGCTGTACCTGCCCCGAAACGATCACGTGCCAGCGGGTGGTTTTGTTCTGTTCCGCCATGCCGTACTCCCTCCCGTTTCACTTTATCATAGCGGCACGGCCGCTGCAAGAAAAAGATTGAACGCAGGCCGCTGCCTGATGTATAATGAAGCAGATTCTCAGAGGGGAGGTTTTTCCATGATCAGACGCAGCAGCGAAAAAAACGTAGAAACCAAGAAGCTCTTCAACGGTGAAGGGCAGATCATCCTGCAGAGCATTCTGAACGGAGCGCCGGAGATGTACGGCAAAGGCCGCGTTTTCTCCCACTCCGTGCTCAAGCCCGGCTGTGAGATCGGCTGGCACATCCACCACGGCGACGGCGAGACCTATTACATCCTCAAGGGCCGCGGGCTCTACAACGACAACGGCACTCAGGTCGAGGTCGGCCCCGGGGACGTGACTTTCTGTGACGCCGAGGAGGGGCACGCGCTCCTCAACATCGGCGACGAGGATCTGGAGGCCATCGCCCTGATCCTGTTCAAGTAGGAACAGGCATCGCTCGTGCGCGGACGTCGTACCGCATCGCAGGGGGGAGCCCGCCGCAGACGCGGGCACAGCGCATAGAAAAAGCAGAGGCAAATGCCTCTGCTTTTTTGCTGTGATCAGTCCATGATCTCAACAGAAACTTTCTTGCCCTTCCGCTGGGCGACGGCCCGCATAAGGATACGGATCTGCTTGACGATCCTGCCCTGCCGGCCGATGACCTTGCCCATATCGCCGTCGGCCACGCGGACCTCAAAAACGGTCTCGCCGTCGGCTTTGCGCTCGGTCACAGAGACCTCGTCGGGGTGATCGACAAGGCTCTGCACGATGTAGGTCAAAAGTTCTTTCATGCCGGTAGAAACTCCTTTTTAGGCCTCGACCTTTTTGAGCAGTCCGCGAACGGTATCGGTGGGCTGAGCGCCGTTGGCGATCCAGTACTCCACGCGGTCCATCTTGACGGTCAGCTTGTTGCCGTCGGCCATGGGATCGTACATGCCGACTTCCTCGATGAAGCGGCCGTCACGGGGGCTGCGGGAATCCGCAACAACGATACGGTAGTAAGGAGCCTTCTTGGCGCCCATTCTGCGAAGTCTGATTTTAACCATTGTATTTTCTCCTCCAAATAAATTGTCTTCTCTATTACAAACGGCCGCAGCCGGTTGCAAGCCTTGGTATGCCTCTCCCAGTCGGGCTGGAAGATCGTCAGAAGCCCAGGCCGGGGAAGCCGCCGCCCATGCCGGGCATGCCGCCCATTTTGCCCATCTTCTTCTGCAGCTTGCGCATGTTCTTGCCGGAGAACTGCTTCATCATCTGCTGCATGGCCTCAAACTGTTTGATGAGACGGTTCACGTCCACCACCTGGGTGCCGGAGCCGGAGGCGATGCGCTTCTTGCGGCTGGAATTCAGGATGGCGGGATTTTCGCGCTCTGCCGGGGTCATGGAGAGGATGATGGCCTCCTGCCGCGCAAGGGCCTTCTCGTCCATCCTGGCGCCCTTGAGGGCCTTGGCGTCCATGCCCGGAATCAGTCCGGCCAGATCGCCCAGATCGCCCATGTTCTTGAGCTGGCCCATCTGCTCCAGATAGTCGCTGAGCGTGAAGCGGTTGGCGCGGAGCTTTTCCGCCGCCTCCAGCGCTTTCTTCTCGTCGAAGCTCTGCTCGGCCTTTTCGATCAGCGTCAGCACGTCGCCCATGCCGAGGATGCGGTTGGCCATGCGGTCCGGGTGGAAAGGCTCGATCATATCGAGCTTCTCACCCACGCCCATGAACTTGATGGGCTTTCCGGTGGCAGCCCGGATAGAGAGGGCCGCGCCGCCTCTGGCGTCGCCGTCCAGTTTGGAGAGCATCACGCCCGTGACGCCCAGCGCCTCGTCAAAGGCCGTAGCGGCGTTCACCGCATCCTGGCCGGTCATGGCGTCCACCACGAGCAGGATCTCGGCAGGCTCCACCGCGTCGCGGATGTCCTTGAGCTCCTGCATCAGCTGCTCGTCGATGTGCAGACGGCCGGCGGTATCCAGGAACACCAGATCGTTGCCGTGCTTCTTCGCGTGCTCGATAGCGGCCCTGGCGATGTCCACGGGGTTCGTCTGCCCCATCTGGAAGACCGGGATGTTGAGCTGCGCGCCCACGGTTTCCAGCTGCTTGATGGCGGCGGGGCGGTAGATGTCGCAGGCGACGAGCAGCGGGCGCTTGCCCTGTTTTCGCATATAGCCCGCCAGCTTTGCGCCGTTGGTGGTCTTGCCTGCGCCCTGCAGGCCCACCAGCATCACGACGCTGGGAGATCTGGAGCCGATGTTCAGCTTCTGGTTCTCGCCGCCCATGAGCTTGCAGAGCTCTTCGTTGACGATCTTGATGACCATCTGGGCGGGATTGAGCGCCTCCAGCACGTCCGTGCCGACGGCACGCTCGGTGACGGATTTGGTGAAGTCCTTGACCACCTTGTAGCTCACGTCCGCCTCGAGAAGCGCCATGCGCACCTCGCGCATGGCCTCCTTCACGTCGCCGGAGGTAAGCCTGCCCTTGCCGCGCAGCCGCTTGAAGGCCGCTGTCAGTTTATCGGATAAGCTTTCAAACGCCATTTTATACTATCCTCACGTGAAGCTGTCGAGCAGCTCCATTGCCTCTTCCGCCAGTGCCCGTTCTTCCCCGCTGCAGCGCTCGCGCAGCTGGGAGAGCTTCTCCCGCAGGCGCTCCTGCGTGGACTGGTTCTGGGCAAAGCGGCGGATCAGCCCGGTTTTCTCCTCGATCTGGTTCAGCGCGGCCTCCGCGCGGCGGATGTTGTCCCACACGCCCTGGCGGGAGATGCCGCTCTGCTCCGCGATCTCGGAGAGAGACAGATCCTCGTTGTAATGCAGATCATAGCACTCGCGCTGCTTTTCGGTCAGGAGTTCGCCGTAGAAATCCAGCAGCATGGACTGCATCAGCCGGCTTTCACGCATACGGCATCCCTCCTGTCAAGCTCTTGAGCCTTACAGAGTATACACGCCTTCCCTCTCCCTGTCAAGGTTTTTTTCTTAACAGCGCGGGAAAATGTATAGAACACCCAGCGCCGGAAAAAATAGCCTGTGAACGATGCTTGCAAGGAGACCGCCATGGATCAGAATCTCTCGGTTTATATTGAAAACGAGCGGCTGCGGGACTACGCCGCCTCTGCCGCCCGTCTCCTCCGCCCCGCGGGAGAGCGCGGCGGAGCTTCCTCCGCCCATGCTCTCCGTCTGCGGGCGCTGGAGGTACGGCGATGCACGGAGGCCGTCCGGCGGCGCTACCGCTCCATCCCCGATCCGCCCGCCGCCTGTGAGTGGCTGATGGACAACTGGTACCTGGTCCGGAGGGAGACTCTCGCGGCGGCCGAAGCGCTGCGCTGCGCGCGCAGGCTGCGCCTCTGCGGGGAGGGCGTGATGATCCTCTCCCTCTCCCGGGCGCTTCTGCGCGCGGGGGAGGGCAAGGTAACGGAGGAGCGCTGCCGCCTGTTTCTGGACGGCTTTCAGTCCGTCACCGTGCTGCGCCGGGCAGAACTGGCCCTGTTCCCCTGCTGTATCCGCGCCGCCTGCGTGGAGGAGATCGCCGCCGTCTGCCGCAGGATGCCCTACAGCGGCGACCTGGGCCCCTTTGCGGAGCGCCTGGAGGCGCTGTTCGGCACGCTGCGGCTCTTCTCCCAGCTGGACACGGACAAGCTCCTGCGCAGCGCGGACGTGACGGCCGCCGTGCTTGACGCCGATCCCGGCGGCGTCTTTCCGAAGCTGGACCGGGAGAGCCGGGAGGACTGTCTGCGCCGGGTGGAAAAACTGGCCCGCCGGAACGGCGAGGAGGAGCATCTCTGCGCCCGCCGGCTGATCCGCGCCGCCAAGGCCGAAAACAGGCACGTGGGCTTCTATCTCTACCGTGAGCCGCCCGCCTTCCTCTCCGGGCTGTACATCGGCGCAAATCTGCTGCTGACGCTGCTGCTGAGCCTCTGGGCCGGTCTTTCGCTGGACAGCGGCGCGGCGGCTCTGCTGCTGCTTCTGCCCGTCTCGGAGCTCATCAAGCGCCTTCTGGACACGGTCCTGCTGCGCCTGCTGCCGCCCCGGCGTCTTCCCCGGCTGGATCTGGCGGACGGCGTTCCCGACGAGGGACGCACGCTCTGCGTCCTGTCCGTGCTGCTCACGGACCCGGAGAGCGCCCGTGCCGCTGCCGGGCGTCTGGAGGAGCTGCGTTTCGCCTGCCGCACGGAGGGACGCAACCTGCGCTTCGGGCTGCTGGCCGATCTGCCGGAGGCGGAGACGGAGACGCGGGAAGAGGATGCGGCCATCCTTTCCGCCGCCCGGGAGGAGATCCACCGACTCAACCGCCTGTATGCCGGCGGGTTTTATCTCTTCAGCCGGCCGCGGCGTTTTGACGGAGAGCGCTGGAGCGGCTGGGAGCGCAAGCGCGGCGCGCTGCTGGAGCTCGCCCGCCTGCTGTCGGACCGGGAATCCTCGCTCTCGCTCACCGGCGACCGGGACGCGCTGGCCGGGACGCGCTATCTGCTCACGCTGGACGCAGACACCCGCCTCTATCCCGGCGCCGCGGGAGAGCTGATCGGGACCATGCTCCACCCGTTCTGTCTTCCCCGACTGGATGAGGAGCGGGCGGTGGTCGCTGCCGGTCATGCGATCCTCCACCCCCGGCTGGACACCGAGCTGCGCAGCGCCAACGCCACCGATTTTGCGCTGGCCTTCGCCGGTCCCGGCGGCTCCGACCCCTACGGCGGCACGTGCAGCGAGCTGTACATGGACGCCTTCGACCGGGGCGGCTTCGCGGGCAAGGGTCTGATCGATCTGCACGCGCTGCTGCTGTGCAGTGAGCGGCATCTCCCGGAAGGGCGCATCCTCTCCCACGACGCGCCGGAGGGCGCGCTGCTGCGCGGCGGCTTTGTGGGGGACGTGTCCTTTTCCGACCGCTTTCCCTCCCGGCCCCTGGCGTATTACAGCCGTTTGCACCGCTGGGTGCGGGGCGACTGGCAGAACCTGCCTTTCCTCTTCTCCCCCGCCCTTGCGGCCATCGACCGCTGGCGTCTCTTTGACAGCCTGCGGAGGAGCCTTCTTCCGCCCATGACCCTCGCCGCCGTTCTGGCAGGCTTCCTGCTTCCCGGGCAGCCTCTGGCACTCTCCGCGTGGGCTGCACTGCTGGCGCTGACCGTAAGCCTCTTCCGCGCCATTGCCGAGAGCGGGCTTCGCCGCCCGGACGGCCCGCGTCCGCGCCACTATACGCGGCTGCTGACCGGACTGGGCGGCGCCATCGTGCAGTGTTCTCTGCGGCTCTGGCTGCTGCCCTGCGAGAGCTGGTTCTGCCTGAGCGCCGCCGTGACCGCTCTCTGGCGCATGGCGCTCAGCCATCGGCGGCTGCTGCAGTGGAAGACCGCCGCCCAGGCCGAGCTGGGCAGCGGCGGCTTGTGGAGCCATCTGGCCGGGATGTGGCCCGGCCTTCTCCCGGCTCTTGCGCTGCTCTGCCTTTCCCCCGTGATCATAGGCCGCTCTGCCGGTCTCCTGTGGCTGCTGTCCCCTGTCGCCGCCTGGGCCCTGAGCCTGCCGGCATCCAAAGAGAGCTCTCTGACGGCGGCTGACCGGGACTGGCTGCGCTCCGCCGCGGCGGACAGCCTGCGCTACTATACCCGCTTCTGCACGTCGGAAGAGCATTTTCTCCCGCCGGACAACGTGCAGGAGCAGCCGCCGGTGGGCGTGGCGCACCGCACATCGCCCACGAACATCGGGCTTGCGCTGCTGTCCTTCGCCTCGGCAGTCGATATGCGGATCCTGGAAAAGCGGGAAGCCGTCGTGAGGATCGGGCGGATCCTCGATACGCTGGAGCGGATGCCGCGCTTCTCCGGACATTTTTACAACTGGTACGATACCCGCACGCTCCGGCCGCTGCAGCCGGCCGTGATCTCCACGGTGGACAGCGGCAACCTCTGCGCCTGCCTCACGGCGCTGCACGGCGCCCTGCAGGAATTTGGAGAAACGGATCTGGCCGGGCGAGCCGGGGCGCTCTGCCTGGAGATGGACTTCTCCCTGCTGTTCGACGGGGAGCGCGGCCTGTTTTTCATCTGCTATGACCCGGACGCCGCACGGGGCTTCGGCGGCTGGTACGATCTCATGGCGAGCGAGGCCATGCTCACGAGCTATATGGCCGTGGCCCGGGGAGAAGCGCCGAAAAAGCACTGGCGGCGGCTCAGCCGCGCCCAGCTCCAGAAGGACGGTTACCGGGGTCTCGCCAGCTGGACCGGCACCATGTTTGAATACCTGATGCCGGCGCTGTTTCTCCCCTACGAGCGGGGGAGCCTGCTGCAGGAGAGCGCCCGCTTCTGTCTCTATGCCCAGCAGCGCCAGACCTTTGCGGGCAAGCCCTGGGGCATTTCCGAGAGCGCCTACTACGCGCTGGACCCCTCGCTCAACTACCGCTACAAGGCCAGCGGCTGCGCGGCGCTTGCCCTCAAGCGCGGGCAGGACGAGGATCTGGTGATCGCGCCTTACGCGAGCTTCCTGGCCCTCGCCGTCCGGGCGCCGGCAGCGGTCCGGAATCTGCGGCGTCTGGAGCGCTTCGGCGCCCGGGGAGAACTGGGCTTTTATGAGGCGCTGGATTTCACGCCCGCCCGCTGCCGACGGGACGAGGGGGAGCTGGTGCGCTGCGTGATGGCCCATCATGCGGGCATGAGCCTGCTCGCCGCGGCGAACGCTCTCTGCGGCGGGATCGTTGTGCGGCGCTTTATGGCCGACCCTGCCATGAGCGCATGCCGCCTGCTGCTGGAGGAGCGGGTGACAGCCGACGGCTCCGTGCTGCGCCGGGAGCTGAGCCGCGCGCCGGAGCGCCCGCCGCGGCGCGCGTCCGAGGGCTGGTCACAGCGCGGCGGGAAAGGCGACACGGCCGCCGTTCTGCTCTCCAACGGCGTGTGGCATCTGCGTTGCGAAAGCTCCGGGGGCTTGCGCGCGATGTACGGCGATCTCACGGTCTACGAGCGGCCGTCGCTGCGTCTGGAGTCGGACGGCGAAACCCGCGCGCTGCTTCCCGCCGGTGAGGCTGCGCTCTGGTCCTTCAGTGAGGAGAGCGCCTTCTGGGAGTACCGGACAGCGGGAAGCGAGGCGGGACTGCGGCTGCGCACCGCCGCGGGAGAGGCCGGGGAGTGCTGGGACTGGAACCTGCGGGCGGAACACGCCGGCGGTGCTGTGCTCCGTGTCGCGCTGCCCCTTCGGCTCTGCGCCGGGCGCGACTGGACGGCGCACCCGGCCTACTGGGCGCTGGGCGTCACAGCGGAGGAGCGGGACGGCGCGCTGCTGCTGCGCCGCCTGCCGCGGGGCGACCGGTCCGGGTTCTTTCTCTGCATCGCCTGCGATCGGCGTTTTCTGTTCACCCACTGCCCGCCGACTCTGGAGCTTCAGATCGCGTTGGAGCAGAGCCCGAAAGGACTCTCCTCCGCCCGGCTTGCCCTCTGCGCCTCCCCGGATGCGGAGGCGGCGCTGCAGGGCGCCCGGCGCATCCTGCGCGAAACCGGCTGCGGCCGCATGCTCTCTGCCGGCGCGTCCAGGCTCGGTCTCAACGCGGCGGAGATCGGTGCCGCAGAAGCCCTGCTGCCCCGGCTGGACGCCCCGCTCTCCGGCGCGGCGCCCAAGGCTGTGCTCTGGCCTTTCGGCATCTCGGGCGATCTGCCCCTGCTGTGCTGCCGGGCGGACGCACGGGAGGCGCTGCCGCTGCTGCGCCGCTTCCTGCTGCTCAGAAGCTGCGGGGCGGAGGCCGATCTTGTCTTTCTCAGCGACGAGCAGGGCGAATACCGCCGCCCGCTGCAGGCGCAGATTCGCCGGGAGCTGGGCGCGCTGGGGCTGGAGGCGCTGCTGGGGAGCTCCGGCGGCGTACACTTCGCGCCGGCCGACGCGGCGGACGGGATCGAGAGCCGCAGCGCCTTTGTCTCGGGAAAACCGCGTGCGGAGGCGGCAGATCTGCGCCTTCCCGGGCTGAGCGATCCGCGCCGGGACACCGTTCCCGTCTTCAAGTGGGAGGCTGACTGCTTTTCCTTTTCCGTGCTGAACGATCTGCCGCCCCGCCTCTGGCAGCTGCCGATGGTCAGCGGCGGGATGGGCGTCCTCGTCACGGAGTGCGGCCCAGCCGCTCTCTGGTGGGGCAACGCCCGGGAGATGCGCCTCTGCGCGCCTGTGGAGGATCTGCGCGCCGTTGAGCCCGCCCTCCCCCTCTGGGCGGAGACGGCGGATGGGCCGGTCAGTCTCTTCGCCGCAAACGACGGCCGCCGCTGCCGGGTGCGCTTCGGCCGCGGCTGGGCAAGCTATGAGAAGGCCCTGGCGGACCGGGAAGTGCTGACCACGGTCTTCGCCGCGGAGGGTGCGCTGATCCTGCACGTAGCGGGCGCCGCGGGTCTGTGCCTGCGCTGGACGCTGCGGCCCACGCTGGGGCCGGACAGCGCAAGTCTCCGGCTTTGGACGGAGGAGGGCGTTTTTGCCGCCGAAAACCCGGAGAGCGATTTGCTGGGGCTGCGGCTGCTGGCCGGCGCGAGCGTTCCCGGCACCCTGCGCACGGACTTTCTCCCCCCTGCCATGGACTGGGAAGGCGTCGGCGCCGGGGAGACCGTGCTTGTCTTCAGCTGTCGGGAGCGGGGGGCGTTCTCCGCCCTCTGCTCGCCGGATGGCGCCGCCAGAGCGCTCGCGGCGACGAAGGCCTGCTGGGCCGCGCTGTGCGGCAGGCTGCGCTTTCCCGCCGCAGATCCCGCCATCCGGCGCTATCTTGAGGGCTGGAGCGTCTATCAGACGCTCTGCTGCCGCCTGCTTGGGCGCGCGAGCCTCTATCAGAGCGGCGGCGCCTACGGCTTCCGGGATCAGCTGCAGGACGCGGTGAACCTTCTGCCCCTGTCGCCGGTCTGGGCGCGGGAGCGGATCCTGGACGCCTGCCGCCACCAGTATTCCGAAGGGGACGTGATGCACTGGTGGCATCCGCACCCGCAGGGAGACCGGGGTCTGCGCAGCCGCTGTGCCGACGATCTGCTCTGGCTGCCATGGGCGCTGTGCGAATACACGGAGGCCACCGGGGACCGGGGCTTTGCCCTGAAGAAAGAACCCTTTCTCCACTCGCCCCCGCTGAGCGCGGGGGAACGGGACCGCTACGAGCGCGTCTCTCCCTCCGGGAAGGCCAGGAGCCTGCTGTGCCATGCCAAAGCGGCGATCGCCCTCTGTGAGAGCCGGGGCACCGGCAGTCACGGCCTTCCTCTCTTCGGCAGCGGCGACTGGAACGACGGCTTTGACCGGGTGGACGGCGAGAGCGTGTGGCTGGCCTTCTTCCTCGCCCACACGGCGGAGCGCTTTGCCGCGCTCTTGCATCGCCTCCGGGACCCGGAGGCGGAGCATTTCCGCGCTCTCGCGGCGCAGATGCTCGCGGCCGCGGAGGAGAGCTTCAACGGCCGGTATTACCGCCGGGGCTACTGGGCCGACGGCACGGCGCTCGGCGGGGAGGAGCGCATCGACCTGCTGCCCCAGGTCTGGGCGGCCTTCTGCGGCGCACAGCACGCAGACGCTGCGCTGGACGCGGCCCTCCGGGAACTGGTGGATGAGAAGCGGCGTCTGGTGCTGCTCTTCCGGCCGCCCTTCACGGAGGACGAGCGCTCGCCCGGCTATATCACCGGCTACGGTCCCGGGGTCCGGGAAAACGGCGGGCAGTACAGCCACGCGGCGGTCTGGCTGGCCCTGGCGCTCCACGCGCGGGGACGGCGGGAAGAGGCGGAGCGCATCCTGCGCCTGCTGCTGCCCGAAAGCCACGATCCCCTGCGCTACGGGGCGGAGCCTTTCGTTCTCGCGGCGGACGTATGCAGTGCGCCCGGTCGGGAGGAGACGGCGGGCTGGACCTGGTACACCGGCTCCGCCGGCTGGTATCTTCGGGCGGGCGGAAAACTTTTTCCGCCTCTACCAAAATCTGACGGGATATGATATAATTATGATTCAGATCGAAACGACGGATCATTTTTCCCGGAGGTGCCTCATGGAGCTGACAAGGACCGAAATACTCCCCGGCGTATGGCTCAGCCATCTGCGCACGGACAAGTTCAAAACCGCCTGCCTCTCTCTCACGCTGTTGACGCAGCTCAAGCGCGACACCGCGGCCATGAACGCGCTGATCCCTTATGTGCTGCGTCGCGGCACCACCCGCTCGCCGGACATGGAGGCCATCTCCGCCCGGCTCGAAGCGCTCTACGGCACCGCCATCGAGCCTGTGGTGCGCCGTATCGGTGAGATCCAGTGCCTGGGCTTCTACGCCAGCATCCCGGAGGAGGACTATCTTCCGGGCGGAAAAGGAGTCTTGCAGAAGGCCACCCAGCTTCTGGGCGAGCTGCTGCTCTCCCCTGCCACCCGCGGCGGACTCTTTCTGCCTGGATACGTGGACAGCGAGAGGGAGAAAATGCTGGAGACCATCCGCAGCCGCGTGAATGAAAAGCGCGGCTACGCCCTCAGCCGCTGCATCGAGGAGATGTGCTGCTACGAGGACTTTGCTGTGGGGCGCTTCGGCGGGGAGAGCGAGTGCGAAGCCATCCACTACACCAAGCTCTCCAAGCATTACAAAAGCATGCTGCAGAGCTGCCCCATCGAGATCTTCTACTGCGGCCGATGTGAAAGGAAGCAGCTCGCGGCCTATCTGCGCGACGCGCTGATGACCCTGCCGCGCGGCGAGATCGACTACGAGATCGGCACCGACGTGCGCATGAACGCGCTGGAGGAGGAACCCCGCACGGTGGAGGAGGCCATGGCCGTGAGCCAGGGCAAGCTGGTGATGGGTTTCCGTCTGGGTGAGAGCATGGAGGAGCCGGATGTGGCGGCGCTCTATGTCTTCAACGCCTGCTTCGGCGGCGGCACCAGTTCCAAGCTCTTTGCCAACGTACGCGAAAAGCTGCAGCTCTGTTACTACGCCAGCTCCCTGGTGGACACCCACAAGGGCATTCTGTTGGTGTCCTCGGGCATCGAGTTTGACAAATTTGAGGCGGTGCGCGATGAAGTCCTGGCCCAGCTCGCCGCTCTGGCGAAGGGTGAGATCACCGACGAGGAGCTGGAGAGCGCCCGCAAGGGCGTGGCCTCGGATCTGCGTGCCATGACCGACAGTCAGGGCGAGCTGGAGGGCTTCTATCTGGCCCAGGCGCTCGACGGGCTGGACTACGGCCCGCTGGAGCTGGCCGAGCTGGCCGAGGACGTGACGCGCGAGCAGATCGCAGCCATCGCCGCGAACGCGGAGTGCGACATGCTTTATTTCCTGAAGGGCGACGGCTCTTCGGCGGAGGAGGAAGAGGATGCGGAAGACTGATTATCCGAACATCGGCGAAACGCTGTACACCGATACCCTGCCCAACGGACTGCGCCTGTGCGTGGTGCCGAAGAAGGGCTTTCAGAGCTATTTCGCGGCCTTTGCCGCCAATTACGGGGGCGACTGCCGCCGCTTTACGCTGGACGGACAGGTCTACGACACCCCGGCGGGTGTGGCCCATTATCTCGAGCACAAGATGTTCGACATGCCGGACGGCGACAACGCGCTGAACCTCATGACCGCCAACGGCGCCGACCCGAACGCCTTCACCGGCAACGACATGACCTGCTATATCTTCCAGTGCACCTCGCGCTTCGAGGAGAACCTGCGCCTGCTGCTGCGCTTCGTCTCCACCCCGTATTTTACGGAGGAGAGCGTGCAGAAGGAACAGGGCATCATCGCCCAGGAGATTCAGATGTGCGAGGACGATCCCGGCAACCGCATCTTCTACAACATCCTCGAGCAGCTTTTCGCCCGCCATCCGATCCGCGACCGCATCGTCGGCACGGTCGAAAGCATCCGGGCCATCACGCCCGAGGTGCTGAACGCCTGCTACCGCGCGTTTTACGCGCCGGGCAACATGTGCCTGTGCGTCGAGGGCGATGTGGATCCCGAACGTGTGCGTGCCGTGGCGGAGGAGGTGCTGGGCAATGAGAATCGCCCCGTCCCCGCCCCGGACTACGGGGAACCGGAGGACGGCTTCCTTCCGGTGGAGACCCTTCGCCGCGAGGCCATGGCTGTCTCCGCGCCGCAGTTTCTGATCGGTGCGCGCTTTGAGAGTGAAAAATCGGGAGAGCCGCTTCTGCGGCAGCGGCTGGTGAGCCAGCTCGCGCTGCGGCTGCTGGTGGGCCGCTCCTCCCCCTTCTACACAAAGCTCTATGCCGATGGTCTCCTGAACCGTGATTTCGACTATGAGGCCGATTTCATCTCCGGCACCGCCGCCATCTTCATCGGCGGTGAGAGCGAGAAGCCGGAGGAGGTCTTTGAGGCGTTCAGGGCCGAGTGCCTGCGCGCGGCGAAGGAGGGCTTTTCCGACGAGCGCTTCGAGCGCGCCAAACGCGCCTCTCTCGGCGCGCGGCTGCGTGGCCTGGAGGATTTCGACAGCGTCTGCATCTCGCTGGCCTCCGGCGTGTTCGAGGGCTGCTACGGCTTTGAGGCGATCGAAATGCTCGGCGGTGTCACGAGGGCCGAGTGCGAGGCCTTCGTGCGCGAGGCGCTGGCCCCCGAACGTCTGGCTCTCTCCATCATTGAACCGAAGAAGGATTGAAACATGTTTCCTGTCTTGACCGTCATCCAGACCATTCAGCGCGATTCCTCCATCAGCTTCCCCATGCTGGGGAACTTTTCCGTCGATCCCCCGTCCTATTTTACCGTATTCGGAAGGAACATTTATTTCTACGGCGTGCTGATCGCCCTGGGTTTTCTGCTGGCCATTCTCTACTGCGGAAAACGCAGCCGGGAATTTGGCATCGAAGCGGACGATTTTTACGACCTGATGCTCTGGCTGATCCCCCTGTCCATCGTGGGAGCGCGCCTGTATTTCGTGCTCTTCCGGCTGGAGGATTATCTTCCCGATCCCGTCTCCATTCTCTACGTGCACGAGGGCGGTCTCGCCATCTACGGCGGCGTGATCGCGGGCGTTCTCTGCGCGGTCTTCGTCTGCCGGAAAAAGAAGATCCCTCTGCCGGCCATGCTGGATCTGGTGATCTTCGGGCTTCTGATCGGGCAGGTCATCGGCCGCTGGGGAAACTTCATGAACCGGGAGGCTTTCGGCGCGGAGACGACGATCTTCTGCCGCATGGGGCTTACCGCCCCGGACGGCACGACCGTCTACGTCCACCCCACCTTTCTCTACGAAAGCCTGTGGAACCTGTGCTGTCTGGTCTTCCTCATCGTCTTCACAAAGAGGGGCCGGCGGAAGTATGACGGGCAATGCGCCCTGATCTATTTCTTCTGGTACGGTCTGGGCCGGGCCTGGATCGAGGGCCTGCGCACCGACAGTTTATACATCGGCCGGACCGGCATCCGCGTCTCCCAGCTTCTGAGCCTGATCCTGGCGATCGTCGCCGGCACCATTCTGCTGCTTCAGAGCCGGAAGGTACACGATCCGGAAAAGCTGTACGTCAACCGCAAGAACGCGCAAATCAACAAGGAGGAAGAAGAAAATGGCTGATTACAAGGATATTATCAACGGCACCATCAGCACTCTGGTGGGCAAGGCGAAGGAATTTGCCGCGAGCGACGCCGTCACGGGGCTTGTGGACAAGGTCAAAAGCGCCGCCGACGAGAGCGGCGTGACCAGGGTCTACGAGGAGGGCGCCAGCCGCACCAAAGCCTACGCCCGGATCGCAAAGTTCACGCTGGAGGTCAACGGCAGTCACGAGGAGCTCAGCCGCGTCTATGCCGAGATCGGCAAGCTCTACTACGAGCAGGCCAAGGACGCGCCCGAGGGCTATTTCGCCCCCCTGTTCGCCCAGGCCGCATCCCTCACCGAGAGCATCCTCGCCAAGGAAGACGAGGTCCGCGCCCTCAAGGAGGAGATCGACAGCGCCAAAGCCGCCAGAGCCGAGCAGAGAGCGGCCGAGGCGGACGCCGAGATCGCGGACTTCGAGCAGATCGTGGACGCCACCGAGAACGACGGCATCTCCGCCGAGGACAGAAACGAGGAATAAAAATCTGCGAAACCAAACTGCCGGCGGGCCGCTTGAACGGCTCGCCGGCTTTAGTTTACATAATTTTTTCTGCCTGTCGCATCTCCTCGTTTTCTTTCTTCGCCCGAGCCCGCTTGCGCACAAAACTGTTGCGAAAAACACGGAACTGGGTTATACTGAAATTTGTTAATTATGTAAATCATTTCTGCACCGGAGGCGGACATGAAGCAGCTTGCGCGAAAATACGGCCTGCTGGCGCTTGTGATGCTGGTGATTATCGGCGTTTGCCTGCTGTTCTCCCACAGGAAGAGCGGCATGTTTGTCGATGAGATCTACAGCTACGGCCTCTCCAACAGCCACTACGCCCCTTATCTGAGCGACGTGGCGGGAGGAGATCTGCGCAATCAAACGCTGACCCGACAGGATCTGACGGACTACATGACGGTCGGTGACGACGGGCCGGATTTCGGTTCCGTCTACTACAATCAGGTGCGGGACGTGCATCCTCCGCTCTATTATTGGCTGCTCCACCTTGCCTCCATGTTCGTACCCCATTCGTTTACCATGTGGACCGGCCTGATCCTGGACGGGCTTATCTACCTCTGGGCCTGCTGGCTTCTCTGGCGTCTGGTGATGACGCTCTACGGCAGCCGCTATAACGCCGCGGCCACCGTGGCGCTCTACGGGCTGAGCACCATCGGCCTCTCCACCATGCTGATGATCCGCATGTACGTGCTTATGACGGCCTTGACCGTGCTGCTGGCGCTGCAGATCGCACAGCTTGTGAAGAAGCCCCGGCCCGCGCTCTGTCCCCTGATCGGCCTCACTGTCTTTCTGGGGCTTATGACCCAGTACTACTTCGTGTTCTATGCCTTTTTCCTCTGCGCGGGCACCGTGCTGTACATGCTGTGCAAAAGGGATTTCAAGGCCCTGGCGTTTTTCACGCTCTGTGCTTTCGCGGGCGTGGGGCTGCTGCTGGTATGCTTCCCCGCCTGTCTGGATCATCTCTTCGCCGACAAGCTGGTCTCCGGCGGAAACGCCCTGGAGAACCTCAAAAACACGGCGGGCTACGGGCTGCGCTTCGAGCTGATGATCCGTCCGCTCCATGCGAAGTATCTGAAAGCCGCCCGCTATACCGCCCTTGCCCTGCTGGTCATCGCTCTGCTCCGCTGCCGCAGCGTCTGGCGGGCGGGAAAGGAAAAGCGCCTTGTGATCGCACCGACGCTGCTTCTGCTGCTGCCCGCGCTGATCGTGCTTCCTCTGGTGGCTGTTATCTCCCCGGTACCGGAAAACCGCTATTTCTATAACCTGATCCCCATCCTGCTGCTCATGGTGAGTTTTCTGCTGCACCTTCTTGAAGAGGGGCTGGGAGAGCTTCCCAACGGGGAACTCTGGAAAAGCGCCGCCGTGCTGGCCGTGCTGGCGCTGGCGCTCTGGGAAGCGCGCACCATCCCGCCCGACTATCTCTATCCCGAATACCGGGACTATGACGCGGCCCTCGCCCCCTATGCGGCTTCTCCCTGCGTCTACATGACAGACGGTTATATAGGGCCTGTGACGCAGGATCTCATGCAGCTGATGACCTTTGAAGATTTCCTTGTCACCGGCGATCCCGATTCCGAAGCGCTGAAAGACTATCTGGCCGCCCGCGAGAGCGCTTCCTGTGTCGTGTATATCGACTGCAGCGACTTCTGGGGAAGCGGCTTCGTGCCGGAGGAAATGCTGCCGAAGCTGATTGCGGCCACAGACTACACGGCATGGGAACCGATCTATAAGAACGAGCTTTCCGCCACGTATTTATTGCATGAATAAAGAAGGAACGTCTATGCTATCTGTCATTCTCCCCTCGTACAACGAGGAACAAATGATTGCGCTGGCCGCCGGAACGGTCACCGGCATCCTGGACGCTGCCGGGATCGACCACGAGCTGATCTTCGTGGACGACGGGTCCCGGGACAAAACCTGGCAGGAGATCCGGAATGCCCGGGAGAGCAATCCGCACGTGGTTGGCGTCCATTTCAGCCGCAACTTCGGCAAGGAGGCCGCCATGTTCGCCGGGCTGGAGCAGGCCAGAGGCGACTGCTGCGTGGTCATCGACTGCGACCTGCAGCATCCTCCCGAGAAGATCGTGGAGATGTACCGGCTCTGGGAAGAGGGCTATGAGGTCGTCGAGGGCATCAAGGAGGACCGGGGTGAGGAGAGCGGCCTTCACAAGTTTGCCTCCCTCAGCTTCTACCGGCTGATCAGCAAGGCCACCGGTCTGGACATGTCCGCCTCTTCGGACTTCAAGCTCCTGGACCGCAAGGTGGTGGACACGCTCAACAAGATGCCGGAGCGCAACGTCTTCTTCCGGGCGCTGAGCTTCTGGGTGGGCTTCAAGCGGGCAGAGGTGAGCTACCGGGTGCAGGAGCGCACCGCGGGTGAGAGCAAGTGGTCCACCCGTTCGCTGGTCAAATACGCCATCAACAACATCGGCTCCTTCTCCTCCGCCCCGCTGCACCTCATTACGGTGCTGGGCGTCATCATGCTTGTGATCGCCGTTGTTTTCAGTGTGGTGGCGCTGGTGCAGAAGATCGCCGGGACCGCCCTCGGCGGCTTTACCACGGTGATCCTGCTGCTGCTTTTCTCCAGCTCCCTCATCATGATCTCCCTGGGCATCATCGGCTACTATGTGGCCCGCATCTATGAGGAACTCAAGGGCCGCCCGCGTTATATCGTATCCGAGATCTGCGGGAGGGAAGAAACGTGATTGAGAAGATCAAAGCGCTGTGCATCAAGCACAAAGAGGTCCTGCTCTACCTGATTTTCGGCGGGCTCACCACCGTGGTGAGTCTCGTCTCCTTCTGGATCTGCACCTATCCCCTGCACATCAACGTGCTCATCTCCAATATCATCAGCTGGATCTGTGCGGTCACCTTCGCCTACTTCACCAACGCCAAATGGGTATTTGAGGCAAAACCCGCGACCCGGCGAGAGGCATTTCGTCAGTTCGTTTCCTTCTACGTTGGCCGCCTCGCCACGCTGGGCGTGGAAGAACTGATCCTTCTGGTGTTCGTCACGCTTCTCCATGGCAACGAGATGATCGTAAAGGTCATCGCCCAGGTGGTGGTCGTGGTGCTCAACTATGTGGTGAGCAAGCTCTTTGTGTTTCAGAAAAAAGCATAAGCAAAAGGGACCGTGACTCTCGTCACGGCCCCTTTTCAGCTTGTCAAAAAAGTCTGACAGACTTTTTTGACTGCGCTTCTCCCGCCGCGCATTTTGACGGGGGATCAAAATGCGATTACCCGAAAAAGCC
>CACYHB010000004.1:277351-296152 GCA_902774015.1 Oscillospiraceae bacterium | reverse complement strand
AAGCACGGCGTCCTTGCGAGCGCCTTTTTCTTTCTTCCACCGGGCGCGGCGCGTTCTTTCTTTTTGGGCAAGCACCAAAAAGAAAGAATGGGGGGCGCATTACGCAGCTTTAGTTCTGTGAACACGTTGGAGATAATCGTATACTTTTGTTCTCGACCGCTCAGAGGCGGCAAGCTGCTTATTTCAAGACCCATTTCTTTCCACGAGCAGGAAAGAAATGGGTCTTGATATTCCGCAGCCTGCCCGCTTTGAGCGGTCAAAGAAAGCTCATTCCAAAGCAAAAAGGGCCGCCGTCTCGGCGGCCCTTTCAGGATAACTGTTAACTTACACCACGCCCTGAGCCATCATGGCCTGGGCCACCTTCAGGAAGCCGGCCACGTTCGCGCCGACCATCAGGTCGCCGGGCTTGCCGCACTCCACGGAGGCGTCGTAGCAGGCCTTGTAGATGTTCTTCATGATGCCGTGCAGCTTCTCGTCCACTTCCTCGAAGCTCCAGCTCATGCGGATGGAGTTCTGGCTCATCTCCAGACCGGAGGTGGCCACGCCGCCCGCGTTGGAGGCCTTGCCGGGGCTGTAGAGGAGGCCGTTGCTCTTCACGACTTCGATGGCCTCGGGGGTCAGCGGCATGTTGGCGCCCTCGAACACGGCCATGCAGCCGTTGTCCACCAGAGCCTGTGCGCCCTTCTCGTCCATCTCGTTCTGGCTGGCGCAGGGATGGGCAATGTCGCACTTGACAGTCCAGATGTCGCGGCAGCCGGCATGGTACTCGGAGCCGGGGACCTCGTCGGCGTAGACGGAGATGCGCGCGCGTCTCTTCTGCTTGATGTCGAACAGCTTCTTCAGGTCGATGCCCTTGGGATCGTAGATGTAGCCCTGGGAGTCGCTCATGGCGACGACCTTGCCGCCCAGCTGGGTGACCTTCTCGGCGCAGTACTGCGCCACGTTGCCGGAGCCGGAGACCACGACGGTCTTGCCCTCGTAGCTGGTGTCGGCCAGGTGCTTGAGCGCCTCGGCGGAGAAGTAGCACAGGCCGTAGCCGGTGGCCTGGGTGCGGGCCAGAGAGCCGCCGAAGGTCAGGCCTTTGCCGGTGATCACGCCGCCCTCAAAGCGGTCGACGATGCGCTTGTACTGGCCGTACATATAAGCGACCTCGCGGGCGCCCACGCCGATATCGCCGGCGGGAGTGTCGGTGAACTGGCCGATGTGGCGGTAGAGCTCGGTCATAAAGCTCTGGCAGAAGCGCATGACCTCGCCGTCGGACTTGCCCTTCGGGTCGAAATCGGAGCCGCCCTTGCCGCCGCCCATGGGCAGGGTGGTCAGGGAGTTTTTCAGGATCTGCTCAAAACCGAGGAACTTCATGATGCTCAGGTTCACGCTGGGGTGGAAGCGCAGGCCGCCCTTGTAGGGGCCGATGGCGGAGTTATACTGCACGCGGTAGCCGCGGTTGACGCGCACCACGCCCTGGTCGTCCACCCAGGGGACGCGGAACTCGATCACGCGCTCAGGCTCCACAAAGCGCTCGAGCAGGGCCGCTTTCTCCCACTCGGGGTGCTTGTCGATCACCAACTCGAGAGACTCAAAGACCTCGCGCACGGCCTGCAGAAACTCAGGCTCATGGGCGTCGCGCCGCTCCACGTCGGCATAGACTTTCTTCAAATACTCATTGGTAAGCATAGACAGTTTTGACCTCCTAACATTTTTTGCCGTTTGGGACTATTGTCAGTATAGCACAGCTTTTTCGCAAACACAAGCACGATATTTGTTAATTGTCAATCACAGAGACCTGTGCTATAATAGAGAAAATTGTGAAAAACGACAAAAGGAGACTGCAAAAATGGTAACAAAGACGAACTTCGGCAGTTATGAGCTGTATACGATCGAAAACGGGGAACTGGCTGTCTCGGTGACGACTCTGGGCGCGACGGTGACGAGCCTGCGCTGGCACGGGCGGGAGTGCGTGCCCTCCTATGACAGCCCGGAGGGCTACCTGGGCGGCACGGCCTTCCTGGGCGCCGCCATCGGGCGCTACGGCAACCGCATCGCCGGCGCGCGCTTTGTACTGAACGGAAAAGAATACCGCCTGCCCGCAAACGAGGGGCCCAACCAGCTCCACGGCGGCCCGGACTCCTATGACCGCCGGGCCTGGACGGCGGAGGTCCGGGAGGACGCGGTGAAGTTTACGCTGTTCTCTCCGGACGGAGACAACGGCTTTCCCGGCAACCTCACCGCCGCGCTGACCTACAGCCTCCGGAGGAGTACGCTGCGCCTGGACTTTGAGGGCGACACGGACGCGGACACGGTCTATGCGCCCACAAGCCATATGTACTTTGACCTCTCCGGGCGGGAAAACTGCCTCGAGGCGGAGCTGGCAGTCGCCGCCTCCCGCTATCTGGAGGTGGACGAGCAGCTCATCCCCACGGAGGTGAAGCCCGTGGAGGGGACGCGCTTTGATTTTCGCGCCATGCGCAGGATCGGCACGGCCTACGATCACTGCTTCGTGCTGGACGGCGAGACGGCCTGCGTGCTGTGTGACGGGGGGATCCGGATGACCCTCGCCACGGATTTCCCGGCCCTGCAGGTCTACACCGGGGAGTTCCTGCCGCAGCCCTTCAAGCCCTTCGGCGCCGTGGCCCTGGAGCCGGAGAGCTATCCCGACAGCCCGAACCGCCCGGACTTTCCGAGCACCACCCTGCGCGCGGGGGAGCATTACCGCCGCTGGGCCGAGTACCGCTTCGAAAACGCGGACGATTGACGGCCCGGCCCAGCCTTGCGCCGCCGGGAAAAGCGTGGTAAGATAACGCAGGAAGCGAGGGAGTGCCTATGAAAAAGTTTCTGAAGATCCTGCTGCCCGTCGTCCTGCTGGCTCTGCTGCTGTTCACGCCGCTGGGCGATCTGCTCACGGGCGGCGCCGCCGTTCCGGCCGCGCCTGCGGCGGAGCAGACGCTGACCCTTGCGCCGGAGGAAAACTCCGCCGGCGGGAGTGGGGAAGCGCAGATGCCCGAGGCCGCGGCGATCGACGAGGACGGGGAATACACCAGCGCCGAGGATGTGGCGCTCTATATCCACACCTACGGCCATCTGCCCTCCAACTTCATCACCAAGAAGGAGGCCGAAGCCCTGGGCTGGACGGGCGGCTCGCTGGAACCCTATGCCCCCGGCAAATCCATCGGCGGCGGCTATTTCGGCAACTATGAGGGGCAGCTCCCGTCGGCCAAGGGCCGCAAATGGACGGAATGCGACATCAATACCCGCGGAGCAAGATCCCGCGGCGCGGAGCGCATCGTGTTCTCCAACGACGGGCTGATCTATTATACTCCCGACCATTACGAGAGCTTCACGCTGCTCTACGGCGAAGAATGAAGACAAACGGGGCTGCGGCAGCAATGTCCGCAGCCCCGCTTGTCATTCCCGGATTGGTCGAAAATGGAAATTCGACAAGCTTCGACAAAAGAAAGAAGAATATTTGACATAATCGTGTCGAATGCTGTTGCAGCCAATAGAAATATCATATATTATGTCAACAATCAAGCCGCGGAATTCGACCCGGTTCGCTTGTTTCAACGCCGGCACATATGGTAAATTTAGAGCGACATCACGGTGAAACTGCGAACTTTCGGTGCAGCAATGCTCCGTGCACTTATACTTGGGAGGAAAAATTATGGAAACCAAAACCCGCGTTTTGATCGTTGACTTCAATTCGGAATTCTGCCGTCTGCTCAGCGAGGAGATGAACGCCACGGAGGATCTGCAGGCTGTGGGCACGGCGGCGGACGGGCTGGATGCGCTGCGCCTGACGGCGGAGCTTCGGCCGGACGTGCTGCTGACGGAGCTGATGCTGCCCAAGCTGGACGGGCTGGAGCTGCTGCGCCGCCTGCCGGAGACCGGGGCGGAACCCCGCATCGTGGTGCTCACCGGCTTTTTCAACGCCAAGGTGGTGGCGGACTGTTCGGCCCTGGGCGCGGATTATTTCATGGCCAAGCCCTGCGACGTGCAGACGCTTCTCAGCCGCATCCGGCAGATCGCGGGCAGCAGGGAGGGGAGCGATTCGCCCGCAGGCGTGGACTGCCGCGCGCTGCGAAACGGGGCCTCCGCCAATGCCGAGGCGGATCTGGAAGCACTGGTGACCGACATTATCCATGAGATTGGCGTACCCGCCCACATCAAGGGCTACCAGTATCTCCGGGAGGCCATCATCCTGACCATCAAGGACATGGATATGATCAATGCCGTCACCAAGGTGCTCTATCCCGAGGTGGCGAAGCGCTTCGGCACCACGCCCTCGCGCGTGGAGCGCGCCATCCGCCACGCGATCGAGGTGGCCTGGGACCGCGGGGATATCGAGGTGCTGCAGAAGTATTTCGGCTACACGGTGTCGAACATCAAGGGCAAGCCCACGAATTCAGAATTTATAGCAATGATCGCAGACAGCCTAACGCTCCAGCAGAAACAGGCGAGACGGTGAAAACACTGGGTTTTCGGGTTCGTATTTAGACGAGAAAACCGATAAACATTTGCTTCATTGGTTTGAAAGCGGCTCGGCGAACCGATAAACTTTTTTCGCCGAACCGATAAACACTTCCAGTTTATTGGGGTATGAAACCCTAATGAATTGGGAGTGTTTTTTATGCTTAATACAGATTTTGATTGGCAGATTGATGAATTCATGGTGTACTGTCGGAGCACCCAACTGAGGGAAAAAACAATGGCGTCATACGAACAGACGCTTCGGCTCTTTGAACGCTGGTGCAGGGAGCAGTTAAACATTGTTCATGTGGATAAAGTCACAGAAGCTGTCATTCGTCGCTACATCAACGATCTCCAAGAGAGAGGGAAATACTCTTTCTACAGCAACGACAAGGGCAAGGAGAAGAATTTCCCTGATAGACGCAGGGACTTCCGCAAGCCGATCAGCGTTTGCACGATCAACAACTACATCCGCAATCTCCGTGTTTTCTTCAATTGGCTGGACTTGGAAGGCACGATCAGGAAGAACCCCATGAAGAAAGTCCGACAGCTCAAAGACAACAGAAAAGCCAAGGAATATATCAGTGATGAGGACTTTAAGAAGCTCATCAAAAGCATGGACAAGTCTTATTTCTCAGAGCACAGGGATTACGCAATGATCATGCTGATGATCGACAGCGGCATGCGATTGGGTGAATGCTCCTGCCTCCTGATGGAAGACATTAACCTTGCCAGACATCAGATCGCCCTTCGAGCTGAGATCACCAAGGGGCGGAAAGATCGGATGGTGTATTTCTCGGCGAAAACAGAACAGGTGATTCGTCGGTGGATTCAGTATAAGGATCGCTATGTGGAAACCGATTATCTGTTCCCTGTTCAGAATGGAACAGGCATGCACATTCAGGTTGGCAATTTCGAGACGAACTTCAAAAAGTATTTGAAGCGTGCGGGCTTGGATGAAAATATCACGCCCCATTGCCTGAGAAACAACTTTGCCAAACGCTGTCTGATGAATGGGATGGACATTTTTACCCTTAGCCGCATTCTCGGTCATTCGAGCGTCACTGTGACAGAGCAAGCGTATTTGGACCTGACAGATGAAGACATTGGGAAAAGGTATCAGCATTACAGCCCCGTTAGTGCCATGAGATAGAGCCAACAATATAACGACAAAGCTGCAAGAAGCATTTGAGTTTCTTGCAGCTTTTCTTTGACTTGCTAACAACTTTTATACAACTTTGAAGGGACTTGAAAGTGCACTTTCAATACATGCTGCGGATCTTATCCAAATAAGCGGTGAACTCTTCAATCACAAACTCGGGACCGACGATCTTCACCTTGTTCCCAAAGCCGCAAAGCCAGGAGAAGAACTGATCGGACAGCTCCACTTCGGGGGATGCAGTGAAATGGGATTCATCGCGTTTTTCATAGCGAACATCCTTTGTCCCGAAGCGGTCAATCACAGTGTCCAGAAGAGGATTGATGAAGCGCAGGGTCAGGCGCACGCGCTTCCCACCGAACATACCGAAGACGCGCTGCGTGTAGTTTTTCAGGTCGATGCCCTTTGCTTCGTCTTCGCCGTCTCTTGCTTCTCCTGTAAAGCGCACATCCTTCATGCGGTCCACGCGATAGGTCATCATCTTCTTAGTTTTATCATCGAAGCCCAGCAGATAGTAATTGCCGTCGCTGATGAGAAGCCGATAGGGGCTGACAATATAGCGTTCGCCCTTTCTGCGGTCAACGGTTTTCTTTACATCCTCAATGCTGTACTTTTGGTATCTGAAGGTGATCTTCTCAGGCTCATGCGGCTCGGCGACTGTGCCTCTTTTCATTGCTGCATCGATCGCCATGATGTTGCCCATGACGCTCTTATTGTTCGTCTTGATGCGGTCCACGACGAAAGCATCATGTTCAAGATCTGCGGCGTCCCACTGGCTCACCATTCCTGTGACTATTGGAATCAGTCGTTCCGCGTCCTTCTCTGTGATGAAGCGCGCATTGTAGACGCATTCTACCAGGAGTCGGACATCATCAACGGTAAGATCGTTAGGGCGGCGAGTCAGATGGTATTTTCCGTTCTTGCCGCCGCTGATGATAAAAGCTTCCTCAGGATACTCTTCTAAGGCTTCTTCAGCCTCTCCAATCGTGCAGCCGTCTTCCGCGTTATCCAGCATATAGAGAATTTTGTTAATGTCCTCAATATCCTTGTAGATAGCACGACGCTCTGCGCTGATGCCGCAATCCTCATTGAGATAGAGAAGGATGTCCTGCATGGAAACAGGATGGCGCTCATCAGCATTCTTCAAAAAGAACTGCATGACAAGGTAAGCTCTTAGCCGCTGATAATCGCTCTTTCCCGATTCACCCCTGAGTGACTGTGCCATTATCACTGCCCTCCTATGGCTCGTTTTTCTCTATGATACCAAATCCCCCAAAGGTTTTCCATACTCTTCTTTTATAGTACGGAAAACGTTTTGGGGGTTGAAAATACACTTTCAAGATAGCGGAGCGGCCATACATGCTCTTCATACAGAAAGAAACTCAGCTTGTCCTTATCCCTTTTCGTTCTTCATATTAAACAAACGGATTCTTTCCGTCGTACTTTTCTTCGATCTGATCACCATTAATCACAATATAACTAAGCTCTTTTGCTTGGAGTCGATCTGCAATAATACCAAGATCTGGTCCTCCTGTAGTAGGCGTTCGACCACTAAGATATGCTACTTTATAGCCCATAACTTGACCAAGTATTTCGGCGCACTCATTATAGGTAGAATAAAAATATCCAGACTTAACGATTACAATGCGGTCAGGATATTCAAGGCACAGCCTTCCATAGCGTCCTTTTTGCGAGGATTTTTTATGCTCGCTAACGACCACTTCTTTAAATGCCTTGAAGGCTTCATATGTGTCTTTCTTGCCAAAAATGGAAAGATCAAAAATCTCTCCTGTAGTTGGGTCGATTCCATTGGAAAGCAGTTCTAAGATTTCTTTTATCTCCATCGTAGCCCTCCTGATGTTTTTCTTCATTGTATCATGTTTATCGTCAGAGCGAAAGAACAAATAGTTTTTGGAGAAAGCTCTAAGATCATCGGAAAAGCAGTTCCCCTTTTTGACCATTTATGATATATTTTAAGATAAGTCTATTGAACGAAGCTTATCTGATATCGGTCTAACTCTGAAATGGGAGACGACACAATGAAGATTTTCGATAATGTATCTGAAATCGTGCGCGATGATATGGCCCAGACAATTAAGAGGGGCAGCAAAGTCTCGATCGCTGCGGCGTGCTTCTCAATGTATGCGTACAATGAACTGAAGACACAGTTGGAATCTGTGGATGAGTTTCGGTTTGTCTTTACTTCTCCCACATTTATTGCAGAAAAGGCCCAAAAGCAGAAACGCGAATTCTACATTCCTCGCCTTTCTCGTGAGCAGAGTCTGTATGGAACGGAATTTGAAATAAAGCTGCGCAATGAGATGACCCAGAAAGCAATTGCCAAAGAATGCGCTGACTGGATAAGGCGGAAGGCACATTTCAAGTCCAATACTACTGGTGAAAACATGGGCGGTTTTATGACCGTCGATTCGACTGCTGAGCAGACTGCATATATGCCGCTCAACAACTTTACTACTGTTGATATTGGTTGTGAGCGCGGCAACAACAGCTATAATATGGTCAATCGCTTTGAAGCGCCATTCTCCACTCAATACATGCAGCTTCTCGAGTCCTTGTGGAAGGATCGCGACAAACTACAGGATGTAACTGAAACGGTCATTGAGAACATTGCGACAGCCTATGCCGAAAACTCCCCTGAACTAATCTATTTCATTACGCTCTACAATGTCTTTAGTGAATTCTTGGAAGATATTTCCGAAGATGTTCTCCCAAATGAGGCAAGTTTTATTCTTTTCCGTTCAGGATTTCCAAGAACTCTCTCGCTGTTACGATGAATGGCGCTGTCGGGAAATGCTTGATGTTCCCTGTCACCAGATAGGCGTCGTCCTCCCGCTTTTCCATGACCACTTCATAAAACGGCACGTCCTTCATGTCGGGCAGAATCACACCTGTTGGAGCGGGTTCCACCAACAAGCCAAATTTCTCTATGGCAGAAAGCAGATAGTCGATCAGTGCAGGGGCAAAACGGAATTTCTTCCGCTGGAGGACTTCACGGTATTCTGCCATGACCGTGTTGCTGTACACGGGGATCACATCGCCGTCGATCATTCGCTCGATCACTTGAACAGTCGCCGCGTCATCGTGCTTGGAGAGCAGCGCGGACACCAGTACATTGGTGTCAATTACGGCATAGCACGTCATTTGTTCTCCCCATTTCGAGCCTGACGGATTTCTTCATTGATCTCTTCGAGCGTCATATCCTGCAGACCGTTTTCTTTTGCCTGAGCGCGTAGAGCATAAAAAGCCTGCAGGGCGTTTTCTCGTGTAACGGCAGGTTCCGCCGCGGCGATTTCAAAGGGAATACGGCGTTGGCGTACCACAGCACGCGCAAATACATTGATCGCCGTAGTCATGCTCATGCCAAAATCCTCACACAGGGAATCAAAATCGTTTTTTAAACCCTCATCCATACGGACGCTAAAAGTTGCCTGTCCCATAACATGCACCTCCTTCGCTTCTATTATATGCAATCAGGTGCGATTTGTCAATTAAAACGCACCTCTTAGGCTATTATTTCTACAGAAAGATTTGGGTGGAAGTATGAAGCTTCAATTCAAACATCAAAAATTTCAGGCGGATGCCGCCAAGGCGGTTGTCGACGTTTTCGCTGGGCAGCCCTATCTCACGCCCAGTTATATGATGGACCGCGGCGATGGGATCGAACAGACCATGCTGGCAGAAATGGATGACTTCACTGGCTGGCGCAATGAGCCGATTGTCCCCAGCCTGAGCGACGCAACAATCTTGGAGCACGTCCAGAAGATTCAGCGGGCTAATCAGATTGAACCCTCTGCCAGATTGGAAGGCAATCGGCACGAGGGATATAATCTCACCATTGAGATGGAAACTGGCGTAGGCAAAACCTATACCTACATCAAAACGATGTATGAGCTGAACAAGCATTACGGCTGGTCCAAGTTCATCATTGTGGTTCCCAGCATCGCCATCCGTGAAGGCGTATATAAAAGCTTTCAGGTGACGCAGGAGCATTTTGCCGAAGAGTACGGCAAGAAGATCCGCTTCTTCATCTATAACTCCGCCCAGCTGACAGAGATTGATCGCTTTGCCTCCGATAATGCCATCAATGCCATGATCATCAATTCCCAGGCGTTCAACTCTTCAAAAAACCAGAATATAATCTCGAAAAAGCTGGACGCTTTTCGCAGCAGGCGTCCTATTGATATTATTGCGAAGACCAATCCTGTCCTGATTATTGATGAGCCACAGTCAGTTGAAGGAAAGCAAACGAAACAAAGCTTGAAGCAATTCTGCCCCATACTGACACTTCGTTATTCTGCCACACACAAGGCTGATAGCATCTACAATATGATCTATCGCCTGGATGCCATGGAGGCGTATAACAAGCGGCTGGTCAAGAAGATCGCTGTCAAAGGAATCACCGAGAGCGGGAGTACTGGAACCGAGGGATACGTCTACCTGCAGAGCATTAATCTATCAAAAGCTGATCCCACAGCCACGATCCAGTTTGACTATAAGGGTGCAACGGGTATTCGAAAAGTCACCAAAACGGTCGGCATTCGCTATAATCTCTTCGATAATTCCAATGGACTTGATGAGTATAAAGACGGCTTTGTCGTGAAGAACATTGACGGTCGAGATGGCGGCTATGTTGAGTTTCTGAACGGGAAGAGGATCTATGCAGGAGATGTGATCGGTAAAGTCAATGAGGAGCAACTGCGTCGCCTTCAGATCCGTGAGACAATACTCAGCCATATTGAGCGGGAGCGCCAGCTCTTCCGCAAAGGCATTAAAGTGCTGAGCCTGTTCTTTATCGACGAAGTGGCACACTACAAACAATATGATGCAGCGGGACAAGCCCGCAACGGCATCTTTGCTGACATGTTCGAGCAGGAATATATTGACGTCGTGAGTTCTCTATCTGAAACACTCTTCGACGATGAGGAATATTTTGCGTACCTGAACGCTATCCGCGCTGAAGATACCCACGCAGGTTATTTCTCCATCGATAAGAAAGGTCATATTGTAGATACCGTTGCGGGCGATGACAAGAAAGCCAAACTGTCAAACGACAAGGACGCATACGACCTGATCATGAAAAACAAGGAGTTGCTTCTGGACCGCGATCCCAAGCGCTCCCCTGTTCGCTTTATCTTTTCCCATTCTGCTTTGCGTGAAGGTTGGGATAACCCCAACGTATTCCAAATCTGCACGCTCAAGCAGAGCAGCAGCGAAGTGCGTAAGCGTCAGGAGGTTGGCCGTGGTCTGCGTCTGTGCGTCAATCAAGACGGCGAACGTATGGATGCCAATGTGCTGGTCAACGACGTACATAACATCAATGTGCTGACGGTGATCGCCAGCGAAAGCTACGAAAGCTTTGCGCGCGGACTACAGAAAGAAATAGATGAGGCAGTTGCCAATCGGCCGAAAAGAGTTACGGCAGATCTATTCAAGGATAAAGACCTTATCGATATCCATGGGAACACGCAGACTGTTGATGATGTCCTTGCAAATAAGATCTATTTCAGCTTGATTGTCAACGGCTATGTGGATGAGAATCAGGCGCTGACTGACAAGTACTACGAAGACCGAGACAAGGGCCAAATCAAAGTCGCTGAAGCGGTGTCCGACTCCGTGGATTCCATTATTAAGATTTTGGATTCCATCTACGATGCCAAGGCTATGGTTCCTGAGAATGCACGCGCCAATAATGTTGAACTGACTGTCGACAAAGAAAAGCTGGCAATGCCTGAGTTCAAAGCACTTTGGAAGCGGATCAATGCCAGATCCGTTTATGTGGTGGACTTTGATACCAAAGAGCTGGTAGTTAAGTCTATTACCGCCCTGAACGAGAAGCTGCGCGTTAGTACAATCAGCTTTGAAGTGAGAACTGGTGTCCTGGATGAGATCAAGTCAAAAGACGACCTGGCTGCAGGCAAAGCCATGCGGCTAGTTGGGTCAAAACCTTCCCATGACCAAGTGAGAGTCAAGCCGAATCACGGCGTTAAGTATGACCTAATTGGTAAGCTGGTAGAAGAAACCAAGCTGACCCGTAAAGATATCGTATCAATCTTGACTGGAATTGAAAAAGTAGTATTTGACCAGTTCAAGGAGAATCCTGAGGAATTCATTATTCGGGCAGCTGCTCTGATCAATGATGAGAAGGCCACCGCGATCATTCAACACATTACATATAACATGCTGGATGAGCACTATGAAACCGATATCTTCACAGAGCCCACGATTCGCGGTAAGCTGGGCGTCAATGCGATGAAAGCGAACAAGCACCTGTATGACCACATCGTATATGATTCCAGCAATGAGCAGAAGTTTGCCACTGAGCTGGACACTAACTCGGATGTAGCGGTCTATGTAAAGCTGCCTGATGGTTTCTATATCTCTACACCAGTAGGCAAATACAATCCCGACTGGGCAATTGCTTTCTATGAGGGCACTGTAAAGCACATCTATTTTGTAGCTGAGACGAAAGGCTCTATGTCTTCCATGCAGTTGCGCATGATAGAGGAATCCAAGATTCACTGTGCACGCGAACACTTCAAGGCTATCAGTGGTGACAATGTGGTATATGATGTTGTGGACAGTTATCAGGCATTACTGGACAAGGTTATGAGATAATCACGAAAGGATAACCATGAATACAACAAACGGTTTTGTGATTTCCAATGGGGTCCTAAAAGATTATCGTGGTCTGGAAAGTAATGTAGTTATCCCTGATGGCGTTGAGGTGATTGGTCCATCCGCGTTTACAGAGAGGAGCGGAATACAAAGCATTTCTTTTCCTCATACGCTTAACACAATAGGGTCATATGCATTCTATAATTGCTCTGATTTGGAATCTGTTTCCCTGCCTGATGGTCTTGTCGAGATAGGAAACTATGCTTTCGGAAAATGTAAAAAGCTAAAGAATATCGCTATTCCTGACAGTGTAGTTTATTTTGGTGAAGGCTTTTTGCTATTTTGCTATTGTGATATTACGACGAACATCTGGCCTTCTCAGCTTTCGCATGCCATAGAGGATTATGAAATACGAGGAATCCATATCCTAATGATTATCATCCAAAGCCTCATGATGACCGAATCTGGATTAGCAATGGATATGATAGGTGATAAGAGGAATTATCTCTATAAATTATATGCCAAATTCCTCCAAAGGTATAGACCCAAGTTTTTCGTCTTTGAAAATGTTGCTGGTTTGCTGTCAGCAAAGGAAGAGGATGGGAGTCTCCATTTCGACAATATGAGGGAGCTGTTTAAAGCATGCGGCTACTCGACAGAGTACAGTGTACTTAATGCGTCACATTATGGAGTCCTACAAAACCGTAAGATTATTTGATTCTTTCAGCAGTTTTTTCCATAAGACGCACGAATGAGAAAGTATTGCCTAATACTTTCCCATCCACAAAAAAGGATTTCTTTTTTCCTTTTTTCTATAATAATTATATCAAAAATTTTTAAAAAAATCAAATAAACGCACCTAACAGCAAGGGTTTCCGACACTTTTGGGCAATAATAAAACCCTCTGCCACATGTCGTGACAAAGGGTTTAGGCGGGTTTTATAGCGCGATCCGCATCACGCGTTTGCGGCAGGAGCCAGGTCCTCTTCGCTCTCAGAGGCTTCGTGCATCTTGATGACTTTGCTTTCGGCAGGAGGAGCGCTGTTCTCCGGTGCAGCATTTTTAGCCGCATCCTCCTGCTTGGCATGCCACTTGGTAAGCTCTTCCTCAGTCATGCCGAACTCGGCATACTTGGGATAGCGCTTCAGAAACCAAGCCTTGATGGTGGGATAGCGCTTGGAAAGGCTATGGCCTTTGGAAATCCCGACCATCTCTTCAAACACCGCAAGAACACTGTCCTTATCGTCCTTTTCATGCGCGCTGATGTAGTCACGCATGAAGTTATAGGTCAGGCCGCGATGACGGTCCTGCTTGGTGTTGGTCTTGAACACGCGGGTTTCAAGGCGGAAATCGGGGAAGTCAGCACGGGCGCTCATGAGCTGTCGGTATTCCTCAGTCCCGTGGGTGAACGCCCTCTTCGCAAAGGCGGAACTGATATAAATGGTGCGGTAGGGGACATCAACAACAATAGCTTTCATTTGTTTCACCTCCTTTCCCTTACGCAGCCGTCAGGAACGCATCGGCCTCAGCCTGAGCCTTGGCGCGGGCTTCCTCTTCGGCCTTGGTCTTAGCAGCATCAATCATGGCGTCAATCGCATCATTGATTGCCTTGATTTCAGCTTCGCGCGCAGCATACGCGTCCTTGACTGCAGGGAACTGAGCCAGGAACCATTTCTTAATGTAGAAGAAGGGCTGAGGCTCAATGCGGAGGCCGTCAGTCGTGTAGGTCGGAGTGCTGATACGCAGGAACTCCGCCTTCTGGTCGGCGTTGCCATGGGCCTTGACATAAGCTCTGATAGTCTTCATGTCGATACGACCCAGGTCGGTCCGGACCTTTTTGGCCTTAATCTCGACCACGCGATAGTCAGGATTATCGCGGCGCGCACCCATCAGGTCCATATAAGCCTGAGAGTTGTACTTTTTAGCCTCGTTCATCTCGGCGGTGGTCAGCTCAATGGTCTTCTTCTCAAAATTAACGTTCATTTTATAAATCTCCTTTTAAAATATTTTTTTGTTGTTTGTTGTTTCATCTCATTTGTGATTTCATTATTTCGCGCAGGGGAGATGGGAAACCTGTCGCAATACTAATTGAGTTAGCTGGTAGGTTTATGCTTGCTATGTGAAAGCCAGGTATTTCTCGTATCTCATCATGTTCACCTCTTTCGTTCTTTCTGGTATTATTTTACCAGAGCCACTTGTTTAACCTGTCGTTTTAATCGCACCGATTCACACAGCAACAATGGTATAATTGGGGCAATCGTTCAGGGCTGCAGCATAGTGACGCGCAGCGACCTGGCTTACAAAACGCGTGTCAATGGTTTCCTTCGGGATATAGACAATCTTATCAGTAGCATTCGCGAGATAGGCAGCTCCGCGGACGCGCATATAACTTGCCACATCAGAAAGCTCATCGCTCAGGAAATGAACTCTAATCAACATCTTTCTCACCACCGTTTCTTTTTGTATTTCGTGAGGTTTGTTCCTCATCTCTTTTGTGTCTTTATTATAGCAAGGATGCGGTTTGGACGTGTCATTTTAATTGCATTTCAAACAAAAGAAAAGGCGGCTTTTCGCCCTCAGATAGTACCTGAGAAAGGGCAAAAAGCCGCGTTTCTGAACCCGCCTCGGAGCGGGAATTGATTAGAAGTTGATAGAGAGTAGTTAGGATCTCAAATAGGAGTCGTTTGGATGTTGATTAGGTTTTGCTTTGAATTCGTATAATAGTCAAAATACGAACTCTGATTTCTTGATGTTATGCGGCGATCGAGCGTTCGTCAATCCGGGTTCGTATTTCTGCAGGGTAAAAGTTCGCGTTTTCTATCTTTTTTCATGCATTTGTGAATACTTTGATGATGTTTATTGGCATGAAAATTTGACAGGATCAGAACGATGTGCTATCATACGAGTGTCCCAACAAATAGGATAGGACCAAGCCAATGAATAAGCCAATAAATCCTTTCTTGCCTTAGACTGTCAGAAAGAGCGGGAGCGCGTCTCTCTTTCGGGACGAAAGTCCCGAAAATCCGCCACGCGATCGAGATGGCCTGGGATCGCGGGGATATCGAGGTGCTGCAGAAGTACTTCGGCTACACGGTGTCGAACATCAAGGGCAAGCCCACGAATTCGGAGTTTATCGCCATGATCGCAGACAGCCTCACCCTCCAGCAGAAGCAGGCGAGACGATAGTTTTAGTAGGGGCCCCCTCCCCGACGGCCCGATATCATCAGATTTCCGTCCCTTTTTTGAGCCTTTGCGGGTTGGACGATTTTGGAAGAGACCAATGAAGTTCCCCTGTTTGTTGCCTCCTGGAATGACCAACAAACAGGGGAGATTTTTTGTTTAACACGCGGTTTGACTATCTCATTTGCGAGCATATCCATTATCATGTCCACTATTATGCGAAGGGGTTTTTCCCGTCGTAACGATCTTCAATCACTTCGCTGTTGAACGCGATATAGCTTAGTCCTGCTGCACGGAGCCTCTCTGCAATGCTGCACAAATCGGGGCCGCCTGTTGTGGGAGTATGCCCACTTAACAAAGATACCTTATATCCCATTACCTGTCCTAGTATCTCGGCCGATTCGTTGTATGCTGTGTAGAAATACCCTGATTTCACTATCACAATATGCGCCGGGTATTCCTCGCAATGTTTCCGATACATACCTCTTTTCGAGACTCTCCTGTGTTCCTCAGAAACAACAGCTCTAAGCTTTTTGAATGCGTCATAATTTTTCCAGTTGCCAAATTCTGCAACATCAATAACTTCGCCTGTGGTGGGATTAATCCCGTCAGCAAGCATATTAAATATCTCCGTTATTTCCATTATCATGTCCTCCTAATGTTTTTTTACCATTATATCATGATTTCCTCCAAAAGACAGCAAAAAAGAGATTTCCTATGTAAAGAACAACAAAAAAGTGTCGGTATTGCATGGAAGCATCTTGAATAGCCGCGAATAAAAATATCCTCCAAAGGTTTTCCACATTTTTCATTTTAGTACGAAAAACCTTTGGGGGACTAGATTTTCATGATTGATGCGGTTATTTGATCTCAATCCAGATCCCGGTATCATGAATGGAAGCGTCTTCAACGTTTTTATAGAAACGCTGCGCCTCCTCGTTATTTGCCATCAACGCAATCAGCATGCAGACACCCTGCTCTTTGCATTCGGCTCTCACTCTGTTCAACAACGCTTGCGCAACCTTATTGTGCCTTTCGCTTTTCAGTACACAGATCCAGTCAAGATATGCGCTGCAGCAGGACGCGTCACTTCTGCTGGTCAGAATAGACGCATCGATCCTGCCGATCACTTTGCTGCCTTTCACAGCAATAAACGATACGGCGGTATTGAATCGTTCATCATCAAAGCTCGCTTCCAACTGCTGTCTGTACGTCTCGTCAGGTTCCCAATAATACGTATCGGGCTCCTGTCTCCTGAGTTCCGTTTCAAATGCCATGACTTTTTGAATATCTTCTTTTTCCAGACGCTTTATTGTATACATGATGGATCTTGCACTCCTCCGCGAAGCCCGATTTGCGGGGATATTATAGCATAAACGCCGGCCAAGGGCAACGAGCTCGCACTCTTCCCGCAGCCTGAAGCGATTCGCCGCAGCGCTGCTGATCATGCGGAGCGATCAGCGTGCGCTTTGTAAACAGTCGGGTTGAGATTTCCGGTCTTTATGGCAGGATTATTTTCTCCGCGTTCGGAACAGAACAGAGAAAAAATGGAGCCGGCGCTTGTTTTCCCGGGCTTCCTGTGCTATTTTGGTAATAGAACCGTGACCAAAACGGGACACAAATCAAAAAGGAGGAATCCATGATGGGGAAATTTCTGGTAAAGCCCACGAGAACGGGGATCAAGTTTGATCTGCTCGGCAAAGAGGATCAGGTGCTGGCCACTTCTGAGGTCTATTCCGCCGAGAACGCCTGCCTCAACGGCATCGAAAGCGTGAAAAAGTCCTGCGCCGGCGGTGTGGAGGATCAGACCGTCGAAGGGTTTGAGGCGCTTGCCCATCCCAAATTCGAGATCTTCGTGGATCAGGGCGGCAAATACCGCTTCCACCTGAAGGCTGTCAACGGACAGATCATCGCCATCGGCAAAGCCTATGAGGACAAGGCAGACTGCCTCGCGTGCGTTGAGGCCGTGAAGGCCGCCGCGCCCGAAGCGCCCGTCGTCAGAGAGTAATCGCCGGCTTTCGGCGAAGGAGGCAGCACCGCAGGGCAATTCGACCCGAGGCGGACTGCACTGCAGACCGAGCAGCCCAGGCCGCCTGCGCTTGACAGCGCAGGCGGCTTTTCCTATAATGAAAGGCGCCGTCGGCAGAACAGACGAGAGGAGGCGGGCCATGGACAAAAAGCGTGTCGAATGGATCGACACTCTCAAATGTCTCTGCATGATCGCAGTGCTGACCGAGCATGTGGAGCTGGTGACCCCATATTGGGACTGGCTGGTGGAGCCATTTTTCCTCAACCTCTTCTCCTTTGCCGCGGGCTACGTCTACGTCCACCGGGAGGGCTTCGGCCGCTTCTTCGTGAAAAAAGTCCGCCAGCTCTGGGTGCCCTGGCTGTTTTTCAGTACCCTGACCATCCTGACGGCCCACGTCTTCTCCTTCAACGAGCATGAGAGCCTCGCGGTGGAGCTGGGACAGAACCTGCTGCAGATCATGTATCTGGGCAGCGAGATGTGGTACGTGGCGGCCCTGTTCGTGGCCTTCCTGCCCTTCTATTTCTTCATCCGCGCCTTTGAGCGCTCCGCCGCTCCGGCGCGGAAAAAGGCTGCGGTTCTGCTGGGGATCGCCTTCCTCCTCTGCGCCGGGAGCTACCTCTTTTCCCAGCTCGCGCCAAGAGATCTCTTCCCCTGGTGCCGTCCGGAGCTGCCGGTCACGCTGCCCTGGCATCTGGAATACATGTTCCAGGCCATGTTCTTCCTGGCGCTGGGCTACCTCTTCCGCCTGCGCTATGAGGCAGCCTTTGACCGCCGCGACGGCGTTCTGCACTGCGTGCTTCTCTGGGCGGCCTACCTGCTGCTGGACTTCGGCCTGACGGGGCTTCTTCCCCGGACGCGGGCGACGGGACTTCTGCTCTACTACCCGCGGGTTTTTCTCGGCTGTGCCGCCGTGATCTCCCTGAGCAAGCGGATCCGGCCCAACGCCTACACCCGCTTCGTGGGGGGCAATACCCTGAGTTACTACGGTCTGCACGGCAAGGCGGAGAGCTTCGTGCAGGCGATCCTGCGGCGCATCAACGAGCCGGAATATCTGGAGCTGGTGTGGGGCGATCACCCGGAGGCCCTGCTCTATGCGGTGGCGGAGGCGCTGCTGGTGTCGGTGCTGCTGATCCCGGCGGCCTGGCTCATCGACCGCTGTCTGCCCTTTGCGGTAGGCAGACGGCGTAAGAAAGCATAAGAACATAAGAAAAAGGCTGTGACGAAAGTCACAGCCTTTTTGAGACTGTCAAAGAACTACGCTGAAAGCACAACAAACAGAGCAGCGGGGGAGCTCGAGGGGGCAAGGCCCGCCTCGAGTACAATAACCCGCCGT
>CACYHB010000004.1:274704-277295 GCA_902774015.1 Oscillospiraceae bacterium | reverse complement strand
GGCTTTTTCGGGTAATCGCATTTTGATCCCCCGTCAAAATGCGCGGCGGGAGAAGCGCAGTCAAAAAAGTCTGTCAGACTTTTTTGACAAGCTGAAAAAGGCTGTGACGAAAGTCACAGCCTTTTTGATTGCTTTTGGACGGGCGAATTATTTGCCCATGTTCATCTGCGCGGCGACCTCGGCGGCGAAGTCTTCCTGCTTCTTCTCGATGCCCTCACCCTTGATGAAGTGGATGGCGTCGACAAACTTGACGGAGCCGCCCAGCTTCTTGGCAGCGTCGGCGATGTAGCCTTCGACGGAGCCCTTGAACAGGTCGGAGCGGACGAAGTCCTGCTGCAGCAGGCAGTTTTCCTTGAAGAAGGCGTTGATCTTGCCGGCGGCGATCTTCTCTTTGACAGCCTGGGGCTTGGCGGCCATCTTCGGGTCGTTGTCCATCAGAGCAACCTGGACCTCGAGCTCATGATCGATGTCGGCCTGGGGAACGAGGGACTTGTCCCAGTACTTGGGGTTCATGGCAGCGATCTGCATGGCAACGTTCTTGCCGATCTCGGTGGCGTCAATGCCGCCCTCGACAGCCAGGTTCACCAGCACGGCGCGGGCGCCGCCGGCGTGGACGTAAGCCACGTTGGTGGGGTCGGCGTAGCGGGCGAAGCGGCGGATCTGCAGGTTCTCGCCGATGCTCATGACCTTCTCGGGCAGGATCTCAGCCACGGTCAGATCGCTCCCGGGGTACTTGCAGGCCTTGAGAGCCTCCACGTCGGCGGGGTTCTCGTTCAGAACGACCTTGGTGATGTCCTTGACGAACTGGACGAAAGCATCGCTCTTGGCGCAGAAGTCGGTCTCGCAGTTGACCTCGACGATGGCGGCGACGCCGCACTCGGGGCAGACGCGGGCGAAGGCCATGCCTTCGGCGGCCACACGGCCGGCCTTCTTGGCGGCCTTGGCCAGGCCCTTCTCACGCAGCCAGTCAACAGCCTTATCCATATCACCGTCGCAAGCCTGGAGAGCCTTCTTGCAGTCCATCATGCCGACGTTGGTCATCTCACGCAGAGTCTTCACATCCTGAGCGGTAAAAGCCATAAGTATTATCCTCCTGTTTTATAATCAAAATAAGCTGAAAACAAGGGCGCGGTCTGGGCGCCCTTGGTCCTGTCGGATTTACTCCTCGGCGGGAGCCTCGGCGGCTTCCTCGACCTCGGCGTCGACGCCCTGACGGCCTTCCTGCACGGCGTTGGCCATGGTGGAGGCGATCAGGCGGATGGCGCGGATGGCGTCATCGTTGGCGGGGATCACGTAATCGACTTCGTCGGGATCGCAGTTGGTGTCGACGATGGCGACGATGGGGATGTGCAGCTTGCGGGCTTCGGCGATGGCATTGTGCTCCTTGCGGGGGTCGACAACGAACAGAGCGCTGGGGAGCTTCTTCATGTCCTTCACGCCGCCGAGGTACTTCTCGAGCTTCTCCATCTCGCCCAGGTGCTTCATGACTTCCTTCTTGGGCAGCATGTCGAAGGTGCCGTCTTCCTGCATCTTCTTGAGCTGGGCCAGGCGGTCAACGCGGGTGCGCATGGTCTTGAAGTTGGTGAGCATGCCGCCGAGCCAGCGGGCGTTCACGTAGTACATGCCGACGCGGGAGGCCTCCTCGCGCACAGCGTCGGTGGCCTGCTTCTTGGTGCCGACGAACAGGATGGTGCCGTTGTTGGCGGCCAGGTCACGCACGAAGTTGTAGGACTCCTCCAGCTTCTTGACGGTCTTCTGCAGGTCGATGATGTAGATGCCGTTACGCTCGCAGTAGATGTACTCGGCCATCTTGGGGTTCCAGCGGCGGGTCTGGTGACCGAAGTGGACACCGGCTTCCAGCAGCTGCTTCATGGATACGACAGACATTTGATTTCCTCCAAAATTTTTGTTCTATTCCTCCGGGACGCCTCTTCCTCTCTTCCAAGCCCGTCAGGGATACTACTCGCTGATAGAACGCTTCAAGGATTTCCGAGGCAGGATTGTGTCAGGCGAGGCAGCAGCCGCAGAGCATACTTTGTGTATGGTCAAGGCTGATAACGAAGCATGGCGCAATTCTGACCGGAAAGAATGGAGCAGTTTTATTAGGGAGTAGTATCGGGCCACATGGGGAGAGTCCGCGCCCGTGCGAAATGCCTTGATATTATATAAAGTTTTCCCCGGAATTGCAAGAGTTTTTTGAAACTTTTCGGAAACTTTTTTACAGGAATTGACGGACGGGGAAAGCTGGTATATGATAAAAGCAAGCAAACCGCAAGACTTGACAGCAAAGGAAGGAAGCCCATGAGACTCGGCGTACAGGAACTGATCATCATTCTGATCATCGTCATCATCGTCGTCGGTCCGACCCAGATCCCCAAGCTACGGAAGATGTTCAAAAAGAGCGCGAAGGATCTGAAGGACGCCGTCAAAGGAAAAGACGAGGACGGGCAGGACGAATAGAGACAACAAATGGACGCGGGAGATCCCGCGTCCTCAGCTTGTCAAAAAAGTCTGACAGACTTTTTTGACTGCGCTTCTCCCGCCGCGCATTTTGACGGGGGATCAAAATGCGATTACCCGAAAAAGCCTGA
>CACYHB010000004.1:111794-274686 GCA_902774015.1 Oscillospiraceae bacterium | reverse complement strand
CGGACGGCGGGTTATTGTACTCGAGGCGGGCCTTGCCCCCTCGAGCTCCCCCGCTGCTCTGTTTGTTGTGCTTTCAGCGTAGTTCTTTGACAGTCTCACGGCGCCCGCGCATGATGCGCGGGCGCCGCAGTGATTTCGGATCGGGAAAAGGGAGTGCGTTCAGGCCTTGCTCTGTTCGCCGGCCTCTTCTTCCGCCCCTTCATCTTCCTCAGGCTCGCTCAGATCCTCGGGCAGAACGGTCATCAGATCTTCCTTGGTGGGAGCTTCCATGGCGGCCACGCGGTTGGACTGGCGCACGATCATGTCCTCAAAGCAGTTGCGCACGTCGCGGCCGTTGCCGAAATTCTCGTTGCGCTCCTCATAGAGCTTGGTAAAGAGCTCTACGGCGGCCTTCTCGGCTTCCTCGCTCATGGTATAGCTGTTCTTCTGGCACTGCTTGCGGAAGATGGCCATGAGCTGCTCACCGTTGTAGTCCGGGAAGAAGAAATACTTGTTGAAGCGGGACTCCAGACCGGGGTTGGAGGTCATGAAGGTCTCCATGGGCCCGGTGTAGCCCGCGACGATGACGATCAGATCGTCCCGGTGGTCCTCCATCGCCTTGAGGATGGTCTCGATGGCCTCACGGCCGAAGTCGTTCTCGCCGCCGGAGGAGAGGGAGTAGGCCTCGTCGATAAACAGGACGCCGCCCAGCGCGGACTTGATGACCTCCTGGGTCTTGAGCGCGGTCTGACCCACGTAGCCTGCCACCAGACCGGAGCGGTCCACCTCCACCAGCTGCCCCTTGGACAGAACGCCGATGGCGGCGTAAAGCCCGGAGACAAGTCGGGCGACGGTGGTCTTGCCGGTGCCGGGGTTGCCGAGAAAGACCATGTGCAGGCTCATGGGCGGCACAGGCAGGTCGTTTTCCTGCCGCAGCTTGCGTACCTTTACGAGGTTCATCAGGTTCTTGACGTCCTTTTTGACCTCCTCCAGGCCCACCAGATCCTCCAGCTGCTCCATGAGCTCCTCGAAGCTGGGCTTCTTTTCCTCGACCGGGGCGGCCTCCCTGGGCTGCTCGCCGCCGGAGGTCTGTACCTGCACCTTGTGCTTGTCCTGGAAGCTGGGCTCCCCGCTGGTCACATAATCCAGCGGATTGAGCCCCTCGCGGCTCTTGCGCACACCCGTGGTGTCACAGATGGCGGTGAGCCGGTCGGTGCATTCGGTGATGAAGGCGGCCTCACTGTAGGTCACGTCGTCGTCCACCGCGGCCAGATACAGCAGGATGTTCGTGAGCATGCGGATAAAGGTGCGGGAGGTCTCGCTGCCGCGCCGGGCGTCGCTCTCGGCCATGTTCCAGAAGAACACCGGGGGCAGAAAAGCGTCCTCCTCACAGGCGGCGCTGGTGAGACTCCACAGCAGCCATTTGGGCTGGGGCTGGGTGCGGGAATAGATCTGGTTCGCCATGGCCACATGGCGCTCGTTGATGCTGCCGGCCCGGCTCCAGAGGGAGAGGGCGCATTTGGTCATGAAATCGTCCAGCTCCTTGGCGAGCCCCGCGTTGCCCACGCGATAGAAAGCGTCGGTATTGGCCAGATAAATCTTGTGAAACTCCTCGGGGGAGCGGTTCCAGGTCGTAGGCATGTCGTTTTTCTCCTGTCTTTTGTTTCTGGCACTATTATAGTCTTTTTTCCGGCCCGGTCAAGGAGTATCTGCGCTTTGAGGGCGCCTTCGGCCGTCCTGTTTTCGCTCGGAAACGCAGACGCAGCTCCGGGGGCCGCCGCAGCTGCGTCTGCCTTGTCGGCGCGGCATCAGCGGGGGCTTCGCCTCTGCGGGAGCCTGCGCCCCTTCCCCGTGAACGCGCTGCCACACGGCTTCAAAGCTGCGGAGCCTGCGCGCGATTTCCCGGTCTTCCATTGAAAATCACCTCAGGCCAGCCTATTGCAAAGGGCCGAAAGATGTGCGATAATATACCGTACGGATCATGATTTTCACGGACCGAGAGGTGGATTATGGCGAGATTCTTTATGGCCGGGACCAATCTTCAGGGCGGCACGGCGATCATCCGCGGCAGGGACGCGGAGCATGTGCGGGTGCTGCGCATCCGTCCGGGAGAGGACGTGACCATCTGCGACACCCAGGGAACGGACTATAAGTGCCGCCTGGTGCGCGCGGAGAAGGACGAGGCCGAGCTGGAGGTTGTCGAAGTCGTTCCCTGCACGGCGGAGCCCAGCGTGAAGGTGACCGTGCTCTGCGGCCTGCCCAAGGGCGACCGGACGGATTATATCATCCAGAAGTCCGTGGAGGCCGGCGCTGCGCGGATCCTGTTTTTCCAGTCCGAACGCTGCGTCGCGCGGCCCGAGACGCCGGAGAAGAAGATCGACCGCTGGCAGCGCATCGCCGAGGAGGCCGCCAAGCAGTCCGGCCGGGGTATCATCCCCGAGGTGGGCTGGGCCGGCAATTTCGCCGACGCGCTCAATGAGGCCGTCCATACGGATCTGGCCCTCTTCATGTACGAGACCGGCGAGCGGGAGAAGCTCAACGAGGTGCTGGACGCCAACCGCGGCATTGCCACCGCCGCCGTCGTCACCGGTCCCGAGGGCGGCTTCGCGGAGTTTGAGGCGAAGCTGGCGCAGATCGCCGGGCTGCACGTCTGCTCCATGGGTGAGCGCATCCTGCGCTGCGAGACGGCGCCGGTGGTAGCGCTGACAGCCCTGATGTACGCCACGGGGAACCTGAGCTGAGCGCTGTTCATAGGACAAGAAAAAGGCTTTCTCAAAACCGCTGTTTTGAGAAAGCCTTTTGTTATACTAAAGCCTAATAGAAATCAGACAATCTTTGCGGCTGGATTTGCGCCAGATTTTTTGTAAAGTGGGAATTAATCCTCACGAAACAAACCATGACTGCGGCTCATTTGCGGTAAAGTGATACGGCGGAACAGGTTGATATCGAACAGCAGGGCGACAAAACAGCCCTGCTGTTTTTGATTTTTGCCGTTAAAAGGAATAAGAAAACAAAAAATCAAAATTAAATTAGATATAAAAAATCAAAAATCTATATTGACAGACAGACCGCGATGCGTTATTCTGCACACAGAGGTGATTGATATGCCAAAAAAAATAAAACACTGCCCGGTATGCAATAACGACCTTATGATATCCTCTTTGCTTTGTCCAAATTGTAAAATGGAATTGAGGGGAGAGTTTGAGATGAACCCCTTTGACAGCCTATCTGAAGATCAAACCGCCTTCCTGTACTCTTTTCTGAAAAGCAGAGGTAATTTGAGCGCAGTTCAAGCGAATATGCAGATCTCCTATCCAACGGCAAAAAAACGCCTTGGTGAACTGTTGGTTCAGCTGGGCATTGAAGAAAAGGCCTCCGCAGACGAAAACAAAGAGGAACTTGACATGACGAACTGGACATACGACGAAAGCAGCCATAAAGCATCCGATATTATCCGAGCTAAATTAATAGCCTGTGGTGGCCGAACTGTTGTCCATACCGCGAGGGGCTTGCCTTGTGAAGTAGCTATATCCCCTGATGGGCAAGCATTTATTTGCGACAAACTCCCCATAACGCCTCCTTACCATTTTGAAGTATTTGATGTGATTGTTGAACTGCTCTTAGCAAATAACGGGAGAGCTCGAAAGGGAAACGGTCGCAACTACCGCCTTGGGGAACCGGAATGTGATGAAACGACTGTCGTCGGTGCAATTGCCTATAACTATGCGGGAAAGAAAACAGGAAATTCGGTTTTTGATCCTGTATTCGCTTTGGCTGCGATTTTGGAATGGGCAGACATTGCAAGTAATGAGCGAGGCGAAATCGTCTTAACCGCTTCATACAGGAGCATATTATGATTGAGGTACTGCTCTTCTTAGTTTTACTGACAGGTGGCTTCTTTCGCAGGCTTTTACTATTTCCGATTTTATTTTTTTACAATATTCTTTTCAAATATAATGACTTCTAATTCCCTGAAACAGACAATTCTTACATGATTCGAAGCGGTAGAAAAGCCAAGAGCGCACTTACTCACCACCTGTCGGCGGTGGTTGTGCGCTCTTGCAGTATTGTTGAGAGAATCCGATTTGAACGCCGTAGGGGCGGCTATCAGCCGCCCGCCGAGCCAGTACGAAGTCTGCGCGGGCGGCTGATAGCCGCCCCTACGGAATGGTTGGAGGATCAATTCCGCCATGCCAAAACACTTGCCATAGCGCGTTTCGTCGGCGCAAGTTCCGGATCGTCTCGCTTCCGTGAAGCGTCACGAAACCTTGCTCCCTCCGCTGCGCCTCCTCTTCCCATCAAAGCAGATGCTTTGATGGGAGCCCTGGATTTGACCATATATCTCCATTATGCTCTGCGGAAGGAACCTCGTCTGGTACAAATCCATCTCGCAAATCTTTGTCTTCTTATTAGGGTTTAGTATTACCAGTCCGTCTCGGCGTAGATCTGCTTGAGTCTTTCGATTTCCGTCCCGCTCAGCGGCTCCTGCAGAGGGTTGTTGCCGACCCGGTAGCAGGCCTCGAAGTAGGGGATCGGCGCCACGTCCCGCCGTTCGGGCCGCAGATCGACGCGCACGAAGTGCCCGTCGTCCAGTTCAAAGATGGCGTGATCCCGGTACCAGCCGATGTAGGAGACGATCTGCGGCTTGCGGAATTTCGAGCGGCTCAGGGCGAGCAGCTCCTCGCTGTCGGCAGCAAAAATCACCCGCAGCTCCGTATTCTCCGCCTCCACGAGCGCGATGCGCACCGCCTCGTCGCGGGGGAAACGGTAGTAGTTGGCGGAGAGAAAGGGTGTGACGAGGCTCTCGAGGCCCAGCTCCTTCGCCAGGGCGAAGAGGTTCTGATAACAGCGGTGCAGGATCAGCAGCTCGTTGGATTTCCCCTCGATCCACATGGGCGAGGCGCAAAGAAGCAGCTGACGGAAGGGCAGGATCCCCGCCTCCGTCACGGCGCAGCTCCCCACCGGGAGAAAGCCCGTCCGGCGGATGGCGTCCCACAGAGCATCCCCGCCCGCCTCGCTGAGACGGCGGAAGGAGGGCGCGTCCGTGGCGGTGAGGGAGACCTCGACGCCCAGCACGGCCGCGTCGGCCTCAAGGCTCAGAATATCCTCTCTTGTAACGATATAGGACATGGCGGCCTCCGCTCAAGCATGAAATTCAATGCTGTAATGGATCTCCTTTGCCTCGCCGGGGCCGAGCCGCTCCACATAGGGCTTTTCGGAGAGTTCGCCCGTGAAGCCCTCGTCGTCACAGCGCCCGAACCAGGGCTCCAGACAGAGAAAGGGGCCGGCGGAATTGGCCCAGACCGCGAGGATCGGGAATTCGCCGCAGTGCAGAGTCACCCAGGGAATGCCCTCCGGGCGGAGGATCTGCACCCTGTCGATCCGCTGGCCCTCGAAGATCCAGGTCTCCGGCACGTCGGCGGCGTAGGGGGCGCAGCTGTCCCGGAGAGACAGCGTTTTCTCCCCGTCCGGCAGGCCGAAGCCGGCGGGGCTTGCGCCGAAATAGCGCAGCCTGTCCCGCCCGGGGAAGCCGATCAGACAGTCCTCCTTGTTCACGCCCGCGGGCGGCAGAAAGCCCGGATGCCCGCCGATAGAGTAGAACATGGTCTCCTCGCCCGCGTTGCGCACTTCCCACTCGATGTGCAGCAGACGGGCGTTTTCCGCGTCAAGCCGGTGGCGCACCAGCAGCCGGAAGTCAAAGGGGTAGAGCGCCTTCGTCTTTTCGTCGGCGCAGAGCAGCTGGCTGAGAGAGTCCGCCGTCTCCTCCACGCATTCAAAGTCCAGATCGCGGGCAAAACCGTGCTGGGTCTTCATCTCGTATTCTCTCTCGCCGATGCGGTATTTGCCGCCGACGACGCGGCCCACAAAGGGGAAGAGGATGGGGGCGTGCCGGTTCCATACCGCGGGGTCCGCGCCCCAGAGCCGCTCGGCGGAAAGCTCCTTGTCATAGACGGAGCTCAGCTCCGCACCCCGGTCGGCTACACGAAGCCGCAGGACGTTGTTTTCCAGAATGTGAACTGCCATGATGATCGCCTCCCTCAGAAGATGCGCTGCAGCAGATTGTACAGCGCCAGATGCCAGTTGCCGATGGAATGGTAGCGCATGGGGAACACGTCAAAGTCTGTGTTTACGCCGCTTACAAGCCGCGGCTCCAGGGCCATCAGACCGTCCACGTCCTGGCACTGGCGGGGCAGCGCGAAGTCGAAGACGCCGCTCGTGACATAGAGGTAGCGGATGGGCAGAGCCGCGAAATCCTCGCTCTGGATGTGCTCGCGGAAGTAGTCCGCGTCGGTGCGGCTGCCGCTGAAGGCGCCGAACCAGGCAAAGTAATCGAGACTCCCGCAGAAGGCGGAGTGGAAGGTGGTCACCGCGCCGCGGGAGAGGCCCGCGAAGGCACGGTGCTCCCGGGAGGCGGCAAAGCCGGCGTCGTCGACGCTCTCGGCGAAGGTGGCGTATTTGCTCTCCGCAGCGACCATCAGGTCGTTCCTCAGCTCTTCACGGAAGGAATAGGTCAGCGGATCCAGACCCGTGTCCCTGAAGTCGTCCTCCACATAGAAGGTGGGTGTGACGACGATGAGGGGGTCGATCTGCCCGCAGGCGATCAGGTTGTCCAGCATGGTCTTGTTGTTGGGATTGGTGCGAAGCCAGTAGTTTTCATCGTCCCCGGTGCCGTGCATCAGGTAGAGGATGTTATACTGCTTTGCCTCGTCGTAGCCGTAGGGCAGATAAACCAGGGCCCGCTTCTGCAGCTCCCGCCCGTCGGTCCCGTAGGCCTTCGTGTCGTATATCAGCTCCACTACCGTGCCGGGCTGGGCGCAGTCCACGCTGTCAAACTGCGCGGGCACCTCCCATACCGTGTGCCGGGCAAGCCCGGTCAGCGCCCGGTCGTGGGCGGACCAGCCGCGCCAGACGCAGAGCGATGCGGCGCAGAGAAGCGCGAAGAGCAGGAGAGCTGACCGGGGGATGCAGCGGTGACGCCGTTTCTTCACGAGCAGAAGCACCGTCCCCAGGATGGCCGCGGCTCCGGCGGCTGCTGTCTGCAGCCAGAAGACCCAGTTGAAGGCCGTCGTCTCGGCATAGTTGGTGGTGAAGGCCAGCACGAAGCCGAAGACTGCCACCGGCAGGTTCAGCCAGGGCATGCGGCCCTGCCAGGCGGCAAAGGCAAGCAGCGCAAAGAGCGTCTGGATGATAAGCAGCGTCACCGTCGCCTCCGGGGTGCCGAGCCGCAGATAGCTCCATACGTTCCAGACGCCGCCCGCGGCGATCATCACCAGAGCCGCCAGATCCAGAACATCGCATAATTCCCGCTGATTCTTTTTCATGTCATCACCTCAGGCCGCAGATGGCGGCTGAAACAATTTTAGCATAAGGATCCGCAAAAGGAAAGGGCGGCGGCATTTTTGCCGCCGCCCTTGTGGGTTTGCGTTGTTTTTCGATCAGGCCTTCTTCACGATGCCCGCAAAGGAGGCGATCAGGCTGAGAAGCCAGCCGACGCAGGTCACACCGGCAAACTGGAAATAGGGGATGATCGCGGACCACTGGTTCAGACCGGCGTAAGCCAGACCGATATCGTTGACCATGGGTCCGATGGAGACGGCGACGGCCGCCATCATCAGGATGACGTGGGCCGCGGCCAGAACATTGGCGATCTCCTTGCCCAGGGCGATCGCTGCGATGACGGCGCAGGCGCCGGCGACGATGGCCAGGATCAGGAAGGTGTTGACCTGGTCGGTCTTGACCAGCGCGTTCTTATACAGCACCAGGCCGACGATCGCAAGGACAGTGGAGAGGGCGATCAGGTAAAAACCAAAGGATGTTTTCTTCATTTCCATGTCCTCCTTACTGTTCTTTCTTCTTGAGAAGCGGCAGGACGTACAGCACGACCGCCAGAGCGGTCAGTACGCCGAAGCCGACGTCCAGACCCTTCAGCGTAGCCTCCCACCACGGGGTAACGGGAACCACGCGGGTGTCGCTGGTCACACCGTTCATGGTGTTGCAGTTGGCGAAGGTGTACAGATCGTACTTGAGCATCTGCTTGAGTTCACGCTGGAAGGCAGTGTCCTTCTGGATCAGCTTCATATTGTCGGCAGAGGTGGGGGAGCCGATCGCAGATTCCTGATAGGCCGTGGAGGTCAGGCATCCGCCGCCGCCGGCGAAGGTCACGTCACGCCAGTTCATGTACTCGGGGCCGTTGATCATGTCGGTGACGACATAGCCGGTGTAGCCCCATTCGTTGCGCAGGATCTCGGTCACGAGGCCGCGGTGCGCGCCGGAGTAGACAGTGCCCAGACGGTTGAAGGCGGTCATGACGCCCTGGGCGTAGTTGCCGGACAGGCAGCCCTGGAAGCCTCTCAGCTCCATCTCACGGGCGCCCTGCTCGGTGATGAAGGTGGAGGTGCCGGAGCGGTTGGCCTCCTGATGGTTGAGCGCGAAGTGCTTCGGCTCCATCATCAGGCCCTTGCTCTGACCGCCCTTGCAGACGGCAACGCCCATGATGTTTGTGAGCATGGAGTCCTCGGAGTAGTACTCATGGTTGCGGGAGCAGTAGGTGGCGCGGTGGTTGTTCAGACCGGGTCCGAACAGGGAGGAGGCGTTGGCCCACAGGGAGTCCTCGCCGAAGAGCTGACCCTCGCGCTCCACCAGCTCCTTGTTGAAGGTGGCGGCCACGACAGGCTCGGTGGGCATGACGGGCATGGTCCAGGTGGCGTACTCGTCGGTCTCGGCCACGTAGGTGGGCTCGTCAGCCTCGCTCTTGGTCCACATGGCGGCGTAGTTGGGCAGCTGGTCGGACACAAAGCCGATGGGGCCGTCATAGATGGCGACGGAGTGCAGGCCGATGGAGTCGATGGGATCGAAGTTGTCGCCGGCCTTCTCCATGAAGTTGACGGCTTCCTCCAGCGTGACGTTCTCCAGCAGGGTATCCCACAGAGGATCGTCCAGCGCGACGGTGCCGACGTAGTCGCCGTTGTCGTCGGTGATGATCATATCGACCAGGCGCATGCCGTTGTCGGCGCCCCAGACCAGACCCTCGCCGTTCTCGGTGAGCTCATAGTTTTGGTTCTTCAGGCCGACGAGCATTTCCTCGGTGGCCTCGATGCCCCAGACGCCGCCCCAGCCCTTGCTCCAGTCGGAGCGGGTGAAGTACTCGACGGAGCCGGGCAGGAGCTTGTTCAGGTCGCCGTTCTGCAGCTGGTTCTGCACGCCGACGGAGTAGGTCTCCACGTCCTTGGAGCCGACGGAGACCTTCTGCACGGCGGCCTCGCTGATGACCTCGTCGTCATTGACGGCGACCAGGTTGTCGGTGCTGCCGGTCTTGACGGCCAGCACGTTGTTCAGAGCCTCGTGGGCGCCGTTGCCGACGGCGAAGTAGTAGTCGCCGGAATCGAGGACCCAGGCGCCCTGGGTGCCGTCGGCCTTGACGACGTTCTCGTCATAGCTGGCCACATAGCGGGCGTCAAAGTCAACGGTAACGGTCTCGGAAGCGCCGGGCTCCAGAACACCGGTCTTGCCGAAGCCGACCAGCTGGATGGCGGCCTTCTCCAGCCCGCCCTGGGTGTAGGGAGACTGGACGTAAAGCTGCACGGCACTCTTGCCGGCGACGTCGCCGGTGTTGGTGACCTTCACAACGGCCTTGCTCTCGCCGCCGATGTTGAAGTCAACGCTCTCGAGCGCCTGCACGAAGGTGGTGTAGGACTTGCCGTAGCCGAAGGGGTAGGAGACCTCCTTGGCGTAATCCCAGGCGCCGCCGGAAGCGAAGGAGCCGGCGTCGGAATCGGCGTTGCCCTGGCCGAGGACGGCGTCCTCGTAACGGGTCTCATAGTACTTGTAGCCGACGTAGATGCCCTCGTTCTCCACAATGTACCAGTTGCCCTTGTCGGTTCCCGGGTCGATGCCCTCGTTGGTGTAGAAGAACAGACCGAAGTTCTGCATGGCGGGGGCGGAGGTGGAGTTGACAGCGTAGGTGTCGGCGATGTGGCCGGAGGGGTTCACGTTGCCGCAGAGCACGTCAGCCACGCCGTAGAAGCCGTAGGCGCCGGGGAGACCGGCCCACAGGATGGCGGAGATGCCGGGATCCTGCTTGAGCTCTTCGATCTCCATGGTCACGTCGGCGTTGAGGACGACGACGACCTTGCCGTTGGAGTTGGCCTTTGCCAGCTCGATCATGGCGCGCTCGTTGTCAGACAGGCCCAGCGGACGCTCAAAGTTGTCGCCGTTGGGGTCCTTCATGGTGCTGACCGCGTAGTCGGAGGCCTCGGAGCTGTCGCGGGAGAGGAAGACGACGGCGGTGGTGTCCTTCGCGGAGGCGAGAACATCCTCATCGTACTTGTCGGCGGGCAGCTCGCCGATGATGTAGCTGTCGGCGGTCTCAAACATGGGCCAGAACACGGGGATCAGGCTGTGGCCGGGGACCTCCTGGCCGAAGAAGGCTGCCTTGCGGTAGAAGGCAGAGGCTACGTCGCTCTGGTAGAGGGCGAGCATATCCTCATTGAGGGAGAAGCCGCGGTCCTTCATGGCGTCGATCAGGGTGATCGTCTGCTGGCCGGCTTCATAGTTGACGGAGACCGTGGAGCCGATCAGACCGCCGAAGGTGGGCGCCAGGCTGTTCAGGCCCCAGATGGTGACCTTCTCGCTGGTGCTCAGGGGCAGGGCACCGTCGTTCTTGAACAGGACGGAGCCTTCCTGGGAGATCTCGACGGCAAGGGCCTCCTTGGCGTCAATGACCTCTTTCAGGGAGCCGAACTCGGACTCGAAATAGATACCGTCGCCGCCTTCACCGGTCTTCTCCACCTTGTAGCTGGTGGTGCCGAGGAAGGAGTTGATCTTGCCTGCGTTGGCCTGGGCGATCCCGGTGGCATACAGGCTCAGCACAAGCAGGGAAGCCAGTAAAACCGCAAGACCGCGTCTCAGGCCCAATTTGGGTTTTTTCATTGTGTTCCTCCTTTTCCGATTTGTCTTTCCGCGCGCGGCGCAAGGGCCGTTCGGCAGTTATAATAAATATATCATGGTGTTAAATAATTGTAAACAGGATGGCTGTATAATTGAGAATTCCCACATTAATTCAAGGGAATAATTGGCCATATTGCATAAAAGCTGAAGCCTGCAGCCGGGCTGCGCGGCTGTCGGGACCGGCGCAGGGAAAAAACCGGGTAAAAAACACGGCAGAGCCCGATCGGGGCTCTGCCGTATGCTTCCGTTGACTTGTTTACTCTGCTTTCGATGCAGCGGCGGCTTTCTTTTCGGCCTTCTTTTCCGCTTTCTTTTCCCGGCGGCGGGCGAGTGCCTTTTTCACCGGCAGCCGCAGGATCAGCACCAGCGCGGCCAGGATGACCAGCGTGGGCAGCGCGCCGACGAACCAGATCAGCAGCTCTTCAAAGAATACCGCCACGCCTGTCAGGCCGTCCTTCAGGCTGCGCCAGAGGCGCTGGCCGTAGCTGAGGCGGATCTCCGCCTCGGGGGTGTACTCCTGCACCTCCTGCAGGCTCAGGGAGACGCTGCTGTAGCTGACCCGGCGGTCCCAGTTTTTGAGCGTGGACTGCAGGGACTCGATGTGCCAGCGCAGCTCGGTGAGGCGATCCTCCAGGATCACGATGTCCTCCACGGTCTCGGCCTTCTCCATCATCTCCAGCAGTCGGGCCTCCTGGGTCTGGTAGGCCTTCATGTGGGCCTCGGTGTCGTAGTACTGGCTGGTGACGTTTTCGGTATAGGTATGGGTGTAGGGAACATTGCCGAGGGAAGAGAGGGAGTTCATCAGCGCGTCGAAGCGGTCGCTGGGGATGCGCAGGGTGAAGCTGGCGCTGCGCGTGCCGCCGTAGCCACGCGACTTCTGGTAGAAGTTCGCGCCGTTGACGCTGCTGGACTCCACCCAGCCGCCGCAGGATGCCAGCAGCTCCTCGATTTTGGCCAGGCTGCCGTCAAAATCGGTGGTCTCCACGGTCACGTCCGCGGAGTAGATGATCTTTTCCGGGTTTCCGTCCGGCGTGTCTTCCCTGTCGCTCCCGCCCTCGGTCTTGGCGGCGGCGTTGCTCATGGCGAAGCCGGCGGCGGGCTCCTCCGCATAGACTGCGGCTTCCGCGGCGTCATAGTCGGCATAGTAGGATGTCGAGGCCGAGGACGCCTGTGCTGCGTCCTTCGGGCTCCGGCTGCCGCAGGCGCAAAGCGAGAGCGCCAGCAGCAGAACAAGCAGCAGCGATACGATCTTTTTCATGAGAGAAACCTCCCTGTTGTCCATTTTTGTATGATCGGCGCCCGAAAGCACCGGTCCTTGAGAAATGAGACGCAGGCCCCGGGAAAAGGTTCCCGGGGCCCGCGAAAAAAACTATACTTTTTTTCTCGACCGCTCAAAGGCGGTAAGCTGCGCAAAGCAAAACCCATTTCTTTCCCATTGGGGAAAGAAACGGTTTTTGATGCCAAAGAAAGGCAACAAGGGGAAGAATCCCCTTGACCCCTCGAATAAGAGGGGAGTCTAAGGGCAGATCCGGGGTCGCCGCGGATGCAGAGACGCGTGGTTAGTGGCTCCGCATACCGCTGCCGCTCCCCGGCACTTCTGACGAAGACAGCTGCCCGCTCCCAGCCGCGGCTCGTCGGGTGGATCACTGCGGGCGGTCGGGGACGCCGGTCCCAGCAAGCGTGACTGCCGAGAGCCGAGCCGCCGGGAGGTGATTTTCCAAGCGCTCGTGCTGTACAGCATAGCGGCAGCGGACACCCGGGGCAACCTGGCATGCCAACATTCGGACGGCGGCGACCCGCGATCAGACCTTATGCTGCCCATTCTGACAAGCGCCCTTTTCTTTCTTACACCGGGCGCGGCGCAGTCTTTCTTTTCGGGCAAGAACCGAAAAGAAAGACAGGGGGGCGCATCATGCAGAGTCGTCTCTCTGAACATGTTGGAGATAATAGTATACTTATGAGAAAGAAAAAAAGCAGCTGCCCCCATGGGGGCAGCTGCGCTGCGTTCGGAATCAGCCGACCAGACGGGTCCAGAAAGTCTCGGCCGGATTGTAGGGGAGCAGCAGATCGGTCAGCCAGGCACTGGCGTTATCGCTGCGGATGGCGTTTTCGGCGATGACGTTGCTGTAAAGATCGCCCTCGCCCACGTAATACATCACGTGGTAGCCCGCATAGCTGCCGCTCTCACCGTAAACGATGGCGGTGTCGCCCGGCTTATGGCCGGCAAAACAGAAAGCCTCGAACTCTTCCACCATCTGTCCCTTGGGCACGTTCTCATACAGGCCGCCGTTCGTGTTGGAGCCTGCGTCCTCGGAGTACTGCTCCGCCAGGGCGGCAAAGCTCGCCTCGGTCTTCTCGCCGGCCTCGTACTCGGCCAGGATCTCCTCGGCGCGGGCTTTGGCCGCGGCCTTGGCCTCGTCCGTGTAATTGCCGTCCGCGTCCGCCTCGGCCTTCACCAGGATATGGCGCACGTTGGCGGTGGCGTAGTGGTTATCGTCGCGGGAGAGGAACACCAGCACGGAAGTGCCGCTGTTGTCGGAATCGGCGATCACGGTCACGTCGCCCTCGGTGCGGTCGCCCATGAGCCAGGGGCTGTAATCGGCGGTCAGGCCGCTGCCGGTGATGCGGCGGCGCAGCGTGGGCTTTTCCGTGCCGGTCTCGCCGGTCTGGGAATCCACAGCGGCCTCGAAGCGCTCGGTGATGTCCTCAATATCATCGCCGTCCTGATAGGCGGCGGAGATGGCCTCGGCGGTTGCGCGGGCCTCCATCAGAGCCTGCTCGGTGGCGGCCTCGGCGCCCTCTTCCACAGCGCCCTTCACGTCGTATACCAGATAGTCAAACAGATCGCGGGAGCCGTTGAGATCGGCGTAGTACTGCGCCTTCTCCTCATCGGTGACGACGAAGTTTTCAACGGCGTGGTTATAGGCCTTGCTGGCCAGCTGGCTGTCCAGCCCGGCCTGGCGTACGATGCTCTTATTGACGCCCTTGCCGTAGTTCATGGCAAGCAGCGCGTTGGCGCCGGAAAAGCCCTGACCCTTCGCATACTCGTCAAGTCCATCAAAGGAGGACTCCACCTGGGCGATCTCCTCCTCGGTCAGGGTAATGCCCTGCTCGGCGGCGTAGTCCTTCAAAGCGAAGGTCTGTGCGGCATCCTGCTCGGCCAGATTCAGGAAATAATCGCGCCAGGTGCCGTCCTCCAGCATGGGGCAGTCCTGTTCGCGCAGACCGGTGATGTCGGTGCTGGTGTTGAGGCCCATGGCGGCGGCGTAGTTGCCGTAGGAGCTGACCAGATTGCGGTATTCGTTGCCATAGAAGTAATTGAGCTCGGCGGGGCTGAGACTGTGGCTGCCGACGTTCAGCGCGGTGGTGCTCTTGTAGAGGATGCCGGTGTTGAGCACCAGGATGGCGGCGATCAGCACGACTGCCGCAATGACGCCGATCGTCCAGCGGCGCTTGCTCTGAGCCTGCTTCTTTGCCGCTTCCTGCGCGGCGAGGGTCTTCTTGTCCGTACCGGCTGCGCGGGCGGCCTGACGGTTTTTCTTATCTGTCGATGCGCTCATGTCATTTCGTCCTTTTTTCGTGTTTTTTCCAAAAATGCGATATGCTGCAAGAAAGCCTGAATATTATAACGCAAACCTTTTTGTCTTGCAAGACATATTATAGAAAGAGGCGCATAGAATTGTTCCATGCTGCAAAACAAAGGGAGGGATTTCGATGGATTTTGACATTGACGATCTGATCTTCGGCGACTGCGACCCCGGCCCCAGCCAGCGGTGATGACAGTGGCCGCTGGGCAGCGGGCAGTGAAAAGTGGCCAGTAAAAACATTACTGACCACTGATCACTATTCACTGAACACTTAATTCGACGCCTTCATGGACAGGAAAGCGTTGATAAAACCGTCCAGATCGCCGTCCATCACGTTCTGGATGTTGCCGTTTTCGTACTCTGTGCGGTGATCCTTCACGAGCTGATAGGGCATAAAGACGTAGGAGCGGATCTGGCTGCCCCATTCGATCTTCATCTGCACACCCTTGATATCGCTGATCTTCTCCAGGTGCTCGCGCTCCTTGATCTCCGCCAGACGCGCACGCAGCATGTTCTTGCAGTTCTCCAGGTTCTGGAAGTGGCTGCGCTCCACCTGGGAGGAGACGACGATGCCCGTGGGCTTGTGGATCAGTCTCACGGCGGAGGAGGTCTTGTTGACCTTCTGGCCGCCCGCGCCGGAGGAGCGGTAGACCTGCATCTCAATGTCGTCGTCCCGCAGCTCGATCTCGCTGTTGTCGGTGATCTCGGGCATGACCTCCACCGCGGCGAAGGAGGTGTGGCGCCGGCCCGCCGCGTCGAAGGGGGAGACGCGCACCAGCCGGTGAATGCCGTGTTCGCTCTTGAGAAAGCCGTAGGCGTTGTCGCCCTCGATCATGATGGTGGCGGACTTGAGCCCGGCCTCGTCCCCGTCCAGATAGTCCATGACCTTCACCTTGTAGCCGTGGCGCTCGGCCCACATGTTGTACATGCGGTAGAGCATGGAAGCCCAGTCCTGCGCCTCGGTGCCGCCGGCGCCGGCGTGGAAGGTGAGGATCGCGTTGTTGGCGTCGTATTCGCCGGTCAGCAGCGTGGAGAGACGGGTGGATTCCACGTTCTCGGAAAAGCGATCGAACTCGCTCTTGAGTTCCTCAAGCATGGAGTCGTCGTTCTCCTCGATGGCCATTTCGCACATGACGGCCATATCGTCCCAGGCGGCGCAGAGCTTCTCGTAGTTTTCCACTTTGGCCTTGAGCGTTTTCAGGCGCTTCTGCACCTTCTGGGAGTTTTCCACATCGTTCCAGAAGCCGTCGCGCTCGCTGGCAGCCTCCAGCTCCTCGATCTCCTTACGGGCGCTCTCCAGCTTCAAAGCTCCCTGCAGCAGCTCCAGCGCGGGCTTCGCGGCGCTGAGCCTGGCCTTGTATTCTTCAAATTCCAGCATATACAGGATTCTCCTTAATCAATGTGACAAAGCATTGCCCGCGGCGGAAAACGCCCGGCAACAGCCCAAAGGGCTTTTTTGCCGCTAGATATCTATTATATACAAAATCGATCGGATTGTAAATGTATTTTTTCTCCCGATTTCAGCGTTTTGTATTCAAAGCTTCCTCTTCCCAAGAACACAAAAATATGATATAGTGGATAGCTGTAGTAGAGTATCTCCACTGAAGACGATACGGAGGAAAGAGAGAATGATTTCACACGGAAAGGAAATAAAGGTCTTCACCGGTAATTCCAACCCCGAGCTGGCAAAGAACATCTGCTCCGAGCTATATATGACGCTGGGAAACGCGAGCGTCGCCCAGTTCGCCGACGGCGAGTGCTCGATCTCTGTTTATGAACCGGTTCGCGGCAAAGACGTGTTTATTGTACAGTCCACCTGCAAGCCCGTCAACGACAGTTTGATGGAGCTTTTGATCATGTGCGACGCCATGCGCCGTGCTTCCGCCGGCCGCATCACCGCGGTCATCCCCTACTTCGGCTATGCCAGACAGGACCGCAAGGCCAAGAGCCGCGATCCCATCTCCGCAAAGCTGGTGGCGAACCTCATCACCGCCGCCGGCGCCGACCGCGTGCTCACCATGGACCTGCACGCTGCCCAGATCCAGGGCTTCTTCGATATTCCCGTGGACAACCTCATGGGCGGCAACCTTTTCGTCAAGCACTACGTCCGCCGCTTCGGCAAGGGCAACGAGGACGTGATGGTCGTCTCCCCCGACGTGGGCAGCACCGCCCGCGCCCGCAACTTCTCCATGAAGCTGGGTGTGAACATGGCCATCGTGGACAAGCGCCGCGAGCGCGCCAACCAGTCCGAGGTCATGAACATCATCGGCAACGTGGAGGGCAAGACCTGCATCCTGCTGGACGACATCGTGGATACTGCCGGCTCCCTCTGCGGCGCGGCCAAGGCCATCAAGGAGATCGGCGGCGCGAAGGAAGTCTTTGCCTGCGCGACCCACGGCGTGCTCTCCGGCCCCGCCATCGAGCGCATCGAGAATTCCTGCATCAACGAGCTGCTGCTGCTGGACACCATCCCCTATCCCGCCGACAAGCCCGTCTGCGACAGGATCCACTACCTCTCCACCGCCTCCGTTTTCGCCGAGGCGATCCGCAGGATCTACGAGGAAGTCTCCATCGCGAACATGTTCGAGAACTGAGATGCTGTTTTCTCCATCCGGCGGCGTCACATGGCTCGTCGTTTTCCTCGGCAACCCCGGGCCCCGCTATGAGGGCACGCGGCACAACGCGGGCTTTATGGCCGGGGACGCGCTGGCGAAGGACAAAGGCGTCGCCATCAGCCGCGCCCGCTTCCGCGCCCTGACCGCCACACTTGAGCTGGAAGGGGAAAAGGTCATGCTCATGAAACCCCAGACCTATATGAACCTCTCCGGCGATGCGGTGAGCCAGGCCGTGAAATATTATAAGATCCCGCCCGAGCACGTTCTCGTCGTGTCAGACGAGGTGAGCCTGCCCATCGGGAAGCTGCGCGTGCGCGCCAAGGGCTCCGCCGGCGGGCACAACGGGCTCAAGAGCATCATCGCCAGCCTCGGCACCGAGAGCTTCCCGCGCATCCGCATCGGCGTGGGCGCGCCGCCCCACCCGGATTACGATATGGCGGACTGGGTCCTCTCCTCCTTCAAAAACCAGGATGCCGAGGACATGGCCAAAGCCGCCCGGCGCGCGGCCGAAGCGGTGCAGTGCTATATCAAAAACGGCGCCGAGCGCACCATGAACCTGTATAATTGATCCGTTTTTTCCCTGCCGGGAAAGCACAAAAGAGAAGTTATATTTTTAAAAATATATAAGGAGGCTGCTTATGAAGAAAAGCTGCATCGCGATGCTCCTGGCCGGCGGTCAGGGCTCCCGCCTCTACGCGCTGACCCAGAGCGTCGCCAAACCCAGCGTTCCCTTCGGCGGTAAGTACCGCATCATCGACTTCCCCCTCTCCAACTGCGCCAACTCCGGCATTGACACCGTGGGCGTCCTGACCCAGTACAAGCCCCTCCAGCTCAACAGCTACATCGGCATCGGCCAGTCCTGGGACCTTGACGTGTCCGACGGCGGCGTGTACATTCTGCCCCCCTACCTGGGCGCGGGCGAAAAGGGCTCCTGGTTCACCGGCACGGCCAACGCCATCTACCAGAACCTGGCCTTCATCGAGAACTACGACCCCGATACCGTGCTGATCCTCTCCGGCGACCACATCTACAAGATGGACTACGCCGACATGCTGCGCGAGCACAAGGAGAAAGGCGCCGCGCTGACCATCGCCGTGCAGGAGGTCTCCATGGAGGAAGCCACCCGTATGGGCATCCTGAACCCGGGTCCCGACGGGTACGTGGAGCAGTTTGAAGAGAAGCCCAAGCACCCCAAGAGCAACCTGGCCTCCATGGGCATCTACATCTTCGACTGGAAGAAGCTGAGAGAGTACCTGATCGCCGACGAGAACGATCCCAACTCCTCCAAGGACTTCGGCAAGAACATCATTCCCGCGATGCTCGCCGCGGGCGAGCGGATCTGGCCCTACCGCTTTGCCGGCTACTGGCGCGATGTGGGCACCATCACCTCCCTCTGGGACGCCAACATGGACCTGCTCACCAACCCCGAGATCGACCTCTATGACGAAGAGTGGCCCATCGCCTCCCGCAGCCCCGTCTGCCCGCCCCACTTCGTGGGCAATAACGCCCGGGTCCTGCACTCCATCGTCACCGAGGGCTGCGAGATCGACGGTCTGGTGGAAAACTCCGTCCTCTCTCCCAACGTCATCGTGGAAGAGGGCGCCGAGGTCGCCTACAGCGTGCTGATGCCCGGCGCCGTCGTGCAGAAGGGCGCCGTGGTGAAGTACGCCATCATCGGCGAGAACACCGTGGTGGAATCCGGCGCCAAGGTCGGCACCGACAAGGACGAATCCGAGGACTGGAGCGTCGCCACCTGCGGCCCCAATATCCGCATCCGCAAGAACGCCGTGGTCCCCGCCGGGGCCATGATCTACACCGGAGAGGAGGTCTGAGCCATGAGAAACTATCACGGTATTATCTTTGCGTATCAGTCCGCACCCGAACTGCGTGAGCTCGTCAGCGCCCGCAGCGCCGCGTCTCTGCCCTTCTGCGGCAGATACCGCCTGATCGACTTCCCCCTGTCTTCCATGCGCAACGCCGGCATCCTGGACTGCGGCGTCATCATGCAGCGCAACTATCAGTCCCTGCTCGACCATCTGGGCAGCGGCAAGGCCTGGGATATGTCCCGCGCCACCGGCGGCCTGCGTATGCTGCCGCCCTTCGGCCTGCCCGAGTACCACACCGGCAACTACGTCGGCACCATCGAGGCTCTGAACGCGGTCTCCACGTATATCCGCGACATCCCCCAGAAGCACGTGGTCCTGATGCTGGGCAGCATGGTCGCCAATATCGACCTGGACGCCGCCATCCGCGTCCATGAGGCCAGCGACTCCGACATCACCGCCATCTGCGGCGTGAACACGCCCATGGGCACCCACCACCGCTTTATCGTCGGACCCGACGGCTACGTCCGCCGCATCGACCTCTACCGCCGCAGCGACGGCGAGGGCCTGCCCGGTCTGGAGGCCTATATCATCCACAAGAAGACCCTGCTGGAGCTGATGGATCGCTGCCAGGCCATGAACCTGTACGCCTTCCACAAGGACGCGCTGAACCTCTTCCTCTCCGCCGGCGGCAAAATGGACGTCTACGTCCACCACGGCTATGCCAACGCCATCCGCTCGGTGGAGGAGTTCTACCGCGCCAACAAGGATATGCTGGATCCGAAGCTGCGCCGCGAGGTCTTCCCGGCGGAGCGCCCCGTGCGCACCAAGATCCACGAGTACGTGAGCACCTACTACGGCGAGAGCGCCGTCACCCGCAACTGCCTCATCGCGGACAACTGCCGCATCGAGGGCGAGGTGGAGAACTGCATCGTCTTCTCCGGGGCCCGCATCGCCAAGGGCGCCAAGCTCAAAAACTGCATCGTGATGCGCGGCGGCGTCGCCGGGCAGAACGTGCAGCTGAACTACGTTATCGCCGATAAGGACACCTCCTTCTCCGAGGGGACCCTCCTTGCCGGCAACGAGAAGCTCCCGCTGGTCGTTCCCAAGGGCACCAAGATCTGATCATCCTCAATCCCCTGCATGTCTTTCGGCATGCAGGGGCGACCCTTGCGGCCGGCCGCGGCATCCTTGCCCGAACCATCGGCCGCGAAGGTCACCCCTGCAGCAAAACAATAACCTATGGAGGTATTTCCCTGTATGATTGGACAGATTTCCCGCGACGAGATGCGCAGCGCCATTGAAGATAAGCTCTGCGCCTATTTTGCCACGACCGGCGCCGCCGCTACCGACGAGCAGATTTTCCGCTCCACGGCCATGGTGATCCGCGAGATCATGAGCCGTTTCCTGACGGCCGAGGATCCCCGGCGTGCCGAGAAGGAAGTTCACTATATGTCGATGGAGTTCCTGATGGGACGCAGCCTGATGAAGAACGCCTTCAACCTGGGCATCGGCGAAGCGCTTGTCGGCGCCCTGGAGGACATGGGCCGCAGCGCAGTGGACATTTTTGAAGAAGAGCCGGACGCCGGCCTCGGCAACGGAGGCCTCGGGCGGCTCGCCGCCTGCTATATGGACAGCATGGCGACGCTGGGCCTGGAGGGCACCGGCTACTCCATCTGCTATGAGCTGGGCATCTTCAAGCAGAAGTTCAAGGACGGCAGGCAGACCGAGGTCGCCGACAACTGGCGCACCGCCTCGGAGAGCTGGCTGGTCCCCCGCTATGAGGACGCGGTGGAGGTCCGCTTCGGCGGTCAGATCTCTCCCCGCTGGGACAACTACGGCCGCTACCACGCCGAGCATACCGGCTATGACGCGGTCATTGCCATCCCGCGCGACATGCTGATCGCGGGCTACGAGGGCAAGCAGATCAACACGCTTCGCCTCTGGGATTCCGAAAGCCCCAACTTCCTGGATATGTACCTGTTCTCCGAGGGCGAGTACGTGCGCAGCATGGAGCAGCGCACCATGGCCGAGGTCATCACCAAGGTCCTCTATCCCGCGGACGACCATATTGAGGGCAAGACCCTGCGCCTCAAGCAGCAGTATTTCTTCGTCTCCGCCACCGCGCAGGACGTGGTGAGAAAGCACATCCGCAAGTGGGGCGACATCCGTTCCTTCGCCAAGCACCACACCATCCAGATCAACGACACCCACCCCACCCTCATCATCCCCGAGTTGATGCGTATCTTCATGGACGAGTACGGCATGGGATGGGATGAGGCCTGGAACATCGTCAAGGCGAGCGTGGCCTACACCAACCACACCGTCATGAGCGAAGCCCTGGAGAAGTGGCCCCAGGAGCTGATGCAGCAGCTGCTGCCCCGCCTGTGGGAGATCATGTGCGAGATCAACCGCCGCTGGTGCGATTACCTGGTCTACAACTTCAACTGGGACGAGCGCGTGGGCCGCAACCTCATCATCCGCGACGGGCAGGTACATATGGCGAACATGTGTCTTGCCGCCTGCTATCAGGTCAACGGCGTCTCCCGTCTCCACGGCGAGATCCTGAAGGACGACCTGTTCCACGACATTTACACCCTGCGCCCCGACCGCTTCACCCACGTCACCAACGGCATCGACCACCGCCGCTGGCTGGCCCAGATCAACCCGGGCCTGCATAAGCTGCTGTGCGACACCATCGGCGACGGTTACCTGCTCAAGCCCGAGGAACTCATCAACTTTGCCGCCTTTGCCGGCGACAAGGCGGTGCTCGAGCGCGTCAACGCCATCAAGGAGGACAACAAGAAGGCGCTCGCCGCCTTCGTCAAGCGCAACCAGGGGCAGATCCTGGACACCGACGGCATCATCGACGTGCAGGTCAAGCGTCTGCACGAGTACAAGCGCCAGCTGCTGTGCGCCATGCGCATCGCGAGCCTGCAGATGCAGCTGCACGACGATCCCGACCGGGACTTCGTGCCCCGCACCTTCGTCTTCGGCGCCAAGGCCGCCGCGGGCTACCGCGTGGCCAAGCGCATCATCGAGCTGCTCCTGTCCATGGCGGACGACATCAACAACGATCCCGCCTGCAAGGGCAAGCTGCAGATCTGCTTTGTGGAGAACTACCGCGTCTCCGCGGCCGAGGCCATCGTGCCCGCGGCCCAGGTCTCCGAGCAGATCTCCACGGCCGGCAAGGAAGCCTCCGGCACCGGCTGCATGAAGCTGATGATGAACGGCGCCGTGACCATCGGCACCCTGGACGGCGCAAACGTGGAGATGTTCGAGCGCCTCGGTGACGAGAACATGTTCCTCTTCGGCCTGCATACCGACGAGATCGCCAACTGGCGCCGCCACGGCTACGATCCCAACGGCATGGCCCAGTGCGACGGCGAGATCATGCGCATCATGAACCGCTTCCGCGAGGGCTTCCGGGACGGCAAGAGCTACTCCGACCTGGTCTCCAACCTGCTCTACGGCGGCGACCAGTACATGCTGATCGCGGACTATCGCGCCTATGCCGACTGCCAGACCCGCCTGTACGACCGCATCCGCGACGATGAGGAGCGCGCCCGGCTGGCCATCATGAACACCGCCCAGAGCGGCATCTTCGCGGCCGACCGCGCTATCGAGGAGTACGCCAAAAACATCTGGCACGTGATGTGATTCAACAATCATCCTGAGAAGCAAAGCGGCGAAGGATCTCAGCCCGAACAGAGCTTGAGATCCTTCGCTTCGCTATGGATGACTTTTTTGGGGAGACGGAAATGAAAGACTATATCGCCGTCGTGGGCGGCATGAATGTGGACATCTGCGGCCGCCCGTTCAGACGGCCCGTGCTGAAGGACTCCAATCCCGGCAGAGTCAGCCTGCGCGCCGGCGGCGTGGGCCGCAACATCGCCCACAACCTGCGCCTGCTGGGGCAGAAGGTGCAGCTTCTGAGCGCCGTGGGCGGCGATGAGTACGGGAAGCTGCTGCTGCAAAGCTGCGCCGGGATCGGGATCGACACCTCCCTGTGCCTGCGCGCCGAAGAGGAGAACAGCTCCACCTATCTGTACATCACCGACGAGCACGGGGACATGGAGCTGGCCGTGGCGGACATGGAGGTCACGGCGCGCATCACCCCCGCCGTGATCGCCGCCCGGCTGGAGGCGCTGAACGCCGCCCGGGCCGTGGTGCTGGACGCGAACCTGGAGGCGGAGACGCTCGAATACCTGGCAGCGCACGTGACGGCGCCCCTCTGCGCGGACCCTGTTTCCACCGGCAAGGCACCGCGCCTGCTGGGCATCCTGCCCCGGCTGCGCTGTATCAAGCCCAACGCCCTGGAGGCGGAGGCGCTGACCGGAGAGCCGGACCCCGAAGCGGCGGCCCGCGCCCTGCTGAAAGCCGGGGTGGAGCGGGTGTTCCTGAGCATGGGAGCCCAGGGCATGCTCGCGGCGGAAGGGAATCGGCTGCTCAATCTCCCCTGTGAACGGGCCCGGGTGCTGAATACCACCGGCGCGGGCGACGCGGTGACCGCGGCTCTCTGCTGGGCGGACGTGCACGGACTCAGCCTGGAAGACAGCCTGCGCTTTGCGCTCAGGGCCGGCGCCCTCACCTGCGAGAGCATGGAGGCGAACAACCCCGCCCTGGCGGAGCTGAGTGGTCAGTGGGCAGTTGTCAGTGATCCGTGAGAAGCGTACTATTATTGTGTTTGAAAGGCTGAAAAAAGAGAACGGATTGCTGAAATATTGCAATCCGTTCTCTTTTTCATTTTACCAATCACTGACCACCAATCACTGGCCACTGACCACGCTTACAGGCTCCCGATGACGCCCTCCAGGCCGTACTGTTCGTAAACGGCCTTGTAGTACGCCACCTCGTCCCGGATCAGCTCGTCGATCACGCGCATGCTCAGAAGCTCCACCGGCGCCTTGTCGTCGGTCATCCGGTAGGGCCCGGCCTCATACCGCGTCAGCCCGCTCTGAACACGCGTCAGCAGACCGCGCAGCTCCCCGTCCTCGATCCGCTCGACGTTCCGCTCCAGCCGCTCAATAAGCTCCGTGTTCTGCGAGGCGAAGAGCTCCCGGTTGGTGTTGCGGGGCACGTCCGCCGTCCAGACCGCGGGAAAAACCGCCGAGATCGTGTCGGCCAGATACTGGTTGATGCTGCCTTCCCCGGCGCCGCGCATGTTCATGTTCACGACCATCACGCCGTCGTCCTTCAAATGCTCCCGCACCAGCGTGAAAAACTCCACGGAAGCCATCTGGAAGGGGATCGTGATATCCTGATAGGCGTCCACCATGATGACGTCGTACTTCGTGTCCACGGCGTTGAGAAAGGCGCGCCCGTCATATTCGGCCACGGGCAGCTCCGCCGGCATGGCAAAGAACTTTCGGGCAAGAAAGGTGATCTTCCCGTCGATCTCCACGCCATCCACCCGGAGGCCCGGGAGACAGGCGGCGCACTGGCTGCCGTAGGTGCCGCTGCCCATGCCCAGGACCAGAAGATCCAGCGCCTCTCCGGCCGCCTGCTTTTCCGCCGCGCCGGCCATGTAGGGGGCCGCCATGGCGTAGTCGTAATACATGCCGGTGAAGCGGGCGTTTTTGGGCAGGATGGACTGCACGCCGAAAAGGACGTTGGTGGAGAGGATCACGTCGTCCTCCGTCTCCTCCACCTGCAGATAGTTGTATACGGATTCACCCTCGTAGACGAGATCGTCCTTCCAGAAGGCGAAGTTGGAGCGCCAGCCTAGCAGGCTGCTCATCACAAAGAGGACAATCGCCGCGATCGCGCCGCCCTTCTTCCCCCTGCCGCTGAAAAAGTACAGCAATGCCAGCAGCAGCAGGATGCCGGAAAAGATCAGGAAGGTGACGGAGGTGCCTGCGGCGGGGATGGTCACGAAGGTCGGCACGAAGGTGCCGATGATGCTGCCGACGGTGTTGGCCGCGCCCAGCGTGCCGACGATACGGGCGTTGTCCTCCAGGTTCTCCATGGTGTATTTGGCGAGGGAGGGCGTCACCGTGCCCAGCAGGAACAGGGGGTAGACGAAAATCACCATACAGGCGGCAAAGGCGGCCCATATCAGGTAATTGGTGTTCACCGAGAAGATGAGCAGGGCGGAGACGCCGAGGATCACGTACTTGCCCAGCACGGGGATCAGCGCGATCCACACCGCCGCGATCAGGATGCGGCGGTAGAGCCTATCCGGGTTCGGATCCCGGTCGGCCGTGCGGCCGCCGTAGAGATTGCCGAGGGCCATGGCAATCATGATGGTGCCGATGATGATGGTCCAAACGATCTGGGAGGAGCTGAAATAGGGGGCGAGCAGGCGGCTCGCGCCCAGCTCCACCGCCATGACGGACATGCCGGCAAAAAACTCGGTCAAATAGAGATAGAGCTTGTTTTTCAGTATCGGGCGCATGGACAGGACTCCTTATCGCAGGATCGTCTCGCAGATGGTGTCCACGACCTCCGGGGAGAGATCGGCGTACATCGGCAGAGTCAGCACCCGGTCGGCGATATGGGCGGCCACGGGCGTGGCTGCGGGGTCGAAGCCGTGCCTGCCGTGGTAGCATTCAAAGGCGTTCGTGAGCGGATAAAAATACTTGCGGGCAATGATGTCCTTTTCGGCCAGCAGGTCAAAGACCTCATCCCGGCTGTATTTGCAGCCGTCGAAGACCACGGGGTAATAGGCGTAGTTGAAGCGCACGCCCGCGGGGACGCGGTTGATGCGCAGACCGGGCACGCCGGAGAGCGCGGCGTCATAGCGCTCGGCAACGGCTCTGCGTTTCTCGATCTCCCCGTCCAGATGCCGCAGGTTGCAGATGCCCATGGCGGCGCAGAACTCGTTCATCTTGGCGTTGCCGCCCACGAAGGGAGTGGATTCCGGCCCATGGATGCCGAAGTTCTTCAGATCGCACAGCCGCTGCAGCATCTGCGCGTTCCGAACGCAGACCGCCCCGCCCTCGATGGTGTTGAAGACCTTGGTGGCGTGGAAGGAGAACATGGCCGCATCGCCGAAGTTCGCGGCGCTGACGCCGTTTCGCTCCACAGCGAAGGCGTGGGCCGCATCGTAGATGACGGGCAGGCCGTGCTTTTTTGCAATGGCGTCGATGGCGTCCACGTCGCAGAGATTCCCGTAGACGTGCACGGGCAGAATAGCGACGGTGTTTTCGGTAATGAGCGCTTCGATCTTTCCGGGGTCCATGGTGAAGCTCTCCGGGTCAATGTCGCAGAACACCGGCGTGCAGCCGCAGCGCACGATGGCGTGCGTGGTGGAGGCAAAGGTGAAGGGCGTGGTGATGATCTCCCCATGCAGATCGAAAGCCTCGATCACGTTCTCCAGCGCCAGATGGCCGTTGGTGAAGAGCGTCAGATATTCACAGCCGAGGTAGCTTTGCAGCTGCGCCTCCAGCGTTCTGTGCTTGACGCCCATGTTGGTCAGCCAGTGGCTGTCCCAGAGCTCGCGGATCTCCGCGCAGTATTCCTCGAAATCCGGCATGGACGAGCGGGTCACGTTTATAACAGACATTTACATTCTCCAATCCAGCAGGCTTTCCACCATGTCCAGATCGAACACGGGGATGCCGAGAGCCTCCTTTACCCGCCTGCGTTCGGCGAAGGAGTCGTCGATAAAGATGGAATCCGGCTTGATAAACGGAACCTTGTCCTCTCCGGGAGCGATGCGCCGGATCTCGGTGAAGAGGGCCGGGGAGACGGCATAGCGCTCCAGATCGGGCAGAAGCTCCGTGTCGTGACGGGAGAGCAGAAAAATCTTTTTCCCGGCGTTTCGCGCCTGATAGAGAAAGCCCATCAGCTCGGTGTTGACTTTCCCGTCCACGATGAGCGTGTCGTCAAAATCCACGTACACGTTTTTATAGGCAATGTCGGTCACAAAGCGGCTGACAAAGGCCCGGTCGAGAAGCTCCCGGTTGCCGTTGACAAGCAGCTGCACGTCATAGCCCCAGTGGTTGTAGAGGGTCAGCAGCGGCAGGTTGCAGCCCAGGTTGCGGGTCGCGCCCATGGTGCCGGCGATGCGGGGCGCGGCTTCCATCAGCCGGCAGTCGCCGGCGGCGTTCTGCTTGAGCTGGAAAAACCAGGCGCCGTTGAAGGAAAAGCGGCGGTTCAGATCCTCCGCGATCGCCTGCACCCTCGCGTCCGCCGCAAAGGGCCGGGTGCGCACGGCGATGCCGGCGCGGATGCGGTCCCGGCTGCGGGGAGAGACGAGGCGCAGCGCCCCGTGCCGGTCGGTAAAGCAGTCCACGGTGAACTCCTCGCCCGGCAGGTATTCGCAGATGGCGTAGTCCGTGCCGTCCCGCAGCGCCTCCTCCAGAGCCTCTCTGCTGTCAACGCGCCTTGCCCCCTGGGCACCCTGGCCCACGGCGGGCTTGAGAAAGACCGGATAGCCCGGGACCTCTTCCGCTGTATGCCAGCTCAGCGGCAGATAGTCCGCCCCGGCTAGATGCGCGTAGGTTTTGTTCTTGTCCCGGCAGATCTCCACCGTCTCGGGGTCGGAGGTGATGACCTCGGCGTGCAGCTCCTTCTGCGCCCGGGTCAGGGCCAGCAGGGCGCTGTCGTGGGCGGGATAGACGTAGTCGATGCCGTTTTCGTCGATGATGCGGTTGAGGGCCTCCACAAGACCGGGATCGTCCGCAAAGGGGAGCCCGTCGAAGCAGCGGGCGAACACGAACTCGGCGTGGCAGGGGACGCTTGTGGCGCCGAAGAGGCGCACGAATTTGGAGTAGCGCAGGGCCTGGTGGATCTCAAAGGCGATCTCCGTCCCCGCGGGAAAGACCAGAACGTTGAATTTTTCAGCCATTGGCTTCCTCCTTGCCGCCGCGGCGCAGGATTTTATTGAGCATGGAGAGGATCAGCTCGAAGCTGTCCAGCTTCAAAAGCCGGGAGCCCAGCACGTAGACCGCCGCGCCCAGCGGGATCTGCACCAGAAGCGTGAGCAGATCGGGCAGCCCCAGCAGGGAGACGGGCCAGACGAAGGCGGCCATCACCAGGCTGAGAAGCAGCACTGGCAGCACGTCCCGCAGCTGCTGACGGTAGGGGTAGCTGAGAAGCCGCCGGTTGGGCCAGGCGTTGATGAGCAGGGAGGCCACGCCGCAGAAGAGCTGGCCCAGGGCCATGGCGAAAACGCCGATGCGCACGGTGAGGACCAGAACAGCGGTCTCCAGCAGCTTCTTGATGAGCTCCAGCCGCAGGAACACGTCGCTGCGGCCGACGGCCTTGATGGCGTTGAGATTGGCGGTGTGCAGCGGGAAAAAGGCGTAGTACACGCAGAACACCTGCATGAAGGGTACGCAGGGGAGCCACTTTTCCGTCAGCAGCAGCCGGATCAGCGGCTCGGCGCAGACGGCGAGGCCCGCCATCAGCGGCATCATCACGTAGCTGCTGGTGCGGATGGCCCGGCGGGTCATCTCCCGCAGGCGGTCCCGCCGGTCCTGCTCGTCGGACAGCACCGGCAGCAGCACGCTGTCGATGGAGTAGTTGATGTTCTCCACCACCAGATTCGGCAGATGGTTGCCCCGGTCGAAGAAGGCCAGGTCCTCATCGGTGTAGCGCACACCGATCACGAGGGGGTAGATCTTCAGATATACTGTGTCCAGCAGCTGGGCACCGAGGAGCTTCCAGCCGTAGGAGAGGAGGCCCTTGAGCCGCTCGAGAGAAAAGAGCTTTTTCGGCCGCCAGCCGACGGTGAACCAGAGGATCACGGTGTTGACCGTGACGTTTGACAGCTGCTGGGCCACCAGCGCCCAGACGCCGAAGCCGAGCAGGGCCATCGTGATGCCGAGGGCGGCGGAAAACAGCGTTCCCCCCAGAGTGGCGAAAAAGAAGCGCTTGAACTGCAGCGTCTTGGACACGTAGGCCTGCTGCACGTTCTTCACACCCGCTACCACCAGCGTCAGCCCCAGCACACGCAGAATGGGCGTGAGATCCGGGTTGCGGTACATGCCGGCGATCAGCGGCGCGAAGAGGAACAGCAGCAGGTAAAGGAGCGTGCCGAAGCTCAGGTTGAACCAGAAGACCGAGGAGAAGTCCAGATCGTCCGGATCTTTTTTCTGAATGAGGGCGTTGGCCATGCCGCTGTCCACAAAGACCAGGAGGATGGAGGTGAAGACCGCCACCTTGGCGATCGGCCCGTACTCCGCCGGATCCAAAATCCGGGCGAGCACGACCGTCACGGCGAAGGAGACGAGCTGCGCCCCGCAGCGCTCAAAGAAACGCCATATCAAGTTGGAGACGACTTTGGCTCTGTTATCCATCAATAAATCCTTTGCGTTTCCGATACCACCGGTGCAGATGGGGGAAAGCCCGCTTGAGTGCGGTGCTCACCCGGCGGGAGAAGCCCATGCGGCGGTGGATTTCCCTGTAGGGCGGGCGCACCATCTCGTCTACCCGTCCTTCAATGTAGAGAAGCTCGTATTCCCGCTCCAGGATGACCTCATCCACAAGGCGGTTCTGTTCCGCGTCCGCGTGGGGTTTCAGGGCCCGGAGCATGGCCAGCTCGCCCCGGATGAAGCGGCGGAGCTTGGCGTAGTTTCTGCCGACGCCGCTGCTCCAGGCGCTGGGGTTGCTGCCGATGCGGTAAAGGGACATGGGCCGGTCGAGAAAGCGGACCTTGCCGTTCATCGTCAGCCACAGGCCCACGGCGTAGTCGGTAAAGCCGTAGGAGAAAGCCACGTTGCGAAAATCCGGCGGGTTTACGATGAACTCCCGCCGCGCCATGATGGAGCTGGTGTGAAAAGCGTGGGACATGCCGCGCAGGACCTGAGAAAAGGGAATGTCCCGATCGCCGGACTGCTCGAAGAGGATCCGGTCCGGGGCGCTTGCGTCGCTGAGGTGAGCGACGGTATTGTGTACGCAGGCGGAATACGCCGGGTGCGCGTCCAGAAAGTCCGCCTGCCGCTGGAGCTTCGTGGGGTCTGTCCAGCAGTCGTCCCCCTCGCAGGCGGCCAGATACTGCCCGCGGGCGGCGGGGAAGAGGACCGCATCGTAGAGGTTGATCCCCCGGGAGTAGTGATTTTCCTCCAGCAGGAAGGGCCGGACGATCTGCGGATACTTCTCCGCATATTCCCGGATGACGGCGGCGGTGCCGTCGGTGGAGGCGTCGTCGCTGACCAGGACTTCAAAGGGAAAGTCTGTCTGCTGGGTGACAAAGCTCTCCAACGCGTCGCGGATATAAGCTTCGTGCTGATAGGCCGTGCACAAAACCGACACCTTGATCTCCATGGCCGCCTCCCGCCCATAATAATTCAAATTATTATACTGCCATCCGGGGGAGAATGCAATCAAAAAGAAGCGGGCGGCCCCTGGCAGGCCGCCCTCAGACTATAGACAAATCCACGCGGCAGATGTTGGTTCCGCATGGGGAGAGGGCGAGAGGGGATTGGTTATTCCCTCTCGCGCTTGATATACTCAAAAATGAGAACTTTTTCGGAAGTTCTCATTTTTGATGCTCAAGGTGTCGACACCTTGAGCGGGCGGCCCCTGGCCGCCCGCAAACTCCCTATGATCCCGCAGCCTACAGCGCGCCGAGGAAGCAGTCCTGGCTCGCCACCTCCGCGTACAGGATGGCTCCCGGCTCTCCCAGGTCGCAGACCCGGATCACACCCTCCAGACTCCCGTCGCCGCTCAGCTCCCGATAGCGGTCGGGGCAGCGGTCGAAGAGCGCCTCGTCGAATTCACAGCCTGCCTCCCCCTGATAGATCGCGGTGTAGAAGATGCCGGCCTCCACCAGGTCCTGGAAGAAATGGCTGCCGTAGCTCAGCTCCGGCCGCAGCCCGTGGGAGCTGTAGGCCAGCTCGCACATGCAGACAAAGCGGTTGATCTCCGAGAAGTTCACCGGCACGCCGAGACTGGGCGTGGTGGTGCCCCAGCGGCCCGGGCCGATGAGGATGGCGCCCTTCCCGGCGAGCAGGCGGTTGAGTTCGCCGACCTTCCGCGCCACGGCGTATTTGCGCCCCTCGGGCAGCGCAAGGTATTCTTCCACCTTCACGAACACCGCCCAGCGCACGGGGATGGCCGCGTTGCCGCCCATGAAGTTGCCTCGGATGCGCCAGAAGAAATCCCGGACCTTGGGCACGACGCCCGCCTGACCCAGCCCGTTCGTCTGGATGGTGCGGCACTGGAGGAGATTCACGCGGTATTCGCCCTGGGGCGTGAAATTGCAGGCGTACTCGACGTCCACCGGATAAGCGTAGGTCTCCGAGACGAGGCGCATGATGCGCTCCATGGTTGCGGGAAAATCCGTCCGCCGCAGCAGCCTGGAGAAGCCCAGGATGTCCGGCACGGGCTCGCCGTAGAGGCCGAGCTCCTGATAGCGCGCGGCGGTGGCCGTGTCCGGGTCGAAGAAGAGCTTTGCGTCGGTGCGCAGGTCCCGCTTGGCGATGCTCTCAGCTGGAATGGCGGAGAAACGGTTGTTTTTCAGATCGATCACGTCCACAAGATGCTGGGAGTAGCGGTACTCGTCGCCGTAGGCCACCATGGGCGGTGCGGCGGGATTGTCCAGCCGGATGAAGCGGGCGTAGTCGTCCGCTTCCCGGTCCACGGCCCTGGTGCCCATACCGAAGACGAGGCGCAGCATGCCCTTGTTGTTGGCCGCAGCCTCTGCGCCGTTGACGTAGAGGTTGACCGAATGGCCGACGCCGGCGATGTGGGGATAATAGTAGTCCCCGTGGCAGTCGCCGCTGACGCGCATGACGAGCAGCGCCATCTGCTCGTCGCGGTCGAGGAGGTTCCTGTCGGCGCGGTAGCGGTAGGCGTCGAGGCTGACCGTGCTGGCGTAGACCGTGCGCACCGCGTTTTCAAAGTCCTGATAGCGTTCCTCGAGAGTCCCCTGATTGGGGCAGAACACGCTCTCGTACTTGCCGGCGAAAGCATTGCCGATACCGTCCTCCAGCAGGGAGCTGGAGCGCACGATGATCGGCGACTGGCCGAAGTATTCCAGCATGGAGACGAACTGATCCCGGATCGAGGGCATGAACTTCCCGTTCAGCAGCCGCTCCCGCATCTCGGGGGAGAAGCGGATATAGTCCTGCGGCTCGGACATCTGGGTACGCAGCTCCCAGATGCCGCACTGCACGGCGTAGGTGTAGAACACATCCGCGCCGATGAAGTAGGAATCGTGCGGCTCGATGCGCCGGGCGTAGAGCTCGGGGTCCCGGTCCCGGATAATATGGCGGGCCAGCAGCATGCCCACGGATTTGCCGCCGATGCAGCCGGTACCGATCTCCCGGCGCTTGATGTCCATCAGATCGCGCACGGAGAAATACTTCCGGCAGAGCTCCAGCCGCTGCGGCTCCAGGCCGAGCAGGCACTTCATGATATTCTCCTTGAGCATCACGCCGTCCGGGTCGGAAGGCTCGGGGTGATCGGGATCGACAGAGTCGAACATACTGTCCCAGCAGTCGCGCTTTTCACCGGTCTGGGTGAAAATGTCAAAGATCGCGTAGGTGTCGGAGGAGGAGGTGACGACCTCGCAGTGTGTGCCGTGGACGCGAAGCGGGAAGTACATCTGCGGCGAGCGCCGGCCCTGTGCCTTGACCGGGAGAATAAACGTCTGCCCGTTCATGGTGCGGATGTTCAGCAGCACGGAGGTGGCCAGGCGGATGCGCGAGATCGTATCATAGGTGTGCCGTTCATAGCGCAGCGCCACGTAGCACAGCGCGCCCCGTTCCCGGATGAACTTGCTGGTCAGCACGAAAAAGTTGCAGACCATCGAGTCGGAGAACCAGTACTTCTGCAGCTCGGAGATGCAGTCGAAGAGGAAAAAACTGTCTGCCGCCTCCGAGGAGATGATCTTGTGCACCTGTACGGCGAAGGTCTCAAAGCCCACCGAGGGGTCGAGGCGGTATTTTTTGATGTTGACGCCGCGAGCCTCAAGCGCCCGGGTAGGGATCAGTTCCTCGTGGTCTCCGAAGCGAAGATAGACGATGCGGCGGCCCGTGAGCGCCTCGTCGGTGACAAAGCGGGTGGCGACATACACGTAATCGCCGATGCTCTCCATCTGCCAGGCGACAATGTCTCCGGCGCGCAGCGCGTCCAGCGAGACGTCCAGCCCGGAGATCCCGGTGCTGATGCGGGTGTTGTTGTGCTCCATGCGGGTTCTCCTTTCCCTTTATTTTTCCTGGTTTCCAAAGTATTCCATCTGCGCAGGGTAAAGAAATCGCCCCAGGCCCGGCAATTCTCAGCCGGGGAGCGGCTCTTTCAGAAACAGCGAGACGTAGACGAGCAGCGCGCACTGCAGAAGAAACAGGGCCCAGAAGCCCAGTACGAAATACCAGTGCCGCGTCTTGTGATGAAAGAGGTACATCCCGAACAGCGCGCCGAGAGCGCCGCCCAGCGCTGCGAAGAGAAAAAGGCGCTTTTCCGGGATGCGCCGGGCGCCCTGCCGCGCCGCGCGCTTGTCCACGCCCATGGCGGCAAAGCTCACGAGGCTCATGAGGGCGATGAGCAGACAAAGAACGGCAATCAGCGTCATTTCAATCCTCCGTAATACCAGCCGGAAAGGCCGCCCAGCTTGGCAAAAACGCCCCGGCTCGTCTCCTCCACGATGCGCAGCCGGTCGCCAGCCTTCACGGGCAGCGCATAGTCCGTGCAGTCGTTGCAGTCGGTCACCTCGTTGTCGGTGAAGAGGTATTTTGTGAGGATGTCCAGCTCGTAGCCGGTGCGCTCATGGCGGCAGCGGGAGAATTCCTCCCCGCGCCGCAGGACGCGCACCCGGCTGTCGCCCCATCGGACGTAGTAAGATTCTGCGCTTGCTTCCTGATCGTCCAGGGCGATGCGCTCCGGGAAGGGGTCGTAGGCAACGAAGCCGAAGTCCTCGCTGTCCCGGTGGGGGATGATGAGGCAGTTGAGCTGCCCGTCGTCCTTGAGGACGCAGCCGCCGTCGATGCTGACGATCTTCTTTTCCCGGTCCACGATGGGGTCCGCGCAGACCCGGTCCTGCCCGTAGAGCACCACGGGCCAGTGGCCTACGATGACCCATTTGTCAAAGCGCCAGCCCCGGGTGAGAAAGCTGTCGCAGTGGTTGAGCTCGTCGGCGCTGTGCTCAGCCAGCGGCTTTCCCGGCTGCACGGATGCATGGGCGAAGATGAAGTTTTCCGTCTCAATGGCGTGGGGAAGGGAGGAGAGAAAGGCAAACTCCTCCCGGCAGCGGCGGTACAGAGTCTCCTTGGCCTCGCGGAAGTCCTCCAGCTCAAAGGGGTCGATGCCGCAGGCGTTGCACATGTCCCACAGCAGGCCGCTCTTGCGCCAGAGCATGTAACGCAGCACCTGCTCGTCGCCCCGCTCCGGCCAGCCGGGCTCAAAAAGCGCGGACCACTCGTCGCAGTTGCCGAGGATCGCGCGGGTGTTCCCGCGGCGGCAGAGTTCCATCACGATGTGGAGCGTGCGCAGGCTCTCGCTGCCTTTTTCCAGAAAATCGCCGTCGATGATCAGCATGTCCCGGTCGGAAAAGCCCGCTTTTCGCAGCACACCCTCCAGATAAGGCACGTTTCCGTGGATGTCGGACACCACCAGAATGCGGCGGCCTTCCTCGATCGCCAGCTTTTCGATGCGCGCTCTCTTTTCAGGCATCGTCCCGCACCCCCAGCCTTTTCTCCATCAAAAGCAGCCGTGCGCCTCCGCCCGTCTCCCGGCCGATCTGCCGGAAGCCCTCGCGCTGATAAAAGGCGCGGGCGGTCCGGTTGTCCTGCGCCACGTGCAGCCGGACGGAGCGCCGCCCCTGACTGCGAAAGAGAGAATAGGCCCTTGCCAGCAGCTGTACGCCGCAGCCCCGTCCCCGATATTCCGGCTCCAGATACAGGAAGCTTATCCACCCGTAGCCTGCGTGGCTGCCCCGCAGCGGGTCCAGATCCAAAAGGCCGGCGCTCCTGTCCTCATCGTAGAAGCGCAGCACGGACCCGGGCAGCGCCCGCTGATGACCCCGCGCCGCGTCAAAATACGGCTCGGGCGCAAAGCCGCTCAGATCACCGTGGGCAAATACCCAGGCGTCGGCGTAGCAGCGTTCGTAATAGCCGCGGCCGCACTTCGTGTCCAGGGGCTCCGCGCGCAGATCCCCGGCCCTGCGCCAGTCGACGCGGCAGCTCTCGTCCAGGTGGGAATCGTCGCTGATATATTCGGCGAGAAAGCGCCCGTCCTCCCAGCGCAGCAGAGACACCGCGGTGTTTCCCGCAATGGGCAGCTGCCGCGTCTGCTGCAGCGTGATGCCCAGGATCTGAGACAGAAGGCAGCGGATCGTGATCCCGTGGCTCACCACGGCCACGCGCCGCCCCTCGTTGGCTCGTGCGATCTCCTTCAGCGCGGACATGGCCCGGGCCGTCACCTGCGCATAGGTCTCGGCGCCCTCCAGACTCCAGTGATCGGGGTCGTGCAGAAAGCTCTCGATGGCCTCGGGGGAGCTGTGCTTCAGATCCCCGAAGAACTTCCCCTCCCAGGGGCCAACGTTGATCTCCCGCAGGGCCTTCACAGGCCGGACAGGGAGTCCGCCCCGGCAGGCGACCGCCTCCGCGGTGACAAGCGCCCGGTACAGGTCGCTTGCGTACACGGCGTCCACGGGGATGGCGCGGAAGCGCTGCGCCAGCGCCTCGATCTGCCGCCGCCCCAGCGCCGTCACACCGCCGTCCCAGTGCCCCTGCATCATGTGGTAGCGGTTGCCCTCCGCCTGCGCATGCCGGATGAGATATATTTCTGTCATGCTTTTGACTCCTGATTGATGAAATTCTGTACATATTCCGGATTTTCTTGACCCTTTGTATCGAATCAAGTATAATGTATAAGCATTCTTATGCAATGCGTCAATATATGGATATTATAGCCTGATTTTTTACGGCAGACAAGTGTTATTGAGGAGAACGTAATGGTGAGAGCGGCGGTCCTTGCATCCGGTGAAGGCACCAAGCTGCAGGCCTTCCTGGACGCGCTGTATTTCAATGAGATAGCGAACATCGAACTGGTGGCCGTCATCTGCCCCCAGCGGGATTGCTATGCCATGAAGCGCGCGCTGAACGCCGGTGCGCCCGCCTTCGTGGTGGACCCGGAGCTTTTCCCTACCAATACGAGCCACAGCATGGCAATGGCCAACAAGCTCAAGGACATGGACATCGAGCTTGTGATCCTGGCTGATTACGGGCGGCCTCTGGGCGTGATCCCCTATCAGTTCAGAAACCGTATCATCGGTACCGTTCCCGCCCTTTATCCGGCCTTTGACGGGCAGGAGGGGGACGTGAACCGCGCGGTACTGGAGCGCGGCGTCAAGGTCACCGGGGCCACGGCCTATTTTGCCGACGGCGACGGCGGCGTGGGCGGCATCATCCTGCAGAAGGCCGTGGAGGTCCGGCCGGAGGACACGCCGGAGAGCCTGGGGCAGCGCGTGGAGCAGGAGTGCGAACGGAAGCTCCTGAACGAGGCTGTCTCGCTGTACTGCGCGGGCAGACTCCAGATCCGCGGCAAGCGGGTCGTCATCAAGCCGGAAGAAAAAGAAGAATAGAGCCCGCGCGTTTGCGCGGACGATCAGGAGATGAGACTTGCATCCGGGCGGCTTTCGGCCGCCCGGATGTTTTTACAGGGATTCCAGAACGAGGCTGTGCAGCCGCTGCAGAGCCTCGTTCAGCTTATCCGGCGGCACGCGCAGGCAGAGCGCGTTCTCGCGGACTTCCGCGTGCGCAGCAGGGATCTCAAGATCTGCCAGCATCGCGCGCAGCTTTGGCAGCAGCCCTGCGTCCGCAGCGCGCCCCACGACGGTCACGGCGCTCTGCGCCCGGTCGCAGGTCACGCCTGCGAGGGCCGGGCGCTGCTTCTGCGACAGCCGCCGCACCCGGGTACCGGGGCCGGGGCGGAAGGAGGAGAGCAGGCGCAGATCCACCTGGTTTTCCATGGCGAGGCGCACAGACTCCGGGTGCAGGACCTGGGAGCCGCCCTCGGCGAGGGCCAGCATATCCCGGCTGTCTATGACCTCCAGCTGCCGCGCCCCGGGGACCTGCCGCGGGTCTGCGGTGAAGATGCCGTCCACGTCGGTATAGATCTCGCAGCGGTCAGCGCCCAAGGCCGCAGCCAGAGCCACCGCAGTGGTGTCCGAGCCGCCGCGGCCCAGCGTACTTACGTCGCCCGTCTCCGTCAGGCCCTGAAAGCCCGCCGTGACGGCGATCAGCCCGGCGTCCAGCGCCTCCTGCAGCCGCCGCGGCGCTATGCGGCGGATCTTTGCGCTGCCATGGCTTTCGTCGGTGCTGATACCGGCCTGCCAGCCGGAAAAGGAGCGCGCGGGCGCGCCCAGACGGTTCAGCTGAATGGCCATCAGAGCGGCGGACTGCTGTTCGCCGGTGCTGATGAGAGCGTCCATCTCCCGCAGCGGCGGCGCGGGGTCGATCGCGTGGGCCAGTGCGATCAGGTCGTCGGTGCTGTCGCCGGCGGCAGAGACCACAACGACAAGGCGGCAGCCCGTTTCCCGGGCGGCGAGAACGATCCCGGCGGCCCGCCGCAGCCGCTCGGGATCGGCCAGAGAACTGCCGCCGAATTTTTGTACAAGCAACATGCGTTTTTTCCTCCCGGACGCAGCATGCGTCCACTCCATTGTATACGGCGGGAATAAAAGATGACAAAAGGGGGTAAGAAAGAACGGGAGGTGAGGAGCATGTCGGACGCTGCAAGGAAAGGGCTGCGCGGCCTCCTCTCCGCGCTGGGGACGGTGTTGGGGCTGTGGATCACCCTGCGCTTTCTGCTGCCCTGGCTCGCGCCTTTTCTCATTGCTTTTGCGCTGGCGGCGCTGATGGAGCCGGCGGTCGGCGCTCTGACGCGCCGCGGCTGGCGGCGGGGCTTTTCCGCCGCGGTTCTCACGCTGGCGCTCCTGGGTGTGCTGATCTGGGCGCTTACGGCGCTGGGAGGCTGGTGCCTGACGGGCGCGTCGCGGCTGGGCGGCGAGCTTCCCGCTCTTATGGGCGCGCTGGCTGCCGGGGCGGCCGGACTGGAGGAAAAGCTCCTGCATCTCGCAGCCGGCGCGCCGGAGGAGCTGACAGCCTATCTGGACGCTGCGCTCGAGAGTCTGAGCCAGGCGCTGACCGCGCTGCCGCTGCAGCTGTCCCAGCGGCTGCTCGGCGCCGTGAGAAAGGCCGCCCGGAGCGGACCCGACGTACTGCTCTTCACCGTGACGGCGGGACTCGGTACCTATTTCCTCTCGGCGGGCTATCCCGGAAGTACCGCTTTTCTCTCGGCGCAGCTGCCGGATGGGCTGCGCCGCCGTTTGAGCGGCCTCGGCCGGGACCTGAAGGCGGGCTTCGGCGGCCTGCTGCGGACGCAGCTGATTCTGATGGGCCTGACCTTCCTGGAGCTGCTGCTGGCCTTTTGGCTGATGGGCTTTCGCGGCGCTCCGGCGCTGGCCGCGCTGAGCGCGCTGGTGGACGCGCTGCCCGTCTTCGGCACGGGGACGGTGCTGCTGCCTTGGGCGGCCGGCAGCGCCATGCTGGGCAGAGGAGGGCAGGCCATCGGCCTCGTGGGCTGCTGGGCGGCGGTGAATGTGGTCCGAAACTGCCTGCAGGCGCGTCTTCTGGGCGATCAGATCGGTCTGAGTCCCCTCGCCTCGCTGCTGGCGATCTACGTGGGATGGCGGGTCTGCGGCGTGGGCGGGATGCTGCTGGCTCCGGTGCTGCTGGCGGTTTTGAGCCAGCTCAACGACAAAGGCGTGGTGCATCTGTGGAAAAACGTATAGGTTTTTCCACAGATGCTCAGAGTGGGAGGCTGCGCGTATCAAGAACCATTTCTTCCCTGTTCGCGGAAAGAAACGGTTCTGTCGCCCACCTTGCCGCAAATGCCATTCCCTGGCCTGTTTCACGACGGCCCGCCAATGGCACGGCTGCGGAAATGCCGTGCCGCCTGCCTCTGCCACCGGCAGCTGCGGCCCGCAATTCCTCTGGACTCCTCACGGAAGCGGGGAGTCTAAGGGGAGATCGGGGGTCGCCGCTAAAGCAGGAACGCTTGGCTGGCGGCTCCGCATACCGCTGCCGCTCCCCAGTACTCCTGACATAGACTGCCGCACACTCCAAACCGCGGCTCTCCGGGTAAATAACTGCGGGCCGTCGAGGACGCCGTCCCCTACAAGCAAGATTTACCTTTTCGAGCCGCCGGGACGTGCTTTTGAGCGTCCCGATCTGCACTGCATAGCGGCAGCGAACACCCGGGCGCACCAGGCATGCCAACATTCGGACGGCGGCGACCCACGCTCAGACCTTGTGTTCCCCGATCTGCTAAGCGCCCTTTTCTTTCTTACACCGGGCGCGGCGCTGTCTTTCTTTTCGGGCAAGTACCGAAAAGAAAGATAGGGGGGCGCATGCGTATGCTATCTTTATTGAATAACTGTGAAAAAGCCAAAAAAACTCCCCGTGTTGTGAAAACACGGGGAGTCAGACTTGATTCGATTATCGGAGCAGCTTGTACAGAAGACGGTAGAGCTCCTGCGCCTCCTCCGGCTCCAGGCGCACACACCGGGCCATTTTGACCGGCACCTCCAGCGCCTTCTCCTTCATGGCCTCGCCCTCTTCGGTCAGGCTCACGATCAGGCTGCGTTCGTCCTCCTGGTCGCGTTTGCGGCTGATGAGGCCCTTGCCCTCCATTTTCTTGAGCAGCGGCGTCAGCGTGCCGGAATCCAGGAAGAGATACTGGCCCAGCTCCTTGACCGTCACGGACTTGTGCTCCCAGAGCACCATCATGGCGATGTACTGGGTGTAGGTCAGATCCAGCTCGTCCAGAAAGGGCTTGTAGAGCTTGATGACCTCGCGGGAGCAGGCATAGAGCGGGAAGCAGAGCTGGTTTTCCAGCTTGAGCGCATCGTATTTCTTATCCATATCCTTTCGGGAGCCCCTCAGGCGACAGGATTCTCCCAAGCCTCCTTCACCACGTCGATCACCTGGCCGGCGTACTGGGTATAGGCCTCCTGATAGGCGCCGATGCTGTATCGCTCGTCCAGCGTGGAGTAAACGCGCATGGCGTCCGCCCCGGTCATCAGACCGACGCCGACGCAGACCGCGCCGAGCAGCACGGCGGCCAGCACGATAATGAGAACCACACGACCTGCTTTCTTCATGCCGCCACCTCCTTATAGCACCACTGCCTGCCGAGTTCGATGACGCCGGCGATCATTCCGGCGATCGCCCCGCCGATGAACCAGACGAAAAGCCAGAGGAACAGGAGTCCCAGAGCCAGCAGGATCACAGCCGAGCCGAAAAGCAGCAGAAAGTCTGCCAGGATCTTGAAGCCTCCGAACGCGGCGGCGGCCAGCGCGGCGCCGGCAACGATGGCCGCGGCGGCCAGTGCCAGACACAGAAGCGTGGGGATCAGCAGCAGCACAAGGCCGATGAGCGTGACGGGAACGGCGAGCAGAACGAACAGGATCAGCAGAAAGACCCGGGGCTTGCGCGCCGCTTCGCTGTCCACGTAGGCGAAGGTCTCGCTCTGCACCTCGACAGGCACGGAAACCTCTTCGATCTCCTCATCCGCGGGATCCTCCATGGCATCGTCCGGGATGCGGAAGCCTTCCAGAAAAGAGTCGACCTCGTCGGCGGCAGCTTCTTCCTCCGGGGCAGCTTCGGGAGCGCTCTCGATCGCCCGGACGTCCTCTGCCCCGTCTTCCTGGGCCGTGCTCAGCTCCAGCACGGGATAGACCGCGTCAAGACCGTCGTCAGCGGGATGACCCATGTCCTCGAAGAGGGAGAACTGGTCGTCCATGATGCGGTTCTGCTCACTGTGCTCGGGAATGAACTGTTGATACAGCTTGTCGATCGCCAGCACAAAGTCCGGCGCCGCCTCGGGAATGCCGCCGTCCTCCTCGCGGGACTGGGACTCCACCTGCAGCTTCCGCACGCGGGCGTTATAGGCCCGGGCAACGACTACGGCCTGGCGGGTGGGCGATCCGAGAAACTGGATCAGAGCCTCCTCGCTGTCCGTATCGTCAAACATCTTGCTGTACATGGCCAGAGCGCTCTGACGGTCTTCCTCATACATGAAAGTCAGAAGCTTGCCAAGCTCCGCAAGAAATTTCTGCTTGTTGATGACGTTCACCTCCGTGTAAACATTACCGGCCGAAAAAACGGCGCAGTAATCCGGGCGCACATGGGTGCGCGGAGCTATTATAGCCATTTCCGGGCCGCAGGTCAAGGCTTTTTCACAAAAATGTTACAATTTGTCATTTTTTTAAGCTATTGACAAGCCCATGACCACACTATAAAATACTAAGAGCTGAAAATTTCGGCGAAAGAGAGGATTCGTTATGGCGAAAGAGAAAAAAGTGGAGCAGATCACCGATATGGAGGTGGACTTCGCCCAATGGTATACGGACATCTGCCGCAAGGCGGAGCTGGTGGAGTATGCTTCCGTGAAGGGCTTTACGATCCTGCGCCCTTACGGCTATGCCATTTGGGAAAATATGCAGCGGATCATGGACGGGGAATTCAAAAAGACCGGGCACCAGAACGTGGCGATGCCGGTGCTGATCCCCGAGAGCCTGCTGAAAAAAGAGGGCGAGCTGGTCAACGGCTTCGCGCCGGAGTGCGCCTGGGTCACCCAGGGCGGCAGCGAGGAGCTGGAGGAGCGCCTGGCCTTCCGCCCCACCTCCGAGACCATGTTCTGCGATCACTGGTCCCGCGTGCTGCACTCCTACCGGGAGCTGCCCATGCTGTATAACCAGTGGTGCTCCGTCATCCGCTGGGAAAAGACGACCCGCCCCTTCCTGCGCTCCCGTGAGTTCTGGTGGCAGGAGGGCCACACCATCCATGAGACCGCCGAGGAGGCCATGGCGGAGACCGAGCAGCAGCTCAACTGCTATGCCGACTTCTATGAAAAGGTGCTGGCCATCCCCGTGGTGAAGGGCCGCAAGACCGAGAAGGAGAAGTTTGCCGGCGCCGAGGCCACCTATACGGTGGAGTGCATGATGAAGGACCACAAGGCCCTGCAGGGCGCCACCTCCCACTACTTTGGAGATAAGTTCTCCCGCGCCTACGGCGTGACCTTTACCGGCCGGGACAACAAGCTGCAGTACCCGTTCCAAACCTCCTGGGGCTCCACGACGCGCATGATCGGCGCGGTCATCATGGCCCACGGCGACAACAACGGTCTGGTCCTGCCTCCGCAGATTGCCCCCATCCAGGTCATCATCCTGCCGGTTGCCCAGCACAAGCCCGGCGTGCTGGAGGCCGCCTCCGCGCTGAAGGAGCGCCTGGCCGCCGCGGGACTGCGCGTGCAGATGGACGACTCCGACAACTCCATGGGCTGGAAGTGCGCCCAGTATGAGATGAAGGGAGTGCCCCTCCGTGTGGAGATCGGCCCGCGCGACATTGAAAACGGCCAGTGCGTCCTGGTGCGCCGCAACGACGGCGAAAAGACCGTGATCCGGCTCGCGGAGCTGGAGGAGGCCGCGAAAGCCCAGCTCGAGCTGGTGCAGAAGGGCCTGTACGAGAAGGCGAAGATCAATCTGGAAGAGCACTGCTGGCCCGCATTCTCCGTGGAAGAGGCCAAAAAGCTTCAGGAGGAGAAGGGCGGCTTTATCAAGACCATGTGGTGCGGCGACGTCGCGTGCGAACAGAAGATGAAGGAAGAGGCCGGCATGTCCTCCCGCTGCCTGCCCTTTGAGCAGGAGAAGCTGAGCGACGTTTGCGCCTGCTGCGGCAGACCCGCCGGGAAGATGATCTTCTGGGGCGTCGCGTACTGACGTAAAAAACGGAATAAACGGACAAACAGGCCGCCCGAAAGGGCGGCCTGTTTGTCCGTCTGCCTTGTTTTTCCTTTCCGCTTCGAACCCGCTGCGCTGGGCTTCGAAGCGGGTGTGAAGAATCCCCGCATGATACCCGCGGGGATTCTTTGCTGTTCATACAATGCCGTTCCTGTCATCCTGCGACGTGAAGCCGGTCCCTCATACGAACGGGTTCCAGAAGCGGCTGCCGTTGAAATAATTGAGGAGCAGGGCCGCGGCCAGGAGCAGGGCGCTGCCCGCCATGGACAGACAGTCCCAGCGGGTGAAGGGCCGGGCCATGTACCAGCTGCGCTTTTTGTTCTTTCCGAAGCAGCGCAGCTCCATGGCGTTGGAGATGACCTCGATGCGGTCCATGCTGGAGAGGATCAGCGGGATGAGGATGGCGCTGGCGCTTCGGAGGCGCCGGATCAGATTCTCTTTCTTGCTCATCTCAATGCCGCGGGCCTGCTGGGCCTGCGAGATCTCCCGGTATTCCCGCTGAATATCGGGGATGTATCGGAGCGCGAGAGAGACCGAGTAGGCCACCGTGTATTTGACGCCGATGCGGTTGAGAGAGGCGGCGAATTCGCTGGGGTTGGTAGTGCAGACAAATAGCAGCACGATGGGGATGGAGGCCAGATACTTGAGAAACAGGTTCAGGTGATAGAAGAGCTGCTCTTTCGTAACGACGTAGTTTCCGCCCAGGGAGAAGAGCACGTGCTTCGTCCCGTAGAGGCTCACGCCGTGCTGGGGCGAAAAGACAAAGACCAGCACGTTGTTGAGGACCATGAACACCGCCGTGAAGCCCAGCATGAAGCTCACGTCGGAAATTCGGATTTTGGAGAGACGGAACAGGAGCAGGCTCAAAAGCACCAGCAGCACCAGAAGTCTTGTGTCATAGGTAGTCATGGCCGCGAAGCTCCACAGCAGCACGCACACCAGCTTGGTGGCGCCGGTAAGGCGGTGGATGGGGGAGGGCCGGTCAATGTAGTTGAAGAGATTGGTCATGGCCGCACCTCCCGCCGCTCGAAGTCGATGAAGCGGCGCACGAAAGCCCGTCCGTCCTCGACGCCGCAGAGCTGCGCGAGGGCGTAAAGACTCGTCTCCTTGAGGTTTGCCTCGCGTATGATCTCTGCATTTGTCAGCACGGCGGCGCAGTCCGTGTCCGCGAGGATGCTGCCGCGGTTGAAGACCACGGCACGCTCGGCATATTCCAGCATCAGATGCATGTCGTGGGTGATCATGGCCACGCTGATGCCCCGCTTCTGCAGGGTCAGCAGGAACTCCATGATCTCGGTATAATGGCGGTAATCCTGCCCGGCGGTGGGCTCGTCGAGAATGATCATCTCCGGCTCCAGCACCAGGATCGCGGCGATGGTCACGCGTTTTTTCTGCCCGAAGCTCAGGGCCGAGACCGGCCAGTTGCGAAAGGGCCAGAGCCCGCAGACCTTCAGCGTATCCTCCACCCGGGGGCGGATCTCCTCCTCGGAGACGCCGCGGGAACGCAGACCCAGCGCCACCTCGTCATAGATCATGACCTTGGAGATCATCTGGTTGGGGTTCTGCATCACGTAGCCGATGCGGTCGGCCCGCTCCTTGATGGAGAGCGAAGCCATGTCCTCCCCCTGAAAGCACAGAGAGCCGCTCTGCTGTGTCTCGAAGCCGCAGACCAGCTTGGAGAAGGTGGATTTGCCCGCGCCGTTGCGGCCCACGATGGCCAGCAGCTCGCCTTTCCCTACCCGGACGGAGACGCCCTTGAGCGTCTCATGGCTCTTGCCGGGATAGGAAAAGTGCAGGTCCTCCGCCTCCAGCAGCGGCGGCCGCGCCGGCTCCTGCCGCGCGGGCGGCGCTGCGGCAAACCATGCGCGCACTTTCGCCCTGTCGTCCTCGCTGAGCTGCAGGCTCCGGATGCTGCGGGGCTGCATGGCGGGCGTCACGGATACCCCCGCGTATTTCAGCGCGGTCAGATACAGGGGCTCGCGGATGCCGGAGTCACGCAGCCAGGTGCCGGAGAGCAGCTCGTCCGGCGAGGCGTCCGCCAGGATGCGGCCCTCGCCCATGAGGATGATCCGGTCCACGTCCCGGTGCAGCACGTCCTCCAGTCGGTGCTCAATGATGAGTACGGCGGCGCCGGTCTGCTGCCGGGCCTCCTCAATGAGCTCGATGGCGGATTTGCCCGTGGCCGGGTCCAGGTTGGCCAGCGGCTCGTCGAAGAGCAGCACGTCCACGTGGTTCACCAGCACGCCTGCCAGGCTCACCCGCTGCTTCTGCCCGCCGGAGAGTTCGTTCGGCGCGTGGAGCAGATGGTTCTCCACGTCCACCAGGGCGGCGGCCCTGCGGACCCGGTCGTGAAGCTCCGGCTCCTGCACGCAGTCGTTTTCCAGGGAGAAGGCGATGTCCTCGGCTACGGTCAGGCCGATGAACTGGCCGTCCTGATCCTGCAGGACCGTACCCACGTGGCGGGAGATCTCAAAGATGCTCTGCTCTTTCGTTTCCTTCCCGGCGATGCGCAGGCTCCCGCTCATGCTGCCCCGGTAGGAGAAGGGGATCAGGCCGTTGATGCAGTGAGCCAGGGTGCTTTTGCCGCAGCCGGAGGGGCCTGCGATCAGGACCTTCTCCCCCTTGCGGACCGTCAGGCAGATGTCGTGCAGGGTGGGTTCCGCCTGGGCGTTGTATTGAAAGCCGAAGTGCTCGAATTCAATGATGGGATCGTTCATAGGATTCTCCGAAAGGAAAGGGGCGGCCATGCCGGCCGCCCGTTTTGGCTCATTCTTCTTCTTTCAGGCTGCCCTGCCTGGGCTTGGTGGCCGCATAGGCGATACAGAGGAGCGTACCCACGATGGCGGTGGTGACGATGTTGGAAATGCCGCCCACCAGACCCTGGACAAAGACCTTGTTGGCCGGCTCGGCATAGAACAGGATGTCCAGCGCGGGGGCGACCAGACCCCAGGCGATGATATGGCTCACCAGCTGATAGAGATTAAAACGGAGGATGTCCTTCTTCCCGAACTCGCCCTCGGCCAGCTTGATGCGCTTTGCCACCAGCCCGACCAGGCAGCCGAACACGGCGGAGGCCACGACCCAGCTCCACCAAATGCCCCAGCCGTAGCTGAAGTCAATGAGAGCATGGCCGATGAAGCCGATCAGAGCGCCGGCCACGGGACCAAAGAGGGCGGCCATAAAGGCCAGCAGACCGTACTGCAGGGAGATGTTGGTGTTGGGAACGGGACTCGGGATGGCGACAAAGCGGCCCAGCACGAAGAACAGGGCGGCGCCGATGCCGATGGCCACAATGGTGGTCACGGGAGATTTTTTCATGGAAATCCACTCCTTCTGACTCCATAAAATGGGATTGATTCAAGCAAAATTATAACAGCGTTTCCCGTGAAGTCAAGAGATTCCGAAAAAAGCCTTGACATGGAAGCGGGTATAGTGTATATATAAGACATACACAGTATGAACGGAGAGCACAGATGACCATCTTGATCGACAACCGAAGCGGCGCACCCATCTACGAGCAGATCTTCGACCAGATCCGCGGGCAGATCTTTTCGGGCGCGCTGCCGGAGGACTCGCCGCTGCCCTCGATCCGGACGCTTGCAAAGGATCTGCGCATCAGCGTGATCACCACCAAGCGTGCCTACGAGGAGCTGGAGGCGGCGGGCTATATCTATACGCTGCCCGGAAAGGGGAGCTTTGTGGCGGCCCGCAACGAGCAGCTGCTGCGGGAGGAGTACCTGCGGCAGATGGAGGAGCATCTGCTGGCGCTGCGGGAGCTGGCCCGGCGCTGCGGCCTGAGCCGGGAAGAAATCATGCAGTATTATGACACGCTGGAGGACGACACATGAACGCCATTGAGATTCGGGGACTGGAAAAACGCTATCCGGGCTTTGACCTGAGCCTGGATCTGGATCTGCCCCAGGGCTGCATCCTGGGCCTGATCGGGGAAAACGGCGCCGGCAAATCCACCACGATCAAGTCCATCCTGGGCATGATCCGGACGGACGCCGGCAGCATCCGCGTGCTGGGGCGGGACAACGGCAAAAACTTTGCCCCGGTCCGGGAGGACATCGGCGTGGTGCTGGACGAGGGGGGCCTGCCCTCCTGCCTCGACGCCGGGCAGCTGGGAAAGGTCATGGCAGGGATCTATAAAAACTGGGACGCGGCGGTCTACCGGGGCTATCTGCAGAAGCTCTCGCTGCCGGCAAACAAGCCCTACAGCGAAATGTCCCGCGGCATGAAGATGAAGCTGGCCATCGCCGTGGCGCTGAGCCACCATCCGAAGCTGCTGGTGCTGGACGAGGCCACCTCGGGTCTCGACCCCGTGGTGCGCGACGAGGTGGTGGAGATCTTTTCGGACTTTACCAGAGAGGAGGACCACGCGGTGCTCATCTCCTCCCATATCGTGAGCGATCTCGAAAAGATCTGCGACTACGTGGCCTTCCTGCACAAGGGACGGCTCCTCCTGTGTGAGGAAAAGGACGCGCTGCGCGAACAGTACGGGCTGGTGCAGCTTTCAAAAACCGACTTCGCCGCGCTGGACCGCGGCGCGGTCATCGGGCACCGCTCTACACCCTACGGCGTCACCGCCATCGTGCGGCGGGACAGGGCTCCGGCCGCCCTCGCGATGGAGCCGGTAAGCATTGAGGATCTGTTTATCCTGATGGTGAAGGAGGGAGAACAATGAAAGGCCTGATTCAGAAGGATCTGTACATGATCTGGAAATACGGGCGCTCGCTGCTGGTGATGAGCGGGATTTTCCTGGCGGTCAGCGCGGTGGCGCAGCAGCAGAACTATTTCTTCGTGGTCTACCCGGTGCTCTTTGCGGGCATTCTGCCTGTGACGCTTATCTCCTATGAGGAGCGTGACGGCTGGAACAGCCTCTGCGATACCATGCCCATCTCCCGCAAAACCGTCGTCGACGAGCGCTATGTGATGACGCTACTGTGCTTCCTGGGGATGTATCTGCTGACGCTCGGCGTCCAGGCGGCGGTGCTGCTGCCGAAGGGCGGCAAGGAAGGACTCCTGCAGCTTGCCTGCACGCTCCCCGCGGTGGGCCTGCTGGCCCCCGCCGTGATGATCCCCGTCACCCTCCGCTGGGGCGTGGAAAAGGGCCGCATCGTCTATTACCTCTTCATCGCCGTGGTGGTGATGCTGGGCGTGATCGGCGCAAGCTCCCTCTCAAACCTGAGCGGGGAGATCGCGGGCCTCGGAATGTGGGCGCTGCCTCTGGCGGCTGCCGCGGTGTTCGGCCTCTCCTGGATGATCGCCGTTAAAATCTACGAGAAACGGGAACTGTAAAACCGGAAATATCCATAGAATACAAGCATCACAGCCCCGGGCTCATGCCCGGGGCTGTGATGCTTATCGGGGGCTTCAGTTTTCGTCCAGCTCCTGCAGGAACAGGGCCGCTTCGCCGTCGGAGGGCATCCGGAAGCCCACGCGCGGGGAGACCGTGAAAGCCTCCACAGCCGGGCCGTCCATCAGGCAGCTGCGCTTGAACTGCTGGGAGAAGAGCCGCCTGCACCAGCTCGTGAGCCAGCGGCGGAGCTCCTCGTCGGAAAATTCGTTTGCGTAGGCCAGCTTTGCCAGCCGCAGGGTCTTGGAGGGGGTAAAGCCGTCGATCAGGATGCAGTGGGTGAAGAAGTCCTGCAGGCTGTAGGAGCCCACGGCCTCCTCGCTCTTCTGCTCGATCTGGTCGTCGTGGATGGGCAGCAGCTCCGGTGTGACCGGGCACTCCAGCACGTCGTAGAGGGCAGCCTTGAGCACGCGGTCTTCGGTGGTGTCAGCCAGATACCGGACGTTTGCGCGCACCTGGGTCTTGGTCAGCCCCAGATTCACGTCGTACATGCTGGTGTGGTCGCCGTTGTAGGTGCACCAGCCGTCGATGTACTCGCTCAGGTCCTCGGTGCCCACGTCCAGGCCGTTGACCTTGTTGGCGATGTCCATCAGCACCTGGGTGCGCTCGCGGGCCTGGGCGTTTTCAAAGGCGATGGAATAGTCGTCGTGGGCATGGCCGATGTCGTCAAAGTGCTGGTAGACGCTCTTGCCGATGTCGATCACCCGCACCTCGCAGCCCAGCTGCTCGGCCACCACGATGGCGTTGGATTTGGTGCGGCTGGAAGTGCCGAAGCAGGGCAGCGTGCAGGCGACAACGTTGGTGGAGGGCAGGCCCATCTTCTTCACCGCCATGGCGCAGACCAGCACGCAGAGCGTGGAGTCCACGCCGCCGGAGATGCCCACCACGCAGTGGTCCAGGCGGGCGTACTCCATGCGCTTGACAAGCCCGGCCACCTGGATGTCCAGCATGCGCTCACAAAAGGCGGGCAGCTCCGCCGCGGTCCCGGGCAGATGGGGGTGCATGAAGAACTTGCGGGTCAGCGCGGTCTCCGCGGCCTCGCCGCCCCAGACGTACTCGCTGCAGTCGCTCTCAAACTCAAAGTCGCTGCAGCCGCGGCGAAGGTTCACCAGGTACTCCGCGTCGATCTCCGTGACGGCGAGGCTGTTCTCGCCCTCCTCGGCCGCCAGGAGCTTGCCGTTCTCGGCAGCGAGGCAGAGCCCGGAGTATACGTAGTCGGTGCTGCTCTCGCCCCGGCCGGGGGCGGCCAGCAGCACGGCGGCCTTCCGGTGCTTCGATTCATAACGGGCCTGCAGCTCGGCGTCAGCCCGGGAGGAGACGGTCTCCGGGAAGGAGGCCATCTGGACCAGAAGCGTGGCGCCGGCCTGGGCCAGACGCAGCGAGGGCGGCATCAGCGCGTCCCGGTCGGCGCCCAGCTCCACGGCGATCTTCAGCTCGGGCAGAGCAGCGCAGCAGAAGAGCGTGTCGCTGCTCTCCAGCGCGGTCTCACAGCCGCCGACGCTCACAAAGCGGGTCTCCATGGCGGGGGCGGAGAAGGGGCTTCCCTCCACGTTCTCCCGGGGGATCAGCGCGAGGATCTCGCCGTCATAGACGGCGGCGGCCACGCTGTACACCCGGCTGCCCACGGCCAGCGGCAGACCCACAAAGCTCAGCAGATCCAAACCTTTTGTTGCCTCGGCGACCGTTGCCAGGGCTTTTTTCGCCCCGTCCAGCAGTACCCGGTGGCCAAACAGATCATAGCAGCTCACGCCGGTCAGCGTAAGCTCCGGGAAGGCCAGCACCTTCACGCCCCTGTCCGCCGCCTCGCGGATGCATTCGATCACACGGCAGGCGTTGTATGCGGCGTCGGCGACCCGGATCACCGGAGCGCAGGCCGCAACTTTCACAAAACCGTTTTTCATTCCCTGTTCCTTCTTTTCAGTTATTTCTCCATTGAGAAGCGTTATAGAACGTTACGGCGTCAAAATCCCGCAGCGCGCTTTTCCCTTCGTCGTCGAGGACTGTGGTATAAGCGCCGTTTTCCACATAGAAGCCGCCGGCGTTGACGACGGGCAGAATCTGTCGTACGCCGCGGGCAAACTGCATGAAGGCGCTGCCCTTCCATCCGAGCTGCTCAAAGAGCAGATCCATCAGATAGCAGCCGGAGACGGTCTCGCCCTCTCCGCGGATCTCTTTTCCCAGCTTCTCCCGGGCGGCGTCGTTTGCCCAGATCAGATACTCGGTGCTGTACATGTTCAGAAAGCCCTCGTAGGTGGAGGGATCCATGTCCGCACCGAGGCCGGTGGACACGTAGGAGCTGTCGCCGATGTTGGGGCAGTGGTCGCCGTAGAAGAGCAGCACTGCCGGCGTCTCATCCCCGCGCAGAGCGTCGATGAATTCCGCCATGCATTCCTGCGTGTCGTGGACCGTGCCAAGGTAATTATCCAGTGCAAAAAAGAGCTCCTGGGAATAGTCCCCGTCCAGAAAACCGCTGTAATAGGCCTCGTCGGTGCGGTAGGGGTAGTGCCCCTGGAGGGTCACGTTGAAGGAGAAGAGATCCTCTCCCGTCTGCTCCAGCTCGCGGTACTGTTTCAGCACTTCCCGGAAGAAGGGGCCGTCGCTGTTTTCAAAGGAGGTGGGCTCTCCGTATACGCCCTCATAATAGTCCTCAAAATAGCGGTAGTCTTCGAAGCCGAGCCGGGGATTCACGGTCACGCGGTCATAGTAGTAGCGGAAATAGGGGTGGTTGCCCAGAGTGCGATAGCCCTGGTCCCGCAGGTACCACACGTAGGAGGGCGTGTCGGCGCGGGGGGCGAGGGCATTTCTGGCCGCGGCCAGAACGGCACGCTCCGTGTTGGCGGTCCCGCCGGCGTAGTTGTTGACCACCAGCGTGCCGTGATAACTCTCTTCCTTCAGCGCGTCCCATACGGCGTAGGCCTCGTCCCGGACGCCCTCGATGCCCCAGAGGCGCACGTCCCGAAAGCTCTCCAGCTGAAAGACGATCAGGTTGACCCGGCGGTCGGCCGGGATCGCCTCGTCCGCAAAGGCCCCCAGAAGCGCGGCGGCGCGTTCGGCGTCGTAGCCTTCGGGCGGCAGGAACTCCGCCTGACGGATGCTGTGCAGGAAGGGATAGACGAAGCCCTTGGTCACGAAGATCTCCGAATCGCCGGTGGCGTCAATGGTGTCCTCGTTGCGGGTCGGCTCGCCGTAGAGCGCCTCGCTCCCGTAGGCGAAACGCCACAGGGGCCAGACGGAGAGCAGCACGGCCAAGGCCAGCACGATACGGCCCCGGAGGCGCATCCGTCCCCGGCAGAAAAAGAGGAGGAAGAGCGTCCCCGCCGCGGCCAGGGCGATGGCGGCCAGGATCCGCGCGTTGGGGCGCAGATCGTAGTTGTGGGCGACGCCCAGAGCCGCGCCGATGGCGTTCATGTCCGAAAACAGAAAGGGCTCAAAGCGAAAGCGCAGCTTGAAGAGGTTGCCCGCAGAGGCCGTGAGCACGATCACGGCGTTCAGCAGGAAAGCGATCCACTGCCTGCCGCACAGGCTGTAGAACAGCAGCTGCAGCAGCAAGACCGGAAGACAGTTCAGCAGAAGGAGGAGCGGATGGTGCAGATACGAGAGAAAAAGCTCAAAGCCGAAGGAACCCACGGCAAGCAGCAGGCTTGCCAGGGCGATGCCGAGGGAGCTGAGCAGCAGCCAGCCGGTGTTCCAGAGCCGGAAAACCAGCCGCTGCCTTGCGTCGCTCAGCTCCGCGGCCCTTCGGGCACGCAGGATCTCCCCCGTGCGCAGGCGGGTCGTCATCCTTTAACGCGCTCCGCGATATAGGACTTGACCTCGGCGACGGGGATGCGGACCTGCTCCATGCTGTCACGCTCGCGCACGGTCACGCAGCCGTCCGTCTCGGAGTCAAAGTCGTAGGTGATGCAGAAGGGGGTGCCGATCTCGTCGGCGCGGCGGTAGCGCTTGCCGATGGAGCCGGTCTCGTCGTACTCGACCATGAAGTCCTTCGCCAGCTCGTCGCGGATGGCCATGGCGGGCTCGCCCAGCTTCTTGGAGAGGGGCAGCACGGCGGCCTTGATGGGAGCGATGGCGGGATTGAGGCGCAGCACTACGCGCACGTCGTTCTTGGCCTCGTCCACCACTTCCTCGTCATAGGCCTCGCACAGCAGAGCCAGCACCGTGCGGTCCAGACCGTAGGTGGACTCGATGATATAGGGTACAAAGCGCTCGGCGGTAAAGGGATCGATGTACTCGAGCTTCTGGCCGCTGTACTCCTGGTGACGGCCCAGGTCGAAGTCGGTGCGGTTGTGGGTGCCGTTGATCTCGCCCCAGCCGAAGGGGAAGAGGAACTCGATGTCACAGGCGGCCTTGGCGTAGTGGGCCAGCTTCTCATGGTCGTGGTAGCGCAGATGCTCCCCGGGGAGGCCGAGGTACATGAAGAACTCCTTGCCGAACTGCTTGAAGTAGTCGTAGAGCTCTGTGTCGGTGCCGGGCTTGCAGAAGGTCTGGAACTCCATCTGCTCGAATTCAATGGTGCGGAAGGTGAAGTTGCCCGGGGTGATCTCGTTGCGGAAGGCTTTGCCGATCTGACCGATGGAGAAGGGGAGCTTGGTGCGCATGGAGCGCAGCACGTTGGGGTAGTTCACGTACTCGCCCTGGGCGTTCTCCGGGCGCAGATAGATGATGGACTTCGCGTCGTTGGTGACGCCGCGGAAGGTCTGGAACATCAGGTTAAACTCGCGGATGTCGGTGAAGTTGTGCTTGCCGCAGTTGGGGCAGGGGATGTGATGGGCCTTGATATAGTCGAACATCTGCTCCTTGGTCATGCCGTCGGCGTGGGCGTCGGGGTCAAAGTCGTCGATCAGGTTGTCGGCGCGGAAGCGCATTTTGCACTCCTTGCAGTCCAGCAGAGGATCGGCGAAGCTGGCCACGTGGCCGCTGGCCTCCCACACGCGGGGGTTCATGAGGATGTCGGCGTCCACTTCAAAGCTGTTGCGCCGCTCCTGGATGAACTTTTTGCGCCAGGCGTCCTTGACGTTGTTCTTGAGCCGGGTGCCGAGAGGGCCGTAGTCCCAGGTGTTGGCGAGGCCGCCGTAGATCTCGGAGCCGGCGAAGATGAAGCCGCGGTTCTTGCAGAGAGCGATGATCTTGTCCATGGTTTTTTCGGTGTTGTTCATAGTATCTGTTCCTTTCCCGCGGCTGGCTGCCGCGGAGATAAATTTCGGGGTGCTTCCCCGTTTCACAACTACACAATATACCATATTCTCCCCACCGACGCAAGAAAAGATAAAGACTTGTCATATGCCGGCGGAAAGAAGAACGCCGGGAAAAAGGATTTTTCCGGTCAGAGGGAAAAAGACCTTTCCGCGGGCAAAAAAGCGTGTATAATATACTGACAGGAGACAGGAGCAGAGAGATGGAAAAAGAAAGAAAACAATCCAAAAACAGGCTGCTTCCCGCGTTCCTGCTGCTATACGCGCTGTGTCTCGCGGCGGCGGTCCTCTTCGTGCTGGACGCCAGACATATCCGCTTCCACTTCAGCGGCGGGCAGGAGCTGGAGCTGCCGGTGGGCACGCTCTATACGGAGCCCGGCGTCCGCGCCGTGAGCGAGGGGCGCCTCTTCGGAGAGCTGGGCCGGGATCTGCCAGTCACCGCCGAGGGCTGGGTGGACTGCAGCACGCCCGGGGACTATGCGGTCGAATACACCGCCACCCGCGCAGGCAGAAGCTGGCACGCCCGTCGAACGGTCCATGTGCGGGACCTGACGGCGCCGGTGATCACGCTTCAGCACCGGGAGGGCTATGTGACCACCTGGTTTGCCGGCTATGAGGAGGAGGGCTACAGCGCCCTCGACAATATCGACGGCGATCTGACCGCCCTTGTGGAGCGCACAGCCTGGGACGACCACGTGGACTACACGGTCACGGACGCCGCGGGCAACCGCAGCACGGTCACCCGGAAGATCCCCTTTTCCGTCGGGAAGCCCATCATCACCCTCACGGAGGGCACCGAGACGGAGATCCCTGCCGCGCTGCGCTATACGGATCCCGGTTTCACCGCCGCGGACGAGCTGGGAAACGACATGAGCTATGCCGTGCAGGTGTCCGGGGAGGTGGATCCGGAACACTGCGGAGAGTATGAGCGCGTCTACCGCATCGACAGCGGCCGGGGCTACGGCGTCACGGTCACGCGGCATGTGCGCGTGGTACCGGCCCCGCTGCCGGCGGCGGCGGAGCCGCAGGAAAAGACCATCTACCTCAGCTTCGACGACGGTCCCGGCCCCCACACGGCGGCGCTCCTGGACGTGCTGGCAGAATACGGCGTCCAGGCCAGCTTCTTCGTGACCTGCCGCTATCCCGAGTATTTTGACATGGTGGGCCGCGCTTTCCGGGAGGGACACAGTGTCTGCGTCCACTCGGCCAGCCACGATTACTACGGCATTTATGCCTCGGAGGAGGCGTACTATGCGGATTTTCTGGCCTGCGAGGAGCTGGTCCGGGAACAGACGGGAAGCTATACCACGCTCTTCCGTTTCCCGGGCGGGAGCTCCAACACGGTCAGCTCCTTCAACGAAGGGGTCATGTCGCGCCTGACGGAGAGCATGAACACCATGGGCTACCAGTATTTCGACTGGAACGTGGACAGCGACGACGCGGGCCGGACCCGCACCACCGAGGGCGTGCTGCAAAACGTCATCGCCGGCTGCGAGGGCAAGGACTGCTGCCTGGTGCTGCAGCACGACGTAAAGGATTACAGCGTGGCGGCGGTACGGCAGATCATCGAATGGGGGCTTGAAAACGGGTATGTGTTCAGGCCGCTGGACATGACGAGTCCTCCTGCCCACCACCCCGTGGCAAACTGAACGGAAAACAGGCGCCGGGAGCAGATGCTCCCGGCGCCTGTGCTTTTCGGGCCGTCTCAGCCTTGCGCCAGACCGAGCACGGACCAGTTCATCCCGGGTTCGGGATCGGCCTTGATCTTCAACGATGTGGTCCGCACCTCGATCCCCGCCCCGATGCGTTCCAGCTCTTCCATGCTGAACACCGCCGGATCGGCGATCATCGCGATCAGGTACTGCTCCTCCGGCTCAAAGAGGAAGAGACAGCGTAGGGCCTGCGGATCTTTTTCGCAGGCGGAGACCTCCACCTCCAGCCGCTGGCAGGGGCCGAAGCTGTCCTCCCGGACAATGCTCGCCTCGCCGCCCAGCCAGCCCAGCACCAGATCGTGGCCAAAGAGCATATCGACGTCCATCAGGTCGACGCGCATGGCAAATTCTCCGCCCCGCCAGCATTCCGCCGAGCGCCGCAGGCTCTGCGCCTCCTCCAGCGTAAGGCCCAGCTCCGCGAGCTTTTCCGTGTCAGGCTCCATCACGGGCTGCAGATTTTTGGCGCGCTCCACGTCTTCTATGCTGTTGATCGGGATCTCACGCGGGATGTCCGGGTCCGGCAGGAAGGGCACGATCCCGTGCGGGTTGGGCGCTTCCGTGCCCTCCGGCATCCAGGTAAAGCGAAAGGCGTGGCGGAAGCCCTCGTCCGACGTGTCAAAATGCAGGAGCATGGCGGCGTCGCCCCAGTTGAGCTGCAGGGTCTCGTCTCCGCTCTCGCCCGCATCGGTGATGAAGTAGCCCGGCTTGTCCGTGGGACTCGGCTCCCGGTGAGCCATGCTGCCGCGATAAGCGGCATAAGCCGTGGCGCCCAGCAGCAGACTCAGCGCCGCCGCCAGCAGCAGCGTGCGCAGCGCCGGCCGCGCACGGCGTGTCTTCGCATGCCCCAGCATGGTCTGCATCATATCCTCAATGAAATCGTCCCTCGTGTCGTTGAGAGCCTCCATCAAGCGCTCTGTTTTCATCGATACCCCTCCTCCCTGAGCTGCTTCTGCAGCTTCAGCCTGCTGCGGCGCAGCATGGTCTTGACCTTGCCCTGGGTAAAGCCGTGGCGGGCGGCGATCTCTGCGATGGGCGCGCAGAGCCAGTAGCGCGCCAGAAAAACGGAGCGCTCCTCCGGCCTCATGGCGTCCAGCAAACGGTTGAGGGCGCGGCCAAGCTCCCGGAGCTCGATTTCCCGCTCCGTGTCCTCCCCGCCGGGCAGGCACTCGGCCAGCTCCTCCAGCGCAAGGGCCGCCTCACCGCCGCCGTTCTTTTCCCGGCCCTGCTTCCGACGCCGGCTGAGACTCAGCCAGCGGGTGAGCTTCCCCAGATAGGGGCCGAGCCTTTCGGGCCGGTGCTCCGGCATGCTGTTCCAGGCGCCGAGCCAGGTGTCGTTGAGGCACTCCTCTGCGTCTTCGTCGTTATTGAGGATGTTCCGGGCAATGCTGCGGCAGTAGGCGCCGTATTTCCGGGCGCTCTCGTCAATGGCCGCCGGCTCGCGCTGCCAGTAGAGTGCGACGATCTCCGCGTCATGCATCGCTGCACCCACCTCCTTTCACCCTGAATAACGCCGCTTCCGGGAAAAAAGTTTCAGAAGAATAGAAAAAATGATTCAGCCGCCGTGGCGGAAGTCCGGACCCGGGAACATTTTCCGCCGCTCTTCGTCCTGTTTGGTGCTGAAGAAGTCTTGCGGCTTGACAAAGTCCGGCTGCGAGACTACAATCACAGTGCGCCGCACCCGGCCGGACCGGGGCGACAGCAGAAAGGAATTGAATATGGAATCAAAACGCATTTCGACCCGCACCCTGACGGGGCTGGCGCTTTTTACCGCCATCGTCGTCGTCCTCCAGTTTCTGGGAGCCTTTATCCGCTTCGGCCCCTTCTCCATCTCTCTGGTCCTGATCCCCATCGTCGTGGGCGCCGCGCTGTACGGCCCTCTTGCGGGCGCCTGGCTCGGCTTCGTGTTCGGCATGGTGGTGCTCCTCTCCGGTGACGCCGCGGCCTTTCTCGCGGTCAATCCCCTGGGGACGGTCCTGACCGTCCTGGTGAAAGGCGCGCTCGCCGGCCTCTGCGCAGGCCTCGTGTACCGGGCGCTGGAGAAGCTCAACGGCTGGCTCGCCGTGATCCTCGCCGCCGTGGCCGCCCCCGTGGTGAACACCGGCATCTTCCTTGTGGGTTGTGTGCTCTTTTTTATGCCCACCATCACCGAGTGGGCCACCGCGATGGGCTTTCCCAGCGTGGGCAACTACATGATCTTCGGCCTGGTCGGCGCGAACTTCCTGTTTGAGCTGCTGGTGAACATCGTGCTCAGCCCGGTCATCGTCCGGCTCATCAAGATCGGCCGGAAGGACAACCACTGAAAACAGACAAGGAGGCGGCTCCATGATCCTCGCCATCGACGTGGGCAATACCAACATCGTTCTCGGCTGCATCGAGGACGGCAAGATCCTCAACATCGTCCGTATCCACACGGACGTCAACCAGACGGACGCGGAGTACGCCGTCAAGCTCAAGCAGCTCTTCGACCTCTACGGCGTGGACGCGGCGGGCTTTGAGGGAGCCATCTACTCCTCGGTGGTGCCGCCGGTGAACAGAGCCATGCTCGCCGCCGTCAGGGCGGTCACCGGGCTTGACTGCATGGTGGTCGGCCCCGGCGTCAAGACGGGGCTGAACCTGCGGGTGGACGATCCCGGCACCGTGGCGGGCGACCTGGTAGTGGGCGGCGTCGCGGCCGTGCACTGCGTCGGCGCGCCGGTCATCGTCATGGATCTGGGCACCGCCACCACCATCACGGTCATTGATAAGGACGGCTGCTTCCGCGGCGGCGCGATCCTGCCGGGCGTGAAGCTGGGCATGGCGGCCCTGGCCTCCGGGACGAGCCTGCTGCCGGATATTTCCATCATGGCCCCCAAAAAGGTCATCGGCACCAACACGGTGGACTGCATGCGCTCCGCCGCGGTCTACGGCACCGCCGCCGCCATCGACGGCATGATCGACCGTATGGAGGAGGAGTTGGGTTATCCCTGCGCTCATATCGCCACGGGCGGGCTGGCCCAGGGCATCATCGCCTGCTGCCGCCACGAGATCGCCTGTGACGACGATCTGCTGCTCAAGGGCCTCTGGGTCCTGTGGGAGAAAAACAACAAATAACGAAAAAGCATCAAAAAAAGGAGACGGTTATTGCCGTCTCCTTTTTTGATGGCAGCCTTACGGCTTTCCTTCCAGGCGCTCGTAGCACCTTTTGATATGATATCCGTTGTCGTAATCACCGTCCAGCCACAGAAAGTAGGAGAGGGCCTCCTCGTATTGCCCGACCCGGTACATGCCCACGGCGGAATGATAGACCCTGAGCCTGGAATCCTTGTAACCATCCATGGCCTGAAAGGTTTCCGCCGCCCGTTTGTATTCCCCGGCCATGAAGCAGTCCACCGCATGGCTGTATCGCCAAAACCGATGCAGGGATACGGCGGTGGTCACGACGGCGATCAGCAACAAGGCTGTCAAGGCGATGATTCCGATCTTTTTCCTTCGGGCCACCCTGGCCGTATACTGGTCCTCCTCCGCCTTCAGCTGGGCATACTCCTTCTGCCAGAGCTTCCGATTCTGCCTGGTGCGGCAGCGGGCAGACTGCCGGTCTGCATCCCGCCAGCCACGGATCGAGGCAAAGAGCGCCATGGCCTGCTGCAGACTCTCCTCCGTGTCCTCCTGCATCAGGGACGTCGCCTGGGCGTAGATGCTGTTTTTTCTTTCGTCCATATCTACCTCTATCATAATGACAAGACTATAGGATGGCAAAACGCCATAAAGTGTTCAGCGTATCAGCTTCTCCGGGCAGAGCAGGAGCGCCGCGGCAACCGGGGGAAGGACAGGCGCTTTTTCGGCGGCAATCGCGCCTGTGTGAAAAGCCTCTTGCCGTCTGTCCTCTCGCTTTCGGATCCCTCAGCCGTTCCACGCGGTGATCTGCTCGCGCAGCCACTGGGCGAATTCGTCGATGCCCTCGCCGGTGCGGGCGCAGATGGGGATGATCTTCATGTTGGGATTCAGGCGCAGGACGTACTTTTTGCACGCCTCCATGTCGAAGTCGAAATAGGGCAGCACGTCGATCTTGTTGATGAGCAGCACGTCGCAGATGGAGAACATCAGGGGGTACTTGAGGGGCTTGTCATGCCCTTCGGGGACGGAGAGGATCATGGCGTTCTTCACGGCGCCGGTGTCGAACTCCGCAGGGCAGACCAGGTTGCCGATGTTCTCCAGGATCGCGAAGTCGATGTCCTCGGTGCCGAGACCCAAGAGGCCCTGCCTGGTCATGCCCGCGTCCAGGTGGCACATGCCGCCGGTGTGGAGCTGGATGACCTTGGCCCCGGTCTTTTCGATGGTGGCGGCGTCCACGTCGGAGTCAATGTCGGCCTCCATGACGCCGATACGGAATTCGTCCTTCAGCGCGGCGATGGTCGCCTTCAGGGTGGTGGTCTTGCCGGAGCCGGGGGAGCTCATCAGATTGAGCAGGAAGGTGCGATCCTTCTTGAGCTGCTCGCGCAGCTTGTCGGCCTCCCGGTCGTTGTTTTCAAAAACGCTCTGCTTGATTTCCAGTACGCGATAGCCTTCCATAAAGACACCTCGTTTTATTTTTTTGAACTCTTATATTTTAACACAGACGACTCATTTTAGCAAGTCCAGCGCGGCGCGGCAGTCAGCCTCAAAGGCCGCGCGGTTTTTCACAAAATCGCTGCCGCCGTCCGGCAGCCACAGCGCACGGGAGGAGAGCGAGAGCAGCAGCTCCTCCAGCCTGCCCTCCGGCTGCCCGCCGGGGAGGGCCGGGATCAGACCCGCGTCCAGCGAAAGCCTGCATGCCCGCTCACCGGAGAAGAGCCAGGCGAGAAAGGCGGCGGTGCCGCGCTGCTGCCGTCCCTCATGGGTCATCACCGCGAGACAGCGCAGATCGGCCAGAAGCGGCGCGCCCTCCCCGCACAGCGGCGAGAGGGTGAAGCCCTCCGGATCCGTTTCGATCATCGTGTCGGAAAAGGCGGCGACCGCAGGGATACCGCCCGGCAGCAGGGAGGCCGCGGCCTCCGGTCCGGTATAGAGCCCGCCGGAGAAGGCGGCCTCGGCCAGAGCGTTCCACGCGCTTTGAAAGGCGGCGCTGAAGCAGTCGCGGCTGCGGTCTGCGTGGAATTCTCCGCTGCCCAGCAGATTCTGACACAGCAGATCGGCATAGCTGTCCGCGGCGAGGAAGGGGCTTTTCGTCTCGCCGCCGCAGGCTGCGGCGCGGGCGCAGAGCGCTTCCAGCTCCGGGCTGAGCGCCTCGCGGCTCACCAGCAGCTGCACGCGGCTGCCGATGGGGAAAATGCATTTCCCGATGCCCTCCGAGCGCCCGGCCAGGGCCTCGGGGAAAGGCAGCGCCGTCCCGGCGTCGCTGAGAAGCCCCTCCTCAAAGAGGGGAAAGGCCAGCGTGTGGGAACAGAGCAGCAGATCGGGCCGGGCGGTGTTCAGGGCGTTCAGGAGCGCCGCTTCGCCGTCAAATTCCCGCAGCACGACGGGGAGAACACCGCTTTTCCGGCTCCTGTTGTAGTCTGCCGCCGCCTGCTGCAGCGCCGGCAGCAGCGGATCGTCGGAGGCGCACCAGACCACCGCCGAATACGGCGCCTCCGTCCGCTTTCCGCAGGCACAGAGCGACAGCAGCGGCAGAACGCAGAGAAGGACGCACAGGACCTTTTTCATAGCGGCGCCTTCTTGATCTGCGCCCAGCGGCGGGGATAGCGGGCGGGCGTATCGGAAACCTTGCGGATGCGGATGACGATGCGCTGCAGATCGGTGCCGGGGATCCGGTACTCCTCCACGTGCTCGATCTGTCCGCCCAGAAGCCTGACGGCCTTTTTGGCCTCGCTGAGCTCTTCGGCGGCGCCGGGGCCTTTCATGGCAAGAAAGACCCCACCGGTTTTCGCAAAGGGAAGGCACAGCTCGCACAGCACGTTGAGCCGTGCCACCGCCCGGGATACGACGATGTCAAAGCCCTGGCGGAAGCCCTCCGGGGGCTCCTCCGCACGGGCGTGGACGCAGCGCAGGCCCTCAAAGCCCAGATCGGCGCCGGTCTCCCGCAGAAACTTCACCCGCTTGTCCAGACTGTCCAGCAGGGTCAGATCCGTTTCCGGCCGCGCGATCTTGAGCACGAGCCCCGGGAAGCCCGCGCCGCTGCCCACGTCGATGACGCGCTTCGCGGTAAAATCCGTGAAGTTCAGCAGTGCCGCGCAGTCCAGAAAATGGAGCCGGGCGGAATCCGCCTCACCCTCGATGGCGGTCAGATTCATGACCCGGTTTTTTTCGCTCAGGATCTCATAATAGCGGCGAAAGCGCGCCAGCGCCTCGCCGTCCAGGGACAGACCGAGGGCCGCGAAGCCCTCTGTCAGAATGCTTTCCAGTTCGTTTGCCATATGCAGTAACCTCTCGGGGCTGTGGTATCCCCTGCGTCAGCGGTAAAAGTCCAGATGGCCGATGCGGCAGACGAAACGCAGGGAGCTGCTGAACCAGCTCGGGTCGCCGCGCGCGGGGTTGACAAAATACAGACTGTCGCCCGCGGTATTGAAGCCCTCCAGGCAGAGGCGAGCCGCGATCCTTGCCGTCTCGTCCGGCTCGGCGGCCACCTCGCCGGAGCCCACGGGCTCAAACTGCACCGTGTGCTCCCGGTCCAGCACCACGCCCGTGATCGTACCGGGAAAATCGCGGTGCGCGAGACGGTTGAGCACCACGTTGCCCACGCCGATCTGGCAGGCGAGGGACTCATGGTGCGCCTCGGCGTAGATGATGTGCTCCAGCCAGTACAGATCGTCGGCGTGGAAGGCCTTCTCGTAATAGTCCTCCCCGCCCTGCAGCAGCCGGTATCCGGTGCTGCCCACTTCGGCGCGGAGAGGCTCGCCGGAGAGCGTCACAGGCAGGCCGAAGATATGCTCGATCGTCTCCGCAGGCAGATACAGCCGCCCGTCCGCCTCGATCCAGCCGTCCGGCGCATAGAGATAACGCCCGTCGGCCAGGAACCAGGAGAGGTTTCGGCTGCCTGTCACCGTGAGACCGGGCAGCGTCAGGGAAAAGTTCTGCGCATCCGCCGTCTCCTCGTGCGCCAGCCCGTAATAGGCGCAGATCGTCTCCGGCGCGAGATAGGCCGTACCGTTTCGCAGATAGCCGCGATCCGTCAGCAGCCCGTCCAGATAGACCCGCAGCGGCTCATAGGGGTGCTCCGGCGCGGTGGGCAGCGGCGATGGGGCGGCTGGCTCCGCCGTCGGCACAGAGTTTCGCTCCGGCGCGGCCGCGCAGCCGGAGAGCAGAAGGACGCAGAGCAGCAGCGCGGCCAGCCGTCTCATGCCTCCGCCTTGCAGGCCTTGAGCGCCTGCGCCAGCTGGTCGGGGCAGGAGGTGGGCTTGAAGCCGCAGCGGATGCCCTCCAGCCGGGAGATGGCTTCGTCCACGTCCATGCCGGCCACGAGGCGGGAAATCCCCTGGAGGTTGCCGTCGCAGCCGCCGATCACCTTCACGGATTCGATGGTGCTGCCGTTGAGTTCAATGTCCATGCGCTGGGAGCAGACGCCCCGGGGGCGGTAAGAATAGGTCATAAGAATCACTCCTTTGGGGTCAATATATCACGAAAAAGCGCCCTTGGCAAGGCGGGAGGCATGACGTAGGATCCGGGCGCATAGGATGGCTCCCGGGGGTGAGTGAATGCGGCTTTCCGGAAGGCTCGCGGCGCTGGGACTTGCGCTGATGAGCCTGTATCTGTTTGCGGGCACGCCGCTGCGGCAGCGCGCCGCAGCCGCCATCGAGGAGGGGCGGATGCGGAATGTGCGTTTAGAGGCAGGGCTGCCCGAACCCGCGGAGGAGAGCTTCGCTCCGCCTGCGGGCAGCTCCGCAGAGACGGACAGCCCCGCCGGGAGCTCCGAGCCCGCCTGGGCCGCCGGGACCGAAGAGGCGGCGCTTGTGAGCGTGATGGAGTCGGTGAGCCCGGATGAGATCCGGGAGACCACCATCCGCGGCGGTCTCGCCATCAAAAACGAGACGGCCTACAGCGTAGACGCGCAGGAGCTGCTGCGCCGGGGCCCGTCGCTGCGCCTGCCCGCCGAGGGTCCGCAGATCCTGATCCTGCACACCCACGGCAGCGAGGCCTATACCCCGGCGGGGCTGGACCGCTACGAGGCCAACGACAACCGCCGCACCGCCGACGAGCGCTGCAGCGTCATCCGCGTGGGGGACGAGCTGGCGGCCGTTTTCGAGCAGGCGGGCCTCCGCGTCCTGCACGACCGGGAAATCTACGATTACCCCAGCTACACCGGCTCCTACACGCGCTCCGGCGAGGCGGTGGAGCGCTATCTGGCGGAGTACCCGAATATCGCCGTGGTGCTGGATCTGCACCGGGACGCCCTGGGCGCCGACGGCGTGGTGTACAAGACCATGGCCGAGGAGGAGGGCACCGTGGCAAGCCAGATCATGCTGCTCTCCGGCACGGACGAGAGCGGCCTGAGCCACCCGGACTGGCGGGAAAACCTGGCGCTGGCGCTGTATCTGCAGGAGCGTGTGAGCATGCGACATCCCACGCTGATGCGCCCGGTGTCCCTGGTGCCGCAGCGCTACAACCAGCATCTGACCCGCGGCTCCCTGATCCTCGAGGTGGGCAGCAGCGGCAACACGCTGCAGGAGGCCCTCGCCGCCATCCGGCTCTTCGGCGAGGCCGCCGCGCCCGCGCTGCAAGAGCTCGCGGAGGGGCCCGGGGAAGACAGCTTGAACCCGTGAATTTTTTGCAAAGACCCTTTACAAAAACGGACTCGCATGCTACATTGAGGGCAAGCGAGATTACGCTGAAGATAACAAAAACAGGAGGATTCTATCGTATGAAAAAATGGGTATGTCCCGTCTGCGGCTACGTCCATGAGGGCGATACGCCCCCCGAAAAATGCCCCGTGTGCAAGGTTCCCGGTTCCAAGTTCACCCTTCAGGCTGAGGAGCTGAGCTGGGCTTCCGAGCATGTGGTCGGCGTCGGCAAAGTCTTTCCCGATGAGGTCCCCGAGGAAGTCCGCGAAGAGATCATCGCCGGGCTGCGTTCCAACTTTGAGGGCGAGTGCTCCGAGGTCGGCATGTATCTGGCTATGGCCAGAGTCGCCCACCGCGAGGGTTATCCCGAGATCGGGCTGTACTGGGAGAAGGCCGGTCTGGAAGAGGCAGAGCATGCCGCCAAGTTCGCCGAGCTGCTGGGCGAGGTGCTGACCGATTCCACCAAGAAGAACCTGCAGATGCGCGTCGACGCCGAGAACGGCGCCACCGCCGGCAAGACCGATCTGGCCAAGCTCTGCAAGAAGTACAATCTGGACGCCCTGCACGACACCATCCATGAGATGGCCCGTGACGAGGCCCGCCACGGCAAGGCCTTCAAGGGCCTGCTGGAGAGATATTTCAAGTAATCTCAACACCACATTTACAGGAGGATACGAACATGCGTTATGTCTGCAATGTCTGCGGCTGGGTCTATGATGAGGACGAGGCCGGCGTGAAGTGGGAAGATCTGCCCGACGATTTCGCCTGCGAGCTCTGCGGTGTCGGCAAGGAAGACTTCTCCCCCGAGGAATAAAACAATCAAAATCAAAAACGCCGCCCGGACGGGCGGCGTTTTTGCGTCGGAGCGGGGCGGCCTTTCCCGGAGAAGTCAGCAGGGGCCTCCGCATAGCGCCCTCCCTTGACGCATATTTTGAAACAGGATATACTATCACTTACAGCATCAACGGGATGCCCCGGTTTCAGAGGCCCGTGTCGTCTCAACGTCCCCGAGTCATTTCCCGTCAAGAAGGAGGAAACTATGGGCGAAGCACGTCAGGACAAAAGAGGGATCCGGCTGCTGAAAAAGGGCCGCCGGGGCTTGCTGCGCGCTGTTTTCAGCCGGGCCGGCCTGATCCTGATCCTGCTGCTCCTGGAGTTTGCGATGCTCATTGGCCTCTTCGGCCGTCTGCGGAGCTTTCTGCCCCACTTCCTGACCCTGAGCGCCGTATTCTCCACCGTCATGGCGCTCTACCTGCTCAACAGCCGCCACGATCCCAGCACCAAGATCACCTGGATCGTGGTGATCATGCTCTTTCCCGCCGTGGGCGCCATGCTCTATCTCTATACCCGCAGCGACATCGGCCACCGCATGCTGCGTGACCGTTTTTCCCAGCTGACGGAGGCGACGCGGGACAGCATTCCCCAGGACGGCGGCATGGCGGAGCGCTTTCGGACGGAGGCGCCGGACGCGGTGGGCCTTGCCCGCTACGTCAACCGCACCGGCCGGTTTCCGGTTTACGACGGAACGGAGGCGCAGTATTTTTCCCTGGGGGACGAGCTGTTTCCCGTGCTGCTGGAGGAACTGGAGAAGGCGGAGTCCTTCATTTTCCTGGAGTTTTTCATCATCGACGAGGGCCTCATGTGGGGCCGCATCCTGGAGATCCTGGCTCGCAAGGCCTCGGAAGGCGTGACGGTCCGGGTCATGTATGATGGGACCTGCGAGTTTTTTACGCTGCCGCGGGATTACCCGAAGCGGCTCGCACTGCTTGGCATTGAATGCCGCCCCTTCGCGCCCATCACGCCCTTTGTCTCCACCCACTACAACTACCGGGATCACCGGAAACTCCTGGTCGTCGACGGCCGGGTGGCTTTCACGGGCGGTGTGAACCTGGCCGACGAATATATCAACGAGATCAAGCGCTTCGGCCACTGGAAGGATACGGCCGTCTGTCTGCGCGGCGGCGCTGCCCGGAGCTTCACCCTGATGTTCCTGCACATGTGGTATCTGGGGGAGAAGGAGCTGCCTGCGGAGGCGTTCCTCTCCGCTCCCGCCGGGCGCTGCCCGGAGACCGGCTTCGTCATGCCCTATGCGGACTGCCCGCTGGACGGAGAAAGGGTGGGCGAATGGGTCTATATGGACATTCTTAACCGGGCGCAGGACTACGTATATATCATGACGCCCTATCTGATCCTCGACGGGGAGATGGAGACAGCGCTGAAATTCGCTGCCGAGCGGGGAGTGGACGTACGGCTGATCCTGCCGGGCATCCCTGACAAGAAGATGGCCTACGCCCTGGCCAAGACCCACTACGCTTCGCTTCTTCGCTCCGGCGTGAGGATCTATGAGTACCGCCCCGGCTTTGTGCACGCCAAGATTTTCGTCAGCGATGACCGGGAGGCCGTCGTGGGCACCATCAATCTGGACTACAGGAGCCTGTACCATCATTTTGAGTGCGCAGTGTGGATGCGGAAGGTCTCCTGCCTCCCGGAGATCAAGGCCGACTTCCTGCAGACCCAGAGCTTCAGCCGGGAGGTGAGCTTTGACACGCTGCGAAAGGAGAAATGGGGCACCCGGCTGCTGGGCGCCGTCCTCAAGATCATCGCGCCCCTGCTGTAGCCGCGCTTGCAAAAAGCCGGGGGACATGGTAAAATACCACAATATTGATTTGGAAGAAACGGACGCTGTGGCTTCACAGGATGGAAACTATGGAACTTTCGGAACTGAAGCTGGTGACGGCCAGCAACATCATCAAGCTGCGCACCGGCGCCGGCATGACCCAGGCGGAGCTCGGCGCGGCACTCAACTATTCGGATAAGACTATCTCCAAGTGGGAGCGGGGCGAGGCCATTCCCGACGCCTATGTGCTCACCCAGATGGCGGAGATCTTCGGCGTCACTGTGGACGCGCTGCTCTCCTCCCATGACAGATGGGAACCCGCGCCCGGCCCGGACGAGATGCCGGAGCGCAGCTACAGCGTGAGCATGATCATCGCGGTGGCGGTGCTGGGCGTGTGGACGCTGGCGCTCACGGCCTTCGTGGCCCTCTGGCTGGTGGGCATCATCCGCTGGCAGATCTTCGCCGTGGCGCTGCCGGTATCGATCCTGACTTACCTGGTGCTGATCTGCGTCTTCGGCAGGCGGCGCCATCTTCAATACGTGATCGCGCTGTTTGTCTTCAGCCTTTTCCTGACGGTGTATCTGCTCTTCGTCCACGCCAACCCCTGGCAGATCTTCCTGATCTGCGCACTGGCAGAGGTGTTGGTGTTCTTGAGCTGCAACATCAAAAAACGGCCGAAATTCCTGAAAAGACGAAAGAAAGAGAACAACAAAGCATGATTCTACGATTCGTAGAGTGACTGTTTGCCGGGGTAGAGACACATCTACCCCGGCTTTTTTCCCGGCCGGAAGTGTAGAGAAACGAAGGAGCACAGTAGCTTGCCCTTTTCGGTCAGCCTGCTTTATCCTGTAAGCATGAAATCTATGAGAAAGGATCGATGACCATGAGCTACGTACTCAGCTGCTGTTCCACTGCCGATCTGAGCAAAGAGCATTTTGAATCCCGGGGCATTCACTATGTGTGCTTCCATTACGCCCTCGACGGTGTGGAATATCCGGACGACCTGGGCCAGAGCATTCCCTTTGATGAGTTTTACAAACGCATGGCCGCCGGCGCGGATACCCGCACCTCTCAGGTGAGCATCAGCGAATATGTGGAGCATTTCTCCCGGTTCCTTGAGCAGGGCGAAGACATCATCCACGTCTGCCTGTCATCCGGTATTTCCGGAACCATCAACTCTGCCCAGAACGCCGCGCTGATCGCACGCGAACGTTACCCGGAACGCAAGATCTTCATCATCGACTCGCTGGGCGCGTCCTCCGGCTACGGCCTGCTGATGGACGGGGCGGCGGACAGACGGGACGAGGGACTGAGCGTGGAGGAATGCGCCCGCTGGATCGAAGAAAACCGCCTCAAGCTGCACCATTGGTTTTTCTCCACGGATCTGAGCTTTTACGTCAAGGGCGGCCGCATCTCCAAAACAGCGGCGATTTTCGGCGGCCTGCTGGAGATCTGCCCCCTGCTGAATATGGACAATCTTGGGCGCCTCATCCCGCGCTACAAGATCCGCACGAAGAAAAAAGTGATTTCCGAGTGCGTCAAAAAAATGGAGGAGCACGCCCGCGGCGGTCACGATTACAACGGCAAATGCTACATCTCCATGTCGGACTGCCTGCCCATGGCCCGCGCCGTGGCCGACCTTGTGGAGCAGAAGTTCCCGAAGCTCGACGGCAGGGTGGAGATCAACAGCGTCGGAACCACGATCGGCTCTCACACCGGCCCCGGCACCGTCGCTCTCTTCTTCTGGGGCGACGAGCGGGTCGACTGACAGCAGTCGTCCGTAAAAACCCATCGGTTTTTCCGACGGGCCGTTCAGATTCAAACGAAACACCGGTATGTGAAGGCGCTGGATGAAGTCGTGAGGGCCGGAGACGACCTGGCAGGCGCCCTCAGAGAAAAGCAGAAGGCGCTGCTTGAGGACTGCATGACCGCCCGCCGGGGGGTCAACGTGCCAGCCGAGGGGCAGATGCGAGAAATACGGAAGGGAAAGATCATTCCCTGTTTTTGAAAAATCGAGGGCAGGAGCTGCGGCTCCTGCCCTCGTTCGTTCATCGCAATGCTGCCCGGTCATTCGTATTCCACCGTGGCCGGCGGCTTGGAGGTAATGTCGTAGAGAACGCGGTTGACGCCCGTGACCTCGTTGACGATCCGCACCGAGACGCGGTCCAGCAGTTCCCAGGGCAGGCGCGAAAAGTCTGCGGTCATAAAATCCGAGGTCTGCACGCTGCGCAGCGCCACGGCATAGTCGTAGCTGCGCCCGTCGCCCATGACGCCCACGGAGCGCAGATTCGTCAGCACCGCAAAATACTGGCTTGCCGTCCGATCCAGCCCGGCCTTTGCTATCTCCTCGCGGAAGATGGCGTCGGCTTCGCGCAGCAAAGCGATTTTTTCCTCCGTCACCTCACCGATCACACGGATAGCCAGGCCCGGGCCCGGGAAGGGCTGACGAGCGACCAGACTCTCCGGAAGCCCCAATTCACGCCCCAGCTGCCGCACCTCGTCCTTGAAGAGCAGCCGCAGCGGCTCGAGGACCTCTTTGAAACCCACCGTGTCGGGCAGACCGCCCACGTTGTGGTGGCTCTTGATGACGGCGGATTGGCCGAGGCCGGATTCGATCACGTCGGGGTAGATCGTTCCCTGGGCGAGATAGTCCGCCGCGCCGATCTTTTTGGCCTCCGCCTCGAAGACACGGATGAATTCTTCCCCGATGATGTGGCGCTTTTCCTCCGGTTCGGTCACGCCCCGCAGCCGATCGAGAAAGCGGCCGCCCGCATCGACGCGCCGGAAATCCAGCGCGCGGGACGAAAAAGCCGCCTCCACCTCGTCGGCCTCCCTCTTGCGCAGCAGGCCGTGATCGACAAAGACACAACTGAGCTGCCTGCCGACGGCCTCACTCAGAAGCGCGGCCAGCACCGAGGAGTCCACCCCGCCGGAGAGCGCCAGCAGCACGCGGCCCCTGCCGACGCGCGCCCGGAGCTCGTCGACGCTGCGCCGCTTGAAATCCGCCATGGTCCAGTCGCCGTGCGCGCCGCAGACCGTATAGAGATAATTGCGCAGCATCTCCCGCCCGAAGGCCGTGTGATCGACCTCCGGGTGGAACTGCACGCCGTAAAAGCCGCGCTCTTCGTCGCAGATCGCGGCGGTGGGACAGGCCGCGGAATGGGCCGTCAGGCGAAAGCCCTCCGGCACCCGGGCCATGAAGTCCCCGTGGCTCATCCAGGTAACGCTCTCTTCGGGCAGATCCCGGAACAGCGCGCAGCTCGGATCGAAAACCGTTTCGGTCTTGCCGTATTCGCGGGCAGAGGCGTCCTCCGCGGCGATGACAAGACCGCCGAGAGCCTGAGCCAGCAGCTGGCAGCCGTAGCAAATGCCGAGGATCGGCACGCCCAGTTCAAACACGCCGGGATCGGCCTTGGGCGAATCGGCGAGATACACGCTGTGCGGCCCGCCGGTGAAGATGATGCCGATCGGGTCGAAGCGGCGGATCTCGTCCAGGGGCATGTCGTGAGGATGCAGCTCGCAATACACATGCTGTTCGCGCACGCGCCGGGCGATCAGCCGGTTATACTGGCCGCCGAAATCCAGGATCAGGATTTTCTCCATGTCTTACTCCTCCAGAGAAGCGGAAATCAGACCCACAAACAGCGGGTGCGGGTGGTTGGGGCGGCTCTTGAATTCCGGGTGGAACTGCACGCCGACAAAGAAGCGCTTCTCGCTCAGCTCCACGGCCTCCACGATGTACCCGTCCGGAGACTGGCCGCAGAGACAAAGCCCCCTGTCCTGCAAAAGCTCGCGGTAGTCGTTGTTGAACTCGTAGCGGTGGCGGTGCCGCTCCCGGATTTCCTCCGCGCCGTAGCAGCGGCGCATGACGGAGCCTTCCGCGATGCGGCAGGGATACGCGCCGAGCCGCAGCGTGCCGCCCTTGCTGACAGTTTCGTCCTGATCCGGCAAAAAGTCAATGACTTTGTGGGGCGAATCGGGCTTGAATTCACCCGAGCTGGCGTCCGCGAGGCCGCAGACGTGCCGGGCAAACTCGATCACTGCCACCTGCATGCCGAGACAGATCCCGAGATAGGGGACGTCGCGTTCCCGGGCGTACCTTGCCGTCACGATCATGCCCTCCACGCCCCGGTCGCCGAAGCCGCCCGGGACGATGATGCCGTCGCAGCCGGCAAGGGCCTCGGCCACGGTTTCTTCCGTGATCTTCTCACTGTCGATCCAGCGGATCTCCACCCGGGCGTCGCAGGCGTAACCGGCGTGACGCAGCGCCTCAGCCACGGAGAGATAGGCGTCGTGCAGCTGCACGTATTTCCCCACAAGGCCGATCGTGACGCGGCGCCGGAGCGATTTGATCCGAGCGACCATCTCCCGCCACTCGTCCAGCTGCGGCGCGCGCGTCCAGAGCCCCAGCTCCCGGCAGACGATCAGGGAAAAGTCCTCGTCCTCCAGCATGAGCGGGGCCTCATAGAGGATCGGCAGCGTGCGGTTTTCGATCACACAGTCGGGTTTTACGTTGCAGAACATGGCGATCTTGCGGAAGATCTCCGGCTCCAGCGCTTCGTCGCAGCGCAGCACGATGATATCCGGGGAGATGCCCATGCCCTGCAGTTCCTTGACAGAATGCTGGGTGGGCTTGGTCTTGTGCTCGTCGCTGCCCCGCAGGAAGGGCACCAGCGTCACGTGAATGAAGAGCGTGTTCTCCCGCCCCTGTTCCAGACAGACCTGCCGGGCCGCCTCCAGAAATGGCTGGCTTTCGATATCGCCGGTGGTGCCGCCGATCTCGGTGATGACCACGTCGGCGTTCGTCTCCGCCCCCACATGGTAGATAAAATCCTTGATCTCCTGCGTAATATGCGGGATGATCTGCACGGTCTGGCCCAGGTACTCCCCGCGCCGCTCCTTGTTCAGCACGTTCCAGTAGACCTTGCCGGTGGTGAGATTGGACCAGCGGTTCAGATCCTCGTTGATGAAGCGCTCATAATGACCCAGATCCAGATCCGTCTCGCTGCCGTCCTCGGTCACATAAACCTCGCCGTGCTGATAGGGACTCATGGTGCCGGGATCCACGTTGATGTAGGGGTCGAGCTTCTGTGCCGCCACCTTCAAGCCGCGCGCTTTCAAAAGTCTGCCCAGGGACGCCGCCGTGATCCCCTTGCCCAGCCCCGAAACGACGCCGCCGGTCACAAACACGTATTTTGTCATCGTAAAGGCCTCCGTAACAAAAAAGTTCTTCGATGCCTTAAGGGGGCACTTGGCCCCTGACATCGAAGAACTTTCTGCGAGTCGTTATTCAGTACAAATACAGGATAGCATAGTCCCAAATCCGCGTCAAGACGGCAGCTTGCGGATCATATCTTCCGCATATGGAGCGGCATACATAGCGCGTATGGCCGCCCCTGTTTTACAGGAACTTTGTATCCTCCGGCGGGAAATACTCCCGCTCCGGCATGATGTAGGGCTGGGTGCCGCGGCGCTCCTCCTCCATGCAGTCCTGCACGTAATTGATGAATTCCTGCTGCAGTTCGGTTTGGCGGTCGTTGCGCTTCCAGACCAGGGCGTATTCCACCTGACGGGCGCTCTCGGTGATGATCTTCGTCACGATCAGATCGCTCACGTTATAAGTGGTCATCGGGTAGATGCAGATCCCGGCGTTCTGTTCGGAGAGGGCGACCGCGTCGATATAGTTTGAGAGGTCGCCCGCGATGTTGGGCTCTTCGCCCAATTCTTCAAACCAGGCACGGATGGAGTCCAGACGGGAACGGCGGCTGGGGATAAACAGCGGCTGTCCCACCAGACTGCGGAGCGGCAGAAACTGCCCCTCCTCCGCCGCCAGGGGATGCTCCTTGGACATCACCGCGACCCAGGGCTCGCGTCCGACGGAGAAGCCGTCCAGCTGTTCGGCGTTATAGGGGGTGGCCACCAGCGCCAGATCCGCAAGTCCCCGCTGCACGCGCTCCATGACCTCATCGCCGCTGCCGTTCCAGAGATGGATCGCCACGCGCGGAAATTCGGAGCGGAAGCCCGCGATCCAGCGGGCCAGCAGAAACGGGGCCCTGCCCTCCACCAGGCTGATGTTCAGATCGCCGGAGAGCCCTTCCATGGACATAAGCTCCTGCTGGGTCTGCTCCGAGAGCTCCAGGATCTGACGCGCGCGGCGGTACAGATGCATGCCCGCGTCCGTGATGGTCAGATGCCGCTTGCCCCGGATGAAAAGCTGTACGCCGAGCTCCTCCTCCAGTCCCTTGATCTGGGCGGAGAGCGGCGGCTGGCTCATGTTCAATCGCTCGGCCGCCCGGGTGATGTTCAGCTCCTCCGCCACGACGACGAAATAGTGTAAGGATCGAAGATCCATTTCATCCGCCTCTTTCTTTCGGAATACTGAAAGTATACACAAAAAGCCTGACGGCCGCAAGTCTTATGTACCGCTTTCCCCATAGTTGGAGAGCACTCTGGCGGAGGGATCGTCCACCCTGCAGCCCTCCCATTCCGGGTTCGGCATCCAAAAGCCGGCAATCATCTCCGCCTGCCCGGGATAATATTTCTCGAAAATATCCCGATACAGGAGACTCTCCTTGGTAAAGGGCGGACAATACGCGTACTTCCGGCACCCGGCCCGAAACGCCTCGTCGGTGTAGACGGTTTCGGCATAGGCTTTCAGATCGTCCACCATGGAGTGGCCGACCGCGTCGGAAAAAGCCGCCTTCTGCCGCCACAGGATCTCGTCGGGGAGTATATGGTCGTCTTCAAAGGCGTGGCGCAGCAGGTACTTTCCCATGCCGTAGCGGTTGAGCTTCAGCTCCGGATCGATCCGCATGACATAGCGCACGAAGTCCAGATCCCCAAAGGGGACGCGGGCCTCCAGAGAGTTCACGGAAATGCAGCGGTCCGCCCGCAGCACGTCGTACATGTGCAGCTCGTCGATCCGCTTTTTGCTCTCCTGCTGAAAGGCCTCGGCGGAAGGGGCGAAGTCCGTATACTTATAGCCGAACAGCTCATCCGAGATCTCCCCGGTCATCAGCACCCGCACGTCCGTGGTCTCATGGATGGCCTTGCAGCAGAGATACATGCCGAGACTGGCCCGGACGGTCGTGATGTCCCAGGTGCCGAGCAGCAGGATCACGCCCTCCAGCGCGGAAAGCACGTCCTCTCTTGTCATATGAAAGGCCGTGTGCTCCGCCCCGATGTATTCCGCGGCGATCTGCGCATATTTCAGGTCGATGGGATCCAGATCCATGCCGATTGCGAAGGTACGGATCTTCCGGCCCAGGAGCTTTGCCGAAATGGCGCAGACCAGGCTGGAATCCAGACCGCCGGAGAGCAGGAAGCCCAGCGGCGCGTCCGCGTCCAGGCGCTTTTCCACCCCGGCGATCAGCTTTTCCCGGATGTTTTTGCAGACCGTCTCCAAATCATCGGTGGAATAAGCGGAGATCGTGGTCAGATCGGCATAGCGGACAAAGCGCTCCCCGTCGTAATAATATCCCGGCGGGAAGGGGAGAATTCGCGCGCAGAGACCTTCCAGGTTCTGCGCCTCGCTGGCAAAGGCGATGTTTCCGTCGGAGAAATAACCGTAATAGAGCGGCCGGATCCCGATGGGATCCCGGGCAGCGATCAGCCGTTCGCTCTCCCCATCGAACAGGATCAAAGCAAACTCCGCGTCCAGCTTGTCAAACATGCCAAGCCCGTATTCCTCGTACAGCGGCAGCAGCAGCTCACAGTCGGAATCGCCGGCAAAGGAATAGCCCTTCGCCTCCAGCTCCCGCCGCCGGGCGCGCCAGCCGTAGAGTTCGCCGTTGCAGACCAGCTTGTTTTTCCCACGGGAGAATGGTTGCATCCCCCGCTCGTCCAGGCCCATGATCGAGAGGCGGTGGAAGCAGAGCAGGCCCGCTCCGACCGGCTCGATCCTGGTATCGTCCGGCCCGCGTGATTTCGTACGGTCAAAATACGGACGGATCTCCTCTGCAGAATAAAGATCCGACAAAAATCCCATAATACAGCACATGAAAAAGCACCTCCGGATAGTTTTCGCAGCCTGTCCTTTCAAAAGGACGGACAGCTGCGTATCCGTGGTGCCTTCCCTAATAGGATCTCCCGTTCGGGTCGCGGCTCCGAAGGGTTACCGGTCAGAGACGCTTGCACCGGGCTCACACCGTCCCCGGCTCGCTGCGGCAGCTTTTCTTTGCGGCCTGTCTTCCTCTCAGCCATTGATGCAGGGGATCCCTCTGAGCGCAGGGAGGGATCCCCTATGATTATATATCTTTATAGGAGACCAGTGATTTAACGGCCTTCCCGATGGGAAAAGCTCCTGTAGTACTCCTCAAACAGTTCGGAAATTTTCTTCATGACAGACACTCCTTTTCATTTTTATAGATGATGTTTTCCGTTTGAGCGGTAAGGGCTCAGCCCTCACGGTGCGAGAAGCTTTCGTAGAACTCCTCGAACAGCTTTTCCAGCTTCTTCACAATGCTCGCCTCTTTTCGTTTTGGATTTGTCTGTTTCCCGGGGACGATCGAAGCATAGCACAGAGATCGCAGAAAATAAAATACATATAATATTCGCCGTACGATATGAAAAACGAATGATAATTTCCTCCTGATGAGCCGTCCTCACCGGAAGCCCGATCGCGTTCTGATTGCGATGAATACGATAGGGAACGCATGCGGTCAATTATACAGAAAGCGAATGATAAACGCTTCTTCAATACAAAATAGCTTGCTTTTTACGCGTTACGATCATAAAATGTTCCCGTAATGAGAGGCAGAACTGCCTCTCATGTGCGTTTTTCCCTCACATCGTCAAAAGGAGGCATAGCCCATGAGTACAATACCGGAACTGTTCGGCAGCATGGTATTCGACGACAAGGTCATGCGTGCGCGCTTATCCGCGGACGTCTACCACAGTTTGAAGGATACGATTCGAAAAGGAAAGAAGCTGGATCTCTCCGTGGCCAACGCCGTGGCGGACGCCATGTGCGCCTGGGCCGTGGAAAACGGCGCCACGCATTTCACCCATTGGTTCCAGCCCCTGACCGGCATCACGGCGGAAAAGCACGAAAGCTTTCTCTCTCCGGCGCCGGACAGCCACGTGATCATGAAGTTCTCCGGCAAAGAGCTGATCCAGGGCGAGCCGGACGCCTCCAGCTTCCCCTCCGGCGGCCTGCGCGCCACCTTTGAGGCCAGAGGCTATACCGCCTGGGACCCGACCTCCTATGCTTTTATCAAGGAAAAGACGCTGTGCATCCCGACGGCCTTCTGTTCCTACGGCGGGGAAGCACTCGACAAGAAGACGCCGCTGCTGCGCTCGATGGAGGCCTTGAACCGTCAGGCGCTGCGCGTGCTGCGTCTGTTTGGGAATCGCGAGGTACAGCGCGTGGTGACGAACGTCGGCCCGGAGCAGGAATATTTTCTCGTTGACCGGGAGATGTATCTCAAACGAAAAGACCTGATCTACACCGGACGCACGCTCTTCGGCGCGAAGCCGCCCAAAGGGCAGGAGCTGGAGGATCACTACTTCGGAGCCATCAAGCCCCGGGTCAAGGCCTTCATGGAGGAGCTGGACGAGGAACTCTGGAAGCTGGGCATTTACGCCAAGACCGAGCACAACGAGGTCGCGCCCTGCCAGCACGAGCTGGCGCCGGTCTTCACCGTGACCAACGTCGCGGCCGACCACAACCAGCTCACCATGGAGATCATGAAAAAGGTCGCGCGTAAACACGGTCTCATGTGTCTGCTGCATGAAAAACCCTTTGCGGGCGTCAACGGCAGCGGCAAGCACAACAACTGGTCCATGTCCACGGATACCGGGGTCAACCTTCTGAGTCCCGGCGACACGCCGTATGAAAACGCGCAGTTTCTGCTGTTCCTGGTGGCGGTCATCAAGGCGGTGGACGAGTATCAGGGCCTGCTGCGCCTGAGTGTCGCCTCTGCCGGCAACGACCACCGTCTCGGCGCAAACGAAGCGCCGCCCGCCGTTATCTCGATCTTTCTCGGCGACGAGCTGAGCGCCGTCCTCGACGCCATTGAGGCAGACAGCCCTTACGCCGGGACGGAGAAACGGCGGATCCGTCTGGGTGCTGACGTGCTGCCCCGCTTCAACCGGGACGCAACGGACCGCAACCGCACCTCGCCTTTCGCCTTTACAGGGAACAAATTTGAGTTTCGCATGGTCGGCTCCAACGATTCCATCTCCTGTGCGAACATCATGATCAACGCCGCCGTGGCGGAGGCGCTGCGCCAGTTTGCGGATAAACTGGAGGACTGTACGGAGGACTTTGACTCCTGCCTGCACGAGCTGATCCGCGAGAACATCAAAGCGCACAAGCGGATCCTGTTCAACGGGAACGGCTATGACGACGCCTGGATCAAGGAGGCAACAGAGGAGCGCGGCCTTCTGAATCTGCGCACGACGCCGGATGCGCTGCAGATGGTGCTGGTGCCGGAGAACATGGAGATGCTGCAGCGGCATAAGATCTTCTCCGAAGCGGAGATCCGTTCCCGCTATGAGATCACGATGGAAAACTACGTCCGCATGGTGCGCATCGAGGCGCTGACCATGGCGGACATGGCCCGGAAAGAGATCCTGCCCGCGGTTCTGCGCTATACAAACGATCTGGCCTCCGGGATCAGCGAGAAGAAAAAAGCCATGGCCGCGCTGCCCTGCCGGGCGGAATCCAGGCTGCTGGAGAAGCTCTCCGCGCTTTCCGATGAGATCGATTCGGCGATCGAGGCGCTGGAAGAGAGCATCGACAGCCGCGCGGGAGAGGACATGACCGTGCAGGCCTTCTTCATCCGCGATGAGCTTTTGGGAAAGATGGCCGCTCTGCGCGCAGTCTGCGACGAGGCGGAGACGCTGACCGCCGCGCGCTACTGGCCCTTCCCAACATACGGCGATCTGCTGTTCAAGGTTTGAGGAGGAAGCGATTATGTGCGGAATCGTTGGATTTGTCGGAAAACAGAGCGCAGCGCCCATCCTTCTGAAGGGCCTGCAGCAGCTGGAATATCGGGGCTATGATTCGGCGGGCATCGCCGTGATGGACTCCTGGATGATCCGTGTGGAGAAAGTAAGCGGGCGAATCGCCCGACTCTGCGAAAAGACGGAAAACGGCGCGGCCGTCCCCGGCAGCACCGGCATCGGGCACACCCGCTGGGCGACCCACGGCGCGCCCACGGATATCAACGCCCATCCCCATCTGTCCAACGACGGACGCTTTGCCATCGTGCACAACGGGATCATCGAAAACTATCTGGCTCTTCGGGAGGAACTGATTGCGGACGGCTACGTGTTCCAGAGCGAGACGGACACGGAGACCATCGTCCACCTGCTGGAGATGTATTACGACGGGGATATCAAAACCGCTGTCATGAAGACGGCGGCGAGACTGGAGGGCTCCTATGCCCTGGGGATTCTCTGCGCGGACGCACCGGACACGCTCTATGCTGTGCGTCAGGCAAGTCCTCTGATTCTTGGCATCGGCGTGGGAGAAAACTACTTTGCCTCCGACGTGACCGCACTGGTGGCGCACACGAAAAACGTCATCTATCTGGAGGACGGCGAGATCGCCATGCTCACGCCAAAGTCCATCCAGGTCTTCGATTGCACCGGGAAGCTGATCCAAAAGCCCATCAGCCGGGTGACCTGGAGTGTGGAAGCTGCGGAAAAGGGCGGTTACGAGCACTTTATGCTCAAGGAGATCATGGAGCAGCCCGCAGCCGTCAAGGCGGCCCTGGCGCCGCGTCTGCACGAAGGCGGGATCCGCCTGGACGATTTTGAGCTCACGGAAGAGACCCTGCGCTCTGTCAATAAGATCATCATTACCGCCTGCGGCTCGGCCTATTACGCCGGCTGCTCGGGGCGCTATGCCATCGAGAAGCTGTGCCATATCCCGGTGCAGGTGGAGCTGGCCAGCGAGCTGCGCTACGGAGAGCCGATGGTGGATGAGCACACGCTGGTACTGGTGATCTCCCAATCCGGCGAGACCGCCGATACCATCGCGGCGCTCAAGGAGTGCCGAAGGCGCGGCGCGACGATCATCGGCATCGTCAACGTGGTGGGCAGCACCATCGCAAAGCTTGCCGATCACACGCTCTATACCTGGGCGGGACCGGAGATCGCCGTGGCGACGACCAAGGGCTATACCACGCAGCTTGCCGTGCTGTATCTCTTTGCCCTCTATGCAGCGGAGAAGCTGGGCCGTCTGCAAAAGGCCCAGTATACCGCGCTGGTATACTCCCTGAAAATGCTGCCCAAGCGCCTGCAGGAGACCATTGACATGAACTATCAGATCCCCGCCCTGGCCGGACGCTATGCCAGCCAATCCCTTTTCTTCATCGGCCGCAATACGGATTACGCCGTGGCACTGGAAGGGGCACTGAAGATGAAGGAGATCTCCTATCTGCACGCGGAGTCCTATGCTGCCGGGGAACTGAAGCACGGAACCATCGCCCTCATCGACGAGGGGCAGCCGGTGATCGCCGTCTGCTGCAATGAGGCGCTCTGTGACAAGACGCTCTCGAACATCGTGGAGGTCAAGGCCCGCGGCGCGAAGGTGCTGGCGCTGGCTTTTCGCGGGAACAGGAAGATCGTCTCCCAGGCGGATGACGTGATCTTTATTCCCCGGATCGAGACGGTCTTTTCCGCGGCACTGGCCGTCGTGCCGCTGCAGCTGCTGGCTTACTATGCCGCGAAGGAAAAGGGCTGCGACATCGACAAGCCGAAAAATCTGGCCAAGTCCGTGACCGTGGAATGAGCGGGTCCGGATCTCGTCGGTATGCCTGCCCGGCGGGAAAGAGCAGCCAGAAAAGCCCTGCCCGGGGGACGATTTGACAAGCAAAGGAGTCTGCGAAAGCAGACTCCTTTGCTGCAGCTTGTCAAAAAAGTCTGACAGACTTTTTTGACTGCGCTTCTCCCGCCGCGGACGGCGGGTTATTGTACTCGAGGCGGGCCTTGCCCCCTCGAGCTCCCCCGCTGCTCTGTTTGTTGTGCTTTCAGCGTAGTTCTTTGACAGTCTCAAGCAAAGGAGTCTGCGAAAGCAGACTCCTTTGCTGATTGAAAAGGGAAGGGGCGCCCGATCCGCAAAGCAGCGGCGCTCCGGGACGAAAACGGCGCCGTCCGAACTGGGCCTGTCTGTCCGCCTAAAGGCTGAGATCCGGTTTGTTGTCGCGCTGATAAGAGCACCAGTTGCCGTTTTCGGTCAGCTCCTCTCGCGCCAGCACCGCCAAAAGCGCCTCCGTCTGTCCGTTCTTTTCGAGTTCTGCGGACATTTTGGCGTAGAAGCGCTCCATCTTCTGGTGGTCGGAGAGCCTCCGCGGCAGGGAGAGACGTCCGTAGAAATTCGCCACGAAAAGCGTCACGGCTGAGATCGTCCCCATCAGGATCTTCAAAACGGTGCGCCAAAGCTCCACGTCTGCAATCGCAACAGCGGGCCGGAAGAGCAGTCCGCCGCACAAAAGCTCATAGCCCACGCCCAGCAGATACAGCCCCACACTCAAAAACAGCGCAAAACGCACGGTGCGGTCGCTGGCGGAGAGCTTCTGCCCGGCCCTTCCGGAGGCGTTCCGGTGATATTCCCGCTGCGCTTCCACCCAGCAGGAACGGATATCATGGGCCTCTCCTGGCGCGCTCCCGATCATCAGCACGCAAAGGGCGTCCAGAATCCACGCGGTCTCCTCCTGCTGCGTCCAGGACAACAGTTCGGCCGCCTGGATGCGGCTGCCCGCAAAGCGCAGATAAGTCTGCACCCGCAGGCACTCGGCAAGCGCGCGGTATTCGATATAGCGCCGGTGGCAATCCGAGCGCACGGCGTAGCGCCGGCAGCCCCATGCGGCGAGAAGCATCCCGCCGCAGACCAGGATCATCCAGATCGCCTGCGCCTCGTCGTACATCAAGAAGGCAAAGGTCAGCAGAGCGCTGGCCACAGCGAGCAGGGCAAGCACACGCCGATACCGTCCGGCATACTGTCGGCTCAGCTTTCCCGCAGCGCGGCTGATCGCCTCCGTCCTTTTCAGGATGGGGTCGCCGCCGTGCCCGGAGGGGAGCCGGGAGCCGCCCTCCGACGAGACCCCGGAGACGTTCAGGTTATAATCGTCCGTCTTGCGGAGAATATCCCGAACAGCCGCCCGGTTTCCAAGCACCTCCACCGCGCCTGCGGCCTTTCCGCTTTGTTCTTCCCGCGGCGTATAAACATGGATCACGGCCTCGTTGCTGCCGGAGCGCGGGCAGACGCCGGACGCCGGATCGCAGATGCCGTTGAGAGCAAAGTCAACGGCCTCCGCCGTGCCGCAGCCGTGCCGGCCCGGCGCTCCGTCCCAGAGCGCCAGCAGCACGTGGCAGTGAGCGGCGATATAGATGCCCGCCTGCCGGAACTGATACGCCCGGCTGACGCCGCCGACGGGGACGGGCTCTGTGTCCGGCACCACAAAGACCTGCCCGGCGCGATCGCAGTGGTGCGCAAAGCGCGCAAGCGAGTCCTCGCTGAAATCCCGCTCGTAATCCGTCCGCTCCCGGGGCAGCGCCGCGATCAGGGGAATATTCAGTTCTTCCGCAGCGTCGGCGCACAGAAGGTCGCAGCCCTCCGCGAGCGAGTTCAGCATCACGAGCGGCGAGTGCGGGCAAAGCGCCCGCAGCTTTTCCAGTTCCGCCTTCACAGCCTTCGCCAGTGCCGGGCGATCCTGCTCCCGGATCGCCCGATGGCCGGCAACCCCCACGACAAGGGGGATGGTCTTCTCTGCGTTCATCAGTTTTGGATCTCCAGCCGGAAGCCATAGCTCTGCCCGTCGAGACTCGCGATGGCCGCCTGCATATCCCTGTTGATTTCGACTCTTTGCAGGTTTTCCAGCGCCAGCAGCGGCGTCAGGTCGGTGATGTCCTCCGCCCAGCCGAGGAACAGCTCCCGCAGCTCTTGGTGAGACTCCGCAAGAGCGGCCAGATCCTCGTTGCTGTGCAGATCGCCCGCAGCGCCGAAATAGAGTATCTCGCTGCCCGACAGCGCGCCGATCCAAACGGCGGGATCGGCGTTGGTGAAGGCCAGCCCTCCGAAGTGCCGGATATGAGCCATGGCGGCGAAATCCTCCTCGCCCAGGTCAAGCTCGTTGCAGTTCAGGTCAAAGCCTCGGTCTTCCTCCGCAGCTGAGAAGTCGCAGTCCGCCAGGGGCGTCAGGTCGGAAACACGGGTGTTGGAGACATCCAGATAACGCAGTTCCCGCAGGTTCTGCACCCCCTGGATGGAATCGACCTGTGTGCATTTGAGATCCACCCAGCGCAGCTCCGGCAGAGCGAAGAGGGCGGAGGCGTCGCTCAGCTCCGCGCAGCCCTTGGCGGAAAACTCCTCCAGCGAGGAGAACACCTGAATGCCGTCCAGGCTTTGGATCGGCTGGCCGTAGAGGTACAGCTCCCGCAGGCCGGTGAGCACGCTGAGTTTTTCCAGATCGGTGATCACACCGGGAGAGAGCGGCGTCACCATGTCCGTCTCGCGGTCGTGGAGCTGCAGCGTGGGATTGCCGTTCTTATCCCGGTGCTCCCAGTCCTCCCAGAGGTCATAGCGGTCAAAATCGAATAGCGCATCGCCCGCGATGCCGAGGCGCTCCACTCGCCGCAGCAAAGCCGCGGGCAGGGTCTCCAGCTCGTCCAGGCTCAGAAGCTCCACCGCGCCGTCAAAGGGCTCCCAGCTTCCGTCGGGATAGGCCACCTCGAAGCTGTCGAAAATGCCCTCATCTACCAGTTCTTCCGCCTGCTCCGACACCTGGGGCGGCACGATCAGATGCCCCCCGTTGAGGCGGCGCAGGGGCGAGAGATCCTGAAGCGCGTCAAGCCCAACCAGGTCGATCCCGATTTTTTCCTCGGCCGAGAGCGCGTCAAGCAGATGCAGATCCGTCAGATCCGGGATGCTCTCCAGACGAAGCGTCCGCGTTTGCAGACTGCCCAGATCCGGAAGGCTGAACTGGCCCACCAGCTTCAGATGGGCAAGCTTGCTGCCGGAGAGTGCAGCGTAATCCGTCAGACGGGGGCAGCCCGCGATTTCCAGCGCCATCCGGCCGCGATCACCAAGCAGCGTGGGGATGGCCTCGATCCCGTTCAGCGAGCCGAGATACTGGCAGTCCCACAGCTCCAGCCGCCTCAGGGGATAGGGCTTGAGGCCGCTGAGATCGCGCAGATTGCCGTAGCGGATGCTGAGCTCCTGGATGCCGTCCGGAAGCTGGCTCAGATCGACGTCCGCACAATCATAGAGCATCAGATAGTCGATCTGCGCGTCCTGGATATAGGGCAGCACGGCGGTAAATTCTCCGCCGCGGCTGCCGTTATGATACCGCGGGTTGACGTGCAGATAATCGTATTTTTCGATATAGGCCATCCCTGAATAGTCAAGGATATCCCCGGCGAAGCCAAGGTTGATGCTGCGCTGGTGCGCGGCGATCCCCTCCAGAAAGTCCATGTTGTTCAGATTGCAGGCATACAGCCCGATATCCCGGAGCTTCGGAAGCCCGGCGAGGAAGGAGGCGTCCCGCATGGCGTCGGGGTTATTGTCACACTGGAGATGGATCTGCTCCAACGCGGTACAGCCCGCGATAGGCGTATAGTCCGTGATGCGCTCGCAGTACTGGATCTCCAGATGTTTGAGATTCTTCATCCCTTTCAGCGCGGAGATATCCCGCAGAGTATCCATATCGTATATGTAAAGAGCTTCCAGCTTTGCCGCATCGGCGAGAAAGGACAGATCGGTGAGGGGAAGCGCAAAACCCAGCCAGCATTCCCGCAGCTCCGTACAAGCAGTGAGGGCGGAGAGGTCCAGCCCACCGCGCAGATCCTGCCCGTTGTCGATTCGAAAGCTTTGAAGCTTCGGCGGGGCAAAATCCGAACAATCCGCTTCTTCCATCCGGTACAGATCAAGATTGACGTCCTTCAGTCTGCTGCAGGTAGTCAGCGGCGTGTAATCTGTCACCTGCGTGTTGTGGATATTAAAAGAGTTCATCTTCGCTCCGGTCAGCCACGCCAAGCTGTCAATATCGCAGTCGGAGAGGGACACGCCCTCCAGGATAGCGGCTTGGCTCAGATCCGGGAGCATATCGGCGGCCGCTGCTACGTTGACCAGCTCCAGAAAGCGCAGCTTCGGCATCAGCTCCAGAAAGCGCAGATCGTCGTAGCGGGTCATGGTATAGGCATGCCCGTCCTCCTTGCTGATCCACAGAGGCTCCCCGTCATCAAGGATGCGATAGGCCACGTCGTCATAGACGCTGAGCCAGTGCTCTCCGGCCGCGCGAAAATCCGCGTCAGTATAATAGGCGAAATAATCACCGACGATGACCACGTCCTCAATGGCGGCCAGATCCTCCTCCGTGATGCCCGCCGGAATGAAAATCGGCTCGGGCGTGATCTCCTCCAGCGCGGGAACCGCCTCCTCAGGCGAGGCCGCGCGCTGCCTGTCACGCCAGAAGAAGAGACCGACGGCGGCGATCAGCAGCAGCGCAGCTGCCAAGAAAACCAGCGGCAGCTTCGACGTTTTCTTCGGCAGCGCATCCAGAATGCGCTGGGCGGTATGCGCCGCGTCGCGCCCGGCGGCGGGGATGATGTTGCGGGCATACAGCGCGTTCTTGACCGTATCCGGAATGGGCGCGCCGTCCAGCTGCAGGGGCAGTACGTTTTCCGCTCCCGCGGCGACAAGGTCAAGCAGCGCTTCGGCTTTGCCGCCGTCGGCGTAGAAGCTCTCCGACAGCGCCGCCAGCACGACGTCGTCCTTTCCGATGCTTTGGCCCTCCGTCACATGCTGCCCTTTGGCTCTCAGCGCGTCCAGCACCGGCTGCAGCGCCGTGCGGTCGGCCTCCGCGCACAGCAGGCGGATCTCTTTTTTGCTCATATCGCATCCTCCTTCAAAGAAAGAATCAGGATTCCCGGATCAGGACGACCGCAAAGGCGGCCTGATCGTTCCACGTCAGCGGCAGCATATCCCTGCTGACCGTCACGGTTTTCAAATTCGGAAGGGCATCCAGGACCCTCAGGTCGAGCACGCCGGTGTGCTCCAGATGCAGCGTCTCCAGGCTCGGAAGCTCCGTGATCGCGGAGAGATCGTCCACGCTGCTGCCCGCGAGGCTAAGCTCCCGCAGCAGCATGTGCCCGTTCAGGCCGGACAGATCGTCCAGCGGCTGGCAGATCAGCGCGAGGCGCTCCAGCTTCGCCATGGATCCGATCAGACTCAGGTCGGCAACCTGTCCCTGAACGACCGGCGCTCCGTTGACCCGGCAGGTCCCGTCCACGTCGAAGGAGACCGCGTCCATGCCGTCCGGCGTCAGATTCCCGCAGAAATACAGCTCAGGGATCTCGGCGATCTGCCAGCGGTAGACAGCGTCCGCCGGATTGGCCAGCGCCCGGCGAACGGCCCGCTCCTGCTGCTTATCCGGGAAGCTTACGGCGAAGAAACGCTCCGCGTCCCCCAGCTCCACGACGGGAACGGGACTCGGCGTGACGCGCCGGGCCTCCGTTTCCGCGGGCGGGTCCGGGTCCGGGACCGGGCTCCATCTCCCTGTCGCCAGCGCGCCGAGCGCGCCCGCCGCCGCCAGAAAGAAGAGCAGCGAGGCGATAAGCCCCAGCGCCCGCCAGGGGATGTGCTCCGTCCAGCTGCGGTGCAGACGGCGGGGCAGAAAACCGGCGCGCAGGATCGCGTCTGCCCGCTCCGCCGCGCTCTCCAGCGGGGGAATCTCGCGGCAGCCGTCCAGGATGTCTTTCCAAGCCCCGTCCGCTGCGGCGTCCTCCAGACGGACGATCAGAATCGGCTTTCCCAGCCGCGCCGCCGTTTTCATTTCACTCGTGCAGTTGTGCGATGCCAAAGCCCGCTCCGAGAGGAAAAACACCACCCGCTCGCAGCTTTGCATGTGTTGGGCGATATTGGCAGGCCAGTCGCTCCCGGCGGGGATGCCCTCGTCATACCACAATCGCCAGCCCTTCTCATGCAGGATGCGGATGGTCTCGAGAACAGCGTCGGACTGAAGGTGGGCATAGCTGATAAACAGGAAGGGACGGCTGCCCTCATAGGGCTTGAAAAAGCCGCTCATGAGCCGTCACCTCCGCTCAGTTCGATGACGTAGTCTCCGTCCGGCAGCGCGCCGCCGTCCAGCAGCGCCTGCTGCGGCAGCTCAATGCGTTCCAGAGCACTCAGAAACCGGAGCTCTTCCCAGCTCTCCGGCAGCTCCCGGAGCCGCAGAAAGCTGAGCTCCGATAACCTCTCTTCCGTGATCGCTCCGCCGCCCGCAGCCTGCCGTACGGCGGCCTGCAGGACAAGGTCGCTGATTTCCACTTCATCCCGCGGAGCGGAGGAAAACCATCCGAAAACATGAAAGCCGGCAAAGGAGACGGCGGCCAGAAGCACGGCCAGCGCACAGAAAGCCAGCGTGAGCCTGCTTATCAGCCTGCCGCTGTTCCCAACGTCGATCGGATCCCCGATCATATCCTGAGAAAAACCCTCGGCATGGAGAATGGCGCTCTCCCAATCCCCGCCGGCGGAGCTTTGATACAGGGGAACGTGCGGGACCGTCTCCCGAAGATTCATGGAGAGGCGGCGATCCTTTTCGTCCGGGTCCAGGCAGAGGATCGGGCGATTGAATTTTTGATTGACGAGAACGGCGCTTTTGGCGTCCCGATCCGCACAGACCGCATCCGTCAGATACACCACGGTCAATGCGGCCTTCTCGCAGCGCGCCTGCCGGTGCAGCAGCTCCTCCGCGCTGCCCGCCGGACCGCAGCAATACCACACCCGACAGCCTCTGGAGAGCAGGGGACGGAGAAGCCTCCAGACCCGGGCGCTGTCAGCGGCGGCAAAGGCGAAGTACAGATACGGCCGATCGCCCTCGTAGGGCGGGAACTGTTTCATCCAGTGCTTCATGATCCCGATCAAAGGCGGTAGATCCGCAGTCCGTCAAACTTTTTCAGCAGCACCAGCAGCCGGTTGAAGGGCTTCCAGTCCTTGTCCTGATAACTGTGAGGCAGCCGCTGATAGTGGGCGCGGATCTCATCGTGCGTGAGGCGCCCGTCCATGCACAGCTTGTGGCAGCGCAGCTGCTCGCGCAGTGCGGCGCGAGCTGTTTTTTCCTCCTCCGCCGGGACGTCCAGAGACAGCGTTTCATAATCCCTTCCGTAGCGCCAGCCCATGGTCTGGTGCTCGCGCACCCAGCGTTCATGCTCCATGGGGGCGAAGATCGCCGCATCCTTGACGCCGAAGTGCGAAACCATCTCAAAGTCCACCGGCCGGTCCGTGTAGAAGCAGCCGATGGCGTTCAGATAGGCCGCGAAATGACGCGTGCGGCCCAGGGTGGAGAGCTGGTACTCCAGAGAGCTTGCGGTGAAGTTTTCCTCCATTTCCTCGCGCGTGGGTTCCCCGGGCATGTTCCTGGCGTGCAATGCCACCGCGAAATCATAGAAATGCAGGAAATTGCTTCCGGAGAGGTAAGTGCGCTTGCTCTTTCGATCCACCTTCCGCAGGCTCGGCTTTACGGTCAGCGGGATGAAGGAGGTATCCACGATCTTCTCGATGTCCGCCGTGAAGCGCTGTTCCTTCTCCGCCATGTCGCTGTAGGCCTTCAGACGGGGAGGCTTTCCGAGCTCTCCGCCCTTCTCCCAGGCGCGATAGCGGACCCGGAAGTCGTCGATCTTTTTTTGCTCCGCCCGGTCGTAGTAGTAAACGGCGGCAAGGGAGCTGCCGGAAAAGTCAAAGTCGACAGCCATGGAGTGCAGCTCGGTGCGGGAGTTTCGCCCGTAGGCGGTCCGATCCCAGCACTGCAGCTCGTCGCAGAGCATCAGCAGCCAGGCCAGGGGATGGAGTTCCGCTTTCAGCGGCGCTTTCCGCTTCTCCCTATCCTTATAGAAAGCGATGGAAAACTTATAGAGGCTGTTGTGCAGCAGGATGGCGGAGAGTACGTCCACGTGCATGGCGTTGAGATTCTCCGCTCCGAGTTCTTCCGCGAGCTCCTGATACAGGCGGGAGGCGCTGAAAAAGGCGTGATCCATGAAATATCCGAAGCGGTTGGGCTCCGTGGGCTTCCTGTTCAGCACATCCAGAAGGTAGCCTTCGGAAAAGTCGTAGGCGGCGCCGAGTTTTCGGGCGATATCCCAGGCCAGCAGCTCGCTGGTAGTTTCAAAACGCCTGCCGAACAGGGCCTCAAAGTGCAGCTTGGACGCCTCGTCCAGACCGGTGAGCGCCTCCACGTCGTGATAGGCCAGGTACAGGCTCCCTTTGCCGCGCTCCCGGCGGTCCACCTCAAAATAGCTGAGCACCTGTTCAAAGGGCAGCTCAAAGGGATAGCCGATGTCATGAAAGAGGCTCGTCAGGCCCCAGTATTCCAGAAACAGATTGGCGGTTTCGTTTTCCTTTTGATCCTCCAGATGATAGAAGCTTCGGAAGCTGCGCCGATAAGCCTCGTTGCTGTCATAGATCGCAAGGCCCAGAGCGAACACGTAGACCGAATGGGAATAGTGATCCCGGTGCTTCATCAGCAGGGCGCTGCCGTTGGCCTCGTATTCCGAAAGCAGCTCCACCATTTTTTTGGAATTCCCGTACTGCCCGATGAAAAGCTCCAGAAAGCAGTAGTAAACCGCATAGGCGTCCTCTGCCACACCGGAATCGATGAAGCCCTCCAGCGCTTTCTCCAGACAGAGGCGGTCAATGTCCATCTGCATGTTGTAGGGGATCTGGCCGGGTTTCAGGCTCGTGCCCTGATAGACGCCGGACGCGTTTTCCGCCGCCTCCCTGGCCGGGTCAAAGCGAAGCCTTTCACAGCGGTTGTGCAGAAAGCGGAGCGCGGATGATTTGAGATCGTTGCGATTCTTCCGGTTGCTGTATAGCGGCGGCTGTATCGGCCCCAGATCGGAGCCGAAGCGTTCCCGGTTTTTCTTTCGCATGGTTTCGAATGCGGTATAGGCCATGGTTACGCCCCTCCTGTCATTTTTGGGATCCGAAGCTGCTAAAAATATCCAGTCAAAAGTATAGCAAAAGAAAAGCGCCAATTGGTGTGCAGTCTGCACACTTTGGCGCTTTTCCCGGAAATAATTACCCGAGGTTTATTTATTCGCAGCGTATGATGAAAGGCACGTCTCCCAGCGCTTCGATCGCCGCCCTCTGTTCTTCGCTGACGGTGACCTCCTTCAGCTGCGGCAGCTCCAGCAGAACGCTGAAATCCGCGACCGGCAGTCCCGCAAGCTTCAGCTCCTTCAGCCCCTTGTGCAGCGCCAGCGGCGAGAGGTCCGAGACCTCCGTGTGGTCGATCTCCAGCCGCTCCAGCCGCGTCACGCGGTCCAGAACGTGAAGATCATCCAGACCGCTCCACGCGATGCGAAGGTCCAGAATGGCCTTCCCGTCCAGAAAGCGATAGCTTTCGGTGGGGTTTGAGATGTCCAGAAAGTCGAAATTGCCCAGCTGTGCCAGCACGGCGGGATCATAGCTGCGTACAGCGCACAGATCCAGGAACGCCAGGCTCGGGCAGGCGGCCAGCGGGGAGATGTCCCGCACGGGGTTGTCGTTGATGCCCACGGAGCGGAGACGCTCCATCCCGGCCAGGACGGAGATATCCGTGATGTAATTGTGCTTGCATTCAACGGCGCTGAGCCTCGGATGGCCGGCCAGCGCGGAGATATCCGACAGCTCCTGGGCAACGAGCCCCACGCGCTCCAGGTTGGGCACGAACGCCAGATCCGCCAGATCCGTGACAGCTCCGCGCACGCTCCGCCCTGCGGCGTACCACCGATTGACGGCGGCGTAGAAGCTGTCGGCGTCCGGGTAGGCGGCATCCGCCACAATATAGATGGCGGTGACCTGCTGCAGCAGGTCCCCGGTGACGGGCGTGTCGGCATCAAGCCCCAGATTAGCCCTCACCGCCTGCTCGATCATCGGTTCGGAGAATACGACGGTCCTGTGGCGCGCACGGGCGGAGACCCAGATCCCGGCAAAGAGCAGGGCAAGCAAAAAGCATGCTGCCGCAGCAATCAGGCGTCTGCGTTTCTTCCGGACCGCCGGCCTCGCGGCGAGCAGCGCACGCTTGACCTGCTGCACGTTGTCAAACCGCTTGTCGGGATCGAAGAACACGCAGTGGGCAATGACCTTTTCCAGCTCGCTTCGCTTCCCCTGCCTCGGCTTCGTATCCCGGCGCAGCAGCCAGTACAGGAGCGTACCGAGGGAATAGATATCCGAGCGGGCATCCGTCTGCGAAAAGCCGTACTGCTCCGGCGGGGCGAAACCGTGCGTGCCGAAAGCGACGGTATCCGTATTCTTTTCCGTGCGGCTGCGGGCTATGCCGAAATCGATCAGCACGGCCGTCCCGTCCGGGCGGAGAATCACGTTCTGCGGCGTGACGTCCCGATGGATCACCGGCGGCTCCATGCTGTGCAGCGCGTGAAGCTGCTCGCAGAGCTGTACGCCGATGCCGATGACTTCTTCCTCCGTGAAGATCTTTTCCGTGGCCAGCCGTGAGAGTGGATCGCCGGGCACGTACTCCCGCAGCACACAGCGCATCCGCTCGCTGCGGTACTCCGCCACAAAACGCGGCATGGGCGCCGCGTTGATCTTCCGCAGGGCTTCCGGCTCGCTGCGATCATACAGGGGGCTTTCCCTGAAAAAGCATTTTACAACGCAGAGCTCGCCGCTGTCGCGGTTTGAAGCCAGCAGCGTCCGGACGTTTTCCTTTTCGGAGAAACGCTCCAAAAGCTCATAGCGCTGCGTCAGCTCCCGAGGGTACTCCGCCTCATCGGGAAGGTCCGGGATCAGGACGCCGTTTTCACTCGATTCCATTTTTCTGCCCTCCCAGCAGGGTCAGCCCGTATTTCGTCAGAATCTCCTGAACGGCAAGGATGGACAGTTTCTTCTGGATTCCGTACAGGATCGCGGCGTCCCGTTTCAGCCGGGGATAGAGCGGGCTTTTCCCCGCCGATCGCAGCAGCCGCTGGGTCTCGTCCACGTTCAGCCCGAATCCGAGCGCCAGTTGGATCACTTTGTCGCGGGAGGGACGGCGCGTTCCGTTAAACAGCTGGTGGCCATAGGTCCGCTCGATCTGAGAGCGCTCGATCACCTGGGCCGGGAGCATCTTCCGCTGCTCACAGTAGTTCTTGAGCAGCGTATAGAAATCCGGCGCCTGAAGAAAGCCGTCGTTCCCCTGGTAATAGGCGTCAAGATCGTTCGCTTTGAACAGCCGCTTCATCAAGATGTTCGTGTTTACTTTATTCGCCATGCCCTCGCCTCCCGAGCGAACGGATTGCCATCAGTATACACAGGAACGCCTCTTTGTGCAATAAGGCTTTGGAACAGAATGCGGCGTTCTGAAAAGGCTGCGCGGCAAAGCAAAGCATTTCGCCTGCTGCGCGTCCCATGATGCTTTCCCGGGGCAGATTCCCGTCTGCCTGCTTTCTTGCAACCGGCAGAGTTGGATTTTTTCATAAGCATATGCCGCACCTCGTAATTTGTATTGCATGCTGCCGCCTGCTCTGCTACAATCAGGACGAAAGCAGTCGGCGCAGGAGAGGTAAGAACGGAAGCCACGAAGAGCCTGCATGCGGAAGCAGACCGATGCGGACCATTTGCGGAGCAACAATCCGCTGATCGAGGCTGCGGAAGGAAGTCGAGAACAGCTGACAAGGAGGTGCGATCATGCTGTATCCCCTGCTGCTTGTGTGCGGCGCGGTGCTGCTGCTCGTGTATATCCGGGAAAAAATCAGGGCTTACTCGGTAAAGGCGGTGCTGCTGAAATCCGCCGTCTCGGCGCTGTTCATCACGGTTGGCGTGTACGGGACCTGGCTCTCCGCCTTGAGAGGAAACGCCGGCCTGCTGTGCCCCTTCGTTGTGCTTGGCCTTCTCTGCGGCCTGCTGGGGGATATCTGGCTGGATCTCAAATATGTATTCCCGGAAAAGGACGAGCCTTTCACGTACGCGGGCTTTTGCGTTTTCGGCGTCGGGCACCTTCTGTATATCATCGGGATGCTGCGGGCCTACTATCCCACAGGCAAGCCCATGACGGTAATTCTTCCGGTTCTTCTCGCCCTGGTGCTGAGTATCGGAAACGCAATTCTGGAAAAGCCGATGAAGCTGAACTTCGGAAAGTTCAAGCCGGTCGTGATCGCTTACGGCGCGGCCCTGTTCGCCACGGTTCTGATCTCCGGCAGCCTTGCGCTCTGCTACGGCTGGAGGGAGACGCCTCTGAACCTTCTCTTCATCGGCGGCCTGTTCTTTGCGGCCTCCGATCTGATCCTCAGCGGCACGTATTTCGGCGTCGGGAGGGAGCGTCCGATCGACCTGACTCTGAATTACGTTACTTACTATGCTGCCCAGTTCCTGATTGCCTCTGCGCTGGTGTTCCTGCCTTCCTGATTTCAAATCGGACTTTTGGGGGTTGATCTGATGCGTACGGATTTCTGGATCATGAGACCATTCAACGCGGTTTTCTTTTCTTCCTTTGCCTTTTTCCTCCTCTTGCTCCTTGCGGCCAGCGTTCTTCTGCGCAAAAAGAGCGAAAGAACAAAGGAAACTGTTTTGATCGCCGCCTGTATCATAACCGTGATCGGCTTCGTCCTGTACAAGTTCTGTCTTTCCCGGGACGGCGAGTTCAACATCATCACGGCCGGTATGGGCGGGTTCAACTGGTGGGGGGAGCTTCCGCTGCAGCTCTGCAACATCAATATGATTTTGCTCCCGATCGCCGTCTGGAAAAAAAGCCGTCCTCTATGCTGCTTCTGTTTCTTCCTCGGGCCGCTGGGCGCGATGATGGCGCTTGTTATGCCCGGAAACGGCTTTGACGGATACTCTCTGCTTTTGCCTCGCATGCTGGGATACTACGGGACGCATTTTATGATCGTGATCGAAGGGCTTGCCCTTGTTACCTTTGGTATTTTCCGTCCAAGACTGCGCGACCTTCCGAGAGCGATCCTGACTGCTTTGCTGATCGCGTTTGCCGCCTTCTGCATCAATCTGCTGCTCCGACGGAGCGGGCTGCATCCAAAAGCGAACTACTTCTTCTCCGTGGAAACGGAAGGAAATTTCCTCCTGGAACTGTTTTATCAATGGATCCCCGTTCCGTTTCTCTACCTGATTCCCTGTACTGCCATTCTCGGTGTGTACATGCTGGCGATCACGGTGCCGCTTGAACTCCTGAATCGAAAAAAGGATAAGAAAGAATAACAGGCACAAAATAGGCACGTTCTGCTAAATCATCACACAGAATCGGGAAGGAATTGCCGCACTGAGACCAGAATTATAGAATAGCGGAACCCGGACGCCGTCCCAAAGACACTGCGGATTGACCGCAGACAGGGAACCGGCTCCGGGTTCAGGCCTTGTACGGGATATATTGTTAGACGGGTTAGTGAGCGGCGAAGGAAATTAAGCCGTTTCCACGTCAAGCAATAAGGAATTCATCACGGGAGAGATGAGTCTTGAGCGATAAAGACCACCCAAACGGAATTCACCAGTGTGCGCACTGGTTCATGCACAGGCCACCGGCCTGTGCATACATGATTCAAATCCCTCCACCATGAAAAAAGAGAGCCTACCCAACGGGTAGTCTCTCTTTTTTGGCGCAGAAGGAGGGATTTGAATTATATAGGAGCCGTAAACTGCGGAAAAACAGGATCAACGAAGTGCCTGATAATAAAGGATTTGCTGGATCTCCTGTAAACGGCTGTTAATGGCCGGGAATCGTCTAAGCAGAAAACTAAGCAGAAAAAATGTAATACAAAAGTCCGATAAATAGGACAGAAATATACGGGGTAGTTGACATTGCTGCAGAGAGTCCGCTATACTGTTATCGAGCAGGGGAGGTACGTTGTCGAGGGGCACGTACTTACGATCCGCGCTCGTGGCCGGGGCTTTGTGCTCCGGCCATTTCTTTTGAGGATAAATGCAGCATTATTTCTGCAATGCTACAAAGAGAACAGACTCGACTTATATCGCAGACCTTCAAGAAGAAGGAATCGATAGTGTCGCGTCTGTTTCTGGAAAGATCATATCACGGAAAGATGAAAATAGCAAGCCCAAAAGCCGCTTGCGGCGCGATTGGAACCGAAAGCCAGGACAAAGTATTGCTGCGATACGGATATGATTGCCATCCATGAATTGCTTGGCAGATTTTTTGAAGAAAATTCTGTGTCCCCGCCCTTTTCGGCGTTAAGCGAACGTCCGGCAGAGGGAATACTCTTTATGGGATCATCGCTTCTGAAAATAGGAAAACCGAGGTCCTAAAACCGCCCACTGCCTTTCGGCCCGCGCACGGCTCTCGCTCGGTTGATTTCAGTATAAACGATAGCGTCAAAAAGGTCAAGTTCAAGGGCGATCAGTTTTACCCGGTCCGCGAGAGGAGACTATTCTAAGGCTCTTATACTCCACAACTGCCAGGGACATCATGTTTTTACTGAAGATAGATAGCATGAAAAAAGCGCTGTCTCCCGCAGCGCCGGCCTGCAGATGCAGGTTGGACAGCCGACTTGCGGAGCTACAACGCCTATTCTGTAAATAATCGGATGCAACGATAATTTTCTGAAAAGCTGAATTGCAGAGTGAAAAGTAAAGGGGGTGATGTGTCCTCGTCAAGCATCAAACGAACATACCCATAAAACCAACGAACCACCCCAATATTCCAACGAACCAAGATTTTGGCAGAGTCATCTGAAAACCGCATAAACGAAAAAAAGGCCGGTCCCGGGAGTATCCGAGATCGGCCCTAAGACGTGAAAAAGCTCAGAAATACTGGGGGTTTGGCAAAAAGAAAAGTACTCTGATTCTATCAAAAACAGAGTACTTTTTTGGCGCAGAAGGAGGGATTTGCATGCATTTCCTTTTGCCTTGCGGGGGACGGCAAAAGGAAATAAAGGAATTCACCAGTGTGCGCACTGGTTCATGCACAGGCCACCGGCCTGTGCGCACATGATTCAAATCCCTCCACCATGAAAAAAGAGAGCCTACCCAACGGGTAGTCTCTCTTTTTTGGCGCAGAAGGAGGGATTTGAACCCTCGCGGCGTTTTTAGACACCCTACTCCCTTAGCAGGGGAGCCCCTTCGGCCTCTTGGGTACTTCTGCAAACCGCTATGACATACTAACACAGGCAAAGCGGCTTGTCAAGGAAAATCACGGCCCGGCCCCGTATTTCGCGTCAGAGCCAGTCCACCCGGCCGCTTTCGATATCATATACGGCGCCGCGGATATCCAGCCCCGCGGAGGGGATCTCAGGATGCTCCCGGAAGGCCTGACGGATCGTTTCCACTGCATGCAGTACGTTGAGACGGCATGCCTTGTCCGGGTCGGTCTCCCCGCCGACGGCCCGCAGGATCTCGTCGGTGATGTATCGGATGTAGCCCTCGCTGTGGCCGGAGAGCGCGGCGCCGACGGCGCCGCAGCGGCTGTGCCCCAGCACCAGGATCAGCTTGCAGCCCAGATGGGCCGCCGCATACTCGATGCTGCCGAGTTGATGGGAGTCCAGCACGTTTCCGGCGATGCGGATGACAAACAGTTCGCCCAGCCCCGCGCCGAAGATGGTCTCCGGCACCACGCGCGAATCGGAGCAGCAGATCACGATGCTGTGGGGCTGCTGGCCGCTTTCGGCGGTACGGCGGCGGAGCGCGTCGGAGTAGTCTCCCGGGTTCTTTCCGGCGGCGAGATAGCTGCGGTTGCCTTCGATCAGTCGGTCGACGATTTTGTCAGTCATGTTTCTCCTCCTATTTTCCCACGCAAAAGCGCTGAAAGATCCGCTGTGTCACGTCCTCGCGCACACTGCGCCCGGTGAGTTCTCCCAGGGCGTCCATGGCGCCCTCGCATTCTGTGAGCACGATGTCGGGCGTCTGCCCCGCCTCCATGGCTTCGCGCGCGGCCTCCATGGCCTCCAGCGCGCGGCCGACGGCCTCCGCCTGCCTGGCGTTTGTGAGGATCTCCCCCGCGGGGACGGCGGGCAGCGGATAGAGCGCCCGGACAGCCTCCTCCAGCTCCCGCAGCCCTTCGCCGCTGACAACGCTGATGGGGATCACCGGCAGAGCGGTCGGGAGCGCCGCGGTTTTGCGGCCAAGATCGTCCTTGGACAGCAGCACAAGCGCATGGGGGGCGCTTTCGGCGGCGCGGAGGATCTCCGCGTCCTCCTCCGTGAAGTCTTCGCTTCCGTCTACGACGGCCAGCACCAGATCGGCGCTCTGCAGCGCTTCACGGCTGCGGCGAACGCCCAGCGCCTCCACCGGATCGTCGGTTTCACGGATGCCGGCGGTGTCCGTCAGGCGCAGCAGCTGCCCGCCCAGACGGAGCTTTTCTTCGATGGTATCCCGCGTTGTGCCGGGGATCGCGGTGACGATTGCCCGGTCGTAACCCAGCAGGGCGTTCAGCAGCGAGCTCTTTCCGGCGTTGGGCCTGCCCACGATTGCGGTGGGGATGCCTGCCGTCATCAGACGGCCCCGGTCAAAGGTGCCCAGAAGCGCGCGCAGATCCGCGCAGGCGCCGCGCAGGCTTCCCGCATAGGCCGCCAGCGTGAAGTCCTCGATGTCCTCATCCGGGTAGTCCAGCACCGCGTGGTAATGGGAACTCAGATCGGTCAGCGTATCGTAGATCGCGGCGATGCGCCGCCCGATGGCGCCGGAGAGCTGCCCCGCCGCGTTGTGCGCGGCCTCGCGGGTCTCGGCGTCGATGAGGTCCGCCACGGCCTCCGCAGCGCAGAGTTCCATCCGGCCGTTGAGAAAGGCGCGCCTGGTGAATTCCCCCGGCCCGGCCTGCCGGGCGCCGAGGGCAAACAGCTCCTCCAGGAGGCTGCGAAGCACCACCGGAGAGCCGTGGCACTGAAATTCTGCAGTGTCCTCCCCAGTGTAGCTGTTGGGGCTGCGGCTCACGGTGCAGAGTCCCAGATCCAGCAGCGCTCCGTCCCGCCCGCGCATTTCGCCGTATACGAGCAGGCGGCTGTCCCGGGCGGACATGGGGCCTCCGTGCAGCGGACGGAACAGCCGGTCGGCCATGGGAATGGCCTCCGGCCCGGACAGACGGACGACGCCGATGGCGGCCACCTGGGCGCCGGTGGCGATGGCGGTAATGGTATCAGACATGGTTCACCTCATAGAAAGCGTTGGTCCTCAGCACGCAGCCTCCGGAACAGGCCGGGGCCGAAGACTGAGGACCAATTGCCGAAAGGGGCAGGATCAGTTTTTTTCGCTGCGGGCGGCTTTGGCGGCGCGCTCGTCGCTCCGCTCGGCGATGAAATAGCTCAGAGAGAGCAGACTGTCGGAAAAATGGATGTTTTCCACGAGCGTACTGCTGTTGGGCTCGGTCAGCTCTACATTGGTAAAGTTCCAGATGGCCTCCACGCCGTTTGCGGTGAGCATTTCGGTCACCGGTACGGCGGCCTCCTTGGGCACCGTAAGCACGGCCGCGTCCACGCGATTCTCGCGCAGAAACTGCGCCAGCATATCCATGGACAGAATGGGCACCTCGTGGAACATGGTGCCGATGATCTCGGGGCGCACGTCAAAGGCGGCGATCAGACGGAAGCCCCATTCCTTGAAGTTGAAGTTCTCCGTCAGCGCGCGGCCGATGTTTCCGACGCCGATCATGATGGCCTGAAAACCGCGGTCCATTCCCAGAATGGAGGCGATCTCCGCCCGGAGCGCGGGGACGTTGTATCCGTAGCCCTGCTGACCGAATTCGCCGAAGCAGCTGAAATCCTGCCGGATCTGGGAGGGCGTGAATCCCAGCTGGTGTCCCAGTTCAAAAGAGGAGATGCGGCTGATTCCCGCCTCCGTCAGCTCATCCAGCTTGCGAAGATAGCGGGGCAGACGCCGGATCACATTGTTGGACACTTTTACGCGCTTCACAAATATACCTCTCCTTACGATCGTCTTTTTTCATCTAATTAACCTAAGTATAGCATATCCGTCAAGCGCTTTCAAGAACATTCCGCTTTGTGAGAAGGGTTTCAGCTCTGCAGAAAAGCGACAAGCGCCTCCTGGGAACAGCCGGCCTCGTAGACGCCGCCGAACACGGGATCGATGTAGTACAGATTGCCGCCGTAGCGGTAGATCTCCAGTACCCCGCCGTCGGTGTCGATGAGAAACAGGGGGCTGAGTCCCAGTGCATCCGGGTCCAGCTCACTCTCCGTGCCGGAGAGACACAGGAGCAGAGATTCCAGACTGTGCTTTTCCGCGTCTTCCTCCGCGGGGGCGGCCGGATCCGTCTGCGCTTCCGGGGCGTCTGCCGCCGCGGCATACACGGCGTTGCTCTCCGCGCTCTTGTCCGCGGCAAAGCTGCGCTGCTGTGCCTCCTCGGCGTAGACGGCGCCGGCAGCCGCCTGGGCGGTATAGACGGCGCTGTCCGCACTGTTCTTCGGCGCGGCCAGCCGCGGCCCCAGCCCGATGGCCAGCGCCAGCACGGCGGCTGCGGCGATAAAAGCGACCGGGGAGCTGCGGCGGCGGTTTTTCCGCCGGATCTCCTCCCTGCGCAGTTCTGCCATCACGTTTTCCCGCAGGCGTGCGGGCGGCTCCTCCAGATCTTTGCCCAGAGCGTCGGAGAGAGAAGAAAAGGCCTGATATACGGCGGCGCAGTCCGCGCATTCGGCCAGATGCGCCTGCAGCCCGCGGTTTTCTTCCGCCGTCAGCGCGGCGTCCTCATCCAGAAGCCTGCTGATCAGCTCCTGATAATACGCATGTGTGTTCATACCTTGCATCACCTGCTTCCTGATAATGATGATCGCACGGAGAAAACAATCGAATGGTCGATTGTTTTCTCCGCCAAACGTGTCGTTTGGCGGAGAATGATTCATGGAATCATTCTCGCGATGTTCATTGCAGCGAATATCTGGCGCAGCGGTGAAACTGCTGCGCTGAGCAGCCTGGCTGCTCGGCGGAACGCCTTGCGGCGTTTCGCCATCAGATAATCGCTATGATTCGGACGAGAAGGAATCGGGAATGTTCCCGTCCGCCAGCAGATAGGCGCAGAGTTTTTTTCGAGCCCGGAAGATCCGTGATTTGACCGTTCCGGGTTCCAGACCGAGGGTTTCGCCGATCTCCTCATAGCTCAGCCCCTGGATCTCCCGCAGCAGCAGGATCTGCCGCGCATCCGGAGGCAGGGAGGCAAGCCCGCGCCGCACGCTCTCCCGGGTCAGCTTTTTCTCCAGCAGTTCCTCCGGCGACTGGCTCGTATCCGGCAGATCGAGCTGCACGTCCTCGCCGTCGTCGTCCTCCACGGAGAGGGAGACCGTGCCGCGCCGGTTTTTCTTTCGCAAAAAGTCCAGACAGACATTCGACACGATCCGGTACAGCCACACGGAGAACTTGCTGTCTCCGCGAAAGGAGGGGAGAGAGTTGTAGGCCTTGATGAAAGCCTCCTGGGCCATGTCTTCCGCGTCCTCGGGAGAACCCGTCATGCGCAGGGCCAGGTTGTATACGTTTTTTTCGTAAGCGGCCACCAGGTCCTCAAAGGCGTTCACGTCTCCGCGCTGTACCCTCCGGACGACGGCCAGCTCCTGTTCTCTTGTCATTTGCTCCACCTCTTGTTTCTGTACCCGCTCCTCACGGAGAGGCGGCCCGCAGGGCCGAAGGTGTTATTTCAGATCCCGTTTGATGTCCTTCACGATTCTGTCCACGTCCGCCAGCGTCTCCACGTGCACCAGCTGATTGCGGTAAAAGGCCCCGTGGGGCACGCCGTGCAGATACCAGGGCAGGTGGTGCCGCGCCTCCAGACAGGCGATGCGCTCCCCGCTGACTTCCGCCAGCGCCCGGATCTGGCCGACCGCCGTGTCCATCCGCTGGGAAAGCGGGGGGAGGGCCGGTTCCGGCTCCCCGGCGACGGCGGCGTTGGCCTGGGCGAAGAGCCAGGGATTGCCGAAAGCGCCCCGGCCGACCATGCACAGATCCGCCCCCGTGTAGCGGAGGATGTGCGCCGCGTCCGCGCCGGTGAACACGTCGCCGTTGGCGGTGACGGGGATCCTGACGGCCTCCTTCACGGCGCGGATGACGTCCCAGTCTGCCCGGCCCGCGTACATCTGCACCCGGGTGCGCCCGTGCACCGCGATGGCGGCGGCGCCGGCGGACTCGCAGACCTTGGCGAATTCCACCGCGTTTACGCTGCCGGAATCCCAGCCCTTGCGGAATTTCACCGTCACGGGTTTATCCACCGCACGCACAACGGCCTCAATGATCCGCCCTGCAAGCTCCGGATCGCGCATCAGCGCCGAGCCGTCCCCGGCCTTGACGATCTTGCCCACCGGGCAGCCCATGTTGATGTCCAGGATGTCCGCGCCGGACAGCGCCAGCGCCATCGGCGCGGCCTCCGCCATGATCTCCGGCTCATGGCCGAAGATCTGCGCGGCGGCCGGGTGCTCGCTCTCGGGGATGTAGAGCAGCGCCCTGGTTTTCTCGTCTCTGTAAACGAGCGCCTTGGCGGAGACCATCTCCGTGGTGGTGAGGGCCGCGCCTTGTTCGCGGCAGACGGCGCGGAAGGCAAAATCCGTCACGCCCGCCATAGGTCCCAGCACGACGCGGCCGCTGAGTTGTATGCTTCCGATGTTTACCATGCGATCTCCAGCCCCACCGGGCAGTGGTCGCTGCCCTGAATATCGGGCAGGATATAGGCGTCCCGCACCTTGCCGCGCAGCCGGTCGGAGATCACAAAGTAGTCGATGCGCCAGCCCACGTTCCTCTGCCGCGCCGCCGCCCGGTAGCTCCACCAGGAGTAGGCGTCGGTTTTGTCGGGGTAGAGGAAGCGGAAGCTGTCGGTGAAGCCCGCAGCGAGCAGCTCCGTGAATTTGCCGCGCTCCTCGTCGGAGAAGCCCGCGTTGCCCACGTTCTGCTTGGGGTTTTTCAGGTCGATCTCCTCATGGGCCACGTTCATGTCGCCGCAGACGATGACGGGCTTTGCGCGGTCCAGCTCCTGCAGATAGGCGCGGAAGGCGTCCTCCCAGGCCATGCGGTAGTCGATGCGCTTCAGCCCGTCCTGCGCGTTGGGAGTGTAGACGCAGACCAGGAAGAAGTCCCCGTATTCCAGGGTCACGGCCCGGCCTTCGGTGTCGTGTTCCGGGACGCCCAGATTGTACCGGACGGAGAGGGGCGTGTGCTTCGTGAAGATCGCGGTGCCGGAGTAGCCCTTTTTCTCTGCGTAGCTCCAGTAGCTCTCGTAGCCGGGGAAGGAGAGGTCGATCTGCCCGGCCTGCAGCTTTGTCTCCTGCAGGCAGAAGAAGTCCGCGTCCAGCGCGGTGAAGACCTCTTCAAAGCCTTTGCTCCGCGCGGCCCGCAGCCCGTTTACGTTCCAGGATATGAATTTCATCTGTCGGCATCCTTTCTCTACAGATCAAAGCGGAACACGCACACGCGCTCCGGGCCGTTTTTCAGGCGTATGTCGTTGTCCGCCGGAAGCGCCGCGATCTCCAGCAACTCTCCTCCGAGGCGCTCACAGGTTCGGCGGGAGGGCAGGTTGTCCGGGTCGCAGGTGATGAGCAGATAGCCCAGCCCGTGCTTTTTCGCAAGGGTGAAGAGCAGGCGGCAGGCCTCGGCGGCGTAGCGGTGTCCGCGATACGCTTCGTCCACCCCGTAGCCGATGTTCCCGCCGTAGTAGGTGTTCTCGTTGTGCCCGAGGCGCAGCGAACAATCGCCCATCTTTTCGCCCGCGGGCGAGCAGATCTGAAAGTGATAGGCGGGAAAGCGGCCCGCCGCGGGCCTCGCCTCCGCCGTATGATCCAGCACGAGGCGGATCCTCTCGCTGCACAGGAAGGCGGTGTCCAGAAAGCCCTCGAAGGGCGGCGCGGGGACTTCTTCGAATTCCCCGCGGCTCATGGCGAAATACCGGAAGCGTTCGTCCCCGCCCGTCGGACGGAAGCCCGCTTTTCCGACGGCGCGCAGGCTCCTGCGGTTCGAGAGCAGGCATTTGGCCGTGATGCGCTCCATGTCCAGCTCCTCAAAGCCCAGCCGCAGGGCCCTCCGCAGCGCCTCTGTGCCGAGACCGCGGTTTTTCACGCTCTCGTCTGTCAGGCAAATCCCCAGCTCGCAGCACTTCGCCGCGCGGTCGATGTGCTTGAAGCGGAGATTCCCGATCACCCGCCCGTCCAGCAGGACGGCATAGCTCAGCTTGTCCGGCAGGGCCTGCAGCGCGTCGAACTGCGCGTCCGCCTCCGCGGCGTCATAGCGGTGAGGGACAAAGCGCTCGTCCGGGGCGAAGAGCGCCGGATCCTGCACGAGCGCGCGGGAAAAGGCGTGGAAGGTCTCCCGCGTGTCCGGCACAAGGCGCACTTCAGCCATGACCTTCTCCCGCGTCCGCCGCGCTCTGCGCATAGCCCCGGGCGTCCACAAGGGACGCGCCGCGCAGCCGGGGGAGAACACCCGCCGCGCTGCTTTTGGTGGCGGCGGTTTTTGCGGCGACAAGGCGATTGATCTTCATGCCCTCGGCGGTGAACTTGGCCTCATAGTCGGTCATCACGCCGACGGTACCGCCTGCGTGCAGGTCGTGAGTGACTTCGGCCAGCGCCCAGCCCTCCGCCTCAAAGATCCCGATCGACCAGTCGAAGAGCGGGGTGTTGTCGGTTTTGAAATGGATCTCGCCGCCCTCCCTCAGCGCGTCCGCATAGAGACGCAGGAAGCCCGGGGCGGTCAGGCGGAGCTTGGCGTCCCGGCTCTTGGGCCAGGGATCACAGAAATTGACGTAGATGCGGTCGATCTCGCCGGGGGCGAAGATCTCCGGCAGGTGCGCCGCGTCAACGTCCATAAAGCGGACGTTTTGAAGACCCCGGTCACGCACGCGCTCCATGGCGATGATCATCGCGTCCGGCACCTTCTCAATGGCGAGCAGCAGGGCGTCGGGCAGCGCCTCGGCAGTGCCGGCGGTAAAGCGGCCCTTGCCGCAGCCGAGCTCCACGTACAGCTTGTCATAGCCGGGCAGCGCCGTTCGCCAGACGCCCCGGTTTCCCGCGGGATCGCCGATCAGCAGATCGGCGCATTTTTCCATTCTCGGCTCCAGATTGTGCCGTTTTCTCATTCGCATCGTGTGCTCACACTCCATCATCGTTATTCTATAACATACCATATCCGCGCCAAAACATCAATCTGGAAATCTGCTGCGCCTTTCTGCACAGAAATCACTTGCGCATGCGGGCGACTTGGTATATAATGACCGAGCTGCAGAGGCACGGCATCCGGGTGTGGCGCAGCTGGTAGCGCGCGTGGTTTGGGACCATGAGGCCGCAGGTTCGAACCCTGTCACTCGGACCAATGACAAAGGAGACCCCACCGGGGGTCTCCTTTGTCATTTCACTATGGCAGGGTTCGAATCATGTCCGCACATGCCGGTGGCATGTGCATGAGACAGTGCGCACACTGTCGAATACCTTAATTTCTTTTTCGCGACTCCCGCAAGCGGAAAAGAAATGCAGGCGAACCCTGTCACTCGGACCATAAAGGGACTCTGATCATGATACGATCAGGGTCCCTTTTCCACTTCCCATAATGGGCGTTGTCTGTTATAATCATCCCAATAAACTGGAGTTGTGCCGGGGAAAGGGTAAAACAGCTATGCTATGTGCTATTGCCAGGATTGACGCGCAGGCGAGAAAACAGCTTTTGGCCTTACAGCGGGTAACGGAACGTTTTGGCATGACGCTTAAAGATTTATACGGGCATATTACACTTGCGACGTATATCGGCGGAGATGACGGCGCTTTTATTGCATCATGTAAAGAAATCATTTCCGCTTATTCACCATTTTCCGTTTATTATGAAAAAGTTGAGGTGCTTGGCGCTACATCCATTATTGTGGCGTCTCCGCAATATGAAAAGACTCTCTTCGGCCTTCATCATGATATTGCGGCGAAATGGGGGCCGTATTTGGATCGTTGGACGAACAGCGACCTTTGGCTGCCGCATACCACTATAATGTACAATCCACAAATTGATTTACAAGTGATAGCTGAAAGTATGAGAAAGGAGTTCCTTCCTTTTTTTGCCCAAGTGACCAGAATCGAATTCTCGCTCGTCACAGAAAACGCTTATAAGATTATTGATTCTATTAATTTGCTTCATAGGTAAATGTCCGTTTGTCGGGATATATCCCGGGAATGACCAAATGCACCCCGCGTGACACGTGGGGTGCAGAGGGATCAAAATTCGTGTGATTTCCCATAATGGGCGTTGTTTGTTATAATCATCCCAATAGAGCGGCTCTTGGAGGGAAACATGAAACAGGTTTTTGAATCGAAGCGGATCCGTTTCGTAGAGGTAACGGAGGATCTGGTAAACGATTACCTCGAAATGGTCAATGATGAGAAGAATTATACCAGCTCTTCCGGCGGCCGGGTTAAATCGTATACCGTGGAGCAGGAAGTCAAATGGGTGCGCGAAAAGCTGGAAGAAAAAGCCGCTGTCTTCTCTATGATTGAAAAGAAAAGCGGAAAATTTATCGGAAATATTGAACTGATGGATCCGACGGATTCAGATGCTGAACTCGGCATTGCAATTACGGCGAAAATGCAGAATCATGGTTTCGGGACAGAAGCGGTCCTTGCTTTGACTGAATATGCAAGAAACCGGCTGGGGATGAAGAGAGTTTTTTTACGGACAAATCCCAAAAACAGCAGGGCGATCCACGTTTATCAAAAATGCGGCTTCAAAGAATACGACCGTACGGACGATCATATCTATATGGAGTTGAGCCGATGAATCCCGCTTTCCGATGATGCGCCCGGCCTGAAAAAAGCAGCCGGGGGACGGGACCGGAGCACCGTGCGTGAGACGTAAGACGCATCGGCCTCGCACTTTGCGCGGCATCCTGAATAGAGACGCTGACTGCGGCAGGACCAGCGCCTCTTTTCTTCTTCCCGGAACGAGTTTTTCCTGATATAATCAAACGGATCCATCGGAACTTGGAGAGGCGGCGAAGAAATGATCATGCTTATCGTGCCGAATGCAGAATTTCTGCAATCATACAGAGAAGCATTCGACGAATATGAAAAGAACAACGTTTCGACCTATTCCTTTACCGACGCGTCTTCCTGCGATATTTTCGCGAAATTTGACCGTTACAGAAACGAGCGCGACCTGCCTCCCAACCAGGTAGGGGAAGACAAATACTGGCTTGTCGACGATGAAAAAAAGGCTTTTATCGGAGAGATCGCGATCCGCCATCGTCTGAACGAAGCCTTGTCACAGCGCGGCGGCCACATCGGATACGGCGTCCGCTATTCGGAATGGAACCGCGGGTACGGAACGAAGATGCTGGCTTTGGCGTTGGAAAAGGCAAAAGAAATGGGCATTTCTCCCGTGCTCATCACCTGTGATGACGATAACCCTGCGTCAGCAAGGGTGATGGAGAAGAACGGCTTTGTCCTGGGAGACATTATCATGGCTTCAGGAGACGGAGAGAAGCGTCTTACAAGGCGGTACTGGAAAACGATCCTGTAGGCGATCCCGCTTTGCCTGTGTCGAGATCTGTGATATACTCAAGGCGGCAGACCGACAGCTGCGGAGATGCCTGTTCTCGCCGGGGGAAGCCCGGTATGCCTGTCAGGTCCCCGAGAGCGGAGCGCCCCGATTCGAAGCCCGGGGCATCGTGCCGGCCGCAGCGGACACGCATGCGCAGGCGGAAGAGGAGGAAAAATGACCGAGACAAAGATTTATGTGGGCTTGAACGATTCCGTCACAAAGAAGCAGATCTTCGAGACCGAAAAGTATACCAAAATCATGCGGGAAGTGTGCTTCGCCTACCACACGCCCTTCTCCTTTCAGGTCTCCGAGGGCGGGTACATCCACGAAAACGGGGAGTATACCAGGGAAATATCCCTGGTGCTCACGCTGATCGACGGCGATCCGGGCGTCATTCAGGAGATCGCCGGGGACCTCTGCGCCTTTTTCCATCAGGAGTCGGTGCTGATCACCGAGGGGGAAGTGCGCGCGTACTATCTCAAGGATCCGCTGAAAAGCAGCTGATTCGATTCGGGAAAGGATGCTGTGCCGGGGGACTGTGAGCCCGGCGCAGGCGGGAAGAACAATGGAGAAGAAGGAAAAGAAGCAGGGAATATGCATGACGGAGCGCCTGTTCGGCGCGCTCCCCATGGGCTGGCCGACGGTCCTGGCCTTCGCCGCCGCGGCGGCGGCGCTGACCGCCGTCTTTCTGATCTGCCCGGTTTTCAAGGGAAGCTCCTTTGAGCGGATGGGCGTGACCTTTGAGGCGTGGATCTTCTTTGCCGTCATCATCATGGCAAACTGCAATAAGCCGCTGGAGGCCGCGTGCAGGACTTTCGTGTTCTTCCTCGTGAGCCAGCCGCTGATCTATCTGCTCCAGGTGCCGTTTTCCGCTCTGGGCTGGCAGCTCTTCGGCTATTACCGGTACTGGTTCCTCTGGACCCTGCTCACCTTCCCCATGGCTTATATCGGCTGGTATATCAAAAAGAAAAACTGGCTCAGCGTGCTGATCCTCGCCCCGGTGCTGGCCTTCCTCGGCTTTACGGCGTTTGACAGCGCGCGCCAATGCCTGCGCAGCTTCCCGCATCTGCTGATAACGGCGCTCTTCTGCCTGCTGCAGATCCTCCTGTATGTCGCCGCCTTTTTCCCGGACCGGAGGCAGAAGCTGGTCGGGCTGCTGGTCTCTGCGGCCGCCGCTGCCGTTTTCTTTTTCGTGACGCCGCAGGTGGACCTGACGGTGATCGAGCCCCTGCCCGGGGAGCCGGTCTTCTCGGAGACGGCAAGCATTGCTGCGGAGGACAGCAGCATCGTGAATGCGCAGTTCCACGACCCGGAGGCCGGCGTCGTCTATCTCCATGCCCAAAAGTACGGCAGCACGACCCTCGTCATCCGCGACGAAGGGACCGAGAGCCGCTATACGCTGGAAGTCTGCAGGGATGAAAAGGGGCAGGACAGAATCCGCATCACGCCCCAGGAATGACAACTGCGGAAAAGAACAGGAAAAGCACAGGGTCCCGGCTTGCATGCGCCGGGACCCTGTGATAACATGAAAGAAAAGGAAAGAGCGCCGGAAGGACGGCAGGAAGAGGGAAAAGGTCATGACACGGCAGGAGATATGGGAGACCGCGCTGCGGCAGTCCGCGGCGGATCTGGGCTGCGAGGCGGGGGACTTTCTGCGCCCGGAGCCCAGGGTGGTCCTGTCGCGCCCCGATGCGCGGGCGCGAAAATACCTGCAGCTGCCCTTCTCCGTGGAGATCGTCTCCTACGGCAGCTGCGCGGTGGCTTCGGTCTCGCCGGAATACCGGGAGCTTACGGAGCGCTATCTGGCCGCCTTCCCGCCGGAGCACTGCTTTGAGACGCCCAACCTGCATGTGCTCAATGAGGGCCTCGCCCCTCTCGGGCAGAAGGTCTGCTTCATGGCGGAGTACTTTCTGCCGGAGCCCGCGCTGCTCCGAACGCTGCCCTGCGCCCTCCCGCTGCGCATCCTGGGCCGGGAGGACTTCAAAAGCCTCTATTTGCCACAGTGGAGCAACGCGCTGTGCGAAAAGCGCAGGGAGCTGGACGTGCTGGGCGTGGGCGCGTACGACGGAGAGAAGCTGGTGGGTTTCGCCGGCTGCTCTGCCGACTGTGAGGACATGTGGCAGATCGGGGTGGACGTGCTGCCGGAATACCGGCGGCAGGGGATCGCCTGCGCCGTCACGTCAAGGCTGGCGCTGGAGATCCTGGAGCGCGGCAAGGTCCCCTTTTACTGCGCCGCCTGGTCAAACCTCGCTTCCGTCCGCAATGCGATATGCTGCGGCTTCCGCCCGGCCTGGGCGGAGCTGAGCGCAAGGCCCGCCGCCGATGTGGACGAAATGAACGGGAGGTAAGCGGCCATGAGCTTATACGCCATCGGAGATCTGCATCTGCACTTTCAGTCGCCGCTGAAGGCGAAGAGACAGATAAAAGAAAAAATCTGGAAAAACCACGAGGAGGTCTTCCGGAAAAACTGCGCCGCCCTGCTCACGCCGGAGGACACGCTGGTGCTGGTCGGGGACCACAGCTGGGGCCGGAACCTGGAGGAGTGCGCGGAGGATCTGGCCTATATCGCCGCCCTCCCCGGACGCAAGATCCTCCTGCGCGGCAACCACGACATGTTCTGGGACGCGAATAAAACCGAGCAGCTCAACGCCCGCTTTGCGGGCCGGCTGCTGTTTCTGCAGAACAACTACTTCCCTTACGGGGACTATGCCCTGGTGGGCAGCAAGGGACACTGCTTTGAGGGACCCTTCTGGCTGGACCGGCGCGGCCGCGTCGTGGACTGGGACGAAGAGGCGGAGCAGCGGTCAAAGAAGCTGACGGAGCGGGAACTGCAGCGCCTGCGCCTGTCCTTCGAGGCGGCCCGGGCGGACGGATACCGCTGGTTCATCGTCTTTCTGCACTATCCGCCCACCAGCATTCTGGAGGAGGAGAGCGGCTTTACCGCCATGGCGGAGGAGTACGGCGCGGAGCAGCTCATCTACGCCCACTGTCACGGGGAGAGCCGCTTCCATGACAGCATCGAGGGCGAGAAAAACGGCGTCCGCTACAGCCTGGTCTCGGGAGACTACCGGCGCTGGATGCCGCTGAAGATCCTGGATTGACAGAGAGGGGAGAAGAGATGCTGAACACGAAAAACGGCCGCCTGCATCTGCCGGCGGGCGATACGGACTATATCCGCTTCGGAAGCGGCCAGAAAACGCTTATCCTGCTGCCCGGCGTGGGGGACGGCCTCAAGACCGTCAAAGGCATGGCCCTGCCCTTTGCGCTTATGTACCGGGGCCTGGTGAAGGACTTCACGGTGTACGCCTTCAGCCGCCGCGCGCAGCTCCCGCCCCATTTCACCACGCGGCAGATGGCGGAGGATCTGAACGCCGCCATGGAGGCGCTGGGCCTGAGAGATACGGCGGTGGTCGGCGTGTCCCAGGGCGGGATGATCGCCCAGTGGCTGGCGCTGGATCACCCGGACAAGGTGCGAAAGCTGGTGCTGACCGTGACGCTCAGCCGCCCCAACGACACCGTGAAGGACGTGATCGCCCGCTGGACGGCGATGGCGGAGCGGGGCGATTACGGCGCCATCATGCGGGACACCGCCGAGCGCTCCTACTCCGAAAAGCGCCTGCGCGCGGCGCGCATCGAATACGCCCTGCTGGGCAACGTGGGAAAGCCGAAAAGCTTTGCCCGCTTTCTGACCCAGGCGGAGTCCTGCGTGACCCATGACGCCTATGACGCGCTGCCCGGCATCACCTGCCCCACGCTGGTGATCGGCGGGACGGACGACCGGATCGTGACGGGGCTTGCCTCCCGGGAACTCGCGGAAAGGATCCCCGGGGCGCAGCTGTATCTGTACGAGGGTCTGGGGCACGGACTCTACGAGGAGGCGCCGGACTGGCTCGGGCGCGTGGCGGACTTCTGCCGCTGAGAGAGGAGCGAGAGAATGGATCGAAAACTGCTGCGCGATGCGCTGATCAAACTGCTGAGCGGCGTGCTGCTGATGGGCCTGCTGCTCTTTCTCCCGGCCGGGACCTTCTCTTATCCGCAGGGCTGGCTTCTGATGGGCATCCTTTTTGTGCCGATGTTCATTGCCGGGCTCGTGATGTTGGTAAAAAGCCCCGATCTGCTTCGAAGCCGGCTGAACGCCAAAGAGGAGCAGACGGAGCAGAAGCAGGTGATCGCCCTGAGCGGCCTGATGTTCGTGGGCGCCTTCGTCCTCGCGGGGCTGAGCTTTCGTTTCGGCTGGCTGCAGCTTCCCCGCTGGCTGAGCTTTGCCGCGGCGGCCGTCTTCCTGCTGGGATACCTGCTTTTCGCGGAGGTCCTACGGGAAAACGCCTGGCTCTCCCGCACCGTCGAGGTGCAGGAAAACCAGCGCGTGGTGGACACCGGGCTCTACGGCGTCGTGCGCCACCCGATGTACGCGGCCACGGTGCTGCTGTTCCTGTCCATGCCGCTTGTGCTGGGATCTCTGCTTTCCTTCGTAATCATGCTGGCCTATCTCCCCATCATCGCGCTGCGCATCCGAAACGAGGAGCAGGTGCTGGAGCAGGGGCTGGAGGGCTACGCCGAGTATAAAGAGCGGGTAAAGTATCGGCTTTTTCCCGGCCTGTGGTGATGCGCCATGCATTTTGTGAACGCCAAAGGCATCCTGACGGCCAACAACGGCCAGAACGGGATGAACGTCTACCGGGGCTGCTCCCACGGCTGCATCTACTGTGACAGCCGCAGCCTCTGCTATCACTTCGACCACCCCTTTGAGGACATCGAGGTGAAGCAGAACGCGCCGGAGCTGCTGGAGCGGGCGCTGCGCGGCAAACGAAAGCGCTGCATGATCGGCACGGGTTCCATGTCCGACCCCTATATGCACTGCGAGCAGCAGCTTCGCCTGACGCGGCGCTGCCTGGAAGTGATCCGGAAATACGGCTTCGGTGCCACGCTTCTCACCAAGTCCGACCGGGTGCTGGAGGATCTGGACCTGCTGGACGATATCAACCGCCGGGCCAAGGCGGTGGTGCAGATGACCCTTACCACCTGGGACGAGGGCCTGAGCCGCATCCTGGAGCCGGGCGTGTGCACGACACGGCGGCGCGTCGAGGTGCTGGAGACGATGCGGCAGCGGGGCATTCCCACGATGGTCTGGCTCACGCCGATCCTGCCCTGGATCAACGACACGGAGGAGAACGTTCTGCCCATCCTGGAGGCCTGCGCCGCGGCGGAGGTGAAGGGCATCGTCTGCTTCGGCATGGGCCTGACCCTGCGCGAGGGAAACCGGGAATACTATTACGCCGCCCTCGACCGGCACTTTCCCGGCCTGAAGGAGCGATACGTCCGGCGCTACGGAAACGCCTACGAGCTGCCGAGCCCGCGCTCTGCGGAGCTGATGCGGCTCTTCCGGGAGTTCTGCCGGGAACACGGCATGCTCTATCGCCCGGAGGACTGCTTTGCCTGGCTCGCTGAGCTTCCGGAGCGAGAGACCCAGATGAGCCTGTTTGAAGAGTAAAGGGAGGGATTCGCATGAAGAAAAACCGGAGCCTTGCCTGCCTTGACGGCACGGCCCTCAAGCTGATCGCCATGGTCTGCATGGTGTTTGACCACGTGGGGGACAACTTTTTCCCCGGTCAGACCTGGATGCGCATCATCGGGCGCGTTGCCATGCCCATCTTCGCCTTCTGCGTGGCGGAAGGCTTTATCCACACCCGCGACCGAAAAAAGTATTTGCTGCGTATGGGCCTCTTTGCGCTGCTGAGCGAGCTGCCCTTCGACCTGGTGTTGAGCGGGCGGCTGGGCTTTGAACACCAGAACGTGATGTTTACCTTCTTTATCGCCATTCTGGCTCTGCTCTGCTATGACCGCCTCGTCACCGAAAACCCGACGCCGGGCCGCATCGGTCTGGGCACTCTCGCGGTGATCGCCGGGATGGCCGCGGCGCTTGCGCTGCGCACGGACTATCACCTCTACGGCGTGGGACTCGTGGTGCTGTTTTATCTGCTGCGGGATAAGGAGACCTGGGTCCGCTCCGCGCTGGGCATGGCTTTCCATATCGTGACCGAGAACGTGGGCATCTACATCTTCGGACTGCTGGGCTTTCTGCCCCTCTTCCTCTATAACGGCGAAAAGGGCCGCGGCCTCAAGTGGCTGTTCTATGTCTTCTACCCCGGCCACCTGCTGCTGATCTGGCTGCTGAAGCTCGCGATCCGATAAGCAAGACGCCCGAATCCTATGAGCGCAATACGCCGCCCTTTCCGGGGCGGCGTATTGACAGCTTGTCAAAAAAGTCTGACAGACTTTTTTGACTGCGCTTCTCCCGCCGCGCATTTTGACGGGGGAATCAGAATGCGTTTACCCGAAAAAGCCTGTTATTTCTTCGGACGGCGGGTTATTGTACTCGAGGCGGGCCTTGCCCCCTCGAGCTCCCCCGCTGCTCTGGTTGTTGTGCTTTCAGCGTGGTTTTTTGACAGTCTCGCAATACGCCGCCCTTTCCGGGGCGGCGTATTGACGCAATGGGAGATTCGTGCTATTATACAGTTTAACTTTGCAACAAAGGAGTTGTTGATCCTCTTATGGACGATGGCAGTCGATTGCCATGGATCATCGCAATCGCGTTACTGTTTATGGCCGCGTATTTCGCGGTCGCGGAGACGGCGTTTGCTTCCGTCTCCCGCAATAAGATCAAAACCCACGCCGATCACGGCGATCCCCGGGGCAGGAACGCCCTCTGGATCCTGGACCGCTTTGACCGCGCTATCAGCACGCTTCTGATCGGCACCAACATCGTGCACATCGCCGCAGCCTCCCTGGTCACCGTCGCGGTCACGCGCCGCTGGGGCCTGAGCGCGGTGACGCTCAGCACGGTCCTCACCACCATCGCCGTGTTCTTCGCGGGCGAAATGCTGCCCAAGAGCATCGCCAAAAAGTACAGCGAGAAGTGCGCCCTGGCCGCGGCCGGGAGCCTGCGCTTCTTCATGCTGCTCTTTGCGCCGCTCTCGGCGCTGCTGACCTGGATCGGTCAGACTGCCGCGAAGCTGACCCGCGGCGAGCCGGAGATCTCCGTCACCGAGGATGAGCTTTATGACCTCATCGAGGATATGACGGAGGAGGGCACGCTGGACGAGGAGCAGGGCGACCTGATCTCCTCCGCCCTGCAGTTCGGGGACGTGACGGTGGAGAGCATCCTCACCCCGCGGGTGGACCTGGCCGCCATCGACATCGGCGACAGCCACGAGGAGATCCTCTCGCAGATCAAGTCCCAGAACCACAGCCGCCTCCCCGTGTACGAGGGCAGCATCGACAACATCATCGGCATCCTGCAGATCCGCAAGTTCATCAAGGCCTGGCTGCACGAAGGGGAAGCTCTCGAGCTGCGGCCCCTGCTGGACGAGGCCTTCTTCATCCACCAGAGCACCAACATCGACGAGCTGCTGCCCCTCATGTCCCGCAAGCGTCAGAACATGGCCGTCGTCACCGACAACTACGGCGGCACCCTGGGCATCGTCACGGTGGAGGACATTCTGGAGGAGCTGGTGGGCGAGATCTGGGATGAGGACGACGTGGTGGAGGAACCCGTCGTCGAGCTGGGCGAGGGCGAATACCAGGTGGATGCGGAGGAATCCGTCACCGACGTGTTCGAGACCCTGGGCTTTGAAGATCCCGAGGAAAATGAAGAGCTTGTGAACACCCGCATGGGCGAGTGGGCCTACGAGCAGTTCACCGCCATCCCCCGGGTGGGCGAGAGCTTTACCTACCATGGCCTGACTGTCACCGTCTCCGCCATGGAGCACAACCGCATCCGCAAGCTGCACGTGAAGCTGCAGCCCGAAAGGGAAGGGGGTGCGGAGGCATGAGCCTGTTTCTCGTGATCGCGGGCATCGCCGCCTGCGTGCTGCTTTCCGGCTTTTTCTCCGGCTCGGAGATGGCCTATTCTTCCTGCAGCCAGCTCCGGCTGGAGAGCCTGCGGGATGACGGCTCCGAGCGCGCCGGCACGGCGCTGAAGCTCTGCGAGCGCTATGACGATACCCTCTCCGCCATCCTGATCGGCAACAACCTGGTGAACATCGCCGCCTCCTCGCTGGGCGTGGTGCTGGTGAACATCCTCACCGGGGGCGACGGGAAAACCTGGCTGAGCACCCTCATCATCACCGTGCTGGTCATCCTTTTCGGCGAGACGATCCCCAAAATCACCGCCAAGAAAAATGCAAACCGTCTCTCGATGCGAAACGCTTATGCCGTGAACACGCTCCGCGTGCTGCTCACGCCGCTGATCTGGCTTGTGGTTAAGCTCATTGCCCTGCTGACCGTGTGGATGAAGGGCGAGGAGGAAGAGGACCCGGAGGAGGCCGTGGAGGAACTGCAGTCCATCATCGAGACCGCCGAGGACGAGGACGTGCTCGACGAGGATCAGTCCGAGCTGGTGCAGGCCGCCATCGATTTTGCGGAGATTTCCGCCTCCGAGGTCATGACCGCCCGCGTGGACGTGGTGGCGCTGGATATTGACGACGACTGGGAAGAGATCCTCAAGGTCATCGAGGAGGCGCCCTATTCGCGCCTGCCCGTGTATGAGGGCAGCATCGACAACGTGATCGGCGTTCTGTATCTGAACCACTTCCTCAAGGCCGTGGCCGACGATGGCCGCGCCGATATCCGCAGCCTTCTGATGCCGCCCTGCTACGTGTACAAGACCATGAAGCTGCCCGCGGTGCTCAACGCCCTTAAGCGGGCAAAGCAGCACCTGGCCGTCGTCTCCGACGAGTACGGCGGTATGCTGGGCGTGCTCAGCATGGAGGACGTGCTGGAGCAGATCGTGGGCGACATCTGGGACGAGACCGATACCGTGGAGCAGGAAGTCGTCAAGCGCAGCGCCGATGAATTCGAGCTGGACGGGGACATGACCATCCCGGACTTTCTGGAGCTTGTCGGCATCGACGAGGACAGCTTCGAGGCCGAGAGCGAGACCCTGGGCGGCTGGACGGTGGAGAGCTTCGGCGCTTTTCCGGAACCCGGCGACAGCTTTGAATATGAAGACCTGACCGTCACGGTTCTTTCCATGGACGGCCACCGGGTGGAAAAGCTCCTGGTGAAAAAGAATCCGGAGAAGGAAGCGGAATGATCGGAACTTCCGGTTTACACAAACGATTTCAAAACGCCTGCCCGACGGGGCAGGCGTTTCCTGTTGCCAGCGGCATACGGGCGTGGTAAACTGAAGAAAAAAACAAAAGGACGGGATTACATATGACAACAGTCGGCTTTATCGGAACGGGCAACATGGGTTCCGCGCTGGCGCGGGCAGCCGCGAAAAGCGGCGCGGCGGACAGGCTGCTGCTCGCCAACCGCACGCCGGAGAAGGCACGGCGCCTGGCGCAGGAGCTGGGCGGCGAGGCCTGTGAAAACAGGGAAGTCGCCTCTGAGGCGGACGTGCTGTTTCTTGCCGTCAAGCCCCAGATGCTCGACGGCATGCTCAGCGGGATCCGGGACGTGCTGGAAGCGCGCACAAAACGGCTGGTAGTCGTCTCCATGGTGGCCGGCAGGGACCTGGCCGCGCTGGATTCGCTGCTGGGCGGGCTGCCGGTGGTGCGGGTAATGCCGAATATCCCCGTGGCCGCGGGCTGCGGCGTCACGCTTCTGACCGCGTCCGACAAGGTGACGGAGGAGGAAAAGGCGTATGTCCGTCGGCTCCTGGCCGCTTCCGGTGCGGTGGAGGAGCTGGAGGAGCATCTGCTGGACGCCGCCACCGGCGTGACCGGCTGCGGCCCGGCCTATGCCGCCATGTTCGTGGAAGCGCTGGCCGACGGCGCTGTGGCCTGCGGCCTGCCGCGGAAGGACGCCATCGCCTACGCCTGCCGTATGCTGATGGGTACGGCGCAGATGATCCTGGAGAGCGGCGAGCACCCGGGCGTGCTGAAGGACCGGGTATGCTCTCCTGCGGGCAGTACCATCCAGGGTGTGCGCACGCTGGAGCAGCGGGGCTTTCGCGCGGCCGTCACGGACGCGGTGATCGCCTCCTGGGAAAAGGAGTTCTGAGCGAATCATCCCGCCTTTCCGCCGCGGGCGGGAGGCGGGATGAATCTGCCTGAGAGGAAGCAGAATTGGCCAGGGAAATCTTTTTCGGAAAAGGCTTGACATTCGGAACTGCGTGTGCTATATTATCTAGGCTAAAGAAAATATCGCGGGGTAGAGCAGCTGGTAGCTCGTCGGGCTCATAACCCGGAGGTCGTTGGTTCGAATCCTTCCCCCGCAACCACATGAAAAAGACACCCATCCGTAGGATGGGTGTCTTTTTCATACGGTGACGGGAGCGGTCTACGCCGATGTTCCCCGGGTTATGAGACCGACGAGCGCAGCTCGTTGGGATAAGACGCCCGCCCGCTGCCGGTGGCAGAGGAAGGACAGGCGTCTTATCCGCAGCGGTCGGAATTTCAAGCCGCGCTCTGCGGCGGCGCGGAAATTCCGGGCACCGCAAGGCGGGGCGAAGCCATAACCCGGAGGTCGTTGGAATTGAGGGCTCCCGCCGCCGGGGGCGGATGCAGGGAGCCTTCAATTTCCGCAGCGATCGAAAAACAGGAGGATCAGCGCAAGCCCGAACGGTTTTTCGCCTCACCGCAAGGCGGATCAAATCCTTCCCCCGCAACCACATTGGTACACAGGCTATGATACAATAGGGACGGCTATAAAGCATCTTCCGAAAGCCAGTTATTTATGATATACTCCTTTTCGACAGTTCAGTGTTAATTGGTATCTTCATAAGAGGGGTATATGATGATTCGAAATGACAGAGACTCCTTAACTGACTTGCTACATCAGATCAACGATAGATTTCAGGCTTTATCTCATAAAATCCATTGGACAACCGAGGATTCAGAATGCCTGGATAATCTTGTGGGTTCGCAGGAGCATATAAAGGGAATTACCGCCAGAATAACAAGAGCTACTGGATCGGGCGCTTTTGCGATGTATTTGCCTCTGTTATTGGCGTTTAAGGGTTGGCAACGAACGAAGGCTGTTTATAGCTTCAATCGCGAGTTCGTTGATGCTATGTCATACACAGAGGATACCACTATACTGATATCTTTTCTTGAAAGGCTTCCCTTCAAGGATATGCTGTTCTTCTTTCCCGAAGGAACACTGCCCAAAATCAAAGATGAGGAAACAGCCGGGATGTATGTCCATATTGAGAACCATCCCGATATGCTCTGGATTAATTTCAATTATCTTGATCGAAAGCAAGAAAGTGAATCACAGATTTATCCCGGAATATCCTTTGCATTCCCCATTACCAATGGCATGAAAGTATCTCAGGTCTTCGAAACGCAGCAATACTTGGACTGGCTGTCATCATATAAACGGACAGTGCTCATCGACCGTCATTTGAATGATCAGGAAGCGGATGAGTGTATCCTCGCAGAGAGAAAGGCTTTGAATCTCGCAATCAATCTGATGTATTATCTTTCTTCTGAAGAGCCAGATATCAAGCAGATCAAGCGACGCAAAAAGCCCCAGAAAGCGCCACGACAGAAGGACGAAAGTGATCCTGCAATCAAGCTTCATGAAGTAGGTACCAAGTATGCGGAAATCGTATATCGGAAACTGCAACTAGGCAAAAGCCCAATCGAACAAAATACTGATTCTGCAGAGAGTTCTGATGATAAAAACAATGAAGATGTTGCCGATAGTAATACTAAACGTGGGAAGAAAAGACGCCCACATGTAAGGAGGGCACACTTCCAGCATTATTGGACAGGCGAAGGCCGAACAATACCAGTTCTTCGCTGGAAATCAGATTTGTTTGTCGGTGCGAATCGTGATGATCAGGCAGTCGTAGTATATGAAGCAAAAGAATCAATGAAAGGGAAAAGGAACCCCAATACGAGCAAGAAAAAGCGAGGCAAATGAACTCCCTTTTCAACATGAATAGCAGCTAAGAGATCGGAGTAATCCGGTCTCTTTTCATTTTGTGAAGGAGGGCTGCCCATGAGCCTTTTTGGTTATTGTTATGTTCATCACAGCAGTTTGCACCCACTTTGCACCCACCCCATCATTTTGAGTAAGAAACGCCGAAATGTATGATTATCGGTGTCCTGACGCACCAATAAGACCGTTTTCGATAAGAAAACGGTCTTTTTGTCGTCCGAAAACCACAGGCTAGGCCTGTGGTTCAAAAGAGCTTAAGCGATAAGGAAGACATAAAAACTCCTTTTGCTATACTGGAGGTGCGGTCGGCCAACTGCACGAGGGATAGCAAAAGGAGGACATTCAAGTGAGTTTGAATGACATAAACAGTTTATCGCATACGAAGTGGAATTGCAAATACCATGTTGTGTTTGCGCCAACGTACAGGCGAAAAGTATTTTATGAAGAAAAGAGATTGGCAGTAGGAAAGATACTGCGGCAACTGTGCGAATGGAAGGGCGTAAAGATAGTTGAAGCAGAAGTGTGCCCAGACCATGTACATATGCTGGTGGAGATCCCTCCAAAGATGTCGGTATCGAGCTTCATGGGATACCTGAAAGGAAAGAGCAGCACCATGCTGTATGAGCAATTCGGCGAGCTGAAATACAAGTACAGAAGTCGAGAGTTCTGGTGCAAGGGATATTACGTGGATACCGTAGGAAAGAACACGAGCCGAATTGCGGAGTACATCAAGAACCAACTGAAAGAAGATCAGATGGGTGAACAACTCACGATGAGTGAGGTTGGCCCTTTTAAGGGCAGCAAGTAACAGTCTTCGCGCAGTTGGCAGATCGTATTACACGTTTGACGTGTCTGCGAGGAACAAAGGGCTATGCCCGCATGTGAAAAACCGCCCGCTAGGCGGGCGGATGTTTATTCTTAACTTTTCGAGGTGAAAAGTTTTTGGGAGCTTTATTGCTGGGGATTATTTGGGGAATATGGGATCGTGGATAGTCACCGGAACTCGCCAGTTCACACGGATTCTCGTATGTATACAAGATCAAGCTTTTTTCTAAAATATGCTTGAAAGTTCATCATTCAGTCTGTGTTCTGTCAGGGTTTCGCTGGACGGGAAAAACAGGTGTCATACGGAATTCTTTATACTGATTTTTTATAGACAAAGAGAACAAAGTATTGGTATAGTCTGTGATGGAACGAACGGCACAAAATACAGGAGGAACACGCCATGGAACGCAAGTACCCGAACCTTTGCAGGCCCATCCGCATCGGCAACGTCTGGTATCGCAACCGCATGTTCTCCACGCCCATGGGCGGCACGGACATTGAGCTGGACGGCTGCATCGGCCCCAAGTCCCAGGCCTTCTATGAATATCGCGCCAAGGGCGGCTGCGCGGCGGTCACCATCAGCGAGCTGATGGTGCACCCCAGCGACGGCAGCCACGCCTACCGCCTGGACGAGAGCATTTTGAACTCTCTGCCTAAGGCAACCTACACAGCCGACGCGATCCGCCGCCACGGCGCCATCCCCAGCGCGGAGCTTTCTCACTCCGGCATGTTCGCCGGAACGTACATGACCGACAAAAACAAGCAGCACGGCCTGAACCAGTGGAGCGCCGACGACGGCGTGAGAGCTGACGGCGTGCCCTACAAGGCCATGAGCAAGGAAATGATCGCCGAGATCGTGGCGGCCTACGGCCATGTGGCGGGCCTCTGCAAACGGGCGGGCTTTGAGATGCTGATGGTCCACGGCGGCCACGGCTGGCTCATCAACCAGTTCCTGTCCCCCATGTTCAACCACCGCACCGACGAGTACGGCGGCTCCACCGAGAATCGCTGCCGTCTGGCCATCGAGATTTTGAAATCCGTGCGCGCCGCGGTCGGCCCCGGCTTCCCCATCGAGTTTCGCCTCTCCGGCGCGGAGTTCGTCCCCGAGGGCTATGACCTCGACGAGGGCGTCAAGATCGCCAAGATCCTCGAGCCCTATGTGGATCTGCTGCACGTGACCGCGGGCACCTATCAGCGCACCTTCGGCATCACCCATCCCTCCATGTTCGAGGAGCACGGCCGCAACGTCTATCTCGCGGCCGAGATCAAGAAGCACGTCTCCATCCCCGTGGCCACCATCGGCGGCCTTTCCGATCCCGCGCAGATGGAGGAGATCATCGCCTCCGGCAAGGCGGACATCGTGGAGATGGGCCGTCAGCTGCTGGCCGATCCCTTCCTGCCCCAGAAGGTCATGGAGAACCGGGACGACGAGATCGTCCACTGCATGCGCTGCTTCGTCTGCATGTCCGAGCGCGCGGCCACCGGTACCAGAAGATGCGCCATCAACCCGATCATCGGCCGTGAGGACGAGGGCATGGAGATCACCCCGGCGCCCGTGAAAAAGCGCGTCCTGATCGTGGGCGGCGGCCCCGGCGGCCTGTATGCAGCCTATACCGCAGCCAGAAGGGGACATGACGTTCTCCTCTGCGAGAAAGAAGACCGCGTGGGCGGCATCCTCAAGAGCGAGGAAGTGCTCCCCTTCAAGCAGGAGATGTTCATGCTGGGCGAGACCTACAAGCGCCTGGCCGAGAAGGCCGGGGCCAAGATCGTCACCGGTCAGGAGGTCACAAAGGCGTTTGCGGATGCCTACCACGCCGACGCCATCATCATCGCGGCCGGATCGGCTCCGCTGCGCCCGCCGATCCCCGGCCTGGACGGCGAGAACGTTATTCTCGTGAACGATCAGTATAAGCACGAAAAGCCTATTACTGACTCTGTGGTCGTCTTCGGCGGCGGTATCTCCGGCGTGGAGTGTGCGATCCACATGGGCATGGAGGGCAGAAAAGTCCACCTCGTGGAGATGCGCGACGATGTGGCGCTCGACTCCGTGATCCGGCAGCGCCCGCTGCTCTTGGAGAAGCTCAACAAGCTCGTCACCGTGCACACCGGCTACAAGGGCCTGGAAGTCACGAAAGAAGGCATCTGGTGCGAGACGAAGGACGGCGAGAAGGTCCTCGTCCCCGGCACCACGGTCATCTGCGCCCTGGGTCAGCGGCCCCGCTGGAACGTGGCCCAGGAGCTCTATGACTGCGCGCCCTGGGTGCGCGTGATCGGCGATGCCAACGCGGTCGGCACCATCACCAAGGCCACCTACCAGGGCCACCACGCCGCGCTGGATATTTGAACAGGAGAATCACCATGCTTTATCCGATCATGACAGATTCCCGGACAGTGATCGATCTCTCCGGGACTTGGGATTTCAAACTCGACGACGGCGGCGGCCTGGAAAACGAATGGTTTGCCCACCCGCTGGAAAATCCCGTTTCCATGCCGGTTCCCGCGTCCTATAACGATCTCCGGGAGGGAGTGGATTTCCGCGACCATTACGGCCTCGTGTTCTATCAGCGCAGGCTGTCCGTTCCCGCGTTTCTGCGCCGGACCCAGCGAATCGTGCTGCGCTGCGAGGCGGTCACGCACCATGCGATCATCTTTCTGAACGGGGCGGAGCTCTGCCGCCATCGGGGCGGCTTTCTGCCCTTTGAGGTAGAGCTGGGCGATCTGCGGGATGGGGAAAACCTGCTGACGATCGCGGTAGACAATCGGATCGATTATACGACGCTGCCGGTGGGAAACCCGAAAAACTACTGGGGCGGCAGTTCCCGACAGGAAAATAGCCCCCAGAAGCAGAACTATCCGAATTTTGATTTCTTTAACTACGCCGGGATCACCCGCCCGGTCAAGCTGCTGACTACGCCGAAAAGCTACATTGCGGATATCCGCCTGGCGGCAGAAGTCACGGATATTGCGGGTGACACAGGCAATGCGGTGATCCACTATCAGGTGGAAACCGGCGGCGAAGAAAGCGACAGCATCGTAAGCGTTGCGATCCTTGACCGGGAAGGCCGGACGATCGACCGCGCCAAGGGATGGGACGGCATGCTCACGCTGGAGCGTGCGACGCTGTGGCAGCCCGGAAAAGCCTACCTCTATACCATCCGGGTGAGTTACGGCGAGGATGTCTACGAGCAGCCCTACGGCATCCGCACGGTCGAGGTGCGCGGAACGCAGTTTCTGATCAACGGACGGCCATTCTATTTCAAGGGCTACGGCAAGCACGAGGACACCTTCCCGCACGGGCGCGGCGAAAACCTGCCCATGAACGCCAAGGACATGTCCCTGATGCAGTGGCAGGGCGCCAACAGCTTTCGCTGCAGCCACTACCCCTACAGCGAGGAGATGCTGCGCATGGCGGAGCGCGAGGGCTTTGTCGTGATCGACGAGACACCGGCCGTAGGACTGGCCCTGTTTTTCGGCGGAGGCGCAAACTTCCGCCCGGACGGGACAAAGGTGGATACCTTTGACCCGGAGCAGGGAATGCATACCTTCCCGCACCATCGGGAGGTCATCCGGGATCTGATTGCCCGCGACAAGAACTACGCCTGCGTTGTGATGTGGAACCTGGCCAACGAACCGGACGGCGCGGCGAAGGGAGCATATGCATACTTCAAGCCACTGTTCGATCTGGCGAGATCCCTCGATCCGCAGAAGCGGCCCCTGTCCATCTCCAGTGCGCAGATGGCCGGCGGGCCGGATTCAGACGTCTCCGCCCGGCTGAGTGACGTGATATGCCTGAACCGCTATTACGGCTGGTACGAGGGCGGCCCGGATCTGATTGCGCCGGAAGTCTGGCTGCGGCAGGAGCTGCAGGAGTGGGAGAAGCTGGGCAAGCCGCTGATGATCACGGAATACGGCGCCGATACCGTAGCAGGCCTGCACGATACGACTCCTGTCATGTTCACGGAAGAATACCAACTGGAATACTACAAAATGAACAATCGTGTGCTGGATGATTTCCCCTTCGTGGTCGGGGAACATGTCTGGAACTTTGCCGACTTTGCCACCGCGCAGGGAACCAATCGGGTACAGGGCAACAAAAAGGGCCTGTTCACCCGTGACCGGCGTCCCAAGCTGGCCGCCCACTATTTCCGGGATCGCTGGCACCGGATCCCGGACTTCGGTTACAAGCAGGGATAAAGGGACCGTCAAAAAACCGGGGCTGCCTTCAAAGGCGGCCCCGAACCTTATTCTGTTGTATCGTCCTGAGACGCTTCTTCCTTCTCTCCCGGCTCTTCCTCCTCAGACGGAAGCAGCTCCGGCGCCTGGGCAGACAGGGCCTTCAAAAGCAGACCGGAGGCCAGATAAACCGGGCCGGAAAAGCCGATGAACAGGAAAATGGGAAGCAGAAATTTGGAGAGCGCGAAAGCGGCAGCGTAGAGCAGGGTCACGAGAGCCGTTGTGCCGGCATGGATGAGGGAAAGGATCAGCGCGTTTTTCATCTGCGGCAGAAGCCGATTCTCCAGCCAGGCCAGCATGGGAAAGAGATAGACAAAGCACAGGTAAGCGACGGCGCCTATGAGAAAGGCCAGAACGCGCGCCGCTGCGCCGAGCGCGCCGCGATCGGCGTAAAAGTTGAAATCTACATAGAGCATGACGCCGACAAACAGGAAAAGCAGCCAGGCGACCGTGCTCTTTTTCCAGCCTTCGGCAAAGGCGTGAAAGTAGGTCGAGCCAATCTCGGAAATGGTATCCAGGCGCAGCTTGCGGCAGACGGTAAACATCGCGCTCAGCCCGGCGCCGATGGTAACGATGGGGATGCTGGTCAACAGGAAAAGAAGCTGAAGGAATACGAGATCGGTGATGCGGGAGAGGGCCGCAGTCACCTTGTTGTCTTCATTCAGATGGAACATTTCCCTTCTCCTTTCCGTCCTTTCCGCGCTCCTGGGAAGGCGTCAGATGATAGGTCTCGCGATAGACCTTGCTGAAATAGGCAAAGCTGTCAAAGCCGCATTTCTGGGATATTTCGCCGATCGGCATCTTGGTGCTGCGAAGCAGGCGGCGGGCGTGCTCCATTTTGACGGAGTTGATGAGCTCCTTGATCGTCATGTTTTCGGTCGTTTTCACCACAAAGCTGACATGATCCGGGGAAAGGTGGAGACTGTCCGCGATGTCCTGACGCGAGATCGGCTCGGCCATGTGGTTGAGAATATAGCTGCGGATCTGCCCGATATACTGCAGATAGCGGTTTTGCCCGACGACAGCGCCGAGGACGTCATCCTGCCGGAAGGGACAGAACACAGGATGTGATGCGGCAGAATCCCCCCGCTCCTGTTGGAGAAGAAGGTTCATGGCATCCTTCAAAAAGCGCAGCTGCGCAGCGGTACAGACCAGTCCGGCGGAGCAGCCCGCTTTGACGGAGGCCTCTTTCAGCGGCACGGAGAGCAGCGGCAGAGGCGACTCGGGGAGGGGCATGAACAAAAGCGCAAAGAACCGGCTTTCCGCCAGAAAACAGGAGAAACCGGTGACGTCCAGCTCCCGGGTCAGCTGCTCGTAATACAGCCTGCAGAGCAGCGCAAAGGACCCGGACGGATCCTTTCGTGAGGGCGGGATAAAAAGCGAGAGCAAAAAGCAGGGCGTGGTCTCACTGCAGGGAAGGCCGAAATGCTGCAGCTGCTGCAGCCGTTTTTCCAGCTCCTGGGGATAGAGAAGGGATGTTTCATAATCCGGCCAGCCCTCCAGCAGTGAGCTGAGCACGATATTGCCGGCGGCTGCGCTGAGCTGCTGATGGGAGTCCGAAGCCTGATGAAGCCGCTTGAGGCGTATCGCCTCAAGCGCTTTTTTGACGGAGGCGATGATATCCTCGAAGCGCGCCGGCTGTACCACATAGTCAAAGACGTTCAGCGTGATGGCCCGTTTGGCATAGAAAAAATCCGCGTGCGCCGTCAGCAGGATGCACTCAAAATCATAGCCCTCCTTCCGTGCCCAGGAGAGAAGGGAGAGCCCGTCTTCATTGGGCATTTCAATGTCGGAGAGCACAAGATCCACACTGTGCTCGGAGAGGATCTTCCGCGCTCTGGCCGCGCTGGTGGCGGTCAGCACGGAGGTGAAACCCAGAATATTCCAGTCAATACCGGAGGTCAACGCAGAGAGGATGCTGGGCTGGTCGTCGATCAGAAGAACGGTCATAACAGCCTCCTTTCCCGGTCAGGCGGAACCTGAACGGGGAATTGAACAGTCACGGTGGCAAGATGATCTTCATTGGAGAAGAACAGAGAAAACGCATCCTGATACAGCAGCCACATCCGGTAACGGACGTTTGCGATGCCTACCCTGTCGCTCCTGTATTGAAAGGCGTTGACCGGTTCGGCGTTCAGCTCGGCGATGACATCCTCGGAAAAGAGGCTGCTGTTTTGGATCCGCAGGAGAAGGCGTGCGTCGTCCCCCTCTCCCGAGAGGGATGCGGAAATACGGATCCGGATCTCATCCTCATCCAGACGGTGCTTGATGCAGTTTTCCACAAAGGTCAGGATGCTCAGCGGGAGACAGGGAATCAGCATGGCCTCCTCCGGCACATCGAGTTCCAGCCGGATCTCGCTGTACAGACAGCGGCACAGCTCCACATAGCTGCCGACGGAGTGCAGCTCTTCCCGGACAGTGACCAGTCGGTTGACGTCCTGGAAGGAATAGCGAAAATACTCCGAAAGAGAAATCGCAATGGACTGGATCTTGTCATCCGCATGGATCTGGGCCAGGAAGTTGATGGTTTTCAGGCAGTTCAGGTAGAAGTGCGGGCGGATCTGCATCTGCAGATACTGCATCTTCGCCTGCATGGCCTCAGCCTGATGGCGCATGGTTTTCTCTTCGGCGTCCCGAATCGAATCCAGCATGGCGTCGAACCCGGTATAAAACTGATTGATCTCCACGATATTGCTGTTCTGCCTGATTCGGAAGCTGCCGTCGCCCGCGGCGACCTTCTGAAAAGCGTCGGAAATCAGAAGCAGCGGGGAGAGCAGGATTTTCTGGATGTATCGGAACAGGATAAATACAAGGATAAAGAGGAAAAACAGCGCAAGGATCGAAATCAGCTGAAAAAGATTGATGCCGGTGAATTCCATCCGCGACGGTATCGTATAGGAGAGCGCCAGCGGGTTCTTCTCGGAAACGGCTGTGATGACGGCGCGGCCGACGGGAGCTTCTTCCGGAGCATAGAACAGCGGATCACCGGAGACGCTTCGGCAAAGGTCGCGGTAATTCTCCGCGTCAGAGGGCCGGATGAAGACCGAAAGCGAACCGTAGCGCTCACGGATCGTGTAGCGGAGCAGAAGACCCTGGTCTGTGGAAACAGGGAGGAGCTCCTCCGTCCGGTGCTCCTCGGGGACGACCCATTCGGGCTCGGTGATCAGATCCTGATCCTCCCGCGAGGTGCTGAAGCAAAAGCGAAAGCTGCGGTCCAGCTGACTGTTGTATAAAGTTGCGCCGACCGGCTCGGCATATACGGAAAGATAGCTTTGCAGGGTAGACAGGACGCGCTCCGCACTCCCCGTGACGATTTCCTGGCCGCTCGAGTTGCTGAAATACAGGAAGTCCATGGTCTGCACAGCGTCCATGCTCCCGCGCTTGATGGAGTACACATGGTCGTCGACCGAGCGCAGCACCGCCTGCTCTTCGCGGAGCATGGAGTTGTAGTTATAGTCGTAATTGCGGATCAGCGTATAGGAAAACAGAATGAACGAGATGACGAGAAAGGGGATTGTGACGGACACCAGCAATCGCCGGACGACTACTGAGAGATGCAGCTTTTTCATGGCTTCTCCCCACAGAGTGTTTTTGTTTATGATGATAGTGTCATTATAATGATTTATCTGATGGTGAAAAGCCAAAAAGCTTTTCGCCGCGCCGCTTGGCAGGGAAATCAATCGAATCCTCGATTGATTTCGCTATCCGGCGAACATTATAAAGGTTTCAGATTTCTGTTTCAAGCAAAGCGGAATAATTTATAATCTGCGGCCGAGATTGTTATAATCGGAGGAACACATCATAAAAATTGACAATGAAAGCCACGGTTTTTTATAGATAATGAGGGGGGTTAATTTGTATAATCAGTACGAAATAACCTGGAGAGAGGAGCGGTGTTTATGGCCAAAACGCCATCAAAACCTCCCAAGCACAGCGGATACATAGAACACGGCGGCTTCAAGGGCTATCTGCACAATCAGGCGCTGGATATCAAAAGAAACCCCGTCATCTATATTTTCCTGCTGGTCATCCTCGCCTATTTTGCCATCTTCAATTATGCCCCGATGGTCGGTCTTCTGATGGCCTTTGAGAAGTATTCGCCGGCCAAGGGCCTGTTTGGAAGCAAATGGGTCGGACTGGACAACTTCAAAGCCTTCTTCGGCAGCCCTTATTTCGGCCGCACCATCCGCAACACGGTCGGCATCGGCGTGCTCGATCTGCTCATCAACTTCCCCGCGCCGATCATCTTCGCGCTGCTGCTGAACGAGATCCACCACAAGTTCTTCAAGAAGACCGTTCAGACCATCAGCTACATGCCCTACTTCATCTCCGCGGTCGTGGCCTGCGGTCTGGTCGTCACCTTCATCGAGGCGGGCGGCCCGATCTCCCAGTTCGTCGCTGAAATCACGGGCACTGAGCCGGTGAACCTGATGAACGACAAAAAGAACTTCTGGGGCATTTACGTGACGATGAACCTGTGGCAGGGCCTGGGCTACGGCTCGATCATCTATCTGTCCGCCCTGAGCTCGGTGGACCAGGAGCTGTACGAAGCGGCCTATGTGGACGGCGCCGGGCGCTGGAAGCAGTGCATCCACGTCACGATCCCCGGCATCATGCCGATGGTCCTGATGATGCTGATCCTCCGTATGGGCGCCATCTTCGCCGTCGGCGCGGACAAGATTCTGCTCCTGTATTCGCCCGCCAACTATGAGTATTCCGACGTCATCAACACCTACACGTACCGTATCGGTATCCTGGACAGCAACTACGGCCTGTCTGCCGCGGTCGGCCTCTTCAACTCCATCGTGGGCACGACAATGCTCGTCATCACGAACAAGATCACGAAGAAGCTGTCCGGCTCCAGCCTGTTTTAAGGAGGATCGCCATGAAACAGAAACTAACGGCTTCCCGTGTCGTCTTCCTGGTCATTGCGGTGCTGATCCTGCTGGTGATCGCCGCGGTCTGCCTCATGCCGATCTGGCACGTGATCATGGTCTCCGTCAGCAATCCGACCGCCGTGACGAGCCACAAGGGGCTGGTGCTCTGGCGCCTTCGGAACTTCGACTTCCAGGCCTATAAAATCATCTTCCAGTACAAGAGCCTCTGGAACGGCTATCTGAACACGCTCTTCTACATTGTCCTGTCCTGCGTCATCACCGGCTTTTTGACGGTGATCGCCGGCTTCGTGTTCTCCCGCCGCCGCTTCCGCTACCGCAACGCCTTCATGCTCATCATCTCCTTCACCATGCTCTTCAACGGCGGCATGATCCCGACCTACATGGTCATCCGCAAGCTCGGCATGATCGACACGATCTGGGCCATGGTTCTGCCCGGCGCGCTGAACGTGTTCAACATCATCCTGATGCGGACCTCCATGCAGGGCATCGCGGACGCGCTGGAGGAGGCCGCCAGACTCGACGGCGCCAACGAATTCGTCACCATGTTCAAGGTCATCCTTCCGCTCTGCAAAGCGACCTTCGCCGTCATCATCCTCTTCACCGTTGTCGGCAAATGGAACGACTTTATGTCCGCCCTGCTGTATCTGCCCACGAAGACGCAGCTCTATCCGCTGCAGATGGAGATCCGCACGATCCTGTTCCAGAGCACGAAGCAGATCAGCTCCTCCGCTGACGCCGCCTCCATGAACGTATATTCCCGCAACATCCAGTACGCCGTCATCGTGGTGTCCACGCTCCCGATCCTGATGGTTTATCCCTTCGTCCAGAAGTATTTCGTCACCGGTATGACCGTCGGCGCCGTCAAGGCCTGACATGTTATAAAAACTGAAAAGGAGAGTACAAATGAAAAGAATTCTCGCACTGACTCTGGCCGTCCTGATGGCTATGGCCCTCCTGACCGGCTGCGGCGGCTCCGACAAGCCCGCTGCCGGCTCCGACCAGCCCGCCGCCCAGGGTGACAGCGCCCAGCCCGCCGAAAACCTGCCCCTGAAAGAACTGAGCCTCCCTCTGTGTGAAGAGAAGCAGGAGCTCACTGTCTGGCTCGCCTACAGCGGCACCGTCATGAAGGACCTCAATGAGATCGAAAGCGTCAAAAAGATGGAAGAGCTCACGAACGTCCACATCAACTGGGTCCCCGTCAACCAGGACGATATGGTCCAGAAGTTCGGTACGCTGATCGCCTCCGGCGATCTGCCCGACATCATCCAGCCCAACTACTATCCCGGCGGCTATGAAGCCGGTGTGGAAGACGGCATCATCCACCCCAACATGGATTACTACATCCGCAACTACATGCCCAACTACATGGCGCTCCTGAACAGCAACGAGCAGCTCAAGCGCGAGGCGACCGCCGACTCCGGCAAGATGATCGTCGCCAAGGTCATCGTCGGCCAGGCCAACACCGTCGAGTCCGAGGGCACTTACATGGGTCTTGCCTACCGCTCCGACCTGCTGGAGCAGCTCGGGATGGACGTACCCACCACCATTGACGAGTGGCACGACGTGCTTGTCGCTGCCAAGAACGCCGGCATCAAGTATCCCTTTGTTCTGGATACGGACGGCGGCTCCGCGCTTGCCTGCTCCTGGGGCGTCGGCACCCAGAGCGGCGACCGTGAGTTCCTGCAGGTTGAAGACGACAAGGTCGTCTGCGGCCAGGCGAAGGATTCCTGGAAGGGCTATCTGGACACCATGAAGCAGTGGTACGCCGAGGGCCTCATCAACCCCAACTTCACCACCTTCCACTTCTACCTCGACACCCCCGCCTCCGTTCAGAACAACGAGAGCATTCTCTACAGCATGGCTCTCTCTGCCTTCACCGGCAGCAACTATGCCACCTTCCACATGATCGACAACCCCGACGCGTTCCTGCAGCCCATTGTGGCGCCCGCTCTCAATCCCGGCGATGAGCCGATGCAGTGGGGTGACCGCAAGATCGGCAAGGAAGGCGCGTTCATCAGCGCCACCTGCAAGAACCCCGAGCTCGCAGCCATGTGGCTCGACTTCCAGTACTCCCAGCAGGGCGAGTACCTGAATTGGTACGGCATTGAGGACGTCACCTACACCATTGATGAAAACGGCGAGCCGCAGTTCACCGATTTCGTTCTGAACAATGCCGAAGGCATGCCGCCGAAGGACTTCCTGCAGCGCTACGCGTTCAACGAGGGCGAGGCTTACCTCGGCAAGCACGACATCTCCGCCAGCTGGAAGATTTCCGCCGCTCAGACCGAAGGCCCCAACTATCAGCTTGAGGCCGTCAAAATCTGGTCCTCTCCCGAGAAGAACGTCTACCTGACCAACAGTCTGACGCTGACCGCAGAAGAGAGCGCCATCAACAGCAAGTTCACGGACGTTCTGACCATGATCGATGAGTACACCATCGGCTACATCACCGGACAGGATGTGAAGCCTTTCGAGGAGTACGTGCAGGATCTGTACGCCTACGGCCTCCAGGACGTTCTTGACGTCTATCAGGCTGCTTACGATCGCTACCTGGCCAGATAATCAAACAATTCAGCGAAAGCCGGGCGTTCTGATACAGCGCCCGGCTTTTTCATGACATCAAAACGACAGACAGGAAAGGATGCAAATATGGACTCGACGATTCTTTATCCGCCTCTCTCCGAGCGGGAGATCCAAGGCGCAGCCATATCCAAAAAGGCGGCTGTGGACGGTATGGTGCTTCTCGTCAACCGTGACGGGACACTGCCTCTGAACCCCGGACCTGTCTGCCTCTTCGGCGTCGGCGCCGTGCGCACGATCCGCGGCGGCACCGGCTCCGGCGATCCCTTCAACGGCGGGCTGACCGGAGGCGGAGACCTTAACGTCGATCTCTCGGAGCGCTATCATATCCAGCTTTTGCCCGCCATGCAGAGAGCCGGATTTACGGTGTTGAACGAAAAGCAGCTTCAGGCAATCGGCGAACGGTATGACGAGGGGCTTCGGAAGATGAAAGAGCGCGTCATGGCGACCTTCTCGCTCCCGGAGGAAGCACTCTCTGCGCGGCAGCTGGAGGCCTGGCGCGCGTCCACGGACACGGCGATCTACGTGATCTCCCGCAACTCCGGCGAAGGGAACGACCGCCGCGTGGAGGATGATTACAATCTCAGCTGCGTTGAAAAAGACAATCTTGCGCTCCTGCGCCGGCTTTTCCCGCGTCTGGTATTGCTGCTGAACGTAGGCGGGCCAGTGTGCGTTCGGGATCTGCGTTCTGCCGACGCTGACGCGATCCTGCTGATCGGGCAGGCCGGGCAGGAATGCGGCGAGGCGGCGGCCGAGGTGCTGACCGGAAAGTACAGCCCTTCCGGCAAGCTGAGCGCCACCTGGGCGGAGCGCTACGAGGATTACCCCAGCGCTTCGACTTATCTGACAGACAGAGATACCTCCCTCTATAACGAGGGGGTCTACGTGGGCTACCGGTATTTTCCGACTTTCGCCAAACAGCCCGGTTTTGCCTTCGGCTACGGTCTGTCCTACACACAATTTGAAATCAAGTGCCTGCGCGCAGAGCTGAACGATAATCTGCTCCGCGTTGAGGTACAGGTCATAAACAGCGGCTCCCGTCCCGGCCGGGAAGTGGTACAGCTCTATGTGACAGCACCGTCCACCGAGCTGGATATGCCCGCCATGGAGCTGCGCGGCTTTGAAAAGACGCGGCTGCTCGCGCCAAACGAGGGAGAAACGCTTGCGCTGGAAGTGCCGCTGCGTGAGCTTGCCTCCTACAGCGAAAAGGAAGGCGCGTATCTTCTTTCCCGCGGCTGCTATATCGTGCGCATAGGCAATTCCTCCGACGCGCTTACGGCCGTAGCCGCAATTTCCATCGGCGAAACCGTGAAGACGGTTCTCGTCGACCATGTGATGCCGCTCAGGCAGGAGCTGCGGGTGATGGAGGGCCTGCGCGGCGAGGATCATGCCGACGAGGCCGCCTCGCTTCCGATCCTGACGCCGGATGCAGAAATCCTCTGTGAAGATCGGCGCTCGCGCTTCGCAGACGGGCGGGTAACGACCTACACCGCCGACCGTTCCTATCGGTCCGCTCTTCCCTATGAGGACGTCGTGTATACGGACGGCAGGAGCGCAAGCTATGAGGAGCTGCGCGCCGGAGAGGTTTCGGCGGAGGAATTCATTGCCCAGCTCAGCGAGGAGGAGCTTTCGACCTTCGTCTGCGGCTCCGGCTGGGGTGTGGAGGATGACAGCAACCCGATCATCGGGGCCAATTCCGAGTCTGTCCCCGGCGCAGCGGGCGAAACGACGCACACGCTCACGGAAAAATACGGCATTCCGTCCATTGTGCTGGCGGACGGCCCCGGCGGCGTGCGCATTGCCCAGCATTTTGAGGCAACCAATGTCGATACCGGCGAAAAGCAGACGGTGTATCACTATTGCATCGCCTGGCCCATCGGCACCCATCTGGCGCAGAGCTTTGACCGGGAGCTGGTGCGCGAGGTCGGGGAAGGCATGAACGCCGATCTGCGCGCCATGAACATTGAGATCCTGCTCGGCCCAGGCGTCAACATCCACCGCAACCCGCTCTGCGGCAGAAACTTTGAGTATTTTTCCGAAGATCCGCTGCTGGCAGGGGAGATGGCGGCGGCCGTCACGCTTGGCATCCAGAAGGATGACACGGCGGCGGCCTGCGTCAAGCATTATGCGCTGAACAACCAGGAGACCAACCGCCATGCCAACAATTCGGTCGCATCCGAGCGCGCCATCCGGGAGATCTACCTCGAGCCGTTCCGCCGCTCCGTTGTCAAGGGCCGCGCCATGTCCTTCATGACCTCCTACAATCTGGTCAACGGCGTTCCCACCGCAGACGATTATGATCTGTGCACGAACCTCGCCCGAGGCGAGTGGGGCTTTGAAGGCCTGATCATGACCGACTGGAACGGCGGCAGCAGTACGCCCTCCAAATCCATGCACGCCGGCAACGATCTGATCACGCCGGGCGGTTTTGAAAAGAGCATAGAGATCCTGACCCACATGAAGAAGGTCGAGCCGGAATTCGAGCCCAACGGCCAGGTGAAAAAATACCGCATCGGCATCCCCTTTGCCGAGGTTTATCTCATGCTCTGGCACGACTATGTGCCGTCGGAAACCGGCGCGGGACGCATCCGCGTACCCCTTGGCGAGGGCTATACGGCGCGCGCGGAGGACGGACTCATTCTGGTCAACGGCGAGAAGATCTATTACGAGGCCAGTCCCATCTTCGAAGCCTTCCGGCTTCGGGAGAAGTACCGGCCCATGAAGAGCCCGGTGGATACGAAAATCGCTTATCTGGAAGACGAGGGGAAAACCATTGTCTACCGCGTGGAGGATCACTACCGGCAGACCATCTGCCGGGGCGACGTGCAGCGCTGTGCCGTGAATATCCTCAAGGTCATGCTGCGGCTCGGGAAATAAGGAGATCAAAATGGTCAAGCGACTGTCCCGGTGCATCCGGGAATACAAAACGGCGGCGCTGCTTGCTCCGCTTTTCATGATCGGCGAGGTGGCCATGCAGGTGCTGATCCCGCTGATCATGGCGAACCTGTACGACTACGGAATCGCCTTGCAGAACATGGAGGTTGTCGTCACCCGCTCGCTGCTGCTCTGCGGCTGCGCCGCAGCCTCTCTGGCTTTCGGCGCTCTCTCGGCGACCTACTCTACCAAGGCCGGGACCGGCTTTGCCAGAAACCTGCGCCACGATATGTACTACCACGTCCAGGATTTCAGCTTTTCCAACATCGATAAATTTTCTGCCGCGTCCATCGTCACCCGTCTGACCGCCGACGTGTCCAGTCTCCAGAATGCTTTTCAAATGATGATCCGCATGGCGGTCCGCTGCCCGGTCATGCTGACGCTGGCGCTGCTCTCAGCGCTCTCCATCAGCCCGAAGCTGAGCCTGGTATATGTGGTGACGATCCCCATTCTGGCAGCGGTGCTGCTGGGGCTGATGCCCGTGGTGTTCAAGATCTTTGACCGGATTTTCAAGACCTATGACCGGCTCAATACCGTGGTGCAGGAGAACGTGCACGGCGTGCGCGTGGTCAAGAGCTTCGTGCGCGAGGACTACGAGGTCAGGAAGTTCTCCGACATTTCCGGCACGGTCTACAAGGACTTCGTCAAGGCCGAGCGCATCCTCGCAGTGAACGATCCGACGATGCGTTTTTGCGTGTATGTCTGCATGATCGTTTTGTCCTGGGTCGGCGCGCACATGGTCGTCGCCTCCGGCAACAACCCGGAACTGGGTCTGACCACGGGACAGCTCAGCTCGATGTTTACCTATACGACCCAGATCCTGACGAGCCTGATGATGGTCTCCATGGTTATTGTGACGCTTACCATGACACGCGCCCCCATGCGGCGCTGCTCTGAGATCCTGGCAGAAGAGCCGGATCTCGTTTCGCCGGAACATGCTGTGACGGAAGTGCCCGACGGGAGCGTCGACTTTGAAAACGTCTCCTTCCGCTACAGTGCGGAGGCTCAGCAGGATGCGCTGAAAAACGTCACGCTGCACATCCCCTCCGGCGCCACCGTCGGTATTCTCGGCGCCACCGGTTCCTCCAAATCTACGATGGTACAGCTGATTCCCCGGCTCTACGACGTGACGGAGGGAAGCTTGAAGGTCGGCGGGATCGACGTGCGCGACTACGATCTGGCCGTGCTCCGCGACAGTGTGTCCATGGTGCTGCAGAAGAACCTGCTCTTCTCCGGCACGGTCAGCGACAACCTGCGCTGGGGCGACCCCGACGCCACGGACGAGGAGCTGCGGAAGGCCTGTCGGCTTGCTCAGGCGGATGAGTTCATCATAGCCCATGCCGAGGGCTACGACCGCAAGATCGAGCAGGGCGGCACCAACGTCTCAGGCGGTCAGAAGCAGCGCCTGTGCATTGCGCGCGCCCTGCTGAAGAAACCGAAGATCCTGATTCTCGACGATTCGACCTCCGCCGTGGACACCAGAACCGACGCGCTCATCCGCAAGGCATTCCGCGAGGAGATCCCCGACACAACCAAGCTTATCATCGCGCAGCGCGTTTCCTCCATCATGGACGCCGACATGATCCTGGTCATGGAAAACGGTGAGCTTAAAAGCGTCGGCACGCATGAGGAGCTGCTGGAGACGTCCCCGATCTACCGGGACATCTACCGGGCCCAGGAGAAAGAGAGGGATGCCTGATGGCGCCGATCCGTATGAGAGGGGACGGGAAAAAAGCCCGTGACCCGAAGGGAACCCTGCTTCGGCTGACGAAATACCTGAAAAGCTATCTGCCGGCGCTCTGCTTTGTACTGGGATGCATCCTCATCGGCTCCATCGCCCAGACGGTCGGCAACCGCAGTCTCGGTCGACTGGTGGACGATTATATCCTGCCGATGGTCGGCGGAGCGGAGAAGGACTATGCGGGACTGGCGCGGTATCTCTTTCTGATCGGAGGCATCTTTGCCGCGGGAATCCTCAGCGCTTTCCTGCAGAATTACGTCATGGCCGGCGTCGGTCAGGGTGCGCAGAAAAAAATCCGGGACGAGCTGTTTACGAAAATGCAGCGTCTCCCGATCCGCTATTTCGACAGCAATACCGCAGGCGATATCATGTCCCACTACACCAACGACGTGGATACGCTCCGCCAGCTTATCGGGCAGGCGCTCCCTCAGTGCGCCTCGTCGGTCATCACCCTGGCCGTGGTGTTCGTCAGTCTTCTGACCACCTCCTGGATGCTCACCGTTGTTCTGCTTGTCAGCTCCGTTGCCGTGGTTGTGACCACCAAGATCCTCGCCGGCAAATCCAGGGGCTTCTTTGTGGCTCAGCAGCGCAGCCTCGGCGCGGTGAACGGCTATATCGAGGAGATGGTCAGCGGGCAGAAGGTCGTCAAGATCTTTAACCACGAAGAGGCCTGCAAAAAGGAATTCGACGGGCTCAACGATACGCTTCGGGACGTCGCCTATGCCGCGGGCAAATATTCTTCGATCCTCTTCCCGATTAACGCGAACCTCGGTTACATCCAGTATGCGATCCTCGCCATTGTGGGCGGAGCGATCAACATCTTCCTCGGCAACCAGGTTCTGACCCTTGGCCGGCTGATGGCCTTCATGCTCCTCTCCCGCAGCTTCAACATGCCGATCTCCCAGATCTCCAACCAGATCAACGCCATTGTCATGGCGCTGGCCGGCGCCGAACGCATCTTTGATCTGATGGACGAGCAGCCGGAAGAGGACGAGGGCTATGTGAGCCTTGTCAACGCCCGCATCGGCGCAGACGGAACGATTGCCGAAAGCACGGAGAGGAGCGGCCAGTGGGCCTGGAAGCACCCGCACACGGCAGACGGCTCCGTCACCTATGAAGCGCTGCGCGGCCATATCGAGATGGAGCATGTGACCTTCGGCTATGTGCCGGAAAAGACCGTGCTGCACGATGTGACGCTTTATGCCGAGCCCGGGCAGAAGATCGCCTTCGTCGGCGCCACCGGCGCCGGGAAGACGACGATCACCAATCTCATCAACCGCTTTTACGATATTGAAGACGGAAAGATCCGCTATGACGGCATCAATATCCGCAAGATCGGCAAGAGCGATCTGCGCCGCAGTCTTGGCATGGTGCTGCAGGAGACCAATCTCTTTACCGGCACCGTCATGGAGAACATCCGCTACGGGCGTCTGGACGCCAGCGACGAGGACTGCATCCGCGCAGCCCGACTTGCCAACGCCCATGACTTTATCACGCGCCTGCCGCAAGGCTATGATACGGTTTTGACGGGCAACGGCGCCAGCCTTTCTCAGGGGCAGCGGCAGCTGATCGCCATTGCCCGCGCCGCAGTGGCCGATCCGCCGGTCATGATCCTCGACGAGGCGACCTCCTCCATCGACACGCACACCGAGGCGCTGGTACAGGCGGGGATGGATGCGCTGATGAAAGGACGCACGGTCTTCGTCATTGCCCACCGGCTCTCCACGGTCCGCAATTCCGACTGCATCATGGTGCTCGACCACGGCAGGATCATCGAGCGCGGAAGCCACACCGATCTGCTTGCCCAGAAGGGCACCTACTACCGACTGTATACCGGCGCATTCGAACTCGAATAAGATAAAGAACCCCCGCGCCCTACGGCGCGGGGGTGAATCAAAACGCGGCTTATTATGCCATGCTTTTTGCCTTGTGGATCCATTTGCCGCTTCTCAGACGGCCGATCAGCCAGACAGACTTGATGATGTAATCGATACGCAGCGCGATCAGCACCCAGAACACCGGCCACTGCCAGACCACGCCGACCAGATAGCCCAACGGGATGGAGGCAAGGATCTGAAAGGCGATATCCGCAATCATCAGAAACTTGGTGTCGCCGCCGCCGCGCAGGATCCCCTTTGACAGCGCCGACTGGATCGCCTGGAAGAAAACCACGATGGCGCTGGAGCGCATCATGATGATGGCGATTCCCCTGGTGGAGGGCTCGATTTTGAACAGATCGACCGCAGGCGTGCCGAACAGCAGCACCAGCATCGCTGCGAACAAGCCGAACACCATGCTCATCAAGGTAAAGGAATAGCCCTGCTTCTGCGCTTTTTCAAAGTCGCCGAAGCCGACGCTGTGGCCGATCATGACGCTGGAGGCGCTGGCCACGCTCATCGTTGCGATGCTGCACATCCGATCCATGACATTGACGATGGAGTAGGCGCTGACGATCTCGCGGCCCATGCGGCCGAGGATCATCGAGATCACGCTGGCGCAGAGACCGAGGATGGTGTCGCTGATGATGGCGGGCATGCCCAGACGCCGGAATTCATCCAGCAGCTTCAGCTTCGGCAGCTTGACGATGCCGCCGAGCCGATAATGCAGTTTGTCCTCGATTCTCAGCATATAGAAGACGCAGACGGCAAATTCCACGAGTCTCGCGCAGAGCGTGCCAAGCGCAGCGCCCATCACGCCCATTGCCGGGAAGCCGAGTTTGCCGAAAATGAACACATAATTCGCAGCGATATTGACGACGAAGGAAAGGCAGGAGATATAGAGGCCGAGTCTTGCGTTTCCGGTGGAGCGGACGATTTGCGACATGACCAGGCTCAGCCCGTGGGGCAGGAACACCAGGGCTGTCACCCGCAGGTAGCGGGCACCCTCAAAAATGACCTCGGCATCGTCGATATACAGACGCATGATCTTTTCGGGAATGACGACGCAGGGGACGGCAAAGAGCGTCCCGATCAGCAGCACGAGCTGCATACAGAGGTCATAGACCCTCCGGACGGTCGCTTTGTCACCTGCGCCCCAGTACTGGCTGGCCAGCACGAGACCGGCCGCGCTGATGCCCATGCACAGGAACGTGAAAATCGTATAAAACTGATTGGCTAGGCTGGAGGCGGAGATCGCCACCTCGCCCAGGCGTCCCACCATCACGGTGTCCATCATGTTGACGCCCTGGTTGATGAGATTCTGGATGACCACGGGAACGATAATGGCCATCGCGCTTTTGTAAAAGACCGGTTCCGTGATGAGATACCGGTCAACAAGGCTGCGTCCGGCGTACTTCATAGACGGGTTTTCTTCCTTTTCCATCATTTCGGAGAAAGCATAGCACAGAAAACAAGTCAATTCAACGCTCGACAAAAAAGCTTATAATAAATATGGAAATCTTTATAATAATGCCAGTAAAATCCATGTTATAATATAGAAAAAGTTTTATTATGAAAGGAAGGCAACAGCATGAGCAAGTTCAACAACGAGTATGTCAAGGGCGTCTTGAAAACCCAGGGGACCCGTTTCGTCAACGGCGAGGGACAGGAGATCATTCTGCACGGCTACGGCACGGCCAACTGGGAGAACGTCGAGGGATTTATGATCGGCGGCGTGCCCACTCCGATCGATGTGTTCAAGTTCTTCCTCTTCCCCGGCCCCGGGCGTGACCATAACCCCGAGCGCTGGACCACCCGCCGCACCGTCAGTCAGACCATCCGTGAGCTCTGCGGCAGCGAGTATCTGGAGACCTTCTGGGATCGCTGGGAGGAAAACCATCTCCGCGAGGAAGACATCAAGCTCATGGCCGAGCTGGGCTACAACTGCGTGCGCGTCGTGCTCAATGCCAACGCCCTGCTGTATGAAGAACCCGGCATCACCTTCAACGAGAAGGGCTTTGCCCGCCTGACCAATGTCATTGACTGGTGCGAGAAATACAGGATCTATGTCATCCTTGACATGCACGGCGTGGTCGGCGGAAACAACGGCGCCACCGGCGACGGCCTGTTCTGCGAGTTCCCGAACGTTTTCCTCGACGAGGAAAGCACCGAGCGCCAGATCCTCCTGTGGGAAGAGATTGTCCGCCGCTACGCAAAGCGCTGGATCATTGCCGGCTACGATCTCATCAACGAGCCCGTTTCCTCTCCCGTTCAGCACGAATACATCCCGCTGCTGGTCAAGTATTACGAGGAGTGCATCCGCCGCATCCGCAAGATCGACAAAGAACATATCATGTTCCTCGAGGGCGCAAAGTTTGCCCGCGATCTGCGTATCTTCGACCGCAACTACGATCCCGAGTGCAACAACTGGGCGATCTCCATCCACCTTTACGGCGCCTCGCCCGAAATCAAGGACCTCTACCCCTGGCTCCTCAAGTGCCGGGAGTATAACGTCCCCCTGTGGCTGGGCGAATGCGGCTCCAAGCCCATTCACAACGGCATCTTTTACGATATCTGCGCCCACTACGGCGTGGCTTATACGCCCTGGGCCTGGAAAACGGCCATGGGCGGCCCGCACGCGCCCGGCTCCGTCGGTCATCCGCTGCCGAAGGATTGGGACAAGATCCACAAGTTCCTCGCCGGCGGCCCGCGGCCCAGCTATGCCGAGTCCCAGCGCATCATGGACGAATTTATCGAGCTGACCAAGCTCGAGCACTGCAGCGTCAACTATGAAAACGCGCGGCTGAGCGCCAAGCACCCGGACATCACCCTCCCCGGCGCCGGCTACGACATGTTCCTGGAGGACGGCTCCCGCTACTACGGGAATTGGGAGCTGAGCAACTATCTGGACTTCCGTCTGGAGGATCATACCAAGCTGGTCTGGGCGACCGAAAAGTCAAAGCCCTATCCCGCCTTCAACTGGTATGAGGATCCCAACGTCCAGCGCTATGACCCGCTGGAGGATCTGGCGCTGGAACTGCAGGCGGGCGAGTTTGCCAACTACACCGTCCGCGAGGTGGAAAAGCCCTGCCGCGTGACCATCGAGGGCATCGGCGAGGGCAAGGCAGACGTCTTCTGCAACGGCGAAAAACTCGGTGCGATCGAGCTCCCGGCAGGCAGTATCCTCGCTCCCGTCTGCGCCGAAGCGCTGACGATCCCCGCCGCCGAGGAAGCCGTTCTGAAAATCCGGGTCACCGACGGAAGCCTCACGGTCAAGAACGTCCGCTTCGAATATTGACGCCGCAGTCTCTGGACAGGAGGCCATTATGTATCCGAGAAAACTGACAAGATCGGTCATTTCCAACCCGGATTATCCGGTGGTGGAGACACCGAAAGGGAAGCTCCGCGGTCTGTGGGAGGAGGATGTGTTTATCTTCCGCGGCATCCGCTATGCCCAGGCGAAGCGCTTCCGGCTGCCGGAGGAGGTTCCGGCCTGGGAAGGGACGCGCGAGGCCATCATTTACGGCCCGGTCTGCCCGGAAATGCATACCGCCATCGCCCATGACCAGTTCAACGTGCCCCATTATCACTACGTTCAGGACGAGGACTGCCACTTTCTGAATATCTGGACAAAGCATCTCGAAAAGGACGCCAGGCGCCCGGTCATGGTCTGGATTCACGGCGGCGGCTTTGCCACCGGCTCTTCCATTGAACTCTATGCCTACGACGGACATGAGCTTTGCGACTTCGGCGACGTGGTCGTCGTCTCCGTCAACCATCGGCTCAATTGCCTCGGCTATCTGGATCTGAGCGCCTACGGCGAGGAGTACCGCTATACCGGCAATCTGGGTCAGGCCGACCTGGTGGCAGCACTCCGCTGGGTGCGGGAGAATATCGCATGCTTCGGCGGCGATGCGGACAACGTGACGATCATGGGTCAGTCCGGCGGGGGCGGCAAGGTCAGCGCCCTGCTGCAGACACCGAGCGCCGCAGGGCTCTTCCACAAGGCGGTCATCCAGAGCGGCCTCTTTGAGGGCAGCGGCGACGCCTCACCCGAAAAATCCCGGGAGATGGCGGCGAAGATCGTAAAGGAGTTGGCTCTTTCTCAGCTGCGCGACATAGAAACGATCCCCTATTACAAGCTCGCCCGCGCCGCGAAAAAAGTGCAGGATGAGATGGATCGGGAGCTCGGCTTCGGGCTGCACTTCTGCCCGGTCAAGGACGATGATTTCTATCTCGGCTCCGGCGAGGTCAATCCCTTTATGGACGCGACACGCTCCGTGCCGGTGCTGGTCGGCAATGTTCTGGGCGAGTTTGACCAGAACTACAATCAGATCTACGCGCCGGGCAGCAAAAACGACTGGGATGACAAGCTGGTCTGGAAGCTGCTGAAGGATGCCTTCGGCGACAAGGCGGAGGCCGTCGCAGCTGCCGAGCAGAAGGCCTATCCGGGCTCAAAAATCGTGGACAGCCTGTACATCAACCGCGGCTGCCGCGTCCCGGCCCGGGACTTCTGCCGCAAGCGCGCCAGAGAGGGCTGCGCTCCTGCCTGGAACTGGCTGTTCAATCTGGAGTGTCCGCTCAACAGCGGCACCATCGCCTGGCACAACGTGGAAGAGGCCTACATGTTCCACAACGCAAACTATCTCGAGGCCTCCTATATTCCCGGTGTGTCCGAGCAGCTGCAGGACATCATGACCGGCGCCTGGGTGGCCTTCGCCGAAACGGGCGATCCCAATCATGTCGGGATGCCGCTCTGGCACCCGGCGACCGAAGAAAACGGCGCCTGCATGATCTTCGACAGGGAGGTCCGCGAGGCGTGTCACCACGACGATGAACTGATGGCGATTCTGCCGCCAAAAGCGATCGTCGGGAAAAACGATCGCCGCCCGCTGTCCACCTTCGGCGGTGGCCCGAGACAGAGCCTGTGAGGAGGACGAGCCATGTTTATGAAGAAACTGACCGATGAGGTCGTCTGCACGTATCACGATCCTGTGGTTCAGACCAAATACGGCGCCCTGCGCGGCTTGAAAACCGATGGCACGTACATCTTCCGCGGCGTCAAATATGCCGAAGCCAGACGTTTCCATTTTCCGACTGAAGTGGAACCCTGGGACGGCGTGAGGGAGGCCTTCCAGTTCGGACATGTGTGCTGCGAGCTGAACACCCCCGTCCCGCATGACCAGTTCACGGTTCCGCACTTTTTCTACCCGCAGAATGAAAACTGCCAGTATCTGAACGTATGGACACAGCATCTGGACGAGAAGGCCAAACGTCCGGTTATGGTATGGCTGCACGGCGGCGGCTGGTTCTCCGGCTCGTCTGTCGAGCTGCTGGCCTATGACGGCGAAAACCTGTCGAAAACAGACGATGTGGTCGTCGTTTCCCTCAACCACCGGCTGAACGTGCTGGGCTACCTTGACCTCTCTGCTTATGGCGAAGAGTACAGAGACTCGGGCAACGCCGGCCTGGCCGATCTGGTCATGGCACTCAAGTGGGTCCATGAGAACATTGCCTTTTTCGGCGGCGATCCGGAGAATGTCACGATCTTCGGGCAGTCTGGCGGCGGCGGGAAAGTGGTCGCCCTGATGCAGACTCCGGCCGCAGATGCGTATTATCAGCGCGGCATTATTCAGTCCGGCGGCCCGACGGGCATGGGGCCGGGCGGAGCGGCCGAGCACCGCAGAAGATCGCGGCGATGCGCGGAGCTGATCCTGCAGTACCTGCAGATCCCGCCTGAGAACGTGCGGGAGATCGAAACCGTCGACTGGTACGATCTGGCGCAGGCTGCGATGAATGCGATCTGGACGATCCAGAACGAAGAGGGCGGCCGCGTGGGCTGGGAGCCTCATCCCGACGGCAGCTATTATTTCGGTCATCCCCTGGATTTCGGGTGGCGGAAGGAAAGCCTCGGCAAGCCGATGCTGGTCGGCTCTGTGCTGGGCGAGTTCTCCGGAAACTTCGGCACGGATATCGGCGACGGCATCAAAAACAAATGGAGCGCCGGACAGATCGCCCAATACGCGGCGGAGAAGTTCGGTGACAAGGCGGAGCGCATGGCAGCGCTCTTTGCCAAGGCCTATCCCGACCGCAGCCCGGCCGATGTTCTGTTCCTGGACACCCGCCTTCGGCGCGGCTGCCTGAACTTCTGCCGGGAACGCGCCAGAGCCGGCGGCAAGACCTGGAACTGGATGTTCAATCTGGAATCTCCCTTTAACTACGGCACCGTCGCCTGGCATAACGCCGAGGAGCCTTATGTTTTCCGAAATGCCGCCTATATCGAGGCACAGTATATTCCTGTCGTCTCCGAGAGACTGGAGGATCAGATGGCAGGGGCCTGGGTTGCCTTTGCCAAAACGGGCGATCCCAATTTTGAGAGGATCCCCTTCTGGCCGCAGGCCACCGCGGATTCCGTACCGACGATGTGCTTTGATGAAACGACCGATCTGCGCGTCGATCACGACCGGGAGCTGATGGAGGAATATCCCGATCCCGTCTTCAAGGGCTTTCCCGGCAGCGGCAAAATGTACGCCATGTTCGGCGTAAAACCCGAATAACCAAACAGTAATTTCCACGGCCCCGGTCACTCCACAAACATGATCGGCAAGCTATGAAAAAAAGGAGGAAAAGTTCAAGCCCCTGGCTCGGGCTGCGGCAGCGTGGAGACCTGTCGCAACGCAGCGCGTCCCATAGCGGATGCCTGTGAGCACACAGCAAACCGTGACGCTGCAGACGGCCTACAACGAGGTCGAGGTCCTCGGCGATCTGGAGCTGCTGGACACGAGGTTTACTCCCTTCTTCGTGGAGGCGAAGACCGAGGTCTGCACGCTGGCTGTTCACCTGGATCAATACCGCCGGCAGCTGCTGAACGATCCTGTGTTTCTGCGGTATCTCTGCCGGAACCTGGCCGCTAAGCTCAATGGCGCGGTGGTCTCCAACCGCCACGGCTCCCTTCGGCAGCGCGTGATCATGTCGCTGCGCTATGCCGAGACGGGCGCAAGCTTTTCCAATATCGGCCATATAGCCCGGTCGCTCAACGTCAGCACGCGTCAGCTGATACGCGTGTTGAAGGATTTGTGCGACGAAGGGGTGCTGGAACACCCGGAAAAGGGCGTGTATCGTATTTTGAGAAAACCGGAGCTGATGCGCCGTCCCGGGCGCGGGGAGGAGTGAACATGGAAAAGAAGTGGAATCGTGAAAACCTGACGCTGGCGCTGTGCATCGCGCTGTTTCCGCCGATCTGGGCCGTGCTCTCGCCCCACTTCGGCGTAGAGGTCGGAGCCGTCGCGCTGATCTGCGCAGGCGTATACGCCGCGGCGGGCAACCAGACAAAGCTGGCTGTGCCGATGTCCCTGGGCTTCCTGGCGGGCGACGCCTGGGCGGTTGCGGCTCTTTGGATGATGGAGCTGTTGCCCTTCGGGCAGAGTGTTTCGGTGTTCCTTACGCTGTTTTTGATGGGCGGGCTCGCGGTACTCATTGCCTCTCTCCTGCCCAAGATCTTCTACTGCCCCGCCTGGCTCTGCGGCTGGGCCATCGGCCTGACCGTCATGGGGTCGATGGATCTGCAGAATCTCGGCAGCATGCCGCTGCAGATCGGCGCGGCGATGCTGGCGGGCGTGTGGTACGTTGGCGTCGCGGTGGAGTGGATCCATCAGAAGCTGTGCGGGAAATAAAAAACGGCGTGTCTGCTGATTGACTCAGCGGACACGCCGTTTTTCTGTTAGGTATTCGTATCATATCCCGGCGGCCCAGACAAGCGCCGGCAAAAGACTTGTTTTCCAAAACGCCCAGTCGTGCAGACCGGGACGCTCCGCTGCCTGAACGGAAAATCCCTGCTTTTCCGCCTGCCGGGCAAAGCTGCGGTTGGCATCCCGGAACCAGTCCTGATCGCCCCAGGCGAGATACAGAGCGGGCTTTGCGGCACCCTGAGCCAGCAGCATGTCCCACTGAGCCTCCGGCCGCGCAGCGGCGGCGCGAAGATCACCGGGCGGCGGGAGCTGACAGATACGGAAAAGCTGGCCCGCTTTCTTCAAATCCAGCGCGCCGGAGAGACTGAAGGCGGCGGCAAAGCGTTCCGGTTCGCTGAGAGCAAGGCTCATGGAACCAAAGCCGCCCATGGAGATGCCGCCGAGGACATTTGCCTCAGGGGCGGCCGAAACCCCGCTGCGTTCCTGCGCTGCGGGGAGCAGCTCACAGAGCAGCGCCGAGCGGGCGTTCCGCCCCGGCCCCCAATCCAGATAGAAGCTGTTCCCCATCGCAGGCAGCAGGATGGCCAGTTCGCTGCGCTCTGCCGCAGCGGAAAGGTCATAGTTTTTCATCAGCGTTTCCGGCACCTCCTCCGCGCCGTGCAGCAGCGTCAGCAGGCGGCGGGGCGGGGAATTACCCGACGGCAGGAGCAGCAGCGCACGCGCACCCTCCCGGAGAAAACGGGATTCCATTTGAAGATCAATCGGTCTCACCGGTGTGAACCCTCTCTGTTTTGTAAGATATGAACAAAAGGGGAGCGGCATTTCTTGCTTTTCGAAGTGACATGTGTCACTGCGCTCTGCCCATCTTCTGTTATATAATAAGCCTGTCAAAAAAGCAACAGATTCTTCATTTCAAAACACATAAGGAGGACCCCAACATGAGCTACAAAATCATGGGCATCACCGCCGGCAGAAAGAACAGCAACAGCGAGATCCTGCTCAAGGCCGCACTGATGGCCTGCGAGGAGCAGGGCGCCGAAGTCCGCATGATCAATCTGCGCGACTTCAACATTCTCGACTGCAGCGGCTGCACCGCCTGCACCGAGGCCATGGCCCAGGGCAAGTACGTGGGCTGCACGCTGGAGAAAAAGGACGACAAGAAAAAGATCATGGACGTGATGCTCGACCAGGACGCGATCATCGTCTCCGTCCCGACCTACGATCTCATGCCCGCCTCTCCCTATCTCAAGTTTGCGCAGCGCAGCCTGAGCTATGAGACCTCCTTCCTCGAACACATCGGCGTCATCGAGCACAAGGACCGCGTGGCCGGCCTGATCTCTGTCGGCGGCTCCACCCGCTCCTGGCAGGCCATGGCTCTGGAGGGCCTGCAGGCCACCATGTTCACCACCGACTTCAAGGTCGTCGATATGCTGCTGGCGACCCGCGTGCCCGCCCGGATGCAGTGCCTTGCCGACGACGAGCTGCTCGCCCGCGCCCGCAAGATGGGCCAGAACATCATGAAGGCCGTTGCCACCCCGCCCGAAGAGCGCGGCTGGCTGGGCGAGGAAGACATGGGCTGGTGCCCGAACTGCCACTCCAATCTGCTGGCGCTGGGCGAGCCCCAGTGGGACGGCACCTTCTATCCGATCGAGTGTGCGGTCTGCGGCGCCGGCGGCACGCTGGAGAAGACCGGGGACGGCAAGTGGAAATTCGTCATTCAGTCCGACGGCCTGCTGAAGGACCGCACCACCGTGAAGGGCCGCGCGCTGCACCTCGACGAGATCGGCGAGACGCAGATCGGTCTCTTCCGCAGCCCCGAGAAGCAGGCGAAGATCGCCGAGCGCAAGGGCATGTTCATCGAAAAGAAATTCAAGGGCCTCGACGACTGAAAAGGAGCGGGAACGATGAATCAGACGAAGGTGAATCCCTACAGACGCAGCGTATCCATCATCGGCGTGGGCTGCACGCCGTTCATGTACACGGTGGACAAGGAAGAGACCAACGGTCTGACTGAGGGCGAGCTGTTCGGCTATGCCGCGCTCAAAGCCATGGAGGATGCCGGGGTCAATCCGCAGGACGTGGACTTCTACTTCCACGGCGAGGCCAGCCCTCTCAACGGCTCCAACTACCTCACCCCCAACATCCATGTCACCAACTGGTTCGGCATGAAGGGCAAGGCCAGCATCCACCACTCCGAGGCCTGCTGCACCGGCTACTACGCGGTGGAGGAGGCGGTCAACGCCGTGGCCTCCGGCAAGTACGACTGCGTGCTGTCCGGCTGCGTCGAGTTCGGCGACAGCCTGGCGGTGCCGAATCACCCCTATAAGCGCGAAAAGATGACCATGGACAAGTTCCTGCAGACCACCGCCTGGCTCTATGACCGCGCCTACACCCGCAGCCTCATGGCCGGACAGGAGCTGATCTACGACGATGCGGCCGAGTGGTACAAGCGCACCCGCGGACTCACCGATGAGCAGATGGACGACACCCTGAACTGGATGTGCATCAACAACCGCCGCAACGCCTCGAAAAACCCCCTCGCCATCGAGCGCAAGACTTACGAGGAGTATGCGAAGGAAGCGGGCTATGACAACGTCATGGACTATATGCGCTCGCCCTACAACCCCAAGATGGGCGACTTCCTGCGCGCCGGCGGCCTGGAGCTCAAGTGCGACGGCGCCGCGGCCGTAGTCGTCTGCGCCACGGAACTGGTGGACAAGTACATGGGCAACAAGAGCCACAAGCCCATCGAGGTCCTGGGCATCGGCTGCGCGGCCTGTGAGGCCACCACGCCGCACTTTGAGGTGCGGGCAACCGAGGAGGCCGTGCGGCAGGTCTATGAGGTCACCGGCGTCAAGCCCGAGGAGATCGACATTTTCTACGCCAACGACTTTATCATCACCTCCCACCTGGTCGCCGCCGAGATCGCGGGCTATCTGCCCTACGGCGAGGGCTGGAAATACATCTGCGAGGGCCGCACCGCCTACGACGGCGACAAGCCCATCAACACCAACGGCGGGCGGACTTCCTTCGGTCACGCCCACGCGGCCTCCGGTCTGGCCGACCTCTACGAGGCCGTGCACCAGATGCGCGGCGAGGCCGGCGAAGGCCAGGTGAAGAAGCTGCCGAAGACCGCGATGCTGCGCGGCTACGGCGGCGCGCAGAACATCTGCACCTACATTATTCGGACCAAGGACTGAGGGGAGGAAACGAAATGGCGATTCAGCTTGAAAAAGTCGTAGAGACCTTCTACGAGAACCTGGAAAAGGGAAAGATCACCGGCAAGAAGTGCACGAAGTGCGGCGCGGTGGAGTTTCCCCCGGTCTACGCCTGCAACTCCTGCGGCTGCTGGGACATGGAATGGGTGGAGATCAGCGGCAACGCAAAGCTCCATTCCATCGTGATGCCCGCACCGCTGTCCAACAAGCCCGAGTACAAGGCGATCGGCAAGTTCGCCTACGGCGAAGTGGAACTGGAGGAGGGCAGCCGCCTCAACGCGGTGGTGCGCGGCATCAACAAGAAAAAACGCAAGGAGATCCTGGAGGCGGGCAAGCTGCCCGTGCCGGTCAAGGCGGCCATCTACCAGCGCGACGGCTTCAAAACCGTGGTCTTTGATCTGGTCGAAGAATAATCAAATACACTATCAGGAGGAACACATCATGGATAGAAAAGAACTCGAGAGCAAGATCCTGGAGCTGGTTGCCATCTCCTACAAGAAGAACATCGAAGAGCTGAGCCTGGAGACCAGCTTCAAGAACGATCTGGGCGGGGCCTCCGTGCAGATGGTCGCCCTGGTGGCCGAGATCGAGAACGAGACCGACGCCTGCATCACGCTGCAGGACGCCGCGGCCTGCGAGACCATCGGCGACCTGGTCGATACCGTCGAAAACGAACTCTAATACAGTAAGCCGGGCAGACCCATGCGCTGCCCGGCTTTTCAGGAGATTGCTATGAATATTTTGGATACGATCTACGCCAAGGCGAAGGGAAATCCCCAGAAGGTGGCCTTCCCGGAGGCTGCCAACGAGAAAATGATGCAGGCCGCCTTTGAGGCCGGGCGCGACGGGTATATTTACCCTGTTCTGGTGGGCGACGCGGAGGAGCTGCGCGCCCTCGCCGCCGAGCGGGGCTATGACGCCTCGGTGTTTACCTTCGTCGACCTGAACGACGAGGAGTACAAAAACAGGATCATTGCCGCCTATGTGGCGCTGGAGGACACGCGTCTGAAGGAAAAAGCGCTGGCGCGCCGGATGCAGAACCCCCTGTATTATGCGATGGCCATGCAGAAGGTGGGCGAGGTCGCCGTCACCTTTGCGGGCATCGACAACACCACCGGCGACGTGCTGCTGGCGGGCCAGATGATGATCGGTCTCAAGCCGGACATCAGCACCGTGTCCAGCATCGGTCTGTGCGACATCCCGGGCTTTGAAGGCAGCGAGGGCTCGCTTCTCGCCATCGGCGACAGCGCCGTCTGCACCAACCCCAACGCGGAGCAGCTGGCGGACATCGGCATCTCCGCCTGTGAGACCGTGGAGAGCCTGCTGGGCTGGGAGCCGCGCTGCGCCTTCGTCTGCTACTCCACCCTCGGCAGCGGCCAGGGAGAGCTCATCGACAAGGTCACCGAGGCCGTGAAGATCGCGCAGGAAAAGCGTCCCGACCTCGCCATCGACGGCGAGTTCCAGTTTGACGCCGCGATCAGCCCTGCTGTGGCCGCCAAGAAGGTCAAACGCGAGAGCAAGGTGGCGGGCCGCGCCAACGTGGTCATCTGGCCCGACCTGAACGTCGGCAACGTGGCGGTGAAGCTGATTCAGCAGTTCGGCCATGCCGACGCCTACGGCCCGATGCTGCAGGGCTTCAACAGCGTCGTCTGCGACTGCTCGCGCGGCGCGCCCGTGTCGGAAATCAAAGGCAATATCATCATCTCTGCCGTCCGCGCGGCCGGGATGAAAAAGTAAAGGGGAGGGGATCGGAGCATGAGTATTCGCGTTTTCGCCGTCAACCCCGGTTCCACTTCTACCAAAATCGCGCTTTTCGAGGACGAAAAGTGCCTGTTCTCCAAAAACGTGGCCCATGATGCGGCGGAGCTGGCCAGGTATTCCGATATGCCCGCGCAGCTCCCGTACCGCCGGGACATGATCCTGCGCCTGCTGGAGGAAAACGGCGTCACGCTCGAGGGCGTGGACGTCTTCGTGGGACGCGGCGGCGGCCTTGTGAATATCGAGGGCGGCGTCTACGACATCAACGAAACCGTTTTGGAGCATGCGCGCACCTGCGCCAACGGCGTCGTCCACCCGGCGACGCTGGGGCCGCAGCTGGCCGACGAGTTTGCCCGCCGCTTCGGCGGCAAGGCTATGGTCGTGAACCCGCCCGACACGGACGAACTGCAGGATCTGGCCCGCATGACCGGGATCAAGGGCGTCTACCGCACCGTCCATCTGCACGCCCTGAACCTCAAGGAGACCGCCATCCACCACAGCAAAGAGATCGGCAAACGCTATGAGGACTGCAATTATATTGTCTGCCACATCGGCGGCGGCATCTCCGTCTCCGCCCACCGCAAGGGCAAAATGGTGGACGGGAACGACATCGTCGGCGGCGAAGGCCCCATGGCCCCGACCCGCTGCGGCAGCGTACCCGTTTACGGACTGCTCGACTACATGGAGCGGGAGCACGCGGATATCAAAGCCCTGCGTAATCTCGCCACCCGTACCGGCGGCTTCGTGAACCACATCGGCATCTCCGACGCAGTGGAACTGACCCGGCGCGCCGCCGAGGGCGACCGATACGCAGAAATGCTCTGGAACACGATGATCTACCAGATCGAGAAGGCCATCGGCGCGATGGCGGCGGTCCTGCACGGGAAGGTCGACGGCATCCTGCTGGGCGGCGGCATGGTGCACAACCCCGATCTGGTCCGCCAGATCACCGAGACCTGCGGCTGGATCGCGCCGGTCACGGCCTATCCGGGCGAATTCGAAATGGAGGCTATGGCCGCTGGCGCCATTCGCGTCCTCAAGGGCGAGGAAGCGCTGAAAACCTATACCGGCGAAAAGGTCTTTGAGGCCTTCGACTTTGCAACATGACGGAGAAAAAGACAAACCGTACGCTGGTGTTGATCGCGAGCTGCTTCGTGGTGCTGTGCGTGGGCTCGCTCTACGCCTGGAGCGTCTTTGCCGGCCCGATGGCGGAGCATCTGTCCGCCCTCACGGGGAAAGAGATCGCAAGCCTCGCCATCGTCTTTACGGTGGCCAACGCCGTCGGCCCGGTGACGATGATCTGCGGCGGCGCGATCAATGACCGCCTCGGCCCGAAGCTGGTAATCCTCGCCGGCGCGCTGCTCTTCGGCCTGGGTATGATCGGCGCAGGCTTCAGCCGTTCCGTCGCGGCGCTGATCGTCTGCTACGGTCTCGGCGTCGGCCTCGGCAACGGCATGATCTACGGCACCGTCGTTTCCAACGCGGTCAAGTTCTTCCCGGACAGGAGCGGCTTTGTCGGCGGGCTGATCACCGCCTGCTACGGCAGCAGCTCGATCCTGATCCCGCCCATCGCCAACGCGCTGATGCAGCGCATGGGCGTGACGAGCGCCTTCAAGCTGCTCGGCACGGTGATGCTCCTCATCCTCTGCGCCTCGGCCTTTGTCATGCAAAAGGCGCCGGAGGGAGAAAAATCGCAGGCCGCCGCCGGACAGCGGGAGCTCGGCTGGCGTGACATGATCCGGGAGAAGAGCTTTGCGCTGATGCTGCTGATCCTGTGCTGCGGCGCTTTCGCGGGGATGATGCTGATCTCCCAGGCAGCCGTGGTCGCAAAGAACATGATGGGCTTTACAGCGGCCGCCGCCGCGGTGGCGGTTTCTCTGCTTGCCCTGTTCAACACCCTCGGACGCCTCGCGGCGGGAAGCCTCTCCGACCGTCTCGGCGCGGTGGGGACGCTCCGCGTCACCTTTGCCGCCTCCGCCCTGGCGGGGCTGCTGCTGTTTTTCTGCGTTGAGGGACGCCAGGCTCTGTTCTATGCGGGGCTGGCCCTCACGGGCTTCAGCTTCGGCAGCATCATGGGGATCTATCCCGGCTTCACGGCGTCCCGGTTCGGCCGGAAAAACAACAGCGTCAACTATGGCATCATGTTCATCGGCTTCTCTCTGGCCGGCCTCTTCGGGCCGAGCCTGATGAACGCCCTGCACAACGCGACCGGGCGCTACCAGCCCGCCTTCCTTGTATCCGCAGGGCTTGCGGCGCTGGGCGAAGTGCTGCTCGCGCTGATGAAAAAACAAACCAGACAGGGGTAAACCGCTTATGAATGTTACCATCACGATCGACGGCCGCGCGCTTTGCGTTGAGGAGGGCATGAACGTCCTCGAGGCCGCACTGCAAAACGGCATTTACATCCCCCATCTCTGCCACCATCCCGATCTGCCGGAGCTGGGCTCCTGCCGCCTCTGCCTTGTGGAGGTGGAGGGGCAGGAGGGCGTGCAGCCCTCGTGCAAGCTCAAGGCGGCGGAGGGTATGGTCATCCGCACGAAATCCGAGCGGATCAACAAGCTGCGCAATCTCTCCATGGAGCTGCTGCTGGCAGCGCATCCCGAGGACTGCTCCACCTGCCCCAAATACGGCAAGTGCGAGCTGCAGACCCTCATTCAGTATATGGGCGTGTCCGCCACGCGCATGACCAGCCGCATCAAGGGCCTCAAGATGGACGAGCGAAACCCCCTTATCGTCCACGACATGAACCGCTGCGTCCTCTGCGGGCGCTGTGTGCGCGCCTGCAAGGATCTCAGACAGGTGGGCGTGCTGCAGTATAACAAGAAGGAACTGGAGACCTACGTCGGCACGCTGCACGACAAGCTCCTCAAGGACGCCGACTGCCGCTTCTGCGGCGCCTGCGTCGAGGTCTGCCCCACCGGCACCATCCGCGACGCCCTCAACTGGAACCCGATCGAAAAGCGGGACACGCTGATCCCCTGCTCGGCGGAGTGCCCGGCGCACGCCGATGTGCCGCGCTATGTGCGGCTCGTCAAGGAAGGCCGTTACGACGAAGCCACCGCCGTCATCCACGAGCGCATCCCCTTCCCGGAGTGCCTGGGCCGCGTCTGCGCCCACACCTGCGAGGGGAAGTGCCGCCGCGGAGAGGTGAACGAGCCGGTCTCCATCCGCAACATCAAGCGCTATGCTGCCGAGCATACGAACAACGAACTCTGGAAGAAGAATCAGAAACGCCTGAGCGCCACCGGCAGGAAGGTCTGCGTGGTCGGCGGCGGCCCCGCAGGCATGACCGCGGCCTTTTACCTGGCCAAGCAGGGCCACAGCGTCACCGTCAAAGAGGCCTATCCCACGCTGGGCGGCCAGATGGCTTACGGCATCCCCTCCTACCGCCTTCCGCGCGAGGTGATTGCAAAGGAGGCAGCCTACCTCGATGAGGTCGGCGTCAAGGTCGAGTGCAATACCCGCGTAACAAAGCCCGCGGAGCTGCTGAAGGAGTATGACGCCGTTCTGATGGCCGTCGGTACGCACGAGGGCAACCGCCTGAAAATGCCCGGAAACGAGCTCCCCGGCGTTCTGCTGTGCAGTGATTTTCTGCGCAGAGCCGCCATGGGGCAGGACACCGGCATGGGCAAACGCGTCGTCATCATGGGCGGCGGCAACGTGGCCTTCGACTGTGCCCGCACCGCCGTGCGCCTCGGCGCCGAGGAGGTGTCCCTGGCCTTCCGCAAAAAGCGCGTCCAGCTCACCGCCGATCTGGAGGAGATCGAGCAGGCCGAGCAGGAGGGCGTGCATATCCTGGAAGCGCGCACCTTTGACCGCATCCTCGGCACGGAGCATGCCGAGGGCGTGGAGTTTTCCATTGTCAAGAGAAACTACAAGGACGAGAGCGGCCGCACGGTCACCGAGAAGGTGGAGGGCTCCGCCCACGTCGTTGAGGCCGATACGGTGATTTTTGCCGCCGGCCAGCACACCGATCTGCCCGCGGAGGCCGGACTCGAGCGCGGCAAGGCCAATTCCATCGCCGTGAAGGAGGGAAGCCTCCAGACCAGCGTCCCGGGTGTTTTTGCCTGCGGCGACGCGATCTACGGCACCAAGACCGTGATCAAGGCCGTGGCTTCCGGCCGCTGCGCTGCCGAGGAGATCGACCGCTGGCTGGGCGGAAGCGGAGACATTTCGGAGACGCTTGTCACCACCGAGGCCCCCAGCCAGGCCATCGGCAGGATCGAGGGCTTCGGCTACCGTCAGCGCGCCGAAGAGCGTTTCCTCGACCCGGCGGAGCGCAGGCAGGACTTCCGCCCCATCAGCGGCGGCATCTGCGACAGCGCTATCTGCGGCGAGGCCGAGCGCTGCCTCCAGTGCGACCTGCGTTTCGGTATCACCGGGCACCGGCTGTGGAGCGATTATTCGGCGGATAAGGAGGCGGCAAAATGAGTCTTCTGAACAACAACACGAAAGCCCTCGCAATGGTCTCCGGCATGAGCGCGGAGGAGCTGGCTGAAATACTCGGCCCACGCCAGGCTGTCAGCGGCACGGTCACTGCCGCCGTCTGGAATACCGACACCGAGCGGCGCAAGGAAAAGCTGCTCTCTGAGAATCCGGCGGGCGTTGTCGCCGGGCTCAAGGCGCTCGCTGTGCTCAGCGGCGCAAAGGGCGCGGTCATCGTGAGCCCGATGGAGGGTGTAGAAGATGCGCTGCTCGCTGCTGCAAAGCAGGCGGATCTGCCCCTCTGCCTTGAGAAAAAGGCCGATCTTGTGAAGTTCGATCACCGGGACGATCTGCTGGTCCCACTGGATGAGGCCGCCGCGGTCGCGGCAAGGCTCTGCGGGGACGCCCCCGGCATTCTGATCGCTGTGGACGACGGCGAACTGCGGGAGCTGCCGGGAGAGACGAAGGTTGCGGAACTGCTGCCCGCAGGCATCAAGGCTGTGCTGACCGATCACCGCTTCTACGCGCCTCATGAGCTGGAGGGACTGAGTCTTGCGTCCCTTGGCAGCAAGAGCGGGGTACTGCGTGTGCTGACGGATCAGGACTGTCTGGTTGACCGGGCGAAGAAGGAAGTGCTCGCGCTTCGTCAGAAGAGCTGCGGCCGCTGCACCTTCTGCCGCGAGGGCCTGTTTCAGCTCAGCGCGATCCTCCAGGATCTCAGTACCGGCCGCCTCAAGCCCCAGGCGCTGGATCTTGCCGGGGAACTGACGGAGGCCATGCGCGTCTCCAGCAGCTGCTCGCTGGGCGAGGACGCCGCCTGCCCCACGGCTTCGCTGCTGCGGGCCTTCCCGCAGGAGGTCGAGGCGCATGCCCGCCGCAAAGAGTGCCCTGCCGGCGTCTGCGCTGCTTTTACGACCTTCTATATCGACCCCAATCGGTGCGTCGGCAGCCGCGACTGCGTCAAGGTTTGCCCCGCCCGGGCCATTGAGGCGCGCCCCGGCTTCACTTCCGTGATCGAGAGCTTCGACTGCACCAGGTGCGGCGCCTGCCTCACGGTATGCGCGCAAAACGCCATCGTCAAGGTGTCGGGCAAGGCCCGCATCCCGGACAAGCCCGCAAGGCTGAAAAACGCCCCGGTTGAGGAAGCGCCGGTTGAGACCGCAGCTCCCGCGCGCGAGAGTGCCGGCAAGCGCAAGCGCAGCTTTGCCCGCCCGGCCGGAGCCGCAGCGCCTGCCGCTCCTGGTAAACCGGCAGAAAACGCCCCCGCTCTCACCCCGGAACCGATGCCTGTTCCCATCCCAGAACCGAAGCCAGTTCCCACTCCGGAGCCGGCGCCTGTTCCCGCCCCGGCGAGACCGGCTGCGCAGAGCGCTGCCGAGAGCAGCCGCAGCGGCAAGCGGAAACGCACCTTTGCCAAGCCCATCAAACCTGAATAAAAAAGGAGAGTATACAGCATGAAACAGCTCAACACCGATGTCGTCATCATCGCCGGCGGCCCTGCCGGTCTGGCCGCTGCCATTACAGCGGGCGAACGCGGCCTCAAGTCCGTCATCCTTGAAAAGTCCAGCACCACAGGCGGCGCTGCCAATATGGGCATGGGTCCCCTTGGCATCGGCACGAAGATCCAGAAGGACCAGTTCAACGACATTTCCGTGGCTGACGCCCTGGATCTGCACATGAACTACACCCACTTCCAGGTCGACAGCGACCTCGTCGCCACCTACTTCGGCAAGAGCGCGGAGACCATCGAGTGGCTGCAGGAGATGGGCGTGGAGTTCGCCGGCGCGTTCCGCTACTTCCGTGAGTCCGAAGCTACCTGGCATATCGTCAAGCCCGAAAACGGCGTTATCGGTCCCCGCGCCGCCAGCGCCATGGTCAAGATCATGACCGAGCGCGCCAAGGAACTGGGCTGCGAGATCCTGCTCGAAACGCCGGCCAAATCCCTCATCGTCGAGAACGACAAGGTCTGCGGCGCCGTTGCCGCCGACAAGTCCGGCGAGACGCTGGAGGTGCGCGGTCAGGCGGTCATCGTCTGCACCGGCGGTTTCGGCAACAACAAGGAAATGATCAAACAGGAGTTCGGCCTGAACCTGGCCGAGGACTTCTTTCCCTTCATGATCCCCGGCATCACCGGCGACGGTCTGCGTATGATGTGGGCAGTCGGCGCGAAGAAGTGGGGCGCCAACATCGAGGCTATCTACCAGATCCCGGACAACCTCAACTGGTTCCTGCTCGACGCCGTGCTGCGCCAGCCGAACCTGATGGTCAACCAGAACGGCGAGCGTTTCATGAACGAGGGCTATATGGGAAACACCACCTTCGCCGGAAACGCCCTGCATCTGCAGCCGGGCAACTACGGCTACTGCATCATGGACCGCGGCATTTTGCGCGAGTACCAGAAGAACGGTCCGGACATCATGGACATCGTCCATCCGGCCGAGGCCTTCTTCGGCTTCGATCAGCAGGCCGCGCAGGCGCTTGAACAGGGCTATGAGGCCTACTTCGAAGCGGAGACCATCGAGGAACTGGCCGAGCAGCTCGGCATCGATCCCGACGTGCTGCAGGACACGGTCGACCAGTACAACGAGTACTGCCGCTGCGGCGTGGACAGCCAGTTCCACAAGGATCAGAAATTCCTGCATGAGATCACCGGCAAGGGCCATTACATCGTCGGCAAGTTCTATCTTGGTGCTTACGGCACCGTGGGCGGCGTACGCATCAACAAGTACTGCGAGGTTCTCAATGACGACCTGCTTCCCATCGAGGGGCTGTACAGCGCCGGCTCCGACGCCAACACCATCTACGGCGACAGCTACAACTTCACCCTCCCCGGCAACACCATGGGTTTTGCCATCAACAGCGGCCGCATGGCCGGCGAGAGCGTGGCGGACTACATCGCCGATCTCGAAGGCTGAGCAAAGACTTTCATACGAAAAGAGCGGGGATCCTCCCCGCTTTTTTCGCCCGGAGTGACTTAAAATGGAGAGAACACCCATCCTGCTGAAAATGGATATTCGCGGCATCCCCCTGCCCGGGTTCTCCGAGATGACGGACCAAATGCCCCCGCTGAGGCGGGAGAAGATCCTGGCTCTTCGCGATCCGCAGGATCGCCTGCGCTCCCTGGCCGCCGGGCTGCTCTGCCGGGATGCTCTGGACAGATGGAGCCTGTCGGATCTGTTGATCCGCTATGATCCGCGGGGCAAGCCCTATGTGGAGGGAGCGGCGAATTGTTTTTTATCCCTGTCTCACTCCGGCAATTACGCGCTGTGTCTTCTCTGCGCCGAGCCGTGCGCGGTGGATATTCAGGAGCATCTGGGCGTGATCGAAGCTGTTTTGAAAACCGGCTATTCGGACGCTGAGCGACGCTATTGCGAGACGGCGGAGGACCGGGAGGCCGCTTTCTATGAGCTCTGGTGCCGCAAGGAATGCAAGGCCAAGCTGCGGCCATACGCGCATCTGCGGGACATCGACAGTCTGACGGCCGAGGCGGGAAATGTCTTTTCCCACTTTTCTTTCCCGGGATACGGCTGTGCAGTCTATGGCAGCAAGAGGGAGATCGCGGAGCTGAAATTGCAGGAATACAGCCTGTAAAAACGGGAAAGAGAGCCTTTTGAAAGGCTCTCTTTCGCATGATTAGCAATATCCCTCAAAAAAGGCCGAGTGCGGCGCAGGCATGATAGATCCCGTCTTTGTCAACATCGGAAGTAATAAGATCTGCCTTCGCTTTCAGTTCCGGGGATGCGTTCCCCATGGCAACTTTTGTCCATTCGTCAAGGAACATGGACAAATCATTTTTGGAATCTCCGAATACAACGACATCGCGATAATCCGCATGGAAATAGTCCATGATTGCCTTGATGCCCTCTCCTTTGCAGGCCGGCTCGACGAACAGGCAGTCTTTTTGATAACGGCACCACGGCAGAGAGGAAAGAGAAGCGAGAGCCTGCTCCTGCGGAGACTGACACGCAACGTAAACTTTATATATGTTTTCCGTTTCTTCCGGACGAAGATCCGGTGTTACGACCGTTTTCATATAGTCGTCATGAATCGCGTCCGGAAACCGCTCATCCGGAGTGACCCTCGTATCACTGTCATCCAGCTGAAGACTCCATGGCAACTTTTGCTCATCACATTCGCGCAGGAGAGTCAGGACTTCTTCTTTGCGGAGCGGCTTGATACCGAGCAATCGGTTCTCAATGGTGATTCCATGCCCCCCGTCGCTCACCATGTTTTCAAACCCCAGGGCGTGCATGGTTTCTTTCGCCATGGCATGGGACCTGCCGGTCGCGATGGCCAAAAAGTGCCCTTGATCCCGAAGCCGACATAATGCCTCTTTTGTGGACAATGGAATATAGCTGTTTTCATACCCGCCGGCCAGTAAAGTACCGTCAATGTCAAAGAACAAATAGCGTTTTCTCACTCTTTATCACCTTACTCATTTTGTCTCATACAAGTGAAATCATTATACTACAGGAGACCCGCATTTGAAATAGCAAAGGGCTTCTTTTCTCTCGCATGAAAAAGCAGGTGTTTTCCATGGTTTTTTCCTCCTGTTTTTTGACCCTTATTTTGACCCTTTACAGCTTGAAAAACAGTGGAACCATGGATGCGAACAGGTACAGAATAACACTGATTTTTGATAAATCGGGACATTTTAACGTCAAAAAAGTGATAATGGATTTTGCTTCGCGAATTCAAATCCTTCCCCCGCAACCACATTGGTACACAGGCTATGATACAATAGCCTGTGTACTTTTTCGCGTATCCGGCCGGAGAGAAAGCGATTGGAATAAGGCAGATCACGGGACGGACATCCGCTTGCCGTTGGGCGGCAGCCGGACGTACCGCTTTTCCGTTCCATCCTCATTTTGCTCTGTTGAAATGCCCGATAAGCTGTGATACCATACATGATGAGTCCCGGTACCATCGCTGCTGCCGCGGACAAGGCCCGCAAGCAAGGGCAGAATGGGGTGAAAAAGATGGCTTTCCAAATCATCAGAAACGATATAAGCAAAGTCTCGGCCGATGCGATCGTCAACACCGCCAATCCGGAACCGGTCGTCGGGGGTGGGACAGATTATGCCATCCATAAGGCGGCAGGCCCCGAACTGCTCGAGGCACGGAAACAGATCGGAGAAATCCATATCGGCCAGTCCGCAGCTACGCCGGCCTATGGGCTCTCTGCAAAGTTTGTTCTGCATACCGTCAGCCCGGCGTGGATCGACGGGCGGCACCGGGAAGAGGAAGATCTCCGCAGGGCCTATGACGCGGCGCTGAACCTCGCTGCGGACCTGGGCTGCAAATCCGTTGCCTTTCCCCTGATGGCAGCCGGTACATATGGGTTTCCGCATGATCTGGCTCTTTCCGTGGCAATTCGGGCGTTCACCGATTTTCTGCTCGATCATGAAATGCAGATCTATCTGGTCCTCTTCAATGGCAAGGCTTTCGGCATTGCCGGCTCACTATTTGACGATCTGAAGAGCTATGTCGACGACAACTACGTCAGTGAGAAAAACGAGGAAGAATACTTCATTGACGAGTACCCTACGGTAAACGCTTCTTCTATACGGCCAAAACGAGCGGAATTGCAGCGCCGGCGCCGCATGGAAAGAGAACGCCGCGAGAGGGAGTCGTTTGTCGGAAGCGCTCCGCAGGCACCATTGTCAGCGCCCCGGCCGGATGCGCACGATTCGCTGGCGGATATTCTGAAACAGCGTGAGAAGACCTTCTCCGAGTATTTGTTGGATCTGTTGAAAGAACGTGACGGCAAAGACTCCGAGGTATACAAACGGGCCGAGGTCAGCAAGCAGCTTTTCAGCAAGATCCTGAACAATCCAGACTATCAGCCGACCAAGAGCACCGTCATCCAGCTGGCGCTCGGTCTGCAGCTGGACTTGCCGCAGACGCAGAAGCTCCTGGAAAAAGCCGGATATGCCTTGACGCGGAGCAGCAAGACCGACCTGGTTGTCAAGTACTATATCGAGAGAAAAATCTATAATGTCACGTTCATAAACGAGGCTCTCTACGATTGCGGTCTGCCTCTTCTGAAGACCGGTCTCAAAGTGTAAAAGGTCAACGGCGAGTTGACCAAAGCCCCTTTCCTTTGCGGTATGATAAGGCCACAACAAAGGAAAGGGGTATTTACTATGAACAACAATCTGACTGAAATCGTATTCATCCTGGATCGCAGCGGCTCTATGGCAGGGCTTGAGGATGACACCATCGGCGGCTTCAACGCCATGGTGGAAAAGCAGAAGAAGGAGCAGGGCGAGGCGCTCCTCTCCGCCGTCCTGTTCTCCAACGGAAGCCAGGTCATCTATGATCGGGTGGACATTCAGAAAGTCGAACCAATGACGGATCAGCAGTATCGGGTAGGTGGATGTACAGCCCTTCTGGACGCGATCGGCGGCGCCGTCCACCACATCGCCAACGTTCACAAGTACGCAAGAGAAGAGGACAGACCCGGGAAGACGATCTTCGTGATCACCACGGATGGGATGGAGAATGCCAGCCGCGCCTACACCTATGAGGAAGTGCAGCGGATGGTAAAGCATGAGCAGGAGAAATACGGTTGGGAGTTTCTCTTCCTCGGCGCCAATATGGACGCGATCTCCGCAGCCCGCAGTTTCGGCATCCGGCAGGACCGCGCCGTACGCTACTCTGCATACGGGGACGGAACACAGCTGAACTACCAGGTCGTCAGCGAGACCGTTTCCCGCGTCCGGCAGCGCAGGGAGATCACGGCGGACTGGAGCGCGCCGATCGCGGAGAACTATCAGAAACAGGGCAGATAATGGAAGGAGGCGCTTCTATGTACGGGGCAATACTGGGCGACATGATCGGCGCCCCTTACGAATTCGACAGGGGGAACAAGTCCAAAGAGTTCCCCCTCTTTTGTGAAGACTCACATTTTACAGATGATTCCGTGATGACCATCGCCGTAGCGGAAGCCCTCCTGGACAACCAGTTTCAAGATGATATCACCATAAAAGACGCGCTGGTCGATACCATGCGGAAATGGGGGAAAAGGTATCCCAATGCCGGTTACGGTGTCCGCTTCTGCCGGTGGCTGCGTGCAGCGCGGCCCGAACCCTACGGAAGCTATGGGAATGGTTCGGCCATGCGTGTATCGGCTGCCGGCTGGCTTTTTGACACGCTCGAGGAGACCCGGGCCAAGGCCAGACTGACCGCCGAAGTGACGCACAACCACCCGGAAGGGATTAAGGGCGCAGAGGCAACGGCCAGCGCGATCTTCCTTGCGAGGACCGGTCACAGCAAGGATGAGATCAGGGATTACATCGTCCAGGAGTTTCATTATGATCTCTCCCGCAGCTGTGACCAGATCCGGCCGGGATATTATCACGTGGAGAGCTGCCAGAAGACCGTGCCGGAAGCGATCACGGCCTTCCTGGAGGGGGCAGACTTTGAAGACGTCATCCGCACGGCGGTCTCCCTCGGCGGGGACTGCGATACGTTGACCTGCATCGCAGGCAGCATCGCAGAGGCGTTCTACGGCGTCCCTGAGAACTTGAAGGATGCGTGCCGGAGCAGGCTTCCAGAAGACATGCTGGACATTCTGGGCCGTTTCGATATTGCCCGGGAGCATGGGCATGATCCTTTCCCGGATTCCTTCCTCTCGGGCAACAGCATGATTGAGGAGGCTGTTGCCCAGTACTACCGGGAGAGCAGCCGGGACAATCTGTATGCCGTCATCAACGCGATCCTGTACCGCATGCATACAAACGGGCACTTCCTGATCCCGGCCGTAACGCAGGAGGACGGAACGTCATTTGAACTGCACCGCATCCAGGCAAATGACGGCAAACTGTGGCTTGCGGTGTTTACCTCCCGGGAAGAGTATGAGAAAGGGCAGAAAGCGTCTGTTATCTCTTATTTTATCGACGCGTTTCTTGAATCCTGTGCGGATATGCAGGAAGAAGGGATCGTCATCAATCCCTGGGGGCAGTCGTTCCTGCTGACGAAAGATCTGATCAAACTGCTGCTGCAGGTAAGCAAAGAAGGGAGCGCACAATGAGAACGATTCGAGTAACCGGGAAAGGGCAAATCAAAGTCAAGCCTGATATGACCCGCATTACTATGACGCTCACCGGCCTGTACAAGGAGTACGGCGAAACGCTGCGCCGTTCCTCCGAGGACACGGAAGTTCTGAAGGACGTTCTTTCAGGATTCGGCTTTGACCGATCCGATCTGAAGACGCTCAGCTTTCATGTGGATACGGAATATGAAAGCTACCGCGACAGGAACAACGACTACAAACAGAAGTTCGTCGGCTATCGGTTTAACCACGTTCTGAAAGTCGAGTTCGAGTCGGATAATGACCGCCTTGGGAAGATCCTGTATGCCCTGGCCAACTGCAGGGTAAAGCCGGAATTTCGCATCAGCTACACGGTGAAGGATCCCGAAGCGACGAAGAATCTGCTGCTCGGCAAAGCCGTGACGGATGCCGGGGAAAAGGCAGCTGTGCTGACCCGGGCCGGCGGCGTGACACTGAAGGATATCCAGAGCATCGACTACTCCTGGGGAGAGATCGATTTTGAGTACCGGCCCATGCGCGGCGATGTGCTGATGGAATGCTGTGAGGCGCCGACGGCAGCAAAATGCTATGATCTGGATATTGAACCGGACGATATCGACGTTTCCGACACCGTGACCGTCGTGTGGGAGATCGGATAAACACGATCGATCCGGAATCACCGGAGCAGGAACTCTCCGTCATGGCCCCTGCGTCGTCGGCGCAGGGAACCCGGGCCTGCTCCTTGCTTCAGGCGGTTTCTCCTGACGTGGAACGGAAATCCCGCATTGCCAAACGCCTTCTGCTATGATACAATTCAGTTGCATATCACACATTGCGGAGCTGAGAGGCGGAAGGCAAACAGAGTGCAAGGAGGAGATACCATTGAGCAGAATCGACGACACGTTTGACCTGCAGGCCTACGTGACCCGGGGCGTGGAGAACGTGGTGCGGGACGCCTTGAAGGCCACGCTGAAGGATCCGAGGGAGAGCGCCTTCCTGCTGAAATTTGCGAATGCCAGCAAGACCGCCTCGAAAAAGCGCCGCGATGCGGAGGACGCGGGGGAGCATATCCCGCCCTTCCTCATCGCCAGCATCACAAGCGCCTGCAATCTGCACTGCGCCGGCTGCTACTCCCGCTGCAACAACGCCACCGTGGACGCCGCTCCCGTGCGGCAGCTGAGCGATGCGGAATGGCTGAGGATCTTCGACGAGGCAGACGAGCTTGGCATCAGCTTCATTCTCCTGGCCGGCGGAGAGCCCATGCTCCGGCGGGACGTGATCGAGGCCGCCGGGAAGAAGCCCAATATCCTCTTCCCGATTTTTACCAACGGCACCTTCATCGACAAGCGTTACTTTGAGCTCTTCGACCGCTGCCGCAACCTGGTCCCCATTCTCAGCATCGAGGGGGAAAAGGAAGTCACCGACGCGCGGCGGGGCAAGGGCGTCTACGACCGGCAGATCGCCAATATGGACGAGTTTTCCCGCCGCGGCCTGCTCTTCGGCGCCTCCGTTACGGTGACCACCCAAAACCTCAGGGAGGTCAGCTCGGACGCCTTTCTGCAGAAGCTGTCGGACCGGGGCTGCAGGGCGGTGATCTTCGTGGAGTTCGTACCCGTGACGGAGGAGAGCGAGGCGCTGGCGCCCGGCGATCCGGAGCGTGCGTATCTGCGGCAGGAGATCGCGCGGCTGCGGGAGGAGCACCCGGAGATGGTCTATATCTCTTTCCCCGGCGACGAGAAGAGCTCCGGCGGCTGCGTAGCGGCGGGGCGCGGCTTCTTCCACATCAATTCCCACGGCGGGGCGGAACCGTGCCCCTTCTCGCCCTATTCGGACGTGAATATCAAGAACAGCTCCCTGCGTGAGGCCTTGCACTCGCCGCTCTTTACAGCGCTGAGGAACGGGGATATCCTGATGGACGACCATGAGGGAGGCTGCGTTCTCTATGAAAAACGCGCCCAGGTGGAGGCGCTTCTGGCAGCCCGGCCGGTCTGAAAGGAAGGCCGTGCCTTTCTCGGTACAAAACAGCGGGAACGGGGCTGCCCCCTCTGGGGGGCAGCCCCGTTCCTCAGCTTGTCAAAAAAGTCTGACAGGCTTTTTTGACTGCGCTTCTCCCGCCGCGCATTTTGACGGGGGATCAAAATGCGATTACCCGAAAAAGCCTGATA
>CACYHB010000004.1:0-111759 GCA_902774015.1 Oscillospiraceae bacterium | reverse complement strand
TCGGACGGCGGGTTATTGTACTCGAGGCGGGCCTTGCCCCCTCGAGCTCCCCCGCTGCTCTGGTTGTTGTGCTTTCAGCGTGGTTTTTTGACAGTCTCAGGAACGGGGCTGCCCCATGGGCAGCCCCGTTCCTCTGTTTCTTTATTTGCCCGGACGCCCGCCGCAGAAGAGGCAGGACTTTACGCCCACGACCGTGCGGTAGGTGTGCTTGTGATCCGGGCTTTTCGGACAGTAGTCCGGGTCAAACTTGATTCCGATGAGTCCAAAACCTCCGGCCACGTTCTCGGTCTGCTCGTCCGTCAGTTCCTCTATCTTTTTTTCTTCAGCCATTGTATTTCTCCTTTCGGATTCGATGATTTTGGTCTTCCGCTTCTTTATACGACAGTTTACCATTTCCCGGCCGCAATGGGAAGTGTTTTTTCAGCGTCTGTTCTGAAAAAAAGAGCGGAGCATCGCGGCACAGTCCTCGCCCAGCACTTCCGCATAGACTGCGGGCCGGTGGCCGTAGCGCTCCATGAAGAGGTCGATCACGCTGCCGCAGGAGCCGGAGGCCGGCTCACGCGCGCCGTATATCACCGTGGAGATACGGCTCATCAGAATGGCGCCGGCGCACATGGGACAGGGCTCCAGCGTCACCGCGAGGGTACAATCCTCCAGCCGCCAGTCGCCCAGACTGCGGCAGGCCTGTCGGATCGCCTCGATCTCCGCGTGGGCGGTGGCGTCGCGGCTCTCCTGCCGGCGGTTGCGGCCCCGGCCGAGGATCTGCCCGTCCGGCCCGACGATCACGCAGCCCACCGGGACCTCGCCCGCGTCGGCCGCCTCCCGCGCAAGCGCCAGCGCCTCGCGCATGTACCGTTCGTGCTCCATTTATATACCTCCGAAGAATGCAAAATCAAGGCCCGGCGCAGCGGGCTTGATTTTGGAAGGAAAAAGGAGTCAGCGGATATGAAGCTTCCCCGGCTCTTTACGGAAACCGGGGAAGCGGAATGGAGCTGACTTCTTCCGACCTCAGGCCAGAGCGGCGGTGATGATGGACATCTGATAGACTTCCTCGGCGTCGCAGCCGCGGCTCAGGTCGTTGATGGGGGCGTTCAGACCCTGCAGAATGGGGCCGAAAGCGGCGTAGCCGCCCAGACGCTGGGCGATCTTGTAGCCGATGTTGCCGGACTGGATCTCCGGGAAGATGAAGGTGTTGGCGTAGCCGGCGACGGGGCTGCCGGGAAACTTGAGCTGGCCGACAACGGGGGAGACGGCGGCGTCAAACTGCATCTCGCCGTCGATGGCGAGATCGGGAGCCATTTCCTTGGCGATGGCGGTGGCATTGCGCACCAGATCCACGTTGGCGCCCTTGCCAGAGCCCTTGGTGGAATAGCTCAGCATGGCGACCTTCGGATCCATGCCGAAGACCTTGGCGGTGTGGGCGGTGCCGAGGGCGACCTCAGCCAGCTTCTGAGCGGCGGAGACGACCACGTTGCCTTCCTTGTCCAGGGTATCCTGGTAGTCGATGTTGATGGCGCAGTCGCCCATGCAGAGCATGTCGGCGCCTTCCTTGACCAGAATAAAGCAGGAGGACACGAGGTTTGCACCCTTTTTGGTCTTCACCAGCTGCAGCGCGGGGCGCACGGTGTCGGCGGTGGAGTAGGTGGCGCCGCCCAGCAGCGCGTCGGCCACGCCCATCTTGACCAGCATGGTGCCGAAATAGTTGCCCTTCTTGAGCGCGGCGGCGCAGTCCTCAGCGCTCATCTTGCCCTTGCGCAGGGCGACCATGGTCTCCACCATCTCGTCCATCTTATCGTAGGTCAGAGGATCGAGAATCTCCAGTCCCTCGATGTCAAATCCGCCCTTGGCGGCGGCGGCCTTGACCTCGTCCACATTGCCCACCAGGATCGGGGTCAGGAAGCCCTCTTTCTTCAGGCGGGAAGCGGCGGAGAGAATACGGGCGTCGGGGCCTTCGGTGAAGACGATCTTGCGGGGATTGGCTTTCAGGATCTCAATCAGATTTTCAAACATGTTCAGAAACCCTCCATCATTCTTTTTGTAGGTATATTCATAGATGTTGTGCTCAACAGTTATACTCTAACACTACTCGGTTTTTTTTTCAAGAAGCAGCGCAAGTTTTTATTTACAAACCGGGGAAAGCCCGATATAATACAGCCTGTTATCATTTTTGGGAGAGAGCGAACAGCATCATGGACAGAAATTTTGCTGAGACACTGCTGGCCCTGCGTCAGGGCCGGAATCTGAGCCAGCGGACGGTGGCGGCCGATCTGGGGATCAGCCAGCCCCTGCTGAGCCATTATGAAAAGGGAACGAGGGAACCGGGCCTGAACTTTGTGTGCCGGGTCTGCGACTATTACGGCGTCACGGCGGACTATCTGCTGGGCCGCGCCTCCCATCCTGGGGACGTGAGCCTGCGCCAGTCACGGGCCTTCCTGGCCGACCTGCGGGGTACGCTGGACCGGGCGGAGCAGGTCCTCAACGCCATCGAGGGGGAGAAGAGATGATCGATCAGCAGCACATTCGGAATTTTTCCATCATTGCCCACATCGACCACGGCAAATCCACCCTCTCCGACCGGCTGATCGAGAAATGCGGCGCCGTGGAGAGCCGCATCATGGAGGATCAGATCCTGGACAACATGGATCTGGAGAAAGAGCGGGGCATCACCATCAAGGCCCGCGCCGTCGGCCTGAACTATCAGACCGCCGACGGAGAGCGCTATACCCTGAATCTGATCGACACGCCGGGCCACGTGGACTTCAACTACGAGGTCAGCCGCTCGCTGGCCGCCTGCGAGGGCGCGGTGCTGGTGGTGGACGCCAGCCAGGGCGTGGAGGCCCAGACGCTGTCCAACACCTATCTGGCGCTGGACAACAACCTGGAGATATTACCCGTTGTCAACAAGATCGATCTCCCTGCCGCGGAACCCCAGCGGGTCAAGGACGAGATCGAGGAGATCATCGGCATACCCGCACAGGACGCGCCGGAGATCTCCGCCAAGGCGGGCATCAACATCGACGCCGTGCTGGACGACATCGTGGCGAACGTTCCCGCGCCGTCCGGCGACCCGGACGCGCCGCTCAAGGCCCTGATTTTTGACAGCCAGTACGACAACTACCGGGGCGTCATCGTGTTCATGCGCCTGATGGACGGGCGCGTGCGCAAGGGGAGCGAGGTGCTCCTCATGTCCACCGGCGCCCGGTACAGCGTGCTGGAGGTAGGGCACATGCGGCCCATCGGGCTGGAACCCTGCGAGGAGCTGGCTGCGGGCGACGTGGGTTATTTCACAGCCTCCATCAAAAACGTGGCCGACACCCAGGTGGGCGACACCGTCACCGAGGCGAACCGCCCCACGGCCGAGCCGCTGCCCGGCTACCGGCCGGCGCGGCCCATGGTCTTCTGCGGCATCTACACCGAGGACGGCTCCAAATACCCGGATCTGCGGGACGCGCTGGAAAAGCTCAAGCTGAACGACGCCTCCCTGAGCTACGAGCCGGAGAGCTCGGTGGCCCTGGGCTTCGGTTTCCGCTGCGGCTTCCTGGGGATGCTGCACATGGAGATCATCCAGGAGCGGCTGGAACGGGAATTTGACCTGGAGCTTGTGACCACGCTCCCCTCCGTCATCTATAAGGTCGTCAAGACCGACGGCAGCATCGTCATGGTGGACAATCCCCACAACTACCCGGAGGTGCCCTCCATCGCGGAGGCCTATGAGCCCTATGTGAAGGTCTCCATCATCACGCCCAACGAGTTCGTGGGCAACATCATGCCCCTCTGCCAGGACCGCCGCGGCGAGTATAAGAACATGCAGTATCTGGACCAGCGTCTGGTGGAGATGCACTATGAGATGCCGCTCAACGAGATCATCTACGATTTCTTCGACACCCTCAAGGCCCGCACCAAGGGCTACGCCTCGCTGGACTATGAGCTCTCCGAGTACAAGGTGAGCGATCTTGTGAAGGTGGACATGCTCCTCAACGGCGACCAGGTGGACGCGCTCAGCTTCATCGCCCACCGGGAGAAGGCCTACGGCCGCGCCCGCAAGCTCTGCGAAAAGCTCAAGGAGAACATCCCCCGCCAGCTCTTCGAGGTGCCCATCCAGGCGGCCATCGGCGGCAAGATCATCGCCCGCGAAACGGTGCGCGCCATGCGAAAGGACGTGCTGGCCAAGTGCTACGGCGGCGACATCACCCGCAAAAAGAAGCTGCTGGAGAAGCAAAAGGAAGGCAAGAAGAAGATGCGCCAGCTCGGCACGGTGCAGATCCCGACGGAGGCCTTCCTGGCGGTACTCAAGCTGGACGAGTGATGCAGACGAGTAGTGTATACTGTATATCTGCTGACAAACGATACCAACGTCGCGCTCTATACCGGCGTGACGAACGATTTGTACCGCCGCGTGTACGAGCACCGGCAGCATCTTGACCCGAAGAGTGTACCGCGCGGTATCACGTTCACAAGCTGGTTTATTATGAAACTTGTTCAGACGTTCACGATGCCATTGAGCGGGAAAAGCAGATCAAGAGCTGGAACAGGAAACGAAAAAACAAATTGGCGGAAAGTATGAATCCTGAGTGGAAGGATTTGTACGAGACGCTTCTATAAGAGAACGGATTGCCGCACCAGTGACCGATGTCACTGGTGTGGCAATCCGGTTCTTCGTGAATCCGGGGGCCTGTTTGCCGTTGACAAGCGCGGATGCGTATGCTTTACTTGAAACAGATTCCGGGCAGAAATAAAAAGAGAGGATGATCCGCATGAAAAAAGCACTTTCGTTCCTGTTGATGCTTTGCGTGCTTCTGAGCCTGGCCGTTTTCGGCGCCGGCACGGCTTTTGCCGCCGAGGCCGCGAGCGAAGAGAACGTAATGGGAACCCGGGAGGACAATGAATACGTGAGCGAGCTGCTGGGCCTGCGCGCTTCCTTTGACGAGGACTGGAAGATGCTGGACGCGGAGGAGATCGCGGAGGTAATGGGGTATACCGCCGATCTGATCAGCGATGAGACGCTGTCAGACGCACTGCGCGAGAGCGGATCTGCCTGCGACCTGTATGTGGTCCGTCAGGACGGCAGCGGGGACAACCTCAACGTGCAGCTGGAGGATCTGGGCAAGCTCTACGGCAGCTTCCTGAGCGAAGAGTCCTATCTGACCATTGCCCTGCCCAAGCTGGAGGAGGCGCTCGGAGGAATGGACATCCAGGATCTGGCGCTGGAGCGGCAGACGTACGACTTCGCCGGGGATACGCGCCAGTCTGTCCTGATCACCGGCAACAGCGGCGGCGTCTCTTTTGTGGAGCGCATGATCTTCCTCAAGAGCGGCCAGTACATGGCGTCTCTTACCGCCTTTTCGACGGACAGCGCCCGGTTGGATGAGATGCTCGCGGTGTTCGAGGCGCTGGATGAACAGGTAGACACGGCGGACGTTCTCGGCGAAAAGCAGGGCAACCGCTACGAAAGCGAGCTGCTGGGCATTGCCGCAGATCTCCCGGAGAACTGGTACGTGCTGAGTACGGAAGAGACCGCGCAGGCCATGGGCGCCGTGGCGGACACCATCAGCGACGAGACCCTTTCCGACCAGCTCCGTCAGGCTGGCGCCACCTGCGATCTGTACGCCATCGCGCTGGATGAGAGCGGTGACAACCTGAATATTCAGCTTGAAAACCTGGGCCTTCTCTACGGCGTGCTGCTGACGCCGAAGGAATACGCCGAGATCGCGCTCCCGCAGCTCAAGCCCGCGCTGGAGAAGGTGGGCTTCCGGAACGTGCAGATCGAGACGGAGGACTATGAATTTGCCGGGCGCGACCGGGTCTCGCTGCGGATGACCGCGGAAATGAACGGTGTGCCGGCCTACGAGCGCATGATCCTCATCAAGTCCGGCCAGTATATGGCGAGCATTACGGTCTTCTCTTCGGAGCTTGAGCGGATCGACGCGCTCCTGGGCTGCTTCGGGGAGTTTTGATCCCGTTCTTAATCAATTCTTAATCAAATACCCTCTTGGTTCTTAAGAACTGGGAGGGTATACTTGTATCACACGGAGGGAGAGGAGAGCATGGCGAGGATCCTGATCTGCGACGATGAACGCGATATCGTCGCGGCGCTGAAAATCTATCTGGAGGCCGAGGGCCACGAGACTCTCTGCGCCTTCAACGGACAGGAGGCGCTGGAGCTGCTGCGCGAAAACGATATCCAGCTTGTGCTCATGGACATTATGATGCCGGTGCTGGACGGCGTGAGCGCCATGGCGCAGCTGCGGCAATGGAGCAACGTTCCGGTGATCCTGCTCACGGCCAAGGGCGAGGACACGGACAAAGTGCTGGGCCTCAACGTGGGTGCGGACGACTATATCACGAAGCCCTTCAACCCCGTGGAGCTGCTGGCACGGGTGCGCTCCCAGCTGCGGCGCTATCTGCAGCTCGGCGGCGGGCAGACGAGGGAGAGCGTGCTGTCGATCGGCGGCATCCGGCTGGACGACAGGCTGAAGACCGTCAGCGCGGACGGGGAGCCCGTCACCCTCACGCCGCGGGAGTTTGAGATCCTGAAGCTCCTGATGCAGAGCCCCGGCGAGGTTTTTGCGCCGAGGACGATCTACCGCCGTGTCTGGAACGAGGAGCCCTACGGCGCGGAGAGCACGGTGGCTGTGCACATCCGGCATCTGCGGGAAAAGCTGGAGATCAACCCCGCCGAGCCGCGCTACATCAAGGCCGTCTGGGGGCAGGGATACAAATTCGAGACGTGAGAGGCTCCCCTTGCACAGGGGAGCCTGCCAGAAGGGCGAAGGGGGCTGTGATGAACAGCGGCTCAAAACAACAGCAGGAAGGGGCGGACAACCCCTCAGTCGCTCCGCGACAGCTCCCCTTGCACAGGGGAGCCTTCAGAGAAAGGTGATTGGTATGAAAACACTCAAACAAAGCTTCGCGGCGAAGCTGATCGCCGTGCTGCTGCTGTGCGCGACGGTGCTGGCTTTCGCCGGATCGACGGCAGGCGCGCTCTATCTGTATGACAACGGCGCTTACGACGCGGGCTATGAGGCGGCGTCGCGCGAAATGCTCAGCGGCATCGGAGAGGACATGTGCCGCGAGGCGGCATGGAACTGGAAAGACGGCGTCTACGAGGGCAGCGCCGTCCCCGTCAACTTCCGCTGCGTGATCCTGGATGCGGCGGGCGGGGAACTCTACAACGACTATGAGGCGCAGGAGACCCTCTGGGATCAGGCCGTCCTCATTCCGCCGGAATACAGCGCCTGGAGCGAAGAGCGGATCCTCAATGCGGACGGTACGACCGCAAGGCTCAATGAAGATCCCGGCCTGCCGGAGGAGGCGGACGAGATCGAAGCCGAGGTCACGCCTACGCCGCAGCCCACTGCAGCCGCAAGAACGGCGCCCCCAGCGGCCGCTCCGGCGGAGCGGAAGGTCACGACCGTCTATCTGCTGCAGGATTTCCGCAGCGGCGGGGAGCATGTCTTTGAGAGCGACGAGGAACGGAGCGAATGGATCAGCGAAAACACCCTGCGCGTGCACGGTTATATCCTGCGCGACATGAAAGCGGGCGACCGGATATGGACGAGGATGCACAGCTTCAACCGCCTGTATGCATACCGCGGCCTCTGGCCGGCGCTGGCCGTGGGGAGCCTTATTGCCGGCATCCTGCTCTTCCTCTTCCTGCTGGCCGCCGCCGGGTGGCATAAGGGGGAGGAACAGCCGCGCGAGAGCTTTGTGGACAAGATTCCCTTCGACCTCTTCACGCTGCTGATCATCTGCGCGGAGGCCCCTGTCTTCGCCGGCCTGTTCGGCCCCGGCTGGGATTTCAATGCCGTCGGCGTCGCGGCGGTCGCGCTGCTGGTCCTGCTGGCGGGGCTGATCTTCCTCCTGTGGTGCATGAGCCTGGCCGTGCGCGTCAAGTGCGGCACGGTGTGGAAAAACAATCTGCTGGCGCATTGCTGGCGCTGGCTGGTCAAAGCCTGCAGGACACTGGGGAGCCTTGCTGTGCGCGGCCTGAAGGCGCTTCCGATGATGGGACGCTGGGCCGCGATCCTCGGGGGCCTGGTGTTCGTCGACTTCCTGCTCACCGCCATGACCGACGGCGGGAGCACCTGGCCGCTGTTCTTCCTGCGCCTCTTTGTCCTCTGCCCGGCGGCACTGTACCTCGTCTGGCAGCTGCGCAAGCTGCGCCTGGCAGCCAAAGAGATTGTGAAGGGTAACCTGAACGCTGCCGTGGACACGAAGGGCATGTTCCTGGAACTCAAGGAGCACGCGGAGGATCTGAACGCCATACGCGACGGGGTGAACGCCGCGGTGGAGGAGCGCATGAAGTCCGAGCGCTTCCGCACGGAGCTGATCACCAACGTCTCCCATGACATCAAAACCCCGCTGACCTCTATCGTCAGCTACGTGGATCTGCTGGAGAAGGAGGAACTGCAGAACGAGACGGCGCGGGGCTACGTGGAGGTGCTCGCCCGGCAGTCCGCCCGGCTCAAGAAGCTCATCGAGGATCTGATGGACGCCTCCAAGGCTTCCACCGGCGCTCTTGACGTGAACTGGGAGAAACTGGAATTGACCGTGCTGCTGGATCAGGCCGCCGGGGAATACGGCGAGCGGCTGCAGAAGGCCGGCCTGGAGCTCGTGAGCACGAAGCCGGAGCATCCGGTGACCGTCATGGGCGACGGGCGGCACATGTGGCGCATCTTTGACAATCTGCTGGGCAACGTCGTCAAATACGCACAGCCGGGGACGCGGGTCTATCTGGATCTGCGCGAGCAGGCGGGCGGAGCGGAAATCACGTTCCGCAACATCTCCCGCAGCCGCCTGAACGTGAGCGGCGAGGAGCTGGCCGAGCGCTTTGTGCGCGGCGACGCCTCCCGCAGCAGCGAGGGCAGCGGCCTGGGCCTCTCCATCGCCATGAGCCTTGCCCAGCTTCAAAAGGGCGAGATGCACATCACGGTGGACGGGGATCTGTTCAAAGTAAGCCTGCGCTTTGATGCGGTCGAATGACAAGCCGGGCTTCCGGCAAGCGGAGAGCCGAACGAAAAAGTCTGACAGACTTTTTTGACTGCGCTTCTCCCGCCGCGCATTTTGACGGGGGATCAAAATGCGATTACCCGAAAAAGCCTGATATTTCAGCCTTCTTCGGACGGCAGGTTATTGTACTCGAGGCGGGCCTTGCCCCCTCGAGCTCCCCCGCTGCTCTGTTTGTTGTGCTTTCAGCGTAGTTTTTTGACAGTCTCACAGCGCGGCCGGTCGACTGACCGGCCGCGCTGCTTTGACGCTTTGCAGTCAGGTCAATTCTTGACAAGCAGGGGCAGGAATGATACGATAATCCAGTTACGAATTACCGCAAGACTTCAGGAGATCTGTATGGAAACAGAGAACAAGAAGAAACACGTGCCGAAGCTGCTCGGGCGCGCGCTGGCCTTCCTGGGTGTGACGCTCGGCTGTCTGCTGCTCATTCTGCTGGGCGTGATCTGGGTGCTGGAAAAGGGCCCCTCTCCCACGGCCACGGAGACCTTCACCCGTTCCGTTCGGGAGACCAGCGCCATCCGCTGGGTGTCCCGCATTTTCCTGAGCGAGGAAGAACTGGAGCAGTATAAGTCCGTCAGTTCGCCCAAGGAGGAATCCGCGAGCGTGAACACCTCCCTGATCCACATGGAAGAGCATGTGGAAAACGCTGAGGACGACGGCCCGGGCTACGAGATCCTGGATATTTCCGAGGGCACCTGCAAGGGGAAGCTGCTGATCGTGGACGACCCGAAGCGTGTCATCCTCGGCACCTCGGACAACTTCGGACGTGAGGCCGGCTGGCAGCTGACCGAGATGGTGGAGCGTTACGGAGCTATCGCCGGCATCAACGCGGGCGGCTTCAACGACGAGGGCGGCCACGGCAACGGCAGCACGCCGCAGGGCCTGGTCATCGACGACGGCGAGGTCACCTGGGGCGCCAAGCACGTCGGCGGTTTTCACGTGGTCGGCCTGGACGGCGACGGGATCCTGCATGTGGGCTTTATGACTGTGAAGCAGGCGCAGGAGGCGGGCATCCGCTGGGGCGTCAGCTTTGAGACCCATGACGGGCTGGCCTCCGCCCTCATCGTCAACGGCGAGGTACAGAAGCAAAATCTGGGCGGCGGCGTCAATCCCCGCACGGCCATCGGCCAGCGGGAGGACGGCGCGCTGCTCCTTCTCGTGCTGGACGGACGCAGCATCAGCACCCTCGGCGCGACGATGCAGGATCTGTGCGATATCATGCTGGAGTACGGCGCGGTGAACGCCGGCAACCTGGACGGCGGCTCCTCCTCCGCCATGGTCTACGGGGGCGAGATCATCAACAACTGCGCCTCCGTGGTGGGACCGAGGCGGATCCCCACGGCGTTTCTGCTGATGGAAGAAGGTGACGTGGATGGCTGACGTGCTTCACAACGCAGTGCCCGCGAGAGGAAACAGAAAAAAGACGCGGGATCTCTGGCCGCTGTTTCTCGGCTGCTGGGCTGCCGCGCTGCTTGCGCTGGGCCTTCTGGGCTGCTTCCTGCTTTATCAGTATCTGGGCATCTACGAGGTGACGCGCCCTGAGGCCCGCATGGAGGAACTGCTGGAGCTGATGAGCGCGGAGGACTGGCTGGACCGGGCGGCAGAGGATCTGGATTTTGAACTCAGCGAGTTTGAGGACCCGCAGAGCCTCTTTGCGGAGTACCGCAGCGCGCTGACCACCGATCAGCCCCTGAGCTACCGCAGCGAAAAAAGCTGCAGCGACGGAAAGCATGCGATCTTCTACGTGCGCAGCGGCCCCTCCAACCTGTGCAGGGTGGAGCTTGTCAGCGGCGACCAGAAGCTGCCCTTCGGCCGCCACAACTGGAAGCTGGGGCGCGTGAGCTCCGGGGATATTACGAAGAACCTGCGCTCCGCCACGGTGGAGATCACCGCCCTGGAGGGGCAGGAGCTGGCCCTGAACGGCCTGCCCGTGACAAGCTCTTATCTGAGCGATACGGCGGTGGAGATCGAGAACCTGAGCGATCTTGAGAGCCGGATGGACACGGTGCCCCGGCTGCAGCGCTACCGGATCGGCCCCGTGTACGGGGAGATCCACGTCAGCGCCGACGGCCGGGAGCTGGCCGCCGAGAAGCATGGCAGAACGCTGCGCTACAGCGCGGCGCTCGGCGGCAGCGGAAGCCTTCGCATCACGGCTCCGGAGGATATCCGCATCACCGTGGGCGGCGCGGAGCTGGGCGAACGGGACGTGAGCGAGAGCTCCTATGCCCTGCTGGAGGGGCTGGAGAGCTACACCGGGGATGCGGCCTTCCGCACAAACGTCTATCTTTTTGACGGTCTCTACTCCCGGCCGGAGGTGCTGGCCTTCAGCGCGGACGGGAAACAGCTTACCCCCATTATGACGGGGGAGAACAGCTATCACTTCTTCCACCCCTCCGACGTGGCCGCGGACGAGGACGAGGAGAAGCTCCTGGCCCATCTGGACGAGCTGGCGGTGGGCTACTTCAACAACTACGTGGACTATACCACAAAGCCTTTCGACGGCAATCTCTATTATAAGCTTCTCAACGCGACCCTGGGCGGGACCCAGCTGCAGGTCTATATCGCCCAATCCAAGGCGGCCATGATCTGGGCCGCCAGGACGGACAGCGAACGCCGCCTGCATTTTGACAACCTTCACCAGATCGGCGACAGCTGCTATACCTGCACCGTGGAATTCGAGGTGGACAAGACCGCCTCAACCTGGGTGGAGGATGTGAGCTCCACCGAGCAGAACGCCGAGCAGATGGTCTTCGTGCGGCGCGGCAAGTACTGGTACGCTGCCGCTCTTTCGCAGATCACGGATTGATAAAGCGGCATACAGAGAAAACGGACGGTTTCCGTCCGTTTTTCTCGCAGGAGGGACAATGATCGACATTTTCGGGACCCTGGGGCCGGCCTGCGCGAAGGCGGAGACCCTGGAGGAAATGCTTCGGCTGGGGATGACGGGCGTTCGGCTGAATCTGAGTCATATGACGCTGCCGGAGGCGGCGCCTCTGGCGGAGGCGCTGCACCGGGCGGCGCAGCGAAGCGGCGTACAGCCCAAGCTCCTCATCGACATGCAGGGTCCGGAGCTGCGCGTGGGGCGTTTTCCGGAACCTCTCAAACTGCCGGAGGGCGGCCGCATCGCCGTGGAGACGCTGCGCCTGCCGAAAGCGGCAGCGGAGCTTCTTTGCCCGGGGCAGGAGATCCTGCTGGACGACGGGAAGCTGCTGCTCGCGTGCGAGACGGCGGAGACGGCCCGCGTCGAGCGGGGCGGCACGTTATACAGCCGCAAGAGCGCCGCGCTGCCGGGGCGGGAGCTCTCGCTGCCCGCGCTGACCGAGGCGGACCGGGCGAATCTCGCCCTCGCGAAGGAGTACGGCGTGACCGGCGTCATGCAGCCGTTCGTGCGCTCCCGGGCCGATCTGGAGGACGTACGAGCCGCTCTCCCGGCGGGGCTCCGCCTCTATGCGAAGATCGAAAACCTGGCGGGTGTCAGCCGGCTGGAGGAGATCCTGGAGGGGGCGGATGAGATCGTGATCGCCCGGGGCGATCTGGGCAACGCCGTGCCGCTTTGGGAGCTTCCGATGCTGCAGAAGCGCATCAGCGCACTCTGCCGCCGCCGGGGCGTGCCCTTTATGGTGGTCACGCAAATGCTCGCCTCCATGGAGCACAGCCCCGTGCCCACCCGGGCGGAAGTCAGCGATATCTGCAATGCCGTGCTGGACGGGGCGAGTTCCGTCATGGTGACCGGGGAGACCGCCGTGGGCGATCACCCCGTCGAGGTCATCCGCTATCTGGTGAACACCGTCCGCGCATCGGAACGCATATAGAAGGCTGTGGCAAGTTACCCCCTCCGAAGGCGGGGCGACCATAAGAAGGAGGCGCGGCATGGAAGCATTGATCCTGCTGCTGATCGGCGTAATTGCAATACCGATCCTGCTTATCATCACGCGTTCTTCCCCCAAAAGAACGCAGCGGGCGCCGGAAGAACCGGGGATCCGGATAAGCGTGCGGCGCCCCGGCGTTCCTCAACTGACCTGCCCCCGCTGCGGTAGCCCCGTCGTGCTGCGGGGCGACTGCTGGGAGTGCGGCTGGTGCCTGGACAGCGGAGATCTGGGATCTCTTCCCTGTGCGCAGCCGCACACGGAGCTGCAGGCGCGCATCATTTGCGGCGTCGACTTCTCCCAAAGGTGGACGGATCTGAAAACCGGGCTTGAAACGCTTGTGCCCCAGGAGGCCGCCGCTCTCCTGCCCTCTCTCCTGCAAGCGGCCGTATACCAGATCTCCGCTTCTCCTTTGCCGGAGGACGGGCAAATCGAAGAGACGCGCCTGCGTGCTGTGAGAGCTTTCCTGGATTCGAATAAAGAACCCGGACTTCCGGAAGATACCGCAGCGCGCATCTGGCGCGGAGAGATCCTGTTTGAGCAGGAAGGCGCGCTCGCTGAGGACTGGTTCGGGACATTCTGGAAATCGCTGCTCGTAGCGCTGGAAAATGAGGGGGCGATTCCCTGGGATACGGATACCGACCCGTTTTTCCATGCGCTCGCGTGCTTCGCAAGCTGGCGTTGCGGCGGCCCGTTCGCCGATCCTGCATTTCTCGATAACAAATACGCCCTGCAGCGGGCCTTTCACGACCGCTGGGAGGCGCTGCACCCGGAAGAGCGGGATGGTGACGGGAAGGAATCAAGTCAGCAGCCGAGCTGAACGCTTGCCTCGAAAGCTTCATCAAAACGGGAAGGGCTTACGCACTGCGCTTGAACGGATGAAACAGGAGACGGCATGACCCGAGGGTCATGCCGCTCAAGCTGTCGACAAAGCCGAAAGGCTTTGCCGACAAGGGGATGCAGCCCGCTGCGCGCACTCGCTTGCGGGGGACGCTCGCACACTTGCAGGCTGAGAAGTGTTTTTTCCGAGGCACATGTCCCCGGAAAAAACGGATTTGATTGATTTTTCGCGTTGCGACGCGAAAAACTCTGCGAGGCTTTTTCTTATCTTGGGTTTGTCTACAGTCTGAACGGCATGACCCGAGGGTCATGCCGTTTCCTCAAAACACTATGAATCGTTTCAAAACCTCCCGCCGCAGGCGGGAGGTTTTGGTATATCCGAAAATCAGAATCGCAAAAACAGGCTCACGGCGATCACCGGAAGCGCCCAGAGGAGCAGGAACACCAGCAGGAACGGCACCCCGACCTGCCCCACGGTCAGGAATCGGATGAACACAACGAAGACGCCCAACAGCGCGGACAGCAGGGTCAGGATCAGATTGAAGCGCGTGGCCAGATACATGCTGCGTCCGGTGTCGGCTGCGAGCGACAGGGGACCGAGACCCTCGCGGCAGATGACTGCGGAGACCGGCGCCTGGGAATCCGCCGGCGCCTCGGAGAGCTTGAAGCGCTCCGTATAGGGCGGGAAATCGTAGCCGTCGGTGGCAACGTCAAAAATCTCGCGCAGCATCTCGGGGTTGACGTTGAAGTCCCGGATGGCGAAGACCGGATGGCGGCTCGAGCGGATCAGACCCACAAGCGCTTTGCGCACCTGAGGCTGTCCCGTGTACTTGATGTTGAAGATCCCGTAGAGGACGCCGTCCACCGCCAGCAGCACCGTGGTCTTGTCCACAAGCCGGTAGGGGATGCGCACGTTCATCAGACGCATCAGCTCCGTGCCGCCGCAGAGCACCGTGCTGCCGTCGATGATGCCCTTCATGCCGCCGCCGGGAAGCTGCTCATAATTGTCCACATGGCGCATGGTGCCGCCGTTGCGGTTCATCAGCTCCGCAAAGGAGGGGGCGAGACCCGAGCCGGAGGCCAGGATCATAGTACCCGCGTAGGAGAGGATCTTTTCCGGCTCCGCGTCGGCAAAGATGCGTACGGTGTCGATCTCAATGCTGCCCTCCGGGAACAGATCCCGGTCGGTGATGATCAGATTCTGGCTGCGGCCCACGTCGCTCAGACCGGACCAGCCGGCCAGCGCCGCACCGCTGTAGAAAATACGGTTGGCGCCGATGAAGAAGGGGAGCGCAAAGCACAGCAGGGAGCATACGGGGACCGCCGGCGTGAGCAGCGCGGTCAGGATGTACAGTAAGTCGCCGCCCGCGCGGCGCGCGGCGGAGACGATGACCGCAAACAGCAGCGCGAGGATCAGCAGCGCCGGGGAAGCCCGCAGGAAAGCCGTCTCATCCGGCCCGGCCTCCTCCGTGCGGCGGACAAAGCCCGTGATGGGCCGGTCGGTCTTGAGAAGCGTGAGACCCTTGCCCTTGAGGCCGACCTCGCCGGTCACACTGTAGCAGCGCTTGGCGATGGAGGGCACGCGCAGCGATTTGCGCAGCCCCCGGGCAGCCAGGAGCGAGGAATACAGCACGCCCATCAGCGAGAGGCTGGAGAGCAGGCAGAGAGGCATATGTGGCGTCCCGAAAGCATCCACCGCCACAGCCAGCGCGTCAAAGCTGGTAAGCACGCAGCAGAGTGCGGCCAGGGAGTCGGCGCCGAAGCGAAGCCGCGCCATGTTGATCGCGGCGTTGGTGATCACGTCCAGGCTCAGGAGCATGATCCCGAGCTGCAGCGCAAGGCACATGGCGGCCGCCACGCGCACCGTGCGCAGCATACCGCTCACAGGCAGCCCCAGGCTGATCCAGGCCAGCACGAACAGCAGGCCCAGGCCGATGCGAAAACGCAGCCGCAGCGAGGGGACGAAGGAACCGTAGTGCTTGGAGGCGGCCGCAGGCGTAAGCTCCGGACCCAGATCCTCCCCGTCGGTGTCCATGGTGACGGAGCCGGAGGCGTTCCCGCCGCGCAGGCGGTAGAGCGCCCCGGTGATGAGACCGGAAACATACTGGGTGAAGGAGGGAAATTCCCCGAGCTCCTCTTCCGCGTCCCCGGCTTCGGCGGCCTCGCGGCCGGCGTTCTCCCGTGCCTCCGGGATCGCCTCTCCCGGCTCTTCCGGCTCGGTGAAGGCGGAGAGATCCGGCAGGACCTGCTGCTCGGCGGGTACCTCCTCCGGGGCGTAGGCCGCGTCCGGCGCGTAGTCGGCCGGGGCGGCCTCCGCGTCGTCAAAGGAGAAGCTGAAGTCGGCCTCCGAGGGAGCGGCGCGTTTCTCATGCGGCGTTTCGGCGGAAGCGGTGAAAACAAGGGTGTCGTCGCTGACCGGAGCGCCGGCCTCTTCCTCAGCCGTCTCCTCCGGGGCCAGCGTGGTGGAATACTCGCTGCGCGCCCGCCTGGCCGGCGCGTTGAGGGGGCGTTTTTTCTCCCTGCGACGGCTGCCGTTGAAGCTCATGATCCGCTGCAGCAGGCCGGGAGCCTCCTGCGGCGCGTCGGGCAGATCCTCCTCCCCGGCGGTCCAGTGGTAGATCGGCGCGCTCTTCTGCACGGGCGGCGTATAGTTCTCATCCGCACTCAGATCCAGTTCCTTGTCGCCGAAAACCATTTTGCTCTCGTGGCCGCTCAGATTATAGCGCTCCGCCCCGGCGTCCCGCTTTGCGGGCGCGGGCCGGGGAGCCGGCGCGTTCTGCATCCGGTCATAGTCCTCGTCGGTCAGGGAACTCATATAACGCATGGCCTCGTCGGCCATGGAGGACAGGGCGCTGATCTTTTCCCGCGAGGAGGCGACGGCGCTGGACCCGGCGGCAAAAGCGGCGTAATCCTCTGCGCTGGCCTTCTGCTCCGGCGGGCGCTCTTCCTTTTTCGGCGTGAAGTACCGCGTCGCTTCGGCGGCGGGTTCTTCCGCAGGCTCTTCCGCGGGCTTTTCGGCAAAAATCTTGCCGTATTCGTTCAGAATATCTTCCAGAGAAAGGCTGTCATCCGTCGGTTCCGCCGCTGCGACAGGGGGGCTGTCGGCGTCGTTCCCTGCGGCGTCCGCTTCCGGCGCGAAGAAATCAGCGGGGATCCCGAATGCACCGTCGTCCCCGACAGGCGCAGACGCCTCCGTATGCAGCTTTTCCGCTTCATAATCCATAGCTTTCTCCGTTTCCGCGGTACGTCCGCGGTTGTTCTTTTTCGGGGCCGCTTTCGGCGCCGTGGCCCGGGTGAGTTCGGCCGAGAGGCGGGAGAAGGAGCTTCGCAGCGTTTCACCCGCCCGCGCAAGCCCATCCTGCAGGGCGGCTGTTTTCTCCTTCGCCCGCGGCTCCGGTCCCGGCCGCGCCTGACGGCGGGGAGCTTCCCGCCGCCTGGCGGGAGGCTGCGGCGCAGGGGCGCTTCGGCGGCTGCGGGACGCTGTGCTGCCCGCGCTTTTCTTCCGGCCTGCGGAAGAACCGGGCGCGCTGCGTTCGCGGCGGACAGGCTCCGGCGCTGCGAAGGCGCTCTCCTCCTGCGCGTGAAACTCACGCAGGATCTCATCCACGCTCATGGAGGAGGCCTCGATATCGTTGTAGAAGTCCAGATCCATTGTACTTCACCCAAGCATAAGTGGCGCTGACAAGGCCGGCGCTTCGGCCGCTGACCGGTATCCCGCGTGAAAGGGAGGCGCGTTTCCCGGCGGGGCTTTAGAGGCTGCGCTGCCGCAGGATCTCATACATGGTGATGGCGGCGGCGGCGGACGCGTTGAGCGAGCTGACGCGGCCCTTCATGGGCAGGCTCACGATGAAATCGCAGCTCTCCGCCACGAGGCGGCCCATCCCGTCCCCCTCGGAGCCGATCACCAGCGCCAGCGGACCGGTGAAGTCGGTGTGCCAGAGGTCCGACTGTCCGTCGGCGGCGGTGCCGTAGATCCACAGGCCGCGCTCCTTGAGTTCCCGGATCACCGCCGGGAGATTCGGCACGCGCGCAATGGCCATGTGCTCGGCCGCACCGGCGCTTGCCTTGTCCACGATGGCGGTCAGCCCCGCGCTGCGGCGCTTGGGAATGATGATCCCGTGGGCGCCGGCGCACTCGGCGGAGCGGATGATCGCGCCGAGGTTGTGCCCGTCGCTGATCTCGTCGCAGACGATGACGAAGGGCGTCTCGCCCCTCGCCTCGGCGATGGCAAAAATGTCGTCCACGCTGCAGTATTCCCGCACGGCGCACACGGCGATCACGCCCTGGTGGGCGTGGGTCTGGCTCATGAAGTCCAGCTTGCGCCGGTCGCACTCGACGACAACGATGCCCTTATCCCGGGCGGTGGAAGCGATGTGACCCAGCGTTTTGTCCACGTCGCCCTTGTTGATGAAGAGCTTGTCAATGGCGCGCTGCGCCCGCAGCGCCTCCATAACGGCGTTGCGTCCCTCAATGATCTCGTTCTGAATGCCCTGCTTTTCCGCTCTGCTGTTCTCCACGATACTTCTCCACTTTAATATAATTATACTCAATTATCATAACACAAGAAATTGCAAAAAGGAAGAGGGGTTTACATAAAAATATACAAATTTCGTCGGGTATTGCCGCGGGCAAGAGCGCAGCCGCGTGAATTCGGCTGCGCTCTTGCCCGGGGTTCCGCCGTATGATACAATATCTCCGTGCAATCAGCTTACAATATTACGGGAGGGGATCAAGCGTGAACCCGAAGAAAAAACTTGGCTTCGGCCTGATGCGTCTGCCGCTTCTGGACCCGAACGACGAGGGCAGCGTCGATCTGGAGACACTCAAACAGATGGTGGACAGCTTTCTGGAGCAGGGCTTCAGCTATTTTGACACGGCCTGGATGTACTGCGGCGGCAAGAGCGAGGAGGCCGCGCGGGAGGCGCTGGTCAAGCGTCATCCGAGGGACAGCTTCACGCTGACCACCAAGCTCCCGGCCTACATGCTGCGGACCGAAGAGGATCGGGAATGGCTCTTTCAGGAGCAGCTGCGGCGCACCGGGGCCGGCTATTTCGACTATTACTGGCTGCATGACGTCAATTCGCACAGCATTCGCACCTTCGACCGGCTCAAGTGCTGGGACTTCGTGCGCGAAAAGAAGGAGCAGGGGCTGGTAAAGCATATCGGTTTCTCCTTCCACGACGGACCGGAGCTGCTGGACAAGGTGCTGACCGAGCATCCGGAGTTTGAATACGTGCAGCTGCAGCTGAACTATCTGGACTGGGACAGCCTGGGCGTGCAGAGCCATGCCTGTTACGACGTGGCCGCAAAGCACGGCAAGCCCGTCATCGTCATGGAGCCTGTCAAGGGCGGCACGCTGGCCAGAGTGCCGGAGCGGCTGGAGGCCCTGTTCCGGGAGCGGGAGCCGGAGATGTCCGCGGCCTCCTGGGCGATCCGTTTTGCCGCGAGCCAGGAGAACGTGATGATGGTGCTCAGCGGCATGAGCAATATGGAGCAGCTTTTGGACAACACCGGCTATATGAGGGATTTCCGCCCGCTGAACGCCGATGAGATGGCGCTGATGAAGCAGGCGGCGGACATCCTCAACGAGAGCATCGTCATCCCCTGCACCGGCTGCTCCTACTGCACCGTGAACTGCCCCCGCCGCATTGCGATCCCCAAGTATTTCTCCCTGTACAACGCGGACATGCAGGAGATCGCAGAAAAGGGCTGGACGCCCCAGGGCAGCTATTACCAGAATCTGACGCTCCGCTTCGGCAAGGCCAGCGCCTGTATCAAGTGCGGCCGCTGCGAGGCCATGTGCCCCCAGCATCTGCCCATCCGCCGCTATCTGCAGGACGTGGCGAAGCATTTTGAATGAGCGGAAGCCGCCTGTCGGCGCGGGGCATGGCAGCCCCGCGCCGTACTTGTTTTTTCCCGGGAAATATGCTACAGTACATAAGATATTTCTATCTGCAAAGGGGAAACCGATATGAAACGTGCAATCTGTCTTCTGCTCTGCCTGCTGACCGTGCTGGCACTCTGCGCCTGCGGCAGCGAGAAGGAGAGCGGGAAGCCTGCCGATATGCAGTCCAGCCTGCCTGCCACCACTGCTTCCGAAGAGGAAGCGGCAGAGAGCGCAGAGCCTGTCTCCGATGAGGCGGCTGCCATTCAGGAGGCCGTGCAGAAGGCCCTGAAGCTGAAAAACCGTCCGGTCTCCGAGCTCTATGACGCCATCGGCGAGCCTGAGTCCGAGGACGCAGCCCCCAGCTGCATGGGTCCTGGCGAGGACGTGAACCTGTACTACGACGGCTTCACCGTTTACACATATAAAGAAGGAAACGAGCAGACCGTGGTCGACGCGGAGATCAATCCATGAGCCGACCCCGAAAAGGGCGTTTCCATCCGATCCAGTTCGTGATCCTGCTGCTGCTTCTTGCCGTGCTGGCGGGGACGGTCTGGCTGGAACAGAACCGCGCGCAGAGCGCGATAGCCGCTGCTGCCGCAGTGACGCAGGAGCCGGAAGCCACGCCCACGCCCAAACCTTCGCCTTCGCCCACCCCCAGCCCATCTCCGACGCCTGCTCCGACGCCCACCCCTACCCCGGATGCCCGTTTCCACTCCGGAGACCCGGAACTGGATGAACTGCTCTATGCCGTGGTCGCGGAGCAGACGGACGCGGAGATGAGCGACGAGGAGAAACTCCACGCGCTGTTTCAGTATGTGGCGGGGAGCTTCGGCTATCTGCGCCGGAATTATTACGAAGCGGGCGACGTCTCCTGGGTGAACGAGGAGGCTATGACCATGCTGACGGCGGGGAAGGGGAACTGCTATAACTTTTCCTCCCTGTTTTATCTGCTTGCCCGCTGCATCGGCTACGATGCGCAGATCTACAGCGGCACAATCTACGGACAGGCCGAGAAAGGGGAGAGCCGCCCGCCCGACCGGCCGCACAGCTGGGTCGAGATCAACATCGACGGCACGGATTATCTGTTCGATGCGGATATGCAGGCGACCGCCGCCGGCTGGCGCTATGACGAGAGCTTCTATAAGCAGGACGACGGGATTCGCAACCAATACGGCTATTCAAAAGGCGAGAGCGACCCGGAAGCCGAACCTGATCCGGAAGCGTCGCCTGCCCCGGACTCCGGGCAGACAGATCCCGCCGCCGGACCCGGCGGCGAAGAAGATGAGGAAGAAGTTACAAAAAAGCCATGAATATGCCGCTTTCTTGAGGTATAATACCAGCCTGCGGGCAGTTGTGTCCCGCTTATATACCGGAGGAAGTCCCAATGAAAGATCCGAGAAGTTATATCGAGCGTTTCTGCTATAAGCACCCCCGCTTCGGCATTCCGCGCCTGATGATGTACGTGGCCATTGCCAACGTGGTCTTCTGGCTGTTCGGCGCCGTGAACGGGCGGATCCTGCCTTATCTTGTCTTCGATCCCTACCTGATCCTGCACGGCCAGGTCTGGCGGCTGATCACCTTTGCCCTTTATCCGCCTTCCACCGGCCTGCTTGCCTTTATCGCCATCTATTTCTATTACTGGATCGGCTCCACGCTGGAGCAGTACTGGGGCACGCCGCAATTCAACATCTACTTTTTCTCCGGCTTGATCCTGACTGTGCTGTACGGCTTCCTCGTCTACTTTATCAGCGGCATCCGGATCCAGCTCACGGCAGAGTATGTTTATCTCTCCATGTTTTTCTCCTTCGCCGCGCTGTTTCCGGACATGCAGGTGCTGCTGTTTTTCATCATCCCGGTGAAAATGAAATGGCTGGCGCTGCTGGATGCGGCTGTCTTTGTTTACGGTGTGCTGACCATGCCTTTCCCGCTGAACCTTCTCCCCGTAGTGGCAGTACTGAACTTCGTGATCTTCTGCGGGGGAGAGCTTCTCCGCATGATTCCGAAGCGTTCGAGCGCGAGCACGGTGAACTTCCGGCGGGAATCCCAGCGCATCCGGAGAGAGCAGCGCGACCAGCTCTACCACCACAAATGCGCCGTCTGCGGCCGCACGGACGTGACGAACCCGGAGCTGGAGTTCCGCTACTGCTCCCGCTGCGCAGGCTACCACTGCTTCTGTCAGGACCACATCAACAACCATATTCACTTTACTGAGTGATTCAAAAAAGGCGGAGCGGCTGCGCTCCGCCTTTTTTCATGCCGACAAAGGTCGACACGATGAAGCGGCAGAATGTGAAAAAACATGAATCAACGGGGGAGCAGCCTGCTTCGCCTGCGCGGAATGTATGAAACGACAAAAAAGTACGGCGATTTCGCAAAACGCTGCGATTTCACCGTACTTTCGGTTTTTGTGTTTGCCCGCTGCTTCCCGGCAGGACGCTGCCGCAGACGGCCCGGTCAGCTCATCTCAGAAACTGCCGCCCAGGTTCTCCAGCGTGTCGATGACCACAACGCAGTCCTCCCGAACCGTCTGCATCACCAGCTTCATCAGGTTTTCGGGAAGCGCTACGCAGCCGCCGGTGTAAGGCTTGAGCGGGCCGAAGCAGTGCAGGAAGATCGCGGAACCGCGGCCGGGTGTGCCTTCCTCATTAAAGCTGATGTTCAGGCAGTACTGGTACTGGTATTCATAATCCACGATGTGCTCGCTGTCGTCCATGACGAGTTCCGGAACCTCCCGGATGTCCACCATCTGGTTGTACTGCCGATCCGGGTCACCGGACCAGTAGGTGTTGTCGTCCACCTGAACATAGGGGATCGCACAGCCGGGGTCGGCGGCAATGCCGAAGGCCTTGTTGAAGTGATAGACCCCGATCGGCGTCTGGGCGCAGCCCTCCTTGTGGTCCGCATCCAGGCAGAGACCGTTCAGGCCCACAAAGCCGGGGGTGGAGAGGATCTGCTTCCAGTTCCCGGCCTCATCCCGCTGGTGCATCGAGACGGTTGCGGTGGTCTTGTCCATGCCGAGGCCGGCGACAACAAACAGCTGGGTCACGGCCTTGTCCTGCGCCGCAGGGAGGTCTGCCACCCACGCGGGGGAATCCGTCACATGCTGGATGCTGGCGTGCAGCACGTCAGGACTTTTCTTTGCCTGTGCGCAGCCGGTCAGGGTCAGCGCCAGGACCAATGCGATCAGGGTCAGGAAGCGTTTCTTCATGGTTTGTCTCCTCCGTTCCGTATCTTTTCTGATGCCTCTTTTTGGGATAAGGGTATTCCTGCAGGAGGGGTTCACAGCCGCAGGCGTGAGATCAGGTTTCCGCTGCTGTTCATTCTGACCGGAGAACCGTGCAGAATATGACCGCAGGAAACCGTTACAATAGAATATATTTCAATCCGGCAGGGATGTCAACAGCCGGAGCCGGAAAGCTGCGGCGGCAAGTGATCTCGCTGACAGAGCGGGATCTGCCGTTTCAGTCACAGGAATGATCCGCGAGGAGCGCCAGCAGTTCCAGGATCTCGCTTCGTAAGGGTTCGTTCTTCAATCCGTAAAGAAAGAAACACAGCTGCGGCCAGCCGGCGGTCAGCGCGATCCAGCTGTACCATCGGATCGCCTGCTTCTCCTGTTCGGAAGCACGGTATATCTGAAACATGCGTTCCTGATATTTCCGATAGCTGTCCATAGCGTATGCCATCCTTGTTCCCGCTCCGATGGGCTCCAGCACTTCTTCCCTGAAGCCTCCGCACAGGTTGGCAAACTGATTGACGATGACTTCTGTCCCCGCCATGTTGAAGTCTATCAACCCGGCCAGATGGCGGCGCTCATCAACAAGGATATTGCTCAAATTCTCGTCTGCCTGAAAGACACAGCGGGGCAGCGTATGATATACGGATCGCAGTCTGTCGCGGATCTGCCTGTGCCTGTCTGTCAGCCGCTCCGCCAGGGAGGATTCCCCGATCTTTTGAAGGGCCTCGCAAAGCTTGTCGAGATTCTGCTGTTTTTCGTCTTTGCCAGCAGGTATGTCGTAGGGAGCCAGGTCAAACAGACTGTACATTCCCATTGTTTGTGACAGGTCAACATTCCGGTATGCTTCCGCAAAACCCGCAACGCTGTCCAAAACCTCCTGCCAGATCCGTTCCTCTTCCTGCGGCTCCAGCTTCAGCTCTTCTGCGGTTGGAAGATCAATATACTCCTGCAGACAGCAGACGAGACCATTCCATTCATGAAAGAATCGCCCGCTCTGATCAGGCAGAAAGCGTGGGCACCTTAATCCGAAGGCTATATACCTGTCGATCAGTCTGTTCAGTTCTGCCAGCCTCTGTTCCGTCATATCCGGGGCGTTGCAAAGCCGAAGCACCCATTTTTTGTCAATGATGTAATTGAGCCTGATATCATCAGCACTGCGGGAAGTGTCGATCAGGTGTATATTGTCCTTTCCGATACAGCCATATTTCGACAGTTCGGAAAGCACGTCGTTCTGTTCAGGGTTCCTCATGTTCGCGGGAAAATACGCCCCGGGGATCAAGGACGTTCTCTGCGCTTCCATCGCTGCCGCCTCCGAAATTCCAATTGATCAGGATGATTATAGCAGACAGCGCACGATATTGGAAGAAGTATAGGGACACCGAGCGTATCAGGATCAGAGTTCCTTTGGCCCGGGCGACAGGGTTCGAACCGGCAGACTCATGCCCCAAACTATGCGCGCTGTCGGCTGCGATCCACCCTTTTCACAAAAATCTGAAAAAAGAAAAAATAAGGCTTGACCTTGCGCAGAGAGTGTGCTAATATAATCAGGCGCCAAGGCCAGGGGCTTTGGTTTTATATACAGAAGGGCAGCGTTCAGCGCCGCCGCTTCTGAGAATGACCGGGTGTAGCGCAGATGGTAGCGCGCTTGAATGGGGTTCAAGAGGCCGCTGGTTCAAATCCAGTCACTCGGACCAAAAAGAAAGAGGGTATCGAAAGATGCCCTCTTTCTTTTAGCATTGAGAGAAAGCATCATGAACCAGCGGCCTCTTGCTTTTCAAACAATGGCCGCTTCGCGGCCGTGGCGGCGTCCATCGCCGCTGCGGCCGCTGGTTCAAATCCAGTCACTCGGACCAAAAGAAAGAGGGTATCGAAAGATGCCCTCTTTCTTTTGGCATTGAGAGAAAGCATCATGAACCAGCGGCCTCTTGCTTTTCAAACATTGGCCGCTTCGCGGCCGTGGCGGCGTCCATCGCCGCTGCGGCCGCTGGTTCAAATCCAGTCACTCGGACCAAAAGAAAGAGGGGATCGAAAGATGCCCTCTTTCTTTTGGCATTGAGAGAAAGCATCATGAACCGGCGGCCTCTTGCTTTTCAAACAATGGCCGCTTCGCGGCCGTGGCGGCGTCCATCGCCGCTGCGGCCGCTGGTTCAAATCCGGTCACTCGGACCATAAAGGGACTCTGATTATGATACGATCAGTCTCCCTTTGCTTTGCACCCCACCCATAGTCAAAACGCATTGTACCAAGGGGTATTTCGGCTTCTCGCAAACTCTATACAAATAAACCGATCCCCGGCAGAGTGATTCTGTCGGGGATTTTGCGATTGTTCTCAGATAATTGGCAGGCTCTTATTGTCATACAGCGTGCGAAGACTCTGTAAAGCGTGCGAGATAGATATTCGTATGCAAGATAGGTAATTGTGTGCGAGGTGGGTATTCGTATGCAAGGTGAATAATGGTGTGCTGCGTACCAAAGTATCTTTTATATAAAGTTTTGTCAGTTTCCTGTGTAATAAAACTATGAAAGATGCGATCGCCCGTTCCCTCTGCTGAAAAGAGCTCTGTGCAGTTTCCGCACAGAGCTCTTTTCAGCAGGCATACCCTTGCGGCAGAAGAAGGAAGCGAAGGGGGAGAGGGCGGCCATAGAGTCCCTGAACATTTTCTTCTGCTGTTTTGCGCCGAAAAAGAGAAACTGATTATTTGAATGGAGGGGTAAGAGCAAAAAACGGCAAAAGCCGGAAAAAGCGCGTCCTTTGCCGAAGCCCTTTTCCTTGCTGTGCCGGATGCGAGAGAAGAAAAAAGCCGCGGCAGAGCGCATGGAAACCGACCGCATCGGCGGGGAAACCCATCTGAGAGCGGGAGACCGGCTGCGCCGCGAAGGACCTCGAAGGGGTCGGGACCCGGAAAAGCATCCCGCAAAACTTGCGAAAAAGACACGGAAGGATTATACTGAAATAAATTCGATAATCGGCGCCGACGCATTCATTGGCTTTCGGCAAAAAGGAGGAGCCGGACATGCTGACCATCACAGAAATCCGCATCGAGAATCTGACGGGCGGGATCGTTACCGATCGGAGCCGTCCGCGCATTTCCTTTGCTCTCTCGTCGGACCGGGAAGGGAGCCGGCTGGAGACCTGCCGGATACGCACTGCCTGCGGAGATCAGCTCTGCTGGGACAGCGGCGAGCGCCGCAACGGAAAGCAGATCGCCATTGCTTACGACGGAAAACCGCTGCGGCCTTTTTCGGAATACGCGGTGAAGGTCTCGGCGACAGACAATTACGGAGAGGCCGCCGAGGCGAGCGCGGTCTTTTCCACCGGGCGAATGGATACGCCCTGGCAGGCGAAGTGGATCACGGATGCATCCGTGCCTGTGCCGGAGAAAAGCTCCCCGGCACCGCTCTTGTTCCGCCGACGCTTTACACTGCGCGAGAAGCCCGTGCGGGCCTGGATCAACGCCACGGCGCTGGGCGTCTACGAACTGCTCCTCAACGGCGAAAAGCTGGGAGACCGTTATTTCGCCCCCGGGTTTACAAGCTATCTCAACCAGATGCAGTACCAGAGCTATGCGCTGAACGATCTCCGGGAGGGGGAAAACGAATTGAAGGCCCGCGTCGGCGCGGGCTGGGCCGTCGGCGCCTTCTCCTATACCCGGCATAACCGGACTTTTGCAGACACACCCAGCCTGCTGCTGGAGCTGCATGCGCTGTATCCCGACGGCAGGACTGAAATCCTCGGCAGCGATGAGAGCTGGGAAGTGAGCCGGGACGGGGCGCTGCGCTTTGCGGACTTTTACGACGGCGAGCTGTATGACGCCACCGTGGACGATAACGCCATTGCCTACAAGAGAGCAGATATTGCCGTGCGCCGGGCACAGAGCAGCATCGAGGCCGAGTACGGCGCGCCGGTAAGGGCCGTTGCCCGCCTGAACCCTGTCGCGGTCTTTTCCTCTCCAAGCGGGGAGCGCATCTATGATTTCGGGCAGAACTTTGCGGGGGTGATCGATGCGGAGATGGTCGGCAAAGTGGGACAGAGGGTCTGTTTTCGCCATGCAGAAGTGCTGGAAAACGGGGAGCTCTTCGTAAAGCCGCTGCGCAGCGCAAAGGCAAGTGCGGAGTATATCTGCCGTGAAGGCGCCCAGCACTACAGCCCAAGCATGACCTACATGGGCTTCCGCTACGTGGGTGTGCGGGGGATCGCGGAGAAGGACCTGAAGCTCTCCGCGCTGGCGATCTCCTCCGATGTGGAGGAGACCGGCCGCTTCTCCTGTTCCGACGAGCGGCTGAACCAATTGCAGCACAACATCCGCTGGGGCGGCCGCTCCAATTTCGTGGACATTCCCACCGACTGTCCGCAGCGGGACGAGCGCCTGGGCTGGACGGGGGACATCGCCCTCTTTGCCCGCACCGCCTGCTTCAACTTTGATATGAGCCGTTTCCTGGAAAAGTGGCTGCGTGATCTGGCCTCCGAACAGACGGAGAGCGGAGCCCTGCCCATGACCTGCCCCAAGACCGACGACGGCTGGAAGAAAATGGCCACCGGCTGCTGGGGCGACAGCTGCGTACTGGTGCCCTGGGCGGAGTATATGGCCCGCGGCGACGAGGAACTGCTGCGCCGTTTCTACCCGATGATGAAGAAGTTCCTCGCTGCGTGCGAGCGGCGTGCGGCGCTCTTCAGCGTGGGGAAGCACCGGCGCATCTGGAGCTTGCCCTTCCAGTTCGGCGACTGGTGCGCGCCGGAAGGAGGCTTTGCAAAGTGGGTGCTCCGGGGGAAATGGATGGCCACCGCCTATTTCGCCAATTCCTGCCGCATCGTCGCCCGGATCGCGGAGATCCTGGGTGAAACGGATGACAAAGAATATTATGTAAACTTATACAAAGAGATCGGCGAAGCATATACTTCGATCCTCTGCTATAAGTCCGGCAGGCTGAAGAACGAATTCCAGACAGCATACGTGCTGCCGCTGGCCTTTGGCCTTGCCCACGGCGAGCAGGAGAAAACCATGGCGAGACGCCTGGAGGAAATGGTCAGAGCTGCGGATTTCACACCCCACACGGGTTTTCCCGGCACCCCGTATCTGCTCTTTGCGCTCTCCGACCACGGCGCAGAGGAAACCGCATACCGCACCCTTTTGAGTGAGCGCTGCCCCGGCTGGCTCTATGCCGTCAAGGCGGGAGCAACCACGATCTGGGAGCGCTGGGACGCTCTGCGTCCGGACGGGACGGTGAACACCGGCGAGGAAAACGGCGCCGGCGGCATGGTCAGCTTCAACCACTATGCCAACGGCGCGGTGGGAGATTTCTTCTATCGGCGCATCGCGGGCCTTGAGGCGACGGAGGCCGGCTATCGCTGTTTCACCGTGGCGCCGGTGCCGGGCGGCGGCCTGACGCACGCAGAGGCGGAAGTCAAAACGCCTTACGGCCGGATCCGGGCCGCCTGGCGGATCGAAAAGGACGAATGGGTACAGGAGCTTGAGGTGCCCGTATCTACGGAATGTGAGCTGAAGCTGCCGGGCGGAACCAGACGCAGCCTGCAGAGCGGAAGCTATGTGATCCGGGAGAAGATGGCCTGACGTATCAGCTGCAGCGCATGATCGTTGACCGGGAGAACGCCGCATCGGCCCTCTCTTCTTCCGACTCTTCGTGCTCCGGCGGCTGAGCGCAGGACGCCTGCCCGGAATCCTGCAGAAGGGCCGGTGACTTCGCACAAAGTACGAAGTCACCGGCCTTTTTGCTCGCGCGTATGTTATTTCGGAAAGCTTTATCCATGCCCGGAAAAGGAAGACGGTTCCGGCACAGCGGGCTGCATCAGCCCAGGAGCACCTCTACCGTCGCGCGCTCGCCGGCGGGGAGCACGGGCAGCGTGCTGCCGGAGAGCGCTTCGCCGTTGAAGCGTACGGCGCGCACGCCGCGGCATACGCCGTCGGGATTTTTCACGCAGATCTCATACAGGGCGCCGCGGTAACGGCGGCGGACCGTGAAGCCCTTCACGTGGGCGGGGATACAGGGGTCGATCCGCAGCCCGTCCAGCGTGGGCTTGACGCCCAGAATGGCCTGGCTGACGCTCAGGAAGGTCCAGGCCGCGGTGCCGGTGAGCCAGCTGTTCTTGCCCTCGCCGAAGCCGGGGGCGTCCCGCCCGGCCACCATCTGGCAGTAGACGTAGGGCTCGGTGCGGCGGATCTCGCTGATCTCCTCCACGTAGGCCGGGCAGGTGCGGCGGTAGACCTCAAAGGCCCGGTCGCCGTGGCCGAGTTCCGCCTCGGCGCAGACGATCCAGGGGTTGTTGTGGCAGAAGATGCCCGCGTTTTCCTTGTAGCCGGGGGGATAACTGGAGATCTCGCCCAGCTCCAGACGGTAGCGGGTATAGGCCGGCTGCAGCAGCACGATGCCGTACTTCGTGTCCAGCCGCTCTTCCACGCTCTTCAGCGCCCGGGCGGCCTCGCCCGTCTCTTTGCCGATCCCGGCCATGACGCACATGCCCTGGGGCTCGATGAAGATCTGGCCCTCCTCGCAGTCCCTGCCGCCCACCACGTGACCGAAGGCGTCATAGGCGCGGCGGAACCATTCGCCGTCCCAGCCCGCGTCCAGGACGGTCTTCTCCATCTGTGAAACGGCCCGCTCCGCCTCCGCGGCCTCGTCGGAAAGGCCCAGATGGCGGCAGATCTCCGCCCAGGCGCGGCCGTATTTGACAAACATGCCCGCGATGAACACGCTCTCGGCCACGGGACCCTCGCTGGGGCCGGTGATCTGGAAGCTCTCGCCCGGGTGGGCGGAAAAGCAGTTGAGATTCAGGCAGTCGTTCCAGTCGGCCCGGCCGATCAGCGGCAGGCCGTGGGGACCCAGGTGGCTGCGGGTATAGCGGAAGCTGCGGCGCAGATGCTCAAGCAGAGGCTCCGCCTGAGAGGGGTCGTTGTCGAAGTCGCAGCGCTCGTCCAGGATGCTCCAGTCGCCGGTCTCGCAGAGATAGGCGTCAACGCCCGCGATGAGCCACAGAGGATCGTCGTTGAAGCCGCTCCCCACGGCCAGATTGCCCTTCTTGGTCAGCGGCTGATACTGGTGATAGGCGCTGCCGTCGGGAAACTGGGTGGCGGCGATGTCCAGAATGCGCTGCCGCGCCCGCTCCGGGATCATGTGCACAAAGCCCAGCAGATCCTGGCAGGAGTCCCGGAAGCCCATGCCGCGGCCCATGCCGCTCTCAAAGTAGCTGGCAGAGCGACTCATGTTGAAGGTGACCATGCACTGATACTGGTTCCAGACGTTCACCATCCGATCCAGCTTTTCGGAGCCGGTGGAGGCCTGATAGCAGTCCAGCAGTCCCTCCCAGTTCTCACGCAGCGTCCGCAGCGCCGCGTCGAAGGCGCTCTCCTCTGCGTAGCGGGCGATCATGGCCTCGGCGCGCGTCTTGTTGATCGCGCCGGGGGCGGCGAACTTCTCCGCCTCCGGGTTCTCGATATAACCCAGGCCGAAGAGGATGCTCTCCTCCGCGCCGGGGGCAAGCTGCAGATCGAACTGTTGGGCGGCCACGGGCTGCCAGCCGTGGGCCACGCTGCCCGTGCAGCCTGCGCCGAAGACGGCCTCCGGCCTGGCCGGGCTGCCGTAAACGCCGAGAAAAGCCTCCCGCGCGGTGTCAAAGCCGTCGGGTTCCCGGCTCGACCAGAAGACGGCATAGTGATCCCGCCGCTCCCGGTACTCGGTCTTGTGGTAGATGGCGGCGCCCGCCACCTCCACCTCGCCGGTGGAGTAGTTTCGCTGGAAGTTGGAGGCGTCGTCCATGGCGTCCCAGAGGCAGAACTCCACATAGGGGAAGATCTGCAGCGTCTTGGCACAGGCGCTCCCGTTTTTCAGCGTCAGGCGCATGAGCAGGCAGTTGTCGCCCTGGGGTACGATAAAGGTCTGCCTGGCCGTCACGCCGTCCTTTTGCCCCTCAATGACCGTGTAGCCCAGACCGTGGCGGCAGGAATAGCCGTCCAGCTCGGTCTGGGTGGGCTGCCAGCCCGGGTTCCAGACCGTCTCCCCGTCCCGTATGTAGACACGAAAGCCCTCGGAATCCAGGGGACTGTTGTTGTAGCGGTAGCGGGTGAGGCGGCGCAGGCGGGCGTCCCGGTAAAAGCTGTAGCCGCCGGCCGTGTTGGACAGGAGCGTAAAGAAGTCCTCGCTGCCCAGATAGTTGATCCAGGGCAGCGGTGTGCGCGGGGTGGAAATGACATATTCCTTCCGTTTATCATCAAAAAAACCGAATTGCATGGCGACCTCCTTTGGCGCAGAGCGGTGCTTGCGCCGTTTTTTGTCCGTCGCTCTTAGAGTAGTGGAAGAATCGGCAAATTGCAAGTGTAAATTTCGATTTCTGCAAGGGAAAACGATTGCGTTTGTATTTTATAGCGCTGTTTCGCAGGGAAAGAACAACGCCTGCCTCCCGGACAAGGCACTATTTATTCCACTTGCAGGGAAAAAACGATTCCAGTATAATAGGAAACAGCAAGGAAAGCATCTGACCGGCATGAAACAGGAGGGAAACGCATGTCAAACAATAAACCGATCCCCGGCAAAGACGGCAACAAGTACGTCCCCTTTGAAGAGCGCACGGGCGATAGCTCCGTGGTGTTCTTTACCCGCGACCTCTCCGAGGAGGGCATGAAGAAGATCTATGACAAAGTGAGCCACGTGCTGCAGGGGAAGGTGGCCGTCAAGCTGCACACCGGCGAAGCCGAAGGCCCCAACATCATCCCCCGTCCCTGGGTGAAGGCTCTGATCAACGATCGGCTGCCGGAGGCGACCATCATTGAGACCAACACCTATTACGAGGGCAGCCGCTACACCACGGAGGAACACCGCAAGACGCTGGAAATCAACGGCTGGACCTTCTGCCCGGTGGACATCACCGACGCCGAGGGCGTCGCGGCGCTGCCGGTCACGGGCGGCAAATGGTTCGAGGAGATGCACGTCGGCAAGAGCATGCTGGGCTACGACTCTCTGCTGGTGCTGACCCATTTCAAGGGCCACACCATGGGCGGCTTCGGCGGCAGCAACAAGAATATCGGCATCGGCTGCGCCGACGGGCGCATCGGTAAGAAGGAGATCCACTCCCGTGTGGGTATGTGGGACATCGCCGAGGAGGAGCTGATGGAACGCATCTCCGAGAGCACCAAGGCCACCGTGGACCATTTTGCGCCGCATGTCTGCTTCATCAACACCATGCGCAACATGTCCGTCTCCTGCGACTGCGAAGGCCCGGAGGCGGAGCCTGTGGTCACGCCGGACGTGGGCATCCTGGCCTCGCTGGACATCCTGGCGGTGGACAACGCCTGCGTGGATCTGCTCTACAACCTGCCCGACGGGGGCGGCAAGGCCATGATCGAGCGCATCGAGACCCGCCACGGTCTGCGGCAGCTGAGCTATATGAAGGAGCTCGGCATGGGCAATGACCGCTACACCCTGGTTGATATTGACCATGACGACGCGGTCATCACCGCGGCGGAAGCCGTTAAGGACGTGGAACCCGGCTGGAAACCGGACCGCTACAATACCTTCTGGGGCCGCAACAGGCACAGATAATCCCGAAAGAGACCCTCAGCCGGGGATGTGAGATGCATGCACATCCCCGGCTCTTCTGCGCAATTTCCGAGGATACGGGATTGTAAAACCGGAAAGGCAATGCTATAATAAATTACCAGACATCCGGCAAAACAAGAAGGAAAGAGGAGCGATACCATGGAGAAAAAAATCAAACGGATCGGCGTTCTCACCAGCGGCGGCGACGCGCCGGGCATGAATGCGGCGGTCCGCGCCGTCGTGCGCACCGCGCACGCCAACGGCATTGAGTGCATCGGCATCCGCAGAGGCTGGCAGGGCCTTATCAACAGTGATTTCGTTACGCTTACCCGGGAGAGCGTGGGCCATATCCTCAACCGCGGCGGCACCATCCTTTACACCGCCCGCAGCGAGGACTTCATGACGGAAAAGGGACGGCTGAGGGCCGTGGCCACCTGCAAGATGCTGGGGCTGGACGCGATCGTCGCCATCGGCGGCGACGGGACCTTCCGCGGCGCCCTGGAGCTCAGCCGCCTGGGCATCCCGGTGGTGGGCGTTCCCGCCACCATCGACAACGACGTGGGCTGCACCAACTACACCATCGGCTTCGACACCGCCTGCAACACCGCCATCGACTGCATCGACCGCCTGCGCGACACCATGCAGTCCCACGAGCGCTGCTCTGTGGTGGAGGTCATGGGCCGCAACGCGGGCTTCCTGGCTCTGTACGTGGGCATCGCCGTGGGCGCCACCGCGGTGCTGGTGCCCGAAAAGGAGCTGGATTTCCAGAAGGACGTGGTGGAGCGCATCCAGGAATCCCGCCTGTCCGGCAACACGCACTTCATGATCGTCGTGGCCGAGGGCGCCGGCAGCGCCATGGACATCGGCCGGCGCATCCAGGAAGCCATCGGCATCTCGCCGCGCGTGACCGTTCTGGGCCACATCCAGCGCGGCGGCTCGCCCAACGCCCGTGACCGTGAGACGGCCACCCGCATGGGCTATTATGCCGTCAACGCTCTGGCCGAGGGCCGCTATAACTGCATCATCGGCACCAAGGAGGGCGGCATTGTAGAGCTCCCCATCGAGGAGGCGCTGCAGCAGAAGAAGCATCTGCAGATGGACCGCTACAAGATCATGGAGGCCATGCAGTTCGGCAGCGCCGTCCGCTGAGAGGGCCCCGATTCCATACAGCAGGCAATGCCCGGCCGCGAGGCCGGGCATTTTCTCGTACAGGAAGCGCTGATCACCCATATATTTTGTGCAGTTTGTTCATTGTGTTTAGGACAGCAGCGTGATAAAATGTGAAAAAGTTTTTCCGGGCCGGGTGTTCGGAGCGCTTTTTGCCGATAACACAGAAAGGATGAGGAAACATGGAGGGCTTTGTTTCGAAAATTGAGGCCGTAAACGGTGCTGTGAACAGCTTCGCCTGGGGACCGCTGATGCTGCTTCTGCTGGTGGGGACCGGCGTGTATCTGACGGTTCGCGTGCACTGGCTCCAGGTGACGCACTTCGGCCGGATCCTCAAAAACACGGTGGGGACGCTGTTCTCCGGAAAGAAGAGCGCGGATCACGGCGCGAATATTTCGCCCTTTGAGGCGGTCTCGACGGCTTTGGCCGGGACCGTGGGCACCGGCAATATCGCCGGCGTCACCGGCGCGATCTTTACAGGCGGCGCCGGGGCGGTGTTCTGGATGTGGGTGGCCGCCTTCTTCGGCATGGTCACCAAGTACGCCGAGATCGTGCTTGCCATGAAGTACCGCGTCAAGGACGGAAACGGAGTCTACCACGGCGGCCCCATGTATTATATCGAAAACGGCATCGGCAAAAGCTGGCGCTGGCTTGCGGTGATCTTCTGCCTGCTGGGCGGCCTTGCCAGCTTCGGCATCGGCAACATCGCCCAGAGCAGCGAGATCTCCGGCGCGCTGGGCGACCTGTTCCGGCTGCCCCCGCTGGCCTCGGGTATCCTGATCGCCGTCGTGGTGGCGCTGGTCACTCTGGGCGGCATCAAGCGCATCGGCAAGGTCACCTCGCTCCTCGTGCCCTTCATGTCCGCTTTCTATATTCTGGCGGGCCTGGTCGTGATCGTGCTGCGCATCCCCCAGCTGCCCGGCGTGTTCGCCCGGATCTTTGCCGGGGCCTTCTCCTTCAAGAGCGTCGGCGGCGGCCTCTTCGGCTATACCATCATGATGGCCATGAAGCAGGGCTTTGCCCGCGGCGTCTTCTCCAATGAGGCGGGCCTGGGCTCCGCGCCCATCGCCCACGCGGCCTCCTCCACCGAGGAACCCTGCGAGCAGGCGATCTGGGGCGTGTTCGAGGTCTTCATCGACACCATCGTGATCTGCAGCATCACCGCTTTCGCCGTGCTGCTCTCGGGCGTCCTGGATGCGGACGGGGGCCTCGCCGCTTTCACCTCCAAGGGCGCGGCCGCGGCGGCTGCCTTCAACAGCATCCTGCCCGGCACCCTCGGCGGGAAGATCATTGAGCTGAGCCTGCTGTTCTTTGCCCTGTCCACCATCCTGTCCTGGGCCTACTACGGCGAAAACTGCTGGGGCTACCTGACCGGCAACAACCGGGTCGTGATCCTTGTTTACAAGATCGTTTTCGCGCTGATCTGCATCGTGGGGGCCGTCGGCTCCGGCACGCTCATGTGGGACATCGCGGACACCCTGAACGGCCTGATGGCGATCCCGAACCTGATCGCCCTGCTGCTGCTGTCCGGCGTTGTCGCAAAGGCAACGAAGGAGTATTTCTCCGACCATCTGCTGAAATAATCAATATCTGATTATCACCATGTCTCCCGCCGGGCGGTTTCCGTTCGGCGGGCTTTTTTGGGAAAGGAAAGCGGGCTGAACCGCTCCTGAATCTTGTAAAATCTCTGCACTCCCTGTATAATGTAAAAGAACAGAGAGAAAGCTGTTGCAATCCGGCCATTTTAGGACTACAATATTGTTTGAATTCTGACAATCATTTTGGAGGCCGTCTTGGAGCACCTGAAGATCGAGATCCACGGGATCGTGCAGGGGGTGGGCTTTCGCCCCTTCATGCACCGGCAGGTGCGCAGCCATGGCCTCTGCGGCACGATCCGCAACAGTTCCTCCGGCGTGGAGCTGGAGCTGGAGGGCGAGCGGGCGGCACTGGAGCGCTTTCTGGACGAACTGCCGCACAGGGCGCCCAGGCTCGCGCTCATTGAGCGCATTGAGCCTCTCTGGGGCGGTCCGCTGCAGGGCTACGAGGGCTTCCGCATCCTGCCGAGCCTGGTGGAAAAGGAACGCAATACCCTCATCTCGCCGGACGTGTGTATTTGCGAGGACTGCCGGCGGGAGCTGCTGGACCCGAAGGATCGGCGCTACCGCTACCCCTTCATCAACTGCACAAACTGCGGGCCCCGCTTTACGATCATCCGGGACGTGCCGTATGACCGCCCGCTGACCTCCATGGGATGCTTTCCCATGTGCCCCGACTGTGAGCGGGAGTACCACGACATCGAAAACCGGCGCTATCACGCCCAGCCGGACTGCTGCCCGGTCTGCGGCCCCCATCTGTTCTTCCTGGACGCCGAGGGGCGGCGCACAGACGGGGACGAGGCGGCTCTGCAGAGCGCCCGCGAGATGCTCCGGGAGGGAAAGATCGTCGCGGTGAAGGGCCTCGGCGGAATCCATCTGGCCTGCACGTGTGACGATCCCGCGGTGACGCGGCGGCTTCGGCAGCGCAAGCAGCGGGATGAAAAGCCCTTTGCCGTCATGTGCCGGGATCTGGGCTGCGCGCGGAAAATCTGCGAGGTAGACGAGGACGAGGCGCGGATCCTGGAGAGCAGCCGGCGGCCGATCGTGCTTTTGAAGAAAAGGGCGCCGGGGCTTCTGCATCTGAGCGAAAACGGCTACGTGGGCGTGATGCTTCCCTATACGCCGCTGCACGTCCTTCTGATGGGGGACGATCTGGACATGCTCGTGATGACGAGCGCCAATCTCTCCGACACGCCCATCGTGTATAAAAACGAGGAAGCCCTGGAGAAGCTTTCCGGCATTGCCGACGGCTTCCTGCTCCACGACAGGGAGATCCAGACCCGCTGCGACGATTCGCTGTGCTTCTGTGTGGACGGGAAGGAGTATCCGGTCCGGAGAAGCCGCGGCTGGGCTCCCTACCCGATCCGGGTGGAGCAGGGGAGAGGCCATCTCCTCGCCTGCGGGGCCGAACAGAAGGCGGGCTTCTGTCTCTCCAAGGGGAGCTTCGTGTTCCCGAGCCAGCACATCGGAGATCTGAAGAATTACGAGACGCTGGAAAACTACGAACAGCAGATCGCCCATTTTGAGCGTCTGTTCGATATCCGCCCCGAGGCGATCGCCTGCGATCTGCACCCGGACTACCTCTCCACCGCCTACGCGAAGGAGCGGAGCGAGCGGGAGGGGATCCCGCTTGTGCAGGTGCAGCACCACCATGCGCATATGGTCTCCTGCATGGCGGACAACGGGCTGCAGGATGCGGTGATCGGCCTTATATGGGATGGCACCGGCCTCGGCACCGACGGGACCATCTGGGGCGGGGAGTGCCTGGTGGGGGATGCGAAGAGCTATGAACGCTTCGGCTCCCTCCGCCCGATCCCGCTCATCGGCGGCGATCTGGCGACAAAGGAGCTTGACCGTATCGCCTGGGCGCTGCTGCGGGACGCGGGGCTGGAAACCGCTGAACGGCCGCTCTACGAGAGCATGCTGAAAAGCGGTCTCAACTGTCCCCGATCCTCCGGGATGGGGCGGCTCTTCGACGGCGCGGCCGCGATCCTCGGCATCAAGAGCCTGGCAAGCTACGAGGGCCAGGGCGCGGTGCTGCTGGAGGCCGCGGCGGCGGAGGACGAGACGGGGGCGTACCCCTTCGAGCTGACCGGCGCGCCGCTGCGCTTTGACTGGCGGCCCATGATCCGCGCCATGGTCTTCGACCCGGCCGATACGGCCCGAAAGGCCGCAAAATTCATGAATACGCTGATCGCCATGGCGGCGGAGCAGGCGGAGCTTGCTTCACGCCAGAGCGGGATCACCGACGCGGTGCTCTCCGGCGGCAGCTTTCAGAATATGTATATCCTGCGCCGTCTGCCCGATCTGCTGCGCTCACGCGGACTGAAGGTCTATCACCACAGCCGCGTCTCCTGCAACGACGAGGGGATCGCTCTGGGGCAGCTCGGCGTCTTGAGTAAAAAAGGTTATTGATATGTGTCTTGCGGTACCCTTAAAACTGATCGAAATCAACGGCAATGACGCCGTTGGGGACGCCATGGGCGTGCAGCGGAAGATCCGGGTGGATTTTATCCCCGAACCGAAGATCGGCGACTATGTGATCGTCCACGCGGGCTTTGCCATCGAGCGCCTGCCCGAGCAGCAGGCCATGGAGGATCTGGAGAGCTGGGAGGAACTGGATGAAGCCCTCCGCAGCTGAGCTGGTCGCCGCGATTCGCGCCCTGCCCGTGGGGCCGGTTCGGCTGATGGAGGTCTGCGGCACCCACACCATGGCCATCGCCGAGGCGGGCATCCGCAGCCTGCTGCCCGAAAACGTCAGGCTGTTGAGCGGCCCGGGCTGCCCGGTCTGCGTGACGCCGGCGGAGGTCATCGACGCGGTACTGGCCCTTGCAATGGAAAAGCACGTGATCCTCGCCAGCTACGGCGATATGATCCGCGTACCGGGGAGCACCCCGGGAGACAGCCTGCAGCGCAGGCGGGCCCTGGGCGCGGACGTGCGCGTCTGCTATTCGCCCATGGACGCGCTGGACCTTGCCGCCGAAAACCCCGCAAAGGAAGTCGTATTCCTGGGCGTGGGCTTTGAGACTACCGCCCCCGGCACCGCAGCATCAGTGCTGAGCGCCGCCGGGAGGGGCCTGAGAAACTTCTCCGTTTGGTCCATGCTCAAGACCGTGGAGCCCGCGCTCCGCGCGCTGATGGCCATGGATGGATTCAATGTTCAAGGCTTCCTCTGCCCCGGCCATGTGGCCACGATCCTCGGCGAAGAGGGCTTTCGCTTCCTGCCGGAGGAATATGGGATGCCGGCGGTCATCAGCGGCTTTGAGCCCGAGGACATCCTGCGCTCCGTCTATCGGCTCCTGAAGCAGATCGCAGAGGAGAAGCCGCGGGTGGAGAACGAGTATACCCGGGCGGTGCGCCCGGAGGGGAACCCCCTGGCAAAGGAAAGCATGGCCCGTTGTTTTGCACCGCGCAGCGATCTCTGGCGCGGGCTGGGAGAGATCCCGGCCAGCGGCCTGGGGCTGCGGGAGGAACTCGCGGCTTTCGACGCGGAAAAGAAATTCGGCGTCAGGGTCTCCGGCCCCGCGAAAACCGCCTGCCGCTGCGGCGAGGTCATCACCGGCCGGATGGACCCGGCGGACTGCCCGCTTTTCGGCGCGCGCTGCACGCCGGAGGACCCGGTGGGACCCTGCATGGTCTCCTCCGAGGGCGCCTGCGCCGCGTGGTACAAGTACCAGTGAAAAGGATTTTTTCATGGACGACATCATAACCCTTGATTACGGCAGCGGCGGGAAAAAGACCGCCCAGCTCATAGAAAAAAGCATTGTTCCGGCGCTCTCCAATCCCGCGCTGGACGCCCTGAACGACGGGGCGATCCTGGGCGATCTGGTCTTCTCCACGGACAGTTTCGTGGTGGACCCGATCTTCTTCCCCGGCGGGGACATCGGCAAGCTGGCCGTGTGCGGCACGGTGAACGACCTGGCCGTCTGCGGCGCGGAGCCGGCGTATCTGAGCTGCGCTTTCATCATTGAAGAGGGCCTTCCCATGGCGGAGCTGGAGCGCGTCATCGCCTCCCTGAAGGCCGCCTGCGAAAAGGCGGGGGTACAGATCGTCACCGGCGACACCAAGGTGGTGGAGCGCGGCCGGGGCGACAAGCTCTATATCAACACCGCCGGCATCGGCCGGCTCAAATACCCCGGCCTTTCTCCCCGGAACATCCGGGAGGGGGACGCGGTACTCTGCTCCGGCACCGTGGGCGACCACGGAACGGCGATCATGCTCGCGCGCAGCGGCATGATGCAGACGGAGCTGAAAAGCGACTGCGCACCGCTCAATCGGCTCTGCGCCGCGATCCTGGAATCCGGCGCGCAGGTGCGCGTGCTGCGGGACCCCACCCGCGGCGGCGTCGCCACCACGCTCAATGAGTTCGTGGAGGCCACGCAGCTCGGCATCGAGCTCACAGAGGGCGCGATCCCCGTGCGCCCGGCGGTGAAGGCCGCCTGCGCCATGCTGGGGCTGGAGCCGCTGTACTGCGCCAATGAAGGGAAGCTCCTGGCCGTCGTGGCGCAGGAGGACGCGGAGACGGTCCTCGCCGCCATGCGCAGGCTCCCGGAGGGGGAGAACGCAGCGCAGATCGGCGCTGTGACCGCGGCGGCGCCCGGCAGGGTGCTCATGAAGACCGCCCTCGGCGGCAGACGGGTGCTGCAGAAGCTCGCGGGCGCGCAGCTTCCGCGCATCTGCTGAGGCCGCGCCATAATTTGTCAGCAAACATTTTCCCATAAATCGCATCTAACCATACGAATCCCCAGAAAGAGAAAAGAGAGAAAACAGGAGTATGCGGCAGACGCGCTGCGTCTGTCAAATCAACGAGAGGTGATGTATTTTGCAAGAGTACAAACGCATCGACATCAGCAAAGATGAGATCGTACCGATCGCCGAGCGCATGCGCAAGCAGAACGTCTACCTGGTGATGATCCACGCCTTCATCAACAAAGAGGGGCTTCCGGACGTCTCCTGGGATTACGCGGTGGACCCCGGCGTGGAGTCCTACCATGTGGTCGGCGAGACCTGCCTGCCCTCCATCGGCGCGATCTACGACGCGGCGGCCACCTGGCCCGAGCGGGAGCTCAACGAGCTCTTCGGCCTCGAGTTCGAGGGTCTGGACACCACCCAGCGTCTCTTCCTGCCGGAGGATCTGCTGGAAACCCAGGGCCGCGGCCAGATCATGGTCACCCCGCTTAATGAGCTGGTGGAGAAAAACAAGAAGGAGGCCGTGCAATGAGTTATATCGTACCCATTGGGCCCTACCATCCCGCCCTGGAGGAGCCGGTGCATGCCAAGCTCTATACCGAGGGCGAGCTGATCAAGGACGCGGAGGTTTTCGTCGGCTACAACCACCGCGGCATCGAGAAGCTCGCCACCGAGTGCAACGCCATCCAGACCCTCGTGCTGGTGGAGCGCGTCTGCGGCATCTGCTCCCATTCCCACGCCTTCACCTACGCCATGTGCGTGGAGGCCATCAACGGTACCGAGGTGCCGAAGCGCGGCCAGTATATCCGCGTCATCACCGCAGAGCTGGAGCGCCTGCACTCCCACTTCCTGTGGCTAGGCATCGCCTGCCACATTATCGGCCATGACAGCATGTTCATGCACATCTGGGATGAGCGCGAGCTGGTGATGGACATTCTGGAGAAGATGACCGGCAACCGCGTCAACTACGCCATGTGCACCATCGGCGGCGCCAGACGCGACATTGACGACGATCTCCGCCGCGAGATCCTGGACGCCTGCGCAAAGCTCAAGGGCCCCCTGGACCGCATCACCGAGATCGCCCTGACCGACAAGACCATCGCCATGCGCACCAAGGGCGTGGGCCTGCTGCCCACGGCGGACGCGATCCGGCTCGGCGCTGTCGGCCCCCATGCCCGCGCTTCCGGCGTGGACATCGACGTGCGCCGCGACGCCCCCTACAGCTGCTATGACGAGTTCGAGTTCAACGTGCCCGTGGTGGACAGCTGCGACGTCTTTGCCCGCGTGGTCGTGCGCGCCCTCGAGTGCTACGAGAGCATCAAGATCATTCAGCAGGCGCTGGAGAATCTGCCCGAAGGCCCCATCAACCTGGGCACGAAGCTGCCCAAAATCAAGGAGGGCCAGGCGGTCTGCCGTCATGAGGCGCCCCGCGGCCAGCTCAGCCATATGGTGGTGGGCAACGGCGGTCTGACCAACCACCGCATCTCCGTGCACGTGCCCAGCTTCAAGAACACCCCGACGGTCCCCTTCATGCTGAGAAACAACACGGTCGCCGACGCAGGCCTCATCATCGCGAGCATCGACCCCTGCTTCAGCTGCCTCGACAGATAACGCACGCGCTATGCACGAGCTCGCACTGACCGAGGGCATCCTCGCCATCGTGGAGCAGGAGGGCCAAAAGAACGGCTTTACCCGGGTGCTGGAGATCACGCTGAAGGTCGGCGAGTTCTCCGGCGTGATCCCGGAGTGCCTGCGGGAGTTTTTCCCCATCGCCTCCAAAGGCACGCTGGCCGAGGGCGCGGCGCTCAGGGTCGAGACCGTCCCCGCCGCTTTCCGCTGCTGTGACTGCGGCTTTGAAGGTCCGCTTCCCAGGCATTCCGCCGCCTGCCCCGCCTGCGGCAGCGAGGCGATCCGCATGATCTCCGGACGGGAGTTCTTTGTCGAGAATCTAAAGGTCGAATAAGCCTCTCCTCCCCTTCGTGTAAGGGAGCCGGGCACCAGAAAAAACGCACAGACCCCTCAGTCTGCTTTGCAGACAGCTCCCCTTGGCAGGGGAGCCGATAAGGTAATTTTTTTAGAAGGAGTTGTTGCTTCTTGCGAAAAACAACATTCCCCGCAGTGCTCTCCACCTTTGTGGTCTGCTACCTGTTCTGGATCCTGCTGGACTTCAGCTTCAAGGTCGAGGAACTGGTTGCGGGCGCGGTGGTGAGCCTGGCAGTGGCGCTCTTTTCGGCGCGCTTCTTCATCCATGAAAACGCCGGCTGGTTCTTCAACCCCGTGAAATTCTTCCGCCTGCTGGGCTACTGGCTCTTCATCTTCCCGGTGGAGCTGGTGAAAGCCAACGTGGACATGGCGAAGAGATGCTTCACAGGCTGCACCAATATCAACCCCGGCATCGTCAAGGTCCCCGTGGGCCTCAAATCCGATTACGGCCAGGCGGCTCTGGCCAACTCCATCACCCTGACCCCCGGCACCATGACGCTGGACATCGCCGAGGAAGAGGGGCAGACCTACTACTACATTCACTGGATCGACGTGACGGCCACCGGCGAAGAGGCCGGCGAGGCCATCAAGGGCAGACTGGAAAAGGGCCTGAAGGGGGTGTGGGAATGAGCGACTTTCTGATTTTCGCGATCTTCTTCGCCGTTCTCGCGGTGCTGAACCTGTACCGGCTCGCCAAGGGCCCCACCGCGGCGGACCGGCAGGTCGCCGGCGACTCCGCCGACATTCTGATCTCCTGCGCCCTGGTCCTCTTCTCGCTCTACAGCGGCAGAGGCGTGTACCTGGACATCGCCATCATCAGCGCCATGCTGGGCATCATCGACACGATGCTGGTCGGCCGTTATCTTGACAGAGGGAGGTGGCATTACGATGCTGATTCGGATCATCGCTGACGTACTTATCTTCCTCGGCGCCATCTTTGCCGCCGCCGGCACCATCGGCGTCCTCAAGATGCCCGATACCTACAGCCGTATGCAGGCCAGCACCTGCATCTCCACGCTGGGGATGCTGGGGGTCGCGCTGGGCGCCCTGCTCTATGCCATCTTCGTCATGGGCAGCGCCTCCACCGCCATCAAGGTCTGCGTCATCGCGCTGCTGATCTTCATCACCAACCCCGTGGGTGCCCATGCGATCATCAAGGGCGCCTACCGGCACGGGATCCGCCCCGAGAAGCCCATGGAAGTCGACGACTTCAGGAGGGATTTCGATGAGTAATTTGATCGTGATTCTCAACGTCTTCGTGATCGTGGGTCTGGTTACCTCCGCGATCCTGGCGGTGCACTTTGAAAAGCTTCTGAGCTCGGTCATCGCCCTGGGCGTGGTGGGCATCTTCGCCGCGGCGGAGTTCCTGCTGCTGCACGCGCCCGACGTGGCCATCTCCGAGGCTGCCGTCGGCGCCGCCCTGACCCCCCTGATCTTCATCGTCACCCTGAAAAAGATAAGAGGAGGGGACGATAAATGAAAAAGTTTCTGACCTATCTCTGCCTCGGCGTCATCCTCTTCGCCTGCATTTACGCCTGCACCGACATGGCCGCCATGCCCCGCACCTACGAGGGACAGAACGCCGCGGTCTCCGTCTACGAGCTGCAGCGGAACCCCGCCGCCTATGACGACAGCAGCGCCGACGGCGCGGCGGCCGCCATCGTGCAGCAGAACCTGGACAAGACCCATGCCCAGAACGACGTGACCTCGATCGTCTTCGACTTCCGTGGCTACGACACCATGGGCGAGGCCTTCATCCTGATCACCGCCGTGGCGGGCTCCGTCGTCATCCTCTATACCAAGAAACAGAAGAAGGAGGAAAAGCGCGATGAATAAGAAACCCGAGATCAAGCGCGTCATCCAGCGCTGCGGCTGCGATGCGATCCTCCCATTCGCTCTGGTATACGTGTTCTACATCATCCTCCACGGGCATCTGTCTCCCGGCGGCGGCTTCCAGGGCGGCGTCCTGATGGCGGGCATCGTCATTCTGCTCTACCTGGGCCACGGCTTCGAGGCCACCGTGGATGCGCTGAGCTACCACACGCTTCATAAGGGCGAGGGCCTTGCCTCCGTCGTCTATGTTGCGCTGGCCATGATGGGTGTGGCCGTGGGCGCGCAGTTCTGCCAGAATATCCTCTACACCCACGGAAACGTCGGAGACCTTTACAGCTCCGGCACCATCTTCTGGATGAATGTCACCGTCGGCGTGAAGGTCATCACCGGCATCGGTTCCATTTCCCTGCTGATGATCAGTCTGCTCGCCGGCAAGGACATCGATACCACGGACTGAGGAGGGAACGACATGATATTACTCAACTACATCGCCTCCTTCTTCCTGATCGCCCTGGGCCTGTACTGCATCGTTACAAAGTACAACCTGGTCAAGACGGTCATCGGCCTGTCCATCATGGACTACGGCGTGAATCTGCTGATCATCTCCATCGGCTTCAATCCCGGCGGCACCGCCCCCATCTTCACCTGGGGCGAGCTGAATCCCGCGAGCTTCTTCGTCGACCCCATCCCCCAGGCCCTCACGCTGACCAGCATCGTCATCGGCGCCTGTGTCACCGCCATGTCTCTCGCTCTGGTCATCAAGCTCGAGGAACAGTATGAGACCATCGACACCCGTGAGATAAGGAGGCTGAGAGGATGAATCTGCTTAGTCTTCAGCATTTCCCGATCTACTCGATCATGGTGCTCTTCCTCGGCGCCTTCCTGATCGTCGTGTTCGGGCACAGCAAGGCCTTCCGCCATACGGTGGCCCTGCTTGCCACCTTCGCGTCCTTCTTCTTCATGGCGATGCTCTTCAAGCCCGTCATGCTGGAGGGACAGACCATCGCCTACTGGCTGGGCAACCGCGTGCCCGCCGGCGGCTATGCCATCGGCATCGCCCTGGAGGTGGACGCGCTGAGCCTGTTCTTCGGCCTGCTCGTCTCCTGCGTGGTCTTCGTGGCCTGCATCTACTCCATCCAGTACATGAGCCATGACGACAACGTGCCCCAGTACTACACGCTGTTCCTCATGCTCGCCGGCGGCGTCATGGGCCTCGTCCTCTCGGGCGACCTCTTCAACATGTTCATCATGGTGGAGATCCTGACCTTTGCCGCCGTGGCGCTGACCGCTTTCCGCAACACCGCCAACGGCGCTCTGGAAGCGGCCTTCAAGTACCTGGTGGTCGGCTGCATCGGCTCCACCTGCATCCTCGCCGGCACCATTGTGCTCTACGCCCAGGTGCATACCCTGAATCTGGCCCAGATGTCCGCCCTGATCCCCGGCAACCTGAGCGCCGCTACCAAGGTGGCCTTCGCCCTGCTGTTCATCGGCTTCTGCACCAAGGCCTTCCTGGTGCCCTTCCACCCCCTGGCGGCCGACGCCCACGGCGCGGCTCCCGCCTCCATCTCGGTGCTCATCTCCGGCGTGCTCACCAAGTCCGGCATCTACGGCCTCATTCGTCTGAGCTACTTCCTGTTCCAGTCCATGGCGCTCGGCACCATGCAGTTCTGGCTCGTATTCCTCGGCAGCGTCTCCATGTTCGTGTGCGTGACGATGGCGCTGGCCCAGCACGACTTCAAGCGTCTGCTGGCCTTCCACTCCATCTCCCAGATCGGCTATGTGCTGGCCTCCGTGGGCCTCTGCACCGCCTTCGGCATCTCCGCCGGCATCTACCACGCCATGAACCACACGCTCTTCAAGGGCCTGCTGTTCCTTGCCGCCGGCGCCGTCCTGCATGAGACCGGCACCACCGATCTCGGCAAGCTGGGCGGCCTTTCCAAGAAAATGCCCCACACCACGGTCCTGTTTTTGATCGGCGCCTTCTCCATCAGCGGCATCCCGCCCTTCAACGGCTTTGCCTCCAAGTGGATGATCTATCAGGCCACCTATCAGAAGGCCGTGGAGACCGGCAACATCGGATTCCTGCTTGTCACGATCTGCGCCCTGGTCACCTCCACGCTGACGCTGGCCTCTTTCGTGAAGGTCACGCAGTCCGTCTTCTTCGGGCAGCTGCCCGCGGAGTATGAAAACGTGAAGGAAGTGCCCTTCGGCATGCGCCTGGCCATGGGGATCCTCGCGGCGCTGTGCCTCGTGACGGGTCTTCTGCCCAACGTGGTCACCCGCTTCCTCACGGAGCCCGCGGCCCGCGCCGTATTCAGCGTGACCGATTACATCAACAACATGATGGGCGCCGGCTACGCGCAGAACCATATGGCGGCCCCGCCTGTGCCCGGCGCGCTGAGCTTCGCCTCCGTCGGCGTGTGGAGCCCGGTGTCCTGGCTGTGCCTGCTGATGATCGCCCTGCTGGCCGTCACCATCGTGGCTGTCGCCGGCAAGTACGACCGCGTCAGCGTGAAGACCCCCGAGACCCTCACCGGCAAGTACGACCTGTTCTACGGCGGCGAGAAAACCGTCTTCTCCCAGGTCGGCGGCGACGATCTGTTCTGGGGCTTCAAGCACAACTGGCGTCATTACTTCAGCTTCATGCACGAGCTGCACAGCGGCGTGGTCAACGATTACGCCCTCTGGGCGGTGGTGGCGCTGGCTCTGGCCATCGTCTACGCCCTGATCGTTCTGTAAGGAGGTGGGAACATGATACTCGAAGCTTTGAAATACCTGGCCTACATCCTCATCTTCCCGGGCTTCCTGTTCTGCTTCCTGACGGGCCTGCTCCTCTGCGGCATTGACCGCAAGCTGGTGGCCCGGATGCAGAAGCGCGTCGGCCCTCCGATCCTGCAGCCCTTCTACGATTTCTTCAAGCTCTGCGGCAAGGAGACGATCATCCCCGCCGCCGCCAACCGCACGGTCTTCCTGCTGGCTCCGCTGGTAGGCCTGGCCGCGCTGGTGGTGCTGCAGCTCTTCATCCCCGTCTTCAGCTTCACCGCCTTCTCCCATGTGGCGGACGTGATCGTGATCCTCTATCTGCTGCTGATCCCGGCCATGTCCATCATGATCGGCGGCGGCGCCACCGGCTCCCCCTACGCCGGCGTCGGCCTGAGCCGTGAGATGGTCACGGTGCTCTCCTGCGAACTGCCTCTGGTCCTCGTACTGCTGGCCGTGGGCAAGAAGGTGGGCGCGGCCACGGGTTCCGGCCTGTGCTTCTCCCTGAGCGAGATCGTGCGCTATCAGATGGCGGACGGCAGCCTACTGGGCAAGCTGAGCATGATCCCGGCGGCGGTGGCCTTCCTGCTCATCATCCCCGGCGAGACCGGCAGCCATCCCTTCGACGCGGCCGAAGCCGAGACGGAGATCTGCGAAGGCATGCTGGCCGAGTACAGCGGCGCGCCCCTGGGCGTGTTCAAGCTGAGCCACGCCGTGAAGCTGCTGACCATGACGAGCCTTTTCGTCATGCTCTTCCTGGGCGGCATCGGCGGCGGCATCCAGAACCTGGTCTTCGCGCTGGGACTCACCGGCGGCGCGGCCGGGGCGGCCATCATCCTGCTGGATGTGATCGTTCTCTTCGCGCTGTGCGTGATCCTCACCGCCGTGGCGATCTCCCTCGTCCATGCGGTCACCGCCCGCCTCAAGATCGAGCAGATCTTCAAGTACTACTGGACCGTGGTCTCGGGCCTGGCTCTGGTGAGCCTGGTGCTGGCCTGGTACGGTCTGTAAGGAGGTGCCTCTATGTTTAAGAAATTGATCGAAGAGAGCACCGGCAAATCCCCGTGGCTCTTCCACATCAACGCCGGCTCCTGCAACGGCTGCGATATCGAGCTGGTGAGCGTTCTCACCCCGCGCTATGACGCGGAGCGCCTGGGCTTCAAGCTCTCGGGCAGCCCCCGCCATGCCGACATCGTCGTAGTCACCGGGCCCATCACGGCCCAGTCCCTGCCCCGCGTGCTGCGCTCCATCGAGCAGGTGCCCGAACCGAGATGCATCGTGACCATGGGCTCCTGCCCCCAGAGCGGCAACGTGTTCCGCGGCAGCTACTCCATCTGCGGGCCGCTGTCCAAGTACGTGCACGTGGACGTGGACGTGGCAGGCTGCACGCCCAAGCCCGAAGCCGTCATCGACGGTCTGGCGCTGGCCACCCAGATCCTGCAGGAGAAAAGGAGGGCAATGAAGTAATGGATTTCCCGTTTGTGAAAGAAGCCATTTCCCAGCTCTTCTCCAAGCCCAGCTGCGCCATGTATCCGGCGGTGGAGAGCATTGCCGCGCCCCGCTACCGCGGCCGCATTTCCTTTGACCCCAGCAAGTGCATCAACTGCCTGATGTGCGAACGCGTCTGCTGCGGCGGCGCTATCACACACACCGTGGAAAAGACCGAGGAAGGCGATAAGATCACCCGCAGCTTCAACCTCGGCTGCTGCACCTTCTGCGCTCACTGCCAGGATTTCTGCAACCACGGCGCCATCCAGCTGACGCAGGATTACCACATGATCGCCACCAAGGAGGAGGACCTGATCGTCTCCGGCACCTTCATCAAGAAGCCGCCGGTGAAGAAAGCGGTCCCGCCCAAGCCCGCCGCGCCCGCGGCGGCTCCTGCCGCCCCTGCCGCCGGCGAGACGGCGGCGCCAGCCGAGGCGCCCAAGCCCCGGGACGACGGCAAGCCCGTCCAGGATCCCTCCAAATGCGTCTACTGCACGATCTGCGCCCGCAAGTGCCCCGCCGGAGCGCTGACGGTCGACCGTGCGGCCAAGACCTGGGCGCTGGACGAGGACGTCTGCGTCGGCTGCGGCACCTGCGCCTCCGTCTGCCCCAAGAAAGCAATTATTATGTAAACTAAAACAAGCAACAGGAAACAGGCCCGACCGAACGGTCGGGCCTGTTTCTGTATCTGTGGAAACGACGCTGCAGCTCTGTGGAAGTGTTGAAGAAGGATTGTACTCCGTAAGTTCCTGCAGCCCGTTGGTCTTGCGTCCGGGGAGCGGCGTGAGCGAAGCGAAGCCATTCCGCGAACGGCGCGGCGCATAAAATACGGCGTCCTTGGAAGCGCCCTTTTCTTTCTTACACCGGGCGCGGCGCTGTCTTTCTTTTCGGGCAAGTACCGAAAAGAAAGATAGGGGGGCGCATCTACGCAGCTAAGCGTCTGCGAACAAGTTAGAAACCATTGTATTCTTTTCAAGCCGAGGAGCGCTGACACAATTCGGCAAAGAAGCTCAGGCCTCTTCCGCCTTCGTGCCGGCGCAGCCTTTGTACTCCATGCAGAGCATGGTCGTATCGTCAAACTGCTCTGCGCCGCCGACAAAGCGTTCTATCGCGCTGCTGACACGGGTCAGGAGCTCCTTTGGAGAACTGCCCGGCGCGGTGTTCAGCGCCTCGAGCATCCGGTCCGTACCGAACATGCGGTTCTCCGCGTCCGTCGCCTCCGGAACGCCGTCGGTATACACAAACAGCTTGTCTCCTGGCTCCAGCTGAAGCTCATATTCCTTATACTGGATGCCCTCCATCCCGCCGATGACAAAGCCGTGCTTGTCCTTCAGCAGTTCAAAGCGGCCGTTCTTCATCAGGGCGGGATACTCATGCCCGGCGTTGGCCGCGGTGATCCGGCCGGTGCTGATCTCCAGGATCCCCACCCAGGCGGTGACGAACATCTCCATCTGATTGTTGGAGCTGAGGGCCTCGTTGGTCTTGGTCAGGATGTCGGCCGCGGATCTGCCCAGCATGGCGCAGCTCTGCACGATGACCTTGGAGATCATCATATACAGCGAGGCGGGGATGCCCTTGCCGCTGACGTCGGCGATCACAAGGCAGAGATGGTCCTCGTCGATCAGATAAAAGTCATAGAAGTCGCCGCCGACTTCACGCGCCGGGTCCATGGAGGCGTAGACGTCAAATTCCGTCCGGTCCGGGAAAGGCGGGAATTCGTGGGGCAGCATGCTGGCCTGGATCCTGCTCGCCATCTTCAGCTCGGTGTTGAGCTGCGTCTGCTTGATGGCTTCCCGGTTCCTGGCCTCCATCATCTGCGTCTTTTTGTTGAGATACGCCTGGATCCCGGCAACCAGGGCCAGGATCGAGACCAGAGAGATCATCGTATAGAAGGCAGGCTGCTCCAGCAGCTTCTTGGCCTTAACGATCCGGACGGAAACGGTTTTGCTGCTCAGGTGCTGGGAGTCCTGCAGCTCCATGACGAAGTCATAAGTCCCGCCGGGCAGGTTCGTGTAATCCACGGGGACAAGGTCCTTGCGGCTCACGGTCACAGAACCCGGGTCAAAGCCCTCCAGACGATAGCTCACCAGCGGATCGGACAGGGAGTAGTTGAACACGTAGCTGTAGATCGTCACTTTATGTACGGAAGGGGAGAGCTTGAAGGAGCCGTCCGCTTCCGGGTAGACCCGCTCGCCGTCCGCCTCCAGGAAGGGAACGGAGACCTTCAGATCGCTCACGATCTCCATGGGCGAGTCGACGTTGACCTTTACGACGCTCCGGCTGCCGGCGATGTACAGATCTCCGTCTTCCGTCAGGGCGCTGTAGGAGTTGCTGGTGGCGGTGCAGGGCATGCCGTTGCCCAGACCGTAATGGACGGGAGCTTCTGCCCGATCCGCCAGCAGATCCTCGGTGGGCAGGACGTAGATGCCGTTGCTGCTGAGGATCCACATGTCGCCGCTGCTGTTCTCGTAGAGGTCGAAGTTGTTGGAATAGGGGAAGCTGCGGACCGTGGTCACGTTGTAGTCCTCATCCATATAGGCGATGGCGTTGCTGGTCACGAGCCAGAAGACGCCGTGGGCCGGGTCGCGGCGGATACGCATGACGATGCCGGAACTCAGACCCTCTTCCGCACCGACGGTGCGCACGCTCCCCTCGTGGATGACGTAGATGCCGCCGCCGTTGGAGCCCAGGAGAATGTCGCCGTTATCGGCGTAGGACACGGTAAGGCTTTCGGTGTTCAGAATGCCGTCCTCCCGGCCGTAGCCGGCGATGACCCGGTCCCCTTCGATGACGTTGACGCCGCCGGAGTTGACCACCAGCATGGAGCCGTCCTCCCGCTCGCAGACCGCCCTGACGTGGTCGCTGAGCAGACCCTCCGCCAGACTGAAAGCGGTGATCGTGCCCTGCTCATAACGGAGCAGACCTTCGCCCCGCCAGGTGGAGATCCAGAGACGATCGCGGCTGTCCCGCAGGATGGAGCGGATGCGGACGCCCTGCAGAGCGGTCAGCAGATCCGTAATGGCAAGCTCCGCGCCGGAGGCTGTTCCGGCTTCCGTGATCGGCAGCTCGGAGAGCGGACCCTGTTCCCCGATCACGATCAGCCCGGTATCGGTCGCGACAAAAAGCTGCCCATCCAGCATGCAGGTGGAGTTGACCACGGTTTCCGGCAGAGACCAGCGCTCGAACACGTCCGAAAAGCGGTTCGGCACCAGCTTCATGACCCCCTGCCGGGTAGAGGTGAACCAGAGGTTGCCCTCGTAATCTGCCATCACATGGCAGACAGAATTCTTGAGCGGCAGGGAATCAAGCATATGGAAGCCGTCGGCATCCAGTGCGGCAATGCCGTTTCTGGCGCAGATCCATAGCCGACCGTCGATCTGCCGGAGGTCGATGACGCTGTTGATCGGATAAATGCTGTCGACGCGCTGGATCTGCAGGGACTCGCCCAGGCGGCAGTACACGATCTCGGCCTTATCGGTGGACAGATAGACACAGCCAGGATCCTCCGGGTCCGGAAGAAGCTGGGTGATGCCGCCGATGGGACTCTCTCCGCTGGCCATGAAAAACTCAAGCGCTCCGTCGGAGAGCACGAACAGATCGCCCATGCTGCTGACGCCGTAGATCTTTCCGTCGCTGCCCGTGCGCAGCGCCTCCACGTAGATCCCGGCGATCTGCGGATCGGTAAGGGGATGGAGCTCCATATCCTCGCCGATGGTGACGAGTCCCTCGGCGGTACCCACATAGAGGGTGCCGTCCCCGCTCTCGGCAATGTCGCAGGTCTTGGGGGAGGGGAGACCGTCCGCGGTGCTCCACATGCGAAACCTGTCATGCTCCATCACCGCCACGCCGCTGTCGTTGGTGCCGATCCAGAGCCGCTCGCGGCTGTCCACCAGGAGGCTGACCACGTTGGCAATACCGCTGGAAGAGTTCATGCGGACAAAGTTGCTGCCGTCGTAGCGGATCAGGCCGCTGTAGCTTCCGATCCAGATGAAGCCGTCGCTGGTTTCGGCGATGGCGTTGGCCTCGGAGGTGGGCAGCCCGTTGGTATTGTCATACAGCACCGGGCAGCAGCTGTCCGGCCGGCCGACGGGATCCACCAGGACGGGGGATCGATCCGCCGCTTCTTCTCCGGTTTCACAGAAACCGGAAACGGCACAGAAAAGCAGACAGACAAGCACCAGCCCAAAACAACTCAGACTGCGTATCATTCCGCGGCGGGAAAACCCGCCGTCCTTGCAAAAGCAAAACATGTGATTTCACCTCATATGGGATCCAAAGGGTGTCCGAAGGGAGAACGGAGAAGCGTCCGAACCCGATAATAAGTCAAATTTAATTATACCATCAAGTTTGCCGGGCGACAAGAAAAAAGGCACAAAAGCTCAAGAATCTGTTTTTCCTTGACAAGAAACCGGAAACATGAAAAAATAAATAAATAAGCATAGCGGAAGGACAGCGCTGCATCGAGGTTCCGGGGAGACACCGGACCTCCTGTTGGCAGAACACAAGCGGAGGAAGAAACATGAAGAAGATATTGGGAATCACATTCGGCGGACTTCAGCGCCGATTGATCGGCCTGGTGCTGACCGTGCTGGTTACCGCGGCTGCCGTGTTTGCGGGAGTGTCGGCCTATCAGAACAGGCGGCTTTCCTCCATCGTGGGCGAGGCCAGGACCATGCAGCAGCAGGCCATCTCCCGCACCTCGCAGGAGACCATGCACTCCATGCTGACCAGCGCCATGGTGCAGGCAAGCCGGATGGAGGCGACGATCGCCGACAACGATTTCGCCGAAGTCGTGAGCGACGCCAGAATGCTCCAGACCATGGCGCAGGGCCTCTTTGAAAACCGTGCCAGCCTGAAGCCTGTCTCTTTCGGGCTGCCGGATCCCGCCCTGGACGGCATCCCCTCTGCCATGGTGCTTTGCGAGCAGGGCGTGGATTACACGCAGTCGCCCTATCTCGGGATCGCCGCGCATCTGAGCAGCCCCATGATCGCCATGCTCAGCAATTCGGATAAGATCGACGGGGTCTATATCGGCTTTGCCGACGGCACTGACCTCTGCGTGGACGAGAAGCCTGCCGCGAAGCTGGATGAAAACGGGAACCTGATCCCCTTTCCGGTGCGGCAGCGGCCCTGGTATACGGGCGCGGCAGAAAGCGGCGAGCTGCATTTCACAAGTATGCTGGAGGACGCCTTCACCGGAGAGATCCTGATAACCTGTTCGGCGCCGGTGTACGCCGAGGGCGAGCTGATCGGCGTCGTCGGGCTCGACATCGTGATGGAGAGCATGAACGATTTCCTGGGCACCGCTTCGGAAGGGGGCGGCTCCATTTTCCTGATCGACGAACGGGGAGAGATCATCCTCTCCTCGGAAAGCGAGGGCGTTTTTGCCGCAGACGCCGGGAGCGTCGGTGCGGAGCAGCACGCACAGGGGGAGGATTTCGCGCGCTTTGCCGGGCAGGCGCTGAGCGCGGAGACGGAGCTTGCCCTGATCGCCGTTGACGGACGGGAGTATTATATGGTCGGCACTCCCATGCCGACGGTGGGCTGGGCCGTCATCAACGCCGTGGACAGAGAACGGACCGAGATCCCGGAGAAGACGCTGCTGGAGGAATACGACAGGATCAATGCCGAATCCAGCCGGAAGTTTAACGACGGCACCGGCCGCCTCAAGCAGACCAGCCTGCTGATCCTCCTCGCGGTGTTTTTTCTCTCCTCCCTCATAGCGCTGCGGTCGGCGAAAAAAATCGTCGATCCCATCGAGGAAATGACCCGGGACATCGCCAGGAGCAGCCGGACCGGGGATCTGTTCAGGATGAAGGACTGCTACCGGACGGACGATGAGATCGAGGTGCTGGCGGAGTCCTTTGACGATCTGTCGAAAAAAACCAAGCAGTATATCAGCCAGATCACGGCGATCACGGCGGAGAAGGAGCGGATCAGCACAGAGCTCTCGCTGGCGACCAGGATCCAGTCGGCCATGATGCCGCATATCTTTCCGCCCTTCCCGGGCCGCTCCGAGCTCGATATCTACGCCAGCATGGACCCGGCCAAGGAGGTCGGCGGCGATTTCTACGATTTCTTCCTCGTGGACGAGGATCACCTGTGCATGGTCATCGCGGACGTTTCCGGCAAGGGCGTGCCGGCGGCGCTGTTTATGATGGCCTCCAAGATCATCCTGCAGAGCTGCGCCATGCTGGGGCAGTCTCCGGCGGAGATCCTTACCAAAACCAACACGGCCATCTGCTCCAACAATCAAGAGGAGATGTTCGTAACTGCCTGGGTCGGGATCCTGGAGCTGTCTACCGGAAAGCTGACGGCGGCGAATGCGGGCCACGAATACCCGGTGCTGAAGAAAAGCGAAAAGGACGCATTCGAGCTTGTCAAAGACAGGCACGGCTTCGTCATCGGCGGGATGGATGGGATCTCCTACAGAGAATATGAACTCCGGCTGCAGCCCGGCGCCAAGATCTTCCTCTATACGGACGGGGTCCCCGAGGCCATGGACGCGGAGGGCGCCATGTTCGGCACGCAGCGCATGCTGGAAGCGCTCAACAAAGACCCCGGCGCGCCGGCGGAGCAGATCCTGAAGAACGTGCGGCAGGCAGTGGATTCCTATGTGAAGGACGCCGAGCAGTTTGACGACCTTACGATGCTGTGCGTGGAATACAGAGGCCCCGCGGAGGTGCCCCGGATCGGGGAAACCGCAGAGCTGTAACAAAAGAACGCCGCCGGTTCAAAGCCAAGGATGAACCGGCGGCGTTTTCGTTTCGGAACGATCCGCGCCTGCCGCGGGCGGAGCCGCTCCGTCGGCGCGTCCCGCAGGCCTGCGGCAGCTCTGCCGGAGAAAATAGGGCGTTTTCATTTCATCTGAAAAATCATGGGACGAAATGCAAAGAAAGGTCTGGACAAATCAAAATAAAAGTGTATAATTGTATACAATTCACGAGAGCAGGGAGCCCGGCGAAAGGAAAGAACATGAAAGAGCGCAAGAGTATCTCCATTGCAGATCAGATCTTTGAGCAGCTGGAACGGGATATCCTCTCCGGCAAGTATGCCCGGGGCGAGCTTTTGACGGAGCTGCGCCTGTCGGAGGAGCTGGGCGTGAGCCGGACCCCGATCCGTGAGGCCATCCGCCGGCTGGAGCAGGAGAACATCCTGGAGGAGGCCGGCCGGGGCGTCACCGTGGTGGGTATTTCCCGGCAGGACATGCTGGATATGTACGAGATCCGCATCCGTATCGAGGGCCTGGCCGCCGAGTGGGCGGCTGCGCGCATCACGGATGAGGAGCTGGGCCAGATCCGCGATATTCTGGATCTGCAGCGTTTCTATACCGAGCGGCCCAAGGGCGGCCATTCCGATGAGATCAAAAATCTGGACTCCCGCTTCCATGAGATGGTCTACCGGGCCTGCGGCAGCCGGGCGCTGACGGACACGCTGCTGAACCTGCACAAGAAGATGACCAAGTTCCGCATGGCCTCGGTCAGCAAGCACAGCCGCGCGCTCCAGTCGGTGGAGGAGCACGAGGCGATCCTGGCGGCGCTGAGCGCCAGAGACGGCGCCGCGGCGAACGCCGCCATGACCAGGCACGTGGAGAACGCCCGCGACCGCATGCGTCAGATGGGCGATGAGGACGCGCCGGGCGAATAAGGACGAATAAGAAAAGGGCTGTGCAGCTGCACAGCCCTTTCACTTATTCACCGAAGACCCAGAGGTGGGTCACACCGAAAGCCTCGCGGATGAAATAGTTGAGCATGACGAAGAAATAGCCCCAGGGGGCGGCGACGCCGGCGGCCTCCGGCGCGCCGAGCTTTGCGGCCATACATTTGGCCCGATAGAGATGGTAAGCACTGGAGACGATGGCTACGTTCCCGGCGGGCTCGTCGCCGCGGGCGCGGATGATCTCGAAGCTGTATTCGAGATTTTCCATGGTGGAGGTCGCCCGCTCCTCGATCAGGACCCGCGCGGGATCGACCCCGTGGGAAACGAGCCAGTCGTACATGGCCTGCCCTTCGGTGACGGTCTCGCCCTTGCCCATGCCGCCGGAGACGATGGCGACGCTGTCGGGGTAAGCGTTCAGGTAATCCAGAGCGCCCTCCAGGCGGCGCACCAGCGTCAGCGAGGGCTGATCGCCGTAGACGGCGGCGCCCAGCACGATCAGATACGGCCGCTCCGGCTCTCTGTCGGTGCGGGCGTTTTTGATGATGGGCGTCTCCACAATGCAGAAATACAGAAGGCCCGCGCAGGTCAGCGCCACGGCGAGCTTCCAGAGGAGCGGCGGCGCGAAGCGGCGCAGGAGGATGAGCGCTGCGATAAAGAGCAGCGCGTAGCCCCACCAGGCATAACCGCGCAGCAGAAAACGCAGGACGAAGGCCGTGCCGCCCAGCGTGGCGCAGAGGCCGATCCAGCTCTTGCGCAGATGCAGCAGCACCAGCACGATGGCAAGGCCCGCGATCCAGAAGGGCAGTTCCCCCGCGTTCGGGAACAGCCAGTAGGCGGCGATCCCCACGAGCATCAGCAGGGCCGCGGCAATGAGCAGAAGGTTTTTCTTCAAGAATTCAGCTCCTCCCATTTATCATACAGCGCCAGCAGCTCCCCGTTCCATGCGTCCTTTTGACTTTCCAGCTCCATGAGCTTCTGGTAGTCGCTGGCATATTGCTCCGCCTCCCGCTCCAGCGCGGCGAGCTTTTCCTCCAGCCGGGCGATCTCCCGCTCGGTTTTGGCGATGAGCTTTTCGCTGTTGGGAACGTGAGGCTTCTTTTCTTTTTCTTTCTTCGGCGCTTTGGGCGCCGCCTGCTGGAAGACGGCCTGCCGCTCCTTCCAGGCGCAGTACTCCCGCCAGCCGCCGCGAAAATCGGTGAGCTCGCCCTGGTCCAGGGCCCAGATGCGGTCGGCGAACTTTTCGATGAACCAGCGGTCATGGGAGACGAAAAGCAGGGTCTGCTCATAATCGGAGAGCGCGTCCTCCATCCATTCGCGGCTGGCGATGTCCAGGTGGTTGGTGGGCTCGTCCAGGATGAGGAGATTGATGTCGCCGCCCATGAGCTGGCAGAGCTTCAGGCGGCTCTTTTCGCCGCCGGAGAGCGCCCCGACGGGCTTGAACACGTCCTCGCCCCGGAAGCCGAAGGCGGCGAGCCGGTCCCGCGCCTCCTGCGGCTGGCAGCGGCAGTCGTAGAGCATGGTGTCCACTACGCTGCGCCCCTCCACCGAAAACTGAACGATCTGGGGGAGATAGGCCCTGCGGATGGCGGGACCCAGATACAGGTAACCGGCGTCCGGCGTCTCCTCGGACATGATGAGCTTCACGAGGGTGGATTTGCCGGTGCCGTTGTCGCCCACGATGGCGATATGCTCCCCGCCGGTGACGGTGAGAGACAGATCGTGGAAAAGCAGCTTTTCGCCGTAGGATTTGCTCAGCCCCTCCATGACCAGCGCCTCGTCCCCGTTGAACTCCCGCTGTTTGAACTTGACGGAAAGCTTTCTCTGCTCTGTGGGCTTTTCGCTTTTCGAGAGCTTCTCAATGCGCTTTTCCATGGAAAAGGCGCGCTTGTGGAGCTTGTCGTTTCCCATAAAGGCCCAGAGGTGCATCTGCTCGGCGGCCCGCTGGAGCTGCTCGATCTTGGCCTGGTCCTTTTCATACTGCTTGAGCTTCTCCTCAAAGCGGCGCTGCCGCTCCTGCACGTAGAAGCTGTAGTTGCCGGAATAGAACTCGGCCTTGCCGTCCCGGATCTCGATGCAGCGCTGCACCACCTTGTCCAGAAACCAGCGGTCATGGCTGATGGCGAGGACCGTGCCCTTGAAGTGAAGCAGATAGTCCTCCAGCCACTCGGTGGCGCGCAGGTCCAGATGGTTGGTGGGCTCGTCCAGCAGGAGGATATCCGTGTCCTCCAGGATCAGGCGGGCGAGGTTTACGCGGGTTTTCTCCCCGCCGGAGAGGGAGTCAAAGAGCTGCTGCCGCTGACGCAGTGGGATCTGCAGACCGTTGGCCACCCGGTTGCGGTCGCTCTCCATGGTGTAGCCGCCGAGGCGCTGAAATTCGGCGCTGAGACGGTCGTATTCCTGCAGCAGGGCGGGGGAGCTGTCGCGCTCCATACGCTCGGCGAGCTCGTCCATATGCTCCTGCATATCGGTCAGGCGGCGGTGCGCCTGACGCAGCACGTCCTCCACCGTCCAGCCCTCGGGGTAGACCGGGATCTGGGAGATGAGGCCGATGCGCTTGCCGGGGGCTGTGCTGACCTGCCCCTCGTCATAGTCGATCTCCCGCACCAGGATCCGGAAAAGCGTGGTCTTGCCGCAGCCGTTGGGGCCGAGGATGCCCACCCGCTCACCGGGATTGACCGTGAAGCTCAGATCGTCCAGTATATTGTTTCCGACCTCGAAGGATTTGACCAGCGAGGCGACTGTGATGTCTGCCATTGTTCATCCTTTCAGGACAGCGGCCGGTGACCGCTCATCACTGATTATTCCATTCTCATGCAGTGTCTGAGCACCCGCTCCGCAATCGGAGAGGCCACGGTCAGACCGCCGCCGCCGTTTTCCACCAGGACCACGAAGGCGTAGGGGTGATCGGGATCGTCCAGAAAACCCACGAACCAGGCGTGGCTCGTCAGATCGCCGCCCAGCTCCGCGGTGCCGGTCTTGGCACAGAGCGGAAGGCCGGTGAAGCGAAAATCGCCCTCGTAGGCGTAGCTGACGTTGTAGGCCATCATCTCGCGCAGCTTGTCGGCGGTCTCGGTAGAGAGGAAGCGGGACTTGACGGGCCGCTTGCCGTCGTTGATCATGGTGGGCTCCACCAGAATGCCGTGATTGGCGATGGCGGAGACGTAGCGCAGCATGGCGTAGGGGTTGATCGTGTCCGTAGACTGGCCGATGCCCGCCCAGCCCAGCTCCGGGTCGCCCACGAATTCCAGCGGGAAGGTACCCGCCGCGGTGGGGATGTCCCCCAGCATGTGGGTGTCCAGAAAGCCGAAATTGCGCACGTATTCCACCAGCTTGTCCTGCCCGATCAGCGTTGCGATCTTGGCGAAGGCCACGTTGCAGGAGTTTGCAAGCGCCTGCTCAAAGGTCTGGGTGTAGTGCTCGCCGGAGCAATTGATCTCCACCCCGCCGATCACGGTCTTTCCCTCGCAGTAGAAGCGGCGGTCGGCCAGATTGGGGAGATTCTCGATGGCGGCCGCAGCCGTGACGAGCTTGAAGATGGAGCCGGGGACAAAGGTCGCAGAGAGGGCACGGTTGATATAGGTGCCGGCGGGAGGCTCCGCGTTGGGGTCGGCCGGGTCGATGGAGGGAGTGGAAACCATGCACAGAAGCTCTCCGGTCTGGTAGTTCACCACCATGACGCAGCCGTTGCGGCCGTTCAGACCCGCGTAGGCCGTGTTGTTGAGACCTGCGTCGATAAAGAGCCGCGTGGTGGCGGCGGAGGAGCGGGTGGTGCCGGTGAGGAGGCTGAAGCCCTGCATCTTGTTCCAGTAGGTGGAGAGGATGCCGGTGCCGGTGCGGCCCCAGTAATCGCCGGTCACGTGGTAGTTGGCGGTGCGGGTCAAAGCGTCCTCCGCATAGCGGTTTTCGTTGGCGGAGAAGGCGGCCAGCACGACGCCGTTGCGGTCCAGCAGCTCGCCGGAGGAAGCGGAGTTGAGGCGGTTGAAGTACAGCGCCCAGTCGGCGCCGTGGTCGATATAGCGCAGCACGTATACGGTGAGGCCCACGATGACAAAGGCGGCCAGCAGCAGAAGGGAGAAGGCGCGGCGGGTGATTTTTTTCATACCTCGTCCTCCTCTTCTCCCAATTCGTCCTCAGGCGGCGGGGCGTTCTGCATCCGCTCGCCCGGACGCACGGCAAAGCTGGCGTCACGCCGGTTGTCCGCCCCCTTGATGAAGGCCATCATCATCCAGCAGCTCAAAAGCGAGGAACCGCCGCGGGAGACGAAGGGGAAGGTGACGCCCGTGAAGGGCAGGATATCCAGCGATCCGAACACGTTCAGCGCGACCTGCGTCAGCAGGATGCTCATGGCGGCGCAGGCGGCGATGGCATAGTAGGACGAACGGCCGTTTCGCGCGCTGCGGATGGCAAAGAAGGTCAGGGTCAGCACGGCCAGGCACATGCACAGGGCGATGATCAGCCCCTCCTCCTCACAGATGACGGCAAAGACCATGTCGGTGTTGCCGGCCACGATGTCCTTGAGCCATCCGGCGCCGCCGCCCTTGCCGAAGAGACCGCCGGCTGCCGCCGCGGACATGGCGCGCGCCTGCTGGTAGCCCCTGTCGTACACGTCCTCCCACACATGGCCCCAGATGCTGAAGCGATGGCCGATGTAAGGCCGCGCGGTGACGGCGAGAAGACCCGCGATGATGGCGCCGGACACGGCGAGGATCACCGTGGCGATGGAGCCGGAGCGCATGTAGGAGATAATGAGAAAGCAGACAAAGAACACAAGCGCCGTGCCGAAGTCGCCGATCAGGGCCAGGGCGAGAACGCACATGGCCGAAAAGGCGATGAAGGAATACAGATTCTTTTCCCGGTACAGATGCTCCATGGTGGCGGCGCCAACATAGACGTAGGCCACTTTCACGAGCTCCGAGGGCTGGAAGGAGTAGCCGCCGATGATGAGCCAGTTGCGCGCGCCGAGGATCACGTCGGAAAAGACCGCGTTGATCGCCAGCAGCATCAGCGCACCGGCTGCCACGGGCAGGCGCATGGCCTCCGTACGGTCGAGACTGCGCAGCCACCAGCCGCCGAGCAGGAAGAGGATCACGCCCGCCAGGGTCAGCAGGATCTGCTTGTACATGTCGTCCGGTGTGGAGGAGGCGGCCACGGACATGCCCAGAGAGGACAGATAAAAGGCCAGAATCTCCACCTCAAAACCGCTGCGGCCGATGACGCGCATGGCGTTGTAGCAGCTCCACTGCATGATGATCAGGGAAATGAAGCCCAGCGCGATGGTGGGCAGCTGCTCGGATTTGGCGAACATCGCGTGCTGCATCAGCAGAAAGAGCTGGAAAACCGTCAGCTCCAGCAGCGTCACGGCGGGGGAGACCTCCCGGCCGGGGGCGCTGCGCTTTTCCTCCAGCTTCTCCCGGCGTTCCATGGGAATGTCCTGAAAGCGCACGTTCACGCCGCCGAGATTGATCACGTCCTTGTCGTTTACGCGCACGCCGCGGTCGCCCACGCGCTCGCCGTTGACCCATACGCCGCTGCGGGCGAAAATGTCGTAGATCTGCCAGACCCCGTGGTCGTTGCGTGTCAGCACGGCGTGGACGCGGCTTACGCCCCGCTTGTCCACCCGCACGTCCGCCGAACGGGAGCGACCCAGAATGACCTCCCAGTGGTGGATGGGCAGGCGCCCGTCTCCGGTGCGAATATAGGCCCAGGTCTCCGGCTCATAGCTCTCGCGGAGCATGGAGCGGATACAGCGGACAATGATCGCAATGCTCAGCAGAATGAGCCCGTACTTCGACGCCTTGAGCATATATTCCAGAAAAAGCTGCGTCGCAGACATGCCGGATCCCCTCCTTCCCGCGGCGAAGTATAAAAACCTAAACTATAATATACCACAAAAATCCGCGTCTGACAACTCAATGCTGCGCCTCCCCGCGGGGTTTGACAGAAGCAGGAAAAGGAGTATAATAACAGTGTTGACTTTGTTAACGGCAATTTATAACAGCGAAAGGAATCCTTTTGATATGAACGAGTGCACACACGACTGCTCCAGCTGCGGGGAAAACTGCCCCTCCCGCTCTGAACCCCAGAGCTTTCTCAAACCCCTGAACCCCTATTCCAGCGTCAGGAAGGTCGTCGCCGTCGTCTCCGGCAAGGGCGGCGTGGGCAAGTCCCTGGTGACGAGCCTGCTGGCCTCCGAGATGCAGCGCCGCGGCTACCGCTGCGCCGTGCTGGACGCGGACATCACCGGCCCCTCCATCCCCAAGTCCTTCGGCATCACCGAGCACGCCACCGGCACCGATCAGTTCCTGATCCCCGTGACTACGCATACCGGGCTGCAGATCATGTCCATCAACCTGATCCTCGAAAACGAGACCGAGCCTGTGGTGTGGCGCGGCCCCGTCATCGCGGGCGCCGTGACGCAGTTCTGGACCGACGTGCTGTGGCAGGACGTGGATTATATGTTCGTCGACATGCCTCCCGGCACCGGCGACGTCCCTCTGACCGTGTTCCAGTCCCTTCCCATCGACGGCGTCGTGATCGTCACCACGCCCCAGGACCTGGTGAGCATGATCGTGTCCAAGGCCGTGAACATGGCGGGCATGATGAACGTCCCCGTGCTGGGCATCGTGGAGAACATGAGCTATTTCCAGTGCCCCGACTGCGGCGAAAAGCACAACATTTTCGGCGACAGCAAGGTGGAGGCCGTGGCCGGGAGCTTCGGCATCGAGCATTTCTGCAGGCTGCCCATCGACCCGGTCGTCGCCACGATGGTGGACGCGGGCGAAGTGGAGTCCGTCCCGGGCGAGGAGATCGCCCCCATGGCGGACGTGATCGAAAACACCCTGAAAATTGAGGAGTAAAGCATGAAAGTTGCGGTTGCTTACGATAACGGCGAGATCTACGGCCACTTCGGCCACTGCGCCATGTTTGCCATCTATGAGTACGGCGAATATGTCCATGAATGTACCAAGACCCTGGTGGAGACCGGGGATCGGCACGGCCACCAGGCCATGGCCGATCTGATGCGCGAGCAGGGTGTGGACGCGGTCATTTGCGGCAATATGGGCGGAGAGGGCAAGGCCCTGCTGCTCAGCTACGGCATCGTCCCTGTGACGGGCTATTCCGGCGACGCGGACACCGCGGCGGACCTGCTGGTCACGGGCCAGCTGCCCGTCTCGCCCGGCGAGGGCGGCTGCTCCTGCAGCGGAAACTGCAATTGCGGCAGCGACGGCGAGGGCTGCTCCTGCGGGGGCGGCGACTGCGGCTGCGGCTGCGGGTGCTGACGTCAGAAGAACACAGCAAGGTCAACCGGCCGCCCGAGAGGGCGGCCGGTTCGACCGTCTGTGTTCTTCTTCCTTTTCCCCGAGAAGCCGAAGGCTTTCCGGGGAGCCCAAAGAGTATAACAGCAAGGTCAACCGGCCGCCCGAGAGGGCGGCCGGTTCGACCGTCTGTGTTCTTCTTCCTTTTCTCCGAAAAGCCGAAGGCTTTCCGGGGATTCTTTATTTTTCGTCCATGGCGGGGAGCGTGAACTCCGCGGCGAAATGATCGCCCTCCCGGCGCGTCACAAAACGGCCGTGCATGGCGGCCATGATCTTCTCGCAGGTGCGCAGACCGATCTTCGTGCTCTCCACGCGGGGGGCGCTTTTGGCCACCGTGTTGGAGACCGTGACGGAGAGCTCGCCTTCTCGCAGCTCGGACACGATCATCAGCGGCTCGGCGGGATCGGCGTATTTGCGCGCGTTGGATACAAGGTTATCCAGTACGCGTTTGAGATAGAGGGGATCGGCCTCCACCTCGGTCTCGCCCGAAAACTCGATACGCCGGACGCTGAAGCCCGCGTCCGTCAGGTCAAACTCCGCCTCGCCCAGAAGTTGCTCCAGCAGCAGGCGGGCGTCGTACCGCTCCGTGTCCAGCTGCAGCTCCGCGCGGCCGAAGACGAGGAAATACTTGAAGAGCTCGTCTGTCAGGTCCTTCAGCTCCACCGCCTTTTCGTAGGCGGAGGCGGCAAACTGCCGGCCGCGCTCGGCGTCGCCGGGGTTTTCGTTGAGCAGCTCCAGATAGCCCAGAAGACTCGTCATGGGCGTGCGGATGTCATGGGAGATGGCTGTGATGAGCTCGGAGTTTGCCTCCCAGGCCCGGCGCTCGCCGGACATGCGCTCAATGACCGCGCCGCGCATGTGGTCCATCTCCGATGCGAGCTGGCTCAGCTCGTCCACTCCGTCGGCGGTGATGGGCGCGTCCAGATCCCCGGCGCCGATGGCTCCGGCCTCCCGGGACAGGCGGATGATCCGGCTGGTCAGGCGCCGGATATAGCTGAGCATCACCGCCACGAAGGCGAGACTGCCCAGCAGCACCGCAATGATACGGTTTACGTTGTCCTCCCGGATGCTGGTGCTGTCCTCAATGCGCACGTACTGCAGACCGTCGGCAAACTGCATGGGGTACAGCTTGCCGTAGACGGCGGAATACTGGGGCCGGACCAGCCCGCCCGTGGCCGCGCGGGGGTCGAGACCCAGGTCCTCGGCGGTGTAGACGCTGACCGTCACATAATCGTGCTTCCCGTTCCAGCGGGAGACGGCCGCGCTGTCCCGGCCCGAGACCTCGTTCAGGCTCACGTAACCTGCGAAATCCGCGTAGAACTCCGCCTGCCGGGAGGCCACGGCGTTCGGACTCAGGTAGAGCCGCTGCAGCGCGACGTTCGCTGCGCCGTAGGCCAGAGCGAAGACGGCCAGAGCGCAGACCAGGCTCACCAGCAGCATGTAAAGCATCTTCGCGTCCAGCGAGCGGGGGAGGCGAAAGCGTTCAGTCAATCTGATAACCCCTTCCCCAGACCGTGCGCAGGATCTTCGGCTTGGACGGGTTCTCCTCGATCTTGCGGCGCACGTTCAGCACGTGCACCATGACCGTGTTGCCCGAGCCGGAGAGGAACTTCTCGCCCCAGACGGCCTCGTAGAGTTCCGCCGCGGTGACCACCTTGCCCCGGTTCTTTACCAGATACTCCAAAATCGCATACTCCGTGTCCGTCAGGGTGACCGGCCTGCCCATGGCCTTGACGCTGTGGGCGGAGAGGTCGATCTCCAGCCCTTCGATGTTCAGCGTGGAGGCAGGCTTGCCCCGGTACTGCTGATAGCGGCGCAGGAGGGAAGAGATCTTGGCGATCAGCTCCGCCTGGGAAAAGGGCTTGGACAGAAAATCGTCCCCGCCGCTCTGATAGGCGGCGACCCGATCCCGCTCGGCGGACTTGGCCGTGAGAAAGAGGACGGGAGCGTTGGAGGTCTCACGCAGCTTCGCGCAGGTTTCCAGCCCGTCCATGCCGGGCATCATCACGTCCAGCACCACCAGATCGGTGTCGGGATTGGCGCGGATATAGGCCACGGCCTCGGCCCCGTCGGCAGCCTCCGCCACAAAATAATTGTCTTTCAGCAACAGGGAGAGAACGTTCCGGATATCCGGATCGTCATCTACTATGAGAATACGGGACAGCGCGGCCATGTCAGCCACCTCCGTTGTTTCTTCTGATTTTTGTGCGCTTATTGTATCACATTTTTCCAAGGAAACAAACGCCCCGGGAAAGAATTAAGGATTCTTAAGATACACGGGCTGTATGATGTGCTATAATACAGCCGCGCCGAAAAAGACGCATCCGTGACGACAACTGCGGAGCAGATCTCCGCGTGATCATTCAACTCTCAGGAGGATACGATATGAAGAAAAACATCCGCTCCCTGCTGTGCGGGCTTCTGGTCCTGGCCATGGCGCTGAGTCTCGCTGCCTGCGGCAGCGGGAAGAGCGAGACGCCCGAGAACAAGGACAATGAGGCCACCGTCACAGACTATGTGTACAAGGCCGACTTCCGGCCCATCGAGACGCCAAAGGACGGCTATCTCAATCCCCGCGCCTACACCGAGGACGGCTTTTATGCCAGCTCCTACGAGAAGGTGGGCGAGCGGGAACCCAACGAGGGCGAGATCCTGGAATACGATGGCCAGCTGGACATTTACGGCTCGTCCCTCTACTTTGTCTCCAAGGACGGCAAGCTGAAAAAGCTTGACGCCTATCAGCCCGTGGCCGGCCCGGAGGATACCGAGGGGCGCACGGACTACAGCACCGGCTCCGACCTCCTGGGCATCTGCCTGACGCCGGAGGGAAAGCTCATGGACATCGAGCAGGTCTACGTCAGCTGGTTTGACGGCAGCCGCGAGGAGATGCAGAACGACACCGCCTGGGACAAGTGGCGCTATGAGCGCAGCTACTACGTGCGCATCCTGGATACGGACGGCAGCGAGATCAGCACCAGCCTCCTGGATTACCCCGTGGGCGAGGATACCTATTTCAACATCAGCAGCCTGTATCTGGACGACAAAGGCAACGCCCTGGTCCCGGCCGACATGATCCTGCTGGGCGTGGCGCCGGACGGCAGCGTCGCCTATGAGATCGAGAGCGACGAATATCTCAACAGCATCGTCCGCCTCAAGGACGGACGCACAGGCGTGACCTGCTGGGGCGACAATGGGATGTCCCTCCTGCTCGTCGACACAGAGAACGGCACGCTGGGCGAGCAGGTGAGCCTGCCCGGCAACGCCTACGACCTGCTGCCCGGCGGCGGGGACTATGATCTCTGCTTCCGCAGCGGCTCCAACCTCTACGGCGTCAAGCTGGAGACCGGCGAGAGCGAGAAGATCCTCAACTGGATCAACTGCGACATCAACGGCGACTACATGAACGGCCTCAACATCCAGCCGGACGGCACCATCACCGGCGTAATGAGCAACAACCGCGGGGAGAAGAGCGACACCGAGTTCGTGACCCTCTCCCGCGTCCCGGCGGACTCCCTGCCCCCCAAGCAGACCCTGACCATGGCCGTCATGTATCTTGATTACGACATGAGCGACCGCCTCATCGAGTTCAACCGCAAGAGCGACAGCGTCCGCATCGAGCTGCGCGACTACTCCGAGTACAACACCGAGGACGATTACTCCGCGGGACAGACCAAGCTCACCACCGAGATCCTCTCCGGCAAGCTCCCCGACATCCTGTCTCTCAACGGCCTGCCCTACAGCCAGCTGGCGGGCAAGGGCCTTCTGGAGGACCTCTACCCCTATCTGGACGCGGACCCCGAACTGAGCCGGGACGATCTCTTCCCCACGGTGCTCAAGGCCATGGAGCTCAACGGCGGTCTCTACCGCATCTGCCCCAGCTTTTCCATCCAGAGCCTGATCGGCGCTCCCTCCGTGGTGGGGGAGGAGCCGGGCTGGAACTATGAGCAGTTCCGCGAGGCCCTGGCTTCCATGCCCGAGGGCTGCACCCCGCTGGATCAGTACACCACCCGCGACGCCGTGCTCAACTATCTGCTGAGCCTGGATATGAACGACTTTGTGGACTGGAGCACCGGCAAGTGCAGCTTCGACAGCCAGGAGTTTGTGGACATTCTGGTGTTTGCCAACTCCTTCCTGGCCGACTTCGACTGGAACAACTACGAGTGGACCCCCGACGAGAGCAGCCAGACCCGTATCGCCCAGGGCCGCCAGATGCTGATGCAGAGCGGCATCTACAGCATCGACGACGTACTCTATAACGACATGTACTTCGGCGGCGACAGCACTTATATCGGCTGGCCCACCAACAACGGCATCGGCAACATGCTCTATCTCGCCGACGGCGCCTACGCCATGAGCGCGAGCTGTGCCAACAAGGAGGCCGCCTGGGAGTTTATGCGCAGCGTCCTAAGCAAGGATTACCAGAGCGCGCTCTACGGCCTGCCCGTGCGCAAGGACGTGTTTGAGGAGAAGCTGAAGGAAGCCATGACGCCCGAGTATATGAAGGACGAAAACGGCAATTACCTGCTGGACGAAAACGGGGAGAAGATCGAGATCTCCCGCGGCGGCGTCGGCTTCGGCGACGGCACCACCTACGAGATCTACGCCCTGAGCGAAAAGCAGGCGGAAAAGCTCCGGAACCTGATCGACACCACCACCAAGGTCATGGATCAGAACGAGGCCATCCTGGGGATCGTGCAGGAACAGGCTGCGGCCTACTTCGCCGGCCAGAAGGCCCCGGAGGAAGTCGCCCGCCTGGTGCAGAGCAAGGCCAACATCTACGTCAACGAACAGCGATAAGGTCAAAAATGACACAGACGATCAAGCGGCGGGGCTTTCCCCGCCGCTTGATCGTCTGTGCCTTTTTCTTTTTCTTCCCCGGAAAAGCGGCGGCCTGCTTTTGTGCTTGTCGGACGGATGGAGAGTGTGCTATACTATACATTCAGAAAATAAAGCACAGGAGCGGAATGCCATGTATACACGGGATATGACCAGAGAGATCAAAGTGGGGAGCCTGCGCCTCGGCGGGAGCGCGCCGGTGACGGTGCAGTCCATGTGCAACACCAAGACCTGGGACGTGGAGGCCACGGTCCGGCAGATCAGGGAGCTGCGCGCCGCAGGCTGCGAGATCGTACGTCTGGCGGTGCCCGACACCCGGGCGGCTCTGGCCATCGACAAAATCAAGGAGCGGGTGGACGTGCCGCTGGTGGCGGATATCCACTTTGACTACAGACTGGCGCTTCTCTGCGCCGAGCGCGGCATCGACAAGATCCGCATCAACCCCGGAAACATCGGCGGCGAGGAGAACGTAAAGGCCGTAGCGGACGCCTGCCGCGCCAGAAACATCCCCATCCGAATCGGCGTCAACGCCGGATCGCTGGAAAAGCGGCTGCTGGAAAAGTACGGCCACCCCTGCCCGGAGGCCATGGTGGATAGCGCGCAGGGCCACGCGGAGCTGCTGACGAAGTTCGGCTTTGAGGACATCTGCCTGTCCCTCAAATCCTCCACCGTGCCGCTGACCGTGGCGGCCTACCGCATGGCGGCGGAGGTTTTTCCCTGGCCGCTGCACCTGGGCGTCACCGAGACCGGCACCGAGTGGAACGGCACCATCCAGTCCGCCGTGGGGATCGGCACGCTCTTGAACGAGGGCATCGGCAACACCATCCGCGTCTCCCTGACGGCGGACCCCGTGAAGGAGGTCTCCGCGGGCATCGCCATCCTGAAAGCGGCGGGGCTGCGCCGCGGCGGCGTGAAGTTCGTCTCCTGCCCCACCTGCGGCCGGACGGAGATCGACCTGATCGGCCTTGCCACGAAGGTGGAGGGCCTGGTGAGAAACCTCGACCGGGACATCACCGTGGCCGTGATGGGCTGCGTGGTCAACGGCCCCGGAGAGGCGCGGGAGGCAGACTACGGCATCGCCGGCGGCAAGGACAAGGGCCTGCTGTTCAGGAAGGGCCAGGTCCTGGGTACCTATGACTATGACCGGCTCTGCGAAAAGCTGATGGAACTGATCGAGAGTGAAAAATGATAACCCTCCGCATGCAGGCGAATGAACGAAGGAAAGGCAAAGAAACTGTGCAGATCGGAACGACCCCTCAGTCAGCCCTGCGGCTGACAGCTCCCCTTGCGCAGGGGAGCCAAATTGGAAGGTTTATGTAATATGACAGACAACACCCCGTTTTTGACCATATTCCCCGGCTGTGAGGACATCGGAGGCATCGCCGGCGGCCTGGAACTGGCCTGGGTCACCGACGTGCAGGTGGACGCGCGGGAGTTGACGCTCACGGTCTGCGCCCACTTTGCCGCCATGCCCTCGCCGGTGGACATCACGGCGCTCTCGGAGCGGCTGCGGGCCGACTACGGCTTGAAGCGCGTGAGCATCGTGCCGGAGTACCCGCGTCCGAAGACCGCGGCGACGGCAAGCTTCGGCGCTCCGCCCCAGGGCGGCGACGGGCCGAAGGGCGACGTGCTCTACGGCCGCGCCATCCGGCAGAAGCCCGTGCCCATGAACACGCTGACACTGGAATCCGGCAAGGTAACCGTGGAGGGCGACGTGGTGACGGTCACCAGCCGCTCCACCCGCAACGGCGGCGCGGTGCTGGCCTTTGACCTGACCGACCGCACAAACTCCGTCTCCGTGACGCGCTTTCTGCGCTCGGACGACGACAAGGGCATCATCGACCGGATCGGCGCGGGAGACCACCTCACCGTGCAGGGCGAGATCGTCTGGTCCAAGTACGACAACGACATGGTGCTCGAGCCGCGCAACATCATGAAGTCCAAGCGCTGCCTCCGGCCGGACAGGGCGGAGGAAAAGCGCGTGGAGCTGCATCTGCATACCCGCTTCTCGGCGCTGGATGCGCTGACCGATCCTGCCGCCGCGGTCAAGCGGGCGGCGGACTGGGGCATGCCGGCCATCGCCGTCACCGACCACGGCGTGGCCCAGGCCTTTCCGGACATGTGGAAGGCGGGCAAAAAGTACGGCGTCAAGATCATCTACGGCATGGAGGCCTACTTCGTCAACGACATGGACGGCAACGCCGCCGTCATCGGCAAATCCCGGCTGCCGCTGGACACGGAGTTCGTGGCCTTCGACATCGAGACCACCGGCCTCAACGCCCAGAACGACCGCATGACCGAGATCGGCGCGGTGATCTTCTCGGGCGGCGAGATCAAGAGTACCTTCAACACCTTCGTCAACCCCCGGAAGCCCATCCCGGCCAACATCACGGAGCTGACCGGCATCCGGGACAGCGACGTGAAGGACGCGCCGCTGGAAAAGGAGGCCATGGAGATGTTCATGGCCTACGCCGGAGACCGGCCGCTCATCGCCCACAACGCCCATTTCGACGTGGGCTTCATGACGGCGGCGGCTCTCAGAAACGGACTCAAATTTTCTCCCGTTTTTCTCGACACCCTCGCCCTGAGTCAGGCCCTGCTGCCGGAGCTCAAGCGCTTCAAGCTGGACATCGTCTCCAACCACCTGGGGCTGCCGCAGTTCAACCATCACCGCGCCTCGGACGACGCCATGGTGGTGGCCCGCATGATGGACAAATTCCTGCCCATGCTGCGCGCCCAGGGCGCAAAGGACCTGGACGGGATCGAGGAGGTCTACCACCGCTTAAAGCGCACCGACGTGGCCAAGACCCACCACATGATCCTGCTGGTGCTGAACCGGAAAGGACTCAAAAATCTCTACGAGATGATCTCCCAGTCCTATCTGAAGTATTTCCATCGGGTCCCCACCGTGCCGAAGAGCCTTCTCAATCAGCACCGGGAGGGCATCCTGGTGGGCTCCGCCTGCGGCATGGGCGAGCTCTACGGCGCGGTCATGACCGGCGAGAGCCAGAAAGAACTGGAGAAGATCGCCTCCTATTACGACTATCTGGAGATCCAGCCCATCTGCAACAACGCCTTCCTCATCGAAAACGGCCGCGTCAAGGACGAGAAGGTGCTGCAGGACTACAACCGCACGATCCTGGAGCTGGGGCGGAAGCTGGGGAAGCCCGTCATCGCGGCCAGCGACGTGCACTTCCTCGACGCCGAGGACGAGCAGTACCGCAAGATCCTGCAGGCGGCTAAGAAGTTCTCCGACGCGGATCGGGACTGCCCCATCTTCTTCCGCACCACCGACGAGATGCTCAGGGAGTTCGAGTATCTGGGGAAGGAGACCGCCTACGAAGTGGTGGTCACCAACACCCGGGCCATCGCCGATCAGGTGGAGGAGATCGAGCTGCTGCCGAAGGAGCTGTTCCCGCCCAGGATCGAAAACTCCGCCCGGGATCTGCGCGACCTGGTCTACGGCAAGATGCACCGCATCTACGGCGAAAACCCGCCGCAGATCGTACAGGAGCGGGTGGACACCGAGCTCAACACCATCCTTGACCACAACTACGACGTGATCTACATGTCCGCCCAGAAGCTGGTGCAGAACTCCCTGGAGCACGGCTATCTGGTGGGCAGCCGGGGCAGTGTGGGTTCCTCCATCGTGGCCTATATGTCCGGCATCACGGAGGTCAACTCCCTCCCGCCCCACTACGTCTGCCCCAAGTGCCGGCGCTCGGAATTCATCACCGACGGCAGCTACGGCTGCGGCGCTGACATGCCGGAGAAGGACTGCCCCGACTGCGGCACGCGCATGAACCGGGAGGGCTTCGACATCCCCTTTGAGACCTTCCTGGGCTTCCCGGGCAACGAAAAGACCCCCGATATCGATCTGAACTTCTCCGGTGAATACCAGGCCAAGGCCCATAAGTATACCGAAGTGCTCTTCGGCTCGGACCATGTGTTCCGCGCCGGAACCATCGGGACGCTGGCGGAGAAAACTGCCTACGGCTACGTAAAGAAATACCTGGAGGAGCGGGGCATCACCGCCACCAAGGCAGAGGAAAACCGCCTGGCCCAAGGCCTCGTGGGCATCAAGCGCACGACGGGCCAGCACCCGGGGGGACTCGTCGTCATCCCCCAGGATATGGACGTGACCGACTTCTGCCCGGTGCAGCACCCGGCGGACGACCCCAACAGCGATATTATCACGACGCATTTCGAATACCACTGCATGGAGGCAAACCTCCTCAAGCTGGACGAGCTGGGCCACGATGACCCCACCATGATCCGCATGATGGAGGACATGACCGGCGTGGACGCAAAGCAGATCTCCCTGTCCGATCCGGAGACCATGTCCATCTTCACAAGCCCTGCCGCGCTCGGCCTGCCGGATGACGACCCCATCATCGGCAAGACCGGCTCCATCGGCGTGCCCGAGTTCGGCACCCCCTTCACCCGCCAGATGCTGGTGGACACCCAACCCCGGCAGTTCGATACTCTGGTGCGCCTCTCCGGCTTCTCCCACGGCACCGACGTGTGGGCCGGCAACATCCACGATTTGATCGTAAACGGCATCGCCGACGTCAATGAGACCATCGGCTGCCGCGACGACATCATGATCTATCTGATCCAGAAGGGCATGAAGCCCGCGCTGGCCTTCAAGACCATGGAGGCGGTGCGCAAGGGCAAGGTCAAGAAGAGCGGGGAGTTCCCCGGCGACGCCGAGGAGCAGATGCGCGCCATGGGCGTGCCGGACTGGTGGATCGAATCGGCCCGCAAGATCGCCTACCTCTTCCCGAAGGCCCACGCGGTGGCCTACGTGATGATGGCCTTCCGCATCGCCTGGTTCAAGGTGCACGAGCCCCTGGCCTTCTACAGCGCCTATTTCTACCGGCGCAGCCAGAAGGGCGGCTTCGACGCGGCCATGATGACCGGCGGCACCGAGAGCGTGCGCAGGAAGCTCAACGAGTTCAAGCGCCGCGGCGACCTGACCGCCAACGAGGAGGATCTGCAGGTGACGCTGGAGGCGGTGTACGAGTTCAACATGCGCGGCTTCGAGTTTGCGCCCATCGACCTGTACCGGTCCGACGCGGCCAGATTCCTCATCACCGACGACGGCAGGCTCCGCCCGCCCTTCGTGGCTATCTCCGGCCTGGGAGAGACGGCGGCGCTGGACCTGGCGGCGGCCGGAAAATCCGGGCAGCAGTTCATTTCCATCGAGGAACTCAACCGGGTCTGCCCCAAGGTATCCTCCAGCCACCTGGAGCAGCTCAAGAGCATGGGCGCCCTGGGCGATATGCCGGACACCAGCCAGATCAGCTTTTTTGAAATGTAAGTGACGGATTGCCGTACCGGCGCACAAGGGTTCGGCAATCCGTTTTCTTTTTGGTGTGGAAGGTCTTAACTTTTCTGAAGAGCCGTTGCGAAGCGGGACGGCAGGGTGTAAAATGGAAACAGAAAAATGGAAAGCCTAGCGAAAGGAGAAACCGGACATGAGGATCACATTTCTCGGCGCCGCCCACGAGGTCACGGGAAGCTGCACCTATATCGAGGTGGGCGACAAAAAAGGACTTGTGGACTGCGGCATGGAACAGGGGAAGGATATCTACGTCAACGAACCCCTCCCCGCAGCGGCGGAGGACCTGGACTTCGTGCTGCTGACCCATGCCCATGTGGACCACTCCGGCATGCTGCCGCTGCTGTACAAGCAGGGCTTTCGCGGCCCTATTTACGCCAGCGCCGCCACCTGTTCCCTCAGTGACATCATGCTGCGTGACTGCGCCAACATCCAGGTGTCCGAGGCGGAGTGGAAGAGCCGGAAGAATCAGCGCTCCGGCGGAGAGAACGTCGAGCCCCTCTATGATCTGGACGACGCCCTGGGCGCCATCGGGCTGCTGCGCCCCTGCGGCTACGGCGTGCCGATCCAGGTCAACGACTGCGTGAGCATCCGGATGACCGACGTGGGGCATCTGCTGGGCTCGGCGGCCATTGAGGTCTGGCTGCGGGAGGAGGGGGAGACCCACAAGATCACCTTCTCCGGCGACGTGGGCAACAGCGCGCAGGCCATCCTGCGCGATCCGCAGTTTGTGGAGGAGACGGAGTATCTGGTGCTGGAATCCACCTACGGCGACAGGCTCCACAGCGAGGAGCGGGTGGACTATGTGACGGAGCTTGCCAAACGCATCCAGACCGTGCTGGACCGGGGCGGCAACGTCATCATCCCCAGCTTCGCCGTGGGCCGCACCCAGGAGATGCTCTACTTCCTCCGGGAGATCAAGGAGCGCGCTCTCGTCACCGGGCACGGGGAATTCCCCGTCTACGTGGACAGCCCGCTGGCGGTCGAGGCCACCTCGGTCTTCCTCCAGTGCGACACCCAGTATGTGGACAACGAGATGCGCCGGCTGATCCGCTCCGGCATCAACCCCCTGGTGTTCCCGGGGCTGCAGCTGAGCGTGAGCCAGGAGGAATCCCGCGCCATCAACGAGAACAAGGAGCCCAAGGTCATCCTCTCGGCCTCCGGTATGTGCGACGCGGGCCGGGTGCGCCACCATCTCAAGCACAACCTCTGGCGCAAGGAGAGCATGGTGCTCTTCGTCGGTTTTCAGGCAGCGGGTACCCTGGGCCGGGTGCTGGTGGACGGGGCGAAACACGTCAAGCTCTTCAACGAGGACATCGAGGTCAACGCCCAGATCGATCAGCTCCCCGGCATCAGCGGTCACGCCGACAAGAACGGCCTTCTGCACTGGCTGGGCGGCTTCCGGGAGAAGCCGAAGCTCATCTTTGTGAACCACGGAGACCCTGAAACGGCCGACAGCTTTACCGCCTGCCTCAACGACGAGCTGGGTTATAAGGCCTTCGCCCCCTACAGCGGCACCTGCTTCGATCTGCGGCTGGGGCAGTTCGTGCGCATCACGGAAGGCAAACCCGTGGAAAAGAAAGGCGAGGGCGGCAAACAGCGCAAAACCAGCCCCGTGTATCTGCGGCTGCTGGCAGCCTGCGAAAAGCTCGTGCGCGTGGCGAAGAGCATCGAGGGCCGGGCCAACAAGGAGCTGGCCCGCTATGCCGACGCCATCGAAAAGCTGGCGGAGAAGATGGAGAAATAGTGCGGCTGATTCGGAGAAAACAGCGAAAAGCTGCGGGCGCTGCGCGAGATTTCCATTGACGAAAGCGGTCGCTTTATGTTAACATAACCTGTAAGCGTATGCGCCGAAAGGCAAGGCATCTATCTGTAGGAGGAAGTTCCTGTGGCAAAAGGGGAATTTGAACCCGGGAAAAACCTGGGCGAAGATATCGGCGGCATGAGCCGGCAGGAGATCTGCGAGCTGGTGATCGAGCTGTGCCGTGTGATCCGCAGCGAGGCGGGCGGCGAGTACCGCGGCGGCGTGTATCCGGAAAACCTGCGCCGGGACGCGGCGGGCGAGCTCGTGATCGGCGACGGTCACGAGGGCAGCTGGGAAGGCCAGGAGCTGGAGTTCATCGCGCCGGAGCTCTACTGGAACGGCAAGCGCAGCCAGGCGGCGGACGTATACTCCCTCGGTCTGCTCCTGTACTACGGCCTGAGCGGCGGGAAGCTCCCCTTTGAGGGGGAGAGCAGCAACGCGCAGCTCACCCGCATGAGCGGGAAGAAAATCACGGCGCCGAAGGGCTGCGGCGTACGCCTCGCGGAGATCCTGGAGAAAGCGGTGGCTTTCCGGGAGGAGGAACGCTATCAGAGCGCGGACGAGCTGGCCGTGGTGCTGGAAAGCTGCCTCGGCAACAAATATCTGGATGAGGGCGCCCGCGGTATTTTCCGCAAGGACGACGGCGAACTGAGCGAGATCGAAAAAATGATGATGGCGATCATCAGCGGCGAGGCCGGGGAGGCCCCTGCGGAGGAGAACGCCGCGGAGACGGAAGAAGCGGTGCGCCAGCTCCCGGCCGAGGAGGCCATGGAGGAGATCCTGGCGCAGCACGCCCCGGAAAAGCCGGAAAAAGATATTCTCGCCGAATCCGCGGAGGATCTGGTAGCGGAGTTTTTCGGCAGAGGCCTGGAAGACGAGGACGAAACGGCGGCGCCTGTGAGACCGGCGCCCGCTCCCGATCCGGAGGTCGACGACGTGCGCGTCTACGAGCCGGGACGCGAAAAACGCCAGCCCATCCCCATTTTGACAGAAGAGAAAAACCCGGAACTGGCGCCTGTGGTGCCGCGCTATCAGCCCCGCCACGCGGCGGTGAAGTACTCGGACGATCCGGAGCGCAGCCGCCAGATCGGCGAAGAGGTGCAGAAGCGCCGCATGCGCCCCGTTCTGGTGGCGGCCCTGCTGTGCGTGCTGCTGCTGGGCGTGGCCGCGGTAGCGGGCCTGTTTCTGCGGGACCTGAGCAGCCGCCCGGATACCAGCATCGGCACCATGAGCGTGAGCACGCCTACCCCGGGCGATAACGCGCCGCAGCTCGGTGAAAACGGCACCGGCAGCATCGTCACGCCCCTGCCCGACCCCCTGATCGGCGGTGAGGTGCGTTATGAGGTGTTCGTGGACGACGCGGGCTGGATCGACGCCAGAGCCAAGGCCGAGAGCGCCGGCGGTCACCTGGCGGTGATCACGAGCCCCAGAGAACTGGAAAAGGTGGCCGAGGCCATCGGCAAAGCCGGCCTCGCCAGAGCCTGGATCGGCTGCTACCGCTTCAACGGCCAGTACACCTGGGAGACCGACGAATATGTGAGCTATTATCCCTGGGACGAGAACGAACCCTCCGAAATCGACGCCTACGACGGTGCCGCCGAGGACTTCATCATGCTCTGGAACCGCAACGGCTGGAGCTATATCGACTGCCGTGAAAACCCGGCCGCGGACTTCCCGGAGTACTACTCCGGCTCCATCGGCTACGTGGTGGAATACGGCGTGGGGGAATGAAAAATGACCGGAAGAACAAGACGCATCCTGCTGTTTCTCATGGCGCTGATCGTACTTGGCGCGGTGATCTTTGCGCTCTATGCCCTGCGCGGCTTTCAGGGCCTGCCGCTGATCGGCGGCAGGACGGAGAAGCCCGTCGTCATCGAGACACCGGAACCCACCGAGGAGCCGGCTCCGACGCCGGAGGTCACGGAGGAGCCGGCGCCGACGGGAGTGCCCGTGAGCGAGGAGACGCCGGAGCTTCCTGCGGCCGAGCCGCAGGCGGCGGAGGAGGCGGACTTCTATCAGAAGGGCACGCTCCGCACGAGAAGCGGAAGCCTGGGCTTTAAGTATGAGCTGTTCGGCGCCGCCGCGGGCGGCGAGGAGAGCGATAACGTCTCTCTGGGCCACGTCTACAGCAATCAGGGAAAGATCCGCGTACAGTTTCTCAACAGCGACGGCAGCGCGCATCAGGAGCCGACGGAGCTGAGCTTCAGCGCGGAAAACCTGAAGCAGGAACTCAGCACCGCAGATCTGGACGGCGACGGCAACGAGGAACTGCTGATCCTGCTGCGCACCGACGAAAACGAGCAGGCGCTGCTGGCTTTCGCGCTCGAAGAGAAGAGCGGCGAATATGTCCAGCTCAGGATCGCGGGCCGGGAAGAACTGGCCTGGGGCAGCGGCTGCGACGCTGCGAGCGGGCTGATCTGGTACCGCCACGGCGCAAATCCCATCCAGTACGACTGCTATGAGCTGCAGGGGAGCGAGCTGGTGTTCACACGGCGTCTGGAGGACGATCCCCACAGCAGCGGGAAAGATCGTTTCACCGAATACACCGTGGCGGGCGACAGCCTGCTGAAGCTGCCCGATGAAATCGACCGCTCGAAATGGGCTTTTGTGAATTTTGATTAAAACGCCGCGGGGCGGAGTCCTTGGACTTCGCCCTTCCTGCGGCACGGGAGAAAGAATGACCGAAACCAACCGTAATCTGCTGCGTTTTATCGACGCATGCCCCACCGCCTGGCACGCCTGTGCCGATCTGGCCTCCCGCCTGCTGGCGGAGGGCTATGCTGAGCTGAACGAGACCGAGGACTGGCCCGTCGCGCCGGGCGGAAAGTATTTTGTCCGCCGAAACGGCTCGAGCCTCATCGCCTTCCGGATCCCGGAGGGGGCTTTCCCCGGCTTCCTGATGATGGCCGCCCACACCGACTCGCCTGCTTTCAAGCTGCGCGGCAAGCCGGACGCTCCGGCCGCCGGGCTCTATACCCGGCTGAGCGTGGAGCGCTACGGCTCCATGCTCTGCGCCCCCTGGCTGGACAGACCTCTGTCCGCCGCGGGCCGCGTCACCGTGCGGGAGAATGGGAAGCTCGTCACGAAGCTCGTGAAGATCGACCGGGACCTGATGGTGATCCCCAACCTGGCCATCCACATGGACCGCACGGCCAACGACGGCAAGAAATACGACATCAAGACCGACATGCTCCCGCTTTTCGGCAGCGAGAAGGCCGCGGGCCGCATGCAGCAGCTTGCCGCGGAGGCTGCGGGCGTGACGGAAGAGGATCTGGTGGCTGCGGATCTGTACCTCTACCCCCGCACGCCGGGCGTCTGCTTCGGCGCGGACGAGGAATACATCGCGGCGCCCCGGCTGGACGATCTGCAATGCGTGTTCGGCTGCTTTGAGGGCTTTCTTTCGGCAAAGGCCGGAAAGAACGCCCCGCTGCTGTGCGTCTTTGACAACGAAGAGGTGGGCAGCACCACCAAGCAGGGCGCAAACTCCGACTTTCTGGTGGACACGCTCTGGCGCGTCTGCGAGGCGCTGGGCCGGGATCTCTACCGCAGCATCGCGGCGAGCTTTATGGCCTCTGCCGACAACGCCCACGCCGTGCATCCCAATCACCCGGAGTATGCCGACAGCCAGGACCGGCCGGTGATGAACGGCGGTATCGTCATCAAGCACCATGCCAATCAGAAATATACCACCGACGCCGTGACCGAGGCGGTCTTCGCGGAGATCTGCCGCAGGGCGGGCGTGCCGGTGCAGCACTACTCCAACCGCGCCGATCTGCGCGGCGGCACCACCCTCGGCAACATCAGCACCGCCCACGTCTCGGTGGACTCCATCGACATCGGCCTTGCCCAGCTCGCCATGCACTCCTGCTATGAGACGGCGGGCGCGCAGGACACCGACTATCTGATCCGGGCTGCCCGGGCGTATTACGAGAGCGGTTTTTGCCATACGGCGGAGGGGATCGAGCTATGATTCCGGCATTGGTAAAAAAACTCCTGGCGCTGCTGCTGTGCCTGGCGCTCCTGGGCGGCACGGCCGCATTCGCCGAGGGAGAGACGGCTTTGGCTGCGGCGGAAGAGGAGGACTACGGTATCCTGGACCCCGAGGCGCTGCAGCAGATCGTGGACGACTACTGCGCGGCCAAAAATCTGAAGAAGGAAGATATGAGCGTCGGCTTCTGCTACACCGCCACAGGCGACACCTGGTACTGGAACCCGGACGCCTGGTATTACAGCGCCAGCATGTACAAGGTGCCGGTGATGATGATCCTGGCCGAGCGCTACAAAGCCGGTGAAATCACCGACGAGACCAAAATCTCCGGGCTGACGCTGGCGCAGGCCAACGAGCTCATCCTGATCTACTCCCACAACGACTATGCCCACGCGATGATGCACTACATCGGCACCGACGCCGAGTGCCGCACGCTGTATCAGAATTATGCACAGCTCCCCAAGGACTACTATGTGCAGGATTTCTACGACTACAGCTACTTCACCGCCCGTTTCATGACCCAGGTGATGCAGACTCTGTACTTCGAACACGAGCGTTTCCCGAACGTGCTGGAAAACCTGCTCATGGCCCAGCCGGGGCAGTACTTCAAGGCCGGCATCACGGACGTGCCCGTCGCCCAGAAATACGGAAACTTCAAGGACTCCATGGGACGGCAGTTCACACATGACACCGGGGTGATCTACACGGACAACCCCTTTATCCTCACGATCATGACCAAGAACATGGGCGCGGCGGACACGGTGATCGCCCAGTTCTGCGGCGCTTTCGAGGACTACGCCAGATCTCTGGACGCGGCGCTGCCCGCCTATGAGGAAGCGCAGCGCGCGGCCGCCGAAGAGGAAGCCAGGAGACTTGCCGAAGAGGAAGCGCAGCGCCTCGCGGCCGAGGAGGCCGCCCGGGCCGCCGCCGGGGAACAGGCTGCGGAAAGCGTGAGCGAGCCGGCGGACGCGGCCGTTTCCGAGGAGCGCAGCCCGGCCGCGGCCCAGACCCTTCCCGCTGCGGCGGAGAGCACCGCGGCGCAGCCGGTCGTCCCCCACGGCGCGAACCGCGGCGTGATGATCGGCTTCGGCGTTGTGATCGTGCTGCTGCTGGCCGCTTTCCTGGTGGAATACGCCGCCGACCGGCGGGAGAGAAGCTATGCGCGCGCCGCCCGCACACGGAGAAAGCGCTGAACAATTACAGGTGATCCAGACATGAAGAAAAGCATTTGCATGCTGCTGGCCATGGTACTGCTGTTGGGCTGTACGGCCTGCGGCTCCCGCGGAGGCCGCTCCGGCGTGAGTACGGTGGCCACTCTGGTGGAGCAGGATTATTCCCTGGCCTTCCGCAACGGGGACCCCACCCGGGACTACGTGGACGCGGCCATCAAGGTGCTCAACGCCCAGGGGCGGGTGGACGAGCTGGCGACCAAGTGGTTCGGCAGCCGCATCGTCCGCTTTGAGCGGGACGCCCAGGCCCTGGAAAAGCTCAAGGAGGAGCCCGCGCGCCGGGATCTGATCATCGGTGTGGACGTCAACTCCTTCCCCATGGCCTACCTGTCCAACGGGGAGTTCTGGGGCTTCGACGTGGAGCTTGCCATGGCGGTGGCGGATCTGCTGGGCTGGAATTTGAAGATCCAGACCATTGAGAAGGAAGACGTCTATATCGAGCTCTCCTCCGGCAACATCGACTGTGCCTGGGGCGGCATCGCCCTGAACGACAAGGAAGTCGAGGACGGATTATACAGCGAATACGGACCCTATATGCACAATGACATCGTCATCGCCGTGCGCGGCGGCAGCTTTATCTACAACAAGCTGATGCTGGCAGGGAAGAGTCTTGCCATGTGCTCCACCGCCGAGGCCATGGACGCCCTGAACAGCGACCCGGGCTTGGCAAAGCGCATGGGGCAGACCACCCGTCTTGCCAGCGGCACCACCGAGTGCTTCAACTATCTCTTCACCGGCAAGTGCGACGCTGTGCTGGCCGACACCGCGGCGATCTATTACTTCAACTGCCATTGAAAAACGACATTTGTACGCAAACCGCCGTCCCGGAAGGGGCGGCGGTTTGCTATTGACCGCAGGACGCACGCGTGTTAAAATACCATGAATTACTATCGGACAGGGTTGGTTAGCTGCTATGTGGATCGCCGATCAATGGAATGATTTTGAAGTGCTGGATTGCTCCCGCGGGGAAAAGCTCGAGCGCTGGGGAGAGTATTACCTGGTTCGCCCGGACCCGCAGGCCATCTGGGACACCCCCAGAAGGAACCCCCACTGGAACGACCTGGACGCGCGCTATCGCCGCAGCGAGAGCGGCGGCGGCAGCTGGGACAAGGGCGGTCTGCCCGCCCAGTGGAGCATCCGCTATAAGGAACTCACTTTCCACGTAAAACCCATGAACTTCAAGCACACCGGCCTCTTCCCCGAGCAGGCCGCCAACTGGGACTGGGCCATGGCCAGGATCCGAAGCGCCGGCCGCCCCGTCAGCGTCCTGAATCTCTTCGCCTACACGGGCGGCGCCACGGTGGCCTGCGCAAAGGCGGGCGCCTCCGTCTGCCACGTGGACGCGGCCAAGGGCATGGTGGCCTGGGGCAAGGAGAACGCCGCAGCCTCCGGACTGCAGGAGGCGCCGATCCGCTGGATCGTGGACGACTGCGCCAAGTTTGTGGAGCGGGAAATCCGCCGCGGGCACCGCTACGACGCCGTCATCATGGACCCGCCCTCCTACGGACGCGGCCCCGGCGGCGAGGTGTGGAAGCTGGAGCAGAACCTCTGGCCTTTTGTGTCCCTTGTCGCGGGCGTTCTGTCCGAGGACCCGCTCTTCGTGCTCATCAACTCCTACACCACGGGCCTCTCCCCGTCGGTGCTGAGTTACGTGACTGAGAGCATCTTCACAAAGAAATTCGGCGGCCGCTCCGAGAGCCGGGAACTGGCCCTGCCCGTGACCGATTCTGGACTTTATCTGCCCTGCGGGGCAACGTGTCGGTGGGAAGCGTAAAACTCCCCAAAAAGACGGTATGTCTTTTGGGGGAAAGGAAGAAGGAGAGAGCGGATGTGCAGTTTTCGCCGCAGGCGGAAACGAAACGCAGCGAACTTCTTCTGACGCAGCGGCGCTGCCGGGGGCAGAAGAAGCCGGGCAGCCTTCAACGAATCGTTGCGGCCCCGCTTCTGAGGAGCCGGGAAAGGATACTATGAGCATTATTGAATTTCAAAACGTACATTTCAGCTACCCCGACGCCAAGCGTGAGAGCCTCTGCGGCATCGACCTGGGCATCGAGGAGGGGAGCTTCGTGGCCGTGCTGGGGCACAACGGCTCCGGCAAATCCACGCTGGCAAAGCACATGAACGCCATCCTCGTGCCGACCCGGGGCAGGGTGCTGGTGAACGGCTGCGATACCGCCGACGAAAACCGCCTGCTGGAGATCCGCCGCAGCGTGGGCATGGTCTTCCAGAATCCGGACAACCAGATCGTCGCCAACGTGGTGGAGGAGGACGTGGCCTTCGCGCCGGAGAACCTGGGCGTGCCGCCGGAGGAGATCCGCCGGCGTGTGGACAGCGCTCTCAAAGCCGTGGGTATGTACGAGCACAGGCAGCACGCGCCGCATCTGCTCTCCGGCGGCCAGAAACAGCGGGTAGCCATCGCGGGCGTGCTGGCCATGCAGCCGCGCATCATCGTTCTCGACGAGCCCACCGCCATGCTGGATCCCCAGGGACGGCAGGAGGTCATCTCTACCGTGACGCGGCTCTGCCGGGAGAAGGGGATGACCGTCGTGCTGATCACCCACCATATGGAGGAATGCATCGGGGCCGACCGGCTGCTGGTCATGTCCTACGGGCAGATCGCCGCCGACGGCACGCCCGGAGAGGTTTTTTCCCAGGTGGAGCTGATGCAGGAAAAGGGCCTGGACGTTCCGGAGACCACGCGGCTTTGCTGGGATCTGAACAGGGCGGGCTTCCGCCTGCCGCTGGACAGCCTGGACGCCGAGGGCTGCGCACAGCATGTGATCAACGCCAAACTTTGAGCTCTCACCGCCGGAGGGCGGGAGAGACCGGAAGGAAACAATCGTTATGTCTGTCATTACCGTGGAGAACCTGACGCATACCTACAGCGCCGGGACTCCCTTTGAAAAAGTGGCCGTGGACGGCATCAGCCTCACGATCCCGCAGGGACAGTTCGTGGGCGTGCTGGGACACACCGGCTCCGGAAAATCCACCTTTATCCAGCACCTCAACGCCCTGCTGCAGCCCACGTCCGGCCGGGTGCTGCTGGACGGAGAGGACATCAACCGGGACAAGAAGAGCCGCCACGACGTGAAATGGAAGGTCGGGCTCGTCTTTCAATACCCGGAATACCAGCTTTTCGAGGAGACCGTATTCGCCGACATAGCATTCGGACCGAAGAACATGGGCCTCAAAAAGGAAGAGATTGAGCAGCGCGTGCGCGAGGCCGCCGGCTTTTCGGGTGTGGACGAGAAACTCTTTGACCGCTCTCCGCTGGAACTCTCGGGCGGTCAGAAGCGGCGCGTCGCCATCGCGGGCGTCATCGCCATGCGGCCGGAGGTCCTGATCCTGGACGAACCCACCGCGGGCCTGGATCCCTCCGGCAGCCGCAAGATCATGAACAACATCACCCGCTACCGGGAGAGCACAGGCGCCACCGTCATCATCGTCAGCCACAACATGGACGACGCCGCGCGGCTCACCGAGCGGCTGATCGTCTTCGACCACGGGCACGTGGCCATGGACGGAAGCCCGGAGGCGGTCTTCTCCCGCCCGAAGGAGCTGATCGACATCGGCCTTGCCGTCCCTCAGGCCACGGCCATCGCCATGGCTCTGCGGGAGAAGGGAATGGAGCTGCCGGAGGCCGTGTTTACCCATGAGCAGCTTCTTGCCGCCGTGAAGCGGGCAAAGGGGGTGTCGGCATGCTGAAGGACATCACCCTGGGCCAGTTCTTCCCCGGCGACACCCTGGCGCACAGGCTGGACCCGCGCACCAAGCTGATCCTGGTTTTCCTCTATATCGTGGCGCTGTTTCAGGCCACGGGCTGGGTGGGCTACGGTCTCGTGCTGCTGGTGACCGCCGTGTGCATGGCGGTCTCCCACATCAGCCCGAAGAATATCTTCAAGGGCCTCAAGCCCATGCTCTTCATCATCGCGCTGACCGCGGCGCTCAACATCTTCTATACCTCCGGCACACCCGTCGTCCCCGGCTGGATCGTCACCTGGGAGGGCATCGAGCGGGCCGTGAAGATGATGCTGCGCATCACGCTTCTGATCGCGGGCACCTTCCTGCTGACCTATACCACCAGCCCCATGGCGCTGACCGACGGGCTGGAGCGCCTGATGAACCCGCTCAAGAAGCTGCATGTACCGGTGCACGAGATGACCATTATGATGTCCATGGCCCTGCGCTTCATCCCCACCCTTATCGAGGAGACGGACAAGATCATGTCGGCCCAGAAGGCCAGGGGCGCGGACTTTGAAAACGGCAACCTGATCCAGCGCGCCCGCGCGCTGCTGCCGATCCTGGTGCCTCTCTTCGTCTCGGCCTTTCGCCGGGCGGACGAGCTGGCCGTGGCGATGGAGAGCCGCTGCTACCACGGGGGAGAGGGCCGCACCCGCATGAAGCAGCTCGTGATGGCGCGGCGGGACTGGATCGCCCTGGCCTGCGGCCTGCTGTTCGTCGCGGCGGTCATCGTGCTCAAGCATTTCGGACTGTGATGGAAATGAGAAACATCGCATTGCGCCTCAGCTATGGCGTCAGAATAAGGCCGTGAGGTCATACGGCCGCGTTCGACGGCCGCATTGACCGCCGCCCTTATTCTTCCTTTCCCAACCAAAGCCTCACCGGAGGCTTCGGTTGGGGGATTTTCAGGAGTGTTCATGTGAGAAACATCGCATTGCGCCTCAGCTATGACGGAAGCAATTATCACGGCTGGCAGGTGCAGAAAAACGAGATCACCGTGGCCGAGACGCTGGAGACGGCGCTCACAAAGGCCTGCGGGCACCCGGTGAAGACCGTGGGCTGCGGAAGGACCGACGCGGGCGTACACGCCCTGCGCTACTGCGCGAATTTCCGCAGCGACTGCCGCATCCCCATCGAGCGCATGGCGCTGGCGGTCAATTCCCGCCTGCCCATGGACATCGCGGTGCAGGACGCGGTGGAGGCGCCGGCGGACTTCAACGCCATCGGTTCCTGTATAAAAAAGGAATATATCTATAAAATACACAATAGCAATATTCGGGACCCCTTTCTCCAAAACCGGGTCTGCTTCTATCCCCAGGAGCTGGACATGACGCAGATGCAGGCGGCGGCCCAGGCCTTCGAGGGCACCCACGACTTTCGCGCCGTGCGCAGCGTGGGCACAGAGACGAAAACCACCGTGCGCACCGTGTACCACTGCCGGGCGGAAAAGGAGGGGGATCTGATCACGGTTTCCATCTGCGCCGACGGCTTTCTGTACAACATGTGCCGGGCCATGGTGGGCACGATGATCTACGCCTCCTACGGCAAGCTCCGGCCCGAGGAGATCCCCGAGCTGCTGGAAAAAGGAGACCGGCGGCTGACCGGCCCCACCATGCCGCCCCAGGGGCTGTACCTCAACAGAATCTGGTACGAGGGAGAAGTCGGAGAAATGATGCTGCGATAGCGGCCTCGGTTTTTCACCGCGCGGCGGTGGAAAAACAAAACAGTTTATTTGTTCATAATTCCATGGTAAACTATCGACATAGCGGCGCGGAAAAAACGCGCAAAGCAGGTGAATGACAATGATGAGACTGATCATAGATATCGTTCTGCTGGTGATCGTGGCGCTCTGTACCTGGGGCGGCTACCGGCGCGGGCTGATCGGCGGGATCGCCGGCATCCTCGCCATCGTGATCGCCCTCTTCGGCGGAAGCCTTCTGTCCTCGGCCTACTCCCACGAGGTGGTCCCGGCGCTGCAGCCCTTTGTGGACGGCTTCATCAGCTCCCAGAAGACCCGGGACGGCGTGCTGGAGGAGATGGGCTACGGCGACAGCAGCCTCTCCCTGGAGGACGTGCTGGCGCAGGACCCCTCTCTGCGCTACGACTATGCCTATGAGTGCTACCGCACGGTGGGCTTTTATGACCAGCGGGCCGAAGAGCTGGGCGAATGGGCGGTGCAGACCGCCGACGAGACCGGCATGAGCATGCAGAGCGCGGTGATCTCCACGCTCAGCGATACCATCAGCTATGTGGGCGGACTGGTGATCGCCTTCCTGCTGATCCTGATCCTGCTGGTAGCCATAGGGAACGTGGGGAACCTGTCTTTCCGGCTGCCGAATCTGGAGCTTCTCGACGAGATCGGCGGCGCGGTGCTGGGCTTTGTGAAGGGTATGTTCTACTGTGTGCTGCTGTGCTGGCTTTTGAGCTTTTTCGGCATCCTGATCGGCAAGGATACGCTGGGCAGCACCACGCTGGGCCGCTTCTTCCTGGCCTTCCGCTTTATCACGAACAATCTGCTATGAGTATGCGCACAGCGCTCAGCGCCCGGCACCAGGCAGCGCGCGTGCTGTCCGGCGCCGGGCGCTGACTGCTCCGGCCGGCTCAAAACTATCCCCGAGGAGGACTTATGCAAGCTACCATGTGTTCTCGCTGCGGCAAAAACGTGGCGGTCATCTTTATTACCAAAATCGAGGGAGGCCAGACCAAAAACGAGGGCCTCTGCCTCAAGTGCGCCCGCGAGCTGCATATCAAGCCCGTGGACGATATCATCAACAAAATGGGCATCTCGGACGAGGATCTGGAGAACCTGTCCGGCGAAATGATGAACGCGCTGAGCGGCGCGGAGGATCTGATGAACGTGGATCCCTCCGACGGGGACGAGGACGATGACGGCAAGACCGCCACTTTCCCGTTCTTAAACCGCCTCTTCGGCGGCCCGCAGGGGCAGGGGAGCAACCCGCAGAACGAGCAGAGACCCCGCAATGACGAGCCCCGGCAGGGGCAGAAGCAGGGCAAGCGCAAGTTTCTGGACAATTACTGCATCGACCTGACCGAGCGGGCACGCCAGGGCAAGCTCGACGCCATGGTGGGCCGGGAGGAGGAGCTGGAGCGTGTGATCCAGATCCTCAACCGCCGCCAGAAAAACAACCCCTGCCTGATCGGCGAGCCCGGTGTGGGCAAAACCGCCATTGCCGAGGGCCTTGCCCAGCGCATCGCCATGGGCAGCGTCCCCTACAAGCTGCAGAACAAGCAGGTTTTCCTGCTGGATCTGACGGCGCTGGTGGCCGGGACCCAGTTCCGCGGCCAGTTCGAGAGCCGGATGAAGGGCCTCATTGAAGAGATCCGCCGGGAGGGCAATATCATCCTTGTGATCGACGAGGTGCACAACATCGTCGGCGCGGGCGACGCCGAGGGCAGCATGAACGCCGCCAATATCCTCAAGCCCGCCCTGTCCAGGGGCGAGATCCAGGTCATCGGCGCCACGACCTTCACCGAGTACCGCAAGCACATAGAGAAGGACTCCGCGCTCGAGCGCCGTTTCCAGCCCGTCACGGTCAGCGAGCCCTCCATCGACGACAGCATCGCCATCCTGAAGGGCATCGCCCACTACTACGAGGAATACCACGGCGTGGAGATCTCCGACGAGATGTGCCGCCAGGCGGTCATCCTCTCCGAGCGATACATCACCGACCGCTTCCTGCCCGACAAGGCCATCGACCTCATTGACGAGGCCTGCTCCGACGTGAACCTCAAGGATGAGGGCATCAAGCGGAAAATGCTGGCCGAACGGGATCTGGAGAATCTTCGCTTCGAGCGCGAGGCGCTCATGAGCGACACGAAGGAGACCGATCCGGAGAAGCTGGATCAGCGCTATGCCCGCATCGCCCAGCTCAGAAGCAGGGAGATCCAGCTGGAGCAGGAGCTGGCCGCGCTCAAAGCGGCCGGACGGCCCAGGCTGACGGTGGATAATCTCGCGAGGATCATCGAACTCTGGACCAAGATCCCCGCAAGCTCCATCAAGGAGGATGAGCTGGAGCGGCTGGCCAAGCTGGATGAGCGCCTGAAAGCCCACATCGTGGGCCAGGATCAGGCCGTGGACGCCGTGTGCGCCGCCATCCGCCGCAGCCGCGTGGGCCTCAAGGTCAAGCGCAAGCCCGTGTCCTTCATCTTCGTGGGCGGCACCGGCGTGGGCAAGACGGAGCTGGTCAAGCGCCTGGCCGCCGATATGTTCGACTCCCCGGAGAGCCTGATCCGGCTGGATATGTCCGAGTTCATGGAGAAGTTCTCCGTCTCCCGCATCATCGGCTCGCCTCCGGGCTACGTAGGCTATGACGAGGCGGGACAGCTCACCGAGAAGATCCGCCGCAAGCCTTACAGCGTGGTTCTCTTCGACGAGATCGAAAAGGCCCACCCGGACGTGATGAACATCCTGCTGCAGATCCTGGACGACGGGCGCATCACCGACGCGCAGGGGCGCACGGTGAACTTTGAAAACACCATCATCATCATGACTACCAACGCCGGCTCCAACAACAAGTCCGGCAGCGTGGGCTTCGGCGGCTCGCTCAGCGACATGAGCCGCGAGCGCGCCATGAAAGCGCTCAATGAATTCCTGCGGCCCGAGTTCATCAACCGCGTGGATGAGGTCATCTGCTTCAACCAGCTCACGGAGGAGAACTTCCGCGGCATCGCCGCACTCATGCTCGACGAGGTGAAGGCTGTGCTGGCGGAAAAGAACCTGGAGCTTGTCTGGGACGGGAAGCTGGTGGAGTATCTGGTCGAGAAGGGCTACTCCGTCACCTACGGCGCACGGAATCTGCGCCGTTTGATCCAGAAGGAGATCGAGGATGAGATCGCCGCCGCGCTTATCGAAAAGCGCGGAGAGGGCATAGAGACCGTGGCGCTCTCCGCCGCGGACGGAAAGGTACAGGTGGACTGCCGATGAGCCGCATTGAAATCATCCGGGGCGATATCACGAAGCAGGCGGTGGACGCCATCGTGAACGCCGCCAACTGCTCGCTGCTGGGCGGCGGCGGGGTGGACGGCGCCATCCACCGGGCCGCCGGGCCGGAGCTGCTGGCGGAATGCCGCACGCTGCACGGCTGCGAGACCGGGAAAGCCAAGATCACAAAGGGCTATCGGCTTCCGGCCAGATACGTCATCCACACGCCCGGACCCGTCTGGCACGGCGGCGGATACGGCGAAGAGAAGCTGCTTGCCTCCTGCTACCGCTCCTGCCTGGAGCTGGCGAGCGAAAACGGCTGCAAAACCGTGGACTTCCCCTCCATCAGCACCGGCGTGTATCACTTTCCGCTGGAGAAGGCGGCATCGATCGCCGTCGGCACCATCGCAGAGTACCTGAACGCGCATCCCGAGATCGAACGGGTGCGCATGGTCTGCTTTGACGCGCGCACCGAGAGTTGTTATGCCGACGCCCTCGCGGCTCTCGCCTGAGATGGAGGCGCTGCTCATCAGCGCCTGCCTGCTGGGCGTGAACTGCAAGTACAGCGGCGGAAGCAACGCCCTGCCCGAAGAGCTTCTCGAAGCGCTGCGGAAAAAGTACCGACTGCTTCCTGTTTGCCCCGAGGTCGCGGGCGGGCTGCCCGTGCCGCGCCTCCCGGCAGAGAGAAGGGGAGAGCGTGTGGTGAACCGGTCGGGGGAGGACGTGACGGCCCGGTATCGCAGCGGGGCGCGCTGCGCGCTGGCGATCGCCGAAAAGCAGGGCTGCCGGACGGCGCTGCTGAAGGAACGCAGTCCTTCCTGCGGGAGCGGGGAGATCTACGACGGCAGCTTCACGGCAGCGCTTGTCCCCGGATGGGGAACGGCGGCGGAAGAGCTGCGCTGCGCGGGGATCAAAGTACTCGGCGAGAGCCGGATTTCCGAACTCATATAAGCACAGCCGGAGGCATTGCCTCCGGCTGCTGCTTTTCAGGAAAAGGGAAAGGGACAGACCGTGCCCCTCGGTTCAGGCCAGCTTTCCGCTGCCGTCCAGATAGATCACCGGGGCCATGCCTGTGATCTGCGCCAGCAGCTCGTCGTATGCGTCCTGTGCCTCCGCGCGGGTGTAGACCCGCCGCAGCATGAGCTGTCCGCTGATGTTGCCGGAGACCGCAGACGCAGGCATCTGCTCCCGGATCAGTTCCCGCAGACCCCGGCAGAGCTCCGAGCCGTCCGGCACCGTGCCGAGCCGCAGCCCGTTGAGAAAGACGGCGTCCGCAGAGGCTACCCCCGATACCGGGCGCAGCAGCGCCTCTGTCAGGGCCCGGCCGTCGTTGTCCGGCCGCCGCAGAGAGAGCCGCGGGCGGCGCTCCACCTCGGGCATCTTCGCATCGCAGCGCAGGATCTCCTCCGCCGCCGTCTCCGCGGCGCGCATACTCTGCCGCAGAACGGCGGCGCTGTATGTCCCCGGGAGTTCCTCACCGTTTATCCGCACACGGTACTGCACACGCAGATTGGCGGCCAACAGCGCAGCCAGCGCCAGAATCAGCGGCAGCCATCGGATCTGTCTCATGAAACCACCTCCGAAGGTTAACATAATGTATTTCCCGGAGGGCGTCAAGGCTTTCGACAAAAGCAGTGCTTGTTTTCCCTCATCTGACCTCGGCCGCTTCCGTCACAGCGGAAGGGATCCGCGAGGCCTCGGTGACGCTCACCTCGTAGGCGGTGCGCTCCACCTGGCCCTGTTCCGTCACCTTGAGATAGTTTCGGCTCTGCACGCGGCCCACCAGCCGCAGCCGGTCGCCCACCTGCCAGGCGGCTGCCCGCCGGGCCAGCGAGCCCCAGCAGATACAGGGCAGATAGTCCGAGCGGCCGCAGCGGCGGTTTACCGCCAGCATCAGGTCGCATATGTCCCGCCCCAGGGGGGTCTGCCGCAGGGAAGGCGGCTTGCAGAGCGTGCCCAGAAGAGAGAGACGGTTTTCATCGGGCCCGTCCCAGCGCTGCACCTGGCGGGCGTAGGCGGTGATCACCAGCTTCGCCCCCTCGCCGCGGCGGTTGTTGAAGCTGCGCAGTTCTCCCTCCACCTGCAGGCGATCTCCCTCCGAAAGGGAGAGACGGTCCAGGATCTCGCGTCGAAGGATCACGGGGATCCGATCCTCCGTACCGGAGAGCCGGCGGATCGAGAGGAGAAACTGCCAGAATTCCGCGCCGCGGGTACTGTGAGAATAGAAGGGACTGCCCGCCGCCGCGCCGCAGAGGCGCAGGGCGTTGCTTTCCGAGATCATGTCCATGTTGCTGCTCCTTTGTTGAGATGCTTCAATCTATTCTCGGCGACTCTTGAATATGACCGGGAAAACAGGTATAATGATCATACTAGGGCGAAACGCCGCAAGGCATCACAACAAAGGAGACTTCATATGGAGATCAAAGAGATACTGGAAAAATGCGACCACACCCTGCTGCGGGTGGACTGCACCAGCGAAGAGATCCGCAAACTCTGCGACCAGGCGATCAAATACCGCTGCGCATCCGTGTGCATCCCGCCCTGTCACGTGGCGGGCGCCAAGCGCTACGTGGGCGACAGAATGAAGATCTGCACGGTCATCGGGTTCCCCAACGGCTACAGCACCAGCGCGGTCAAGGCCTTTGAGGCAGCCGACGCCGTCAAAAACGGCGCGGACGAGGTGGACATGGTCATCAACCTCTCCATGGTCAAGGACGGCTGCTGGGATCTGGTGGCGAAGGATATCGAGGCTGTTGCCAAGGCCGTGCCCGATACGCTGCTGAAGGTCATCATCGAGTGCTGCCTGCTGACCGAGGAGGAGAAGATCAAGATGTGTGAGATCGTGACCAAATGCGGCGCGGAGTACATCAAGACCTCCACGGGCTTTTCCAAGGGCGGCGCCACCCGGGAGGACGTGAAGCTCATGCGTGAGCACTGCCCCTCCTTCGTCAAGGTCAAGGCGGCCGGCGGCATCTCTTCTCTGCAGGACGCGGAGGACTTCATCGATCTTGGCGCGGAGCGGCTCGGCACCAGCCGGATCGTGAAGCTCGCCATGGAACTGGAAAACGCAGAGGGCGCGCCGGACGAGAAGTATTGAAGGGAAATCGAACGGAAGAGCAGGAGATGCGCTGCGGATCAACGATCCGCAGCGCATCTCCCGCTGTTGCTGTAGTTATTGGATGCTGATATAGGCGATACCGCTTTCGGCGCTTCCCCCGGGACCGAAGAACCAGGCGACCACGCCCCAGCCGTCCATGGCGGCGGGTACGTTGCTTACGCCCAGGGTGTCCTTCGGCAGCTCCTCCAGCTGCAGGCCCGGCAGTGCTTCCATGGCGTCCTCCGGCGCGTAGTACACACCGTCGGGGGAGATGAGCATCCACTTGAGCGTGTCGGCATTCTCCGCATGGGAGATGAACCAGGTCTTGCCGCCCACAGGCAGCGTCTCGCCGCTCGGGTCTTTGGTGATCACGACGGCTGGACCCGCAGGGAGTTCCTCTTCGGAGGGAGGGGTGCCGACCCGGATCCAGGAGAAGCTCTGACTGCCCGGCTCCATGCCCGCATAGAAGCGAGAGGGCCAGCTCTCATACTCCTGCTCGGAAATGGCGTTCCCCGCGGCGTCCGTGCAGGTGATATGCACGCCGTCGGCGTCGTTCTGCGTCTCACGGGCGGCGAGGGGCTGATAACCCAGCACGCCCTCGGAGAGACAGACGTCGATCAGCGTCTCATGATGATGATTTGCGCCCTCCCGCACCAGATCGGTGAAGAGGTAGTGATACAGTCCGGTAGAGGAGTCATAATAACAGGGCGCCTCGTCCACGACGAGTTCGGGCCAGGAGAAAAACTCCTGCTGCTCGTAGACTGCCGTGCAGTGATCCAGGCCGCTGAAGGAAGCGTTGATCTCCCAGCACTCGGCATAGGTGAAGAAGCCGCTTCCCTGGGTCGAGGCGGTGAGCACTTCCAGACGACCGTTATGATCGAGATCGGTATAGGTGTAGAACCAGGGCTCCGCCGCGGCGCCGGGAAAGGCCCATTGACCGTAGCGATCCATCAGGAAAACACGCTGCTGCTCCTCGGAGACCGGAGCCGCCGCGCTTTCTTCGACTGTGTATACCGCCTCCTGTCCGACAGAAGCAGCCCCGCCTTCCGGGGCGGAAGCCGCCTGCCCGGCACCGGGCGCGGGACCCGGATCGGAAGATGCGGCGGGGGCGGCGCCGCAGCCTGCCAGCAGCAGACAAAGGATCAGAAAAAACACAGAGAAACGCTTCATGGAGAATCCCTCACTTTCCTTCTGCCCATTGTAGCGCATTTTTTCGACACAGACAACTTAAGATTTCTTATTCTTGGAAGATGCGGAAAACAGAAGAAAAAAACAGCCCGGAAAACGTGAAAAATCCCTTGACAAAGCGGAAAAAGCCTGCTATATTATCAGAGCTAAAACAAAGAAGGTACGGCATCCCCGTCCTCACCCGGCGGCATCTGGTCGGCTCGGGTCAATAAGAACAGAACTCCGATCGGAGAACCATGCTGTTTTTATGCGCGGATGCTGTGCATCCGCGCTTTTCATATTTCGGAGGTGTTTCTCATCGCAAACGCGGTTCATCAAATCAACGAAGAGATCCTTGACAAGGAAGTGCGCCTGATCGGCGCCGAGGGCGAGCAGCTCGGCATCATGTCGTCCGCGGAGGCCCTGAAGATCGCAGAGGAACGCGAGCTGGACCTGGTCAAGATCGCTCCGGGCTCCAATCCTCCCGTCTGCAAGATCATGGATTACGGCAAGTTCCGCTTCGAGCAGACCAAGAAGGAAAAGGAAGCCAAAAAGAATCAGCGCGTGATTGAGATCAAGGAGATCCGCATGTCTCCCGGTATCGACACGAACGATTTCAACACCAAGCTGAAAAACGGCCAGAAGTTCCTCTCTGACGGCGACCGGGTCAAGGTCTCTGTGCGTTTTCGCGGACGCGAAATGGCCCATACCGAGATCGGCGCCCAGCTGCTGAAGGATTTCGCGGCCAAATGTGCGGATATCGCCAATATGGACAAAGCACCCAAGCTTGAGGGGCGGAACATGTCCATGTTCCTGTCTCCCAAGCCCGTCACGCCGGCCAAGAAACCGGCAAAGCCCAAAGCGCCCAAGGCTCCCGAGGCCGAAGGCTAATTACGTAAAGGAGAAATCATCATGCCCAAACTGAAGACCCACAGCGGTGCCAAGAAGAGATTCAGTCTCACCAAGACCGGCAAAGTAAAACGCGCTCACGCGTTCAAGAGCCATATCCTCACCAAGAAGGACACCAAGCGCTGCCGCCGTCTGCGCTCCGAGGCTTACGCCGACGTGACCAACGTAGCTACCATCAAGAAAATGATCCCTTACAAATAAGGGCAGACGGACGATAGGAGGATATACAAATGGCAAGAGTTAAAGGCGCAATGATGACCCGCAAGCACCGGAACAAGGTTCTGGGCCTGGCCAAGGGTTACTGGGGCAACAAGTCCCGTCACTATAAGATGGCGAACGAGCAGCTGATGAAGTCCGGCCGCTATGCTTACGTCGGCCGCAAGCAGAAAAAGCGCGACTTCCGCAAGCTCTGGATCACCCGTATCAGCGCTGGCTGCAAAATGAACGGCATGAACTACTCCAGCTTCATGCACGGTCTGAAGATGGCCGGCATCGACATGAACCGCAAGATGCTCTCCGAGACTGCGATCCATGATCCCGCCGCTTTCACCGCTCTCTGCGACTGCGCGAAGAACGCCGTCAAGGCCTGAGCAAAAAGGAAATGTAAAACCGCCGCCGGTTTTCCGGCGGCGGTTTTTTGCTTTGCTGCATTGCAAATTGCCGGGGGATATAGTAAAATCTCTACAGTATGACCGAAAAGACTTACAGGAGGTTTTTTCTCAATGATTCTGGATACTGCGAAATATCTCGGCCCCTGCGCCTGCGGACGCGACCATGAGCTGCGCACCAAGCTGGTGGTGTGCGAATACGGAGCGCTGCAGAACTTCGACAAGTACATGCAGGATGCAGGTCTCTCCGGCTACCGCACCGTGATCTACGACACCAACACCTACAATCTGCCCGGCATGGTCCACGTGAAGGCCGACCAGGAGATCGTGCTGGAGGCCCAGGGCCTGCACAGTGAAAAGGGCCTGATCGAGGACTGCATGAAGCGCTTCGAGCGCAAGCCCGACTACGTGGTGGTCGTGGGCGGCGGCACGCTGATGGACTTCGGCCGCTACAGCGCCTGGAAGCTCGGCATTCCCTTTGTGGCGATCCCCACCATCGTCTCCTCCGACGGCTTCACCGCCGACATCTGCTCCATTATCATCGACGGACAGAAAAAGTCCATCCCCATGCAGGCAGCCGACGCGGTGATCTGTGACATCGGCATCGTGGCCGGCGCGCCCCGCTTCTTGACCATCGCGGGTGTGCAGGACATTATGGCCAAGGTCATTTCCATCGCCGACTGGAAGATCGCATCCCTCGTCTCCGGCGAATATTTCTGCCAGAAGGTCTGTGATATGGCGCAGGAGGCGCTGGACCTGATGACGCGCTGCGCCTACGATCTCAAGGCTGGCAAGGAGCCGGACATCGAGACCATGGCCTATACCCAGATGCTCTCGGGTCTTACCATGCAGATCCTCTCCAACTCCCGCGCCGCCTCCGGCGCCGAACACCTGGTGGCCCACCTGGTGGAGATGAAGCCGAGAGGCTTTGAAAACGCCCACGGTCTGCACGGCGAGTGCGTGGGCGTCGGCACGCTGATGGTGGCGGAAGCCTACCACAAGCTGGCCGAGCGCGAGACCATCGAGGTCAAGCCCTTTGCGCCCATCGACGAGGAGTGGGTGCGCTGGGAGTTCGGCGATCTGGCCGACGGCATTCTGAAGGAAAACGTCAACGACGTGCTGGCCAGCTTCCCGCCCGAGAACATCAAGCTCCACTGGCAGGAGATCCGGGACATCATCGCCGGGATCCCCAGCTACGAGGAGCTGCTGGAACTCTACACCGCCATCGGCGCCAAGCACTCCCTGGAGGAGCTGGGCATCGACCCCGCCGTGAAGGAGAGCTTCCTGGACATCTCCAGCGCCATCCGCAACCGCCTGACCCTGGCAAGAATGACGAGACTCATCGTGTGATCGCAGGGGTGGCTATAGCCCCGCCGGGTCTCCACCAAGTCTGCGGGCGGCTGATAGCCGCCCCTACGAACAGAAACAAGCTGAAAGGAGTTTTTCCTCGTGAAATACATCATGGCTCTGGATCAGGGGACGACCAGCTCCCGCTGCATCCTGTTCGATAAATCCGGCAACATCTGCGCCGTGGTCAATAAAGAGTTCCGCCAGATCTTCCCCCATCCCGGCTGGGTGGAACACGACGCCAACGAGATCTGGGACACCACCTATGAAGTGGCCCACGCCGCCATGGCCAAGCTCAACGTCAAGGCGGCCGACATCGCCGCCATCGGCATCACCAACCAGCGTGAGACCACCGTGGTCTGGGACAGAGAGACCGGCGAGCCCATCGCCAACGCCATCGTCTGGCAGTGCCGCCGCACCTCGGACATCATCGACCAGCTGGTGAAGGACGGTCACGGAGAGGAGATCCGGGAGAAGACCGGCCTCGTACCCGACGCCTATTTCTCCGGCTCCAAGATCCAGTGGCTGCTGGACAACGTCCCCGGCGCGCGCAGAAGGGCCGAGGCCGGAAAGCTCCTTTTCGGCACCATCGACACCTGGCTCATCTACAAGCTGACCGGCGGCAGGGTCCACGTCACCGATTATACCAACGCCAGCCGCACCATGCTCTTCAATATCCACACCCTGCAGTGGGACGAGGATCTGCTGAAGCTGCTGCGTGTGCCCAAATCCATGCTGCCCGAGGTCAAGCCCTCCTCCTGCGTCTACGGCAAGACCGATTTTGAGATGTTCGGCGGCGAGATCCCCATCGCGGGCGCCGCGGGCGACCAGCAGTGCGCCCTGTTCGGCCAGTGCTGCTTTGAGCCGGGCACCATGAAAAATACCTACGGTACCGGCTGCTTCCTGCTGATGAACACCGGCACGGAACCCGTCATGAGCAAAAACGGCCTTGTCACCACCATCGCGGCCTCCGCCGGCGATCAGGTGCAGTACGCCCTGGAGGGCAGCATCTTCGTGGCCGGCGCCGCGATCCAGTGGCTGCGCGACGAGCTGGGTGTAATCACCTCCGCCAGGGAGAGCCAGTCCTTTGCCGTGAAGGTGCCCGATACGGCGGGCGGCTACGTGGTCCCGGCCTTCACCGGCCTGGGAGCTCCCCACTGGAGTCAGCGCGCCCGCGGCTGCGTGGTGGGAATCACACGCGGCTTCTCCCGCGCCCATCTGGTGCGCGCCACGCTGGAGAGCCTGGCCTATCAGACGCACGACATCGTGCGCGCCATGGAGCGGGACTCCGGCATCCCCATCGCGGAACTGAAGGTGGACGGCGGCGCCTCCGCCAACAATTTCCTGATGCAGTTCCAGTCCGACATCGTGGGCTGCGACGTGTACCGCCCCCGCTGCATCGAGACCACCGCACTGGGCGCGGCCTATCTGGCCGGCCTCGCCGTGGGCTACTGGAAGAGCCTGGAGGACGTGAAGAACAACTGGGCCGTGGATCGCGTGTTTACCGCGGAGATGGACGAGCAGAAGCGCAAGACGCTCCTGCGCGGCTGGTCCAAGGCCGTCAAGTGCGCGCTCCTGTGGGGCGAAGAGTGAAAACGCCCTCTGCGAGAGAAAAGGAATAGTCAGACATGAATTTGGAAAAACTGAGAGACTGTGAGCTCTTCCTCTTCGATATGGACGGAACCGCGTCAGAATAAGGCCAATAGGTCATGCAACCGTGCGGGCGCGGTCACATTGACCGATGCCCTTATTCTTCCTTTTCCCGATAAATCCGCTTCGCTCGGCTTTATCGGGAGAGAAATGAGGTTATATGAGTAAACTGCAAGACTGTGAACTTTTTCTCTTCGACATGGACGGAACCTTGTATCTGGGCGACGACGTCTATGACGGGGCGGTCGCGCTGATGGAGGATCTGCCCCGGCTGGGGAAAAAGTACATCTACCTGACGAACAACTCCTCCCGGGCGGGCACAGACTACATCACCCGGCTGAGAAGACTGGGCTTCCCCTGTGAGAGCGAGAACGTTTTCACCTCCGGCATGGCCACGGGCATGTACCTCAACCAGAATTACCCCGGCGCGTCGGTGTATCTGGCGGGCACCCGGGCTTTCTGCCGGGAACTGCAGAGCTACGGCATCCGCCTCGTGAACGACGAGAACGGACATACCGACGCCTTCGACGTGGACGTGGTGGTGCAGGGCTTCGACACGGAGCTTGTGTATGAAAAGCTGGACAGGGCGGTGCATTTTCTGCGCCGCGGCGCCAGGTTCATCGCCGCGAATCCCGACTGGGTCTGCCCCATGCCCGCAGGCGAGGTGCTGCCGGACTGCGGGAGCATCTGCGCCCTGCTGACCGCTTCCAGCGGCGTCAAGCCCGAATACATCGGCAAGCCCAACCGGAACATGATCGATGTGATCGCAAAGATGACCGGCATCCCCAATGAAAAGATCTGCGCCGTCGGCGACCGGCTCTACACCGACATCGCCGTGGCTCAGAACGCGGGCAGCGTCTCCGTGCTGGTGCTCTCCGGCGAGACCGACCAGAGCATGGTGGACGCGGCCGAGCGGAAGCCCGATTACGTGCTGCCCTCGGTGAAGGAGCTGCACGAGCTGCTGCGCGCCTGAACCCGCAACGCCGCCGAAGGCCTGCCCGCCGGGCCGGCCTTCGGCGCTCATTATCCTTTGACGGAAGGTTTTTTATGTCTTTTGTGTTAGACTATGCAATCCCCCTCGCAGCGGCGCTGCTGCTGTTCCTGTTCTATACCGGACTGCCCGCGCTGCACCGCTGCCGCCTGAGCGCAGGCCCGGATAGCCGGGACGGGCGGCTGGACGCGCTCTGCGTCCTCCTCCTTACCGGCATCTATGCCTTCACAGCCTTTTACGATCTGGGCGACAGGACCGCGCCCCAGAGCTTTGCGCCCATGGAGGGGAGCAGCGCGGTGATCGAGCTGGAGGAACACCCGGCGGAGCTGATGCTCTACACCGGCGTGGGAATGGGCGGCTTCCGGATCGAGATTTCCGAAGACGGGGCGAGCTATGAGCCCTTTCTGGAGGACTTCAGCCAGGACCACGTGGCGGTGCTCAAGTGGCACAGCCTGCCCGCCCCCGGCCTGATCGCGCGCAGAGAGGGCGGATGCTTTGTGCGCATCAGCTGCACATACGGCGACCCCTGGCTCGGCGAGGCAGTCTTCCGCGACGAAGCGGGGCAGACGATCGGCGCAAGCTGTGAGACGGGCGCGCTCTGCGACGAGCAGGAGACGGCGCCCGAGGCATACAGCCTCGATAACTCCACGTATTTTGATGAGATCTACCATGCCCGCACGGCCTGGGAGCACCTGCACGGCGTTTCCCCCTATGAGATCAGCCACCCGCCGCTGGGGAAGATCCTGATGGGACTGGGCATCCGCCTCTTCGGCATGACGCCCTTCGGCTGGCGCTTCACGGGGACGCTGTTCGGCGTGCTGATGCTGCCTGTCACGTATTTCTTCCTCAAGAAACTCTTCGGCGGGGTCGCCGTTCCGGCGCTGGGGACGGCGGTGCTGGCCTCGGACTTCATGCACTTCGTACAGACGCGCATCGCCACCATCGACACCTACGGCGTTTTTTTCATTCTGCTGATGTACCTCTTTATGTACGTCTGGCTGTCTGAGGACAGACTCTGGGCGCTGGCGCTCTCGGGTATCTTCTTCGGCCTGGGCGCGGCCTGCAAGTGGATCTGCCTCTACGCGGGCGCGGGCCTGGGCGTCCTGTGGCTGCTGCACTGGCTGCGCAGGTTTATCAGGGAGAAGAGCGTGTTCCCGGCTTTTGTAAAAAACGCGGCCTTCTGCCTCATCTTCTTCGTGGCGCTGCCGGCAGGGATCTATTACCTTTCCTATCTGCCCTACGGCGCCGCCCGGCAGCTGAGACCCTTCAGCCGGGAGTACCTGGAGATGGTGTGGAGCAACCAGACCTACATGTTCTCCTATCACTCCAAGCTGGTGGCCACCCATCCGTATTCCTCCAAATGGTACGAGTGGATGCTGAATATCCGGCCGATCCTGTACTATATGGAGAACGGAGCCGGAGGGGAGCGGCTGCGCATTTCGGCCTTTCTGAACCCGGCGCTCTGCTGGGGCGGACTGCTTGCGCTCTTTGTCCTGCTGTATATGGCCATCTTCCGCCGGGAGCGGAAAGCGGCCTTTCTGCTGATCGGCTACCTGGCCCAGCTTCTGCCCTGGGTGTTCATCGACCGTCTCACCTTCGCGTATCACTACTTCCCCTGCGCCGCCTTTCTGGTTCTGGCGCTGGGCTACGTGTTCGCACTGATGCGGGACAACCGGCGGGAGTGGCTCTGGTACGCCGGCGGCTTTACGGCGGTCAGCATCGGGCTCTTTGCACTCTTCTATCCGGAACTCTCCGCGAATCCGATCGCGCCGGAGACCGCGGACAGATTCCTGCGGTGGCTGCCTACGTGGCCCCTCGTCAGAATATTCCTGTAAGGTCATGAGGCCGCCCGGGAGGGCGGCCTCATTGACCGTCAGAAATATTCTGCCTCTCAACTCCAAGCCCGCTGCGCTGGGCCTTGGAGTTGGAAAAGAAGACGACCCTGTTTTCACTGCTCAAACCGAAATCCACTGCGTTGGGCTTTCGGTTTGTTTTATAAGATCATGAGGCCGCCCGGGAGGGCGGCCTCAAGCTGTCGGCAAAGTGTCGACAGCTTGAGAATCAAAAATGAGAACTTCCGAAAAAGTTCTCATTTTTGAGTGTATCAAACGCGAGAGGGAATATCCAATCCCCTCTCGCCCTCTCCCCATGCGTGTCCGACTTCTGCCGCATGGGTTTTTCTACAGTCTGAGGCCGCCCTACGGGCGGCCTCTTGGCGGTAATTTAATAATAGCTGGGCTGGGGGAGGCGGTGGTCCAGAAGGACCTTGCCGAAGCAGATGCAGCTGCGGCCGGAATCCCGGGGAATGCTGATGTTCGCGTCCTGCCGGGCGGGATTGGCCGAGAGAAGATGCAGCGTACCGCCGTAGTCCACGCACCACTGCTTGCAGAACACGTCCCCGTCCACAAAGAAAATGCCCACGTCAAACTCCTGCAGGGCGGCGCCGCGGCGCACATAGACCAGACTCCCGTCCGGGATGAAAGGCTCCATACTGTCGCCCCGGACGGTGATGCAGAAATCCGCGCCCACGGGAGCCCCGGGGTCCAGGGGGATGTTCTCGTAATCCTCGCCCTCAATGGGGGAGGCGTAGCCCGCGGCGGCGGGGACCAGAAAATGCTTGATATAGACGATCTTCTCCGAAGACCTGTCCGCTTTGTACTCCGGCTGCTGCACCAGATAGCGGCCGTAGCGCAGCAGCTCGTTCTGCCCGCGCTCGTTGAGCGCGCGGTAGAGCGGCGCGACGGGCAGTTCCTCCTCTTTCTTTTCTTCCTCATGTACGGGGAGGGGAGCCTGAGCGGAAGCGCCCAGCAGCAGGCCAAGGCTCACGCCGAAATGCCGGGCCAGCTGTTCCATCTTGTCCATGCGGGGCATCTGGCTCCCGCTGCAGTACGCGGACACGGTGGACTTGCTCACATCCAGGAGCCGGGCAATGTCGATCTGCTTTTCCCGGTTTTCGTGCATCAAACGGCGGAGAGTGTCCGCAAACTGATTGCGGTCATAAGTGACGGGAGCGCTCATGTTCTGCACCTCATTTCTATATCCTGTGCCTATTGTAATTTTTAACCGGAGAAAAGTCAAGTTAAACATAATATTGCTTGAAAAAAGAAGATGAAACGGGAACAGGATGGAGTGTAAAAGGGTAATGTTCTGAATAAACGAACAAAACACTTGACAAACGTCTCAAATTGTGGTACAGTATAACCGAACTTCCGGAGCGGCCATGCGAAGAAAAGCCGAACGCGATCCGGGAGGAGGCCGTGCTGCGCGCCGCGGCCGGTTTTATACAAGCATAGTTCTGTTAAACAGAACAAAACGAGGAGGTCGGACATGGAACAGATTCCGGATGATCCGATGATTCACAGCATGGAGGAGACCGGGTGGCCGGACTGGATGCGCTGAGCGCCGGGAGTGCGAAGCGCGTTCAGCGAGCGCCGGTTTCCCGTACCAGGATCCGTAAGGCGGCGGCAGCCTCCCTTGCTCAGATGGAGGAGGCACTCGCAGCGGGGGACAGCAAACGGGCCAGAGAGCTCGCGGGCGTGCTGCGGGAGATGCTTCAGCTTTACCGGGAGCTGGACAGCGGAGAAAGCCGGAGCGTGACGGTCTGTTTCGTAGGCGAGGCGGAGGCGGCTTCCGTTTGAGAGACTGCCGAAGCGCAGGGGGAAAGAGAGCAGAGATGGGAATGCTGATGATCCCGCGGCCCAGCGAAAAGCAGCTGCGGTTTTTGACCGATGAACACAAATACATCGCTTACGGAGGGGCGCGCGGCGGCGGAAAGAGCTGGGCCGTGCGCGTCAAGGCGGCGCTGCTGTGCATCCGTTACGCCGGGATCAAGGTGATGATCGTGCGCAGGACCTATCCCGAACTGCAGGAGAATCATATTTTCCCCTTGTGCGAGCTGCTGCACGTTTACGATGAGGACGGTGAAAAACGCCTGGCTCTCTACAACGACCAGAAAAAACACATCGTTTTCCCAAACGGCAGCCGCATCCTGTTTCGCTACTGTGACAATGACGCGGACTCCCAACGTTTTCAGGGTACCGAGGTGGACGTGCTGTTCGTGGATGAGGCTACCCAGCAGTCCGAGGAGCGGATGGACCGGCTGAAAGCCTGCGTGCGCGGGGTGAACAGCTTCCCGAAGCGCGTCTACTGCACCATGAACCCCGGCGGCGAGGGACACGGCTGGGTCAAGCGGCTTTTTATCGACCGGCAGTATCGGGAGGGCGAGGACCCCGCGGATTACAGCTTCATCCCGGCCCTCGTGACCGATAACGCGGCGCTGATGCGTGCGGATCCCGACTACGTACGCAAGCTCAGAGCCCTGCCGCCCAAGCTGCGCGACGCCTGGCTCTACGGACGCTGGGATCTGTTCGAGGGGCAGTTTTTCGAGGACTTCCGGGCGGCGCCCGATCTGGCGATGGCTCAAAAGTACGGCTTTTCCGATTCTTCCGAGGAGCTCAGACGCCAGAGGCGCTTCACCCATGTGATCGAGCCCTTCGATCTGGCGGCGGGGGACAAGCGGGGCTGGAGCGTGTTTCGAAGCTATGACTTCGGTTACGGACGACCCTTCTCCTGCGCCTGGTGGGCGGTGGATTATGACGGCGTGCTGTATCGGATCCTGGAGCTCTACGGCTGCAGCGGGATGCCCAACGAGGGACTGCGCTGGACGCCGGAGAAGCAGTTTTCCGAGATCGCGCGGATCGAAAAGGAACACCCCTGGCTGCGAAACCGGCACATCACCGGCGTGGCCGATCCCTCCATCTGGGACGGCAGCCGCGGCGAGAGCGTGGCGGAGACGGCCCTGCGCCACGGGCTGAGCTTTGTCCCGGGAGAGAACCAGCGCATCCCGGGCTGGATGCAGTGCCACTACCGGCTGCAGTTCGACGAGAGAGGTTACCCGCGGATGTACGTGTTTGACAGCTGCGCCGCCTTCCTGCGCACGGTGCCGCTGATGCAGTTTTCCAAGAGCTGCCCGGAGGATCTGGACACCACGCGGGAGGACCACGTCTGCGACGAATGGCGCTACGCCTGCATGTCAAGACCGGTGACGCCGATGCGAAAACCGGAGGACACGGGACCGGCGATCAACCCGCTGGCGAGGTGGCGGGTGTAGCGCCGGGGGAAAGAAGACGAGTTGACAACCCCTCCGGCCCGGCTGCGCCGTGCCACCTCCCCTTGCACAGGGGAGGCAATGGCCGGGAGCGTCATTGTCCGGCAAGAAAGGAAGGATTGAATGCCAAGCATGAACCCGGAGCGGCTGCGGGAGTTTACCGCACTGCTCCAGAAATACAAAAGCGGGAAGGCCGGCCTGGAGCGGCGGGTTGTCTCCGCCGAGAACTGGTGGAAGCTGCGCAATCGCTTCGAGGAGCGCAGAAACGGCCTGGGCGACGACGGCGGCTACCGCTCGGAGAGCGGATGGCTGCACAACGTGATCGTTTCCAAGCACGCGGACGCCATGGAGGCCTATCCCGAGCCTCTGATCCTGCCCCGGGAGCCGGGAGACCGGGAGCAGGCCCGCATGCTCACCGCGATCCTGCCCTGCATCCTGGAGCAGAACCGCTTTGAAAAGACCTACGACGCCGCCATGTGGCAGAAGCTCAAGACCGGCACGGCCTGTTACCGGGTGGCCTGGAACCCGGAGAAGTGCGGCGGACTCGGCGACATCGCCATCGAGCGGGTGGACCTGCTGAATCTGTTTTGGGAGCCGGGGGTGGACGATATCCAGAAAAGCCGCTGCTTTTTCTGCACCCACCTCGAGGACGAGGAGAGCCTGTGTGAAAAATATCCCCAGCTTCGCGGCAGACTGCACAGCTCGCCCTTCATGGCCACACGCTTCGTCTATGACGACGCGGTGAGTCTGGAGGGAAAGACTACGGTCATCGAGGCCTATTACAAAAAGCGCGGCGTACTGCACTATTGCAAGTACGTGGGAGACACCGTGCTGTACGCGACGGAGGAGCAGGATCCCGAGGGCAGCGCTGAAAACACGGAGGGGCTTTACGCGCATGGGAAATACCCCTTCGTGTTCGACCCGCTGTTCCCCGTGGAGGGCAGCCCCTGCGGCTACGGCTTCGTGGATCTATGCGCCAACGTCCAGACCGCCATCGACCTGATGCGCACGGCCTTCGTCAAAAACACGCTGGTGGGCGCCACACCCCGCTATTTCCAGCGGATCGACGGCTCGGTGAACGAAGAAGAGTTTACCGATCTGAGCCGGGCGCTGGTGCACGTGAGCGGCAACCTGGGCGAGGACAGCCTGCGCCAGATCGGCTTTGCGGGCCTGCCGGGCGTCTACGTGGAGGTGCTGGAATCCGCGATCCGCGAGCTGCGGGAGACCTCCGGCAACACCGAGACCGCCAACGGCACTATGAACGTGGGCGTTACGGCCGCCTCCGCCATCGCGGCGCTCCAGGAGGCCAGCGGCAAGGGCAGCCGCGACGCCACCCGCGCCTCCTACCAGGCCTTCGCCGAAGTGATCGAGCTGTGTATCGAGCTGATCCGCCAGTTCTACAGCCTGCCGCGGCAGTTTCGCATCACGGGCGGACTGGGACGAGAGGACTTCGTTACGCTGGACAACAGCGCGCTGCTGCCAAGGGAACTCCCCGGCCTGGAGGCCCTGCATCAGCCTTTGTTCGACATCAAGATCTCCGCGCAGAAGCGAAGCGCCTACTCCCGGCTGAGCCAGAACGAGCTGGCCATGGAGCTCTACCGCATGGGGCTTTTTGAGCCGGGGCGGGAACAGCAGGCCATGGGTCTGCTGGAGCTGATGGAGTTTGACGGAAAGGAACTGCTGATGGGCAGGCTCGCCGCCGGCATGGGTCTGCGGGAGAAGATCCGGGAGCTTCAAGACTATAAAGCTCTGGCCATCGCGCTGGCCAGACGCTTCCGTCCCGACATGGCGGCGGGGCTGCTGGGGTCGCCGAACGAAGCGGCGCCGGCTCCGGCCGCATCGAAAACGGCGGCGCCCGCCCCGGAGAGAGAAGCGGACCCGACAGTGCGGGCGCGGGCGGCGGCTGCCACAGCGGGGATCCCGGGATGACGGTGATCCGCTATGATCCGCACGTTCCGGAGATCCGCTTTCAGGGCCATGCCGGGGCCGGGGAGGCCGGCTCCGATCCGGTGTGCGCCGCACTCAGTATCCTGATGTACACACTCTGCGCCGCACTGGGCGACGAGGGGACCGAGCGGTGTTTTGGCGACGGCTGCTGCCGCATCCGCGGGGGCGAGCGCGGCCCCTATGAGGTGGTGGCGGCAGGACTGCGGCTGCTGGCGGAAGAGAAGCCGGCGTATGTACGCCTGGAGGTGAAAAGATGACACAGGATCTTTTGAACTGCCTGCATGGGACGACGACCCCTCCGCCGTCCGGCGGAAGCACCGCTGTCACAGGAGCGGCTGTGGATGGTAGGAAAGACCGCAACCCCCCCGACCCGGCTGCGCCGGGCCACCTCCCCTTGCACAGGGGAGGCGAAGGGAGGAAAGCACTTCTTTCGGAAGGTGCAGAAGGTCGGGCTGCAAGCCCTCCGCCGTTTCGCGGCGGCTCCCCTTGCGCAGGGGAGGCTGATGGAGACGCAGGGCTTGACACAGCCGGGCTGCGGGGGCATCTGGAGACGCTCCGGGCCCAGGCGGCACAGGTGAAGGGCTTCGATCTGCAGGCAGCGCTGCGGGACCCGGCTTTCGTGCGTCTCACAGCGCCGGGCGTGGGCGTGCCGGTTGCGGACGCCTGGTACGCGCTGCACCGCCGGGAAGAGGAGAGCAGACGCGCAGAGGAAAACCGCAGGCTGCTCGCCAGCGCGGTGGAAGCCTCCGCGCGCAGGCCCAGAGAAGGCGGAGACGGCGCGGCGGCGCTGCTCGCCCCGGATTATCGCAGCCTCTCACGCGAGGAACAGCTGCGCGTAAAAAAACGCATACTCGAAGCCGGCGCACGGGGAGAGAAGCTCTATCCCTGAGCCGCGGAGAGAAGAGAAAAGGAGAGAATCTATGAATATCAATCTGCAGTTTTTTGCCGACGCCGGGACCCTGGTCAACGGCACGGAAAACGTTGTGAACGCCGGAACCGGCGCCACGACCGCCTTCACCGACAGCAAGACCCTCAGCCCCGAGCTGAAGGCCTTTTATGACACGGAGCTTCTGGAGAACGCCCGCACCGAGCTCTTCTACGCCCAGTTTGCCAAGCGCCAGCCCCTGCCCGCCAATCACAAGGGCCAGGTGGAGTGGCGCAAATGGAACACCTTTGACCGCGCCGCGAAGCTCACCGAGGGCGTGATCCCCACGGGCCAGAAGTTCGGCGTGACAACCGTCACCGGCGCGGTGGACCAGTACGGCACCTACACCGCCATCACCGACAAGCTGGAGCTGCGCGCCTATGACGACGTGATCCTCGGCGCCACCGAGGAGATGGGCGCCTCCGCCGCCGAGACCCAGGAAAAGCTGATCCGCGACGCGCTGCTGCTGGGCACCAACGTCCTCTACTGCGACAACGTCAACCCCGTCACCGGCGAGGCGGCCAGCGGCAGCGGCACCGTGGTCACGCCCGCGTCCTGCGCCCAGATGGAGGCCTCCGCCTCCGCGCTGAGCATGCTGACGCCCGCCATGGTGAACAAGGCCGTCACCATTATGAAGAAGAACCGCGTCCCCCGCATTGGCGGCCGCTACTACGCGGTGATCCATCCCAGCGTGGCTCACGACCTGCGCTCCTGCGAGGGCTGGATCGAGGCCCACAAGTACGCCGCGCCCGAGGAGCTCTTCAACGGCGAGATCGGTGAGCTGCACGGCGTTCGCTTTATCGAAAACGTCTTTGCTCCCGTCCTTGGCGGCGACGACTACAAGAACAAGGCCGACACCAAGACCTACGCCAGCTATTTCTTCGGCAAGGACGCCTTCGGCATCATCGACCCCGAGGGCGGTGCCCTGGAGATGATCATTCACGACAAGGGCGAGATCGGCGGCCCGCTGAACCAGTTTTCCACCATCGGCTACAAGTTCGAGACCAACGGCGCCACGATCCTCTATCCCGAGCGCCTGCTGCGCGTGATGAGCTGCTCCAGCTTCTCCGCCACGGACGAGGAGAACTGAGAAGGGGAGGCGGAGGGGCGCAGCAAGCCCTCCGTCAGCTTCGCTGACGCAGCCCCTCACACAGGGGAGAGAAAAGGAAAGGAGATCGGAATGAACGAGGAACGCATCGAAGTCTCCGTCCCGCGCGGGGCGGAAAGAGAGGATCCCAATCTGTTCGTGGGCATCAACGGCATGAGTTATCTGCTGCCAAAAGGAAAGAAATCCAGCGTGCCGCCTGCGGTGGCCTGGGAGATCGCGCGTGCGGAGCGCGCCCGCGACGCCCTGGATCTGACCATGGACAGCCTGCAGAGGATCCGCGCATGACCTGCGGCGAGCTGATCGCCGCGGCGGACAGCCTGCGGCCCAACCAGTATTCTTCGGAGCAGAAGCTCCGGTGGCTGCATAGGCTGGACGGGCAGATCCGCCGGGAGCTGCTGGAGACCCATGAGAAGCCTGCGGACGGGGAGATCCCGGAGGAACCGGCCGCCTATACCGAGCAGACAAAGCTGCTGGTGGGCTTTCCTTATGAAAGCGAGCTCTATACGGCCTATCTGTTCTGCCAGATCGATCTGCACAACGGCGAGATCAGCCGGTATCAGCAGAGCCTGGCACTGCTGTCGGCCGCCTGGCGGCAGCTGGCCGACAGCATCAACCGGGAACGGCTGCCCCAAAAGGCTGCGGCCTGGAAACTATAAAACTGAGATTTCAGCCCCTGCCTCTCCGCGGAGGGAGGCAGGGGGAAGGAGCGGAGCATGCTTTTTCCGAATTTGCGTCCGTCGAAGCAGAGGCGTGTTATCACCGATGTCTTCACGGGCTATGACAACAGACCCCGGGCGGCAGACGGGGCCTTCAGCGACACCTGGAACCTGTCCTCCCGCCAGTATCCGCTGCTGTGTACGAGGCTCCCCCGCGGCAGACTCGGCACGATCGAGGCTCCAGGCGGACTGCTCGGAAAGGATGCGCTCTGCCGGGTGGAGCGGGGGACGCTGTATGTGAACGATCTGGCCACGCCCGTGACCGGGCTGGTTCCCGGTCAGAAGCGGATGCTGAGTATGGGCGCCTACGTGCTGATCTTCCCGGATAAGGTCTATTACAACACCGAGGACCCTGCGGATTACGGCTCCATGGAAGCGGATCTGACGCTGGAGGGCGAGATCGCCTACAGCCTCTGCGACGAGGAGGGAAAAGCCATCGGCGATCCGCTTACCGGCGAAACGGAGCCGGAGGAGCCGGCAAACGCAGCCCTCTGGCTCGACCCGTCCGGCACAGGCGCCGTGCTGCGGCAGTATTCCGCGGCACAGGGCTGCTGGGTAGAGCTGACGGGCGTCTGCACCCGGATATGCTTTCAAAGCCTGGGCCGCGTGCCTGCGCTCTTTTCGCGCTACGACGGCGTGGAGTTGAGCGGCGCCGCGGCGGAGAGCCTCAACGGCGAGAAGATCCTCTACGCTGTGGGCGGCGGAGAAAACGAGAACGACTACATCGTGATCGCGGGCCTCATCGAGCAGGGTTTTTCCCGCCAGGGCAGCATCCGGCTGCGCCGCCGCCTGCCGGAGATGGACTATGTCTGCGAGGCGCAGAACCGGCTCTGGGGCTGCCGCTACGGAAACGACGGAGAGAAAAACGTCAACGAGATCTATGCCTCTGCCCTGGGAGACTTCAAAAACTTCCGACAGTTTCTGGGCCTGAGCACCGATTCCTGGGCGGCCTCCGTAGGTTCGGACGGACAGTGGACCGGGGCTGTCAACTACCTGGGCCGCCCCACCTTCTTCAAGGAGAAGAGCATCCACCAGGTCAGCGTTTCGGCCGGCGGGGCCCACAGGCTGGAGGAGACGGTATGCCGCGGCGTGCAGAAGGGGAGCGGCGCAAGCCTGCAGGTGGTGGGCGAGAGCCTGTATTACAAGAGCAGCGGAGCCGTCTGCGTGTGGCAGGGCGGCTTCCCCCAGCCGATCAGCGCGGCGCTGGGTGAGAAGGCTTACGACAGCGCCGTGGGCGGCGGGATCGACGGCCTCTACTATCTCTCCATGCGCGATACGGCCAGCGGAGAATGGAGCCTCTTCTGCTATGACACGGAACGCGGGATCTGGTACCGGGAGGACGACCTGCACGCGCTGTGCTTTGCCGCGGCGGGAAACGAGCTCTATGCCCTCAACGCCGACACAGGGGAGCTGCTGGCGATGCGGGGCAGCGCGGGTACACCGGAGACTTCCCTTCACTGGCGCGCGGAGACGGGACTGCTGGATTACCGGACGCCGGACCGCAAATACGTCTCCCGCTATACGCTGACGCTGCGCATGGCGGCAGGCTCCCGACTCCGGCTCTGGCTTCGCTACGATTCCGAGGGCGACTGGGAAAAATGCGGCGAGGTGGAGCTTATCGGCAACGGGACGGCTGTCATCCCCGTGCGCCCGCGGCGCTGCGACCATCTGCAGCTGCGCATCGAGGGCGAAGGTGAATGTAAGATCTGTGCGCTGACGCGGATCCTGGAGACGGGCGGCGATCTGTGAGCGAGACCTCCGCAGAGCTCAACGCGGTTCTGCGGAGAAAGGAGAGACCATGTACGATTATCCACCGATCCTGTCGGGAAGCGAACAGGAGCAGCTGCGCACTTTGCGGGACTATCTGGTGCGCATGGCGAAAAGCCTGGAGGCGGCGGAGCAGGCGCAGGCCGCGCCGCAGAGGACAGCCGCGATCGGCTCAAATGCGGCTGCCAGGGAAAAGAAGGAGCAGGAGGACAAGCTTTCGGCTGTCCGCCGAAACGCGGCAAAGCTCAGGGCGCTGATCGTCAAGACCGCCGATCAGGCGGAGACGATCGCCGTGGAGCTGGGGGCGACGCGGCAGGAGATGGAGAGCTGTTATCTCGCCAGATCCGACTTCGGCGAGTATATGGAGCAGGCAAAGGCCGACTTTGCGACAACGGCCCGAGGCGTGGTGGAGAGCTACGACTTTGCTTCGCTGATCGAGGCGGTCAGCGGACGGGCGGACGAGCTGGACAGCTACCTGACCGCGATCCGCGGTGAGATCCGGCGCGGCATCATCACAGATCCGGGTACGGGGGAGACGGCGCTTGGCATCGCCATCTCGGAAAAACTGCAGTTCACGGGCACGGTGCATGAGGAGGACGGACTTCGGTATTATGAGCTCGCTCCCGGCCAGACGCTCGGCCTCTACACGGCGACGGGCTGGCAGTTCTGGGTCAACGGCAGCAAGCGCGGCTGGTTTGATTCCGCCGACGGCTCCCTGCACGTGATCAGCGAGGTCGCAGAGAGCGGGCTTCAGCTCGGCGCAGACTGGCTGCTCTCTCCGGCGGGCGGCCTCGGGATCAGATATGTGGGAGGCTGATGCATGAACACGACGGCCACATGGTACAGAAACGGAGCAGAGCAGTCCGGCGGGTATAAAGGCTGCGTCGGCTACGACGGCACCCCGGTGGTGGGACGCTTCGCCTTCACCACGCCCGCGACCGGGGCGTCCGGCTTCTCCTTCCAGAGCGATGGACTGGCACCGGCCGGGCAGACGACCTGGCAGAGTCCGACCGGCCCAGACAATTTCCGATACGCCATCACCACGAGCAGCACGGCGCATACCGCCAAGTGCGGCACGGACGGGAACGCAGTCGGCGTGGACTGGGATCACGACCCCAAACGACTGGATAGTTCCGGGACGGCCTCCGTCCAGCTCATGCCCGGCACCACCTATTATCTGTGGATCTATCCGGCGACCAGCGCCTATAACCTGTGGAGGATCACCGGCGTCTCCGTCACGCTCACGGGCGCCTACGGAAATCCCGCATCTCCGACCGCGTCCAACGGCAACTTCGGCGCGGCGGTGGGCATCACGCTCTCTGGCGGCAGCAGCGGCGCGACTTACACCGTCACAGTCTCCTGCGCGGGGAGGACGGAGACGCTGCAGAATAAGGGGACAAGCACCTACCTGAGCTGGACGCCGGCGCTGGCCACATTCGGCCCTCTGGTACCCGGCGCGGCGAGCGCGGCGGCGACGATCACGGTGGAGACCTTCTACGGAAACACCAGCCGGGGAACGAAGCAGACCGGCATCACGCTGAGCTTCCGCTCGGAGGACGTATCGCCGACGGTATCTTCCGGCTGGTACAGCCACGCGCCTTATAATGCGAGCGCGGGCAGCGGGATCAATAAATACATCCAGGGCATCAGCAAGGCGCGATTC
>CACYHB010000003.1 GCA_902774015.1 Oscillospiraceae bacterium | reverse complement strand
CCTTGTCGTTGTGCGGATCCATATAACGCAGATAGTACCAGCAGGAGCCGGCCCAGTTGGGCATGGTATCGGTCTCGCGCTTGGCAGGGCCGCCGCAGTTGGGGCAGGTGGTGTTGACCCAGTCGGTCATCTTGGAAAGCGGGCTCTCGCCGTCGTCGGTGGGTTCATAGCTCTCCACGTTGGGCAGCAGCAGAGGAAGCTCTTTCTCGTCCAGAGGCACCCAACCGCACTTGGGGCAGTTGACAAGGGGGATCGGCTCGCCCCAGTAGCGCTGACGGGTGAAGACCCAGTCGCGCAGCTTGAAGTTGACCTTCTCCTTACCGAAACCCTGCTCCATAACGTATTTCTTCATGGCGGGGATGGCCTCGGCCACGGTCATGCCGTTGAGAAAACCGGAGTTTACCATGATGGCCTTATCATCCTTGGCGACAAAGGCTTCCTTGGTCACGTCGCCGCCGGCGACGACCTCAACGATGGGAAGACCGAATTTGGTGGCAAAGTCCCAGTCGCGCTGGTCATGGCCGGGAACGCCCATGACGATGCCGGTGCCATAGCCCATGAGGACGTAGTCGGAAACGAACATCGGCAGAGCCTTGTGGGTCACGGGGTTCATGACCTCGATCCCTTCCAGCCGCACGCCGGTCTTCTCCTTGTTGAGTTCACCGCGCTCAAAGTCGGACTTGCGGGAGGCGGCCTCCTGATAAGCCTGCACCTCGTCCCAGTTGGTGATGCGCTCCTTCCACTGCTCCAGCAGCGGGTGCTCCGGGGAAATGACCATATAGGTGGTGCCGAAGAGCGTATCGGCGCGGGTCGTGTAGACGGTGATCTCATCGGGGGTGTTGGTCTTGAAAGTGACCTCGCAGCCGTAGGAGCGCCCGATCCAGTTCTTCTGCTGAACCTTGACGCGCTCGATAAAATCCAGATCGTCCAGATCGTCGATCAGGCGGTCGGCGTACTTGGTGATGCGCAGCATCCACTGGCTCTTCTCCTTGCGGATAACAGGGCTGCCGCAGCGCTCGCACACGCCCTCGACCACTTCCTCGTTGGCAAGGCCGCACTTGCAGCTGGTGCACCAGTTGATGGGCATGGTGGTCTTGTAAGCCAGACCCTTCTTGAACATCTGCAGGAAGATCCACTGGGTCCACTTGTAATACTTGGGGTCGGTGGTGTCCACGCAGCGGTCCCAGTCGAAACCGTAGCCCAGCATCTTGAGCTGACGGGTAAAGTTTGCGATGTTCTCCTTCGTCACGATGGACGGGTGGATATGGTTTTTGATGGCAAAGTTCTCCGTCGGCAGACCGAAAGCGTCATAACCGATGGGGAAAAGCACGTTGAAGCCGTCCATCCTCTTCTTGCGGGAGACAATGTCGATGGCGGTGAAGGGACGGGGATGGCCCACATGCAAGCCGGCGGCGCTGGGGTACGGGAACTCGATCAGCCCGTAGAACTTGGGCTTGGGGCTGCCGGTGACGGCGGCATAAGGCTTGCTCTCTTCCCATCTGTCTTGCCATTTCTTTTCAATGGCAGCAAAATCGTATTTCATAAAATATCAATTCCTCTCATCTAAAAAATTTCCGGAAAGCCCCTGTAATCAGGGGCGGGGAAGGGATGAGAGGGCCACCTCCTCGGAATCGGACCAGAGGCGCTCCAGATTGTAGAACTTACGTGCCTCATCGGTAAATACATGGACGATCACGCAGCCGAAGTCCATCAGCACCCAGATGTCAGAGCGCAGACCTTCGCGGCGAATGGGCGGCTCACCGGCCTCGGAGAGTTCCTTGTCCACCTCGTCCACCAGCGCCTTGATATGGGTGGAAGAGGTGCCGTTGCAGATCACGAAGTAATCCGCAAGAACCGTCTGCTCAGCGGTCTTCAGGATCTTGACGTCCTTTGCCTTTTTTTCTTCCAGCGCGTGGGCGGCGATGGCGGCGATTTGTTCGGGAGTAAGCATATTTTTTCCTCCATTCAGTCCTCGTTCCGGCTGTACCAGCGGTACGCCTCGACGGTATCGGAATACGGCTCCGCCCCGCTTTCGCGGATATGCGCAAGGCACATGCCGAGCGCGGTGCCGAGAGCCGTGTCGATATCTTCATACGCGAGCTTGCGGATCTTTTCCACGCCCGGGAAATCACGGTTTGGCTCGATGTAGTCTGCCAGCCAGATGATCTTTTCCAACAGCGTCATGTCCGGCTTGCCGGTGCAGTGCCATCGGATGGCCTCCGCTATCGCGTCGCTCACGCCAAAAAGCGCCCTTGCCAGGGCTGCGCCCGTTTTCGCGTGGAGGATCTGCGGGTTTTCCAGCTCGTCATGATCGTTGATAATACCATACTTTTCGCAGATCTGCAACTGTTCTTCCGGCTTAAATTTTTTCGTGATGTCGTGCAGGATCGCAGCCTCGGCCGCCGTCTCAGGGTCTTCCCCCCAGTAGACGGCCAGCATCACCGCTTCATTCTCGCAGCCCGCAACATGGCCGATGCGTTTGGGCTTGAGATAGGAATACGCCTTTTCCCGCAGCCAGCTCAGTTCAGGCTGTGCGTCGTACAGACGGCGGCGGATAATTTCGCTGTAGACCGCATCGTCCAGCATGTCCGAACCCAGGCGGCGGCGAAGCCGATCACGGATCACATGCGAGTGCATAGGCAAAGGCTCGTGCGGCAGCAGCGCCACCGTGGCGCCATACTTCCTGCGCAGCTTCTCCGCCTGCTGCTCCAGTGCGCTTCGTTCGTCATCCTCACGCGGCAGCACGGCCAGCGCGCACTGAGAGAGCAGATATTCAAATCGGTACCAGTCCTCAAAACAGAGGAACATATCTGTTCCCAGCAGGAATACGAACTGATCCTCCGGGTATTTTTCCCGCAGCGCCGCAACGGTGTCCGCACTGTAGCAGCGCCCCTTGCGGCCGAGCGTCGCGTCTGAAATCTGTACGTTCGGCAATTCGCGGAAAGCGAGGCGGCAAAGAGTGAGCCGCTCTTCGATGGAAGGGCTCCCCTCCTCCAGTTCCTTGTGTGGCGGCAATGCATCCGGCACGACAAGAAAAAGATCGGGGTGCAGCAGATCGCTCACAGTCTGCGCGGCGGCGACGTGGCCCAGATGGGGCGGATTAAAGCTGCCGCCGTAAAGAATGATTCTCATGCTTTCTTCTTTTTATCCTTGGGAAGCTCGATTTTCGGCTCCTTTTCGTTGCGCTTGTAGAGCACAAACTTGGTGCCGATCACTTGAACGGCTTCGGCCAGGCAGGCTTCGCTCAGCGCATCGCAGGCCTCGCGGGCTGTGAGCATGGAGTTTTCAAGCACCCGGCCCTTCACGAGTTCACGGGCCTTCAGCGCAGCGTCCACGGAGGCGATCAGGTTGTCATTGATCCCGCCCTTGCCGACCTGGATAATGGTGTCTTCCGCCGCGGCAAGCCCGCGGAGGAAGGATCTCTGTTTGCTTGTAATCATAGACAAATCCTTTCTTATCGCTTAAACAGCGCCTGGACAAAGGTCTCGGCATCGAAAGGAATCAAATCGTCGATTCCCTCGCCCACGCCGACATATTTAACTGGCAGCTTCAGCTCGTTGGCTATGGCAAAGACGATGCCGCCCTTGGCCGTACCGTCCAGCTTGGTAAGCACGATCCCGGTGAGGCCGGAGGTCTCCAGAAACTGCTTTGCCTGAATCAGTCCGTTCTGACCGGTGGTGGCGTCCAGCACCATCAGAGTCTCTACATCCGCCTCCGGCAGCTCCCGGTCGATGATCCGGCGGATCTTGGCCAGCTCGTTCATCAGGTTTTGTTTGTTGTGAAGCCTGCCGGCGGTGTCGATGATAATCACGTCGGACCCTCTTGCCTTGGCGGCGCAGATGCCGTCATATACAACCGCGGCCGGGTCGCTCCCTTCTTCATGCCGCACCAGATCGGCTCCGGCACGCTCCGCCCAGACAGCGAGCTGCTCGGCAGCGGCGGCGCGGAAGGTGTCACCCGCGCAGAGGAGCACTTTTTTGCCCTGCGTCTTGAGCTGCCGGGCAAGTTTTCCGATGGTGGTGGTCTTGCCGACCCCATTGACGCCGACCATAAGAACGACGGAGGGCCGCGTGTTCAGCTTGAGCTCGGTCTCTCCCACGTTCAGGAGGCCGGAGAGCACCTCAATGAGACCCTCGCGCGCCTCATCTCCCTTGCGGAAGCGCTTTTCCCAGGTAGCCTTGCGCATCAGATAGTCAACCCGCTGGGCCGTGGAGGCGCCCACGTCCGCGAGCACGAGCAGTTCTTCCAGCTCCTCGTAGAAATCTTCGCTGTCCGGCTGATAGCCCTGGAAGAGTTCTTCCAGCTCCGCCATATTTTTGCGGGTTTTGGAGAGCCCGCCGAAAATCTTGTCAAAAAAGCCCATCGTTTACTCCTCTATGGTTTTCTGCGCCTCGGCCAGGTTCAGCTCCAGCACAGTGGAAATGCCTCTCTCCTGCATGGTCACGCCGTAGAGCATGTCCGCCTCTTCCATGGTGCCGCGGCGGTGCGTGATGACAAGGAACTGGGTCTTGTCCGACATGCGGCGCAGATAATCGGCAAAGCGGTCCACATTGGCCTCATCCAGCGCAGCCTCGATCTCGTCCATCACGCAAAATGGCGTGGGACGAACCTTCAGGATTGCAAAATACAGCGCGATGGCCACAAAAGCCTTCTCGCCGCCGGAGAGGAGACTGATGTTGCTTACGGCCTTGCCTGGCGGCTGAACCTTGATCTCGATGCCGCATTCCAGCACGTTCTCCGCATCCTCCAGCACCAGTGCTGCCTTGCCCCCGCCGAAAAGCTCCAGGAAGGTCTGCCGGAAGCACGTGTCGATCTCCTGAAAACGGGCGATGAATACCTCCTTCATCTCCCCGGTGATGTCCCTGATGATGCCAGTCAGCTCATTTTTTGCTTTTTCCACATCGTCGCGCTGCTCGGCAAGGAAGGTATAGCGGGAATTGACGCGCTCATACTCCTCAATCGCACCCAGATTCGGCGTCCCGAGGGCGTTGATCTGGCGACGCAGCTCACCGATCTCCCGATTTGCCTTCTGCAGATTCTCCACAGGCTGCCGCAGAGCGGAAGCCGCGGTGTGACTGAGCTCATAGTTCTCCCAGAGCTTGTCCAGGATCTGTTTTTCTTCCAGCTCGGCGCTGAGCTTTTTCTGTTCAATACGCGCGGTCTGGCGTTCCAGATCCAGAATGTCGGCATTGCGGCTCTGGGATTCCTTCTCGGTCCGGGTCCGCTTTCCCTCCAGCTCGAGCTTCTGGCTGCTGATGCGGGCGATCTCCTCGCGGATCCCGGCTGCCTTCCGCCGAATGCCGTCCAGTTCCTTTTCTTTCCCGGACAGTCTGCTCTTAAAGTCTTCGATCTGACGGTCGGAGGCCTCCACGGCCAGACGCCGGGTCTCGCTGTCCCCCGTCAGGCTCTCCAGCAGGAGTTCCAGCTGATGAACGGCGCTGCCGGTACTCTTCCGTTCCGCCTCCAGCGAGGCCGCAGAGCTTCTCAGCTCCGCCTGATCCTCCAGGGCCATATCCAGCTGATAGCGGACGGCGGCCAGGCTGTTCTTGGCCCGATCCAGCTCCAGCTGGCAGATTTTTTCATTCTCAGCGGCTTTGGCCCGCTGCTTTTTGAGCTTTTCCAGCTCGTTTGCCCGGGAGAGGATGCCGGTATTCTTTGCGCTGCTGCCGCCGGTCATGGAACCGCCGGCGTTGATCATCTGTCCGTCCAGCGTCACGATGCGCAGGCGGTTGCCGTTATTTCTGGACATACGCACCGCGTCCTGCAGCGTCTCCGCCACCACGGTACGGCCCAGCAGATTCAAAAAGATCTGCTCGTACTGCGGATCAAACTTCACGAGTTCGAAGGCGATCCCCACGAAGCCGGGGTCCCGCTCCGGCGCGTCTTTCATAAGGCTGCCGCGAATGGTATCCACAGGCAGGAAGGTTGCCCTTCCCGCGTCCATGCGCTTGAGCATCTCGATGGCATAGCGGCCGTCGTTCTGACTGTCGATGACAATGTTCTGCGCCGCGGCGCCGAGAGCAGTTTCTATGGCAAGGGCGCATTCCTCATCCGCCCGCAGAAGGTTCGCCACCGGCCCGTGCACGCCCCGCAGATTGCCCCGCTGGGACTCACGCATAACCGTCTTGACAGCGCGGGAATAGCCCTCGTAGTCCTTTTCCATTTCCGAGAGCATATGGATGCGCGAATCCATACTGCGCCCCTCAACGGAAAGGCCGTTCAGCTTTTCGGAGAGCTGCTGGACCATGTCTTCCCGGTTTTTAAGCTTCATCCGGCAGCCGTCAAGCACGTTTCCGTTGGCTTTTGTTTTCTCCGCAAGCTCCGTAAGGTCAGCATCGATCTGCGTCATTCGCGCACGGTTTTCCTCGATGCTCTGGCGGATCTCGCCCACGCGGCTTTCCTGCTCCGCAATGTCGCGCAGCATGCGTTCTTTCGCTTCCGTGCTGCTGTGGACGTTTGCCTGCAGGACAGCCGCTTCGGATTCGCATGCGGCCGCAGCGCTCTCAACGGCGCTCAGCCGCTCCCGCGCCTGCTCGCTCTCCACGTCCTTCTGATGCATCCGTTCGGTAATGCTGCCGGAGGAGGCATAGAGAGCTTCCAGTTCGGCCTTCGCCTTTTCCAGCGCAAGGCTTGCCTGCTCGTATTCACTCTGGATGTCGGCCGCCTGTGCGTGCAGCTTATCCAGTGTGCTCATCCAGGCGGAGATCTCCTTCACGCGCAGCTCGTCCCGCAGCACAAGGTAGCGCTTTGCCACCTCGCTCTGCTTCCTGAGCGGTTCGACCTGCAGCTCCAGCTCGTCGATCTTGTCATTGATACGCAGCAGATTTTCCTCGGTCTTTTCCAGCTTGCGCTCGGCTTCCTCCTTCCGGTAGCGGAATCGGGAGATGCCGGCGGCCTCTTCAAAAACCTCGCGCCGGTCGGTGGATTTGTTGGAAACGATCTCGGCGATGCGGCCCTGGCCGATGATGGAATACCCGTCCCGGCCGAGGCCTGTGTCCATCAGCAGACTGTGAATGTCCTTGAGTCGCACGGACTCACGGTTGATGAAATATTCGCTCTCTCCGCTGCGGTAATAACGGCGGGTCAGCATGATCTCCGAAGAGTCGTTGTCGAAGATATGGGCGGAGTTGTCGATGATCAGCGAGACCTGAGCAAAGCCCAGGGCGCCGCGCTTCTCCGTCCCGCCGAAAACCACGTCCTCCATCTTCGCGCCGCGCAGGGCCTTGGAGCGCTGCTCGCCCATGACCCAGAGGATCGCGTCGGAGATGTTGGATTTGCCGGAGCCGTTAGGCCCGACAATGGCCGTGATATCCTTTTCAAATGTCAGTCGGGTCTTGTCCGCAAAGGACTTGAAGCCCTGAATTTCCAAAGCTTTTAAGTACAAGGGATTACCTCAACCAAAAGATAAGTTACAAATTTTCTGTGTTTTCGCACGCCAGCACGCGGATTTCACCGCAGGGAACGTCGGCCGGGCGAACTCTCACATCCGCGAGCGCAAACGCTTCCCGAAGCCGGGTGATGTTTTCTCTGTGCTGGCCGATCATCTGGGAGAGCTGCGATGGATGAACCTCCAGAACGACGCGGCTGCCAGGTGCGATCCCGGAAAGCTGCGCGGAAGCCCTGTTATAGAAGATTCGGCTCTTGACCAGCTCGCCAAGTGCCGGATGATAGGCGCCGGCGACGGCGTCACCGCCCGAAAGATCCTCCGTGGGATTGAGTCCCAGTCGGATCACGGGAATCCCTGCCTCTTCAAAGAGCGGCACGATTTGAGCGCAGACGCTGACAGCGTCCTCTACCGAATGCTCCCTGTACATGCCTGCCAGCCACAGGCCGCAGAGCTCCGTGTCCATTACGACAACCGTGGGATAGATACGCACGCCATCCGGCATACAGGCAATGAGCTCTTCTGCCGTTTTCAAGCTTTTCTCCGGCGTATCGCCGGGAAGCCCCGTCATCATCTGCAGAACAAGACGCATACCGGAAGCCTTGATCATAGCCGATGCCCTGCGCACATCCCCGACCGTATGTCCCCGTCTGCAGGCGGCAAGAACAGCTTCATCCATGGACTGAGCACCCAGCTCCACGGTCTCCACATCATATGCGCGGAGACGGGCAAGCACGGACGCGTCTATGGCATCGGGCCGGGTGGAAAGGCGGATCGCGTCGATTTTTCCCGCCTCCATCGCTTCCTTTGCCGCCGAGAGCAGCTCGATCTGCCGCTCTTCTTCAATGGCAGTAAAGCTGCCGCCGTAGAAGGCCAGCTCGCGTTTGGCGGAACACGGTATCTGCTGCGCCCTCCGGATCGCCTCTCGCACTGTTTCTGCATCAGCGGGCCGTGCCTGCCCGGTGATGCGCCGCTGGTTGCAGAACACGCATGCGTGCGGGCAGCCAAGATGCGGCACGAAGACGGGGATGATGGAGGCTCTCGCACTCATGCCCTGAGCTTGCGCAGAGCCTCGCAGGCGGCCATCTGTTCGGCTTCCTTCTTGGTGCGGCCGCTGCCCTCTCCGGCGTTTGCACCGTTGATGCTGACGCGGAAGGAGAAGACCTTGCGGTGATCCGGCCCGCTCTCGCCGATCAGCTCATAGGAGATGACCTGATTGGCCTTGCGCTGCACAAGCTCCTGCAGCTCCGTCTTGTAATCCGCCGAATGGTGGGTTTCCCCGATCTCCGCGTCCTTCAGGATCTGCGCCATGATGAAGCGGCGCGGCTCCTCCAGACTTCCGGAGTCCAGGTACATGGCGGCAATAACGGATTCCACCATATCCGCCAGGATGGAGGGTCGCTCCCGTCCGCCGGTGTGCTCCTCGCCCCGTCCAAGGCGCATATAAGCGCCGAGGTCAAGACGCTGTGCCACCTGATGCAGGCTCTGCTCGCAGACAAGCTCCGCGCGCAGGCGGGTCATGCGCCCTTCGGGCAGGCGCGGTTCGTGCCGATACAGGAACTCCGCCGTCACGTAACCCAGGATAGAATCCCCAAGAAATTCCAGGCGCTCATAACTCTGGCAGTCTTCGCTGCGGCGCTCGTTTGCGTAGGAGCTGTGTGTCAGCGCAGTGCGAAGCAGCTCTGCGTTATGAAAGCAGTATCCGATTTTTTCCTCAAGCTTCTGCATGGTTTTCGCTCTTCAATCTCATGAATTCAATGTTCTCGCCGATGTCGGCAATGATGCCGGACTCCGCAAAGGCCTTGGCCTGGCGGATCGCTGCGAAGAAGCTCGCCGCGTTGGACGATCCGTGGGCCTTGATGACAGGCTTGGAGATGCCCACAAGCGCCGTCCCGCCCACTTCGTTCACGTCCATGGACTTCTTCATGGCGGCCAAGTCCTTTTTCAGCACGGCCGCAGCCAGTTTGTTCGCGGTACTGGCATAGAAAACGCCCTTGAGCGCCTTCATCATGTACTTGATCACGCCCTCAGTGCTCTTGAGCAGGACGTTGCCGGTAAAGCCGTCACAGACGACCACATCCGCTTCACCGGAGAAGACGCCCGTACCCTCCACATTGCCGATGAAGCAGATCCGTCCCTCCTCGTCCGCCTTTTGCAGCAGCGCGAAGGCCTGATGCTGCAGCTCGCCGCCTTTGGTATCTTCGGTGCCCACATTTACGAGACCCACGCGGGGCTTCTCGCAGCCCATGATCTTTTTCGCGTAAAAGCTGCCCATGTAAGCGAACTGGAGCAGATATTCGGCGGTGCATTCGACGTTTGCGCCGCAGTCTATGAGCATGACGCCGTGCTCGCCCGCGGGCAATACAGGGGCCATGGCGGCACGGCGAATGCCGCGGATGCGTTTGACGATCAGCGTCGCACCTGTGAGCAGCGCGCCGGTGGAGCCTGCGGAAACCACAGCATCCCCCTCCCCGTCGCGCAGTCGGTTGAGCGCCACGGTCATGGAGGAATCTTTTTTCCGGCGGGTGGCAGTGCTGGGATCGTCCTCCATGGTGACGACCTCGCGGGCGTCCACCACGGGGATGTCTGTGCAGCCCTCTGCGGCGAGGCAGCGCTCCACCTCTTCCTTCCGTCCGACCAGCTCAATGTCCACGCCCAATTCGCGTTTGGCGCGCACCGCGCCCTTGACGATCTCCTCAGGCGCGTTGTCGCCGCCCATAGCGTCAACGATGATCTTCATATGCGAAAACCTCCCTGTTCATCAAGCTCTCTATGATATCCAGAGAACGCTTTGAAATCTCCGCGTTTTTGTTTCTCTTTCCCTTGACCCGGAAGCCCAGGGGCGTGATGATGCCGAAATTGATGTTCATCGGCTGGAAATCACCCACGCTGCCGCCGGATATGTACAGCCCCAGCGCGCCGATGGCAGTCTCCTGCGGAAAATCAACGGGAGGAAGGCCGAGGACGCGGGCCGCTGTTTCAATCCCCACCAACATCCCCGAGGCCGCGGACTCCACATAGCCCTCCACACCGGTCATCTGCCCGGCAAAAGAGATGCGCGGCTCGGATCTGAGCCGGTAATAGCGGTCAAGCAGCGTGGGACTGTTGAGATAGGTATTGCGGTGCATCACGCCGTAGCGGACGAATTCCGCTTCTTTGAGGGCGGGGATCATGGAAAATACTCTCCGCTGTTCCCCCCAGGTCAGATGGGTCTGAAAACCCACGAGATTATAGAGGGTGCCGTCGACATTGTCGCGCCGCAGCTGCACTACGGCGTAGTTTTCCCTGCCCGTACGGGGATCCTTCAGGCCGACGGGCTTAAGCGGCCCGTAACGCAGCGTGTCCACACCGCGGCGGGCCATGACCTCCACCGGCATGCAGCCTTCAAAAACACCGCCGTCGTCAAAGCCGTGTACCTCGGCCTCTCTGGCGGAGCAGAGTTCCCGCACGAAAGCCAGATACTCGTCCTTGTCCATGGGGCAGTTCACATAGTCCGCCGTCCCCTTGTCGTAGCGGGAGGCGAAAAAGGCGCTGGACATGTCCACGCTCTCCAGCGTGACGATGGGGGCCACCGCATCGTAAAAGTGCAGATCGGAGTTCGGGCAGAGTTCCGCGATCTTAGCGGCGATGGCATCGGAGGAGAGCGGCCCTGTGGCAACGATCACTTCTCCCCCCGGGATCTCTTTCGCCTCGGCACGGACGATCTCGATATTCTCACGCGCCTGCAGTCTTTCTGTCACCGTGCGGGAAAAGCCCTCCCGGTCCACGGCGAGGGCGCCGCCGGCGGCCACGCGGTTTGCGTCCGCCGCCTCCATGATGAGCGAGCCCATGCGGCGCATCTCCGCTTTCAAAAGACCCACGGCGTTTGAAAGCTCATCGCTCCGAAGGGAATTCGAGCATACAAGCTCCGCGAAGTATTCAGATTTGTGGGCCGGGGTCATTTTCTCCGGCTTCATCTCCACCAGGCGCACGGGCACGCCGCGTTTCGAGAGCTGCCAGGCAGCCTCGCTCCCGGCGAGGCCCGCACCCAGTACCGTCACTTGTTCCATGTTTTTTATTTCTTTGCCGTTTTTGCGGCCTTGCTCCTGGCCGCAGTTTTCTTTGCGGCCGGCTTTTTCGCCGCGCTCTTTTTCTCCGCGGCAGCCGCTTTTTCCTCTGGCGATTTCTTCTTATAGCTCCGTTTTTCCTCGGGAACGAAGTTCGGGCAGGACTCGTTGATGCAGAAGCTCTTCAGCGGACCGCGGCCGGACTTTTTGAACATCGTCTTTCCGCAGGCGGGGCAATAATCCTTCGTGGGCACGTCCCAGGTGATGAAGCCGCATTCGGTCCCGCGCTCGCAGGCGTAAAAAACGTAGCCCTTCTTGCTGGTGCGTTTGAGGATCTTGCCGCCGCATTTGGGGCACTTGCCGGGCATCTCCACCACGATGGGCTTGGTGAAGGTGCATTCGGGGAAACCGGGGCAGGCCAGGAAATAGCCGAACTTGCCCTTCTTTACCACCATCTGGCGGCCGCACACGTCGCAATATTCGTCGCTGAGCACGTCAGGAACCTTGATGCGTACCCCATCCAGACTCTCCTCGGCCTTATTGAACTCCTTCTCAAAACCGCCGTAGAATTCCGAGAGTACGTCGCGCCATTTTGCTTTGCCGGATTCGATGCCGTCCAGCTCCTCCTCCATGTGGTTCGTGAACTTCAGATCCACAATATCGGAGAAATGCTCTTTCATGAGCCCGGTCACCACCTCGCCCAGCGGCGTGGGGCGCAGATATTTGCCCTCTTTGATCACGTAGTCATGCGCGGTAATGGTGGAAATGGTGGGCGCGTAGGTAGAGGGCCGGCCGATGCCCTTTTCTTCCATGGCCCGGATAAGCGTAGCCTCTGTATAGCGGGCGGGAGGTTGGGTGAACTGCTGGTCCGGCGTCATCTTTTCCAGCTTGAGGGTCTCTCCCTCGCTCAGGGAGGGCAGCGGGTTTTTCAGTTCGTCGCTCTCCTCGTCCCTGGCCTCCTCGTATACGGCGGTATAACCGGGAAATTTCAGCTCGGAATAGTTGGCGCGGAAGGTGTGCCCGGCGGAAACAACATCAACGGACACATTATCATATACGGCGTTTGCCATCTGACAGGCGGTAAAGCGGCCCCAAATCAGCCGGTAGAGCCTGTACTGCTCCTGGCTCAGGTCTTTCCGTACCGATTCGGGCGTCAGATTCACGTCTGTCGGTCGGATGGCCTCGTGGGCGTCCTGCGCACCGGCCTTGGTTTTGAAATGCCGGGGCTTCCCGGGGTAATACGCGGGACCGTAATGATCCACAATAAAGTCTTTTGCAGCCGCGAGCGCATCCTCGGACAAACGCAGAGAGTCGGTACGCATATATGTGATCAGGCCGACGCTCCCCTGCCCGGAGATCTCCACGCCTTCGTAAAGCTGCTGGGCGATGGACATGGTCCGCCGCGGCGTCATGGAGAGCCGGCGGCTGGCCTCCTGCTGAAGGGTAGAGGTGATAAAGGGAGGCGCAGGTGTGCGCTGCTTCTCCCCGCGTTTCACCGTCTGCACCGTGAAGGGAGCGTTCCGGGTGTCTGCGATCACCGCGTCAACGTCCTCGCGGCATTTCAGTTCGCGCTTCTTGTCGCCCTCTCCGTAGTAGCGGGCGGTAAAGCTGCCGCTGTCGGCGCGGGAGAGCAGCGCATCCAGCAGCCAGTACTCCTCGCTGACGAAGGCCTTGATCTCTTCCTCGCGGTCCACCACCATGCGGGTGGCAACGGACTGGACGCGGCCTGCGGAGAGACCCGTTCTTACCTTGCGCCAGAGAAGCGGAGAGAGCTTGTAGCCCACGATACGGTCGAGGATGCGGCGGGCCTGCTGAGCGTCCACCAGGTCCTGGTCGATGGCCCGGGGATGCCGGATGCTCTCCGACACGACCTTTTTGGTGATCTCGTTGAAGGTGACGCGCTGCGCCTTCTCGTCGGGGAGGTCCAGCAGCTCCTTCAGATGCCAGGAGATCGCTTCGCCCTCGCGGTCCGGGTCCGTTGCGAGATAAACGGTCCCTGCGCTTTTGGCGTCCTTTTTGAGCTGATTGATCAGCTCGGTTTTATCGCGTACAGCGATATACTGCGGCTCAAAACCGTTTTCTATATCTACGCCCATCCTGCTCTTCGGGAGATCCCGCAGATGCCCCATGGACGCGGTAACCTTGTAGTTTCCGCCCAGATACTTTTCAATCGTCTTCGCCTTGGCGGGCGACTCCACGATCACAAGATCCTTTGCTTTTGCCATTGTATTTCCTACCTTACTTTTTCGTGATTCTGCGTTCAAAACGTCTGCCCGGCAAACGCCCGACATAGCCTTTCAGCTCCAGCATGGTCAGCTGACCGAGTACCTTGGCCACGGGCAGCTGGCTTCGTTCCACAATGTCATCCACGTGCACGGGACCTGCGTCCATGGCTGCGATGATTCGAAGCTGATCCTCCGAGAGCTGGCTGAGCTGCTGTTTTAGGTCAATATAGTCCGCGGTCTCCGCATTGTCAAGCGCAGACTCCGGCTTTTTCTCCACCGGGACGGGCGAAGCAGGGGGATCTTCCGGCGCATGCAGCGCATCGCTGGGATGCAGGACGCCGGGATACAGATCCTCAAATTCACACAGCACGTCCCTGCCGCAGGTGACGAGCTTTGCTCCGTCCTTGAGCATGGCAAGCGTCCCGGCGCTGCTCTCCGCATCCGCATTGCCCGGAACCGCGAAAATCTCCTTGCCCTGATTCGCCGCCTCCTCCACGAAGAGACGCGTGCCGCTTTTCACGGGCGCCTCCACCGCAACGACGCCCAGCGACAATCCGGCGGTGATGCGGTTTCGGTCACGGAAGAAGCTGCGCTGATGGATGGTACCCGGTGCGTATTCGCTGATCAGCGCCCCGCGGGCCGCTACGGAAGCTGCCAGGCGCCCGCGCTCGGTCTCATGGGCTGTTCCCAAAACGCCGACGCAGCTCCCGCCCGCGCTGAGCGCGCCGATGGCTGCCTCCGCGTCGATCCCGGCGGTCAGGCCGGAAAGGATCACCGCGCCGGAGGAGGCCATCTGATAGGCAAGATCTCTGGCCATTCTGCAGCCGTATACGCTGGCCCTCCGAGTACCGATAACGGCGATCGCAACGCTTGTATCCATCGGAGGAAGCTCGCCTTTTACATACAATACCACAGGCGGAGCATAAATATTCCGAAGCCTTGCCGGATAGGCTGCGTCCTGAAGGGTCAGGATGCGCAGCTCCTGTTGGCGGCAGGCGAAGGCGATCTCCTGTACACGGCTCAAATCCCGCGTTTCCAGCGTACGAGCTTCCTGTGAGGAGACGCCCTCCAGGCCGGAAAACGCACCGGACGGAGAAAAGAAAGCTGCCTCCGGGTCGCCGAAGCGTTCAAGCAGCGCCCACTTTGCCCGCGGGCCGACTGCCGCCGAGGATAACCAGAGCCAGTATTCCAGAGCCGCCATCTCGTTCGCCTTCTCCCTGTTTCTTTCTGATCATGTCTTTGCCATTTCCCACATGAGTACCGAGGCAGCCACCGCCGCATTGAGGGATTCGCTGTCAGGCGCCATGGGGATGATGATTTTTCTCTCGCAGAGCGAAAGAAGCTGCGTGCTCAGTCCGCGCCCCTCGCTCCCGACGGCGACGGCCGTATGCTGCAGCGGGAGTCCGCATATGCTGAGAGCGTCTTCGGCGAGAGCCGCGCCGTAGAGCGGCAGCCCCTGCTCACTCAGGAAATCCTTCAGTACGGAGAGCTCCATTTCCAGCACCGTCTGCCGAAAAATGGCGCCCATCGTGCTGCGCACAGTCCTGGGATGATAAAGATCCGCGCAGTCCCCCGTCAGGATCACGGCGCCGATGCCGAAAGCATTGGCCGTTCGGATCACCGAACCCACGTTGCCGGGGTCCTGTACGCCCTCCAGGACCAGTGCGTTATTGAGCTTACCGGGCTTCGAGCAGCCCCGGATGGCCACGGTGAACAGCGGGCCGGGGCTGTTGACCATAGGAGAGGCAAAATCGAAAAGATCTTCCGGGCATTCATACTGCTCACAGTCAACGAAAATCTTCTCTCCCGACCTTTCCTTCCAGAGGACAGAAGTGACCCTTGCGCCAAAGTGCAGCGCCTCGCGCAGCGTTTTGATCCCGTCGCACAGGTATTCGCCCTTCTCCCGGCGGTAAGCGCCGTCATGGGCGAGTTGCCGCACATGTCGGATATACGGATTTTTCCGGGATGTGATCCGTTCCATGGCCATAAACTCCCATTTTATGTTTATATAATATAGTATCATACACACTTTTTTCAGTTTTTCAAGTCCCTTTTTCCCGTCGGGATCGATGGCATTCGACAGTTTATATTTTTATCGTTGTTTTTTAGCGCTCCTGATAGTATAATGCATTTTACTACTTTTGAGCGGACGGAGGCGTTCGCCGCCTGCCGTTGCTTCCGGGAGTTCCTATGAAAGCGACAAGAACCCTTTTGACCTGTACTCTGCTGGTGCTCTGCCTGCTCGGCCTCGGGCTGACAGTCCGGGCAAGGCTTGCATCCCCCGCTGTCCCGCCTGCGCCGGAGCTTACCACCGTGCCCACGTCCACACCGGAACCGACGCCAGAACCCACACCGGAACCGACACCCGAGCCCACACCGGAGCCGGAAGCACAGACTGTCTCTCTCGCTGTCTCCTATCGCGGTACGCCCGTGGCGGTGCTGACAGACGGGGATTACAACAGCAGCAAAAACTTCATGCCCGGAGAACCCATGCTCATCAAAGCAGAACAGCCTATCAGCGCCCTCTATATCCAGTGGGGCTATACGCCCGCACCCTGGACGCTCAGCTGCGGGGAACAAATACTGAATCTGGGCGAGCATGGCTTTCGCCACGAGTACGTTCCGCTTCCCGAAGCCCGTACAGAGCTCACAATAACGCTCCCCGGCGGAGACGAGCCATGGATCGCAGAAATCTACGGTTTTACGGCAGGAGCGAGGCCCGACTGGGTGCAGGATTGGGAGGAACCCTGGGATCAGGCGGATCTTCTTGTCTTTCCCACCCACAGCGACGACGAATTCATTTTTCTCGGCGGCGTGATCCCCTACTACGTGGATCAGGGCAAGCGCGTACAGACCTGTTTCGTCGTGCAGCACAACGCCGGTCGTTATCATGAAATGCTCGACAGCCAGTGGGCGGCCGGAATGACGCACTATCCGGTCACCAGCAGGAAGATGGACGTATACCAGAACACACTGGGCGGCGCCATTGAATACTACAACCAGGACTATATGACCTCCTACATGGTCGAACAGATCCGACGTTTCCGCCCGCAGGTCGTCGTCGGTCAGGCCGAGGACGGGGATTCCGGCCACATAGTCCACGTCTTCGGGGTCATGTGCCTCAAGGACGCGGTGGAGAGATCCGGCGACGAAGGCTGGTATGCGGAATCCTGCGAAAAGTACGGCGTCTGGGACGTTCCGAAGACCTATCTGCATCGGTACGGAGCCGAGGAGAATATGGTGTCCATGGACTTTGACGCTCCGCTTTCAAGCTTTGGCGGTTTGAGCGCCTTCGATGCTGCGGACCACGCCTTCTCCCTCTGCGTCTCCCAGTATCAGGCGGGCAAATACGCAGTCTACCGGCATGACAGTCCCCATGACGGCTCCAAATTCGGACTCTATCGCAGCACCGTCGGCGAGGATGTTCTGCGCAGCGATCTCTTTGAAAACCTTACCGCCGCAGGCTGAAACATGGAAACGGGAGCACCGATATTCCGGTGTTCCCGTTATTTGTATATGTTTCTGCCTTATTCAAAACACGACGCAACTTCCTCGAGCAGACTGCGGACCGGCAGATGCTGGGGACAGATCCGCTCGCAGGCGCCGCAGCGGATGCAGTCGGAGGCTTTTCCTTTACCGTTGGTCCGATACTGATAGATCCCGCTGTAGTCGGACTTGGGGAATTTCTTTCTATCGTTCATCACAGAGAAGAGATCCGGAATGGGGATCTGCTTCGGGCAGCCGTCCACACAGTAGCGGCAGGCTGTGCAGGGAATCAGGCCCTGACTGCGGAAGATCCTCTGCACCTGCTCCACAGCCGTTCTCTCTTCTTCGCTGAGCGGCCGGAAATCCGCCATATAGCTCACGTTCTCTTCCAGCTGCTCGATCGTGGACATACCGGAGAGTACCATCATCATGTTCTCAAAGCCTGCGGCAAAGCGGATCGCGTAACTGGCGTTGCTGCCGCCCTGCAGAGCATCGAAGATCCGCTGTGCCTCCTCAGGCAGGTCCACCAGCTTCCCTCCCTTGACAGGCTCCATCACGATCACAGGCTTTCCGTGTTTTACCGCCGTCTCATAGACCCTGCGGCTCTGCACCACGGCGTCCTCATAGTCCACGTAATTGAACTGGATCTGTACCGCCTCGATCTCAGGATACTCCGTCAAGATCTGATCCAGCGCCTCGGCGGAATCGTGGAAGGAGATGCCCACGTGGCGGATCTTTCCCTCTCTTTTCAGTTCAAAAGCCGTCTCATAGGCCCGACATGCCTTGTATTTGAGGAAGTTTTTCGCATTCTGGGCGTGCATCAGGTAGAAATCGAAGAAGTCTACGCCGCAGGCGTCCAGCTGGCTCTGGAAAAAGGGCCGAATGTCCGCCTCCGTCTCAAAGCAGCTGCCGCTGAGCTTGTCCGTCAGGACATAGGACTCCCGGGGATAGCGGGAAGTGAGACACTGCCGCAGCGCAGTCTCGCTCTGGCCGCCGATGTAGACATGCGCCGTGTCGAAATAGTTCAGGCCGGAAGCCAGGAAGGCATCCACCATCTTTTCAAACTGCGGGAGATCTACCTCTTCTCCGATCATCGGAAGCCGCATGCAGCCGAAGCCGAATTTCCCGTGGATTGTTTCAAAGAAAGGATTGTTCATAAGCTCGCCCCCATATGTTTCTTTCTGTATTATATAGGGTATTTAATCGGGAGGCAAGAGGAAAGAATCTTCCCGGTGCATCGCTGTCCGCCGATTGACATGGCAAGCCCGGATGCATATACTATTGGCAAGAAACGAATAAAGGAGCCCACCGTATGAAGCGTTCCGAAATCAACCGTGCTCTGCGCGAGATGGAGGCCATATGCAGAGAGTACCGCTGCTCTCTCCCTCCTTTCTGCGCATTTACTCCGGAGCAATGGCAGCAGATCGGCCATGAATATGACGAAGTGCGCGACTGCATGCTGGGCTGGGACGTCACCGATTACGGCATGGGTGATTTTGACCGCTTCGGCTTTTCTCTCATCACCATCCGCAACGGGAACCGCGCCATGACAGACAAGTACCCCAAGGTTTACGCGGAAAAGCTGCTGTACCTGAAAGAAGGTCAGTATGCGCCGAACCATTTTCACTGGTACAAGACGGAGGATATCATCAACCGCGGCGGTGGAAACGTGCTGATCCGGGTCTATAACAGCCTGCCGGACGAAGAGATCGACTACGAATCCCCTGTCACGGTCCACACTGACGGCAGAAAGTACACCGTTGCCGCCGGCACACAGATCCGCCTGACGCCGGGCGAGAGCATCCACATTCAGCAGCTCCTCTACCACGATTTCTCCGTGGAGCCGGGTACCGGCCCGGTGCTGCTGGGTGAGGTGAGCCAGTGCAACGACGACAAGACCGACAACCGCTTCAATCCTCCCGTTGGCCGCTTCCCCGCCATTGAGGAGGACGAGCCGCCCTATCGCCTGCTCTGCAACGAATACCCGCCGGCAAAAGAATGATCTTTCAAACGGGCAAATGCCATGGACAGCGCCGCTTTTCCGCGCCGTCCATGGCATTTTTTATACAAGCATCAAAACCCGTGCTCTGTTTCAGAGGGCTTTACTCTCCGGTATAGTACACGATCGCGTCAACTTCTCCGATTTCGATGCCCTGACTGCTGTAGTAATCGGTAAGCTCGCTGTCCACATACAGTCGGATCGTAACGGTACTGTCCGGATGAACGCCGATATCGTCCTCCAGGGAACCGTCAACGTAGATGAGATTCCCATCCGTATCATACATTGCGACCGTGATGTACGTATCAAACAAAACCTCTTCCGTCTCGTTTTTGAACGTTACATAGATATAATGATCGTACTTTCCTTCATCTTCGTAGCGTGCTTCGCACGGGATGCTCTCGAAACGGTCGGCGTTCGGGTCTTCTTTCACAGAGAATCTGTACTCGGCTATATCAGCGTCTTCCAATTCGCTTTCCCAAACGTACTCGGAAAGATAGGCGTATTCGCCCGGTTCAAGCAAAAGGTCCGAGGGCAAGGTGCTGAGATACTCCTCCGTGATCAGAATATCGTCGTCTTCGGAAAAACCGACCAGCTTGCCGGTGCCGATTCCGACCGCCTGATCTCCTGTGTTTTCAATTTTAGCAAAGAAATACGCGGAATCATCTTCTTCGATCTCAATCAGAGTCTCGTTCTGAACCGTGAGTCCGCTTTCGGCAAATGCGGCTCCGCTCAGTGCTGCAAGGATCAAAACAACGAGAATGAATGCGACGGTTTTTTTCATGTTTTCCTCCTTCTTTATGAACGACATACAGGGAAAAACTTTCGGGGCAATCCTTCACATTTGTATTGTAGCTGATTCTTTCCGTATTCGCAACCATGATTTGACGGAGCGGACAGTCCTTACAGATTTCTGATCTGGTTCTGCAGCAGCAGGCCGATGCTGTCAGCCAGCCGGTCCAGAGAGCGGATCGTGGCAAAATCCCGTCCGTAAACAAGCTTGGCCGAGGGAAGGTCCTCGTCGTCGCCCGTAAAGGCGCAGATAACAGAAATCCCGTCAGAGCGCGCGCGGCGCACTTCATAGGCCGTATCCGTGACGCCGGCCCCCTCCTCATAGGGTATGGGTTCCGAGCCGTCGCGGCTCTGGATGCGGCGGATGTCATTGGGCTTCACATCCGAGAGGATAATAAGGATCTTGTGCTCATAACCCGTCCGGTTCATCAGATCGTGCATGGCGCGGATCGCAAGCCCGTCCCGGTTGCAGCCGTTGGAGACGTAATCAAAAATACGTCTGTTTTCCTTTCGTTGTTGATGGTAATCCCGGTAAATGCGCAGGATGGTATACCCCGTCATGGAGCAGAAAGCAGATACCCGGCAGGGTATGCCGCAGTTTAACAGCGCCTCGGCCAGGATGTAGCCCTGATTGGAGACGATCTCCTGACGCCGTTTCTGGGAAGTGGAGGCGTCCAGCAGAATGTCCACGCTCAGATCGCCCATATTCCCCTGCTCGTCGCGGATGAAGACCTTTTCGTCCCCAAGCGCCACCGCCCGCCAGACCTTTCCTCCGTTCAGCGCGCCGGCGTTTGCCTTTACAGGCGATGGCTGCAGATGCAGCAGCACGGAATTCTGGATCTTCTCGGTGAGCTTTCGCACGGCGGTATAGTTCTGTGCCAGGTGCTCCTGATAATAGCGGCGGTTCCGCTCGATCTGCGCCGCCTCCCGCTCCTTCTGCAGGGCCTCAAAGCCGTTTCGGATATGCCCCGGCACCGGCTCGCCCCGGGTGAAATGCAGGTGGCAGTTCAGGTGATTGCCCGTGCAGAGGCGGCGCTCGATCTCCTCCGTCTGGCGCCGATCATAAAGTGACTTGCCGTATTTCTCCGCCATGAATCCGCGAAGCTCCTCTGCCGTCATTCGCGTGCGTGTATCCACGATCTCAGCGCCGCTGTTGCCGTCGGCATCGCTGTACAGCTGATCCGGATGGTCCGCCAGGCCGATGCCGAACTTGCGGTAACGCTTTCTGACACGGCCGCGCAGCTTCCGCTTGAGAGAAATCCCGGGCAGGCGGAATTCTCGCTTTTTCGCCTCGGTGTTGATTTGAAACCAGCGCGCAAAAAGCCGCTTTGCCCGCTCCACGATCTCATCCGTCGTGAGTTCCGGAGAAAACTCCATCTCGTCCAAAAGGGCCTTATCGTAGGGGTTTTCCGGATCTTCCCTGCCAAGCACCCGACAGAAGTGGCCGTAAGCCAGGTGCTCATACAGGTGGAAATCCTCCGGTGCGAGGCTTCCGCAGACGGAGACGAAGCGCTCCGCGTATTCCCGCCGCAGCCCGGAAAGCGCAGGCCGGTCGGGTACTTCGCGAAGATAAACACAGTTTTCAAGCCCCAGCCACAGCAGGCCCTCGTACTCGTCCCCTTCCTCGTAAACCTCAAAGGAAGCAAAGACTCTTGCGAGCTTGGGGTATTCGTAATGCCGCCGAAGCGCGCCGATGATGCAGTTCCAGTAGAGCTCCGCCCGGCCTTCCTTGTCAAAGGCCTTGAAGTCGGGGCTGAAACTGTAATCCCGGGCGGCGTTCCAGATCATGTTGATCGCCCGGCGCTTCTGCAGCTCGCTTATTTCGTCCATGTCCCGTCAAAAATCTCCGAAGCGTCCAGCCGGGAAGAAATGCGCGCTGCGATCATGTCGGACACCAGCTGCCGCTCAAAGTCGTCAAAGGATTTGTTCACGATGCCCAGTTCCAGCGCTTCGCCGACGGTGAGGCCGTTTTCCACCAGGGAGATGGCTGCCAGCAGACCGCGCAGATCCAGCGCCTTGGTGGAGATCTCCGAACTCTCGCATTTCTTGCGGATATCCTGAAACAGACCGGAAAACTGCTCGGCGTACTGCCGCTTCAGCTGCGGGTGCTGGCTGAGCAGCAGGCGCGCCACGTCCTCAGCTCCGATAATGGGCATATTGATGACCATGAATCGGGAGGCCAGCGCCTCATTGAGTTCGCGCGTTCCCGCGTAGCCATAGTTCATCGTGGCGATAAAGCGCGTGGCCGGGGATAAGGTGATGCGGTCATAACCCGGCACGTCAATGATGCGGCGAAAGTCCAGCGTGGCGTGGAGTACCGCAAGGGACTCGTTTTTGGCCATGTTGATCTCATCGAGGATGCCGAAGCCGCCGTTTTCCGCGCACTGGTAAATGGGGCCTTTTCGCAGCGATACCTGCCCGTTCTTAAAGGTGTCGGTCCCGATCAGAGAAGCGGCGTCCGTATTCAGATAAAAGGAGATGTCCCACTCCGGGCGTCCGAACACGGCAGCCAGATTTTCCGCCAGCACGTTCTTGCCCGTAGCCTTCGGGCCGACCAGCAGCAGGTTTTCCCCGGCAAGCAGCGCCGTGAGGGCCTTGAGCCAGACTTCTTTCCCGTAGTACCGAAACCTGGGTCTCGGAATCCGATGGTCCTGCGCCTCCCCGGCCGGATAGCTCCGCCGAAACTCCTCGATCCTATTGAGGATGCTCTCGTCGATCCCCTCGCCTCGCAAAAACTCGATCATATGGTTTGCCTCCCGTATCTTCTGTCAAACGTTGATTCTGATTATATCACTTTCTTCTCCATGCTTCCATAGGGATATGACAAAAAGCAGGGCTTCCCCTGCTTTTGTGCTTCTTATTCTTCTGCCCGGATCGCGCTGCCGCAGTAATCGCACTTTCCGCTGCGGCCCGCGCCAAGTCTGGTCGGCCCTCCGCAGTGCGGGCACGTCACCGTCACATAGCGCTCTCCGCCCTTTTGCGTCCCGGTGAGGATCACGGCAAGAGGTTTTTTCTGCAGTGTACAGCCCCGGAAATAGCCCTTGCGAAAGAGCCGTTCCAGTTCCGCTCCAAGCTGCGCCCCCGATTTGCCGCTCTGCGCGATCAGCTTCTCCAGCGACAGACGTCCGTCCGGATCTGCGGAAAACGCCGCCTCATAACGGCGGGCAAGCTCCAGATCCCGCCCTGCGCTCACGCCCTTCCAAAGCAGCCAGGCAGACGGCAGGAGCATGAGCACCGCAACCCACCAGTCTTCCCGCATGCTTTCATCCGTAAAGCACAGGATCAGCCCGAACAGGAAGAACGCCGAGAGCAAACCGCCGGGGATGCCCAGGAGATAGCGGGTGAGCGTGCTTTTCGCCACACGCGCTCCCACGAGGTAAGTATTTCGTTTTTCCACAGCTGCTCCCTCCTTTCCGGACTGTCAACAGCATAGGAGATTTGTCGGCTCTTGTCAAGCGCAGAATACTGCGGCCGTCCCCGGGCATACTCTGTACGGGTGATGCTCGATGAAACATTCAAAATGGAAAAACTATGCCTTCTGGATCATACTGACAGAGCTGGCAGGAGGCCTCGCGGGACTATTGAGCCGCGAAGGAACGGAGATCTACCGCACGGAGGTTTTAAAGCCGGCCCTGTCTCCCCCGGGCTGGCTCTTTCCCGTCGTATGGACGATCCTTTATCTGCTGATGGGGATTGCGGCCGCCAGGATCTCCCTGAGCGAGGACGCCGCTGCCCGGAAAAGCGTACTGCGGCTCTACGCGGTGCAGCTTGCAGTAAACTGCATCTGGCCGCTCATCTTCTTCAATCTGCGTGCCTTCGGCCCTGCCTTTCTCTGGCTCGTGCTGCTTTGGGCGATGATCGTTCGGATGACGCTCGGTTTTCGGGAGCTTGATAAAAAAGCTTCCGTGCTGCTGATCCCCTATCTGCTCTGGGTGGCGTTCGCCGGCTATCTCAACTGCGGCGTCTGGATGCTCAACCGCTGAAATCCGGTCTTAGGTGAGCATCTCTGCGGCTCCTTTTCCGGCGCTTGCGAAGAGACCGCGCCTGTGATATGATGGGAGAAAATCATCGGGAGGCGGGAATATGATTCAAAAGAGCATTTATCTGGCCGGCGGCTGCTTCTGGGGCACGCAGAAGTTCTTCGACCAGTTTGACGGCGTGCTGGAAACCGAAGTGGGCTATGCCAACGGCCCCGCGTCCGCGCCCAGCTATCAGCAGGTCTGCGCAAGCTCCGGCCACGCGGAGACCGTGCGCATCGTATACGACGCTGAAAAGCTGACGCTCAACCAGCTTCTTGACTGGTACTTTCTGACCATTGACCCCACCTCCTACCATCGCCAGGGCGGAGACATGGGCATCCAGTACCGCACAGGCATCTACTACACGGATCCGGCCGACCTTCCGGAGCTGGAGACACGCTACGAAGCCGAACAGAAAAAATTCAAGGCAAAGCTGGAGGTAGAGCTGATGCCGCTTGAGAATTTTTATCCCGCGGAAGAATACCACCAGAAGTATCTGGACAAAAACCCCGGCGGCTACTGCCACATTCCGCAAAAACTCCTGCATCTTGCATAAGAAAAGGGCTGCCTGCGCAGCCCTTTTTCTCATGCTCCGAAACCCTGCATCTCATCCAGGATCCGGCAGAGCGCCAGGAAGCGATCCTCACGCATCCCTACGTTTTCACCCAGCTCCATAAGCTGATTGCCGTCGTTGCTTGCCTCCCAGCGCGGAAGGCCCTCCCCGTTGGGGTCGCCCGTCCTGGCGAAGTTTGCAAAATAGGCGGAAAACAGCTCTGCCAGCTGCCGGTCCGAGTCGTCGTAAAGCCCGGAGTCCACCGGGATGTTGCCGTAGCAGTAGACTTCCTCTCCGCTGTGCCAGGGTCCCAGACGGCCGTTATCTTTGCTGAAATAGTATTCGTACGCCGGGACGCCGTTCGCGATCGCCTGCCTTGTCCAGCAGTTGTGTCCGTAGGTAAAGAAGATTGCCGAATAGATGTCGATCCACATGTCCTTTGCTTCCGCGTCCGTGGAGGCCGGATACAGGCCCAACACCCGCTCCGCATAATCGCCGAAATAGCCGCGAACCTTGCTCTCGTAATTTTTCATGTCGGCGTTGGCAAAGAGGATAAAGGGTACGCCCTCCAGGGAGTTATAGCCCTGCAGGATGGCCTCCTCGTTGTGGATGCCCTGCCGATAGGCCTCATAAGGCGTCTGCGGCAGCACATAGCCGTCCACCGTCATGTGGTGGTTCGTATCCGCCGCGGCGGCCAGCGTCCCGGCATCGACCCTGCGCAGCTGTTCCATGTTCGCACAGCCGAAGCGGGACAGCGTCTCCTCCCCGGTCGCAAGCGCTTTCTCCATTGTGCGGAAGGAGTGCGCAGGCTGCGGCGCCGTCACCGTGGAGCTCTCCCCGATCGCGCGGCGGAACAGTCCTTTTGCAAGCGGAGAAGTGCACAGGGCGCTCACGCAGGCAGAGCCGGCGCTCTCGCCCGCCAGCGTCACGTTATCGGGATCGCCGCCGAAAGCGGCGATGTTCTTTTGCACCCATTCGAGTGCTTTGATCTGATCCAGCAGGCCGTAGTTGCCGGTGGTCCCGTTATCCGACTCCGCCCGCAGCTCCTCTGTGGCAAGAAAGCCGAAAACGCCCAGACGATATCCCATGTTCACGACGATCACGCCCTTGCGGGCAAGCCCCTCTCCCCGGTAATCGGCATACCAGGGCTGCCCCGTCTGCAGCGAGCCGCCGTGGATATAGACCAGCACAGGAAGCTTCTGCCGCTCCCCCGCCGGCTTCCAGATATTCAGATACAGCGCGTCCTCGGAATTGGCGTCCCGATAGTTGTCAGACAGGGAAATCACATAGTCGTGGTAACCGATGATCTGCGCCAGGGAGCTGTAAAGGGCGGAGTTCTGCGGCTGCATGGACATGGGCGCAAAGGAATCCGCCGCCAGCACGCCCTCCCAGGGTTCCGGATCCTTCGGCTCCCGCCAGCGCAGCTCGCCCACAGGAGGCGCCGCATAGGGGATGCCGGCGTAGACCTCCACAGCCCGGTCAGCCGTATACACGCCGGTGAGCTGCCCGTCCGAGACGGTGACGATCTCCGTCATGCCGCCGTTTTTCCCTTCCACAGCCGGATGAAGCTTTACCGGACCCTCCGTATGCCGGACGACGCCGATGAGCGCCGCCAGAAGCAGCGCAAACAGCCCCAGTCTTACTGCTGAACGCATCGGCCTTTTCACGCGCCAGAAGGCATACGCGCCAAGAAGGACAAAGGCTGAGGCCCAGCCAAGGATCGTGTTTTTATTGAGTTCCAGGATCGCCAGCACGAGGAGTGAAAACAGGGTATAGAAAACCGGGAACCCTGCCCCTGTCTTTTTTGTCTTCACGGGATCACCTCATTGAGAAGTCTGAACTTTTGCCGATATACCAGGAAAACGGCCCGAACAGGCCGTTTTCCGTTTTGTTTTCTTAAAATTTTCCGCTGGTGTGGGAATGACCGCTGAAGCCGCCGCCCGAATGGCCGGAGCTTCCGCCCGAATCCCGGTTTTCATGCTGGATCACCTGCACCGTGCGGGTGCGGTTGATGAAATGATCCTGCACGATCTGCATATGGGGACTTGTGGGCGTCATGTACTCCTCGGCGCTGTCCTTTTCTCTGGCGGTCTTCATCTTCCGCTTCATGCCGCCGCAGACGCCGCCCGCGGTGAGGATACCCGCCAGCACGGAGCCGATGCCTTTGGCGCCCTGAAGCATTTTCTGCTGCTCGATCTGACTTTGCTGCAGCTCCTCCAGGTAGGCGGGATAGTTCTCCACTGCCGGAACCAGCATCTGCTCGGCGGCAACGAGATAGGCCTTGAAGCCGCCGTACCAGTCGTCATTGCGAAAATATGGCAAAAAAGCGTCCACAAGGCGGTCACGGTTCCGGTAATCGAAAGCAAAGTTACCGAAGCTGCCGTGGGCGTCCAGGTCAAAGTCCCGGTCCGCCATGCTCACCAGGAACAGCAGGCCGTCTCCGGTCTCTCCGAAGCCGTGCAGGAAGCGGTCATAGATCTCCTCGGCACAGAGGGAGACGCTCCCACGGCCGAACGCGGTGTAATCCGGCGTGGTGACGATGTAGACGCCGCACTGGTACTTCTCCGAAATGCCGGCCGCCATGTCCTCCAGCTCCTGAACCTGCTCCTCGGTAAGGATCCCGGCGGAATCCGTCACGTAGCTCAGATCGCCATTGGAGGAAGCAAACGCGGCCGCCGGAAGCAGAAGGCTCAGGACCAGAACGAAGAGGATCGAAAGGGCGAGTTTTCTTTTCATTACAGCGCCCCCCTTATACGAAGAAATACAGCAGCGCCGCCAGCGCCCCGGCTACGGGGATGGCGATGCGCGCAAACCAGCTCCAATAGCGCTCCTTTGACACGGGCAGATCGCCGATGAGCTTGCCGGTCTGTCCGTTCATGGCAAAGAGGAAGCTCTTGTCTTTCCAGCGGGTGGAGAGCACCCACACGGGCATCAGCGCATAGTTTACCTCTCCCCGGCGCAGACGGATGCTTTTGCCCATGGGGGAGCAGGTCGCATAGCCAGCGCTCATGGCCGTAGCCGCAACCACCTGCTCGGCGGTGTTGGAAGCGCGCTCATCCGCACGGGCGGCGCACTCCTCCTTGCTCACGTCGTACTTGTTGGCAAGGAATCCGGGCAGATATCCGGGCGAAAAGGGCTTGAGTTCACGGTAGTCGAAAGGTTCGATCGCGTCCATATGTGCGTCCGGCATCCGGCGGGAGCCGTCCACGGGGATGCGCTCGAAATCTACGCTACCCGCGCGGCGAAGCTGGAAGTGATCGGTCTCGGTGACGATGCGGTCTCCTTCCCTGTGGGTCATGCTGCGGCTGGCGCGGAAGCTCATGTCCACCTCCGCGGTGCCGTTGAAAAGCCAGAAGGGCACGTAGACCCCCTGGATCTTCTCGATCTGGTTTTCGGAGGCAAACTGTCTGGGCAGCAGTTTCTTATCTTTATAGAACTCACGCAGCGCCTTTAAGGCAGCCTCCTTGTCCAGCTTGAAGGGCAGGATATAGTCCGGCTTCAGATTTCCGTCAAACTGACCGGGCACCAGCGTGGGGTTGGCGCAGTAAGGGCACTGGGTCGCCACGGTCGTAGCGTCGCAGATCAGCTCCGCGCCGCAGGACGGGCAGGTATAGGCGCGCATATCGACGCCCGCCTCGCCCCAGTCGTCGGAAACGGCGCCCCAGTCCCATTCCGGTTCGGGCGCGCTCTGGGTCTGCGCAGCCTGGGCCGCGGCAGCCTGCTGCGCGCTCTCGATCTTCTCGCCGTACAGCGCCTCGATCTCCTGGACGGGAAACGTGCTCCCGCAAAAGTCACAGCGGAGCTTGCCGGTGCCGCCATCAAAGTGCAGCGGTCCGGTACAGGCAGGGCACTGGATATTGGTGATCTGTTCTGGCACAGGCATCTCCCCTTTCTTATCGGTTGATGGCATCCGGCATCGACTCTCCCGCCTCGATAAGCGGCAGATACCAGATGCTGTAGGCATAGGGTTTGCTCTCCGCGTCCTCCCAGCGAGTTCCCCAGGGCAGCAGACGCACACGGTAATCAAAGCTCTCCTCCTGGCTCTCATGGTGACCGGAGAAGGCAAGAGCGCCGTCTTCGGGGGAGATGCTGAGCTCTCCCTCTTCCACGCTGTCATACCAGAACCATCCGCCGGAAGAGGTAAGCGTATCCCTGTCAGACGTCCAGGAAATCACACCCATGGGTTCTCCCCGGGAAGTACGCTCATCCCACAGCGTGATGAGCAGACCGTCCTTCGTCATCTGAGCGGAAGCGCAGCAGTCATACCAGCTGTTGGGCATGCTGCCCTGCGAGTTTTCGATCTCCCAGCGGCCGTAGTAATCGCCGGCGCAGGCAGAAAGCATCTCCGGCTGGGGCGTAGGCGTCGGCAGCAGGGCTGCCAGATCCTCCCGCACGAGCGTCAGCACGACGCCTTCCCGCAGCAGGTCGAGGCGTATGGTGCCTTCCTCAAGCGTTGCGGGGCAGGCCGCGCCGTTCACTTCCACGGAAAACACGCCGTTCTCCATCGTCCAGCGAACGTCGCCCTCGTTCTCCCCCACGCGCAGGATACCGCGCTGGAAAGGGCGAAGCTCAAGACTCACTTCGCCGTTATAGATCTCCCCCGGCGTGACGGTATCTTCTCCCACCGAGACGGAGGTGCAGAGATATTTACCCTCGTTGGGATCAGGCTCGCCGCAGGCCGAAAGCACACAGAGAAGCAGGGCGGCAAGCAGCAGCGCCGCCGCCCTGTTCATAGCAGACAGAAGTTTATTCAACAACGTCGACGTCCGTGAAGGGGTCACCGCACTGGGGGCAGAAGCGAGGCGGGTTGGCAGGGTCCGCGGGCTCCCAGCCGCATTTGTCACAGCGGAACAGCGGAGCGCCCTCGGGCTTCTTCGCGCCGCACTCGGTGCAGAACTTGCCCTTGTTGACCGTGCCGCAGCTCAGGCAGGTCCAGCCGACCGGAATCGCTTCGGGCTTTTTGGCGCCGCACTCGGAGCAGAACTTGCCAACGGTCTTTTTCCCGCAGCTGGGGCAGGTCCAGGAGTCGGGATCCGCGGCGGGCGCGGGCTGCTGAGCGCCCATCTGATAGAGGGACTGGGCGTTCACGCCGCCGGCCTGCTGCGCCATATTCATGCCCATAAAGGCCATGGCGGCGCCCCCTTCGTTGGCGGCGGCGGTCTGCATGGCAGCAGCCTGCGCACCCACGAGGTGAGCGGCAGCCAGCGTGGGGTCGCGGAGCGCCGCGTTGCGCTGCAGCTCCTTGATCATCGCCTCATCCTCTTCACTGGCCTTGACGCTGGAGACGCCGAAGGAGACGATCTCGATGCCTCGCAGATCGCGCCATTTCCCGGAGAGCTCGTCATTCAGCGCGTCGGCCATCTCCGCAGCGTGGGCGGGCAGGAAGGAATAGCGGATGCCCATATCGGAGATGCGCGCGAAAGCGGGCTGCAGAGCGGTCATCAGTTCGCTCTTCATCTGGCTTTCCAGCTTATCGATCGTGTAGTTTTCGCTCACGTTGCCGCAGACGTTGGAATAGAACAGCAGCGGGTTGGAAACCCGGATGCTGTACTCACCGAAGCAGCGGATCGCGATGTCCATATCCAGGCCGATGTTTCTGTCCACCACGCGGAAAGGCACGGGATTGGGGGTGCCGTACTTGTAGCCGGTGAGTTCACGGGTGTTGAAGTAGTAAACGCGCTGGTCCTTGGGCGCCTGACCGCCGAAGGTGAAGCGCTTGCCGATGTTTTTGAACACAGCCATAATGCTGTCCCCCAGATTCCCGGCAAAAACGGAGGGTTCGGTGGAGGTATCATACACGTATTCGCCCGGCTCGGCGCAGACGTCTACAATTTTGCCCTGCTCAACGATCAGCATGCACTGGCCGTCGGCAACGGCGATCACGGAGCCGTTGGAGATGATGTTGTCGTCGCCCCGGTTGGAGGACCGGGCGGATACTCTCTTCCGGCCCTTGGCGGCGAGCACATTGTTGGGGAGCGCGTCACAGTAGAAATATTCCTTCCACTGTTCGGAGATGACGCCGGTCGCGGCGCCGAGTGCGGCATAAACAAGACCCATGTGAATACTCCTTTCAAACTCTATCTTTGGATAACAATCGGCAGTCGTTGCTCTAGGTATAAATATAGATTATGCCCCCGGGAAAATCAACATGAAATTGTAAAAAATGCCTTTAGACGTGTGCGGACGTGATTCGACTCCCATCCATCCTTCACAAAGCTAAAACCGCCCTCACGGGCGGTTTTTTGTCTGGAGCGGATGATGGGAGTCGCTTGCGTTTTCTTTTCGTACTGAAAAGAAAACAATAGTATTCGCCAGTTTGTGAACTGGTGAATGCACATGCCCTATGGCATGTGCGGACGTGATTCGACTCCCATCCATCCTTCACAAAGCAAAAACCAGTTTGTGAACTGGCGAATGCACATGCCCTATGGCATGTGCGGACGTGATTCGACTCCCATCCATCCTTCACAAAGCAAAAACCGCCCTCACGGGCGGTTTTTGTCTGGAGCGGATGATGGGAGTCGAACCCACCTTATCGGCTTGGGAAGCCGGAGTTCTACCGATGAACTACATCCGCGTGCATTGGCAGTATACCACAGGCGGGAAAAAAGTGCAAGCAAAATCTTCCGCCGGGCTTCGCGCTTCTGCGCGGGAAACATCCGGTATACTGATACTGCCGGCAGCGGGCTGACGGAGGGCAGATGCGCGCGTGTCCTCCCGATGCCTGCATCCCGGCTTGACAAGGACGCCTTCAAAAGCTTATGATGCAGGCATCTGATTGCGGAGGGCCTGAGTCATGTCCAAACACTGCATCATCGTCTCCGGAGGAGAATACCACCCGATCCCCGCACCGGACTCCGACGCTTTTATCATCGCCTGCGACCGGGGCTATGAATACTGTATCCGCTCGGGCATACGGCCCGATCTCGTGATCGGGGATTTTGATTCTTATTCCGGGAGCATCTCCGAAGACGTCCCCGTGCTGCATCTCCCCTGTGTAAAGGACGACACGGACACCATGTCCGCCGTGCGCTATGCGCTCGCATCCGGTTATCGGGACCTGCGCTTTTACTGCGTTTTGGGCGGCCGCCTGGATCACACGCTGGCGAATCTGCAGACGCTCTGCTTCGCAGCGCGGCAGGGGGCGCTCGCCGCGGCGGACAGTCCCGACTGCCGCATCTACGCGCTGAAAGAAGGGCGGCTCCGCCTTTCGCGGCGCGAAGGTTTTTCCCTCTCCGTCTTTGCTGCGGAGGATCGCTGCCGGGTCAGTCTCTCCGGCGTTAAATATCCGCTGAAGGAGGCGGAGATCACCAGCTTCTTCCCCATCGGCGTGAGCAACGAGTGGACTGCTCACGAGGCCGAGATCACCGTATCGGAAGGAACGCTGCTGATCGTCGAATCCATGCTGTAAGATAAACGCAAGCCTGTCATCCCTCGGGCATAGCCCAAGGGATGACAGGCTTTTTGTGGTCCTGGCGTATCACAGCAGGATGATCCCGGCTTCCTCACAGACTTTTACCGTGTCCTCATCCCAGATGGAGGCCTGCACTTCCCCGATGTGGGCCTTGCCCAGCAGCAGCATGGATACGCGGGACTGGCCGATGCCGCCGCCGATCGTCAGGGGCAGCTCTCCCTTCAGGAGCGCCCTGTGGTAGGGCAGCGCCCTTCTCTCGTCACAGCCGGCGAGCGTGAGCTGCCGGTCCATGGATTCCGGGTCCACGCGGATGCCCATGGAGCTGATCTCCATGGCGCAGTCCAGCACATCGTCCCAAAACAGAATATCTCCGTTCAGGTCCCAGTCGTCATAGTCGGGCGCGCGGCCGTCATGGGGCTTCCCGGAGCGGAGCTTGCCGCCGATGCCGATGATGAAGGTGGTCTTATGCTCCCTGACCCAGGCGTTCTCACGCTCCTTCGGCGTGAGCTCCGGCCAGCGGTCCTCCAGCTCCTGGCTCGTCACGAACGAGACGCGGCGATCCAGCTTGCCCAGCTGCTGAAGCTGGGGATAGATGGCCTGCATGGTGTCCTGGGTATCGCAGATAGCGGTGACGATGTCCATGACCGTGAGCTTCAGATAGTCGAGATTCCGGTTCTCCGGCAGAATGATCTTCTCCCAGTCCCACTGGTCCACATAGACCGAGTGCAGATTATCCAGCACGTCCTCGTCCCGGCGGATGGCGTCCATATCCGTATAGAGGCCCTTGCCTGGGAAGAAACCATAGCGCTTGAGCGCCACGCGTTTCCATTTGGCCAGAGACTGCACCACCTGAGCACGGTGTTCGGAGCGCAGGATGTCGAAAGAGACGGGGCGCTCATAGCCGTTCAGATTGTCGTTCAGGCCGGAGCTCTCCTCCACGAAGAGCGGGGCGGAGACACGGTAAAGGTTCAGCAGGGCCGCAAGCCTGTCCTCGAACAGACGCTTGAGCAGGCTGATGGCCTTCTGCGTGTCATAGATGGAAAGAAGGCTCTTATAACCCTCGGGAATTGCTGTATGCATGTTTGATCGCTCCTTCCGTTTTGTTCAGAATAACACGCGAAACGGAAAGAAGATAATACCGATCGTGTGCCGTTTATGATACGATAAAAATATTACTCCGTCAGTAATTCCATAATTTTCTGATAGTAGCCCTCGGCGTTCTTGCGAAAGCGCTTTTCAATCTGCTTCGCCTGCTCTTCCCCGGTACACAGGAGACGCATATGAGCGATCTCCCCTTTTCCGTCGGACATGGCGAGTTCAACCGTACAACCGTGCTCATTGTCTTCATGCCGGGCTACGATCATGGCTTCTCTGCGAAGCCTCTCCTCCACCGGGGCGATCAGGTGCATCGCCTTGACACGCACCGAGTAGGGCAGGCTGCTCTCCACCGTGTCGGCATTGCGGGCGCCCTTTTCGGTGATGCGGTAGCCGTCCTCATTCTCCTCGATATGGCCGGTATCCACCAGTTCACTCAAGCAGTCGGAGTAATCGAAATACCCGATGCCCCCGTCACATTGGCAAATCTCCAGCAGCGTCTCCGGATCCACCGTGCCGGGCAGGCGGCGAAGAACGAAAAGGATAAGGATCTTGATATCCAGTTTTTCATGAATGAAGCCAAAGTTGTCCATTTCCGTCCTCCCTGGCACATTTTATTAATTTATTATACTTCATCGCTCCCATTTTTCAAGCACAATTTCTTCCGGCAGGCATAGACTGTACTGAAACCATTTGCATGGAGGTGCTGTTATGCCCGAGAGAGTTGTGCCGAACCGGCCCGACGAAACGCCGCAAATCCGCGAGGCCGTATCCGTCAGTACGAGAAAAATCTTCGACGGCTGCCGAGACAAAGACTGCGTGGACGATCTGCGGGTCTATCCTACGGTCACATCGCAGAATTACATAGAGAGTGCGCTGAGTATACGGCCCCGGTCCGCAGAGCTGCTGCATGTGGCAGTCAAAGTGGAACCCATCAGCTTCAACCGCGGCCACTACACTGTAGACTGTACCTATTTCTACCGCGTCACGGCCGAAACATTTCCGGCCGGGGAGACGGCGCTGGGTCTTGCCATTTTTGATAAGCGCGTCATGCTCTTCGGGAGCGAGAGCAATTCCATGACCTTTGCCTCAGACGCGGCCGCACCTGTCATCGGCGGCGATGAACTGCCGATTGCCGTTGTCAACGCTGTAGACCCGATCGCGCTGCATATGAAGCTGGTCGATCCCGGTTCCCATCCGCAGGCTGACCTGGAACCGGGCATCATCCCCGCCTACATCACCGACGCTTTCCCGGAAGAGCTGGTTTTGAACAGCGCTGGACGGCGCTGGTATGTGACGGTAGGGCAGTTCAGCCTGATCCGCCTGGAGCGGGATACCCAGCTGCTGATCCCCGCCTACGACTACAGTCTGCCCGAGAAGGAGTGCCCAGGCAGCAGCGAGGACGATCCCTGCGAGCTTTTCGGCCGGATCCGTTTCCCGGTGGAGGAGTTCTTCCCTCCCGACAGTGTACAGAACGCAGCGGAATACAGAAACATGATATGAAAAAGGGCCTGTGGAAAACTGCGTTTTCCACAGGCCAAAGTGTTTTTTCGCATTATTCTTCTCTGTTATACTCCAGAATGTCCCCGGGCTGACAGTCCAGCACGTCGCAGATGGCCTCCAGTGTGGAGAAGCGGATCGCGCTGACCTTGCCGGTTTTCAGCTTGCTGAGGTTCACATTGGCAACGCCCACCCGCTCCGAGAGCTCCTTGAGACTCATCTTCCGATCGGCCATTACCCGGTCAAGACGTAAAATAATTGGCATGGCGGCACCTCACAGCGTCTCATCGGACAGGCTCTGCAGCTCAACGCCGTACTGGAATACCACGGAGATTGCAAGAACGGCCAAGCCCACGATCATCACCATGCCGGCGGTAGAGCTGAAATAATAAACGACCTTCTCGCCATCCTCCACCCGGCCGCTGGCGGCTGCCCAGAAGAGGCGGGTCGTCACATGCTGCAGCACCTCAAAGGCAACCAGCATCCAGCCGATCCGGCGCAGACGCCGTACATTGGCCATCGTAAAGGGCGTTCTCCCCTTCTGAATGCTCTGCAGCAGACGAATGACCATCACCATGATTGCCACCACGAAAACACTGAACAGCAAGCTGTAGATCAGGTTGAAAAAACTCTGCTCCGCCTCACCGGGCGGGACTTCTCCGGTAATCACAAAATAAGCCGTAATCGCCGTCTGGATGAGCCAGTACAACACAAGCAGCGTAAAAGCCAATGTTCCAACGCGAGCGTAGCGCTCAAAGCGAGACTTGAATTCCTTCTGCGTCATAAAAATGCACCTCCCTGTGCTGTCAAGATAACACAGGGAGTTATGTTTGTCAATAACTTTTTAACGTTTGTCGTTAATTTCTTTATCTTTACAGCCTGCTCGCCGCTTTCTCGTCCAGATATACGGTCACATCCCGCGGGATCTGCAGGAAGGCCGCAGGGACGGAGCTGTCGTCCCGTCCGTAGAGCATCTTATGCACAGCGTCCGCCTTCTCCTCGCCGAAAGCGAGCACGATGATCTCGGTTGCCCAGACCAAGGTATAAATCCCCATGGTGTAGCCGTACTCCGGCACAGCATCTTCGGAGCCGAAAACCTCCGCGTTCTGGCGCTTGGTGGCGTCGGTCAGCTTCTGGCGGTGACTCAGGGAGTCGTAAGGGACGGCAGGCTCGTTGTAGCCGATGTGGGCGTTGGCGCCGAGGCCCAGCACCGCCACATCCAGACCTCCGGCAGCCTTGATCTGCGCATCGTAATCGACGATCGTCTCCGGGCTGAGGAAGCGGCAGTTTTCCGGCCGGATGTCCGTTTTCTCCACAAAGCAGCTCTCCAGCATATGCCGGCAGCTCTGCTCCTCGTCCACGCCCTCGAACTCGGTAACGGCAAAGAGCTTTGCCTCCCGGAAGCTCAGCGAGCCTGCCGCACAGAGGCGGGACAACTCCTCATACAGGCCCCGGGGCGTACGTCCGGCGGAGAGGGCCAGCACTGCGTCAGGCTTTTCATTCAGAATCCGGCAGATCTGCTCTGCCGCTTTGGCATTGCACTCTTCATAACTGGCAATGATCGTTTTCATGGTATAGTCTCCTTTCCCCGGGGTCAAACTAACCCTATGTGGATTATCATTATCAGAACGGGCGTCATCTACTGTGTCCTCATGCTGTTTCTCCGATTGCTGGGCAAGCGCCAGCTCGGAGAGATGGAACTGTCGGAATTTGTGGTGGCGGCCCTGATCGCGAATCTTGCCGCCCATCCCCTTGAGGAGACGGAACAACCCTTGCTGCCTCCCCTTTTGGCGATTGCCGTGCTCTCAGCCCTGGAGCTGCTGACCGCCTTTCTCAGCATGCGCAGTATCCGCCTGCGTTCGCTTCTGTACGGCAGGCCAAGCCTTATCATCGACCGCGGAAAAGTCAACCAGGCGGAGATGCGCAAAAACCGTTTCACCGCGGACGAGCTGATGCAGGCCATGCGTACACGCGGCATTCTCGACATCAACGAAGTCCTGTATGCAATTCTGGAGACAAACGGGACCCTCAACATCATCCCCATCGCCGAAGCGCAGCCCGTGACTGCCGGACAACTGGGTCTTTCCGCCGGGCAGGCGGCTTATCCGAGCGTGATCGTCAGCGAAGGTAGGGTGATGGACGATAACCTCAGGCAGCTCGGCTATAACCGCAAGTGGCTGGAACAGAAGCTTCGTGAGCATGGGTGCAGCGATCCCAAACGCGTTTTTCTTATGACGGCGGACAGGAACGGAAACGTGTTTTTCTGTGACAAGGAATAGCGCCCGCTCGTCAAGCAGTCCCTGCTTACTGCTTGTCCAGCAGCAGCTTGGACAATTCTTCCATAAAGGTGTTGATGTCCTTGAAGCTACGGTAGACGGAGGCAAAACGCACGTAAGCGACTTCATCTATGTCCTTCAGGCGCTTCATGACCATCTCGCCCACGTCGACCGTGCTGATCTCGCGCTCCAGATTGCTCTGCAGCTCCTGCTCGATCTCATCGGCGATCTGCTCCAGCGTCTGCAGGGAGACGGGCCGTTTCTCACAGGCGCGGACCATGCCGTTGATGAGCTTGACCTTGTCAAAGCTCTGGCGGCTGCCGTCCCGTTTGACGACCACCAGCGGCATCCGCTCGATGATCTCATAGGTGGTAAAGCGCTTGCTGCAGGCAAGGCACTCTCTGCGCCGGCGGATGGTGGCGCCCTCCTCGGCCGGACGGGAATCAATCACTTTGCTCTCAGTATATCCGCAAAACGGGCATTTCATATCTCAATTCTCCTCTGTCTGTAAGATTGCTGATCACTTTTTGTAGCCGGTCTCGAAATCCACGACGTTGCGCAGCGGTCTGCCCGCAAGATAGGCGCTCAGGTTTTCTGCCGAGAGCGCCACGATCTTTTCCAGAATGTCCGCCAGATGGAAGTTGCCGGAGACGTGGGGCGTGATAAGAAGATTCTCCAGCTCCCAGAGCGGACTGTCTTCCGGCAGAGGCTCCGTTTCGCACACATCAACGCCGGCAGCGGCGATCTGACCGGAGCGCAGAGCCTCCGCCAGAACCTCGGTTTTTACCGCGCTGCCGCGTCCGCAGTTGATGAAGACGGCGCTTTCCTTCATGGCAGCGAAACGCTCCGCGTTGTAAAGGGCTTTTGTATCGCCCGTACCGGGCAGGAAGGAAGCGAGTACATCCGCCCGCGGCAGAACCGCATCCAATGCATCGCTCAGGCAGAGCTCGTCCACGCCCTCGGGGCAGGGTCCCGGGCGGCGCTTGACGCCGATGGTATGGGCACCCATAGCCTTGCAGAGCCGCGCATAATGAAGCCCGATGTCACCCAAGCCGACAATGACCACCGTGCAGTCCGACAAAGAGCAGACCTGGCCGAAATCCGTCCAGTGACGGGCACGCTGCGCGTCCCGGTAGCGGTGCAGATTTTTCTGCAGGGCAAGGGTCATGGCAAAGGCGTGCTCCCCCACGGCCTTGCCGTAGGCGCCGGTGGCGTTGGTAAGGACCGTATTCTCATGGAGAACGCCGGGGACGATATAGGGATCGGCGCCTGCGGAATAGAGCTGCAGGAGGCCGAGACGAGGCGAGGCCTGAATCAATCCTGCAGGTACGCAGCCGAGGATTACGTCGGCCTGCTGTACAAGCTCTTTCGTAGCTCCGTTCATACCGCAGTAAACAAAGCGGCAGTCCGGCCCTGCATTCTCCAGCGCACTCTTATGCCGCTCTTCCACAGGCAGCGTAACCAGAACGGTTTTCATCGCGCAAGCCTCCTGTTTTATGTTAATCTTTTCGCTATATATTGTATTATGTTTTTATTAGAAATGCAACATAAAGTTGAAGGAAATCCGGCTCCATTCACGGATATCGCCGGTCGCTCCGGAAGCGCTCTGTCCCTTATGGAATACCCAAAAAAAGAAGTTAAATTCCTATCTTGACAATGGGTGTTTGACATGTTATACTCCGAGCTTAGTTAGACATGTTTAACTATCAGGGGAGGAGATTGCGCATGAGTGTCGTCATTGTGGGCGGAAATGAATGCATGGAACGCCGTTATATTGAGCTCTGCCGCCAGTATCGATGTGAGGCAAACGTATTCACCAAGCCCCGCGGCGGTCTGAAAGCCAAGCTCGGCAGCCCCGATCTGATGATTTTCTTTACCAACACCGTGTCCCACAAGATGTTGATCGGCGCGCTCTGCGAGATCCGCGGCAGTGACACGAAAGTGGAATACTGCCGCTCCGCTTCCCTTTCCGCGCTCCGCAGCGTGCTGGAAAAGCACGCAGTATAAGTCGGCAGCGAACGGTTCATACTTCTTCAGAAGGAGGGATGCGGCCATGTCCGAGGACGTATTTGTCGCGTGTTGTGCCCCAACACTGGCCGGGCTCAAAACCGGAAGCATGTTTTCTTTCTCTTATCCCAACCGGGCAGAAATGACGGCTGATCTGCGCAGGCTCAACGGAGAGCTCGCGCCAAAGGGTCTCTGCGTTCTCCCGCTCCGATACCGCGCGGGAAGAGCATTGCTCTACGTATTCCGGCCGAAGGTGCTCCGGCAGGATCTGAGCCGGCGCGCCGCCCGGGAGATTTTGACAGCGGCAGGATATCGCGATCAGAGCGTGGCGCGCTGTCTTTCACGGCTGCGGGAGCGCCTGCTGACCGAGGAGGGCTTTCCGCATGAGATCGGACTCTTTCTCAGCTATCCGCCGGAAGACGTGCGCGGCTTCATCGAGAACAAGGCGCAGAACTGTAAGCTCACCGGCTGCTGGAAGGTCTATGGAGATGAGAAAGCTGCGCGAAAGACCTTCGAAAAATACCGGAAATGTACAGAGGCATACCAGCGTTCTCTGGACGCGGGCTTCGCACTGTCCAGACTCGCGGTCTCTCTGCAGTAAAAAATAGGAAAGGAATATGTAGTATGAGCAAAGTGGCAGTTGTTTTCTGGAGCGGCACCGGCAATACCGAGGCCATGGCTAAATACGTCCTGAAGGGGGCCCGGAGCGCCGGCGCTTCCGCACAGCTTTTCGGCGCCTCCTATTTCGACGCCGGCAAAGCCGCCGGATTTGACGCCTTTGCCTTCGGCTGCCCCGCCATGGGCAATGAGGAGCTGGAAGACAGTGAATTTGCGCCCATGTTCGAAGCGGTCAAGGGCTCCCTTGCCGGGAAAAAGGTCGCGCTCTTCGGCTCCTATGGCTGGGGCGGCGGCGACTGGATGAGCACCTGGGAAGAAGACTGCGCCGCCTCCGGTATCACGCTCGCGGCAAACAGCGTGATCTGCAACGACGCCCCCGACGACGAGGCGGAAGCCGCCTGCAAAGCCCTCGGCGCCGCCCTGGCCTGAATCGCTCTCCATCCTCTCTTTTCTCTCCCTGTTTCCCGGCTGCTTCGGCAGCCGGGTTTTTTGTATAGAGAAAACCACTCGCTAGGCGAGTGGTTCAAAAGAAGCCTAATGGCGATGATGTAGACGAAAAAACTCCCTTTGCTTTAGAATAGGAGTGCGGTCCGCCAACTGCACAAGAAAAGCAAAGGGAGGTCATTCAAATGAACGACACCAATAGTTTATCGCATACGAGTTGGAATTGCAAATACCACATAGTGTTTGCACCGAAGTATCGGCGGAAAGTGTTCTATGGAGAGAAAAGGCGAGAGGTGGGAGAAATCCTGCGGACACTATGTAACTGGAAGAAGATCAAGATCATAGAAGCAGAAGTATGTCCAGACCATGTACATATGCTGGTAGAAATACCGCCGAAGGTATCTGTGTCAAGCTTTATGGGGTACCTAAAGGGGAAGAGTAGCTTAATGATATATGAGAAGTACCCGGAATTGAAGTATAAGTACCGAAACAGGGAATTCTGGTGTAGAGGGTACTACGTAGACACGGCAGGAAAGAATGCAAAAAAGATAGAAGAATACATCCGCCATCAGTTGGACGAGGACAAAGCCGGGGAACAGCTGACGATGCCTAATTTCTGAGAAAACCCGTTCACGGGTAGCAAGTAGCAAATCTCTCGCGGCTGGCGTATCGTACTTGCGTGACGTGACGCGCGTGCTAGTATCATAGGGCTTCGCCCGCATATGAAAATCCACCGGCTTCGCCGGTGGATTCTTAATTATCCATTAGTGCCAAGTTCAGAGATAAATAGCAGAATACACTTTGTATATTATTGACATTCTTTTTAGTTGGGAGTATATTATTTCCTGGTTTTGAAACATCTGGTATTCTACGGGCGCTGCCCGCTGAAAAAATTATAAGGAGGAACCATCATGAAAAAGTACCTTGCGCTGCTGCTGGCGCTCGTGATGATCTTCGCCGTGGCCTGCCCCACCGCGTTTGCCGCTGACGACGACTACACGATCCGCATCTACTCCAACTCCAACTCCACCGAACGCACCACCTGGCTCATCAACGAAGCCAAGAAAGCCGGCTTCAACATCTCCATTGATGACAACTCCGTCATCTCCGGCGACACTGCCGCTGTGCAGGCTGCCAATGAGAACAAGGACGGCGACCTGATCTTCGGTCTGAACGAGACCCGCTGGGGTCAGCTGATCGACGGCCAGTACGAGAACCTGTCCATCATCGATTGGACGCCTTCCTGGGCGGAGCAGGTCGGTGAGTATCAGTATGAAGGCAAGGCTTACGGCATCGTCATTCAGAACGTGCTGATGCTCTACCGCAACGACGAGCTTGGCACCAACGGCGAAGAGCTGCACTTCGATCACTGGGCTGACGTGGTCGACTCCGGCTACACCTGGTACCGCCAGAACAAGGTCGGCGGCACCACCAATGCGAACATCAACTCCGCTCTGCTCTATGCCTTCACCGATCCCGAATCCCCTGCCGGCGGCATTTCCATCGACGGTTGGAAGACCCTGTGGAAATTCTGCGCCGACGGTAAATTCGGCGGCGACGACTACAAGTACGGCTTTGATCCTCTGAACAAGGGCGACGTAGCCATCTCCGAATTCTACTCCTCCGCTCTCTACGGCAAGATCGACGCCGCCGCCGAGGGCAGCGAGCATCCTCTGATCGGCGCGCTGGAGCCCGAGAACTGGGCCCTCGTCGACATCAAGGACGGTACCTATTACATTGCCGAGTACATCGGTATTCTGGACAAGGCCGGCCGTACCGAGGAACAGACCGAGAAGGTCAAGGAGTTCTGCGAGTGGTTCGGCTCCGCCGAGGTACAGGCTGCCTGGGCTGAGGAGTTTGACTCCTTCCCCTGCAACACCGAAGCTGCCGACATTGTCTACGAAGGCGACATTCCCGAGATCTACCTGATCCCGAATTTCGCGCTGACCACCGTGGAAGGCACTGACATGACCTATGCCGCTTATGTTGCCGCTCACAGCGCTGAGTGGACCAACATCATGACCAATCTGGGCTTCTACTGGGCTGACGCTTCTCAGGCTCCCGCCGAGCCCGACTGGGATAACCTTGACTGGGCCGTTCTGACCCAGAAGGCCGAGTAATTCCTTTTCCGCAATCTCATATGGCGAGCCGGTATCCCCGGCTCGCCATGTTCTATAAAGATCGTTTGAAACGGAGTTCGTTGAGCAAAAGCCGTCCGCATTGGCGGTCTTTGCTGAGCAAACTGAGATATGATGCAAAGGAGAGCTTGCTTATGATCAAATTAAACGACATCGTCGTAAAATTCGGCGACTTTACCGCCCTGCACGACATCAACGTTCACGTGAAGGAGGGCGAGTTCTTCACCTTCCTCGGTCCCTCCGGCTGCGGCAAAACCACCACGCTGCGCACGATCACCGGCTTTATTGAGCCGGTCTCCGGCACCGTGGTCGTCAAGGATCGGGACATCACGCACGTCCCCATCGAAAAACGCAACATCGGCATCGTCTTCCAGAGCTATGCCCTCTTCCCCACCATGACGGTCTATGACAACATCGCCTTCGGCCTGAAGATCAAGAAGCTCAAGAAGGACGAAGTCGACCGGAAGGTGCGTGAGATCGCAAAGAAAGTGGATCTCTCCGACGAGCAGCTCAAGAAAGCGGTCTCTCAGCTCTCCGGCGGCCAGCAGCAGCGCGTGGCCATCGCCCGAGCCCTTGTCACCGAGCCCGCCATCATCTGCATGGACGAGCCGCTTTCGAACCTGGACGCAAAGCTCCGCGTACAGCTGAGAAACGAGCTGAAGAAGATGCAGAAGGATTTCGGCATCACCACCATCTACGTCACCCATGACCAGGAAGAGGCCCTGACCCTGTCCGACAGGATCGCGGTGTTCAACAAGGGCTATATCGAGCAGATCGGCACACCCAACGAGGTCTACAATTTCTCCAAGACCGAGTTCGTATGCAACTTCATCGGCGACATCAACCGCCTGTCCGACGCCGTGGTGGCAAAGCTCAATGTCGCCGGCGCGCAGGTGGACGCCGCGAAGCACAACTACATACGTCTGGAGCGGCTTCACGTGAACACAGACGTGCGCGACGGGCAGGTGGCCCTGCCCGGCACGGTAAGCATGCGCGAATACTACGGGCTGTACATCAAGTATTACATTGATCTGGAGGACCAGACCATCAAGGTCATTGAGAAGAACGACGGCGTCCGGATCTATGAGGAAGGGCAGCAGGTCTCCGTGGTCATCGACCCGCGGGATATCATGGCCTACGAACCCTCCGGAGAGGACGTGGTGGAGGCATGAGTCAGACGCTCGACCGCAAGATCCGGCCGGAGCTCTTCGTACGCCTGGTAGGCGTGTGCTTCTTCGCCTATCTCTTTTTCGGCTTCATGCTCCTGCCCTGTCTAAACACCCTGACCAGCATTTTCAACACGAAGAACGCCGCCGGCGAGCGCGACCCGCTGGCCGTCATCCGTTTCTTCCTCGCGGGTTCCATGGGCAAATACGTCTGGAACTCGCTGAAGCTCGCCATCTGCCTTGTGATCACAGTGAACGTGATCGGCGTCTCCATCGTGCTGCTCACCGAGTACTTTGACATCAAGGGCGCCCGCATCCTTCGCATGGGTTACATGACCACGATGATCTACTCTGGCGTGGCGCTTGTCACGGGCTACATGTTTCTCTACGCGGGCGACGGCATTTTGACCACCGCCATGAAGAACGCCTTTCCTGACTTTAATCCCAGCTGGTTTTCCGGCTTCAACGCGGTGCTCTTCACCATGACCTTCGCCTGTACCTCCAACCACATGCTCTTTCTGCGAAACGCCATCCGCGGCATCGACTACAACACCGTGGAAGCCGCCCGCAACATGGGCGCCAGGCCCTTCAAGGTGCTGTGGAAGGTGGTCTTCCCCACGCTGATCCCCACCATGTTCTCCCTCACGGTCATGACCTTCATCACCGGTCTCTGCGCCATGTCCGCTCCGACCCTGCTGGGCTATGACTCCATCAATCCCGAGATCGTGCGTCTGGCCGGCTCGTCCACTGCGGATGAGGCCTTCCCCCAGGCCCGCGCCGCGCTGCTGTCCATCATCCTTGCGATGTTCACCATCGTTCTGCTGACGGTTCTCTCGGCCTACGAGCGCAAGGGGCACTACCTCTCCGTCTCCAAGACCAAGGCCAAGCTCCAGAAGCAAAAGATCACGAATCCCGTGGCTAACGTGCTCGCGCATCTCTACGCCTACATTCTGTTCATCATTTACATGACTCCTGTGGTCATGATCATCATCTTCTCTTTTCAGACCTACAGCGCCATTCGCCTCAAAAAGCTGGATCTGGGGCACTGGACGCTCATCAACTACTTCGGCCAGCAGGACTATGAATATCTGACCAGCCGCGGCAAATACAAAACCCGTGAGGGCTCCATCTCCGGCGTCTTCGCCAATGAAGCGACGCTGGGCGGCATCAAGCTCAGCTTTATCCTCTCCGCGCTGGCGGCGGCGCTTGCCTGCGTGATCGTTGTGGTGGCCTGCAACTACATCTTCAAGAAGAAGAACAAGGGCACCGGCGTGGTGCTGGAATACGCGCTTCTTTTCCCCTGGCTGCTGCCGACGATCCTGATCTGCTATTCCTACCGAACCTTCTTCAACTCCGACGCCGTCTGGTACGTGGGCAATCAAAATCTCTACTACGCGCAGAACGTGCGATTTCTGATCGTCATGGCCTATACGGTGACGAAGCTGCCATTCAGCCTGCGCATGATCAAGGCCAGCTTCTATTCCATAGACGAGGAGCTGGAGGATGCTGCAAAGAACCTTGGCGCCAGCGGGATCTACACCTTCCTGCGCGTGAAGCTCCCCATCATTCTGCCCTCGGTTCTGGCTGTTTTCGCGCTCAATTTCAATGCGCTCTTCACCGAATACGACATGTCCGCCACCTTCGCCAGCACCTACGGCACCAGCTACGCCATGGTCATCCAGTCCATGTGCCGTGAAGAAGGCCTGTACGGCTATAACGTCAACGCCTCGGGCCGGCGCTGCGCATCCACGGTGTTTATCATGCTCGTGTCCGGCCTGATCCTATACCTCGTCTACGGCGTGGGCTCCCGTGATCTGGGCGAGCGGCTGGAGATCCGCGACCGACGCCGCAAGCGCATGGAAAAGCTCTCCGCATTCTTTGGGAAGAAGGAACACAGTAAGGCATGATCAAAAACGTAATTTTCGATATGGGCCGGGTCCTGATCGATTGGGACCCGGAAACCATCATCGCCAGAGAAAAGCTGAACGAAGAGGACAGCCGGCTCCTGCTGCGGGAGGTCTTCCATTGCGGCGAATGGGCCGCCATGGACCACGGCTGGATGAGCTCTGACGAGGGCTATAAGCGGATTTGCCGCCGACTCCCGGAGCGCCTGCACGAGGCAGCGCGGCACTGCGTCTATGACTGGTGGAAGGGGGAACTGGTCCCGATCCCCGGCATGGCGGAGCTGGTACGGGAGGTAAAAGCCCTCGGATACGGGGTCTATCTTCTCTCCAACGCCACCAGCTGGCTCTCCGAGTATTTCCACCGCATCCCCGGTTCGGAGTGCTTTGACGGGCGTATCGTCTCGGCGGACGTGAAGATGCTCAAGCCGGAGCGGGAGATCTATGCGGAGCTCTACCGCCAATACGATCTCGACCCCGCCGAGTGCTTCTTCATAGACGACAGCATTCTGAACGTGGACGGCGCGTGGCTCAGCGGCATGCAGGCTACCGTATTCTTTAACGATATGTCCCGCCTGCGCCGCGAGCTGAAGGAAGCCGGGATCCCGGTAAAACCGGAGTAATTCTTCCCGCGTGACACCATTCGTGCAAAAGCGCCGACCGTTTGTGAAAACAGACGGGACGGCGCTTTTCTTTTTTCCTATAATGGATGCAGAGAAATCGAAAAAGAGGAAGGATGAAGGCCATGAAGAAAACACTCAGAAAGCTGTGGATCGCCGCTGCGATCGTTCTGCTGCCGATCCTGATCTTTGCCATTGTCTGCGTTTGCAGGATCAACTTCCGCGTCCGGGATTATTCCTATGATCCCGCACTCCCCCAGCCCGGGCCTGGCGTCGATTTCAAGTATGACGACGTGTTCGCCGATCTCTACATCCGCTGGTGCAATCTGCTGGACAACAGCTTGACCGCCGCCTGGAAAGCGCCGGAAGGCGTGGTCAAAAAGGAGCTTCGCGTGGCGGCGCAGGACGGTTACGTGATCGGCGGCTATATCCTTGAACCGGCCGGATGCGAGAGCGAAACGCTTCCCACCATGCTATACTGCCATGGCGGAGCCTTTTTCCTGACCATGATGAACGCCCAGCTTGACGCCGGCGCCGTTTACGCAGACGAACTCCACTGCCGCGTGGTGCTGCCCCAGTACCGCACTTCACTGGACGCGCCATACCCAATACCGCTGAACGATTGTTACGACACGCTCAAGTATATCGCCTCTTCCCCGCTCACCGATCTGAGCCATGTCATGATATACGGTGACAGCGCAGGCGGCTGCCTCGCCGCGGAGGTCACTCACCGCTGCTGTGACGAGGGGCTGCTGACACCGGCAGCGCAGATGCTGATCTATCCGGTAACCGACCGGGCGCAGCACTACCCCTCCCTCACGGAATACGAAAATGCCACCTGGCCGCGGGAGGCCAATATACGAATGTGGAAACTTTATCTCAGCGGCTATGAGCCAACGGGTGCTGACTACGCAGTGCCGATGGAGCACGAGAGCTTCCCGTTCTACCCGCTCACCTACGTGGAAGCCGCCGAGATGGATACGCTCTGCGATCAGGACATCGCCTATGCCGGCAAAATGAAAGAGGCGGGCGTGGACGTAACGCTGGTTCAGATCCCCGGCGCCTACCATGGCTTTGACGGAGACGTGAACAACGAGGCCGTCCGGCGTGTGATAGACAGCAGGATCGTCTGGTTTCGGGACGCGCTGGAACAAGCCGAATAAGACTTCCATATACGGAAATCAGGGCCGCACGATCATTCGTGCGGCCCTGCATTCATGTTCTCTCAGCCGTAGCTGTGAAGGCCGGGCATCAGGGTGTTGACGCCGGCAAAGGTGAAGAGCACCACCGGCACCGCGATCACCACGTACCAGGCCAGCATCTTCGTATTGGCGTTCTTCCGCAGGTGCAGATGCAGGTAAACGGCATAGATGATCCAGGTGATGAGGGCCCAGACCTCCTTTGGATCCCAGGTCCAAAAGGAGGACCAGGCCTGCTCGGCCCAGATGGCGCCGGTCAGGATCGTGACCGTCAGAAGCAGGAAGCCGAGCGCAATCAGGCGATAGGCCATGAAATCCATCTGACGGAGCTTGAGCTCATCCGCTTCCTTCCCCTTCCGGTTCAGCAGCAGATACCGAAGTCCGGCACAGCCGGCAAGCACGAAGGCTGAATAGCTGAACATGGCAGAGCCGATGTGAAAAACGAACCAGGTGCTCTTGAGCGCGGGCATCAGCTCAGTGATCTCCATAGGCTTGAGCGCGGCATAGGACAGGACGAGAAACGCCATAGGCATGGCGGCCACCGAGAGCCACTCGGCATGGAGCCTTGCGCGAAAGACAATGAGCAAGGCCGCAATTCCCCAGGAAAAGGCCATGGAGAATTCAAACTGGTTGGCAAGCGGGAAACGCCCCGCCTTGACGCCGCGGGCGACAAAATACACCGTGTGCAGCGCAAAGGCGGCAAGAAACAGGATCCACGCGGCCTTGAGCAGCTTGTCCTTCTTGAAGCTGACGCCCGCAAATTCCAGAACGGACGCCGCAAAGTACAGCGCCAGGGCGCCGAAGAAAATGATGTTTAACAAAGGGATCAGACTCCTTCCTGTTTCTGCTGCAGAAGCAGGCGCAGCTCGATGCGCATGCTCTCCGGTTTCGGGCCGCTTACCGTATATCCTTCTCTGTCCGTCTTTACCAGCACGGGCTGCAGGAAAAAGCTGATGTACAGGCCGGCGATCATCAGGCAGAAGGAGGCCACAAGCAAAGCGTTGACCAGCGGCGGCGTGCGTTTGATGCGAAGGCCCGGGTATTCCACAGGATCGTTGAAGAGATACTGCATATCGCCGACCGTCAGATCCTCACCGGGAAAGGCAAGCACCGGCGTATACTCTCCGTCCACGGCGAGCAATAACTGGTATACAGGATCCGTATAGCTGCCGGAGGTGGAGGTAATCAGCGTAAAGTTTCCCTCCTCGTCGCGGATATAGCCTGGATAGAGCGTCTCATACCAGATGCCGTTTGTGCCGTCCATGGTCAGAAAGCAGGTTTCGGTCAGGGTAAAATCGTCCTCGCCGCCGGTGGCGTTGTTGCGGACGGTAATGGACCCTGCTGTGCCGTAGGTCTGCTGGTAGATTTTATAGTGGCCGAAAGCAAGCGGATGATTCACGCTCACGGGGCGCCAGTCGCTCTGCAGTCCGTCCGGCAGCGTCACACGAAGGACGCTCTCATAATCCAGATCGCCCTCCTCATTTTCGATATGAAAGCTCTCCACCTCGATCAGGGTACCGTCCTCCATGCGCAGAGCTTCGCCGGGAAGGCAGCTTTGATCCGTCACCGTGGGTGTATACAACGCCGCCGCACCGAAGACGACGGTAAGCAGAATGGCAAGGTGGGTCAGGAAAGTCCCGAAACGCCCGAAACTGTTTTTGCAGAAGATAAGGGCATCGCCGACAGCCGTCTCCCGGCAGTGCCGCTCCCGCAGATAGCCCCGCACCCGTTCCAGGTCCGCCTCGTTCAGCTTCTCCAGGGTGGGCAGGGCGGCAGCCGCCTGTTCAGGCTTATCCCAGGCGCGCACGTTGCTGCGAAAGCGCAGGATCGAGCAGAGACTCAGATTCAGGCACAGAAGCACAAGGATCAAAATAAAAAACCATCCCTTGAACACATGGTCCAGTCCAAGCGTCAGGAGCGTCGCGTGGATGTTCGTATAGTTCTGCGCGTACCAGGCGGCGCCCTTCTCCTGCGGGATCACGGAGCCCACCACGGAGCAGGCCGCAATCAGCGCCAGCAGCAGGATGCCGAAGCGCATGGAGCGCAGAAATTGAAAAGTCTTTTTCATCATGATCTCACCGTTGATTCTTCTTTTTCCTGCGTGGTGATCAAATAGGAAAGCCGCCCCGCCCGATGGGCGGGACGGCCTGTTTACGCTCTCAGGATCAGTGGAACATCGCCAGGGTCTCTGCGATCAAAGCCTCGGACTTATCCAGGCAGTCATGGGTCAGCTTGGAATTGTGCGCGCCTTCACTGTTTTCCACGAACACGAAGTTCCAGTAGAACTGCGCATTGCGGTAGCTCATGCGGATGGCGTCCAGCTCCTCGTCGCTGTACTCGCCGCTCTCGACAGCCGCCGTGATCTTGTTGATCAGATCCTCCAGCTGGTAGCCGATGTCGTAGGTGCGCTCCTCCGCCTTTTCCTGAATCTCGTGGACCTTCGCAGCCAGATCCTCGTGGCAGGCAGAACAGGTGTTCTCGAGCAGTTCGGGATTGTCCAGCGGGCTGCGCAGGAAATGGTTGGGGTAGGTCGTTCCGTCTTCCTTCGTCACGGTGCCCATATGGCAGTCCGCACAGGTGAAGGTGCCGAAGTGAACGCTGCCCTTGCCGGTGAAGGTCTCCAGCTCGGGGTGGTTGACCATGATCTGGCGTACGCCGGAGCTTGCATGGACATAGTCGGCGAAGACCTGACCGTCCACCATCAGATTGTTGTAGTAATCGAGGATAGCGTCCGGGCTCATGCTCTCAAGACTCGTGTAAGGCAGGGTCGTGGACTTGGTCTCAGGGGCAAAGTAGTAGTCCACATGGCACTGGCCGCAGGTCAGGGTTGCGGCGTCGACCTTGTCGAGATCGCTGCCCAGGGCATTGGCCAGATACTGATGGGTCACCATCAGGGTGCTGCCGGTGTTGCCATGGCAGTTGTAGCAGCTCAAAGGCTCGTTGACCTGCTGCTGCACATCCTCAAAGGCCAGGGAGTAGGCCGCGTCGCCCAGCTCATTGGCCATGACGGTGAAATCGGGGGTCTTGCAGGTGAAGCAGTTTGCCATGGCGTGGGGCCGGCCGGTGCTGGTCACATCGTCAATGACATAGGTGTGGCCGCGGGCGCCGCCGTAAAACTTGGCAAAGCCGTAGCCCTCGAACAGCGTGGAGATCATGGGATAGTTCTCCACATAGTCCTCCGCAGAATCGTTCTCGCTGTTTTTCATATAGGACGCGTAGATCTCGGGGTAAGTGCTTTCCCAATCCTTAGCGGTCAGGAGCGTGATACCGGAGCCGGTCTCTTCAACCTTGGCGATGCGCACGCCGCTCGCCGATTTTTCATTGGCAGGCTCTGCAGCCATTGCCACAGGGCCCTTGGGGAAAATGCCGGTGAGCAGAACCAGACACAGAACGGCACAGCAAACCATGACTGCCAGGTCCAGCAGGAGTCTCTTATTCTCCTTTTTCATGGCGACCTCCATTGTTGTTTCACGCTGATAACAGCGCACTGATACAGTTTCATTTTATCCGAGAAAGAAAGAACTGTCAAGCCGGAACGGCGCACTCCTTTCAAGTTCGTTCCTTCCTGACAGTTCCAGTATTTTATTTCTCGTCTCCGTCTTCCTCTTCGTCTGCCGGGCGATTCTTTTTGGCCTTCGACACCAGGGCGCTGAGGAAGATGCTCAGCTCATACAGCGCAATCATGGGGAGCGCCACCATGATCTGCGAAACGATGTCCGGCGGGGTAATGATCGCAGCCAGCAGAAAAATCATCACGATCATAACGCGCCGGCCTCTTCTGAGCCAGTCGGCCCGCAGGACGCCCAGCGATGTGAGCAGGACAGAGATCACCGGCAGCTCAAAAACAGCGCCGAAAATCACAAACACCGTCATCAGGAAGCTCACATATTCCTGGATGCTGATGGAGGCGCTCACATCCACCTCGGTGGTAAAGCCGATCAGGAAGCGCAGCATGAAGGGCATGCTGATAAAGCGCGCGAACGCCACACCCAGCAGGAAAAACACCGTCCCCGCCAGCAGAGCCAGCGCGATGCCGGTGCGCTCTTTTCGCGTAAGCCCCGGGCTGCAGAAAGCATAGGCTTCATAAGCGAGCACGGGGAAGGTCAGCACCACCGCGCCGATCAGCGCCAGATTGAAATACACCAGCAGCAGCTCCTGCGGGGCGATATAGACGTACTGATATTGATAGGCGGTGCCCAGATCGGTCAGCGCGGTCACCAGTTTCCCGGCTACGCTCAAACAGGCGGCAAAGCCCAGAACCAGCACCGCCACACACACGACGATCCGGTTGCGAAGCTCCTTCAGATGCCCGGAGAGGCTCATGCTGCCGTCGTCAGCGGCGGCAGCTTTATTCTTTTTCATCCTCGGAGGCTTTCTCTTCGGTCTTTTTGTCTTCGGCTTTCCGGGCCTTCTTTTCGGCGGCGAGTTCTTCCTCTTCCTCCGCCATGCCCTCCTTGAAGCCTTTCACGCTCTTGCCGAACATTTTGGTCAGCTTGGGGATCTGGGTGGGTCCAAAAATGATAATAACGACGATCAGAATGATGACCAGTTCCTGTACGCCCAGCTTCATGTGCTCTCTCCTCCGTTTTCGTGCTTTTCTTCTGTCTCCGCCTCTGGGGCTGCCTGTTCCGCTGCCGCCTCCGCGGGAGGATTCTCTTCCGCTGCCGCCGGCGCTTCCTCTGCCTTTGGCTTTTCCTTCGGCGCTTTTCCTATATTCTTCAGATCCTTTTCCACGGATCTAAGGTTGTTATTGATGTCCCGATTGAGCTCTTCAATAGGCTCAATCGCCTCCCGAAGCGGCTTCTGGGCCTCCTCCAGAGGTTCGACGACGCTCTCGCGGATCTCCTTCGTCACATCGGCAGAGGCCTTGCGGAACTCCCGCAGGGCATTGCCCAGCTTTTTGGCATAAAGGGGCAGCTTATCAGGCCCGATCACAAGAAGCGCCACCACAAAAATGACTACCAGCTCCATTACGCCGGGCGAATGATTTTGAGAATCATTCGCTGCCAAACTTGTCGTTTGGCAGCGAAATCAATCGAATTCTCGATTGATTTCGCCATCCGATGATCATTATACTGGGTCCGAGGGTTCAAGTCAATACCGCGGAGCCTTTGAAGCCTGCCCTCAGCGGATGATTTGCAGCGTGCCGTCCCCCACGGGTTCTGCGCAGTTTTCCAGGCCTGCGGTGATCCAGACATCTCCGTCCCGGGTCACAAAAACAGCGTCGAACTGGCCGCTGTGCGCACGCCAATATGCGGCGGCGGCGTCCAGGCCCATGATATAGAGCGCGGTGGAAAGCCCGTCTCCCAGGGTCCCGTCGGGCGTCACGATCGTGACCTGGGCAAGTTCGTTTTTCACGGGAGAGCCCGTTTTCGGGTCCATGATGTGTTCATAAGTGATCCCCGTGTTCTCGTCTACAAAAAAGCGTTCATAACCGCCGGAAGAGATGACCGCCATGTCCTTCACACTCACCACCGCGACGATGCCGCCCGTCTCCGTATCCGGATTGCGAACGCCGATACGCCACGCGGAGCCGTCCGGCTTTGCGCCCAGGCACTGCACGTTGCCGCCCAGACTAACGAGGCCGGAGCTTACGCCGTGCTCCCGATAGATCTCCATGATTCGCGCGGAGGTATAGCCCTTGGCGATGCCGCCCAGGTCGATGGCCTGCCCCGCGTCCAGCGTGATCGTTGCCGTTTCCGCGTCAAATCGCACGCGATCCGCCCCGACCTTCCGAAGCGTCGCGGCGAGTTCCTCTTCCGTGGGAACGTGATGCTCCCCGCCGGTGAAGCCCCAGAGGAGCATAAGAGGATATACGGTGGGGTCAAAAGCGCCGCCGGTGGATTCAAACAGTTCCAGCGCGCGATCCACAAGGGCGGCCGTGTCCCGACTCAGTTTCCCGCCGCCATCCCGATTTACGCGTGATACCTCGCTGTCCTCCAGGCCGATCGAGAGCAGCGCGTTGAGGCGCTCCACCTCGTCTGCCGCGGCGTCCAGTGCCTCGTCGCGTGAACTTCCGTAGGCGGTCAATTCGATGAGCGTGTCCATGCTCTCGATATAGCGATAGCCCCGCTCGGCCGCCTCCGGATCCCGCTGCGGCGGAGCCGCGGCCCCGCAGGCGGAGAGCAGAAGCATCACGGCCAGAAGCACGGAGAGACAGCTGCGTTGATGTGTTCGTTTCATTGGCTCAAGCCTCTACAAAAAGGAATCCCCCTCAAGGGTCGGGGTGCAGGATATCATGGGCGACCGGCGTGTAAAACAGGCTGTGAACAGCTTCGGGGACACGGGTCTGCCCCAGGATCCACATCATTTTGGTATAAGCGGCCTCCGTGGTCATATCGTAGGCTTCCAGCACGCGGCGATTCTCCTTGAGCCTGTGGCCGACACTGTAAACCGAGAGGTCGGAGCCCTCGTTCTGTACCTGCGTGGTCATAACCACGAAGCGGCCCCGGGCTGTATAGTCGGAGACCAAGTCGAAGAACGCGTTGTCTCCGTAGCTGGGCAGGCCGCCCACGCCGAAGCATTCAACGATCAGTGCGCTCTTATGCTCCAGCGCAAAGCGCAGCAGCGCAGGATCCATGCCGGGCACCAGCTTGACGAGGCTCACGTCCGTGCTCAGCCGATCGAAGAAACAGGGTTCTCCGCTTCTCTCCCCCGGGATATAGCACAGAAGCCGATGGTCCTGCAGCGTCGCCAGATCCGGGTAGTTGATGCTGGAAAAGGCGGCAAAGCTTTTGGAGCAGGTCTTTCGGGCGCGTGTACCCAGAATAACGCGCCCGTTAAATACGATGGCCACGCCGGCCGCCTTTTCCGAGCAGGCGCACACGAAGGCGTCTGTCAGATTGGTTTTGGAGTCGGTGGAATCAAAATATATAGGCTTCTGCGCACCGGTGAGGACGATGGGCTTGCGGCTGTGCTGGATCAGATACGAAAGCGCGGCGGCCGTATAGGCCATGGTATCGGTCCCGTGGCTGATCACAAAGCCGTCATAGCGCTCATAATGATCGCGGATCGTTTGCGCGATCCGTGTCCAGTGCGCGGGCGTGATGTTGGTGCTGTCCTCGCTGAACACTGAGATACAGTCCACCTCGCAGAGCGCGGAAATGGCCGGCACAAACTGCAGCAGCCGCTCCGGACTCAGGCCGGGCGCGAGACCGTCCGGTGTCATTTCCGAGGCAATGGTGCCGCCCGTTCCGATCATGAGCACCTTTTTCATTTTCCGGTTTCTCCCTCGTTTCTTGATCGTATGTTATTTTACCATTGTCTCCCGCAGAAAGCAACTTTGTCCTTTTCCATTCATGACATAGCCCGGCGCAGCTTCTCCAGTGCTTTCTTTTCGATGCGCGAGACATAGGAGCGGCTGATGCCGCAGGCGGCGGCCGTCTCCCGCTGGGTCAGCGGTTCTCCCCCGCCGAGGCCGTATCGGAGCCGAAGGATGCGCGCTTCCCGTGTATCCAGCTCGGACTCAATGCAGCGCCGAAGTTTCTCGCACTGCTCCATACTCCCGATCCGCTCCGCAAGATCGTCCTCCTGTGCCACCACGTCCAAAAAGGAAAGGCTCCCGTCGTCCTCTTCTGTCTCCAGCGCTTCCGAGAGGCTCACGTCTCCCGCCGTCTTCCGTTGGGCACGGAAATACATCAGGATCTCATTTTCAATACAGCGGCTGACATAGGTTGCTAGTCGTACGCCTTTATCGCCGCGATAACTGTTGATGCCTTTGATCAGGCCCACCGTGCCGATAGACAGCAGGTCCTCCGTATCCCCGCTTTGGGAATAGTATTTTTTGACGATGTGCGCCACCAGGCGCATATTGTGCTCCACGAGACGGTTGCGCGCCTCCAGATCTCCCTCCGCCCAGCGGCGAAGGCAGTCCTCCTCCTCTTCCCGGCGCAGAGGACGCAGAAAAGAGCCGCCAGGCGCGATGCGGAGCATCAGAAACAGGCTTCCCGCCAGCAGGCTGAACGCATTTTCCAGCATGATATCACCTCTCTCCCAGCATATTCCGCCGCGGCCTTGTACCATGCGCGAAATCTGTCGCTGCGGGAATCGGGATACGGGGAGCTGCGCGAAGCCTGATCCGGCGTCTGCAGCCCAACGAATAGAAGGCAGGATGTCGAGAAGTCAAAGACTGTTTGCCGTCTGATTCTTTTTCCTCAATATTTGAATAAAACCCTCATCGCTTGCGTACAGTTGTATCCGGGATTTTCCGGCATAAAACAGCGGCGCCGTCACACACGATGACAGCGCCGCAGCTCGGAATCGTCTTCTCCTGCAAAGGGAGAGGGAAAAAGCGGTCAGGAACCCGCTCGTCAGGCAGATCCCGGACCGCTGTACTTTAATGGAATTCCAGCTCTTGAAGCATGTTCACATAGTCAATCCTGACCAATCTGGTCTGGAAGTCCTCAACCGAATGCTCGCGTTCGCCTTTCTCCCAACGCCGCATCCACGGAATATCCAGCGACGGACGGCAATTCCGCTCGGCCTGCAAACGCTTTGCCTGTTCTGCCATCTTCCCGGCCCTCTTTCTGTCAGATTCTGATAGCTGGCAAATCCTCTTCAAGAAGGAGGGTATCACAACGGCTCAGCCTTGTCTACCAACAATCCAGCCGCAAGATTTTTCGGATTGGCGAAAAAGGAAAACAAGTGTGAAAGAATGGTTTACATAATAAGGTTGCGGTTTAATCAGAAACGATTTCCGTCCCTGTGTTTTTTGAGTCTTCCATAATTGTTTGCATTTGTAACAATTTCAGGCGGAAGCTTGTCTCCCATCGCCCCTGCTTTCCCTGTTCCACTCTTTTCACACTTTTCATTCGTGCTTTCCATGAACAAGTTTGCATACCTGTCTGCCCATTACAAATCCCCGTCCTGCTCGTGCGCCTTGGCCTCCAGGTCACGGTAGGTGAAGAAATCAAAGTCAGCGGATTTTTTATGCTGCAGACTGTCAACGCAGGTCAGGCCCACAAAGCAGCCGGTGAACTCACCATACTGTGAGTATTCATCGGAGAACTCGCTGGTATCGAAGGCCGGGCCGATCTCATTCCAGGTCTCCCCGTCCGGTGACCAGGAAAACTGCGATGCTCTCCCCTGCACCCGCAGCTTCATCCAGACGGGTCCGTCGCTCACTGCTGCTCGTGCGCTGTCAAATTCCGTCTTCTCTCCGTTATTGAGACGAAGCACCGAGATAGCCGGCCCGGCCAGCGTGTCGCTCCAGTATTTGCGCAGCCAGGCGTAATTCATGTTATCGTAGTAAAGGATCAGGCCCGCACTGTGCTGGTAGACCTCCGGATAAAAATCCATCCTGGTGACGATCTCCGCATCGAGGCTCAGGAGCTTTCGCGCCAGGATGCTGACACGGTTGAGGGAGGCTTGGGCCTCCTGACCGCGCATGCGAAGCCAGCCCGGCCGGGCGCGAAGATCGCAGAAGCTGTTCGGGTCGATGCGCGGCGCATAGAAAGGCAGACCCAGCACGGGCGAGTCAAAGTTGTCTGTTTCCGGAAGCGGTTCCGGGATCCAGTCGGGAAGCGCGCTCCCCTCAACGAAGGTCTGCGCCATGTTGCCGCCGGAGGCGAGGCGCAGCCAGCCGTCCTCCGTCCACTGCATCTTCTGGATGGCAGTCTCCCGCCCCAGCGTGCAGCGCAGCTCCGGGGTGAAGGGTCTCGCGCAGAGGTGCACCAGATAGGTCTCCCCAAGCGTGGTTTCCACATAGCTGCCGTGACCGCATTTCTGCAGATAGCTCGCCCGATTGTAATATCGGGGCTTCAGATGATCCACGTCCGCCCGCTCGTTCCGGTTCTCCGGCGCCGCCGTGAGGATGGGGTTCGTGGGGTCTCCCTCCCAAGGGCCGAGGGAGTCTTTCGCCCGCGCCATGGTGACGCAATGATAATAGCCAGTGCCGCCTTCGGCGCACATGAGATAATAATACCCTTTGCGTTTTGTCAGATGCGGCGCCTCCAGGCAGCCCCGATCCGTTCCGCCGCGCCAGATCCGCTTCGGATAGCCCTTGATGGTCTTTGCCGACGGGTCATACTCCACGATGCAGATCTGGCCGGGCTTCTCGTAGCCTGAGCGCGTCTCCCATTCCAGTGAGACCAGCCACTTCCGCCCGTTGTCGTCATGAAGCAGCGATGCGTCAAAGCCGGCGGAATGGAGATATACCGGCTCGCTCCACGGCCCGCGGACGTCCTTTGCGGTGATGAGATAGTTGTCGATGTCAAAATACCGGGCGTTCATGGAGTTCATCACGCCGTAGACCACGTAGAAGAGATCCTCCTGCTCGCAGTAGGTCAGGCAGGGCGCCCAGATCCCCTTGGCGGAAGGCAGGCGGGTCAGGTCGCACTGCTCCGCGTCGGTCAGAACATGCGTATAGAGTTCCCAATGCTTCATGTCCCGGGAGTGATAGATGGGGATCCCCGGGAACCACTCAAAGCTGGATACGGCAATGTAGTAATCCTCTCCCCTGCGGCAAATGCAGGGGTCGGCGTGAAAGCCGGGCAAAATCGGGTTTTTGATCTGCATGGCAATCCCTCAACATACTATTTTTCTGCAGCGTTGCGCTCGACAGAATACTATCATACTTCTCCGGCAAATGCCAGTCTTCTGTTCCGGCCAAACAGGATCCTGTCCGCCTTTGTCGATCCCATTCGTAATAATCTTCGGAGTCCCCGCGGCAGGCGGCGGAATTTAATGGGAAACAGAGGGCGGAAACCGTTCCCGTCCTCTGTTTCTCCTGTCGTGTTGTTTGTTATTGTGTCCGCATGCGTCAGAGGCTGACGCCGCCGTTTTCAAAAAAGCGCCGAACCGCCAACAGGCCGGCCGCCTTGTTTTCCAGGCGGTGGTTAAACACGCTTTTTTCCACCACGGTGACATGGCCGCTGTCCACGCCTTCCCGCATCTCGCTGAGGAGACGCGAAAGATAGTAGGGGTTTTCAAAAATCCCGCCGTAGAGCACGATCTTGCCCGGGTCCGTGAGATAGATCACGGATTTGAGCGCGCTGCCCAGCGCGTTGACCGCATTGTCCACCACCGTAGCCACACCGTTATCCCCGTTGCGCGCAGCGTTCAGAATATCGTCCACCGTCAGATTGTCCCGCCCGTGTTCCTGACAGAGCTTCCAGAGTACCGGCGTGCGCTCTTCCGAGAGCAGCGCCAGCGCATCCTCTCGGATCGCAGAGGGCGAGGCAATGGTTTCCAGGCAGCCGCTTTTCCCGCAGGAGCAGGGCTTTCCGCCCCGCTTGATGACGGGAATGTGTCCGATCTCGGCGCACTGCTCCGTGACGCCGTGCCAGATGCGGTCGTCGATGGAGAGAGCCGCGCCGATGCCGTATTCGCAGCGCAGGAAAAACTGCGAGCCGCTGGTGCCGTCGTCGGAAAGGAACATCTGGGCCGCGAAAAGAGCGCGCACATTGTTGTCCATCACGCAGGGGATGCCGGTCAGGGCTTCCATGCGCTCACAAAGCGGATAGTTTTCCTGCCGCAGCGAACCGAAGCTGTTGTTCAGACGGCGCCGGTCGGAGGAGGTGATGCCGCGGACGGCGAGCCCCAGGCCGACGATCCGTTCCCGGGAAATGCGATGCTCTTCCGTCAGCGCCAGCAGCCGTCCGGCCAGCATGGCCGTCGTGCTGTCCGCGTCGGCGTGGGGTTCGATCGGGATCTCCTCGGAGAAGATCACCGAGCCGTCCAGCCAGACGGCGGAGACAATGGTCTGCCGCAGATTGATCAGCACGCCCAAAGCGACGCCCGCGGATGGGTCCAACTCCACCAGAATCTCCCGTCGTCCGGCGCCCTCGCTGGGGAGCACGTTGCCCTCCCGCAGCAGGCCGTCGCTCATCATCTCGGACACGATCTTCGTGATGGCGGCGGGCGTGAGTTTGATGGCCTCGGCGAGCCGCTTGCGGGACATCCCGCCTTTTTTGTGGAGGATGCGAAGCGCGGCACTGCGGTTATTGCGCTTTACGCCCATCATATTGTCGCCTTCAAAGGGCATTTCACATTCTCCTTTCCGCTGTATTGAACCGGTCAGCCGCGAAGCGGGGGCCCCTCGTGATGGATGCGGCCGCGCAGCAGCAGGATCGCCGCGCCAACCAGCACCACCAGGATCCCCAGCATCTTCTTCACGGTCAGTTCCTCATGGAGGAAGAACACGCCGATAAAGCAGCTCACCACCGGCATCAGCAGCAGGCAGAGCTTCACGACCCAGACCTCGTAGCGCTTCAGATTGCGGTAATAGAAAAAGTAGATCCCCGTCTGGGCAAGGCCGCCCAGCAGGACGAGCCACCAGAGCCTGGCAAGCGCGCCCCAGTCAAAGCTGCCCAGGTCTCCCGTCACGGCAGCGCTGCCGCCAAAGAGGAGCAGCACCACGAAGTTATTGTAATAGGAGATCATGTCCGCGTCCTCGTGGTATTTGTCCTGCGCGCGCTTAATGATAAAAGCGTTGGCCGTGACGCACATCGCACTGAGGATGAAAAACAGGTCGTAGACGCTCACGCGCATGCTGCCGAAGTCTATCCCCAGCACCAAAAGCACGCCGAAGAGCATCACAAAGGTCCCGAGCCAGTCGGACGCGTAGAGCTTCTTCTTGTACAGGATCACCGACACCAGGTTCACCATCAGCACGTCGGTCTTCAAAAGGGCGGTGCCTGTGCTGAGGCTGCCCCCGGCGTAGCCAAGGTTGGCAAACAGATCCAGCAGAAAGCCGAACACGCCGATCATCAGCAGGATGCGGACCGCTTTCCCCTGATGAAAGAGACGGGAGAAATTCCCGTCCAGCAGAAGCTGTAGCGTGAGGAAAAGAAGCGCCGAAAGCCGCAGCAGAAAGCCTGCCAAGAGTGCGGAACCCGTGGCGCCAACCACCACCTTGCTCACGGCGTAATAGATGGACCAGGCCAGCACCATCCCGCCGATCATTCCCACGGCGTTCCGATTGGCATGCTTCATCGCAGAGCTTCAAACATGCTCCGCAGAGCCGCCTCATCCAGCTTGACGGGGTTATTGTTCATCAGCGGGTGCGCCGCGCAGTCGCGGCAGAGCTTATCCAGATCGACTTCACCCAGATCGCCCAGTCTGCTTCTCAGCCCGGCCATCTCCTTGAAGGCGCAGATGCGAGCGGCAAGCTCGTCCGTATCCTTCAGCCCGACGGCGCGGCAGAGAGCCCCCAGACGCTCGTCGGCATTGATCTTCACAAGGCTGTCCAGCGTGAAGGCGCAGGCCTCCCCGTGGGGCAGGTGATAATCCTCCGAGAGAGGATAGCTGCAGGCGTGGCTGGCAGCGGTCTTGGGCAGAGCAAAGCTGAGCCCGCCGAGCAGCGCGGCCAGCGACATGTTGCCGCGGGCCTCCCGGTCGTCCCCGTGACGGTAGGCAGCCTCCAGGTTTTCGAGGATCAACCGCACAGCCTGGATCGCCGTGAGATCAGGGATCGGCTGGTGGTTTTTGCTCCAGTAGCCCTCCAGCGCATGGGCCATGGCGTCAAGCCCGGTGCACATGGTGGTGCGGGGCGGAACGCCGACGGTCATCAGCGGGTCCACAATAGCGGCGGTGGGCATGAAGGCCGGATTGTTGATCGTCTTCTTCTCCCTGCCGTGACTCACGACGGAGACCTGCGTCACCTCGCTGCCAGTACCGGCGGTGGTTGGGACTGCGACGATCAGCAGCCTGCTCTTCGCGTCAAAGGCCCGGCGGCCTTCATAATAGTCGAGGGCCTCCCCCTCGTTGGGCGCCACTGCGGCGGCAAACTTGGCGGTGTCCAGAGAACTGCCGCCGCCGATGCCGATCACAGCCTGGGCGTCCGTCTCGCGGCAGAGGCGCACGGTCTCTTCAATACCGGAGAGCTGGGGGTTCTGCTCCACCTGAGAAAACACCGCGGCGAAGCGGCTGTCCGCCTCCGTCATGGCCTGCGCCTGCGGCGCGAAATGACGCCCGCAGACAAGCACCGCGCGTTCTACGCCCAGTTCCTCCAGAATGGTAGAGAGCGCCGCGAATTTGCCCTCGCCGAACCAGATTTTGACCGGCTGGGCGTAGACGAATTCATTTGCCATAGATACTGTCCTCAATGGCGGAGACCTGAACGGCGAACTTGTGCATATTGGCAGCGCGCCAGTCCTCCAGATCCTGGCACCAGTCGGTGGCGAGGAAGGTCCTGGTCATCTCCACGGCCATCTCAGGACCGACGATCCAGCCGCCCATGCAGAGGATGTTGGCGTTGTTGATGGCGCGGGCCATCTTGGCGGAATAGACGCCCTCGCAGGCCACGGCGTACACGCCTTTGAACTTGTTGGAAACCACACACATCCCGGCGCCGGTGCCGCAGATCAGCACGGCACGGTCATATTCTCCCTTCTGCACCAGAGGGGCCACGGTGTTTGCCACTTCATAATAGGGGTGCACGTGCTCCAGATCCACGGTGCCCAGATCGTCAAACTCCACGCCCGTGTTCTGCAGCCAGGCCTTGATGGCCTCTTTGGCAGAAAAACCGGATTTATCGCTGCCGATGGCAATTTTCATGGGAAACTCCTCTCATATGACGGGCGGCCGAACGGCCGCCCGATTTCGTATTCTGCTATTCTTACTTCAGGCTGACAGCCTTTTTCGCCTGCTCCACGACGTTCTCCACCGTGAGGCCCATGATCTGGCGCAGATAGGGCATCTTGCCCACTTCGCCAAAGCGGTCGGGCACGCCCACGGCGACGGAGGGGATCTTCTCCTCGGCCAGCGCTTCTACCACAGCGGAGTGCAGGCCGCCGATGACGTTGTGGTTCTCCACGGTCAGCACGGCGCCGGTCTTGCGGGCGGAGGCGATGACGGTCTCCCGGTCGATGGGCTTGATGGTGTGGACGTTGATGATCTCGGCGCTGATGCCCTGCTCCTTGAGAAGCTCGGAAGCGTCAAGCACGTCCTTCGTCATCATGCCGGAGACGAAGATTGAAAGATCGCTGCCCTCTTTGAGCAGGTCCGCCTTGAAGAGATCAAACTTGTAGTCCTCGGGGAAGATGACCGGCTGGACCTTGCGGAACAGGCGCATGTACACGCAGCCCTTGTAGGCGTCCAGAACGGGCATTGCGGCGCGCAGCTGCACCTCGTCCACCGGCTCGAAAATCACCATGCCGGGGATGGAGCGGAGAACGCCGATGTCCTCCATGCTCATGTGTGTGCCGCCGTTGAGTTCGGCAGAGATGCCGGGATCGGTACCGACAACCTTCACGTTCTGCTTGGCATAAACGATGGAGATCGCGATCTGGTCGCAGATGCGGCGGGTAGCGAAGGGCGTGAAACTCTCGATCCAGGGCTTGAAGCCGTAGCTGGAGAGGCCGGCCGCGATGGAGGCCATGTTCGCCTCGGCCACGCCGCAGTCAAACATCTGTCCGGGGAAGCGCTCGTAAAGGTTTCTGGTGCCGCTGGCTTTGGAAAGGTCCGCGTCCAGGACCACCACGTGCTTGTCCTTCTCCATCATTTCCGCCAGGCACTGGGCGTAAACAGCTCTCATTTCCATGTTTTATGCCTCCCCTCTGATCTCTGCGATGGCAGCTTTGGCCTGCTCCTCGTTGACGTTGCAGTTGTGATTGCCCGGTCCCAGGTCCTCGATCCACTTGACGCCGCAGCCCTTCTTGGTATTGAGGATGACCATGGTGGGCTTCTCGCTGCCGCGGCCGAGCTTGGCGTGCTTCACGGCCTCCTGCACCTGCTCCGCATCGTTGCCGTCCTCCACCTCAATGACGTTCCAGCCGAAGGCGGCCCATTTCTCGGCCAGAGGCGCGATGTCGTTGACCTGTTCCACGGTGCCGTCGATCTGGAGCTTGTTGTAGTCGGTAAAGGCGATCAGGTTATCCAGCTTCTTTGCGGCGGCGAACATGGCAGCCTCCCAGATCTGGCCCTCCTGGCTCTCGCCGTCGCCGATGATGGTGTAGATGGTGGCGCCGTCGCCCTCCAGCTTGCTGCCCAGCGCAACGCCCATGGCGCAGGAGAAGCCCTGGCCCAGGGAGCCGGTGGTCATGTCAATGCCGGTGGTGAGGTTCATGTCGCAGTGGCTGGGCAGATGCGTGCCGCCCTGGTTGAGAGTCAGCAGCTCCTTCTTGTCAAAATAGCCGCGGTTGGCAAGCGTAGCGTAGACCGCGGGGCCGGCGTGCCCCTTGGAGCAGACCAGGCGGTCCCTTCCGGCCATCTTCGGGTTGGCCGGATCGATGTTCATCTCTTCAAAATAGAGCACTGCCAGCACTTCCACCAGTGACAGGCAGCCGCCGATATGCCCCACGCCAAGATGACCGATGCTGGTCATGATGTCGCAGCGGATATCCTTGCAGATTTCTCTGATATCGTGATCCAATTTACATTTCCTCCCATTGTTTAATTCAAGGGTCTAACTAAATGTAGTGTAACGCCGTCCATGGCAATTGTCAACAATAATATTGACAGAATGAGCGGCGGAGGCTATGATGGTTTCCAGTGTTTAATAATTAGTTCAACGGGAGGTCTGCTCTATGACCGCAAAAGCCTTTTCCCCTGTTTATATCCCCGTCGGCGTGCCCACTTTCCATCTGGAGAGCGCGCAGGATCAGTTTGAGCGCAGCATCCAGCTTCTCAAGAGTGTGGACGAGCGCTTCGTCTGCCCCGCTGAAATGCTGCTCTCGCTGGACAAGCTCCGTGCCTATCTGGATGGCCAGGAGCCCAGTCTGATCGTTTTTCAGAATCTGACCTTCGCCAACGCCGCTTACATGTCCGAGGTGCTGCGCCGCTTTGACTGCCCCATCCTGCTCTGGACGCTGCGCGAGCCTGTCATCGACGGCGGGCGTCTTCGCCTCAACTCCCTGACCGGTGCTTATTCGGCAGCGAATGCCCTCAGGGCCTTCGACTGTCGCCCCTTCTCGTACGTCTTCGGCTCGCCCGAGGAGGAAGAAGTGATTCACGCCGTCCGCGCATGCACCGCGGCTGCCCGGGTGAAGCACGCGATGCGTACGCTGAAAATGTCCGCTGTAGGCCACACCCCCCAGGGCTTCGGCTTCGGCCGCGCGCTGGACAGCGAGCTGATGAGCGTTTTCGGCGTGGAACTGGAGGCGATCGAGGCCCGAGAACTCATCGACGCTGCCAAGGGCTATACGGACGAGGAGTGTGCCGCGTTTCTGGAAAAGACCGCCTGCATGACCTGCGGTCTGGACAAGACGCCCGAGCGCAACCGCCTGGACCACGCGAGGCTTTACAAAGCCTATACGGAATACGTGCGCAGCCACGGCATCGGCGCTCTCGCCTCCCGCTGCTGGCCGGATTTCTTCACCGCCTTCGGCACCCCTGTGTGCACCGTACTGAGCCTGCTGAACGACGACGGTGTGGCAGCCGCATGCGAAGCGGACATCTACGGGGCGCTGTCCATGTGGATCGGCATGCAGCTTTCCGGCGAGCCAGTTTTCTTCGGAGACCCGGTCTCCCTGGACGAGGGTGAGAACACCATCACCTTCTGGCACTGCGGCGCCGCAGCCTGCCGGCTGGCCCGGAAGGACACCGGCGCCGAGATCGGCGTGCACCCCAACCGCAAGATCGGCCCGGCCATGAACTTCGGCTGCGAGGCCTTCCCGGAGGCCACCGTCTTCCGCATCGGCCGGGAGCCTGACGGCAGCTTCCGCTTCTTCCTCACCGAGGGCGAGGCGCTGAACAAGCCCCGGCAGTTCATCGGCACGTCCATCGTGGTGAAAACCGATTCAAACAGCCGTCAAGTTGTGGAGCAGAGCGTGCTGGACGGCTTCGAGCCCCATTTTGTGGTCATGAAGGGCCGCCATGCCGAAACGCTGGAGGCTCTGGCCGACATGTTCGGCTTCGAGGTCTGCAAGTATTAATATTCTCCGGAGTCTGTCCTGAAAGGCTGAGCCGCACCGGCATCGTCACAGCCGCCACCTTCCAGTTTCTCACCTGCTGGAACGAGTTCATTTTCGCGAACCTGATCGTCTCCTCCGAAAAGCTGCGCACGATCCAGGTCGGTATTCGCTATTTCACCAACCAGTTCTCCACCGACTATGTTTCCATGTACGCGGCTATCGTGATTTCGATCGTCCCCTCCATCATCGGCTACGTGCTCTTCCAGGAGCAGATCATCGCCGGTATGACCAGCGGCGCGGTCAAGGGCTGATCCCGTCCTTTCTCCCCTCTGCTCTTTGGCAAAAACAAATATCGCGACGCCCGAACATGTCCGTTATCCGGCTGTTCGGGCGTCTTATTGTTTGTACAGGGCCAGTGGGCGAAAGCGGTAAAAATCTGTCTGGCTCCAGACAAAAGTTGAAATTTCACTTCTTATGTGATTTAATGGAAACATCCTGTATACCATACAGCGCGCATGTCCAATTTGAACGCAAAGGGATGAATTGCCATGAAAGTTGTATTGCAGCATCTGACGAAAAAATTCCCCAGCCGTCAGAAAAAAGGCGACGAGGTCATCGCCGTCAACGATTTCACCTTTGAGATCCCCGACGGGAAGCTGATCGGCCTGCTCGGCCCCTCCGGCTGCGGCAAGAGCACTACGCTGAATCTGATCTGCGGCCTGGAAATTCCTACCAGCGGGCAGATTTACTTCGGGGAGGACGATGTGACCCGTCTGCCGCCCGAGAACCGCGGCGTGGGCCTGGTGTTTCAGAACTATGCTCTCTATCCCCATCTGACCGTGCGACAGAACATCCTCTTCCCGCTGCAGAACCTGAAAGGCAAAGAAAAGCTCTCCAAAGCGGAGATGAACAAAAAAGCGGAAGAGGCCGCCCGCCTTGTGCAGATCGAACAGCTCATGGAGCGCAAGCCTTCGGAGATGTCCGGCGGCCAGCAGCAGCGCGTCGCCATTGCCCGGGCGCTGGTAAAGATGCCCCGCGTCCTCCTGCTGGACGAACCGCTTTCGAACCTTGACGCGCGCCTGCGTCTGCAGACGCGCGAGGAGATCCGCCGCATCCAGCGCGAGACCGGGATCACCACCATCTTTGTCACGCATGACCAGGAGGAGGCCATGAGCATTTCCGATCTGATCGTCGTGATGAAAGACGGCGTGGTACACCAGATCGGTCAGCCCCAGAAGGTCTACGATGAGCCTGTGAATCTCTTTGTCGCCAAGTTCCTCGGCACGCCTCCCATCAACGTCTTTGAAGGCGAGGTGCGCAGCGGCGTCCTCTACATCGGCGAGGACGGCGTGATGAACGTAAAAGGCATATCGGACCGCAAGGTCTTCGTGGGCGTCCGGCCCGAGGGTTTCCGTCTGGAAGCCGCCGGCCCGCTCAGCTGCCATCTGCAGGCGGTGGAGGTCATGGGCCGCGACCGCAGCGTTGTCTCCGTTCATCCCGCGGCCGTCAGCGAGACGGTCCGCGCCATCATTTCCTCCGAGGAGGAGATCGACGTCGGGCATGAATCCGTCCGCTTTGCGCTCAAGCCCGCCAAGGTTCACATTTTCGACGCCGTGACCGAAGAGCGCATCCCCTTTGAGGTCTGAAGGGAGGCGCTCCATGCAGAAGAAGAACTGGAAAGCCTGGCTGTATCTGCTGCCTGCCATTGCCTTCCTCGGCGTTTTCATGGTCTACCCGCTGGTTGACGTTTTCGTCTACTCCTTCGAGGAGGGCTACAATTCCGCGTCCCAGACCTTCTGGGGCACCGGCCTCTACAACTATTCCTACGTCCTGCACGATCCCTACTTCCTGCAGGCGGTAAAGAACACCTTCATTCTTGTTGTCATCACCGTCCCCGTCTCCACGGGGCTCGCGCTGCTGATCTCCGTCGGTCTCAACTCCATCAAACCTCTGCGCGACCTGTATCAGACCGTGTTCTTTCTGCCCTATGTCACGAACACGCTGGCTGTCGGTCTGGTGTTCATGATCCTCTTTAAGAAAACCGCCTATTCCGACGGTCTCATCAATCTTCTGATCCACTTTTTCGGCGGTCCGTCCGTGGATTTCATCGACGGTCCCTACTGGGCGAAGATGCTGGTCATGTGCATCTACACGGTCTGGGTGGTCATGCCCTTCAAGATCCTGATCCTCACCTCGGCGCTCGCCTCTGTGCGGCAGGACTACTACAACGCCGCCAAGATCGACGGCACCTCCAAGTGGCGCACCTTCACCCGCATCACCCTGCCTATGATCTCCCCGATGATCTTCTACCTTATCATCACGGGCTTCATCGGCGCTTTCAAAGCTTACAGCGACGAGGTCGCCATTTTCGGTACCGACCTGAACGCCGCCGGCATGAACACCATCGTGGGCTACGTCTACGACATGCTCTACGGCGACAGCGGCGGCTATCCCTCCTATGCCTCGGCCGCTGCTCTGATCCTCTTCGCCATCGTGCTGACCATCACAGTCATCAACCTGATGATCAGCAAAAAGAACGTCCAGTACTGAGGGGGTGCGGTCATGAATTACGATACGATCGAACAGGCTGCCCGCCGGCGCGACAAGATCCGGAAGATCATCACCTACACGCTTCTGACCCTCTGGGCGCTGATCGTCCTCTTTCCCTTCTACTGGATGCTCCTGAGCTCGGTGAAGAGCTACAGCGCCTATAACGGCGAATATATCCCCAGCTTCTTCACGCTCTCCCCCACCCTGCAGAACTATGTGGACGCCTTCACAACGGTGAATCTGGCGCGTTACTTTACCAACACCATCGTCTTCACCGTCGCCACTACCGCGCTCATGATGGTGGTCATCATCTTTGCGGCCTACGCTTTTGCCCGTCTGGATTTTCCGGGGAAGAATCTGGTCTTCGCCCTGTTTCTCTCCCTGATGATGATCCCGAGCGAGCTTGTCATCATCACGAACTTCGTCACCATCACCAACTGGGGCATGCGCAACACTTTCTGGGGTCTGATCCTGCCCTCCGTCACCTCTGTCTTCTACATCTACCTGCTCAAGGAAAACTTCGAGCAGATCCCCGACGAACTCTACAAGGCCGCGAAGGTGGACGGCACGTCCGACCTCAAATATCTGTTCAAGGTCATGCTTCCCATCTCCCAGCCCACGGTGGTCACCATTGTGATCCTGAAGGTCATCGAGTGCTGGAACAGCTACGTATGGCCCCGGCTCATCACCGACGACGAGGCCTATTTCCTGGTCTCCAACGGCATTCAGGAGATCCGCGAAAACGGCTTCGGACGCGAGAACATCCCTGCGATGATGGCCGCCGTGGTGGTCATTTCCGTGCCGCTCATCATCCTGTTCCTGATCTTCCATAAAAAGATCATGGCCGGCGTCTCGAGAGGGGGTACCAAAGGATGAAAAAACGTCTTGCCTGCATCCTGCTCTGTCTCCTGATGGTCCTGCCTCTTTGCGCCTGTCACGGTTCGCGGGAACGAATCGCCTTCTCCGTTCCGGAGAGCTTTGACAGCTCTCGCGACTATGAGATCACCTTCTGGGCCAAGAACGACACCAATAAAGTGCAGACGGCCATCTATCAGAAAGCGATTGCTGACTTTCAGGCGCTCTATCCGAACATCAAGGTGAACATGCGCCTCTACACCGACTACGGCAAGATCTACAACGACGTGATCACCAACATCGCCACAGACACCACACCGAACGTCTGCGTCACCTATCCGGATCACATCGCCACCTATATGACGGGTGCAGACGTGGTCGTCCCGCTGGACGAGCTGTTTGCAGACGAAAACTATGGCTTCGGCGGAAAAGAGCTGCGCTATGACGCGCCGACCCTGGACGAGGTGATCCCCGAATTTCTCGCCGAGGGCAGGATCGGCGGTGTCAGCTACGCAGTGCCCTACATGCGCTCCACCGAGGCCTGCTACGTCAACAAGACCTACGTGGAGAAGCTGGGCTACACGCTGCCGGAGGTGCTGACCTGGGACTTTGTCTGGGAGGTCTCCGAGGCAGCCATGGCAAAGGACGCCGACGGCAATTACAAGCTCAACGGCCAGAAGGTCATGATCCCCTTCATCTATAAGTCCACCGACAACATGATGATCCAGATGCTGCGGCAGAAAGGTGCGGGCTACTCCACGGAGTCGGGCGAAGTGCAGATCTTCAACGACACCACCAAGGAGCTCCTGTATACCATCGCACAGCATGTGAAAAACGGCGCCTTCTCCACTTTCAAGATCTCCTCATATCCCGCGAACTTCCTCAACGCAGGCCAGTGCCTCTTCGCGGTGGATTCCACCGCCGGCGCCACCTGGATCGGCTCCGACGCGCCACTTCTGGACATCAGTGAAGACAAGCTGGTGCCTTTTGAGACAGCGGTCCTTCCGGTGCCGCAGTTTGATCCGGAGAACCCTTTCATGATCTCTCAGGGGCCGAGCCTCTGTATCTTCAACAAGGAGGACCCGCAGGTGGTGCTGGCCTCCTGGCTCTTCGCCCAGTATCTGCTGACAAACGAGGTGCAGATCGCCTATGCCGAGACGGAGGGCTATTCCCCCGTAACCTTCAAGGCCCGTGAGAGCGAGGAATACAGGGATTACCTCTCCCGCTCCGGGGAAGACAACAACGAGCATTATTCCGTTAAGATCGAAGCGACGAAGCTTTTGATGGAGAACACCGCCAACACCTTCACCACGCCGGTGTTCAACGGCTCCACCTCCCTGCGCGACGCGGCGGGTCAGATGATTGAGGATGTGACCAAATCGGTTCGGCGCAAGCAGACCGTGGATGAGAGTTATATGGAGAAGCTCTTTTCCGATGTCAACTCCCTCTACCGTCTGGATCAGATCAGCGCCGCCGGCGCAGGAGGTCCCGGCGACCTCGGCCCTCTGCCGCATACGGCAGTGATGCTCCTGTCCGCGCTCGCCCTGGCCTGGGTGCTCATCGGCATCTTCGCCGGGATCGGGGCAATTCGGAACAAACAGAGAAAACAGTAACTTCTTCCCTGCTGCGGCCGATCCTTTCGGCCGCAGCTTTTTCATCCATACGAGGAATTCTTTCAATTCACCAGAAAAATAACGACCTGTCACAAACCCTTGATTTTCCCGGTATTTCGGGTATAATGTCTTATGTCCCTAGAAGACAATATTTTAACCAAGGAGGACAGAAATGAAAAAGTATCTTGCACTTCTACTTGCGCTGGTCATGGTTTTCGCTCTGGCTGCCTGCGGCCAGTCCGCCGCTCCCGCTGCCACTGAGGAAGCTGCTCCCGCCGAAGAGGCCGCTCCCGCCGAAGAGGCTGCCCCCGCCGAAGAGGCTGCCCCCGCCGAAGAGGCTGCTCCCGTTGAAGAGGCTGCCCCCGCCGAGGAAGCTGCTCCTGCCGAAGAGGCCGTTCCTATGATGGGCTATGCCGAGTTCGCCGCCGCCGACCTGGACACCGAGGTTATGGTCGAGTGCTGTGTTCAGGCCAAGCAGTCCTGGTGGGACAACAAGGTCTCCGTCTATGCCGCCGATGCGGATGGCGCCTTCTTCATTTATAACATGGCCTGCTCCGAGGAAGACAACGAATTCCTCGTTCCCGGCCAGATGATCCTGGTCACCGGCTTCAAGTCCGAGTGGGCCGGCGAAGTGGAGATCACCGACGCCACCTTTGAGTTCCTGGATGGTGAACCCTTCATTGCCGAGGCAAAGGACATCAGCGATGTCTGGGGCACCGTTGATATGATCAACTACATGAACCAGCTTGTCTCCTTCAAGGACGTGACTGTCGAGGCTTATGACGACTCCGGCGCCGCCTTTGCCTACAAAAACCCCGAAGAGAAGACCGACGACCTGTACTTCAAGGTCACCCGCGGCGATACCACGTATGAGTTCTGCGTGGAGTACTATCTCTGCAACGAAGAGACCGACGTGTACAAGGCTGTTGAGAACCTGAAGGTCGGCGACGTGATCGATCTGGAAGGCTTCCTCTACTGGTACGAGGGTCCCAATCTCCAGGCCACCTCTGTTGTCGTCAAGTAATCCCGCATTAAACCGCATGACAAAAAAAGACTGTGAATCCTCGGATTCACAGTCTTTTTTTGCTGATACTGAGTCACTCGTCTTTCACAAAATAGTGCCGGGCGATCCATTTGGAGAGGCCGTCCAGCCCGGGATAGACGATGCGCTCGGACATGTTGAGCTGATCCAGCATGTCCCGCACACGCCAGCGGAGATCGCGGTCGATCACATACTTGACCGTGTGCTCCGTATATCTGTCCAGAAAAGCCTCCACATCCTCCATCTCCAGCGGGATGATGGAAAAGAACGCGTATTGGTTCACGATGCGCTGGTTGATGGAGGGCGGCTCAATGACGACCATTCCCCTATCCCCCATGTCGGCGTCATACTGGTCAAGGCTGCTGGCCGCCTGGGTCAGCATGTCAACCGAAAAGACCTCGGCTTTGTTTTTACGCATGATGGCCTGATAATTCTCCGGCAGAAGAGAGTGCAGTTCGTTGATATCGATGCGCCAGACCATGCAGTCGTGCTCAGCCATATTCTCCAGGTTTTCCTCGCTGACCGCAAAGTGCAGCGCCACCAGCGCCGAGTGCGTCCAGTCGAGAAGGCGGGTAGGCAGGCCGTGGTGCTGACCCAGGATCATCTGCCGCCAGACGGAGTGGGCCACGGTGGGGTCCTCAATCACGGCGTATTTGGCAAAATTTTTCAGGATCGCGGGCTCCAGCGTCCGCTCCAGTTCCTTGCAGTTGCGGCGCAGGCTGGTGGTCATCTTATAGCCGATGTTTGGCATCCCGCGGTATACATAGTTGCAGCGATTGCGCTTGAGCTCCGGGCGGTATTCCTGGTCCGAAAGCAGCGGGACCAGCTCCTCCACGCTGGTGATGCGGATTTCCTTGATCATACTTTACAGCTCCATTTTCATATACAGTGTCGCCGGCAGCGGGCTGGGATTGTAACCGGGCATATCCTCAAAGCCCAGTCGGTGATACAAACGGATGGCCTCCGGAAGAAAGGGCTGGGTATCCAGCTGCAGAGTCCGATATCCCGCGATGCGCGCCTCGCAGATGATTCTCTCCGTAAGCGCCCTGCCGATCCCTTTCCCGCGAAAGGCCGGACGGACGTAAAGCCGCTTGAGTTCTCCGAGGTCGTCGCTCAGCCGGTGCAGCGCGGCACAGCCGGCCGTCTCTCCGTTCCATTCCGCAAGAATCAGCCTCCCGCCCGGTTCCCCATATTTCTCCGAGAGGTCGGCGATTTCCCTTTCGTAGTCCTGCAGATCCAGGTAGTGCTGAAACGCCGGATCTCCCGTCACAAGGATCGCGGTGTATTCGGAGAAGAGCGCCCGGATCTCCTCCGGGGAATCATAAGCGCTTCGGATCACAAGGCTCATGCGCGGCAGCCCCCTTTCTGATCTCTGTGCTTCAGTTTACTCCGAAAAACGCATTCCCGTCAAGTCGCTGCAAATTGACATTTCTATCGGATCAAACTATACTGTTCGCGGTGATGCAAATGGAGAAAAAGCTATTCTTGGTCGGCCCCGCCGGCATCGGAAAAACCAGGCTGATCCGCGAAGCGCTCGGCGCGCGCCTTGCGGCCGCCGGCGGCTTTGTGACAGAGCGGAGCATAGACAGCGAAGGAAGCTTCGTGGGCTATTCCCTGCTGCCTGCCGCGGCCGCAGCGGGCGTTGCGGGTTTCACACCGGAGCTCTATCTGGACTGCCGCTGCTTTCCGCCCGAGAAAGACCACGAGGTCTTCCGGCAGACTGGCGTCCGGCTCCTGGAGGAAGCCATATGGTACCCTTACGCCCTGCTGGACGAGTTGGGCGGTTATGAACTGGTGATCCCGGAATTCGCCGCAGCGCTGCTGAGCTGCCTCAATACGGACCATCCCTGCGTCGGCGCTCTGAGAAGCCCGGAAGACGCGGAGCTTCTGCGGGGTCTGCTGGGTCTGAGCGACCGCTATCCGGCAAAGCTGCGCACGCTTCTGGACGCGCTGGAGCACGCGAGCGACTGTCTGGTCGCAGAGCTGCGGGAGGATAATGCAGACGAGGTCCGTGCCCTGCTGGAGCGCTGGTGCGCGGCGTATGCAGGATAACAAGATATATCCCCCGAGGGGGCTTGCGAAATGCTTCCTTTTCCTGTATACTTGCTTTATTCTGACAGCGAGAGAAAGTGACCAAAATGCACGAACACGAGGAAATCTATTACCATGACCACGGTGACGGTCATGTTCACGCCCACCCGGCTGAACACGAGCACGGACATGAGCACGCCCACGGGCATGTGCACACCCAGACGAAAGCTGTGATCAACCGGCTGTCCCGGGCTATCGGTCATCTGGAATCCGTCAAGCGCATGGTGGAGGACGGGCGGGACTGCACGGAAGTACTGGTGCAGCTGGCAGCGGTCCGTTCTGCCCTCAGCAGCACCGCACGGGTGATCCTCAAGGACCATCTGGAGCACTGCGTGGGTGACGGCGATTCTGCCGATCTCCAGGCTCTGAATGAGGCCATCGACAAGTTTATGGGTTGAGAAAACCTTCCGTGAATCCAAAAATGATCCCGCAGGATTTGTTCCTGCGGGATCATTTTTGTGAAAGGGTAGCCCAGAAGCTCGGCGCGCCGTGTTCATGCAAATAGCCTACTCCGTTGGTGTCGTCATAGACGTCAAGAAGCCGAAAACCGGCCCGAAGCTGACCGCCGATCTGTTCGGCGATGCTGTGGGAAAACTGCATGCCGCAGTCCTCGCGCTCCAACTGCAGACGCTGGTCCTCGCTGCGCAGAGGGTCAAAGGGGAGAAACCCGGTCACATGGCTCTCGTCCTCGCCAAAGAGAAAAATGAGTCCGTTGTCCAGGCCGGCCATCAGCAGACCGCCGGGTCGCAGGACCCGCCAGCATTCCCGCCACACAGGCTCCACCTTCCGGATATAGCAATTGGAGACCGGATGGAAAACAAGGTCAAAACTCTCATCCGCGAAGGGCAGCGGCTGTGTCATATCCGCGCGGAAACACGAGATCTCATAACCCTCTCTCTCCGCAAGCTGCCGCTCGCTCTCGATCTGACGCGCGGAGTAATCCAGGACCGAGCAGCGGGCGCCGAGAGCCGCGAAAACGGGCATTTGCTGCCCGCCGCCCGCGGCGAGTCCCAGCACGCGGCAGCCGTTCAGCGCGGGAAACCAGCACTTCGGAACGGGCTTCGTCGGCGTGAGCAGCACCGACCAGTCCCCTGCCTTTGCACGCAGATAGTCCTCATGCGTGATGGGGACACCCCACTCCCAGCCCTCCTCGACCCAGCGATCGATGGCGGCGGCATTGAGATCCTGATACCTCATATGCTCTCTCCCCCCTCCTTCACGTCTCGCAGCGAAATGTTCAGCGCGGCGCCGATATAGATGATCTGACAACAGAGGAAAAGCCAGAACATCAGCAGAATCAGGGATGCCAGCGAGCCGTAGACCAGGGGATAGCGGGTCGAAGCCGAAATAAACACGGAAAACACCCAGCTCATTCCCACGACGCCGAGGGTGGCAAAGATCGCGCCGGGCAGGATCGGATAACGATCCCGCCTCCGCTTGGAGACCTGGTAAATGCCGTAGAAGATCACCAGCATGATGCCGCCCAGCAGCAAAAAGCGGATCCACTGCCAGGAACTGCTGATGTCAATAAAGGGCAGCCAGCCATTCAGGAGCTCTATGAAATCCCGGCCCGTAAACATGACGACGATTCCGAAATACATGGAGGCCAGAAATGCCAGAGAAAAAATGAGGCTGAACAGAAAATCCCGCAGGCCCTGGAAGCGGCGGCCGCCCTGCATTTCACCAATCGTGCCCTGCAGCGTGCGTACGGCAGCGCTGGCAGAGGTCAACACCACGGTGAGGCCTGCGAAAAACATGGCCGTGCTGTGACTCATGGAGACATACACAATGAAGGACTTGATGGTGCGCGTGGTCTCCGCGCTCATAAAATCATCCAGAAAATCGAGGATCTGCATCGCCCTGGCATAATTGTTGCCAAGCAGGGAGTACAGACAGATGATCAGGGGGAAGATGGTCATCGTCATATAATATGACAGAGCCGCCGCTGCGCGTGGGATACGCTTGCCGTTGTAAAGCCGCGCGATCTCACGAAAAACCTGCAAAGCTTTCATCGTCTCCCTCCTCTCCCAAAATAGAATAACAGGAACTCCACAGAAGCGGAGTTCCTGTTATTATACACGATTCTTGACGCATAAGCAAGCGAAAAGCCGCAAAGTGTGCAGATCGTTACTTGGTGTTGAAGATCTTGAAAATGCTGTCAAAGGGATCTTCCCCGGCAGGCTCGGCAGCAGAGGCGGGCGCAGCGGGCTCACCGACAATGGGAGGCGGGACGGCAGAGACGGCTGCGGCTCTCTCCGCAGCGCCGGAGAACAGGCCCTGAGGCTTGGCGGCGGGAGCGGCTGCCGGCTTCTCAGCGGGCTTTTCCGCACCTGCGTTCTCTTCAAAGCCTGTGGCAATCACCGTCACGCGGATCTCATCCTGCAGCGAATCGTCAAAGGTGGCGCCGAAGATGATGTTGGCGTCGGGGTGCGCGGCCTCCTGCACCAGGTTGGCCGCTGCTTCCACGTCCTCCAGGCCCATATCTTCGGAGCCGGTGATGTTGATGAGCACGCCGCGGGCGCCGTTGATGGAAGTCTCCATCAGAGGGCTTGCGACAGCCATGCGGGCGGCGTCTTCCGCCTTGCCCTTGCCTGCGGCATGGCCGACGCCCATGTGGGCAAAGCCGGCGTTCTTCATGATGCAGGTCACATCGGCAAAGTCAAGGTTAATGAAGCCGGTGTTTTTGATCAGATCGGAGATGCTGGTGACGGCCTGCTTCAGCACGTCGTCGGCGATCTCAAACGCGTTGGCCAAAGTAACCTTCTGGTCGGTGGCGTATTTCAGGCGGTCATTGGGGATGATCAGCAGAGAGTCCACCCGGCCGAGCAGATCGCGGATGCCCTCGTTTGCCTGGTCCATGCGGCGCTTGCCCTCGAACTTGAAGGGCTTGGTCACAACGCCAACGGTGAGGCAGCCGGCCTCGCGGGCGATCTCCGCCACGGCGGGAGCCGCACCGGTACCGGTGCCGCCGCCCATACCGGCGGTAATGAACACCATATCGGCCTCCTCGATGGCCTTGGCGATGTTGTTCCGGCTCTCTTCGGCGGCGCGCTTGCCGACCTCGGGATCGGAACCGGCGCCCTGGCCGCGGGTCACCTTTTCACCGATCTGGATCTTCTGATCGGCATTGGAAACGGACAGCGCCTGCTTGTCTGTATTGATTGCAATAAACTCGACACCCTGGGTGCCGGCTTTTACCATTCTGTTGACCACGTTGTTGCCGGCGCCGCCGACGCCAACGACCTTGATCGTTACCACATTATCGGGTCCGGTTTCGGTTTTATAATCCATTGTCTTGCCTCCATCTCTATTCTAAGGCTGTACAAAACACAGCACATCAGATTGCTATGCTATATATTATTACATTTTTCTATCCCGGTCAAGTAGGATTTGGGGATTTTAGAAATCTTTTGTAAAGATTTTGTAATTGGAAAAAGATTTCAGTTCGGGCTGAAGTGAGCGGTCCGCCCGTCGGACAGGTCAATGATTCCCACGTCGCCTGCCTTCAGCTTCCCCAGCACGTTTACGAACATGCCGAATTTCCGCTCCAGATTATTCTGTGTCCCGAGGACGACGGTATACTTGTTGCTGTAGGTGAATTCCGGGCTTTTGGGATTGGCAAAGTTCACGCGCTTGACCTCGGAATAAAGTCCTCGCTCCTCGATCTGATACAGTACGGCGGCCAGGAAATCCACCAGTTCCTGATCCTGGTCTTCCGTCTGCATCTGCTCGCCGATGAGCAGGGTGCCGGGCCGGATGCCCACCACGGGGATCAGCGAGGCAGTTTCACCCTCCGCCGCCTTGCCCAGCACCTTGCAGTTTCTGTCCAGCGTCCACTGCTCTTCGCCAAGCTCCAGGTAGGCCAGCGCCGTGGTCTCCTCTACGGTGATAATGACCTTGTTGGGGAGCTGCCGTTCCACAGAGCCGTTTTCAATGTATGGGAGCTTGGAATACACACGGGCAAAAGCCGCGAAACGGTTGAAGAAAAACAGGTTGTCGCCCGGTTCGATGTCAATGGCGCGGATGATCTCTTCATCCGTATAGTGGACGTTGCCCTCCACCTGGATGTCAGACACACGAAACAGCAGGCTCATCACGAAGATGATGCCCAGAACCACCAGGACGAACACAACCGGGCCGCTGAAGCTGCTGCGCCGCCGGGGCTTCATGTAACCGCTGCGTTTGTCGGCAGGCGGCTGGTTGTTGTGAAGCGTGGATGCCATCGCTTTCTCCTTTGTCTTTGGAATTCTCAGCCTTCCAATAGAATATTTGCGCCAAGGCTTTCCAGGCACAGCTCCAGGTCTTCATAGCCCCGTCGAATGTGGCCCTCGTCGAGCACCGTGCTCTCCCCTTCTGCCGAAAGCGCCGCCAGGATCATCGCAGCACCGCCGCGAAGATCCGTCGCGGCAAGCGCGGCACCGTGCAGAGCCTCGACGCCGAGGATCTCCGCCGTCCGGCCGTCGACGCGGATCCGTGCCCCGAGGCGGCAGAGCTCCGGCGCCTGCCGGAAGCGCTGCTCGAAAATCGTCTCGCGGATGAACGTCCTCCCCCTGGCTCGGAGCATTGCCGCCATCAAAAGCGGCTGGGCATCCGTCGGAAAGCCTGGATACGGCTCCGTGACGACGGGACCAACGGCTGTGAGGCGACCCTGCGCGCGGATCCTGAGCACGCGATTCTTGGTTATTATATCACAGCCCGCCGCATTTAGGAAGTGGAGAAGCGCAGAAATTTGCCGCGCATCCACACCGCGAAGCTCCACATCTCCGCCGCAGCAGGCGACGGCGCAGGCAAAAGTGGCGGCCGCGATGCGATCCGCTCCCACGGCAAAGCGCAGCGATTTTACAGGCCGCAGCCCGCCGATGCGGATACAGGGGCTGCCCGCGCCTTCGATCTCGGCCCCCATGGCGCGCAGGAAAGCCTGCAGCGTCACGATCTCCGGTTCCCGGGCAGCACCGCGGATGAGAGTCTCCCCTTTTGCACCGCAGGCGGCCAGCATGGCGTTTTCCGTCGCCCCCACGCTGGGAAAGGGCAGTTCGATCTCCGAGCCGCGCAGCTTTTGCGCTCTGCAGTGCAGGCTTCCGTTTTCTGTCTCGATTTCCGCGCCCAGGCTTCGCATTGCTGTCAGGTGCAGATCAATGGGACGTTTTCCCAGTTTACAGCCGCCCGGCATACTCAGCCATGCTTCTCCGAAGCGGGCCAGCAGCGCGCCCATGAAGATCACCGAGGAGCGCATCTGCTCCATCAGTGCAGGGGGAATCGAACAGCAGGATACTTCCGTGGAATCTATATAGACTCCTTCCGGCTGCTGATCGGCCCGACAGCCGAGGCTGCGCAGGATCGAAAGCGCCGCATCCACGTCCGACAGCCGCGGGACGCGAAGCAGCTCGCAGTGCAGCGGGCAGAGGAGCGACGCCGCCAGGATCGGGAGCGCAGCATTTTTGGAGCCCTGGATCCTCAGGCTGCCTTCCAATCGGTTGCCTCCCCGGGTATGCCATATATCCATCCCATTGCCCCCAGTTCAGATCAGAGAATCGGGGGCACACAAGCTGTCTCGTGCGTCGGGATCCTTCCCGGACAAGCCCGCTCGATGCTGGAAACCCCCGTGCATACAATCAGGCCATCCTATGCACGGGGGCTGCGCATTGTTCAGTTCTTGCGGCTCATTTCAAGGATCTGCCCGCATATCCGATCAGCGGCCTCCGGAACGGACAGCGCGGCCATGGCGCTCCCCATGCTGTCCAGAGCCTTTCTGTCGGCAAGAAGCGCGCGCACCTCCGACAGGAGAGAGGCCGCGTCAAATTCGCCCTCCAGCAGCACCTTCGCGCCGCCGGCGCGCTCCAGCACGCGGGCATTTTTCTCCTGATGATTGTCCGTTACGTTGGGAGAAGGAACGATCAGAGACGGCTTTCCCAGCCAGGTCAGTTCCGCCAGCGTCGATGCGCCTGCCCGGCAAAGGATCAGATCCGCCGCCGTCATTACACGGGGCATATCGTAGATATACTCCCGAAACTCAACGCCGCAGTCTGCCGGCCGAAGCGAAGTCTCGGCAAGTCGGCGGGTAATATCCTCAAAATCTCTGCTGCCGATGGCGTGAAGCAGGCGGAATTCCCGCTGCCCCTCAAGCAGCGGCAAAAGCTCCAGCAGGATCCCGTTCATATGACCGGACCCAAGCGAGCCCCAGACGGACACCACAAGCGGAAGCTCCGCCGGAAGTCCCAGTTCTTTTTTCGCGCTCTCCCGCGTATACGCGGAGAACTCTCCCCGCACCGGCGTTCCTGTGACGCTGACTTTTTCCGGTTCCGGATAGTGCTTCCGGCTCTCCTCGAAGCCCACCATGATCCTGTCCACGTGCTTTGCCAGGAGGCGCGTAGTGAGGCCGGGGAGTGCGTTGCTCTCATGGACCAGCGTCGGGATATGCAGTCTCGACGCTGCCATCAGCACCGGATAACACACGTAGCCGCCGGTGCCGATCACCGCGTCCGGCCGGAATCCCCGGATAATGCGCCGTGCTTCCCGCTCGGATGCGATCACGTTTTTCACCGTGTCCAGATTATGCGCCAGCGCCTCAAGGCTCTTGCCCCGTGCGATGTTCGTGATATGCAGCGGCAGGATCTTATAGCCCGCCCGGGGGACAAGCTCCATCTCCATCTTGCCCTCGGCTCCGAGAAAAAGGATCTCGGTGTCGGGCATTCTCTCCCGCAGGCGCCCGGCCACGGCCAGCGCAGGGTTCACGTGTCCGGCTGTCCCGCCGCAGGTAAAGATAAATCTCATGTTTTCTATCTCCTAACTTATGTTTCCAGGACATCTCTGGAAGCGCTGAGCACGATCCCCATCTCCCCCAGCTGAATCAGCAGCGCCGTCCCGCCGTAGCTGAAAAACGGGAGCGAGATCCCGGTGCAGGGCAGCAGATTGGTCACCACCGCCACATTGAGAAAAACCTGGATTGCCAGCAGCGTCGTGATCCCGGCACAGACCAGAAAGGAAAAGCGGCTGCGGCAGTTCAGAGCGATCCAATAGCCCCGCAGGATCAGCAGAGCAAAAAGAAGAAGGATCAGCGCCGCGCCGAGGAAGCCGAGCTCCTCGCAGCAGACGGAAAAGATAAAGTCGTTGTGCTCCTCCGGCAGATACAGATACTTCTGACGGCTGCCGCCGAGTCCCAGGCCGCACAGCCCGCCGGACCCGATGGTATACAGAGACTGGACAATCTGATAGCCCTCGTCGGAAGAACTGGAAAAAGGATCGCGCCAGGTCATGATGCGGGAAGAGGCGTAGGGAAAGAATGTCAGCAGCACAAGAAGACCGCCGCCCGCCGCCGCGAAAGCAGCGGCAAACCATCCGATCCCCACTCCGCCGAGGAAGAGCATGACTGCCCCGACAGCGAGAATGATGACGGAAGCCGAAAAATGCGGCTCCAGCACAAGAAGGCCGACCACACAGCCGAGTATACCCAGAAAAGGCACGATCCCGTACCGGATCGTGCGCATCCGCTCCCGGTATCGGCAGATCAGCACCGAGAAGGACAGGATCACCGCGAGCTTTGCCAGTTCCGAAGGCTGCAGTGTCAGGCCGCCCACACCGAGCCAGCGGCGTGAGCCGTTGGCCTTCACGCCGATGATCGGGACAAGGGCCAGCAGCACAAGCGTGAACGCGAGGAAAGCAAAAGCATAGCGCCTGTAAAAGCCCATGGGAAGCCGGGAAGCAAGCCACATCACGGCAAGCCCGAGCAGGGCAAAGAACAGCTGCCTTACAAAATAGTAGGCGGCATTGCCGCCGGTCACGCGGCCGGGATCATAAAAGGCCCGGGGGAAACTGGCGGAGAGTACCATCAGCACCCCCAGGATCAGCAGGCCAAGCACCATCAGCAGAAAGCTCAGGTCCGCTCTGCCTCTTTTGTTCCCTCCGGTCTTCGGTGCGGAAAAGTCGGCGAGGCGGGCGCCGTCGTAGCGCAAACAACCACCTCCCCGACTTTCACAGATGCACGATCCTCACATATAGCGGGAATAAACCCCAATAAAGGATATGATCGCAAAGACCAGAGATATGCCTGTAAACAGGACAAAAAGTTCTCTCTCTTTCCACTTTTTTCCCGTCCATCCGCCCATCTCCAGATGGTGGTGGAAAGGCGCCATGCGGAAGACCCGCTTGCCGTGGGAGAGCTTGAAGTAGCCGACCTGAATGATGTCGGAGAGCGTTTCGATGATGTAGATGATCCCAAGGGTGATGAGGATCAGCGGAATATCATAAGCGAAAGCCAGTGCCGCGACAGCGCCGCCCAGAAAAAGCGAACCGGTATCGCCCATAAAGACCTTGGCAGGATTGAAGTTATAGACAAGAAAGCCCAGCAGGCCGCCCACCAGACCGGAGGCGAAGATGCCCAGCTGCAGATACTCACGCCCCCAGGCAAAGCTCAGGAACACGAAGAACAGGCACACGGGGATCGAGGTGCCTGTGGCGAGCCCGTCCACGCCGTCTGTGATGTTGACGGCATTGACCGTGCCCACGATCACAAAGGCCGCAAAGACGAAATAGAGCCACTCGGGCATGTGGATAGTGCGTCCGGAGAAGGGCACATAGAGATTGGGCCGCAGATATCCGATATGCCGCATCAACAGCACGAAGACCAGCGCCGCAGCCAGCTGCAGCAGGAACTTTGCTCTCGCGGACAGGCCGGTGTTCTGATGACGCCGGATCTTCTGCCAGTCGTCAAGAAAGCCGATGCCGCCGAAAACGCAGGCAAAGAGCAGCACAAAGATGTGCACGAACTCCCCGTGCAGCATGCCGGGAAAGCCCACGGTCAGACAGACGAAAGCCGTCGCCAGGATAAACATGACGCCGCCCATGGTAGGCGTCCCAGCCTTGCTGTTATGCCAGGTGGGGCCGTTTTCCTTGATCTCCTGCCCGGCCTTCTGCTTCTGCAGCCAGGGAATATAGTACTTCCCGAAAGCCGTCGCAAACAGGAAGGCCAGCGCAAACGCGCACGTCAGCTTTATCGTCATCACTCTATCTCCATCAGCTCTTTCGTCTCTTCAAAGCGTCGGCAACGATCTCACGCTCATCCATGTGGTGCTTCTCATGGCCAACCACCTGATAGTCCTCGTGACCTTTGCCGGCAAGCAATAATACATCACCGGGCAGCAGATTGTCAATAGCCCAGCCGATGGCTTCCACACGGTCGCAGATCACCTGTGTGGGCGTTTCGCTCCCCTGTATCCCGGCCAGGATCTCCTCAATGATGGCCATGGGTTCCTCGGTCCGTGGATTGTCGCTCGTGACGACCACAAGATCCGCATTCTCAGCCGCGATCCGGCCCATGATGGGGCGCTTGAGCCGGTCCCGGTCGCCGCCGCAGCCGAAGAGCACGATCAGCCGCCCGCGTGTTACGGGCCGCAGGCTCCGCAGCACCTTCTCCAGTGCATCGGGCTTATGGCAGTAATCGATGAGGACAGTGCCGTTTCCGTCGGTGGGTACCAGTTCCAAACGCCCCTTGACACCCTTCGCGTCACGAAGGGCGTCAGCACAGTCGGCAAGAGAGAGGCCCAGTGTGAGACCGGCCGCCATCACCGCAAGCGCGTTATAAACGGAAAAGCTGCCTGGGATCTTCAGAAAGGTCTCCGCAGTCTCTGCCCGATGAACCGCCGTGAAGCGGACGCCGGAGGCAGAGAGCCGAACGTCCTTTGCCATCAGATCGGCGTCCTCCCGCTCGGCGGAATAGGACAGGATTTTGCAGTCGGCGCCCATGCACATATAGTCCGCCCAGGGATCGTCCACATTGATGCAGCCGACACCGCAGCGGCTGAACAGCAGCCGCTTGGCAGCGGCGTATTCCTCCATGCTCCCGTGAAAATCCAGATGGTCCTGACTCAGATTCGTATAGACCGCGGTATCGAAGTGGATGCCGGCCACCCGGTCCAGACTCAGGGAATGGGACGATACCTCCATCACCACATGGGTGCAGCCGGCGTCTGCCATGCATCGGAACAAGCGCTGCAGATCGTTGGATTCGGGGGTGGTGTGCTCGGTGTGCAGCTCCTCCTGCCCGATCCAGTTGCCGTTTGTGCCGATCAGCCCGACCTTAGCTCCGAGCTTTGCCTCCAGCATATGCTTCATCAGGTAGCTGGTGGTCGTCTTTCCGCTGGTGCCGGTGATGCCGATCACGGTCATTTCGGCGGCGGGATTGCCGAAGAAATCCCGGCTGCAGAGGGCAAGCCCCAGTCGGCAGTTGTCTGTCTGCACACAGGCAGACGCATCCTCGGGAAGCTCTTCACAAAGGATCGCCGCGGCTCCTTTTTCCCGCGCCATGGGAATATAGCGGTGGCCGTCCGAGGAAAAACCGCGCACAGCCACAAAGAGGTCGCCCGGCTGCACCCTGCGGGAGTCGTAGCTCACGCCGCTGATCTCCGTTTCCGGGTCCGCGGTGCAGCAAATGACCTTTATATTTCGAATGATCTCTTTCAGTTTCATAACTCAATAGATCCCCAACATCGTTTCGTCGCTGTCAATCAGCGTCACGGTGATTACGCTGCCGTGATCCAGCGCCGTTCCGGCGGCCACGCTCTGACCGCCCACCTTCTGTTCCTCTTCCGCGCTCACAGGGCTTGCCGTCCTGAGATAAAGGCCGTAATAGGAGAGCGTATCACGAGCCTGTTCATAGCTCATGCCGGTGAGGTCCGGAAGGATCTCCGTGTCTGTCGAGGGCTCCGCCCCCAGATACAAAATGATCTCCGTTCCGCGGGCAATGCTCTGCCCTGCGCCCGGAAGCTGTCCGGTCACGACTCCTCCGCCGCCGATCGTACGGCAGCGCAGCCCTGCTTCCCTGATCCGTTCTTCTGCCTCCTCCAGGCTGAGTTCGGTGAGGACCGGCATCGGCACGTCCAGGCGCGCCGCTTCCTCATCGCTCAGATTCGGCTCCACGCCGAGATAAGGCAGAATGTCGGCCATCATATTGCCGACCACAGGCGCCGCCATCTGCCCGCCGCTGACGTACACGCCGGAGGCGTGGGACGGGGTATCCAGAAAGGCGAGCACCGCGATCTGCGGATCATCCGCCGGGGCAATGCCGATAAAAGAGACGATATACTGCTTGACGCCGGTCTTCGCTTCCAGGCTTACCTTCTCGCTGGTGCCCGTCTTTCCGCCGATTCGGTAGCCCGCAACGGCCGCGTTGCGGCCGGTCCCCTCCTTCGGGTCGCCCACCACCTGTTCCAGGATCGTGCGGACTTTGGCACTGGTTTCTTCGCTGATCACCTGACGGCGCAGGGTGGGCTTTCGCTCGGAGGCCACGCTGCCGTCCGGGTTCAGGATCTGTCGGACGACGTAGGGCTGCATGAGATAACCGCCGTTTACGCAGGCGGAGACCGCCGTAATGAGCTGCAGAGGCGTGATGGTAAAGGTCTGACCGAAGGAGGCTGCCGCAAGCTGCGACAGATTTCTTTGGGAGCAGAAAGTATTCTCGCTCCACCAGATGCTGCCGCTCTCGCCCGAAAGATCAATGCCCGTCCGTGCCGTCAGATTCTCGTCGGGATCGCCGGTCTTCTCCAGGAAGCCGAAGGCCTCGCAGTAATCGTAAAAGCGTTCCGCCCCCACGCGCAGGCCGATGTTCACAAAGGCCGCGTTGCAGGAGTGCTGCACCGCCTGAGTCAGGTTCTGGGAGCCGTGGCCCCCGTCCTTCCAGCAGCGGATCGGGCTGCTGCGTCCCTTGACGCTGACGCTGCCGGGACAGAAAAAGCTGCTCTGCTCGTTTACGACGCCTTCCTCCAGCGCCATGGCAAGCGTGATGATCTTGAAAGTGGAGCCCGGCTCATAGGTATCTGACAGGGCCTTGTTGCGCCACTGGCGGATCTGAGCCGCGCTGCGGATCGCCTGTTTTTCCTCTTCGGTGGGAGCGCCGTCGATCAGCGCCTGCACCTCGGGGGCAACATCCAGAAAATGGTTCAGATCGTAGCCGTCCAGCGAGGCCATGGCCAGCACCGCGCCGGTCTTAACATCCATCACGATGGCGCCGGCGCCGTTTTGAATATCGTAATCCGCGACAGCCTGCCGCAGATTCTTCTCCACATAGTACTGGATGGCCGTGTCGATGGTGGTGACGATATCGCAGCCGTCCTGCCCGGGCTCGTACTCCTCGAATTGCTCAAAGAGCAGGTCCGTACCGAAGGCGTTCGTCATGCGGCGCGTTCTCCCTGCGGTACCGGCCAGAAGCTCGTCATAACGCGCCTCGATCCCCTCCAGGCCGTAGTTGTCCGTCCCGACAAAACCGACCAGGTGGCAGGCCAGAGAGGAATTGGGATAATAGCGCTTGGTGTCGGTCTCCAGACGCACACCGCGAAGATTGTTCTCGCATTTGAAGGCACGGACCGCGTCCGCCTGCTCCCGCTCCAGTTTTCTCGCAACCGTCACATACCAGGAACCGGTCTGATCGCATTTCCGCAGCAGTTCATTATAATCCAGACCCAGTAGTTCCGCAAGTCCCCGGGCGATAAGTTTGGGGTCTTCCCCGTAGGCCTGGATCTCCGCCGGGCTCAAATAGACATTGTCCACGGAGGCAGAAACCGCCAGGGGTTCCTTATGGGTATCGTAGATGATCCCGCGCGCGGCGGAGCATGGGGCGTCGCGCAGCTGCTGCTCCATGGCAAGGCGCTCGTAACGCTCGTGATCGAGGATCTGCAGGCGAAAAAGGCGTGCCAGCAGCAGGGCAAAAAGCAGAATGCCGAAGAACGCCATCAGGCACAGCGCCCTGCGCAGCATCTGCCGCGTCGGCGCGCTCACCGCCTGCGCTGACTTGGGATTGAGGAACATGGCATAGCCTCCACATCAGTTTCTCCTGTGGAAAAACACTTCCACAGGAGATGCTCAGCTATCCATATTCTGCTCAGAGCGCGAACATGCCTCCCACAGGCCTATTCGGCAGGAAGATCCATCATCACGATCTGGCCGGGTGATACTCGCTGCATGCCCAGCTTTTCTGCTGCGATGCGCTCCAGCTCGTCCAGGCTGAGGCGGCTCTCGAAACGCGCTGTGAGCATTGCGATCTCTTCAGTCAGGACGGCGTTCTCCCGTTCGATTCCTGCCGCTCTGTCATTCACGGCGGCCACCCGGATGGAGCACAGCAGACTTGCCAGCAGCATCAGCACCGCGGCGCAGAGGCACACGGCGCGAAACAGGATCTCGTTGATTTGTCTCATACTCTCTCCGCCACACGCAGCTTGGCGCTGCGGGAGCGGGGATTTCTCTCTATCTCTTCCGCGCTCGGCAAAATCGGCTTTCGACTCACGCTGCGCAGCGTTTTTACAAAGCCGCAGGTGCAGATCGGCGCCTCCCGGGGGCAGGTGCAGCCGTTTTCCCGTGCGGCGATCCCGGCCTTCACGATCCGGTCCTCCAGCGAGTGGAAGCTGATAACACAGAGCCTTCCGCCCACGTTCAGCTTGTCCGGCGCCGTCTCCATCATGGAAGCGATGGCGCCCAGCTCGTCGTTGACAGCTATGCGGATCGCCTGAAAGCTGCGTTTGGCCGGGTGCTGCTTTTCCCGCAACGCGGGCGCCGGCAGCGCTGACTTGATGATCTCCACCAGCTCCAGCGTGGATGCGATCGGCGCTTTCTCTCTGGCCGCCAGGATCCCCGCCGTAATGCGTCTGGCGTAGCGCTCTTCGCCATAGTCCCAGAGGATGCGGTTGAGACGGTCGGCGCTGTAAGTGTTCACCACGTCGTAAGCGCTGAGCGCGGCAGAGCCGTCCATCCGCATATCCAGCGGCGCATCCTGCATGTAAGAAAAACCTCGCTCCGCCTCATCCAGCTGAGGAGATGACACGCCCAGATCGAAGAGCATGCCGTCGACGCCCGTGACGTCCAGATCCTCCAGGATCGCAGCGGCATCCGAGAAATTGCCGTGGACCAGCGTGACCTTCTCGCCGAAGCAGGCCAGGCGGCTGCCGGCGCGCTCAATGGCCGTCTCGTCCCTGTCAACGCAAATAAGACGGCCCGTGGTCAGGCGGGAGGCGATCTCATACGAATGCCCGCCCATACCAAGCGTGCCGTCCAGGTAAGTCCCATCCGGTTTTATGTTCAGGTTGTCGATGCATTCCTGCAGCAGTACGGAAACATGCTTCGGCGCATCCATCAGAAATCCAGCTCCTCCATGACGGCGGCGATGTTCTCCGGGCTGATCTCCGAGGTACAAACCTCGCTCCAGACCTCGCTGTCCCAGAGTTCTGCATGGTTGTTGCAGCCGACAACCGTCACATTTTTCGTAAAACCCGCGTATTCCCGCAGATTCTGCGGGATCAGCGTTCTCCCCTGTGCATCCATTTCACAGCGGGCGGCATGCGCAAAGAGCGGGCGCATTTTGCGCTGCTTCACATAGGGCATCGCATTCACCTTCTCGGAGAATGCCTGCCAGGCCTCACTGCTGTAAGCGCTGAGGCAGCGATCCATCGAGAGCGTGATATAAAACACCTCGCCCAGCTCGTCCCGGAGCTTGGCAGGGATGAAAAGACGGCCCTTGTTGTCGAGCGCGTGCTGATATTCACCTGTCATGGAAAACCGCCCCCAATCGTGGAAAAACGCACCATTTTCCACCACTTCTTACCACTTACAAATTTATTATATGGGAGCTATTTCTAAAATGCAAGAGAAACTTTTCGTTGTTTTTTGTCATTTTTCATTCACATTTTTCGTGTTTCAAGGTCTTGTGGCAAAAAGAAATCAGGCGTCCATATATCGGTTTTCCGATATATGAACGCCTGAGGATTCTCTGGATCGATCGGCTTATTCTTCGATTTCCGGGACGATGCTGCTCTCCATCCTGGGAGCTGCGGGGGCAGGCTTCGCCTTTGCGAGGCTGCCCGCAGACTGGAAGGCGCCATGGGCGGAACGGACGGTGCTCAGTGCGCCGGAGAGGCTTTCCTCCGTCTGACGCATAATGTCGTCCACGTAGTCGCTGGCCAGACGCCGGAGCTCGCGGGACTTGGCCTCCGCAGAGGCGATCATCTCCGCGCTGCGCGCGCGGGCAACACGCACGATCTCCTGCTCCTCCACCATCGTACGGGCCTTTTCCTCGGCGTTTCTGCGCAGTGCCTCGGCCTCGCGTTTGGCGTTGCCGATAAATTCGTCACGGGCAGCCACCAGGCGCTTGGATTCGGCGATCGAACCGGGCAGGCTGTTTTTGATCTCGTTGATGATCTCCATGGCCTTATCGCGCTCAATGATGCACTTGTCGTTGCCCAGAGGGACGCCCCAGGCCTCGGTGACCATGGCGTACAGCATGTCCAGCAGTTCGATAATGTTGCTGTTTTCCATCACACATTCCTCCATCTCTGCGCTTTCCGCTGAATGTCATCAATGATCTCATTGGGCACCAGGCCGGTCAGATCCGCCCCGTACATGGCCATCTCACGCACCACGGAGGAGGACAGGAAGGTGTACTTCTCGCTGGCCGTCAGGAACATGGTCTCCAGCTCGGGGCTGATCTTTTTATTGATCAGGTTCATCTGAAACTCGTATTCAAAGTCGGAAGCTGCGCGCAGGCCCTTAACGATCACGGCGCCCTCGTACTGCTTGGCATACTCGGCAAGCAGACCGGAGGAGGAATCCACTTCCACATTGGGGTACCGGCTCACGGCGCGTCTGACCATATCCAGCTTCTCCTCGATCGTAAACATCGGCGAGGGCTTGGCTGCATTGTGCATGACGCAGACCACGACACGGTCGAAGATCCGGGAAGTGCGTCGAATGATGTTCAGATGGCCGAGGGTGATCGGGTCAAAGCTGCCCGGACAGATAGCGATGCTCATGCGTTGGTTTCCTTCGTATACAAGCAGATTTTCACTTTGCCGTAACGGTATTCCCGGCCGCGGGCGTAGGGGGCCTCCATCTCCGGCAAGACCGTATCACGGCGAGCTTCACAGACGATTATACCACCATCCGACAAGTTGTCAACCGAATTGATGCTTTTCAGCACCGGCTCGTAAAGCCCCGCGTCGTAAGGAGGATCGACAAAGATCAGGTCAAACTTTCCGGCTGAACGCAGATAATCCAGGGCGTTTGTCTGAATCACCGCAGCCCTGAGTCCGCAGTTTTTCAGGTTTTCTTTTACAATACGGACGCTGTCCCTGTCGGCGTCGACAAAAACAGCCTCGGCGGCGCCCCTGCTGAGCGCTTCAATGCCCAGCTGACCCGTCCCGGCAAAAAGATCCAGAACGCGCCTGCCTTCGATATCGAACTGAAGGATATTGAACATCGCCTCCTTCACGTTGTCCGTGGTAGGGCGAATGTCGTAATTCTCGGGCGTTTTCAGCTTCCTGCCTCTGGCAGATCCTGTGATGACTCGCATGGCTTTGGCTCCTCGTTGTGAAAATAGTTGTAAACCGCCTGTGCCGTATTCTTCGGCACCACCATCTGCAGCTGCTCCGGTTCCGCCTCCCGGATCGCCCGTACGGATTTGAAGGCCTTCATCAGATCCGCGCGCCTCTTGGGTCCGACTCCCTCGATCTTGTCCAGGGTGGAGTTGTAGCTCTCGCTTCTCAGCAGCCGCTGATAGGTGATGGCGCTGCGGTGGGTCTCCTCCTGGATGTTCCCCACCAGAGCGAACACGGCCTGATTGCCGCTGATGCCGATCTCCCTGCCCTCCGGGGTAATGAGGGCGCGGGTCCTGTGCCGGTCGTCCTTGACCATGCCGAAGACGGGCACGGAGATCCCCAGGTCCTCCGCCGCCTGTCTGGCTGTAGCGGCATGCACGTCGCCGCCGTCGATGAGCAGCAGATCCGGCAGAGGCGCAAATTTCTCATCGCCGTCCACATAGTGCTGAAAACGGCGGTAAACGGCCTGATACATGCTGGCGTAGTCGTCCTGGCCGTCCAGATCCCGCATGCGGAATTTGCGGTAATCCCGCTTGAGGGGCTTCCCGTCCACATGCACGGTCATGGCCGCGACGATGCCCGTGTCGCCCAGATTGGAAATATCAATGGCTTCGATGCGCGTGGGGAAATATTCCAGCTCCAGTGCCTTCTGCAGCCATTCCAGGGTCTTGGACCGGCGCTGGGCCTGCGTCGTGCGGCGCCGGATCTCCTCCCGCGCGTTGATGGCCGCGCTCTCGATCAGACGCATGCGTTCGCCCCGTCTCGGCGTTTCGATGTAGACGCGTCTTCCCGCGGCCTCGCTGAGCAGGGTCTCCAGTTCCTCGCGGTCCTCGATCTCAACGGGCAGCAGGATCGACTTGGGCCAGCCGCCCCGATGGGCGGTATAATACTGGCGCACAAGATCGGAGACCGCCTCCGCGTCCTCCTCCAGCGGCTCGTCCATCATCTCCACATCCTTGCCTGCCAGATCTCCGTCCACAAAATGGAGCACGGTAAAGCAGGTCCTGGCTCCGCGGCAGAAGCCCACGGCGTCCGTATCCGCGAAAGCGGTGGAGATCACGCGCTGCTTGTTGGCGAGCCCTTCCACAGCGCGCAGGCGGTCGCGCAGCTCCGCGGCGCGTTCAAAACGAAGCTCCTCCGCAGCCTGTTCCATCTGACGGCGCAGGTCTTCGATCAGCTCCCCGCTCCTTCCGTCCAGGATCAGCATGGCCTGCTGCATCCTGGCGCGGTAGTCCTCGGCGCTGCTGTCGCGCAGACACCAGCCGGCGCAGCTGCCCATATGGTAGTTGAGGCACGGCCGCTCCTTGCCGATATCCCGCGGAAACTTCCGCGAACAGTCCGGCAGCAGCAGCGCCTTGCAGATGGTGTTGATGATGTCCCGGGTCTGGCTTCGTCCGCCGAAAGGACCGAAATAGCGCGCCCCGTCCTTGCCGGAGCGGCCGGAAATGCTCATGACCGGGTATTCTTCCCTCTGATCCAAGCGGATAAACGGATAGCCCTTGTCGTCTTTGAGCAGGATGTTGTAGTGGGGCTTGTGTCGTTTGATGAGGGAGTTTTCCAATACCAGTGCTTCAAACTCGCTTCCGGCCACGATGACGTTGAAGTCCGCGACCTTCTCCACCATCGCAGCCACCTTGGGCAGATGCTCCCCGTGGAAATAGCTGCTGACACGGTTTTTCAGTTTTTTGGCCTTGCCGACGTAAATGACCTCGCTGTGCTCGTCAAGCATGATGTACACGCCCGGCAGCAGCGGCAGCCGACTGGCCTTATCCTGTAATTCCGGAAGATGCTTCTGCATTTCTCTCCTCGTTTTTCTTTCCAAAGATACACCAGAGCGTCACAGCGGCAATGACGATCACGCCGCCCACGAGGGCGAAAGGTCCGGGCCGCTCCCCGTCAAAGAGCAGCACCCAGAGCGGATTGAGCAGCGGCTCCACCGCGCCGAGCAGACCGCAGGCCAGCGGCGGGCAATATTCGCTCGCTTTTACATAGAGAATATAGGCGATGCCGAGCTGAAATATCCCCAGGGCAAGCACGCAGCCGATCGTGGACAGCGTCAGCACCGGGCGCGTCAGGAGTACGTTGGGCAGCCCCACCAGAAAGGCGAAGCTCTGCCCGATGACGATGGCGCTGAAACGGCTGTCCCTGTCGAGGCTCCCGACCGCCATGTACATTCCCGCCATAAAGAGGCCGGAGGCGATGGCGACCAGGTTTCCGATCAGCGTGGAGGGGCCGAGCTGGTCAAAAAAGAACAGCGCGATGCCGCCCAGCACCACAAGTACCACGGTCAGATCCGCGCCGCGCGGCCGTTTCCGCTCGATCAGCGCAGTAAACAGCACGATAAAAATCGGGTTTGTAAATTGCAGCACGATGGTGTTTGCCGCCGTCGTAAGCTTATTGGCCAGGGCGAAACAGGTATAGACGCTCCCGGCCAGAAGGCCCGCGATCACCGTGCGGCGATCAAAGGAAAAGCTCATTCCCTTGAGCGCCATATATACTGCGATGGTGAGCCCTGCCACAAGACTGCGCAGGCTGGAAACTGCGAGTCCGCTCCAGGGGAGGAGCTTGATGAAGATGCCGGCAATGCTCCACAGCCCCGCGCACAGGAGCATTTCCAGGATGGCTTTGTTTTCTTTTTTCATGTTCGAAAATCTGAAAAAAGGCTGTGCAGACGCACAGCCCTTGTTCGCAAACGCTCTTGTATGTTACTCGGAGAAGTCGGAATCGATCAGCTGGGACAGAGTGGCAATGGCCTCCTCTTCGTCCGCACCGTCAGCGATGATGGTGATCGCAGTGCCCTTCACGATGCCCAGGGACAGAACGCCCAGCAGGCTCTTGGCATTGACGCGTCTCTCTTCCTTCTCGACCCAGATACTGCTCTTGAACTCATTGGCTTTCTGAATGAAGAAAGTCGCGGGTCTGGCGTGAAGACCTACCTGATTGTTAATGACTACTTCTTTGGTTATCATACTCGCCACTCCTTAAACTAATAATGCTCCTTAAAGCATCCATACTTTATCAAATTTCGCGCGAATCGTCAACCGCCTCGGTCAGCTTTCGTTATTTTCAACATGAAACAAGAGAAAGCGACTGAAAAATTATTTCAGTTCAACAATGGTCACGCCGGACTCCCCTTCGCCGAATCGGCCCAAGCGGAAAGACTTGACGCTCTTGTTGCGGCGCAGCATCTCCTGTACGGCGCTGCGCAGCGCGCCGGTCCCTTTGCCGTGGATGATGGTGACCGTTTTGAGCCGTGCCATCACCGCGGAGTCCAGATAACGCTCGGCGGTGAGGACCGCTTCGATGGCCTCCATGCCGCGAAGGTCGATCTCCTGGGCAAGCCCGGCGGATCGAAGCGAAGCCGTGGAGGAGGCGGGCGATTTCCTGGGTTTGACGCGCTCTCCTTCCAGGAGCAGCACCTCGTCCTCCCTGGCTGTCACGTTCATGATGCCCGCCCGCAGCGTCAGCACCCGATCGGGCGAGACGGAGACAACCTCCGCCTTCATGCCCATGGATTTGATCTGAACCGTGTCGCCGGGCTGCACCGGGCGTGCGGACTTCTGCTCCGCCGCCGTGTCCGGCTCCTGCCGGCGCAGCGCCTCCTGGGACTGGTTGAGCCTGCGGCGCAGCTCGCTTCTGGCCTCGTTTACGCGCTGGGCGTCCTCTTCCTCGTTGGCGCGGCGGCGCATCTCGTCCAGTTCGCGGAAGGTCTGCTCAGCAGTCTCCCTGGCCTCTGCAAGCACGCGCTCCGCCTCCCGACGGGCTTTCTGGTCTGCTTTCTCCAGCCGGACCTCCAGTTCGGCCCGCAGGAACGCGGCCTTCTTCGCGTTTTCCTCGGCCTGCCGCAGCTTGACGGCGGTCTCCGTACGCTCTTTTTCCAGCATCAGCCGCGTCTGCTCCAGCTTCTCGATGGTGGCCTCAAAGCTGGCACTCTCGGTGCCGACGCGGGTCTGCGCGTCCCGGATAACGGCTTCGCTCAGTCCGAGCCGCTTCGAGATGGCAAAGGCGTTGGATTTGCCGGGGATGCCCACGAGCAGACGGTAGGTCGGCCGGAGCGTCTCCACGTCGAACTCGCAGGAGGCGTTCTGCACACCCGGCTCGTTGGTCGCGTAGACCTTCAGCTCGGCATAGTGGGTCGTGGCAGCGATCATGGCGCCGCAGCCGCGGGCATGCTCGATGATGGAGATGGCCAGCGCCGCGCCCTCGGTGGGGTCGGTGCCCGCCCCCAGTTCATCGAAGAGCAGAAGCGAGGCGTCGTCGCACTCCTCCAGAATGCTGACGATATTGGTCATATGCGCGGAGAAGGTAGAGAGATTCTGCTCGATGGACTGCTCATCGCCGATATCCGCCAGGATATGGCTGAACACGGGCAGATTGCTGCCGTCTGCGGCGGGGATGTGCAGGCCGCACTGGTTCATGGCGGCAAGCAGGCCGATGGTTTTGAGCGACACGGTCTTGCCGCCGGTGTTGGGGCCGGTGATGACCAGGGTATCGAAGCTCTCTCCCAGCTCCACGTCAATGGGGACCGCCCTGGCCTGATCCAGCAGCGGGTGCCGTGCATGGCGCAGCAGGATTCCCTTATCCTCCATGGATGCAGCCTGACAGTCCAGCTTATAGCTGAGCTTTGCCTTGGCGAAGATCAGGTCCAGGCGCGTAAGCATCTCGAAGTCCGAGTCAATGTCCTCTCTGTGCTCGGCGCAGTCCGCCGAGAGTTCGGCCAGGATCCGCTCGATCTCCAGCTTCTCCTTGGCGGCCAGCTCCCGCAGCTCGTTGTTGGCCTTGACGGCAGCCATGGGTTCCACAAACAAAGTCTGCCCGGTGGCGGAAATATCGTGAACGAGGCCGGGCACCGCGCCCTTGTGATCTGCGCGCACCGGCACCACGTAGCGGTCAGAGCGCATGGTAATGATGGGCTCCTGCAGCGCCTTGGCGTAGGAGGGCGACGAGAGGATCTTCTGGAGCGCATCCCGGGCCCTTGCGGCGGCGGCCCGCATCTGACGGCGGATCGTGGCCAGCTCCGGAGAGGCGCCGTCGGCGATCTCATCCTCCCCCACGATGGAGGTGTTGATTTTTTCCTCCAGGAATTTATTGGCGCGCAGCGCGTAAAACAGCGAATCGATGGCGGTCTTCCCCACGCTGTCGTCACCGATGTAGCCGCGCACCAGTCTGGCGCACTGCAGGACGCGGGCAATGTCCAGCAGCTCACGGGTGTTGAGTGCGCCGCCCAGATCAGCCCGGGCCAGAGACGCGCGCACGTCCTTCACTCCGGAAAAGGAGGGGCCGCCCCGCACGGTCATCATGGTCTTGGCCGCGCTGGTCTCTTCCAGGCGCCGGGAGACCTCGAACCGGTCCACCGCCGGCGTCAGGGCAAGGGCGCGTTCCTTGGCGGCGTCACCCACCGCCTGTGCCGCCAGCATATCCAGCACGGCAGGCAGCTCCAGGGTATGCAGGGACTTTTCAAAAAAGCTCATTGTAATATTCTCCACTACTGTCATTCCGAGCGAAGCAAGGAATCTCCGGCACCGGTTTCGATTCGATCCTTCGTTCAGTGCTCTTATCTCACTTTTTTCCAGTATTCCAGCGTCGGGAAGCCGCGTTCGGCATGCTCGCAGAGATAGTCCTCCGCAGCCTCAGAAAGCAGCTTGAGTCCTTTTCCCTCCAGCTTGAAGGAAAAGAGCTGTTTCGCAGGCGCAGAGAGAATATACCGCAGCGCCGCGAGTGCGTCGCCGCCGAGTCCGGCCGTGCGTCCGAAGTCCGCCTTGCGGCAGGCGCGGCAGCAGAGGCCGCCCGTCTCCAGCCCGAGGCAGGGATCCTCCGGCTCTGTCTTTCCGCAGTAGACGCAGGACTGCACAGCGGGCTGAAAGCCCGTGAGAGCCATGAGGCGCATTTCGAAGGCCGCCTTGATCTGCAGAGGGTCGCAGAGATCCCGGCTCAATGCGTAAAGGGAATTGAGGCCCAGCTGCAAAAGCGCTGGCTCCGGCTGCTCCTCGGCGCCGAAGGCGTCCAGGCACTCGGAGAAATAGCTGCCGAGGGCAAGCTTCGCTATATCTGCGCGCAGGCCCTCAAAGCCCTCGATCACGCTGCCCTCGTTCACCTGCCATTTTCCCCGGTTGCCGAACAGCGTCAGTTCCGACCAGGTGAGCTGCTGGGTCGCGGCGCCGGTACGGCTCGACTTGCGCAGAGCCCCGCGGGCCTTGGCGGTGATCTTCCCCTCCGAATCTGTCAGGATCGTGAGGATCCGATCCGCTTCCTTATAGCGAACCTCCCGCAAAATGAGGCCTCTTGTGGTTTTGAACATGTTATGTAAACTCCAAATGCAAGCGGCGCATGACCGGTTTTGCCCGGTCATGCGGTTTCATGCCCGTTTTTTCTCTCCGCTGCCTCCCGCCTCGGTGCGGCGGCCCTGTAGAGCAGATAGCACAGGGGATCGCCGGTCTCCCGGAAAGCCTGCCAGATGGCTTCTTTCATCTCTACCACCTCTGCTCTTATTGTCTGCAGAGGCTGCCGCTTTCATTTACTGTTCGGTAAAGCCAAAATTTCTCAATTGCGCCAGGGAGTCGCGCCAGTTTTCCTTGACCTTGACCCAGGTCTGCAGGTAAACCTTCGTGCCCATGAAATCCTCGATGTCCTCCCGGGCCAGTTCCCCGATCTTTTTGAGCATGGTGCCCTTTTTCCCGATGATGATGCCCTTGTGACTGTCCTTCTCGCAGTAGATGGTCGCTTCCAGGTCGATGATGCCGTCGTCCCGTTCCGTAAAGCGGGTGATCTCCACGGCCGTTCCGTGGGGGATCTCCTTGTCCAGGCACTTGAGCAGCTTTTCACGCAGAAGCTCTGCACAGATCTGCCGCTCCGGCTGATTTGTGATCATATCGTCCGGGAAGAAGTGCGGGCCTTCCTCGGCATATTTTTCCAGCTCCGCCAGCAGCTCGTCCAGCCCCTCTCCGGTTTTCGCGGAGACCGGCAGGATCGCGTCAAAGGCATGGCGGGCATTATAAAGCGCCATGACCTCCAGGAGCCGGGGCTTGTCCACCGTGTCGATCTTATTGATGACCAGGATGGCAGGCACGCAGGTCTGCTCGATACGCTCGATGAGCGCTTCCTCCTGCGGGCCGACGGAGGCCGCCGGCTCCACCAGCAGCAGCACGCAGTCCACGTCGGCCACGCTCTCCTTCACCACGTTCACCATATAGTCGCCGAGGCGGGTGCGGGGCTTGTGGAAGCCCGGTGTGTCCATCAGCACGAACTGGGTCTCGCCCCGGTTCACGATAGCGGTGATGCGGTTGCGGGTGGTCTGCGGCTTATCGGACACGATGGCGATCTTCTCCCCCACCAGCGCGTTGGTCAGCGTGGATTTGCCCACGTTGGGTCTGCCGCAGACGGTGATCATAGCGGATCTTGTCATTTTCATATCTCCTGTAATGCAGTTTTGCCTCTCCTTTGGGATCGTAAGCAGCGCGTGGCTTCGGGTGAAGATCAATCGCCCATGATGAGTTTTTCCCGCCGCCGCATCTGCTCTTTCATGGGGCCCTCATCCACATGGTCATAGCCCAGCAGATGCAGCACGGAATGAACGGTCAGATACTGGATCTCCCGCTCAAAGCCGTGGCCGAATTCCTCCCCCTGCGCCTCGCAGCGGGGCAGGGAGATCATCATATCCCCCAGCATGACAGCCCCGGTCTCCGGGTCTTTTTCGCAGTCCTCCGGGTCAAACGCGCCCGGAATCAGTTCATTGAGAGGAAAAGACAGCACGTCGGTGGCGCTGTCGATCCCGCGAAACTCCCGGTTTACACGGCGGATCCCCTCTTCATCGGTCAGCATGACGCTGACAATGCAGTTCACGTTCACGCCCTCGGCGTTCAGCGCCGTATTCACCGCCTTTTTGATCAGGGCAGCGGCGTTGTGACGGCCGAGATTCTTCACTTCCCGGCTCACATATACTTCATGCTCCATTCTTTCTCTCCCCGGCGATCATGCCTTTTTATACCGCTTCGGCGGCTGGCGCTTGGCAGGCTCCGTGGGGTGCTTTTTGTCATAGACCTCATAGGCCTCGATGATCTTCTGCACCAAACGGTGCCGCACCACGTCGGCCCCGGTGAGCTCACAGATGGCGATGTCGTCTATGCCCTCCAGCACCTTCATGGCCACCTTCAGGCCGCTGACCTTGTCCTCGGGCAGGTCGATCTGCGTCACGTCGCCGGTGATGACCACCTTGGAGCCGAAGCCAATGCGCGTCAGAAACATCTTCATCTGCTCCCGGGAGGTGTTCTGCGCTTCGTCCAGGATGATGAAGCTGTCGTCCAGGGTGCGCCCGCGCATATAGGCCAGCGGCGCCACTTCGATATTGCCCCGCTCCAGATATTTCTGATAGGTCTCCGCGCCCAGCATGTCAAAGAGCGCATCGTACAGCGGGCGCAGATAGGGGTCCACCTTGCTCTGCAGATCGCCGGGCAGAAAGCCCAGGCGCTCGCCAGCCTCCACGGCGGGCCGGGTCAGGATGATGCGGTTGACCTCCTCCGCCCGGAAGGCGGCCACCGCCGCGGCCACGGCAAGATAAGTCTTTCCTGTGCCGGCGGGGCCGATCCCGAGGGTAATGGTATTGTCCGCGATGGCTTCGCAGTAGGTCTTCTGCCCCAAAGTCTTGGGCTTGATGGGTTTGCCCTTGGCCGTGATACAGATCACATCCCCGGCAAGCTCCTGGATCTTGGTCTCTTTCCCCTCGCCCACCAGCTTCAGGATATAGCGCACGTTCTGGGCGTCTATGTTCTCGCCCCTGGCAGCCAGCGTCAGCAGTCCGTTGATGGCCTTTTCGGCCAGCATCACGTCCTCCGCTTCCCCGCAGATATGGATCTTGTCGTCCCGATCCAGCACCTTGACGCCGAGCTCGGTTTCAATGATTCTCAGATTCTGGTCAAAGGAGCCGAAAACGCTGATCACGTGCTCCATCCGTTCCACTTCAATGGTTTTTTCGATCATAGGGATTCCTTTCACGGCGAAGGGGCCTCCGCCTGTGTCTCTTGTATCCGGGCTATGTTTTCAAAGCATCTCGCGCGCATCGTCACAAAGACCGCGCCGTCCTTCTCGCTCACCGAGAAGCTGCGGCTGACGATCTCGCCCGCGATCCGTTCCCGCAGATAGTTCTCCAGCCGCGTCTGCATTCGTGCTGCATCCGCGCTCTCTCCTTCCGCGAAGCGGGTTCGCAGGCGCTCCTCTCTGACGATGCGGATCGGCAGGGCAAAAAGCCCTTTCAGGCCCAGGGCATATTCCTGTACGATTGTATCATATCCGTCAAGCGGGTTTCTACTCTTTCCGTAAAAATTTATCCTCTTTTCTCCAAATTGCAGGGCAAAACGGCTGCTCTTCCAGAGAACTTCAGCCTTCCTCGCGGGCGCCGGCGGACACACCGCCGTCAGTTCATACCAGGTCTCGGCCCAGACTTCTCCTCTGGCGCGGACAAAGCGCGCAGGGCCAGTGATGCTGTCGAGTGTTCCGCTGACAAGGACTTCACCCTCCTGCACCGCCTGTCCGGCGTGTACGAGAGCTCTGCCGTTGAGAACGGACACGCGGCGCACGAGAGCGCTGCGGGAGGCAACCAGGCTGCAGGCCGCGCTCTCCCGATAGATCTCCGGCTTCTGCTCCCGTTCCCGCACCAGCACCGCCGCACGGGATCCGCTGATATTCACGCTCAGCCAGGCGAGCTCCGGCAGTTCGAGCATGGCCCGACTCCGGATCCTGTCTCCCGATAGCGCAGGCCAGAAGCATCCGCGTTCAAGCCCCGCATCGGAAAGCGCCCGAAGGATCCTGCCGCGGTTCAGGTGCTCTGCGCCGATCACATCAATATCCCAAACGAAAAGTGAGGAGAGGAGCAGCAGCACTGCCGTCAGCAGCGCCGTAAGGGTCAGCCAGAAGCGGCGATGCACCGCATGACGATAACGGCTTCCGCCTCTCAGGCGCAGCAGCCGCAGCTCGCACTGACAGCGCTCGCACTCTGCCCGGAGACGTGCAAGATCCGCTTCATCCACTCTGCAGCGGAGGGTCTGCCCGTCCACCGCCCGAACGCCGCGCAGGGCGATCCCGGCCTCCAGGCAGCGGTTGACAGCCGCCTCCGGAAACACGCCGAAGATCTCGGCCTCCGCTTCGCCCCGGAGCCGATACGTCAGCTTTCCCATATGCCGCTCCATGTGATATCCTGCAGCACACCCCGCACCAGCAGCTCCTCCCGGTTCATGGCCGCAATGCGCAGCTCTCTCCCGCTCAGACACAGCCGTCCTTTTTTGAAATTGACCGTAATACGCTCACGGTTGTATTCCAGGATCCCCCGGTGGTTCTCGATCAGCGCGCGGCTCCCGTTTGTGACCGTAAGCCGCGGCGCGCCCGAAAGCGCCTCCTCCGGCAGCTCCAGCCGGTCGGCCAGGCTGGGAAAAGCCCCTCCCTTTTTCTTCAAGCGCAAGCACCTCCCGTTTGTAGTAATCTATGCCCGGCCGCCATAAATTACTACCATCTGAAACAGACGAGGTGCGGGAGAATGAAAAACAGACTGGCGGTGTTTGCTGCGCTCTGTGCGCTCTTCACGCTCACGGCGGCGTCCGGGCAGGCCATCCGGGAATGCCGGGAGGGGCTGCGGCTCTGCGTGGAGCTGATCCTCCCCTCTCTCTTCCCCTTTTTTGTGCTCTCTGCGCTGCTGGGGAAGCTGGGTCTGCCCGCTGAGCTGGGCCGCGCGCTCGCGCCGCTCGGCGAGAAGCTGTTTCACGTGTCCGGCGCAGGCCTCACCGCACTTTTCATGGGCCTGCTGGGCGGATACCCGCTGGGCGCGGCCTATATCGCGGAGATGGCGGAGCGCGATGCCGTCAGCGAGGAGGAGGCGGGTCGGCTGCTTGCCTTCTGCAACAACTCCGGCCCGGCCTTCTTTCTCGGCGCTGTAGGAACAGGCGTGTTCGCCTCCCCCGGTCTGGGACTGCTGCTTTACGGGACGCATATCTGCGCCGCCCTGCTGACAGGGTTTCTGCTGCGCGGAGCAAAACCAAAAAGCAGTGCCAGCCTGCCCGCTCCCGCTCCGGTTCCCTTCTCCCGGGCGCTGCCGGAAGCAGTTCGGCAGGCGGTTTCCGCCTCGCTGAACGTCTGCGGCTTTGTCGTATGCTTTACGGTGTTCACAGGGCTTTTGAACGCAAACGGCTTCCTCTCTCTGCTGGCGGGCCGCGTCTCCGACCTGAGCGGGCAGCCGCTCACCTGGTGCAGAGCGCTGCTTAGCGGTTTTTTCGAGCTTGGCGGCGGGATCGGCGCCATGCGGGGATTGGATCCCACGCCGCTGAACCTTGCGCTCGCCGCAGGGCTGATGGGCTGGGGCGGCCTGTCGGTCCACTTCCAGACGCTAGCATTTCTGGCAGATTCGAATATAAAATGCGCCCCGCACACGGCGGGGCGCCTTCTGAGCGCTGTGATAAGCTTCGTTCTGACCTTCCTTCTCGCCCGGCTTTTCTAAAAGGAAAAGACGATTCCCGCAAGCGCGGAGGCAAGTATAAAGAAGATCGGGTGCAGTTTCTTTGTCTGCTTGACCAGGCGGGTGAACACCAGCAGCACGGCAGTCAGCAGGATCGCCTTCCACTTGAAGAGGCTCAGGAAAGCCCCCGTAGCGGCAAAGGCATCCAGATCCAGCAGCGTCACCTTTACCACCAGCATACCCGCCGCGGCGATCAGGCCCAGTGAGCAGGGACGGAGGCCGTAAAAAGCCGCGTCCACGTATTTGTTCTGCCGGAAGGCTGCCAGCACACGGGCCACAACCAGGATGATCAGGATCTCCGGGGTCACAAGCCCCAGCGTAGCCGTCACCGCACCGGGGATCCCAGCCGCGGTAAAGCCCACATAGGTGGCCATGTTCACGCCGATGGGGCCGGGCGTGGACTCGGAGACCGCGATCATATCCGCAAGCTGCGCGGCGGTGAACCAGCCGGTGCGTGCGGACATGTCGTACAGGAAAGGCAGTGTGGCCATGCCGCCGCCCACGGCAAAGAGACCTGTCTTGAAAAACTCCCAGAACAGGCGCAGCAGGATCATTTTCCGCGCACCCCCATTCTGGTGAGGAGGATGCCGGCCGCGGCGCAGAAGATCACAAAGACGACCGGCGACAGATCCAGAAACACGGAGAGCACAAAGACCGCAAGGCAGAGGAGCAGGGCCGCCTTATCGGGAACGGCCCCTTTCCACAGCTTGACGACCGCGTTGAAAATCAGGACGCAGACGCAGACGCGTATACCGGCAAAAGCGCTTTTGACGGCAGGAATGTCGGCAAAATTGGTCAGCACGCCGGCAATGACGCTGATGATGACGAGCGAGGGGAACACAACTCCCAGAGTGGCGAAGACGCCGCCCAAAGCTCCTGCGACCTTGGAGCCCACGAAAGTAGCCGTGTTGACCGCGATGACGCCGGGAGTACACTGACCCACCGCGTAGTAGTCCATCAGCTCCTCACGGCTGGCCCATCCCTTGTTTTCCGCGATCTCCCTGTCCAGGATCGGGAGCATGGCATAGCCGCCGCCAAAGGTCATCACTCCGACCTTGGCAAAGGCCAGGAAGAGCTCCAGCAGGGTTTTCATTTGCCGATGCTCTCGGCGTAGTTCTGATACTTGGCGATCTTGGCGGCGCAGTCCTCACTGCTCTTGCCGCGGGCCAGCAGGTAAACCTTGATCTTGGGCTCGGTGCCGGAGGGACGGACAATGAAGTTGCTGCCGTCGGCCAGCTCGAAGTAGAGCACGTTGGAGCCGAAGAAAGCCGTCTTGTCGACCTTGCCCAGGCCGGCTACGGCGATGCTGCCGTCGAGATAGTCGCGCAGGCGGATGACTTCCTCGCCAGCGATGCTCTCGGGGGGATTGGCGCGCATCTCGTCCATGATCTGCTTCATCTTGGCCATGCCCTCCAGACCCGGCATCACCAGGTTCAGGGTCTTCTCGGAGTAGAAGCCGTACTTCTCATACAGAGCCTTCAGCGCGTCAAGCAGCGTCATGCCCTTCAGGTGGTAGTGGGCCGCCATCTCGGCGATCATCATGGAGGCGGAGACGGCGTCCTTGTCGCGGACGTAGTCGCCCATCATGTAGCCGTAGCTCTCTTCGAAAGCGAAGATGTACTCGTAGCTTCCGGCGGCTTCCCAGGCGGCGATACGCTCAGCCATGAACTTGAAGCCGGTGAAGGTGTCTTCAAAGTGGACGCCGTTGGCCTCGCAGATGGTGCGGGCCATGCTGGTGGAGACGATGGAGTTGAGGGCGCCGGGGTTTTTGGGCATGGTGCCGGTGCTCTTCTTCGCCTGGATGATGTAGTCCAGCAGCAGGCAGCCCATCTGGTTACCCGTGATGGTCACGTACTTGTCGCCGTCACGCACCATGGTGCCGACGCGGTCGGAGTCAGGGTCGGTGCCGATGATGAGGTCGCTGTCCACCTTCTTGGCCAGGTCGACGGCCAGATAGAAGCCCTCGGGGTTCTCCGGGTTGGGAGAGACGACGGTGGGGAAATTGCCGTCGATGACCATCTGCTCGGGGACCGGGAAGAGGTGCTTGATGCCCAGGCGCTTGAGAGCCTCGGGAACCAGCTTGTGGCCGCAGCCGTGGAACGGGGTGTAGACGATCTTCAGATCGTCCGCCGCAGCCTTCACGGCCTCGGTGTCGATGGCCATGGCCATGGTCTCCTTGAGGAAGGCCTCGTCGGTCTCTTCACCGATGACCTCGATCAGACCGGCCTTCACGGCCTCGTCAAAATCGCAGGTCTTGAAGCCGGTGAAGATGTCGATCTCGTTCATCAGACGGGCGATGGCGTCGGCATGCTTCGGGGGCAGCTGGGCGCCGTCGGACCAGTAGACCTTGTAGCCGTTATATTCCTTGGGGTTGTGAGACGCCGTAATGTTGAGACCGGCGGTGCAGCCGTAGTAGCGCACGGCAAAGCTCAGCTCCGGGGTGGGGCGCAGCGCGTCGAAGATACGGACGTGGATGCCGTTTGCCGCCATGACGCAGGCCGCCTCCCGCGCAAACTCCACGCCGTTGAGGCGGCAGTCATGCGCAATGGCGATGCCCTTGGCCTTGGCCTCGTCGCCCTCGGCGCAGATGACCGTGGCAAACGCCTGGGTCGCGTGGCGCACCACATGCACGTTCATATGATGCAGACCAAGCTTCATGGTGCCGCGCAGACCGGCCGTGCCGAATTCCAGCGGGGCGAAGAAACGGCTCTCAATCTCCTTTTCATCGTCCTTGATGGCGTCAAGCTCCGCCCATTCCTGCTCGGAGAGTGCGGGGCTGTCCAGCCAACGCTGGTATTCTTCCTTAAAGTTCCTCATGGTGTTCCTCCTCAATCAATATTTTCGCTTCATTCAGAAGATTTGCCGGGACATATATTTCGACACCGTAGCCGCTGATCCCCAGAACCACACGGCCAAGGCTGCCTTCCGCGCGTTCCATGCAGAGGCAGGGAATGCCATAGGCCTTCAGCATATTGACCGTCAGCTGATCGGCCAGATCATTGCAGCTTCTCAGGCAGAGGTAGGCCGGCTCCTCCGGCTCTCCGTTCTCCTTCCTGGGCCAGGAGCGCAAAAGCTCTCCATTCTGAAACTGGCCCCAGGTGATTTTGTTCTGATCCGCCATTCTCAACCCTCCGCTGTATTTTTGATTTCATACACAGCTATTATATACTAAAAAGCAAAAAAAGGGAAGCCATTATTTGTGATAATGGCTTCCCTGATTGATCTTGAATCCGCGGTACAGCTGCTCGGCGAGCATGACGCGCGCCAGATGATGGGGAAAGGTCATTTTGGACATGCTCAGGCGGAGATCCGCCCGGTTTTTCAGACTCTCGGCCAGGCCGAAGGATCCGCCGATCACGAAGCACAGCCTGGGCTTCCCTGAGTTTTCCCGGGCGGCGATCAGTTCCGCCACGGCTTCGCTCGGCACCTGCTTTCCCTCTACGCAGAGCGCAGTGAGAAACGCATCCTGCGGGACGGCCCTCAGGATCTCCCCCGCTTCTTTCTCCAGCGCAGCGCGGATCTGCGCAGCGGAAGGCTCCTCCGGCAGCCGCTGTTCGGCGAGTTCCACGCATTCAAAACGGCAGTACGCGCCGAGGCGCTTGCGATATTCCTCGAAAGCTTCCATGTAGAACCGCTCCCGCATCCTGCCGACACAGATCAGTTTTACCTGTAACAAAACGCTCTCCTTTCCACCGGCACCGACAGGCAGCCGGAAACCGGCGCGCAGCAGAGCCAGGCGTCCGTTCCTTCCAGCGCGGCGCGGGAAGCGGCCAGGGCAAGCTCGGGCCTGTTGTTTTCCCGGCTCAGATGACCGAGGATGATCCGCGCAGTCCCGCTCTCGGCGAGCTGACGCGCGAGCTGCGCGCAGTGTTCGTTGGAAAGATGCCCGTGATCTGAGAGAATACGGCGCTTGAGATACACCGGATAACGGCCGTACGACAGCATCTGCTCATCGTGGTTGGACTCGATTAGGACCGTATCTGCTCCCAAAAGCCCTCCGATGATCTCCTCCGTCACACAGCCCATATCCGTAGCCAGGGCAAAGACAGCCTCGCCCCGCACACGGTAGCCCACGCTCTCATCGGTGTCGTGGGGCGTGTGAAAGGCCCGCAGCGCAAAGCCGCGGACGTCGAACTCCTCCCCCACCGGGATCACACGCAGGCAGCTCTCGATCCCGGGCAGCATGCCGCGAAGCCTGTTTGCCACCGTTCGAGGCGCGTAAACGGGCAGCCTGTGGTATTTCAGAAGCATCTTCAGCCCGGAAATATGATCGGAGTGCTCATGGGTGATGAGCACTCCGTCAATATCGTCGATCCTGCGGCCAACCTGCACAAGGGCCTCCTCGGTGCGCCGCATGGAAATCCCGGCGTCGATCAGAAGGTTCGTATCCCCGCCGGAGAGCAGCAGGCAGTTGCCGGAGGAACCGCTTGCGAAAACCGAAACCTGCATCAGCTGACAGAAATGATCTTGTCCGCAGCTTCCATCGAATCCGGGAAGCTGACGATACTGATGTCCGCGCCGAGAGAGCGGAGCTTGCCGACGAAGTTTTCGTAGCCGCGCTCGATAAAGTGGATGTCCTCCACCTGGGTCTCGCCGGCAGCGCACATACCGGCGATCACCATGGCGGCGCCGGCGCGCAGATCGCAGGCCTGCACCGGAGCGCCGGTGAGGCGGCGGCCGCCCTCAATGATGGCGATACGCCCGTCCACCTGAACCTCGGCGCCCATTTTTCTCAGCTCGTTGACGTACTTGAAGCGGTTGTCGTAAATGCCCTCCGTGATGACGGAGGTTCCGTTTGCCAGGCACAGCAGCACGCCCATCTGGGGCTGCATATCCGTGGGGAAGCCGGGATAGGGCATGGTCTTCACGTTGACGCGCCGCAGATTGCTCGCGCCCTTGACCAGGACGGAATCCTCGTATTCCTGCACGATGGTGCCTGTCTCGCGCAGCTTTGCGCTGATGCACTCCAGGTGCTTGGGGATCACGTTCTTGACGAGGACCTCACCGCCGGTAGCAGCGGCAGCGACCATATAGGTGCCCGCCTCGATCTGGTCGGGGATAATGCTGTAGCTGCCGCCGTGGAGCTTCTCCACACCGTTGACCTTGATGGTGTCGGTGCCGGCGCCGCGCACGTCCGCTCCCATGGAGTTGAGGAAGTTGGCCAGATCCACGATATGCGGCTCACGCGCCGCGTTTTCTATGATGGTACGGCCGGAGGCAAGCACCGCCGCGATCATGATGTTCATCGTCGCGCCGACGGAAACTTTGTCCAGATAGATCCTTGCGCCGTGCAGACGGCCGCCCATGGCGTCGGCATACACGAAGCCGTTCTTCACGCTGACCTCGGCGCCCAGGGCGGTCATGCCCTTGATATGCTGGTCGATGGGACGCACGCCGAAGTTGCAGCCGCCGGGCATCGTGGTCTTGGCGCTGCCGAAGCGGCCCAGCATGGAACCGATCAGATAGTAAGAGGCGCGGATCTTGCGCATCAGCTCATAGGGTGCGTCCTGATAGCGTGCCTCGGTGCAGTCGATTTCAATGGTAGAGCGGTTGACAAAGCTGACCTTGGCCCCAAGCTCGGCCAGGATCGTGAGAAGCATATCGGTGTCGCTGATCTGGGGAATATTCTCAATCCGGCAGACGCCTTCAACGAGAAGGGCGGCGGGGATGATGGCCACCGCAGCGTTCTTCGCGCCGCTGATTTCGACCTCGCCGTGCAGCGCCGTGCCGCCATGAATTACATATTTATCCAAATGAAGCACCTTCCAAACTGATCGGCAAGCGAAAACAATAGCTCACCGATTATTTATTGTAACATATACTGTGTCGCTTTGCAATCGTTTTTCTATATCTTGTGGTCTTTCAGATACTTTTCCGCTTTCAGCACCGCAACAATGGTTTTGCCGTCGTCTATCTCCCCGCGCATGACCATTTCGGAGAGCTGGGACAAGGGGTACTTTTCCACATTCAGGAATTCGTTTTCGTCGGGATGGCTCTTGCCCGCATGGAGGCCGAAGGCCAGATACAGATGCAGCAGCTCCGTAGAGATGCCGGGAGACGTAGCGTGCGCGCCCATCGGAACGATCTCATCTGCGGTGAAGCCCGTCTCCTCCGAAAGCTCACGCACAGCGCTCACCAGAGGATCCTCCCCCGGCTCGAGCTTGCCCGCGGGGGCTTCCAGCATCATGCGGCCGAAGGGATAGCGGAACTGACGGACCAGATAGCAGCAGCCGTCTTCGTCGATGGGCAGGACGGTGACGCCGCCCGGATGCTCCACCACTTCACGCTTGACCATGGTGCCGGTGTGAAGCTGCGCCCTGTCCAGCCGAACGGTCACGATCACGCCCTTGTACTTGACCTCGCCGTCCACGCGTTTTTCAAAGTAGTCCAAGGGGTGCTCCTTTCCCACGGTGCGCCGCCCGCGAAACCGTGCATAACAAAAATCATTTACAGAATTCGATTTACATAATTATTGCATTGCCAGTATAGCATAGGCTTTTGGATTTTTCCATATTTTTATGCGAAAAAATCAAAATTTTTTTCTTGTTTTTCGGGATTTTACTTCAAAAAAGTTCGCTTTTGTAATGATTTGATTTCGTCTCGGAAACAATTTGGTTGCAATCATTTCCCTCAGAATAATTTTTAAAAATATCTCGATTTCCTATTGACAACTATATCGGGAGGTGATATATTCTAATCACGATATATCGGTATCCGTTATATCGGCCGTCTACAGAAAGGAGCGATTATGAACAACGATCTGGCATTGACAGAGGCCACCTATTTCATTCTGCTCTCTCTGGTGGAGCCGCGGCACGGTTATGGCATCATGCAGCAGGCGGAGGTCTTATCCGCCGGGCGCGTAAAGCTCGCCGCCGGGACGCTGTACGGGGCGCTGAGCAGCCTGTGCGACAGGGAATGGATCCGGCTCCTCCCGGTGGCGGAGGGAAGCCGCAAGAAAGAATACGTACTGACGGAAAAGGGCATGCGCGTGCTGAAAAACGAGCTGGCGCGCCTGCGGGAGCTCGTGACGAGCGGAGATTATATTTTGGGAGGAACAGAAAATGGCTGAGCGGAAAACGATCACAAAATGGTTCTGGGTATGGGACTTTGAGAAGGAAGAGCGCTGGCTCAACGAGATGGCCATGCAGGGATGGGCGCTTTGCGGCGTCGGCTTTAGCACCTACACCTTCGAGCGCTGCGAGCCGGGCGAGTACACCGTGCGCCTCGAGATGCATCAGCGCGACGAGGCCTACATGGATTTCATGAACGAGACCGGCGCGGAGTTTGTCGGCCGTCTCTTTGCCTGGATCTATTTTCGCAAGCGCGCGGAGGACGGGCCCTTCGACCTCTTCTCCGATCTGGATTCCCGCATTGCGCATCTGGACCGCATCGCAAGGATGCTGCGCATCGTCGGATTGCTCAACCTGATCATCGGCGCGCTCAACGCCATTGAAGGCCGCGCAATTGGCGTCATCAACCTCCTGTGCGCCACGCTTCTGATGTACGCTCTCGGGCGCATCGAAGGCAAGAAAGAGTCTCTGGACCGTGAACGGGAGCTGCATGAATAACGAAGGCTGAAAAGGAAAGGGACTGTGTGACAGTCTCTTTCCTTTTTTGTTCCCCTCTGCTATAATGACGCCATGAGTACGAATGTTGTCGGGCGCTTCGCCCCGAGCCCCTCGGGCTATATGCATATGGGCAATCTCCTGGCCATGCTGCTGGCCTGGCTGGACTGCCGCAGCCTCGGCGGACAGATGCTCTTTCGCATGGAGGATCTGGACCCCGCCCGCTCCAAGCCGGTCTATATGCAGGCGCTGGCGGAGGACCTGCGCTGGCTGGGGCTTGACTGGGATTGCGGCTGGCCGGAGCCGGCTTATGCCCAGTCCAATCGCAGCACGCTCTACGAAGATGCCTTCCGGTTGCTGCAAAATCGGGATCTCGTCTACCCCTGCTGGTGCAGCCGGGCCGAGCGTCTGGCCGCCGCCTCCGCGCCCCATCCCGGGGAGACAGAGTTCGACAGCGGCTGCCGCTGCGCGCATCTGAGCGCCAAGGAACGGCTCTGCCTGGAGGCATCCGGACGAAAGCCCGCCTGGAAGCTGCGCTGCCCCGACCGGGAGATCACGGTGGAGGACGGGCACTACGGCACGATCGTCCAGAATCCTGCCCGGGACGTAGGAGACTTCATCATCCGCCGGGCGGACGGCGTGTTCGCCTATCAGCTGGCCGTGAGCGTGGACGATATGCTCATGGGCGTAAGCCGCGTGGTCCGGGGCCGCGACCTTCTCTCCTCCGCGCCGCGGCAGAAATGGCTCATCGAGACGCTGGGCGGAAAACCGCCTGTCTACTGTCATGCGCCGCTGCTCACGGAGGGCAGCGGAAAGCTCTCCAAGCGTCTCGGCAGTCTCAGCACCGAAGTGCTGAGAAAGGAGACGACGCCGGAGGCCCTGACCGGAAAGCTGGCCTTTCTCTGCGGTCTGTCAGAGACGGAAGCTGCCGTTTCTCCGCGGGATTTGATTGCCGGCTTCTCCTGGGAGATGATCAAAAAAGCCGATATTGAAATTGCGCCCGAAGCCCGATAAGGCTGCGGGCGCATTTTTTCTCTCCTTTCGGGAACACTACGGTCTGGAACGAAAGGAGATTATTGCCATGATCGAACAGGATACCGTAAAACTGCTGCGCGAATGCGACGCCGGCGCAAAGATGGGGATCCGCTCTATTGACGAGGTGCTGAGCCGCGCCATAGCACCCGGCATGAAAAAAGCGCTTTCCGACTGCCGCGCGGAGCACGAGAAGCTGGGAGAGGAGATCCGCCAGGAGCTTTCCCGTTTTCAGGACAAGGGGAAAGACCCCGGAGCCATGGCTGAGAGCATGTCCTGGATCAAAACGGAAGCCATGCTCATGATTAAGGAAAACGACGACGCCGTGATCGCCGACCTGATGACCGACGGCTGCGGCATGGGCATCAAGTCCCTCAACCGCTACCTGAACCAGTACGAGGCCGCCGACGAGCGCTCCAAGGATATCGCCAAACGCCTCATCCATCTGGAGCAGACGCTGGCGGAGGACATGAGGGAATATCTGTAAACGCAGGAAGCGGCCGCCCAAAAGGGCGGCCGCTGTATGATTTGTTAGATATCTTACTTCAGGTTGCCGAACAGGCCGCGGATCAGGGAGCTGGCTCCGTTTCTCATTACGGAACTCAGGGCGTTGGTGGCGGCGCGCTTGGCGATGGTGGCGGCGCTGGTGGTCTTGCCGCCGGTGGCGGCGTTGACCAGGTTGTGGCTCACGGCGGTGACCACAGAGGAGGCGGCGACGGTCGCGGCCTTCTGCGCGGCCTTTTTCTTCTTCTCGGCCTCGGCAGCGGCGGCCTTTTCAGCGGCCAGAGCCTCTTTTTCAGCGGCTCTCTGGGCGGCGAGCGCCTCCTTCTCGGCAGCCTTCTGGGCAGCGGCCTCCTCTTTGAGGCGCTGTTTCTCAGCGGCCAGCTCTTCTTTCTGGCGCTGCTTCTCCGCTTCCGCTTCCGCGGCAGCTTCAGCCTTGCGGCGCTCCAGTTCCTCATTGGCGGCGATCAGCACCTCGTAGGCGGACTCACGGTCCACAGCCTCGCGATACTTGAGATCATACTCGTCAGTCAGGATCAGGGATCTGACTTTCTCCTCGTCGGCCATACCCATCTTGCTCTGGGGCGGCAGGATGAAAGCGCGCTCCACCACGGTGGGGATGCCATCCTCGTCCAGGAAGCTCACCAGCGCCTCGCCGACGCCGAGTTCCGTCAGCGCGGTCTCGGTGTTGAAGGCGGGATTGACGCGGAACGCCTTCGCCGCGGCGCGAACGGTCTTCTGTTCGGCCGGGGTATAGGCGCGCAGCGCGTGCTGCACGCGGTTGGAGAGCTGCGCCAGCACGTCCCCCGGGATGTCGGACGGACTCTGGGTAATAAAGTAGATGCCAACGCCCTTGGAGCGGATCAGCTTGACCACCTGGACGATTTTCTGAACAAGGGCTTTGTTGGCGTTGCTGAACAGCAGATGTGCCTCGTCAAAGAAGAAGATCATGCGGGGCTTGTCCAGGTCGCCCACCTCGGGCAGCTTCTCATACAGAGCGGTCATCATCCAGAGCAGGAAGGTGGAATAAACCGTGGGACTCTGGATCAGGCGCTGGCTGGAGAGGATGTTGATATAGCCCTTGCCGGCGAGACCGGTGCGCATCCAGTCACGGATGTCCAGCTCCGGTTCGCCGAAGAACTGTTCGCCGCCCTCGGCCTCGAAGGCCAGCAGCGCGCGCTGGATGGCGCCGATGCTCGCTGCTGAGACGTTGCCGTACATGGTGGTAAACTCCGCCCGGTTATCGCCCACAAACTGCAGCATGGAGCGCAGGTCCTTGAGGTCCAGAAGCAGCAGGCCGTGCTCGTCGGCCACCTTGAAAGCGATATTCAGAACACCCGCCTGAATTTCCGTCAGGCCCAGGAGTCTGCCGAGGAGGGTGGGTCCCATCTCGGACACCGTGACGCGCACGGGATGCCCCTTCTCACCGAAAATATCCCAGAAGCGGGTAGGATAGGACTGCATGACAAAGTCCTCCCCCAGGCCGAAGCGCTCAATGCGGTTCTGCATATCCTCGGTCAGGATGCCGTTCTGGCACATACCGGACAGATCGCCCTTGATATCCGCGAGGAACACAGGGACGCCCATCTCCGAAAAGCTCTCGGCCATCACTTTCATGGTGACGGTCTTGCCGGTGCCGGTCGCGCCGGCGATCAAGCCGTGGCGATTGGCCATTCTGGGAAGCAGATACAGGCTTTTATTGGACTGAGCCAGCCAGATTTTTTCATCTCTGTACATTTGATTACCCCCTGAATATTAAACTGAAAGGTTCCGATACCAGTATATTATCACAGCTTTTCGCGCTGCACAACAGAAAAATCCCTGTTTTTAACAAACTGTAAAAGAAAGCGGGGACCGGCGATTTTCGGCAAAAGAAGAAACAATCATATTGAGAGAACGGAAAAAATATGCTATCTTTAGTGTATCACAAAAAATGCACCGTCCTCGGTTCTGGAAAAGAGGTTCCCGTTTTGAAAAAAAGAGTGATTTCAGCCGCCGTTCTGCTGGCGATCGCCGCCGTCTGCGTCTTCTTGTCCGACGTGACGCGCGTTCTCTTTTTCGCGGCTGCCGGGCTGCTGTGCGCCTATGAGCTGAGCCGCAATCTGGAGAAGCTGGAGGTCTACTGCTGTGCCTGGGTCATGTATGTGTTCACCGCGGCGCAGGCGATCCTGGCCCTCTGTCATGCTGCGCCGACAGCCTACCTGGCCTGCTTTACGCTGGGTATCTTTCTGGCGCTTTTTTCCGGGATCCTGCACAAGAAGGTCAGCGGGAGCGGCGCGCTGTACACCCTGGCCGGTCTCTCTTACCCCTGTTTCCTGTTCGGGATGCTGATGATGATCTCCGTCAGTGAGATCTGGCTCGTGACGCTTGTTTTCGGCTGTTTCTCCAGCTGGGCGTGCGACAGCTTCGCCCTCTTTGGCGGCATACGCTTCGGAAAGCACAAGGTGGCTCCCCTTGTCTCCCCGCACAAGTCCTGGGAGGGCTGCCTCTGCGGGGCTGCCGCTTCTCTGGTCTGCGGGCTTCTGCTCTGGCTGCTGCCCGTGTTCCCGGAAGTCGGCCTGGTCACTTCCCTCGCCACCTGCCTGATCGCCTCCAGCCTCGGCCAGATCGGCGATCTCGCCGAGAGCCTTCTCAAGCGCATGATCGGCGTGAAGGACTTCTCCAACCTGATCCCGGGCCACGGCGGCATGTTCGACCGGACGGACAGCCTGCTCTTCGCCATCCCCGCCGCCTATATCTGCCTGCATATTGCGGGTCTCGGCATGTGAACTTCTGAATCTTTACCTGAATATTTACCAAAAACGGAGCTGTGAGAAAACTCACAGCTCCGTTTGATTCAATCGGGCCGGCGGCCGCCGCAGCGGTAAAAGACCGTCAGAAGGCCCGGACCGCAGTGGGCGCCGATGACAACCCCCAGCGAAGAGATCTCCGTTTTCCCCACCTGCGGGCAGGCCTTTTTGATCTCGTCACGCACATATTCCGCATCCGCTCTGCAGTCGGCATGCAGGATCATGAATTCCGTACCCTCGGAATCGCAGCGGTTCAGATCGTGTACCACGCCGTCGATGATGCTTTTCAGAGCGGCCCTGCGTCCGCGGGCCTTTTTCACCACGTCCAGCGTTCCCTCGTCCGGCACATAGAGCACCGGCTTGATATTCAGCAGAGAACCCACCAGGGCCGAGGCGTTGGATACCCGGCCGCCGCGCTTGAGATACTTCAGATCGTCCACGGTGAATCGGTGGGCGATCTTCAGTTTGTTCTCTTCGCCCCAGGCGATCACCTGCTCGAAGCTCTCCCCCGCTTCCTGCCGCCGGACCATGTTTTTGACCAGAAGGCCCAGGCCGCCGGAGATGCAGCGGGTATCCATCACATAAAGCTGCCGCTGCGGGTACTCCGCGCGCACGGTCTCGGCCGCGCGGAGGGCGTTTTCATAGGAGACGGACATTTTCTCGGACATATCTAGAAAGATCACGTCTTTTCCCCTGTCCAGCAGCCCGCGGAAGAAATCAGCGTAGCTGTACTCGTTGATCATGGAGGTTTTCAGCTCGTCGCCCCGGCGCATCCCGGCGTAGATAGCCGCACGGGACTCCTCCCGGCAATCGTCCTCCCGGAGCTGGTCGTTGACGGTGAAGCTGTAGCGGATAAACGGAATGCCGTGGGCATCCAGATAGTCTCGGGTCAGGTCTGCGGTAGATGAGCTTGCAATAATATAGTCGGACATCACTTACTCCTTCGATTGTTGATTGTTTTCTTCCAGTTTCTGCTGCGCTGCTCTTTCGAGGTTCCCCTCATTTCCCCGGCAAAGCGGATCGTTCCACCAGTAGCTCACTGCTTTGTCGTAGTGATTGTAGTCAAACTGCTCGCGCAGCTCGGCATAGCGCGGCACCCAGACCCCCGGCGGGTCTTCCCTCCAGGTCTCCGTGACGCAGACCTGGGTCCACCAGTTGATCTGCGTGTCCGGCAGCGCTTCTTTCAGGTGATCGACGTACTCGGTCGGGATATAGGTGAGCTTTCCGATCCAGAGTCGCTCCAGATCGGTGCAGTTTTCCAGAAACTCATAATTCTCCACCTCATACAGCTTGCAGATGTTGAGATGGCGCAGATGGGTCATGCCGGCGAGCGGCGCCAGATCCAGCACCTTGCCCGGATGCGGAATGACTTCACAGAGCTCCAGATACTCCATTTTGGTGCAGTTCGTCAGCGGCGTCAGATCCCGGAAAGGCATGATCGCCAAAATGCAGGCCTCCAGCTCGGTCATATCCGTCAGAAAGCTGATATCGCTCAGGTTGGGGTTGTGCCCCACGTCCAGGAAGCGCACCTTGGTGCAGTATTTCAGATCCCGGCAGTTGTCGTCGTTCAGGTGATTGGTGGCGATAATGCGTTCGCAGTCGGTCCGCACGCTGAATTCCTTGCCGAACCAGACGCGCCAGTTTACCTCCACATCGGGAAAGGCCTCCCGGATCCGTGCCATCGCCTCGCTCGAGACGCCGCAGGAGTCCATGTCCAGCGATCTGCAGCGGGGCATGCAGCGCAGGAGCCGCATGACCATCGCCCCTTCGTCCACCATGGGGATGTACTTCAGGTCAAGCTCCGTGTCCTGCGTGCTCAGCTCCTGATTCCACAGGGTAAAGCGATAGATAAAGTTGATCTCAGGACACGCCTGCTGCAGCTGCCAAAGCCGCTGCAGGGAAAGGCCGCGGGCGCCTTGCTTCTCCCCCAGATCCACCGTGCGCAGATTGGGCATCTCTCCCAAAAGCGCAATGGTCCGTTCCACATCCGCTCCCAGGAGTCCGGGCAGCTTGATGCGGATCTCGTTTCCGCGGTATGTGCTTCCGTTGGGGAACAGCAGATCGCCGTTTTCATCCCGCAGCGCTTCGTCCGCGGGCGCAGCTTCCGCGGCAGGCTCCGAGAGTTCCTCTTCGGGGGGCGTGCTCTCCGACGCCGGCGCGGGGGCTTCCGCTCCGCATGCCGAGAGCAGGAGGCAGAGCGCGATCAGAAGCAAAGTATTGACGATTCTTTTCATACGGTTCAGCGATACACAAAGTAGTTCGGGTCGTTGGTCCAGGTGCTCTCAGAGGCGGGGAAATGAGCGTAGTCGAATTGCTCGGACAGGAGCACGTAACGCGGGTGCGGCGTACCGTCCGGGTTCTGTCGCCAGGAGCCGAGACTGCCGGTCTGTTCGGTGGTGTTGATCTCCGTGTTGGGCAGCGCCGCGCGCAGCTCCTCGATCCCCTCGGGCGGGATATCGACGTACGCGCCGATCCAGAGCCGCTCCAGCCCTGTCAGATTTTTCAGCGCTTCCCAGTTCTTCACGTGATACATTTTGCAGATATTCAGGTGCTTGAGGTTCGTCAGTTCCCCCAGCGGAGCCAGATCCATGACCTCGCCGTAGTTGAGGAAGAACTCGGAACACTCCAGAAATTCCAGGTTCTTGCAGCTTGCCACCGGAGTCAGATCCCGCCAGGGCTGAATGGCAATGATCGCCACCTCAAGATCCGGCATATAGCTCATGAAGCTCAGATCTGTCAGGGCCGTGTTGTGGCCGATGTCCAGATACTTGACTTTTGTGGCATACTTGAGGGATTTTGTGTTCTCGTTGGTCAGATGGTGGTTCAGGTTGGAGCACAGGATCCGTTCTACGTCGGTGCGGACGCTGCAGTCATTCCCGAACCAGATGCGCCAGATGACTTCCATCTGGGGGTATTCGTCCCGGATAGCGGCCATGTGCTCATCGTCCACGTTGCAGAAATCCATGTTCAGGAAGCTGCATTTCGTCATGCAGGGCAGCACTTCACGGACCGCCTCGCCCTGGTCGTCCATTTTGATATGGTCGAGCTCCATTCGCTCGTCCAGTGTGGAAAGCTCTTTTCCCCACAGGGTAAAATGATACTCGAAATCCACGCCGGGGAGAGCTTCCTGCATGCTGTGGATATCCGAAAAGCTGAGGCGTTCTTCCTCCCCCTCGCTGCCGAGCAGAACCTTACGGACGGAGGGCATCTGCCGCAGCAGTTCGATGGCCGCTTCAACGCCGTCGTGGTCCAGGGCGCTCAGATCCACCTCTTCCTCATAGTCATAATGCTCCGATCCGTCGGGAAACAGCAGCAACGCCGGCGTCGGCTCGGGGGTGGGTTCCGGCGTCGGTTCGGGGGTGGGTTCCGGGGTTGGCTCGGCTGCGGGCGCAGCTTCCGCGGCAGGCGCCGGCGCAGCGGCGGGCGCCGTATTCTGTACGCCGCAGGCGCAGAGGAGCAGAAGCGCAAAGCAGAGCAGAAAGCACAGTTTCTTCATGGCGATTTCTCCCTAAAACAGCATTCACAGCCCGGACAAGGGCACAGCTTTGGGTTCCCATAGCGCCGGTCGGCGATAGGTTATGTCATTATACTACCGGAACGGGAAAAATGCAAAAAGATTTGCCGAACTCCCGCCCGCAGGGAGAAGAAACTGCGCTTGACGGCGATGATATACTGTTTTCCGGAAGGAGCGTGGCAGATATGGCGTACACAGTCGAAGTGATCCGCAGCAGGCGGCGCAGCATGGCGCTGCAGGTGCGGCCGGACGGCAGCGTTCTCGTGCGGGCGCCGCTGAGGACGGGGACGCCCGCCATCCGCGCTTTCGTCGCCCGGCACGGGGACTGGATCGAAAAACAGCGGCTGAGGATCGCATCAGCGCCGCCGGTCGAGAAGCTGAGCGAAGAAGAATTGAGCTTGCTGCGCCGTTCTGCCTCCGAGCGCTTCGGCGAACGGGCAGCAGTCTTTGCCCCGCTCGTCGGGGTAAACTACGGCAGGATCACCATTCGATGCCAGAAAAGCAAATGGGGCAGCTGCTCGGCTGCCGGCAACCTGAATTTCAACTGTCTTCTTATGCTTGCGCCGCCGGAGGTCCTGGATTACGTGGTGGTGCACGAATTATGCCACCGGCTGGAAATGAACCACTCCGATACCTTCTGGAGAAACGTGGAGCGCGTGCTTCCCGATTGGCGCGAACGCCGAAAATGGCTTCGTGAGCACGGAGATGCGCTGATGGCCCGTGTCCGCTGAAGCGCGGAGCCGCACAGGAAAAGCAGAGCTGTGATCTTTCCGGATCACAGCTCTGCCCGTTTTTTCGTATCGCTCAGTCGGCCTTGCCGGCAGCGCCCATCGCAGCGGCGGCGTTCGCGGCTGCGGCGGCCGCCAGGAAAGCGGCGGCGGCGACAAGCGGCAGAGGCCCGCCGGTCCCGGCGATCCGGGAGAAGGTCAGGTCAGCGCCCGATGCAGAGACGACGGCGACGAGGGCAGCCACAGCGCCCAGAACGCTGAGCACGGCGGAGATCTTGTTCCTGCCGAGTACGCCCAGGATACCGGCGATCAGCGCCAGGAGCGCCGCGGCTGCGGCGCAGCCGACGCCCAGGATCCGGCCGCCCAGCTCTTTGGTCACAGCCGCGCCGTTATCGGATACGTAGCTGCGTCCGGCTTCCACGGCTATATAACCCTGCGGAATATCCAGATCGGTCTCGTTCTTCATGTAGCTGTAGTCGTCGCCCAGACGCGCGGCGATGGAGACGAGATCCCCATCGGCCGGCGTGGCCTTGAGCTCCTCAATACCGGCGATGATCTGATCGCGGCCGTCCTCGAACTGCCGGATGAGTTCCTCGCCCTCGAGGATCTGCTCTTCCCCGTCAGCCAGCTGCTGCTCGGCATCCGCCAGGGTCTGGCGGCCGGCCTCGAGCTGTTCGGCGCCGTCGGCCAGCTGCTGTTTGCCAGCTTCGTACTCCGCCAGCCCGCTGTTATAAGTCGCAAGTCCGTTCTCATACTCGGCAAGCTGTGCCTTGCCGGCTTCCAGCTGTGCTCTGCCGGCATCCAGCTGCGCTTTGCCGTCCGCGAGCTTCTGCTGGCCGGCGGCATACTCGGCCTTGCCGGCCTCCAGTTGCGCCTTGCCGGCGTCCAGCGTCGCCTTGGCTTCCGCCATTTTCTTCTCATTTTCAGCGTAAGCGGCCTTGCCGGCGTCCAGCTTGGCCTTGGCCTCGGCCAGCTTCTGCTCCCCGGCGGCATAGTCGGCCTCGCCCTGCGCAAGTTTCGCCTTGCCCGCCTCCAGCTCCGCCTTGCCCTGCTCCAGCTCCGCCTGGCCGGCCGCATAGTCGGCCTTGCCCTGCTCCAGCTGAGCCTCTAGACTGTCATAATTCTTCCATCCGTTGTATACGTCGGCAAGCGTTCCGGTGTCAATGCCCGTGATCGCGCCAACCAGCTCAAGCGCTTCGCCGAAGCTGTGGGATTCCAGCAGCGGCCCCAGATACTGAAGCATGTTGTCATAGATGGGCTTCGTTTCTCTCAGCAGCGCCAGCTTCTGCTCGGCGTCGTCGATCTTGACCTTGGCATCGGCGAGCTGCTGCTCCCCGGCGTCGATCCTGGCCTGGCCGGCTTCCAATTCGGCTTTGCCCTGCTCCAGCTGCTGTTTGGCGTCCGCCAGCTGCTGGACGCCCGCGTCATACTGCGCCTGGCCGTTGTCCAGGTTCTGCTTGGCCGCCGCCATTTTCGCGGTATTTGCATCATAGGCCTGCTGTCCGGCCGCGACCTTCGCCTCGCCGGCTTCCAGCTGGGCCTTGGCGTCGTTCAGCTGCTGAACGCCCGCGTTGTATTCGGCGGTCTTTTCCCGCAGCGTGGCCTCGCCTGCGGCGACCTGCTGCTTGCCGGATTCGTAGGCGCCCTTGTTGGCGTCCAGCCTGGCCTTGCCGTCCGCAAGCTGCTGTTCGGCATCGGCCAGCTTCTGCACGCCCGCGTCGTATTCGGCCTGCTTCTCTTCCAGAAGCTCCTTGCCGGCTTCGAACTCTTCCTGTCCGTCAGCCAGCTCTTCCTTGCCCTTTTCCAGCGCTTCACGGCCTTCAAGGTAAGCCTGCTCGTTCTCGCCCAACTGATTCAGGCCGTCCTCCAGCATGTCGATGCTCTCGGTGGCCCTTTCGCCTTTGTCTTCCCAGAAGGTTTTGACGCTCATCACGTCACGCAGCGAGAAGCCCCCTCCGACCATGCCGAGCAGTGCGGCAGCGATCAGCACCAGGCTCAGCGCTTTCACCGTCTTTTTCATGTTTTTCCCCCTTACAGGCGCATGAACGCCTTATTTCAAAGTAAATATAATCCTCGCGCAGACCCGATTCAAGGGTCTGCGGACGCAGCTTTTGTGCAAAAGTGCCGGTTTGTCCAAAAATCGCCGGTTTCGAGGCTCCGACGGGAGCGGACGGCGGGAGTGCTTGAAAAACATGGCCGCAGGTGTTAAGATGGGCTTAAATCACGTGCTGAAAAGGAGTCTTTCCATGAACGAAGAACTGCTTCACGATATTGACCGCTTTGCCGAAGAGAACACCGAGGCCGTCTTTCGGGACATTGCGCGGCTCGTGGCCGTAAACAGCGTCGAAGACGCGCCGGAAGACGGTGCGCCCTTCGGCCGCGGGGCACGGCAGGCTCTGGATCTCGGGCTTCAGATCGCCCGGGAGCTGGGGCTTGACGCGGTGGACTGCGAAGGCAGGATCGGCTATGCCTCCGTCGGCGGCGACGGAGATCGCTATCTCGCCACCATCACCCATCTGGACGTGGTGCCCGTAGGTGACGGCTGGAGGGAAGATCCCTTCTCCATGCGTGAGCGCGAGGGCTGGATCATCGGCCGCGGCGTCATGGACGACAAGGGTCCCAGCGTGCTCTGCCTGTATGCGCTCAAATATCTGAAAGAGCGGAAGGTCCCGCTCAAGTACCCTGTCCGCGCCCTGCTGGGCGCCAACGAGGAGACCGGCATGGGGGACGTGACGCATTATCTGGCGCATTACCCCGCTCCCCTCTTCTGCTTTTCGCCCGACGCGAACTTCCCTCTCTGCAACGGAGAAAAGGGCATCTATCACGGCAGGATCCTCTCCCGCCGTCCGCTTGGCGACATATTGGATATCCGCGGCGGCGTCGCCCCCAACGTGATCCCCGACAAGGCGGAGGCCACGGTGAAGGCAGCCGCGATTACGGGAACGGAGGAAGTGGAAGTCACAGAGACCGCTCCCGGCATCTGGCATCTCCTTGCCCACGGAAAAGGCGGCCACGCATCCCTGCCCGCCGGCACCCGCAACGCTATCGGCGTGCTGGTGGAGTATCTTTTACAAAATGACCTGGGGGATGAAAACGACCGCGCCTTTCTGACCCTCATTGAGCGGCTTCACCGCGCATGGGACGGTTCCGCCCTGGGCGTACAGGCGGACGACGGCAACTTTGAGCCGCTGACCATCGTCGGCGGCGTGATCGGCGCAGAGGATGGACGGATGTTCCAGACTGTGGACAGCCGCTATCCCACGACCACCAGCGGCGAGCAGATCGCCGCCGGCATCCGGGTCCTTGCGGGAGAGATCGCCGACGTCACGGTGGATCACGACTCTGCGCCCTTCTACATGCCGCTGGACAACCCCGCCGTGCAGGTCTGTGTGAAGGCATACAACGACGTCACCGGCGAGCAGGCGGCGCCCTACACCATCGGCGGCGGCACCTATGCCCGCCATTTCCCCAATGCCGTGGCCTTTGGCCCGGAGCACCCGGAGAGACCCATGCCCGAATTCGCCGGTCCTATCCACGGGGTGGACGAAGCCGCCTGCAAGGACTGGCTCATGGAGGCGCTGAAGGTCTATATCCTCGCGCTCATCGAGCTGGAGAAGCTGGATTTCTGAGCGGCTGCCTCCCTGTCCGATTCCCTGCTCTGAAATATTACAAATTTTTAACTTTTCCCGCGTTTTTCGCGGTATAATGATTGCAATTTGATTGAATGGGAGCGATGCATATGAGTAAACGCGCTCTGATCGTGGAAGATGACGCCAACATCGCGGAACTGCTGCGGCTATACCTGGGAAAGGACGGCTTTGAGACCATGATCGCGCCGGACGGCGGCAAGGCCGAGTCCATGTTCGACCTGTTCCAGCCGGACGTGGTCCTGCTTGATATCATGCTGCCGGTCAAGGACGGCTGGCAGGTCTGCCGGGATATCCGGAAGAAATCCTCAACCCCCATCATCATGCTCACCGCCAAAGGCGAGCTCAACGACAAGGTCAGCGGGCTGGAGATGGGAGCGGACGACTACGTGACCAAGCCCTTTGAGGTCAAGGAGCTGCTTGCGCGCATCCACGCGGTCATGCGCCGCACCGACGCGGACGCACCGGTGGAAAAAAAGCTGAGCTTCGATAAGCTGGTCATCAATCTGGACTCCTACGAGCTGATCGTGGACGGCAAAAAGGTGGACACGCCGCCCAAGGAAATGGAGCTTCTGTATCATCTGGCCTCCTCGCCGAACCGCGTCTTCACCCGCAACCAGCTTCTGGACGAGGTCTGGGGCTTCGACTACTTCGGCGATTCCCGAACCGTGGACGTACACGTCAAGCGCCTGCGCGAGAAGCTGGAGGGCGTCAGCGACAAATGGAGCCTGAAAACCGTCTGGGGCGTGGGCTACAAGTTCGAGCTGCTGGATTGAGCCGCCATGAAAAGCATCTTTCTGCGGAACTTCATCGCCACCGCGCTGCTGGTGTTCGTGAGCTTTCTGATCATCGCCCTTTCTTTTGTCGGGATCGGGCGCACCTACGTCATCAGCGATTATCGGGCCGGAATGGACAAGTGCGCGAAGGAGGTCTCCCGCACGGCGGCCGCCATCGCCCGCGACGACACGCTCTCCAGCTGGGTATTGAGCATGTCCATCAGCTCCATCGCCCAGTCCACCGGGGATCACATTTTTATCTCCGACGCTGACGGTGTCATTCTCAGCTGTTCCGACCGCAATCCCATCTGTGAGCATCTGGGCGTTCATCTGCCGGAGGAGATCATCGCTGAGATCGGGCACGGGTCCTTCAATCAGCTGACGGATCTGGGCGGACTGTACCACAGCCGTCGTTATGTGGCGGCCGTGCCGATCCTTGAGTCAGGCTCCGGCGACTGTCTCGGCTACGCTTTTGTCTCCAATCAGGTGGATCGGATGCTGGACGCCTGGACCACTTTTCTGATGATCACCGCCGTGGTCAGCATGGGTGTGTTCTTCGCGGCCCTGCTGGTGACGCTGATCTACTCGCGCCACATGGCCAAGCCTCTGGATGAGATGGCCGCAGCTTCCCGGAAATTTGCAAGGGGAGATTTTTCAGTCCGTGTCAGGCAAACCGAGGACCCGGCCGACGAGATGGGAGCCCTGATTGACTCCTTCAATAAGATGGCAGATTCTCTGGAGCAGTCCGAAAATCGGCGCAGCGAATTCATCGCCAACATTTCCCATGAGCTCCGCACCCCGATGACCACCATTGCCGGCTTTGCCGACGGGATCCTGGACGGGACCATCCCCCCCGAGGAGGAGCGCAAGTATCTGGTCTCCATCCGGGACGAGACCCGCAGGCTCTCCCGCCTGGTGCGGGACATGCTGAGTGTCTCCCAGGCGCGGGCCAGGGCGAGCGATGCAAGCCATCGCAGTGTCTTTGACGTTTCGGAGCTGATCGTGCAGACGCTTCTGAGCTTCGAGAGCCGGGCCACGAAAAAGAATCTGGACGTGGACCCGCAGCTGCCGGACAATCCGATCCTGGTCCGGGCGGACAAAGACGCGATCACTCAGGTCATCTACAATCTGTTGGACAATGCCGTGAAGTTTGCTGCCCCCGGCAGCTGCCTGATTCTGAAGCTGTACAAGGACAACGGCAAAGCCTACGTATCCGTCAAGGATTTCGGCGAGACGATCCCGCCGGATGATCTCCCCTTTATCTTCGACCGCTTCCACAAATCCGACCGCTCCCGCAGCATGGACAAGGACGGCGTGGGACTGGGCCTGTATCTGGTCAAAACCATTCTCAACAGCCATGACGAAGACATCGCCGTGAAGAGCGGGGACGGTATGACCGAATTTGTATTTACGCTTCCCCTCGCGGAGAGCACGAAACAGAGGGATAAGAATGAGCAACAACGAATGGTATGAAAGCGGCGCATGGTATGCCCCGCGCGATCCGGAGCCCGCAGAAGCTGCGGCCGCTGCGCCCCGGAAGAAGAAAAGAAACTGGACGCCGCTGCGCATCACGGGAGCCGTATGTATTCTGCTTGCGCTGATCGTGGCTAGCTCCCTGCTGTTCTCGAATCCCGGCGCATCCGATCCCGTGGTCACGCTGCCCACTCCCGGCCCGGAGAGCGGCGACGCTCCGGAGGAAATGCCTGCCGATCCGGCCCAGTTTTTCGAGAACTTTTACCAGACCGTCCAGGTGGATGTGTCCCGTATCGATATAGAGCGGGCAAAGCTCCCCATCGCCTATGAACAGAAGCTGCTCCCCGCCGACGGCGAGGAGCTGAGCCTGCAGGAGCTGTACGAACGCTGCAGCCGATCCATCGTGGCCATCGCGGGCTATCAGAAGGGTTCGATTGGCTACAACTGGGGTACCGGCGTCATTCTGAGTTCAGACGGACTGATCCTCACCAACACGCACGTGATCGAAGGCTGCAGGAGCGCAACCGTTACGCTCTTCGACGACCGCAGCTTCGAGGCAAAGCTGGTTGGCGCGGACAGCATCAGCGACGTGGCGCTGCTCAAGATCGACGCGGACGGCCTACCCGCCGCGGAGCTGGGGGAAAGCGCTTCGCTCCGCGTGGGTGATCGCGTGGCAGCCATCGGCAACCCCCTCGGTGAGAGCTTTCGCAACACGCTGACCGACGGCATCATCTCCGCCATCGAGCGCGGCGTACAGTATAACGGCCACAGCATGACCCTGCTGCAGACCAACACCGCTCTGAACGAGGGCAACTCCGGCGGCGCGCTTTTCAATATGTACGGCCAGATGATCGGCGTGACCAACATGAAGATGATGTCCTCCTACTCCAGCATTGAGGGCATCGGCTTCGCCATCCCCTCTTCCACGGTGCGCGGCGTGGTCAACGCGCTGGTCAAGGACGGCGAGGTGCGCGGAAGACCCTCCATCGGCATCACGGTGGGTTCGATCCCCGAGAACGCCAAGTCGGAATACGACCTGCCGGACGGACTCTACATCTCCGCTGTGACCAAGGGCTCCGACGCGGAGGCAAAGGGCATCCTGCCCGGTGATATTCTGACGGAGGTCAACGGGACCCCCGTTACCAATTCCGAGCAGGTCAATGCCATCAAAAACGAGCTCCACGTGGGCGATACCATGCACTTTACCATCTGGCGGGACGGCGAGACCCTGGAAATCGACGTGATGCTGATGGATACAAACGACGTTTACGGGAAATAATCCCATTGAAATGAGAGCATAAAGGAGGGGCGGCCTCTCGGCCGCCCTTCCTTTTGTTTTATACGCTTTACGCGAACACAGCGGTAAACTGGTGCCACTCCTCTTCGCAGCGGTGCTCGATCACCCGCAGCCCCGCCCGCTCGATGGCGGCGCGCACCTCGTCCTGCCTGCCCTCAATGACGCCCGAGGTGATAAAAACGCCATCCGGTGCGAGAAAGCCCGGTACGTGGGCAGTCAGCGGAATGATCACGTCGGAGACGATGTTGGCGAGTACCAGATCATAGCCCGTTCCAAAGTCTCGGCGGAGAGACGCGTCCGCGATCACGTCCCCGGCGCAGGCACGGAGACGGTCCGGGCCGATGCCGTTGAGCGCGGCGTTGGAGTATACCACGTCCGGGGCCTTGGGATCGATGTCGCAGCCGAGGCAGCTCTTTGCTCCCAGCACCAGCGCGCCGATGCCGAGGATCCCGCTGCCGCAGCCCAGGTCAAGCACCTTCGTCTCCGGGCCGACAAAGCGCTCCAGCGCCGCAAGGCACATGCGCGTGGTGGCGTGGCTCCCGGTGCCGAAAATCAGGCCGGGATCCAGCCGTAGCGCGATACGCCCGTCCTCGGGGATCGGCTCCCATTCCGGCACGACCACCAGCTTTTCGCCCACTTCGATGGGTTTATAGTATTCACGCCAGTTGTTCTCCCAGTCGCTGTCCTCCACCATGGACACGCTGACCTCGCCGTAGGCTTCCCGGATGGCGCGCAGCGAACGTCTGCCCTCCTCGTCGTCGGTCAGGTAGCATTTGATGCGGCTGACACCGGAAAACTGCTGCTCCAGCTCGTCGTCCACGTAGTCCCAATACTGGCGGTTGTTCTCCAGAAAAGCATGGAAATCCGCCTCGTTTTCAATCACGAAGCCGCCCACGCCCATGGCGCTCATCTCCTCGCAGCGGCGGTCGATCTCCCCGGCCGCTGTGTCCACGATCACTTCCATATAGCGCATGCTTTCTTCTCCTTTATTCCTGTATGCTGCGTATTGTAACAAAAGCCGGCCCATTCGTCAATCTGCCGGAGAAGTGTCAAAATGCAAGGTTTTGGATTGTTCTTTTTGTATCGAACGCTGATTGACAATTAACAAACAACATGGTATATTCTGGCTGTACTGATAAGAGAATGACGCGGCAATGCCGCTTTTGGGAGGAATTACCATGAAATGTCCTCAGTGCGGACATGAGATGACGCTGGACGGTCACAGAAAGATCGACCTGTATATGTGCTATGAATGCGGCTACATTGAAGGCCGCAACGTGGGGCAGAAGGTTTATACCCCGAAGCAGAGCAATTTCAGCCGCCTGCGCGGCATGAATCTCAATGAAAGCGCGGCTTTTATCGCTGCGGGTCTGGGCCTCGACGAGGAGCGCGTGGCCGTCTGGCTAGAGCACGCTGTCAACTGACGAAGATTCTTTCCCCTTCTTTCCATTCCCCCGTTCCCCCTGCGTTTTGTGCGCAGGGGGAATTCTTTATGCTGTTTCCGGCTGCGGAAATCGTTGTCACTGAGGAAACTGTGTGTTATAATGTTAAATTGTCGATCCTGAACGGAAGGAGGAAAATGCTGTGGTATTCAGCTCGGCGATCTTTTTGTTCGCCTTTCTGCCGCTGACCTATCTGCTGACGCGGCATACACGGAATCTCAGGATGCAGAATCTGCTGCTGGCGCTGGCAAGTCTGCTGTTCTACGCCTTCGGTCAGCTGCAGTATGTGCCGCTCTTTCTCGCCTCCGTTCTGGTCAACTATACGGCAGGCCGGCTTCTCTCCGGACGCTTCGCCCGCAGCCGTGCGGTGCTCGGCGCTGCGGTGCTGCTGAATCTGCTGTTGCTCGGCGTGTTCAAGTACACGGATTTTCTGCTTTCGAATCTCAACGCCCTTCTGGGGACCGCGATCCCAATGAGCGGGATCGTTCTTCCCATCGGCATCAGCTTTTTCACCTTCCAGGGCCTGAGCTACGTGATCGACACCTACCGGGAGCCTGAAAACGGCACCCGTGACTTTCTGAAAATTCTCCTGTATATCTCCTTTTTCCCCCAGCTGATCGCCGGTCCCATCGTGAAATACCATGACATTGCCGCGCAGATCGACGAGCGCGTGATGACACCGGAGGGAAGCGCTGCCGGAATCCGCCGTTTTGTGCGCGGTCTTGCCAAGAAGCTGCTGATCGCCGATACGGTGGGTTATCTGGCAGACGCAGCCTACGCAACGCTCTCCGGCACGCCCGATACGCGTGTGATGTGGCTCGGCGCCGTGTGCTATACGCTGCAGATCTATTACGATTTCAGCGGCTATAGCGACATGGCCATCGGCATGGGCAGGATGTTCGGCTTTACGATCCGGGAAAACTTTCTCTTCCCCTACGGTGCATACTCCATCCGAGAGTTCTGGCGCAAATGGCATGTGAGCCTATCCACCTGGTTCAGGGAGTATCTGTATATCCCTCTGGGCGGCAACCGAAAGGGACGTGCGCGCGCTGCGCTCAACCGCTTTATCGTCTTTTTCTGCACCGGCATCTGGCACGGTGCCAACTGGACCTTTGTGTTCTGGGGCCTTGCCCACGGGTTTCTCTCCAGCGCTGAGGACTGGGGGCTGATCCCGGTCAAAAGGCTGGAAAAGCATGCCTGGGGGCGTGTCCTGGGGAGGCTTTACACCATGCTCTGCGTGACGCTCCTGTTCGCCGTCTTCCGCGCAGACTCTCTGCAGGACGGCTTCACCCTGATCGCCGCGCTCTTTACCGGTACAGTCACAGCCGAGGGAACTCTCCTGCTTGCCCGACTGCTCTCCCCGGCCGCGCTGCTTACGATCCTCCTTGCCGTGCTTCTCTGCGGCAACCTGGTGCCGAAGCTGCGGGAAAAACGCCGCCTTCCCGAGCCTGCTGCGGATGCACTGAGTCTCGCGCTGCTCTGCCTGTGCATCCTCTGCCTCTCCAAAGGCGGCTTCCATCCCTTTATCTATTTTCAGTTCTGACGTTTCGACATGCTGGACAGTTTATGAAACATTTCTCCAAAATCTTCATAACGCTCTTTCTGGCCATTTGTCTCACGCCCTTCATCGGTCTGCTGCTGGGCTTTGAGAGCGCTGCCGGTGCGAACGAGATCCTCTCTCCCCCGCCCCGCTTCGGCCTGACCGTGCTCAATGAGACCGCAGAGTACGTGGCGGATCGTTTCGCTCTGCGGCAGCACCTGGTTTCATGTTGGTCCTGGCTGAACGAGAAGCTGCTCCGCACTTCGGCGGAGGAGCAGGTCATTCTGGGCGGCGACGGCTTCCTGTTCTTCAGCGATACCCTGGACGACTACTGCGGAATTTCGCTCAAGGAGGAAGAGCTGGAGCGGATCGCGCAGCGGCTCGCCTCTTTGCAGGAAGAGCTGGAGGCCGAAGGCAAGCAGTTTGTCTTCACCATCGCGCCGAACAAAAACAGCCTCTACCCCGGATGGATGCCCGCTGCCTATGCCTGCCGCCATGAGCAGAGCAACGCCGTCCGCCTCCTTCCCTGGCTGAAGCAGTACGGGGTGAACTACGCCGATCTCTTTACTCCCCTGTCGGAGGAAATGCTGTATTATAAGACGGACAGCCACTGGACGGCCCGCGGCGCTGCCCTGGGGGCAGACACGATCCTCGCCGCTCTTGGCCGAGAGAGCAGCTATGCCTCTCACAGCTTCGGCACAGAAGGGATCCACAAGGGAGACCTGTATGAGATGCTCTATCCCGCTTTCTCCGGACGGGAAGCGGAGACGCTGGATCTGAGCGGGCTGTCCTTCCGGGCGCTGAACGATACGAACGGAGGCAACGCCATCACGATTCGCACCGAAAGCGAATACGGTGCAGGTACCCTTCTCTGCTGGCGCGACTCCTTCGGCATCGCCCTTTACCCTTATCTGGCCGACGCCTTTGAGAGCGCCACCTTCTCCCGCGCCGCGGATTATGACCTCAGCCGCTTTGCCGACGCGGAATATGACACCGTGATCCTGGAGATCGTGGAACGAAACATCCCCCGCCTTCTGCCGGCGGAGCTTTCTGAATAGGAACACAAAAACCGCCTGGCTTTGACAGGCGGTTTTTCGGGTCATTTTGGCCCCAACGCGATTACTATATAACGAAAGCGTCGGATTCGTCAAGGGGCATCCCGTCATTTTGACGGATGAATGCGATTTTTCAGCATTGGTCACAAGTTTCATTTGTTAAGTTTGTACAGTTTTGCTCTTGCAATTCAAGCAGCGTTTTGCTATATTATAGCCAGAAAGGGTGAGAACCCGATGTACATATAAGACCGGCCCGAATCTAACCGGGCAAAGGTGAGCTGATCGGGATCAGGCAGCGGGAACGACGGCAAACAGCTTATCTCGCTTATGAGATCGGATCGATGGATCCTCCTTAAGTGCCATGACGGTGTCCCGATAATGACAGGTCAGCGAAAAATCTGCAGAAAGAGAGGTAACCAGGATGTTAGATACCAAGAATTCGGAGAGCTAAGCCCTGACTGTGTGAGAAATATGTGTGAGTCGCAGTCAGGGCTTAGTTCTTTTTTATCCGTTTTTGTTCACGCCTCCCGATCGGGGCGTTTTTTTGTTGCCTTTTTTGACAAGAGCGCCTATACTTTATGTTACAAATCCAGTTTGGAGGCGCCTATGGCTCAGGTTCTCATGTTCAACATTGCCGAAGATAAACGGCAGAAAATCGGTTTTGCGGCCTGGAAGCTGGGGATCGCCGTGCACAGCGTCCCGGCGGAGGACTTCGCCCACCCGGTGGGTTATCTGCTGGGGCTGGAGGGCTTCTCCCCTGCTGCGGACGCGCCGGAAGCGTTCACTGAGGAGATGCTTCTGATGCACGCCCTTTCCTCCGCGCAGTTTTCCGGCTTTCTGGACGCGCTGCGCCGCAGCCGCGTGCCGGTCGCCCTCAAGGCCGTTGCCACCGGGCACAATTTGGGCTGGAGCTCCGCCGCCCTCTGCCGGGAACTCCGCCGGGAGCACGAGGCCATGAAACGGGCCGGAAAAAGCGCACACGGGAAATAAAGGCAAAGGAAGAGCCGGCGTCTGTCACAGAACAGACGCCGGCTTTCTCCATAGTTTCCGCTCTTATACGGCTGTGAGCTTCCGCAGCGCAGCCAGCTTCATGCTCACGCAATAGATCTCCATTGCCTTTTCCAGCTGCTCCACCGGCGGCAGAGACGGCGCGATGCGCATGTTGCTGTCTTTCGGGTCCTTGCCGTAGGGATAGGTGGCGCCGGCCTTGGTCAGCGTCAGTCCGGCGTCCTTGCAGAGCTGCCAGGTCGCCATGGCGATGCCCGGCATGGTGTTCACGCTGACGAAGTAGCCGCCCACCGGCTTCTCCCAGGTGGCGATCCCCACCGGAGCGATCTCCTTCTCCAGGCTCTCCAGCACGCACTTGAACTTGGGGCCGAGGATCTCCGCATGGCGGCGCATCAGGGCGAGCACGCCCTCCTTATCCTTCAGATACCGCACGTGCAGCAGCTGGTTGACCTTGTTATAGGAGATCATCTGAACGTTCAGCAGCTTCTTCATCCGCGCCATGTTATTCTCGCTGCAGGCAAAGCAGGAGACGCCCGCACCCGGGAAGGTGATCTTGGAGGTGGACGCAAACTCGAACACCATGTCCGCGTTGCCGTTCTCGGCGCAGGCCGAAAGGATATCCGGGAAGGGGCGGTACTCGGAGGCGAACTCGTGCACACAGTAGGCGTTATCCCACATCAGCAGGAAATCGGGTGCGGCGGGCTTCATGGCGGCGATGCGCCGCACGGTCTCATCGCTGTAGACGATACCGTCCGGGTTGGAGTATTTGGGAACGCACCACATGCCCTTCACCGACGGGTCGCGGATCAATTCTTCCACCAGGTCCATATCCGGCCCCTGAGGGGTCATGGGGATCGTGACCATCTCCATCCCAAAGCTCTCGGAGATGCTGAAATGCCTGTCATAGCCGGGCGCGGGGCAGAGCCAGCGCACCTTCTCCAGTCTGCACCATGGCTCACAGCCCAGGCCGCGGCCGTGCGTATAGCACTTGGAGATCACGTCGTACATCAGCGTCAGCGAGGCGCTCCCGCCGACGAAAATGTTCTCCGGCTTTACGCCGAGGATCTCGGCAAACAGGCGCTGGCAGGCGGGCAGCCCCTCCAGGTTGCCGTAGTTTCTCACGTCGATCCCGTCGCATGTATAGTCGCTGTCGCTCTTCAGGATGTCCATCATCGGGCGGTTCAGGTCCAGCTGCTCCGTTCCGGGCTTGCCGCGGGCCATGTTCAGGCTCATGCCCATTCCCTTGAGGGCGTCATAGCGGGCCTGCACCTGTTTCAGTTCTTCCAGAAGCTCCGCAAGGGTCCTGTCTGCATATGCTTTCATCCGACACTTCCTTTCCGATTTGTCATACTTCACAAAAACGTGGGTGTTCTCTTCGGTAATTATAGCACGTTTTGCCCTGCACTTCAACATTCTCAGGGTATTTTTCATTCCCTCTTTTTCTTTGTTCCTATATATGCTAATATGATAACAGAAACAGCAGAGGAGGGAATTATTTGTCAGCCTTATGGATGCCCCAGCCTTTGGAGCTTCGGATGGTACTCATCGTTGTCGTCGGCGTTTTCCTGGCCTCCTTTGTGGACGGGATTGCCGGGGGCGGCGGGATCATCTCTGTGCCGACTTATTTCCTGGCGGGTCTGCCCGCGCATCTGGCGCTGGGCACGAACAAGCTCTCCTCCTGCATCGGTACGGCCGTGTCCGCAGGGCGCTTTGTAAAAAGCGGCTACGTGGACTGGAAGCTGGGGATCCCCTCCATTCTGCTGGCCCTCCTGGGCGCCCACTGGGGGACCCTGCTGCAGCTTGCGCTGAACGAGAGGCTGCTCAAATGGCTGCTGCTTCTGGTGCTGCCCGCGGTGGCGCTGGTAGTACTGCGCCAGCGGCAGCTCCCGGAGGAAAAGCGAGAGATGGATCCCCGGCGGCGCGCCGCCGTCGTGTGGCTCTCCTCCCTGGTCGTGGGCGCCTATGACGGCTTCTACGGGCCCGGCACGGGCACCTTCCTGATCCTTATCTTCTGCTCGCTGGCCGGCATGGATCTGCGAACTGCCTCGGGCAATGTGAAGCTAGTAAATCTGGCAAGCAATATCGGCGCTCTCTTCACCTCTCTCATAAACGGGAAGGTGTTTCTCCTGCTGGGTCTGATCGGTGCGGTGGCCTCGGTCGCGGGGCACTATATCGGCTCCGGCCTCGCCATCAAGGACGGCTCGCGCATCGTTCGGCCTGTGATCCTTCTCGTCCTTGTCCTTCTTGCCGTCAAAGTTGTTTCCGAGCTTTTCGCATAACCGCTCATCGCCCGAAAGGAGCCTTCCATGAAAAAGACCATCGGTATTCTGGGCGGCATGGGGCCGCTTGCCACAGCGGATCTGCTCATCAAGATCGTGACCATGACAAAGGCCGACTGCGACAACGATCACATCCGCATTTTTGTGGACGACAACTCCGCCATTCCCGACCGGACCTCCGCCATTCTCTCCGGGGGCGACGATCCGGTGCCGGAGATGCTCTCCGCGCTGCGCAATCTGGAAAAATGCGGGGCGGACTGCATCATCATGCCCTGCAACACCGCGCACTATTTTCTTCCCCGGCTTCAGGCCATGACCGAAACGCCTTTCCTCAACGTTCTGACGGTGACGGCAAAGCGCTGCGCCGCGCTTTTCCCGGGAAAAACCGGCGCCATCCTCGCCACCAGCGGCGCTCTCGCGACAGGGCTGTACCAGAACGCGCTGGCCGCCGAGGGCGTCGATTATCTGGTGCCGGACACGGAGGAACAGCGGGTATTGATGCATCTGATCTACGATCTGGTGAAGGCCTCTCTCCCCCTGCACCCGGAAGCGGCGCTCTGGAGGGATCTGCTGGCCGGTCTGCGCTGTCGCGGTGCGGATTACTTTATTCTCGGCTGCACCGAGCTTCCCATTGTAGCGAGCACGCTCGAAGAAGAAGGGCCGTTCATCGACCCAACCTCCGAGCTTGCCCGTGCGGCGATCCGGTTCTGCGGATACGAAGTAAAGGAATAAAAGAGAACCGAAAAGGATGTGACATAGAGTCACATCCTTTTTTCATTCATTGTTCGAAATCGTATTCCCATACCGGGTGGGAAGGCAGCGCGTCCAGATCCAGGTTGACTTCCATGGACCCGCCGGCGCCTTCGTACTGGAAGTGCCACCACTCCGTCGTCAGCAGCGTGAAACCGCAGGAGAGCATGATATCGGTCATATACTCCATATTTTTCTTCACCTCGTCCGACCACTGCTTGCTGTTGAAGCGGGCGGCGTCGTTGGAGAAGGTGTGCATGGGCGTGGGCATGACCAGTTCCTTGCCGGTTTTCAGGTCGATCAGGCTCATGTCAACTGCCCTTCCCAGCTGATGCCAGGAGTTGCCGTTATAGGGATTTGCGATAAACCATCCGTTCTGAACGGCGTCGTAGAGTTTGAACTGTGCGGATTTCGGCCGGTAGGCGTCATATACCTTGATCGTATAGCCGTCCGCCCGGAAAAGCTCATAGGCCTGCTTCAGATGCTCCGCCGTATTGGTCTCCATCATCGGGATCTGGGGATACAGGGCCTCGCCGGTAATATTGTTGCGGGTGGCAAAAAGCAGCTCAAACTCGGCCTCCGGCAGGAAAGTGCGCAGATCCACGGCGCCGGCCAGCGTACGATAGGTGCTGTCACAGATCAGCGCCCGAACCGGCGCATAGGCATAGCGGTCAATGGGCAGCTTGATGAGATAATACTCCCCTTCCCTGCCGTATACCGTCACCTGCGTTCCCGCTCCGAGCCGGTACAGCTCCCGCGCCGCCTCGTCGGGATAGCTCCGGCACGGAGTCTGCTGCACGGCGCAGGTATGGATGACCCGCCGTTCCAGATCCAGGTAGCGTTCCCGGTCGGTGCGCTCACTGAGATAGGCGGCGCCGCGTTTTTTCCTGGCCTCGGCATCCACGGGGTCGATCATCCAGGAGCTGACCCAAACCTCCATACCGCCGGGCAGGCAGAGCAGCGTATCCTCGCCGTCTTCGCGCAGATATTCCGCCTGCACGCCCTCCGGGATGGCGCCGAGGAACGCGTCTTCCGGCTCGCCGGGGGCGCTGTAGCAGTTGGTCATGCCCACCGTTGTCTCATAGAGCACGGCGTCCGGAGAGAAGGTGGGAACCGGGGACATCTCAGGCGTCGGCGCAACACTGGGGGCCACCGCAGCAGGCTGCCCCTCCTGCCCGCAGGCGGACAGCAGCGGCGCCAGACCGGAGGCGGCAAGCCCGGCCGCCAGCGCAGCGCCGCCGCGGAGGAACTGGCGCCGTGTGATTTTCTCCATGCTCTCTCCTCCTCAGCGTTTTACGTAGGACCAGTTGGCAATCGCAGCGTAGCTGCGGTCATAGTAGTACAGGTCGCCCTGGCCCGGGTGGGCCATGGACAGTTCCGTGTCAAAGATGTGCGGTTCGCCGTTGCGCATGATCTCCACCCAGCCGTGCGGGGCAAAGTTGGCTCCCACATGACCGGAGATCACGATCGCGTCCACGCCGATGGCCCGCACCAGCATGCAGTACGCCGAGGCGTAGCTGTAGCAGTTGCCCTTGCCGGTGGCCAGCATATCCGTGGCCTCGTCCACAAGCCAGGGCGTTTCCCCGGCGGGATAGGGCTCCCGGCGGACGTACTTGAAGTTGTCGCGCACGTAGCGATACAGCGTGAGCAGCTGCTCCTCCTCATCCATGCCGTCGACCAGGACCTTGTCGAAGGTCTCCTGCACCAGCGCATCCAGCTCCCGGCTCCCGGAGGTGTACCAGCCATCCTTGTCAAAATGCAGGTTGCCCATATCCGCATCCCGAAGGACGCGGCCGTCCGGGCCGATCCAGCTCAGGCGCCAGCCGATCATGCGCTTGCCCTCCGGCAGCTTCTCGGCAGGCACACTGTCCGTCCAGATTTCCTTATCTGCAAGGATCTTGAATTCGTGGGGGATACAGGCTTCCACCATATCCCAGTAGCAGTCCTCCGTGGGATACAGATCCACCGGAGAGCCCACCTGCAGCAGGCGGGCACCCGGGCGCTCGGAGCGACCCGTGATCCGGTTCATGAGCGCCGCCGTATCCGCGCGCGAAAGCATTTCATCGGCTCTGCATGCCGCCTTCTTGCCGCTCTCGATCCAGCCCTGCTCCGCTGCACAGCAGCAGGCGTCATAGAAGGGCTGGCCCTTCTCCAGATCGGAAAAAACGTAGTCCTCCTTTGCGGGAGGATAGAGGGATGCCAGCATTTCCAGCAGCTCCCCGCGGGTAATGACCTCGTCGGGATGCAGGCGGCTGCCGCTGATCACCCCCAGCTCCCGCAGCGCCGCGGCCGCCCTGGCATAGGGTGCCTTTTTCTCCACGTCCAGAAAGCTGCCGCTGCCGGATGGCTCTCCCAGCAGAATATGCAGCATGGTCACCGCGTCCGAGCGAAGCATCGGATCCTGCGGCCGGTAATAGCCGTTTTCATCCGCAAACAGATAGACAGGGTGTTCCTCCGTCAGCAGGGCCAGAGCATAGTCCGCCGCATACCAGACGTCCTCATACACCGTGATCGTTTCGCGTGTCTCCGTATTGCCCTGTTCGTCCCGCCAGCGCAGGAAAGTATAGCCCTCGATCTCCTCGGGGCCGCGGATCGTGTGCTCCTGTCCGATATGTACGCGCTCGGTGATCTCGCCTTCCGGGGTCAGGTAATGCACCTTTACCCAGCCATGACTCAGATAATACTGATGGATGCCCGCAATCACCGCCAGCAGCACGAACAGTATGCACAGCGTCAGCTTCAGATACGGGCGTTTGATGGTTTTCATATATGAGATCCTGTCCTTCGGAATAATACTGATTGATTGTCGCTGATTATTTAGTATAGCATGGCCTTTCGCCTTTTTCCAGTCTTTTCTTACATCTTCCCCCGGCGCCGCGGGATGAGCGGATAGAAAAAAGCTTGAAATGTGACCGGTCGTTCGCTATAATGGGTATCGCGCTGCCAGTCCGGGGCGGACGCTTGATTTGTTGATCTTTATAATCTTTTTATCACATAAAGGAATTGGCAGCCATGATGGATGGAATTGCAGAGAATCTTCATACCATGGGTCCCGTTGCGGCAGCTGTTTGGGGCGTGACGATCCTGTGCGTGCTGCTTTGGCCGCAGCGTTATCTGAACAGCTTTCTGCTGATGGCTGCGCTTCTCGTGACGCTGCTGTTCTTCTGCGGTTTCTTCGGACATGAAGCCGCCTCCCGGATCCTGCTGGCTGCTTTCCTGCTCGTGATGCTCGCCCTGTTTCTGGTGCCGCTTCTGTTGATTCTCAACGGCATTACGATGATACGCCGTGAATCGTTCTGCGCTGCGCACGTCCTTTCGCTGCTGCTCGGTCTGTTTGTCGGAGTCGGAGAGTTTGCCGTCGTCATCTACGTCTTCGGCCTGGCAGGCACAGCCGGTCCCGGCAGTGCGAATCCCTGGGTTCTGCTGGTGATCTTCACGGTGTTCTATTTCAGCTTCCTGGTGCTGAGCTTTGTGATGTATTCCGTTTTCATTCAGATCATGCCGCACAGGATGAATTTCAATTACGTGATCATCCATGGCTGCGGTCTGAAGGACGGGGATCAGCCGACCCGGCTCCTTTCCGACCGGGTGGACAAGGCGATCCGGATTTATCGGAAATGCCGGGTCAAGCCGCTCATTATCCCCAGCGGCGGGCAGGGCGGCGACGAGCGCATCAGCGAAGCGCAGGCCATGAAGGAATACCTGCTGAGCCGCGGCGTTCCCGAAAAGAACATCCTGCTTGAAGATCGCTCTGCCACGACGATGGAAAACCTCCTGAACTCCAGAGCGATCATCGACGCGCGGGAAGGCCGGAAAAGGACGGCGCTGGTATCCAGCAACTACCACGTTTTCCGCTGTCTGCGGCTGGCGCGGCAGATCGGTTTCAAATGCACGGGGATCGGCGCCCGCGTGGCCTTTTACTACTGGCCGTCCGCGCTGATCCGGGAATTCATCGCTGTTTTTCTCAGCAGGCGCTTCCTGACCTGGTCCCTCATCGGCTACCTCCTGTTTATCTCCCCGCTTCTGTACGGCATGCTCCGGGGCTGAGCGCAGCGGCAGGGGCAGGCCGCTCCTCCGCGCGCGCCCCGGCGCACGGAAAACCGCGCGGAAAAAGGGATTTCTCACTTTACATTCTTTTCTCTATAGAGTAAACTGATGATACAGAGAATTAATGTCAGTTCCCAGGGCCGGGCCGCCGCTGTGCGGTATCGGCCGGGAGAAAAAAGGAGGAGGATCGCTTTGAAAAGCAAAACCGTCCGTCTGCTGGCAAGTATGCTGGCTGTTGTGATGATCGCAGCCCTGCTGATGAGCAGCGTACTCGCCCATGCCGAAAACTCCGTCACCGTCACCAAAGCGCCTGAGCTCGCCGCTCTGGTAAAAATGGGAAAAAACAACGGGAACCCAGGGCCGATCAGCATCACGCAGGGAAAGATGGTCACCCGCGCCGGCCGCTCACAGGACATCTATCTCGTCACTTTTTCGGGGACGGAGCTGGTCCTGAATCAATCCACCGAGGTAATCACAGATCTTCTCTCCGGCTTTAACCTGAACAACCCATACTATCTTAACGCAGTGAAGGTCATTCGCGAGAACATCAAAGCTGGGTCAAATCTTGTTCTGGCCGGCACCAGTCTCGGCGGGATGGTCGCCCAGCAGGTTGCCGCCAACCCGCTTATCAAGAGAGAATACCAGGTACTCAACACCGTCGGCTTCGGCTCTCCCCTGCTCTCTCAGGGCTTCCGCGAAGGAACGGTCCAGCGTCTCGGCGACTGGGCGGATCCCGTCCCCTACCTCTCCATCAACACCTTTACCGCGCCTATCCGCTCGCTCTTCGGGCTCAACCGGGAAAGCAGCCGCTACAAGCTCCCCATCCAGGCCCACATCAACAGCTACATTTGCGACGATCCCTGGGGCAAATACGATGCGACCGGTACACTCAACGGCGGTACCAGGCTTGTGCTCGATCTCGACAGCAGAGTGTTCTACCCGTCGCCGTTCTTCGATCTCTCGGTTTTCCGCAAGTGATCCCCGCCTTTTGCTCAAGCCCGAATGCTGTATAAATCTTGACAAGCGACCCCTCGTTCACTATACTGTGTGAACGAGGGGTCACTTTACGCTTTTCAGGAGGTTCTTATGGCGAAGGACACAAAGGAAAAGATTCTGGCCAACGCCCTGGAGATATTCTCGCAAAAAGGCTATGCAGGCACAAATATCCGGGAGCTTGCCGCCTCCCTGGGACTTGTCAAATCCTCAATGTACCGCCATTTTGAGAGCAAGGAGGCCATCTGGAACAGCCTGCTGGATGAGATGATCGCATATTATGACGAGAACTTCGGTTCATCCCGGCATTTGCCCCCGGTGCCGGACTCGCTGGAGGAGCTGGTAGCAATGACGATGCGGATGGTGGATTTTACGGTGCACGACGAGAAGATCGTGATGACGCGAAAGCTGCTGTCCATCGAGCAGTTCCGCGACGCGCGCGCCAGAGAGCTGGCAAGCAGGCACTTTCTGACCGGCCTCACGGAAATGTTCACCCCTGTCTTTGCCGTCCTGATGGACAAGGGCCTGCTTCGTCGGGATGAGCCCGGGATGCTCGCCTTTGCCTACACCGCACCGATCTCTGCCCTGATCCACCTCTGCGACAGGGAGCCGGAGAAAACGAACGAGGCCATGGAACAGATCGAGGCCTTCAGCCGCCATTTTGTGAAAACCTATGGGACACAGGCGTCCTGCGAAGAAGCGGGAGCCGGAACAGGAAACACGGATCGCTGATAAAAGGAGTTGTCATGCAATACAACAAAACGGTCCAGTTAAAGGACGGCCGAGCCTGCACGCTGCGCAACGGTACCGCAGAGGACGGGCAGGCTTTGCTGGACGTTTTCCTTCTCACCCATGAGCAGACGGACTATCTGCTCAGCTACCCGGAGGAAAGCCGCCGGACCGCAGAGGACGAAGCGGAATACCTGCGGGAGAAAACGGCCAGCTGTGACGAGATAGAGATCCTTGCGGAAACAGACGGAAAGGTTGTGGGCACCGCCGGGATCGACTGCGTCGGCAGACGGGAAAAGACCCGGCACCGCGCGCAGTTCGGCATCAGCGTGGACAAGGCGTGCTGGGGCCAGGGCATCGGCAGGGCTCTGACAGAGGCCTGTATCGAATGCGCCCGGGCCGCCGGATATGCCCAGTTGGAGCTGCAGGTCGTGGCGGAGAACAAAGCGGCCATCGCTCTTTATCGGAGCGTCGGTTTTGTGGAATACGGCCGCAACCCGAAAGGCTTTCGCTCAAAGGTTTCCGGATGGCAGGAGCTTGTGCTGATGCGGCTGGAGACGGGTGAGCAGGACGCGCAAGCACCGGATGGATGCAAGGCGTCTCCGGCCCCAGGCGCTGAATCGCGCCTTGAATGACGCCGGGACGGCGCATTATTCCATTGAATCATTAAGCCGAAGGGCTGAATGAAATATAACGATCAAGGAGCGTAGTGTTTGAAGACCTGCACTGCACCGGAGATTGTTGGCTGACCGGGAGGTTTGCTGACAGTCGAAGAGACCTCCCGGCTTGAAGTCAACAACATTCAGGAGGATAAATAATGAATACAAATGACTATACCATTCGTTTGGAGAAGAAGGAAGAACACAGAGCCGTAGAGAACCTTGTCCGCGAGGCTTTCTGGAACGTATACCGTCCGGGCTGCAGCGAGCACTTTGTGATCCACGTGCTGCGGAATGATCCGGCCTTTGTCAAGGAGCTGGACTTCGTGATGGAAAAAGACGGTTTGCTGATCGGGCAGAACATGTTCATGCGCACCGTCATCGATTCCGACGACGGACGGGTGATCCCTGTTCTGACCATGGGTCCCATCGGCATCACGCCCGCTCTCAAGCGCCGTGGATATGGCAAAAAACTGCTGGACTATTGTCTGGACAAAGCCGCGGCCATGGGTTTCGGCGCGGTGCTGTTCGAGGGCAGCATCGGCTTCTACGGCCACAGCGGTTTTTCCTATGCCCGCAACTTCGGCATCCGCTATCATGATCTGCCGGAAGGCGCGGACGACTCCTTTTTCCTCTGCCGGGAGCTGATCCCCGGGTACCTGGCCGGGATCTCCGGCGTGTACCGGACGCCGCAGGGCTACTACGTGGCCGATGCGGACGTGGAGGAATTTGATAAAGCCTTTCCTCCAAAGGAAAAGCTGAGACTGCCGGGGCAGATTTTCTGAACGAAAAGGTGAAATAACGGCGGGAGCCGGTGCATTCTGTTCGATGCACCGGCTCTTGCGCAGGCAGGATGAACGGGATCCTCCGTTTTTGTCTGATCCGCACACGAAACGTGCCGAAATCTCAAGGTTTCGGGGAGGAGGCTTCCGTGAAGAGCAGCAAGCGGGGATCTGCGGGATTACAGCCTGATCAAAGAATACTGGCTGATCCTTCCTTTTTTATTTTTCGTTTTCTGTAATAAGCATTCCGCCATTCTTTCGAATGGTTGCCGCAGATGCCAGATTGTCTTTATAGCATCCGGGGATAATCTTTCCCATTCCTTTTTCCCTGCAAGCTCCGATCTATCGAAGCGGGAATATCATACGCCGACCAGGACAACAACAAGAAAGCTCCTTTGCCTTTGGCAGGCAAAAGAGCTTTCTTGAATGGTGGAGAGTGGCGGACTCGAACCGTCGACCTTCCGCGTGTGAGGCGGACGCTCTAACCAGCTGAGCTAACCCTCCAGAGCTTGCTTATGATAACACATCTTCCCGGAGATTTCAAGAGGCTTTTTGTCTTTTCCTCAAAGAATGTGAAAAAAGCGAAATTACCTGTTGACAATCCCTGCTTTCTCTGCTAAAATCCAACATGTTCTCCAAGAGAACACGTCATATGGCGGCATAGCTCAGTTGGCTAGAGCATGCGGTTCATACCCGCAGTGTCCCCGGTTCGAATCCAGGTGCCGCTACCAAAAGGCGCAGCGTGTTATCATTCTGCTGCGCCTTTCTTCCGGCCCGTTGGTCAAGTGGTTAAGACACCGCCCTTTCACGGCGGTAACATGGGTTCGAGTCCCGTACGGGTCACCAAAAAAGAGAGAGTCCGAACAGGACTCTCTCTTTTTTGGCGCCGCGCCTCCGGCGCAGGAGTGAATGACGTTCCGCCGACATATCAAAGCTGTGTCCCGCCCGCAGGCAGAGCGTCCCGTACGGGTCAGCAGCAAAGAGAGCGTCTGTCCGGACGCTCTCTTTGCTGTAGCGGCTTGATTGCGAATGAATCAGGCAAGCAGATCCGTGAGGACACCCCCCTCAGCGAGGGCGCCGCACTGACGGCCCAGTTCGGTCAATTCGGTTTCGAGCGCATCGGAGAAGTCGAGACCGGTGACTTTGCGCTCCTCGATCAGCCGGGCTTCGATCTCGCCGGGCATAAAGATCTCCTTCACGCCGGCGGCGGTCCGGCTGTTCTTGATCAGCGAGGCATAGAGCGTTGCGTGCTCCTTGAAGCGTTCGACGTCGATAAAGTGTGCAATATCCAGCAGGATCACGGCAAAGCCGGTCTCCTCGGGGCGCATATCCTCCACAAACGGGATCTCAGGGCTGGTAAGAGCATCCGACAGCACGCCTCCGAACATGTCGACAAAGACCGCCAGACCGTAGCCCTTATGATCTCCCATCGGGCGGACACAGTAAGCGACATGCGGATCGGTGGTGGGGTTGCCGTCATAGTCGTTGGCCCAGCCGGCGGGCATCTCCTTGTTCTCCCGACGGTAGGCCTGCACCTTTCCGATTGCGACGCCGCTGGTGGAGACGTCAATGACAATAGGCCGGCTCGGGTTCGTCGTGGGGCAGCCGAGTATGATCGGGTTTGTGCCGATGAGCCGGTCGGCACCGCCGTAGGGGGCCATGCAGGGATAGGTGTTGCTCACCACGATGCCGATCACGTTGTCCTCGGCCATGCGATGGCCGTAATAACCGCCGCAGCCGATGTTGGCGCTGTTGCGGCCCACACCGGCGGCTACGCCGAATTTACGCGCACGCTCAAGCACAGCGTCGTAGACCCGGTTCACCGCTACGATGCCGGAGCCGCCGCCGCAGTCGAACGCGAGGGAGGCGTCCTTATCCTTTGTGCAGCGAAAATCCGGCTGCGCCACCAGGGCGCCGGCCATATACTGCCGCAGGTAAATGCAAAGGCGGGACAGGCCGTGGGAATAGGTGCCGGTGAAATCCGAGTGGGTGACGACGGCGGCCAGCGAAGCGGCGTCCTCCTCCGGGACGCCCTGTGCCATGACCAGCCGCTTGATGAGTGTGATTTCCTGCTCGTATGACAAATGGATCATGGGATAACCTCCTCAATCAATCGGTTTTGACAGGAACAGCGAGCTGCATGACGGCGCCGCAGGCGCACAGCATAGCCCGGCCTGTGCAAAACAGGGTTTGTCTACAGTTTGAGCAGCCGCCTGGCGGCGGCTGCTCAATGATCTCATTTCGTATCCTATGTTGGAAACGCGGCTTGCCTCAGGCGGCCTTCTTCTTGCCGTCGTCGGCCTCCCAGGCGTTGACGCACACCGCGCAGGAAGCGTCGCCGATGATGTTCAGCGTGGTACGGCCCATGTCGAACAGACGGTCGATGCCGTAGATAATGCCGATGTACGTGGGCGGGATACCGACCGCATCCAGCACCATCGCCAGCATGATCATGCCGGCGCCGGAGGTACCGGCCGTGCCGATGGAGGCGAGCGTCGCCGTGACGACGATTACGATCATCTGGGTCAGGGACAGGTCGACGCCGATGCACTTGGCCAGGAAGATCGCGGCCACACACTGATAGATCGCAGTACCGTCCATATTGATCGTGGCGCCAAGCGGCAGCACGAAGGCGGAAATCTCATGGTGTACATCCATATCGTCGCAGCACTCCTGCGTGATGGGCAGCGTGGCGACAGAGGACGTGGAGGTGAAGGCGAAGGCGGCGGCCGGGAAGATCTTCTTGAAGAAGCTCAGCGGAGACATCTTGGCAAAGACCTTAACAGACAGGCTGTAGACCAGGATCACATGGAGAATGTAGCCGATGTAGGCGGCCAGCAGCACCAGGCCGAGGGAACCCAGGATTTTCGGACCCTGCGCGGCGACGACCCAGACCATCAGGGCGAACACACCGAAGGGAGAGACCTCCAGAATGAAGGCCATGACGCGCTGCGTCACCTCATTGAAGGAGGAGATCAGATCGCCGAAAGGCTTGCCCTTCTCGCCGGCGACAAGAACGCCGCAGCCGAAGAACAGCGCGATCACGATGATCTGCAGCATGGAGGCGTTGGACAGCGGGGCGATGGCGTTATTCGGGAAGATGTTGACCAGCGTATCCATCAGGTTGGAGCTCTTGGCCTCGTAGGCGGCGTCTTCCGCCAGCTCCAGAACCGGGAACGCGCCCTTGAAGAGGTTGGCGACCACAAGGCCGATCACGCAGGCGATAGCGGTCGTAACCAGGAAGTAGGCAACGGTCTTCCAGCCGATCTTGCCGACCTTTTGGATGTCGCCCATGGAGATCACGCCGTCCATGATGCTCAACAGCACCAGAGGCACAACGATGAACTTCAGCAGGTTTACGAAGATGTCGCCGAAAGGCTTGATGTACTTGGCAGTAAAGCCGCCCGCGGCTTCCGCGCCCATTACGGCCCAGAAGATCGCGCCGACAACGATACCGGCGATCAAGCCAATCAGGATCTTCACGCCCAGATTCAGTTGTTTCTTGTCCTTCATACCTTGAATCTCCCTTCTTAAAAATCTTCATGCAGCTCTTCTTTTCTGAGCTTGTTGTTATTATATGGGATTTTCGTCAAAATGTTAAGACCGTTTTATCATCGCCTTCGTATTTTCATCATAATACACAATTTAATGCTTTTATTTTTTGCAGTTTTTACAAAACGTTCATAATTTTATACGTTAAATCGTGAATAAAGGCAGGAAAGAAAAACTCCCCGCTCACGCGGGGAGTTTTCGACGTCCGAAGTTTACTTGCCGAAGTAGCTGATGATGTGCCGCGGGCAGACGTCGGCGCAGTGGCCGCACTGGATGCACTTGGTCGGGTCCACCTGGGCGAGATTGTTGACCACGGTGATGGCGTCGGCCGGACACTCGCGCTGGCACTTCATGCAGCCGATACAGCCGACCTTGCAGATTTTCATGACCTGCGCACCTTTATCCATGTTGCGGCAGGCAGGCATGATCTTCTGGCTCTCGGGGATCAGCTTCACAATACTCTTGGGGCAGGCGTCCACACAGGCGCCGCAGCCAACGCAGTTGTAGCGGTCCACCTTGGCCACCCCATCCACGATATGCATGGCGTCAAACTTACAGGCTTTGGCACAGTTGCCGAGGCCGATGCAGGCGAAGGTGCACAGCTTGCTGCTCTTGCCGCCGAAGAGCATGGCGGCGCGGCAGTCCTCGGGTCCGGTGTAGTGGAAGCGGAGCTCGGCAGCTTCGGTGCTGCCGGAACAGGGCACAAAAGCGACCATCTTTTCGGCGCCGGCGTTGGAGACGCCCATGATCTCAGCAACCTTGGCCGCCGTGGCGGCGCCGCCGGCAACACACTTGTTGCAGGGTGCCTCGCCCGCTGCAACAGCCTTGGCATAGCCGTCGCAGCCGGGATAACCGCAGCCGCCGCAGTTGGCGCCGGCCAGGGCCTCACGCACCGCAGCCTCTCTCGGATCGACCTCCACGTGGAAGATCTTGGACGCGAAGGCCAGGACTGCGCCGAAGACAGCGCCCAGGATGCCCAGAACCAGGATGGATAACAGAATCGTCGTCATATCCCTCAGCCCTCCTTAAAAGATCTTCATGCCGCTGAAGCCCATGAAGGCCAGGGCGACAAGGCCGGCGGAGACCAGGCAGATCGGGAAGCCCTCAAAGCACTCCGGATAATCGGAGAACTGGATACGCTCGCGCACGGAGGCGAAGAGCACGATGGCGAGCAGGAAGCCCACGCCGCCGGTGACGCCGTATACCACGGACTCGATAAAGTTGTAGTTGTTCTGCACGTTCAGCAGCACAACGCCGAGTACCGCGCAGTTGGTGGTGATCAGGGGCAGATAGATGCCCAGCGCGGAATACAGCGAGGGAACGGACTTTTTGAGGAACATCTCCACAAACTGTACCAGAGAGGCGATGACCAGGATGAAAGCCAGGGTCTCCAGGAAAGCCAGGCCAAGAGGGATCAGGATATAGGTGTCGATGACCCAGCAGATGGCGGAGGCGAGGCCCATGACGAACACAACGGCCAGGCCCATGCCGGCTGCAGTGTCCACCTTGCTGGAGCAGCCCAGGAAGGGGCAGCAGCCCAGGAACTGGGAGAAGATAAAGTTGTTTGTCAGAATGGCGCCAAGAGAGATGGCCAGAATATTGGTAAGCATTATTCGTCCTCCTCCTTATTGGCTGCAACCTCGGCGGCAGCGCGCTCCGCCAGGGCTTTCTTCTTCTCGTTCCTCTTCAGCGCGTACTGCATGACGGCGATCAGCAGACCCAGGGTAATGAAGCCGCCGAAGGGCAGGTTCATGATGCCGGCGCCGAATTCGGAGGGGAAGATCTGGATACCGCCGCCGGTGCCGTCCAGCGTGAAGCGGAAGCCATTGGAAATGTCGATGAGGCCGCCGCCGAATTTGCCGGAACCCACCAGCTCGCGGAAGACGCACATGATCACCAGCACCACGGTGTAACCCAGGCCCTGGAAGATGCCGTCGAAGAAGCTGGCCTTCACGGTGTTCTTCTGGCAGAAAGCCTCGGCGCGGCCGATGATGATGCAGTTGACGACGATCAGCGGGATAAAGACGCCGAGCGCTGCGCTCAGCGCGGGGATATATGCCTGCAGGAGCAGGTCGACGATGGTGACGAAGCCCGCGATCACGACCACGAAGATGGCCAGGCGGATCTCATCGGGAATGATCTTGCGGATGGCGGAGACCACCACGTTGCAGCAGGTGAGGATGATAAGCACCGACAGGCCCATGCCGACGCCGTTGAAGAGCGTGGTGGTGATAGCCATGGTGGCGCACATGCCGATCTGCTGGACCAGAACGGGGTTGTTGGTGATCAGGCCCTCCCGAAACTGTTTCTTGATATTCATCGGATCCTCCTCCTTATGCCACAGACTTGACGACCGCGATGGAAGTCGCGGTGGCCTCGGTGACGGCGTTGGACGTGATGGTCGCGCCAGTCAGCGCTTCGATGCTGCCGCCGGACTTGGCAAGCGCGATATCTTCGCCCTGGCCGATGAACTGCTCGCGGAACTTCACGCCCACCTCGCTGGAGCTGGCAGCGTTCGCGCCCAGACCGGAGGTCTCGGAATGCTCAATGATGGAGATGCCGGTGCAGAGAAAGTCGTTATCGACGCCGACCACCATGGTGATGCTTCCCTGGGCGCCGGAGAAAGTGGACTGCACGACATAGCCCTTGCCGTTGTCGGCCTTGCTGACCGTATCCACCGTAGGAAAGGCAGCCCGGTCAAACGAGAGCTCTTCATAGCGCTCGGAGGCAAGGACGGCGGAATAGGCTTCGATGGTCTTGGCGTTCTTCTGCAAATAGATGCGGTCCCTGGTGACCTCATTGACGACGCCCAGGATGCCCGCGGTGATGGCGCAGATCAAAAACAGGATGAAGGTGAGCTTCAGGATCTTTTTCATATCGCCGTTCATTTCGCAGCCTCCTTTGCAGCCTTCTTCGCAGCCTTCTGAGCCTCAATGTCTTCCTTGGTCACGCCGAACTGATGGCGGCGGAAGCCCTTGTCAATGGCCCAGGCGCAGAGGTTCATGATCAGGATGGCGTAGGTGGCGCCCTCAGGGTAGCTGCCGAATTTGCGGATCAGCACGGTCAGCACGCCGCAGCCGAAGCCGTAGAGCAGCTGTCCCTTGAAAGTGACGGGACTCGTTGCATAGTCGGTGGCCATGAAGATGGAGGAGAGCATCAGGCCGCCGGAGAGGAGCGCGTACAGGGCATACTCTCCCTTGCCAAGGTGACCGCCGCCGCCGAAAATCAGGCTCAGCAGAAAGACGGTGCCCAGGAAGGAGACGGGGATGTGCCAGGTGATGACCTTGCGGCAGATGAGATACACGCCGCCGGCCAGCAGCGCCAGCGCGCTGATCTCACCCAGAGCGCCGGGCATGTTGCCCAGGAACATGGACTTGATGGTGTAAATGCCGGGCATGGAACCCTCGCCGTAAAGCACGCTCAGAGGCGTGGCCATGGTGACGGCGTCAACGGCGTTTTTCAGGCCGCGGGGCACCAGGTAGCTGCCGCTCAGGGCGGTAGAGTAAGAGGCCAGCAGGAAAGCGCGGGCCGCCAGAGCGGGGTTGATGAAGTTCTTGCCGATGCCGCCGTAGAGCTGCTTGACGACGACGATGGCGAAGAAGGTGCCCACCACCGGGATCCAGGCGGGGCAGTTTGCCGGCATCGTGAGCGCCAGCAGCAGGCCGGTGACGCAGGCGGAGAGATCGTCGATGCTGACGGTCTTCTTCGTGAGCTTGCGGTAGGCCCACTCAAAGAACACGGCGGAGGTGACGGAGGTCGCCATCACGAGCAGCGCATGGGTGCCGAACTGATAGACAGCCACAACCATCGCGGGCAGCAGGGCGATCAGCACGTCCAGCATGATGCGCTGGGTGTTGACCTCGGTGCGCACCTGGGGCTGATAGGCGACGTCCAGGATGATTCTCTCTTGTTTCGGATTCAGGTTCATTTCTTGGCCTCCTTTGCTGCTGCGGCCTCGGCGGCGGCCTTCTCCTTGGCGGCCTTGGCCTGGAACATCAGCTTCGCGGTCTTGAAGGCGTGGGTAAGCGGCATGCGGGCGGGACAGTTGAAAGCGCAGCTGCCGCACTCAAAGCAGTCCATCACATGGTATTTCTCCATGTTTTCAAAGTCGCCCTTGCTGTAGTACATGTACATGAACACGGGTTCCAGCCGCATGGGGCAGACCTGGATGCACTTGCCGCAGCGGATGCAGTGGGGCTCCTCCTCGTGTTTGTCCTCCTCCTCGGTGAAGAACAGCACGCCGGCGGTGCCCTTGATGTTGGGTGCGTCAAAGCTGGTGGCGCAGATACCCATCATCGGGCCGCCCAGAACGATCTTGCGCGGCTCTTTGACAAAGCCGCCGCACTGCTCCGCCAGATACCAGAAGGGAGTGCCCACTCTGGTCAGCGCGTTTACCGGCGCGGCCAGCGCGCTGCCGCCCACGGAGACGATGCGTTCGATGACGGGCCGACCCTCATAGCAGGCCTGATAGATGGCGTAGCAGGTACGGGTGGAAACCACGTTGGCGCCGACGCCGGAGGGAAGCCCGCCCGGCTTGACGGAGCGGCCAGTGACCGCGTAGACCTGCATTTTCTCGGCACCCTGGGGGTATTTCACCGCCTCGGGCACGATCTCGATGCCGTACTTGGCCGGGTCAAGGGAATTGAGAAGGTCGATGGCGTCCTGCTTGTTCTCCTCAATGCCGTAGTAGGCTTTATCCACCCCGCTGGCGATGCGCACAAGCTCAATGCCCTTCAAAAGCTGCTCGGGGAAATTGAGCATGGTCAGATGGTCACCGTTCAGGTAGGGTTCGCACTCTGCGCCGTTGATGACCAGCTTATCCACCTTGCCGATACCGCCGCGGATCTTGAACGCAGTCGGGAACATGGCGCCGCCCATGCCGACGACGCCCGCTTCGCGGATACGGCGCAGGATCGCGTCGGGATCCTTGCGTTCTTCCTCCGTCAGCGGCTCCATGAATTCCGCCTCATCCTTGTAGTCGTTCTCAATGACCACGGACATGATCATATCGCCCAGAGGATGGGGCCGGGGCTCCACGGCAACAACGGTGCCGGAGACGGGAGCGTGGACCGGAGCGGAGACGGGGGCGGGATTATCGCCGATCTTCTGACCCATTTTCACATAGTCGCCCTTCTTCACCAGAGGCTGGCAGGGTGCGCCTATATGCTGGGCCATGGGGATGACCACTTGGACAGGCGGTGTGATGACGGTCACCGGAATCTGCGGTGCCTTCATATAATCGGGGTGCACGCCGCCTATAAACGTTTGGGACATAAGCTTCACCTCATACTTTTATTGACGTGGGAATTACAGCTACAGTAGATTTTAACATAATCTGTCGTATGATGTCTACCCGAATTTCGTCGAAATTGGGCATTTTACATAGACAAGTTTGTGACAATCCCGTTTCCAGCACCGCTGAGAGAGGAAAAATGCACAAAAGCCGCTCCCCTGCCGTCACACTGTATAGGGCGTAGCCCGCGCATCCTGCAAAAGCAGCGGAGATGCGGTGTTACCGCATCTCCGCGTAAATATATCCGATCGGCGTCCGCCGCGTCAGAGGCTGTTCCGGTACTCGACGGCGCTCATGCCCGTGAGCTTTTTGAACACTCTGGCAAAGTGCGCCGTATCCGCATAGCCCACCATCTCGCTGATCTCCCCCACCCGCAGCCGGGCGTCGGCCAGCAGAGCTTTGGCCTCATCCACGCGGCAGGCGTTGAGCAGATCGTAAAAATTTTTACCCGTGTAGCGGTTGAGCAGCTTGGAGAGATGCCACTGGGAGACGTAACAAGCGTCGGCCACGTCCTGCAGCGTCAGCTTCTGGGCGCAATGCTGCTGCATATATGCCTGCGCCTGGCGGACAAGAAAGCTTCCGGCATGCTCGCGCTCGGCCTCTTCCGCCTCGGCGCTCTCCCGTTTCAGCTTCTCCGTCATGGCGCCGAGCGCCTCGTTGATCTCCGCCAGTCTGGAGGGCTTGAGCAAAAACCGCGTCACTCCCAGGCGGATCGCCTCCTGCGCATAGCTGAAATCCCGATAACCGGTGAGCACGGCCACCTGCATTTCCGGAAACTCCGAGCGCAGACCGGCCAGCATGGTCAGCCCGTCGTCCCCCGGCATACGAATATCGGTAAAGAGGATGTGCGGCTTCTTTTCCCGGATGAGCGCAGCGCCGGATGCGGCGTCTTCGGCGGTGCCCACCACCTCGCAGCCGAAATCCGCCCAGCATATCACTTTTCTCAATCCTTCCACGATGAGCCGTTCATCGTCCACAAGCACCACGCGAAACATCTGCTTCTCCTCCCGAGTGTTATGTGTTTTCACAGTTTAGCCCTTGATCGCGCCCGCCGTCAAGCCCTTGATGATGTGCTTCTGCAGGCAGATATAGACCACCAGCACCGGGATCACGACCAGCACCACGGACGACGCCATCAGGCCGTAGTTGACGCCGGCCTGGGAGCTGATCTCGTTGAGCAGTCCCGTGATCGCCCGCTCCTGCGGGTATCGCAGGAAGAAGGACTGGGTAAAAAGGTCGTTGTAGCTCCAGAGGAACGCAAAGATCGCCACCGTGGCAAAAGAGGATTTGGCCGCGGGAATGATGATGTGGAAATAGATCTGAAAGACGTTGCAGCCGTCCAGATAGGCGCTCTCCTCCAGGTCGATGGGTACCGACTGGATAAAACCCATCAGGATGATGATGGCAAAACAGAGATTGCCCGCGATCTGCGGCAGGATTACCGCCACAAGGCTCAGCCAGCGGTTGCCGGTTCCGGCGATGTGCATCATCACTTCCAGCCGGAACACCGGGATGATCGTGGAAAACACCGGGAACATCATGCCCGCCATGACAAGGCTGTAGAGCAGATTTCTGCCGCGGAAGCGATAGCGCACAAGGCCGTAAGCGGCAAGGCCGGCGATGATCACGACGAAAACCGTGACCGTGCCGGAGATGAGAAAACTGTTGAGGTATGCGTTCTTGAAATCCGCCCGCTGCCAGGCAAGCAGATAGTTGTCGAAGGTGAAGGCCTCCCCCAGCGGCAGCGAAAAAGAGTCCGAGAGGATCAGCCCTTTCTTGCGGAAAGAGTTGAGGATCACCCAGACGAAGGGATAAACGGTGGTCAGCGCCCAGAGGCTCAGCACCAGATAGGTAAAGCCCTTTGCGGCTTTCTGTCTTCCGCTCTGCATGTCAGCGCCTCCCTATAGTTCTTCCGAGGGCCGAAAGACCCGGTTTGCCACATTGGACAGCACCACGCCAAGCACGACGATCAGCACCGCGATGGTGGAGCCGTAGTCCACATTCATGCGGTTGAAGGTCTGGTCATACATGTACGTGCCGGTGAGCCAGCCCCGGTTCTCGGGCATGCCCGGCCCGAACATGACCCAGGGCAGATCAAAGACTTTAAGCGCGCCGGTGATAGCCAGCACCAGGCAGGTGCAGAGGACGTTGCGAAGCAGCGGCAGCGTGATGTAGCGTGTCCGCTTCCATCCGTCGGCCCCGTCAAGTGCGGCGGCCTCGTAAAGGTCCGGGGAGATGTTATTGAGTCCCGTGACCAGGATCACGAAATAGAAGCCCACGTACTGCCACATGACAGGCATGAACATCGTAAACAGGAAGTGGGCCTGATCCTTCCAGTCCAGCCACTGAACGATCATCTTGCCGCTGGGCTTCACCTCATAGGGGAGCTTCCTCAGGCTCAGCAGGAGCTGGTTCACCATGCCGCCCTTGTAGAGGAAGATCAGATTGAACATCAGGCCGAGCGCGGTGGCGGAGATCACGATCGGGAAGAAGTAGACCGTGCGGAAAAACTGCGCGCCCACACGGATGCCGTCCACCAGCAGGGCGAGGATCAGCGCGATGCCCACTTGAAACACGATGGTGCAGAGGGTGAGCAGCAGCGTGTTCTTCAGCGCCGTGCGCATATAGGGATCGACGAAGAGGCGCCGGTAGTTTTCATACCAGGGCTGGTTGAGCCCCTCCGCGGAGCGGCCGAGGCCGCCGATCTTCAGGAAAGTATTGACGATGTTCTGGATAAAGGGATAGTAGAGATAAACGGCAAGGAAGAGAAAAGCCGGAACAAGGAAGATAAGCAGCGGCGCTTTTCTCTTGTAGATCATGGAGTTCATGGGGGCCTCCTCCGGCTGCGATTCGGAATCGGATGAAAAAACCGGGCTGCTGCTTCATGCAGCAGCCCGGGTCGAATGGCTATTGCGATTTCTTCAGTTCAGCGCGATGGCGGAAGCGACGGCGTCCTCGGCGCTCATCTTGCCGGTGACCACGTTCTGGATATTGCCGAACAGGTCGCCCTTGGCCTCGCTGGTGATCGTATCCTGTACGGCGCCGGCGATGGCGGTGATGTTGGCGTTGGCGTCGGCGGCGGACTGCTGCAGCGCATTCAGGCCGGCGGGCTTGGCGCCGTTGGCCAGAGCGGTGACCTCGGTGGTGACGAAGGTGCTGAGAACTTCATCGGAGGTGAGCTGAGAGACGAATTCCACGGCAGCCTCGCGCTTGGCAGGATCGTCCCATGCCTTGCGGGTGATGAAATAGCCCATGGAGATGCCGCCGATAGCCTCGGAGGCGCTGCGCTCGCCCTTGCCGGGCACATAGGAGATGGCGAAGTCTTCCAGATCCTCGGCGTTCTCGGTGAAGTAGCCGACCTTCCAGCTGCCGTCGATGAGGAAAGCAGCCTCGCCCTGGTTGAACATCTCGACGGTCTCGGCGTCAGAAGCGGTCAGGGTGTTGGCGGGGAAGAAGCCGGCCTCGTAAAGGGCCTTGAAGTCCTCCAGCGCGGCGACCCACTTGGCAAAAGCCTCATCGTCCGCAGCGGCGGGAACGTCCATGTGGTTGTCGACCGTGCCGTTATTCATGACCAGGAACTCGAACCAGTAGTGCGGCACTTCCACCAGAGAGCAGGCAATGGGGGTGTAGCCGTTGTCCTTGATCGTCTCGCAGTCGGCCAGGAACTGCTCCCAGGTGTAGTCGGGGCCGGGGACCTCAATGCCGCAGTCGGCCAGGACGGCCTTGTTGACGAACATGTTTTCCCAGTAGCCATAAGAGGGAACGGAGTACTGCTTGCCGTCGGAAGCCACGGCCAGCATGCTGTCGCGCATGTTGGAGGCATAGTCGGGGTATTCGGCGCGGATCTCCTCGATGGAGACCACTTTGCCGGCGGAAACGAAGGGCTCTGCGTCGGCGTTGGTGAAGAAGAAGAGAACGTCGGGTTCCGAGCCGGTCTCGAAGTCGGTCAGGACCTTGGCTTTCCACTCCTCATTGGAGGTGGCGGAGCCGTCGTTGACCTTGTTGCCGGTGGATTCCTCGTAGGCTTTGACCGCAGCCTCGAAGTTGGCGCGGTTGCCGTCGTCGCCGCCGTAGGAGGTGACGACGTTCAGGGTGACGCTGTTGTCGGCGAAGGCGACGGTGCCGAAACCGAGCACCATGACCAGGGCCAGAAGCAGAGCAAGTGCTTTTTTCATGATTCCAGTCTCCTTTTTGAATTTGTCCGTGACATGCTTCATGTCGGTGATTTTATTATAGGAGAAACTGATCGAAAGCGTGAGAGCCGCTTTTGCCTTTTCTTGACTCTTGTTGCCAATTGCCGTCAATCGCTCAGCCGGACGCAGGGAAAGTGACCCGCGCCAGGATCCTGCCCTCCCCCGCCTGGCAGACCTCCAGGCTGCCGGCCGGACCGTAGAGAAGCGCCAGGCGCTGCCGTACGTTGCGAAGTCCCACCTGGCCGGAGATCTCCGTGTCCCTGACGGCGGAGGAGAGCATCTCTTCGATGCTGCGCAGATCCGCCTCGCTCATCGTGCCGTCATGCTCGCATTCCAGGATCACCGTTCCCTCTTCCCGATAAGCGCGAAGGCTCAGGCGTCCGCCGCGCAGAGCCGTGAGGTCGTGCTCTACCGCATTCTCCACCAGAGGCTGCAGGATGAGCCGGGGCACCATGGTGTCCATCATGCTCTGGTCGATCTCCCTCTCGATCACCAGGCGCTCCCCCAGGCGCTCCCGGATAATATACAGGTAGGCATCCACATAGCCAAGCTCCTCCCGGAGCGGGATCTGGCTCCTGCCATCCCGGCCGAGCGCTGCGTTGAGCATGACGGAAAGCGCTTCGATCATGGCGCTGACCCGCTCGTCCCCGGCAAGCCTGGCCTCCCAGTTGATGACCTCCAGGGTGTTATTGAGAAAATGAGGATTGATCTGCGACTGGAGAGCCTTGACCTTTGCCTGCTGCAGGGCCTGCTGCTCCAGATAGGAGCGCTCGAACTGGTTTTTCAGTTCCAGCGACATGTTGTTGAAGTGCCGATAGATGCGGGCAAATTCCCGGCTTCTCGCCTCTGCCTCGATCTGGTAGCCCCGCTCGCCGTTCTGCAGGCGGTCGGTAGCGTCCACAAGCGCCTCCACCGGCCGCGTAACGTGCTTGCGAAAGAGCAGGATCATCAGCGCGAGCAGCGGCAGCACGAGCAGCAGCACCGCAAGGCTCGCCGAACGGAGCCAGGGCATATCCTCCCACATGGATTTTGGGGCAGCCTCCAGCTCGAGTACCAGACGATGGCCGGAAACCTGATCCTCAAAACGGTATACGCCTGTGCGCCGCTCTTCCTCCTGCGTATTTTCCCGCAGCCCGCCGTCATCGAACACAAGTCCGTCTATCGTCATGCTGGCTGCCGCAGGCAGTTCCCCCAGCGGCGCAAAGAGTTCCGGGCCATCCAGGATCTGCACCACCGAGGCATAGGGCTTATAGCGCTGATCCAGCAGATTTCTGGCGATGTACAGATCCCCGTCCCAGCAGTAAAGGCGGATCTCCGTGTCCGCCGTGGCCATGTCCTCCAGGATCAGCGGCTCCTGATTGCGGTGGTAACCGCGGGGAAGGCTGTAGCCGCTGATGCCGCTGCTCATCACGTAGGGATAGATGTCCAGGCCGTTCCAGAAGCTGATGAACACGGCTTTGTAGTTTCCCTGGCGGCCGAAGCTCTGCGCCAGATAGCTGTTGACGCTGCGGTAGAGGACGGCGTTGTCCCCATCCTGCTGCCAGCTGCGGTAGGCCGCGCGTACCACGCCGTCGTAGCTGACCGCCTTGGAGTCTTCAAAGGCGGTGTCCAGCTTGGAGCGGAGCATCTGCATGGTATAAGCGGCGTCCGTCTCCATGAGGCTTTTCATGTTCCGCTCCGAATTGACGCGCAGCAGCAGCCCCGCAAGCACCACGATCATCACGATGGGCACCACCCAGCAGTTCACGATGGTCATCAACAGGCGTGAGCGCAGCGACACTGCCGAAACTCTGTCTTTTCGCTTCAAGGGCCGTCCCTCCTTTACGGCTGACGCGGAGAGATCGTCTCTCCGCGTCAGCATCATAACAGCGCTCCCTGTATCTTACAGCTCCAAAAGCTGTTTCCAGGCGTCCATATAGCCCTCGGCAGCGGCCCCTGTCTCCGCTTCCGCCGCCATGCGCAGCAGAGGCTCCGTGCCGGAAAAGCGGCAAATGACCCAGCTGCCGTCCTCAAAGTACAGCTTCACGCCGTCCTCCCTGTTGACGCGCGCCACCCCCGGAAGCTGCGGCGTGACCTGCTCCTTGAACAGCCGTTTCTGCAGCTCCGCCTTGCGCTCCGGCGTCATGCGGAAATCCGCCTCCCGGTATACGAGCGTCCCGCAGCGGTCGGTGATCTCCCGGTAGAGTTCGGAGATGGATTTTCCCGTCACAGCCAGCATCTCGGTCAGAAGCGCCGCGGCATAGATGCCGTCCTTGCCGGAGATATGTCCGCGGACGGCCATGCCGCCGGAGCTCTCGCCGCCGATCACAGCGTCCGTCTCGCTCATTTTGGCGGAGATATGCTTGAAGCCAACGGGGACCTCGTAGCAGCGCTGCCCCAGGCGCTCGGCCACCCGATCCAGCAGATGGGTCGTGGAATTGTTGCGCACGCAGGGTCCCTGCCAGCCGCGGTACTTCACGAGGTAGTAATACAGGAGCACCAGCAGCGTGTTCGGATGGATAAAGCCGCCCGTCTCATCGATAACGCCGAGGCGGTCCGCGTCGCCGTCCGTAGCGACGCCCAGATCACAGTGGCGATCCACCACCACGTGGGAGAGAGTAGAGAGCGTAGAGGCGTTCGGGGCCGGGAGCTTACCGCCGAAAAGCGTGTCATGCCGGTCATGGATGACCTCCAGATCGCAGCGGCAGGTCATCAGGATCGTACGCAGGCTGGTCTGGCTCACGCCGTACATGGGGTCCAGCGCCACTTTAAGCCGCGCGCGGCGGATCGCGTCGGTGTCCACCAGGGCGAGGATGCTGTCGATATATTCGTTGGTGGTGTTGTCCTCCCGCACAAGGCCCTGTGCCAGTGCCGTCTCATAGGGGATCGAGGGGATGTCCGCCGGGGAGACCGCCTCGATCTCCGCTTCGATCTTCTTCGTCACGCTCAGATCCGCGTCCCGACCGCCGGCGGTGAAAACCTTCACCCCGTTGTATACGGCCGGGTTGTGGCTTGCGGTTACCATGAGGCCGTAGGGCATGTTCCGCGTCTTGACGGTGTACATGATCAGCGGCGTCGGGGAAGAGCGGTCGATCATCAGCACCCGGTAGCCCCATCCCGCCAGCACCTCCGCCAGCCAGTGGGCGGATTCCTTGGACAGGAAGCGCCGGTCATAGCCCAGACAGAGCTCCGCGCCGGAGAGCCCCTCCCTGTCCATCAGGCGGCAGAGTCCCGCCGCCAGAAGCCGCAGATTCTCCTTGGTGAAGCCATCGGCGATCACGGCGCGCCATCCGCCGGTTCCGAATCGAATCATTTGCACATCCTCCTTTATTCTCCCATGACAACTTCCACCCAGCAGACGCTTCCGGCCGGATAGTTCGGAATGCTGTCAACTTCTTCCCCGTCAACGGATATCGACCTGACCCCTTTCTCCACACCGTCCGGATTGCTTACGCGGATCTCATAGCGCGCGCCGCGCCAGATGCGGCTGACGGTGAATTCCCGCCACTCCGCCGGGATGCAGGGATCGACGATCAGTGTGTCAAAGTCCGGCCGCACGCCCAGCAGATACTGGGTAGCCGCGTAGTAGGCCCAGCCGGAGGAACCGGTCATGAAGGGGTGCCGCGCCCGGCCGAAAGCCGTGTGGTCGCGCCCCACCACAAACTGGCAGTAGCTGTAGGGTTCCGATTGCCGTATTTCTATTTTATCATTCTGCAGCGCCGGGCACAAGGCATTATAGAATTTCATCGCCCTGCCGCCGCGTCCGAGCATGCTCTCCGCCACCCAGGCCCATGGGTTCGGGTGGCTGAAAATGGCGCCGTTCTCCTTGAGGCCGGGATAGACCCGGGTCACAAAGCCGATCTCGTCGTCCGGTTTTGTGTAAGAGGGTGCGTTGAGAAGGAGCCCATAGGGCGTGAAAAGGTATTCATCCACGCTGTCCATGGCAGAAAGGCCCTGCTCCCGGGTGGCGGCGCCGGAGATCACCGCCCAGGTGTTGGACTCCATGTGAACGCGGCCCTCGGCGTCGCTCTGCGTCCCGATCTTCCGATTGTCCGCGGTGATCCCCCGGAGGAACCATTTTCCGTCCCACAGAACGCGCCGGCAGGTCTCCCGGACCGCTTCGGCCATGGCCGCATAGCGCGCGGCGTCCTCCTCCCGCCCCAGCCATCGGGCCAGCTCCACATAATTGTTCAGCGCCCAGAGATGCAGAAAGCTCACCATGGCACTCTCGCCGCCGCCAAGATTCAGGCAGTCGTTCCAGTCGGCCCGCAGTCCCCTGCAGATTCCGTTTCGCCCGACCTGTCGGGCGGAGAATTCCAGGATCCTGCGCAGATGCTCGTAGACGCTCCCCTCTCCCCCGTCGGCATAGCCCACCGGCTCGTCAAGGAAAGCGGCGTCGCCCGTCTCCCTTACATACTGCACGACGGCGCTGACGAGCCAGAGCGCATCGTCCGCGCAGGCGTCCTTCAGGCCGTGGACGATCTGCGCCCTGTCCGGCATGGGGATCACCGTGGGAGACTTGAAGCTCTGCCGCTTCTGCTCCGGCTCAAACCAGCGGGGCTCGAACAGATGGAGTCCGTAGCCCTCCGCGGTCAGGGCACGCAGCAGCTCGATCATGCGGCTGCGGCATTTTTCCGGGTTGGAATGGAGCACCATCATGGCGTCCTGCGCCGTATCCCGGTAGCCCAGGCCTACGCGTCCTCCCACCTCGATGAAGGAGGTAAAGCGGGAGTACATGACGTTGATCTCGCTCTGATAAAGGTTCCAGATGTTCAGTTCCGTGTTCATGCCCTCGTTGGGCGTGCATACCTGCAGGCGGGAGAGTTTTGCGTCCCAGAAGGCCGCGAGGCGTGCGAAATCCTCATCCGCCTTCTGCTGCGTATACTTTGCGCGCATGCGTCTGCCTTCCTCAACGCCGCCCTCGCCTAGCAGGAACAGGAGCCGCGCCTCCTCCCCGGGCCGGAGCGTCAGCGTTTTTTTCAGACAGCCGCAGTGGTTTCCGCCCTTCTCGGCGCTGGCGCCCGTTCTGCCGCTCTCCACGACGATGGGGTTTCTTTCCGTGCGGTACGGGCCGATGAAAGCGTCGCGGAGGCAGTCATAGCCGTCCGGCTCAAAATCCCCCGTAAAGAACTGATAGCCGTCCTCCTCGTAATAGAGATCGTGCTCGATCACGCCGTCCTCGCAGCGGCTGCCCGCGGCGTAGAGACTCATCTGAAAATTCCGGTTGTCCATGTCCACCTGGTGGAAGCTGAACTCCAGATAGGAGAAAACCGAGAGCCGCCGCTCCCGTCCGGAGTCGTTTTTCAGCCGCAGATCCCAGATCTCCACCGGATCGTCCATCGCCGCAAAGAGCGTCTGTTCGGCGGCGATGCCGCTGTAATCGCTCTCGTATTTCACGTAGCCCAGGCCGTGCCGCGCACGGAAATGCTCCCTGGGCTTTCCCACCGGCTGCCAGGAGACGGACCAGTAGTCCCCGTCCTCCTCGTCGCGCAGATAGAGGTAATGCCCCGGCCCGTCCATGGGTACGCCGTTGGGCCGGAAGCGCGTGATGCGGTGATACTCCGAACTCCTGTAGATCAGATATCCTCCGGCGGTGTGGTTGAACACGCCCATCAGATCGCCGGTGCCTATATAGTTGGTCCAGGACACGGGCAGATCCACCCGGTCGATCACATATTCCCGCTTCTCATTGTCAAAATGGCCATACTGCATGGTAATCCCCCTTTTTGACACATCCTTCTGTCTGCCATTATAATGATCATCGGATGGCGAAATCAATCGAGGGTTCGATTGATTTCGCTGCCAAACGACAAGTTTGGCAGCGAATGATTCATGGAATCATTCGCACGATGCTCATTGCAATGAATATATGGCCAAACAGCTATACTGTTTGGCTGCGCGGCAAAGCCGCGCGGCAAAAAGCTTTTTGGCTTTTCGCCATCATATAGTCATTATACGGAAGCCCCGCAGAAAAGTACAGGCATGCTTCTGCCTCTTTTTGTCTTTCCTTGGGAAATAGGGAAGCGAGCTTCCCGCCGCAAAGGAAGGAAGTCAGCCCGCCCGGGCAGGCAGGCTGCAGCAGCCGGCGGAGCCTATTCCGGTCTCCCTATGAGCCGCTGCCTGCCGGAGGATCCGCGCAAACGCAAAGAGACCTTTCGTTCATCATAAATGGGAAACGAAAGGTCTCTTTTCAATCCTAGATTCTTCTATACCGATCTGCGCGGTTTCCGCTCCGGCCTTACTCGGCCGTCGGGTAAACGCAGAGTTCGATATCGCTCAGGGGGAAACTGACGCAGGGGTGAATCCAGTTGAATTTGATGTCGCCCAGGCGGCGTCCGTCGGCCTCGGCGGGGATATAGACCTCGCCCTTGACGAGACGCGAGTGGCACCAGCCGCACTCGCCGCTGCGGCAGTGGGCCGGCGCCCTGATGCCCGCGCGCTCCATGGCCCAGAGCAGGCTCTCCTCCGCCCTGCAGGGGACGGCAGTCTTCTCGCCGCGGATGTCCACGGTCAGCGTATAGCTCTTCCCGATCCGATCCTTGGGATAATCCGGGTTGTTGACCGCGCCCATATAGTCGCCGGACATCTCCATGCGGTATCTCCTCTTGGGCAGGCCCAGCTTTTTGCACTGCTCCTCGCCGAAGACGTACATGGCCTTCGGGCCGCACATGAAGACGGAAAACTCGCCATCCGGCGCAACCTTTTGAATCAGCTCCGCGGTGATGAAGCCGTGTTCGTAGCCCTCCTTCTCCTCCTCGGACAGAACGTGGACGACCTTTACCCTGCCCCCGCTCTTCTCCGCCAGGGCCTCGATCTCTTCTTTCAGAAGGATGCCGTCGGCTGTCCGGGAGCCATAAAGGATGGTAAGAGAGAAGTCCTCGATCCCGTCCACGATGGCGGCGGCCATGGAGTAGAAGGGTGTGATGCCCGAGCCGCCCGCGATGGCGATGACCTGCCCGGCGTCCCGCAGATCCTGATAGTAGAAATCACCGAGAGGCCCGGAGATCTCCACCGCGTCGCCCTCTTTCCAGTGCTCCAGGATCCAGGCAGAGGCGTAGGCGGGGTTCGTGCGCTTGATGGTGAGTGTATAGCTGCCCCCCTCCGCGCCCAGAGCGTCTTTCGGATTGGATCGGATGGTGTAGGGCTTGCGCACCGGCGCGCCGTCGATGTTCAGCGCCACGGATACATACTGGCTCGCCCGGAAGTAGGCCAGCTTCTCCGTACCCTTCGCCGCATCCGGGATCAGGGTAAAGCTCTTGGCGTCGCCGTGATCTTCGACTTTTTTGATGATGCAGTGCTGTGCCGCCGGGTGCAGGCGCCCGGCGAGAACGTTCGCGTTGTAGACGGATCTGGGCGGCGTGGCGGGCGCGGCCTCAATGGCAGCGTTGCGGGTCTTGACCTCGCCCAGGAACGGGAACGGGGTCAGCCCCTTCAGGGCTTTTTTGTCGTAATAGTATTTTGCCATCTTACTTGCCCTCCTTCTTCATGTCCAGCAGCATGTATCGCGCCTGTTCCGCGCCGGACAGATAAGCCTGGGAATAGCCGTCCATCTGCGTGCCGTGACCGCCGGCAAAGCGCAGGCCATGGACCGTGTAGTCCTCATGGTGCCCGGACTGGACGCGGGGGAACATGCCGTCCCAGGTGGCGGGTTCATAGCCGTAAACGTCGCCGCGCGGCGTTCCGAGATAGCGCGCCCAGGTAACCGGAGACGCGACCACGATCTCCTCGATATGTCCCTGCAGACGGCAGCCCGTAACCTCCTCATAGCGCTCCACGCACTCTCTTGCGATGCGGTCCTTGACCTTGAAGTATTCCTCCTCGGTCACATCCGCAAAGGGATCGCCGGTGTAGAACTTGGAGAACTGAATAAAGGAGCGGCCCTTCCCCGCGGCGTCCGGCACGGCGTTTGTGAGCACGGTGCAGGAGAAGTCCTTGTGGGTCTCGATGCTGTCGCAGGCGAGATACTGCTTGTGGTTGTCGGGACTTGAGCGCAGGAAAGTATCGTAGCCCTTGAGGCCAAGCTCCTCCGCCGTGGCATCCAGACCGAGGCAGACGATAAAGGCCGCCTGAGCGATCTTCTGGGCGTTCATCATTTTCAGGTTGCGCTCGGGGATCTCCCGGGGATCGACCATGCGGTCAAAGACCACGTGGGGCATGAGGTTGGAAATGACCCACTCGCAGGGGATGTAGGTCCCGTCGTCCAGCTCCACACCGCGGACCCTGTTTTCCCGAATGTCGATCTTTTTGACCTCGGTGTTGTACCAGATATCGCCGCCCAGCTCCCGGATCCTCGCATCGAAGGCCATGGAGATCTCATGGCTGCGGCCTTTGGCGACCCAGGGCAGCTGGGTCAGATACACGTAGGTCATGAAAGCGTATACCGCAAAGCTCATCTTGGTGGAGTCGGCGGAGACGTAAGTCCAGTAGGACTCGTAGATCCGCTTGGCCTTCTCGGGCACGCCGATGCGGTCGAGCATCTCCTCTGTGGTAACGGGGACTGTGCGCATCAGGTCGTAGTACTTGAGAAGCATCTCCACCTTGGCGGGGGGCGAGGGCTCGTTGTCGTGAGCGGCCAGCCAGTTGACGCCGTCCTCCAGCATCCGCGCCAGCTCCATCACCGTGGTCATGGACTCCCGGCTGCCGGGCACCTGGCGCTCCATCTCGTCGATGAAAGCCTCCACCCCGGCGGGCATATAGACGCGAAAGCCGTCCGGGTCGGTAGCGATGGAGGCAAAGGATTCGTTTACCGGGCACCAGTCCACGTTCAGCTTGTACCGGTCCTCCAGGAGCTTGCGCACGGCGCCGCGGGGCCGGCCCTGCTTGCCGTCGCCCATCTGGCACATCTCATGCAGGGTGGCTTCAAACTCGTATGCGCCGCGCCGGAAGCTGGTGGCACATCCTCCGGGCAGGTTGTGTTTCTCCAGCACCAGCACCTTTTTGCCCGCATCGGCCAGATATGTCGCCGCCGACAAGCCGCCGTTGCCGGCGCCGACGACAATTACATCGTATTTTTGCATGCTTTTCCTCCTTTACTCTGCTGCTTTTCCGGTACAACAATCTCCCGAACGGAAAACTCCTTCCCGCTCAGGACGGTTTTCTCAAAGCTGCCGCAGTTGGGACAGTAGCCCTTGTGCTCGACCACGTTGAAGATCTCGTCACAGTCCTCGCACTCGGCAAGACCGGGGACGACGTTCACCGTGAGCTTCGCATGCTCCAGGATGCTTCCCTTCATCACCGGCGGATAGAGTTCCTTCACGTATTCCGGGATCACAAGGGACAGCTCCCCGCAGTCCACGACCACCTCGTGGATCTCTTCGATCCCGTTTTCCTCCGCAAAGGCCGTGACCGTCCGCAGAAGCTGGCGGACGATACCGATCTCGTGCATCTCAGCCTCCGTACTTTCCGATGTGCTTTTTCACGACGCTGACGCCGATCTGCGGGACGTTCTTCACGATCCGGCCCAGCGTGTGGAAATATTCCTGGTTGTCCGCATCGTAGACCTTTTCCAGGTGGATGGCGTCGAATTTGCATTTGGTCGTGCAGATGCCGCAGCCTACGCACATGAAGCGGTCCACCACGGCGGTGCCGCAGCCGAGGCAGCGGGCGCATTCGGTCTTGACCTGTTCCTCGGTAAGGGTCTCCCGCAGGTCGTTGAAGCTGGACCTCGCAGCCGCACCCTCCGCCTTTGCGGGCTTCTGCCGCGGTGCGCTGTCAAAGCCGCCGAGACCGATCTGAACCGTCTCTTTGTCGAAAGCGCGGTAATCCCGATGGTCTCGGCCCAGGGTCAGCGTCTGGCCCGCGTGGACGTAGCGGTGGATGGAAACCGCCGCCTCCTTGCCCGCAGCGATGGCGTCAATGACGAACTGCGGCCCGGTGACTGCGTCGCCGCCCGCGAACACGTCCGGCACCGCCGTCTGGAAGGTGACGGGATCGACCTCCACGGTCCCCCGCTTGCCGGCTGCAAGGCCGATGCCGCCCAGATCCACCCGCTGTCCGGCGGCAGCCAGCACCGCCGTAACGGCAACGGTCTCGACTTCGCCGGTACCTTTTACGCTGCGGCGGCCATTGGCGTCAGGCTCGCCCAGCTCCATCTTTTCCAGCTTCAGAGCCGTGACGGCGCCCTCGCCCAGGATCTCCGAAGGGGCTGTCAGGAAGCGGAAAGCAACGCCCTCCTCTTCTGCCTCTGCCACCTCGTCCCTGTCGGCGGGCATCTCCGCCTCGCTCCGACGGTAGTACACCGTGACCTCCGCGCCGAGGCGGACTGCCGCTCTCGCCACGTCGATGGCCACGTTGCCGCCGCCGATGACCGCGACCTTGTCCCCGATCGCGGGGCGCTCTCCCAGATTGACCCGGCGCAGGAAGTCGACGCCGCTCATAACGCCCGCAAGCTCCTCGCCCGGAACCGAAAGCTTCGCCCCCTTCGACGCACCGACGGCCAGATAGAAGGCCTTGAAGCCGAGGTCCCGGAGAGAATCCAGCGTCACGTCCCTGCCGACCGCAATGCCGGTTTTGAATTCCACGCCCAGTTCCCGCAGCACGTCGATCTCGGCCTTGATGACGTCCTTCTCCAGGCGGAAAGAGGGAATGCCCAGGGTCAGCATGCCGCCAAGCACCTGCTCTTTTTCGAAGACCGTGACAGGATAGCCTTTGGCCGCCAGATAATAGGCGCAGCTCAAGCCCGCAGGCCCCGCGCCGATGACGGCGATCTTCTCGGGGTAGGGCTTGCCCAGCTGGTTGATCATCGGCGGGACGTAACGGGTGGCGCTGTCAAGCTCCCGCTCGGCAATGAACTTCTTGATCTCGTCGATGGCCACCGGGGCGTCCATTTCGCCGCGGGTGCAGGCTTCCTCACACTTCTTGTTGCAGATCCGTCCGCAGACCGCCGGGAAAGGGATCTCCTTCTTGATGAGCTCCAGCGCCTCGCCGTAGCGCCCCTGGGAGGCGAGCTTGATATAGCCCTGCACCGGAACGTGCGCGGGACACGCCGCCTTGCAGGGGGCCGTGCCCTCCGGCATCACGTCGGTGCGGTTTGTACGGAAGTCCGGGTTGTAGCGTTTGCTGCTCCAGAGGGTATTGCGCGCCGTCTCCTCCGGCCGCTCCTCATTGGACGGGCGGGGGCACAGCTTCTGGCCGAGGCGCACCGCGTTGAGCTGGCAGTTTTCCACGCACTGGCCGCAGGCGACGCATTTGTCCTTGTCCACCCTCGCAATGTAATTGGTGCGGATGGCGTCGGGCGTCCGGAAATACTCCGCGATGCGCAGGGCAAAGCAGGAGCAGCCGCAGCAGTTGCAGATGGCCGTGGTATCGTCATAGCCCGGGGTCACGTTCAGCTCGTGCACCAGGCCGTTGTCCTCGGCGCGCTTGAGGATCTCGTAGGCCTCCTCTTTGGAGATCAGGCGGTGCGCGCCGGTCTCGGAATAGTTTTTGGCGTTGTCGTTGAGGTACATGCACATGTCCTCTTCCAGGTGGCCGCAGCCCTCGCCCATCAGCCGGCGGGCGCGGCGGCAGGAGCAGGGCCCCACCGAGACGGCCCAGGCGTCCTCGATCAGCTTGTGCACCTCGTCATAGCTGGCCTTGCGGGAATTGTTTTCGATGGCGCTCTGCACCGGGATCACGCGCATGAGGTTCATGCCCACGTCCATAAACGGCGCCAGCATGGAAACCCGCTCCCGGGTATAGCGCTCAAAGCACTCGCCCAGCACGGGATACTTGTCGCACTGCTCCCGGTTGGAGAGTACGCCCTCCATAATGCCCGGCACCCAGATGGGATAGTACCAGCAGAGTCTGCCCTCCACCACGCGGCTTCGGATAACGCCCGCGATCTTGAGCTTGTCGAGCTGCCGCTGGGTAAAGGCCAGATCTTTTTTGGCGCGGTGGGCGATTTCCTCCGCCGTGCGGTTGGCCTCCAGACGCATGTGCATCATGACCGCGCACATGTCGTCGTCCACGATGGGCTCCAGCAGTTTATACTCGGGGTCGTCGTAGGTGATGCCGGTGTATGTCAAACTCTCCAGGCTGATTTTGGTTGCCAGCTTCAAAATATTGGGTCTGTGTGCCATTGACTTCCCTCCTTTGGTCATATGTATCTCTCTGTCTTCTGTCTGCCCTCCTGCTTATTTATAATTTAACACAGTCCTTGTACAGGTTCAATCACCGGCTCAGGCTTTCAGCTGCCAAAAATTTTCAGGAAAACTTGGATATAATAACGAAAGCACCGGCAAACCGGTGCTTTCGACTGCTTATTGTGCCTTTTTGTGCTTCCGTTCCGGGGCAGCGTTTCGCCGCGCGCACTTGCCCGTGCCTGCTTTATTGTTGAGAATCGCCTGTCTTTGAGATCTGTGCCTGTTCCGAAACGGTCTTGATCCCACAGCGGATCATATAGAGCGCGACAAGAACGGAGCCGATCCGGTCAAGCCAGATGGAAAGCCCGGTTCCGGGAAACGCCAGCACGGCGGCCAGCGCGGCCGTCACACAGATATCGACCGCAAACTTGGCGCCGTACAATCTCGCCTGTACTCCCAGGATCGCGTTTCCCTGGCGATGATACAGGACGGTATACCGCCGCCAGAAGATACCGTTTGCGATCACGCCCAGGACGGCGATCACAAGCGCCGGGATCACGTTTCCCTTGTCTTCCTTCGCGGAAAGGAGGCTGAGAGCCAGCATGCTCAGGCCGCTGACGCACATGATGAGGCCGGTGAAAAGATTGCCCCTTTTCTCCCATGCCTGTTTCTGCGCGGCGTCCATGTCCTTCCGCCCGTTCGTCACGGCGTAGACGACAAGCGCTGCGATAAGCGCCAGCAGCTCCGCAGTCCGCCTGGTAAAGTCAGCGATCTGCGTGGAGCTGTGTCCAACGCGCAGACCGAGGCCCAAAATCACCGGGCCGTAGGCGCTCATCAGAACGGACAGCAGAAGCGTCCGGAATCCGCTTTTCTTTTCTCGTTGCATTGGCCCTCCAATCCCTATCCGAACAGCAGCAGCACGGCTGCGATGATCGTGGGCACCGTCACCGTATCATATTCGCTGGGGGAAAACAGTTCCGTCGCCGTGCCGAGCAGGGCGCCCAACCCGGCGGACAGCACCGCCTGGGGCATGGGCATCTCCCGGGCGGCGGACAGTACGATCATTCCGCTGAGAAAAGAGACCGCCAGCATGGCAAGACTGCCCTCCCAGGATTTCTTGCCGTCTGTATAGCGTGAGTGGACCTTGTGCTTTCCATACGGGATGCCGACCAGGGCGGCGGCCGCGTCGCCGGTGCCCCACATCAGGATCGCCGCGGCAGCCAGATGCGGTTTGTCGAAGACGCCCCAGGACACGGAGATCAGCACCGCGAACATGAAAAACAGCAGCAGGAGGCTCTTTTTGATCTCCCCTGCCGACTTCTGAACGAACAGCTTCTCATACCAGGAGGCGCTCTCAAAGGCGGCCAGGATCGGGTAGACCGCGACCGCGAGCAGGACAGCTGTCAGCGCTGCCGCCTGCCAGCTCTTTGCGGAGAGGATCATCAGCGTGACGCAGCTGAACGCAACGATATGCAGGAGCTTCCGGAACACGTAGGAAGGCAGCTTTGTCAAAAAGCGGATGGGTATCAGGATCATCAGCGCCGGAACAATAAAGGCGGCAAGGACTGCAAAGCAATGCAGGATCTGTGAGAGCAGAATATGGGCGTTCCCGGCCATCTTCGCGCGTCTTCCTTTCATAGGATGATTTAGTACATTATAGCAGAAAGAATGCCGCTTGAAAACGGCATTTTTCCGGACGGGGCCGATAGGATTGAAGATTCTCTTTATGCCTCGCTCTCGGCCGGGTCAGGAACCGGGATCATTCTTTCACTTGAATCAACAAAAAAGAAACGCCCTGCGTTGCCGCAGGGCGCTGTGTCTGTTGGTTATCCCTGGATTTGAATCGTCTTGCGCTCCGGAAGCGCCACCGGCCTCTCCTTCGGGAAATCGAGCGTGAGGACGCCGTCCTCGAACCTGGCTTTCACGTCTTCCTCTTTGATGTTTTCTCCGATATAGAAGCTTCTGGTCATGGAGCCTTCGAAACGTTCCTGATGAACGATCCGGCCGTTTTTATCCTTGCCGTCTTCCTCAAGACCCTTGGCCGCGCTGATGGTCAGATAGCCGTTCTGCAGCTGCAGCTCGATCTGCTCCTTCTTGAAGCCCGGCAGGTCGACCTTCAGTTCATAGCCGTCATCGTGTTCCCGCAGATCCGTCTTCATCACGCGTGCCGCATGCTTGCCGTACAGCTTGCGGTTCACGTCAGATCCAAATTCTCTGAACGGGAAGCCCATCCAGTCATCAAACAAACTCTCTCCAAAAATACTCGGTAACATAAGTCATGCCTCCTTCAAATTCTGCAATCATTTTGTTTGTTACCTGAGCAAGGGGGATGGAGGTCATCCATTCGATCTTCGTTCCTCTGTTCGATTATGATTATAGCACCGGTTTTAGCACTGTCAAGCTGTGAGTGCTAATTTTGCTGTGAACAATTTGTGAATATTTATATATAAAAAATCTATCGAGTTTTCGCAGACATCAAGCAGCCGGTGACAGGATATTCCCCTGTCACCGGCTGATGATTGTTTTACGCTGTCGCAGAGCGGCTTTTTTCCGGAAACCGTGTTTACCCGGCCGTATTCACGGACGCTTATTTCTTCTTGCAGAATTTGTGGCAGCATTTGCTGTCAGGGCGCTTGGGAAGCGGTTCCCCCTTGATCGCGGCGACAATCACGTGGCGATGTACGAAAACCATATAGGTCAGGCAGCAGCAAAAAGCCGTGACCAGTGCCCAAAACAGAAATTTGCCGACCTTCATCCATGCCTTTTCAAGTTTCTCTCTCATTGTGATTCCTCCTCACGCAGCTTTGTTTATTCCGCTTTCCAGAGTCCGTGCAGATTGCAGTATTCGTATGCGGCCAGAACGGTTTCACCCTCTGCCAGAGCGAAGTGGGCAACCGGCTTTTCACCGGGGTGAAGCTCCTTTTTCTGATACCCCTGCGTCGTTTCCAGCACGATCCACGCAATGTAGTGAGCCTCCAGCATCGGATGCTCTGCGGAGCCTACCCTGACCGTCACTTTCTGATCTGCCGCTTCCATGACAGGGACGTGTTTTTCCCCGGACGCGTCCGTTGTGTTGGGCTGCAGTTCTTTCCATCCGTCCTCACAGCAGCCCAGAGGCTTTTCCGTGATCAGGACCGAATTGCAGTCGCTGCACCGATAGAATTTCATTTTGACTGACCTCCTTATCGTTCATCTGTTTCTTTTCTCTACAGGTATTGTACCGTATTTCTCAGCTGATTTCAACACGATACGAAAAAAGGATCGCTCCCTATACAGTACCTTGACAAAATAGCAATCCTTTTCTGGTGGAGGTGGGGGGGAATCGCATGCATTCCCTTTTCCCTTCCGTGGGACGGGAAAAGGGAATTTCAGTATCCACCAGTGTTTGCACTGGTGGATGAACATGCCATAGGGCATGTTCGTACATGATTCGATTCCCCTATCCGCCTCCACCATATGAAAAAGCCACC
>CACYHB010000002.1 GCA_902774015.1 Oscillospiraceae bacterium | reverse complement strand
CCAATCACGGTGGGGAGTTTGCTTTCAGGAAGGGAGATGTTCATCATGATGACAAGAAAAGCTGTATCTGTAATCCTCGGCGTGCTGATGATCATAGCGGGTGTGTATTGTTTCTTCACACCTGTGGAAACATCAACTGTAATCCCGTTTGTGCTGGGAATTGTAATGGTCGGTGACGGTATTGGGCGTATCGTTACCTGGTTCGATATCCGCGATATTGTGCGGCAGAGCGCTTGGGTACTCGTGAGCGCCGTTGTGTCCCTGATTTTTGGTCTTATGCTTATGTTCTCGCCGGTGCTGCAAATGTCCATTGGTGTGGTTGTAATTCTGCTGACAGGCTGGTGGATTCTGGCACTTGGTATCATTCGTATTGTTCACGCCTTCCATTTGCTGAACATCAAGAGAGAATCTGAAGGATTTAGCTTCGGAGAAATAATCGGCTCTAATTGGTGGATCGCGCTGATTCTCGGTATCCTTCTGACCATTTTTGGCTTGATCGTTATTCTCAACCCCATGCTGGGACTGGGCGCTGATCTATTTAGGCTGCAGCCCGTGGTTGCTATAATTGCCTGTAGAAAAGCAAACAGCACAAAATGAATGAAGGTTTGTTCTGGCATGTCTTTACTAAAAAAGATCGATACCCGTTTCGGTGACAATACCATTTGGCAGTTTGTAAAGTTTAACATGGTATCCTTTAGTATCACGCTGCTGCAGCTTGCTCTTGCCAATTTGCTTCCGCTGATCTTTGACGGCGTTACGGCCAAACTGCCCCCGGTTATACGACCGGTATTTCAACCGGACACGCTTTTTAACGGGCCTTCCCCCTATGTGGTTGACGGTGTTGTAACCTGGGGATACGTGCTCCCATTTTTCCTGTCAAATTTTATTGCCAATATTTACGGCTATTTCATGAATATGAAGACCACATTCCGCGGCAAGGGAAGCCGCAGCGGTCTCATCGCCTATCTGTTGATTTTGACAGCGCTGATCCTCTTCTCCACTTGGCTGCAAGGATGGATCACTGCCAGATTGACAGCAACTGCCTTTGCGAGGCTGGCCAGAACCATTGCCGCCACAGCCGCAGGGCTTGTACAGGTAGCGGTGTTGTTCCCATTGGAAAAATACGTGTTGTTTAGGAAGGAATAAAGAATGGAAAAGGTCAGTGTCATCGTTCCCGTTTACAACGGAGAGAAAAGCATTGAGCGCTGCGCGGGCAGCATTCTCAACCAGGACTACCCTGAGTTGGAGCTAATCTTGGTAGATGACGGCAGCCGGGATCGCTCCTGGGAAATCATACAGGCGATTGCCGCTGCGGATCACAGAGTGAAGGCGATCCACCAGGAAAACGGGGGCGTGTCCTCCGCACGCAACCGGGCCCTTGCCGAGGCGAGTGGGACGTATGTGCAGTTCGCGGATGTGGATGACTGGTTGCCAATGGACGCAACAAAGATGTTGGTGCGGGAGATGGAAGCACAATCGGCGGAGCTCGTGGTAGGTGATTTTTACCGGGTCGTTGATGGAAACGTGTCGGAAAAGGGCTCTATCGAAATGGGAGGAGCCCTTACTCTCCAACAGTATGCCAATGCGATGATGCTCTCTCCAGCGGACCTTTACTATGGTGTCCTGTGGAACAAGTTATACCGAAGAGACATCATTGAACAATACAGCATACGCATGGACGAAAACATCAGCTATAGCGAGGATATGATTTTCAATCTGGAGTACCTACTCCATGTCAAGTCCGTAGCGATCCTGAAAGCACCCGTTTATTACTACCAGTACACCAAAGGCTGAAAAGCGTCATCGGTTATTATAACGAGTTTTTCAGAAAGACCTTTGACGCACCCTCCTATCAGGAGCGGCTGCCGGTGATTTACGGCTACCTGCTGGCCGTCAGTCACGATAGTCTGGCGCTGCCGTTCACGCCGGGAACCCGAAAGCTAAATGCGGGCATAGACTTGTCGGCCCTTTCCGGTGAATGCGGCGCGGCCATCCCGATGCGCAGTGCGGTTCTTGAAGCACGGCTGCTTGGACGCTATCTGGAAACGCTGGCTCGAAAACACGGAATGGATGAGGCCAGAATAAAGCTTCTATACTTCATGGAAAAGATGAAAGAACCCTGCAGCGTTGAAAGTCTGTGTCTGCTGACTGGCATGGGAAAACCTGCTGTGATTGTGGCAATGGCCCGACTCCTGGCGGATGGTCTGGTGAGACGTGAGTCACCGCTTGGAGGCAAAGAACGCTTCTCTTTCTATGCACCGGAACTTACAAAAGAACTGCAGCAGTTGGATCAGGATGTAGACACGGTGTGTTTATTCACAGATGAAGAAATTCGGCAGTACCATAAACTGGAGGAGCGAATCGGCAACCACATTCTTCACCATCTGCAGGCTGAGAAAGCAACAGAATCATCAGAAACACATACGCTCCCTTGAAGAACAATTGGTAGGCTCTATAAAGGAAAAGAGAATAAGCATCCAGAGAAATGGCAGAGATAATAGTCTACCTGGCCTTATAAGCCTTTCATTTCCGGGATTCGATGGGGAAGCAATTCTTCATAGGCTTGATCTTTTAGGGATCTGTATATCAACGATTTGCCCTAAAAACCAACGAACCTCTCAATATTCCAACGAACTTACCCATAAAACCAACGAACCCAAGGAATAATCCAACGAACCCAGTTCTTGCCAGCAGCGCCGAAAAACCGCATAAAAGCAAAAAAGGCCGGTCCCGGGAGCATCCGAGATTGGCCTTAAAACGCTGAAAAGCTTGATTTTACTGGGGTTTTTGAGAAAAAGAAAAGTACTCTGATTCTATTAAAATCAGAGTACTTTTATGCCTAAGTACGCCCAAAAGGTACGAAACCGAGCTAAGTACGCCTAAAAGATACATGTTGAGCAACTCGATAAGCAGGAATTTGTACTACAACTCTTTCTTTAGATATAATTTTTCTGCTGTTCGATATTCTTCTGTAAAGCCGTGTTTCAGGAAGAGCTTGATTGCGGGGTTGTCAATGGCGATATCGTCATAAAGAATAGAAATCCCGTTTTTCTTAGCTGCAGAACATAGCAGGCTCAATCCTTCTTCACCATAGCCCTTTCTTCTGTATTGTGAGTAGATGATTACATTTGCGGTTTCATGTTGAATATCTGCATCATAGTGATATGCGATTTCTCCAACAAATTGACCGTCTTGATTCATTAGGTATCTGTAATATCGCTTTCCCTCATGGTTAATAATCCAATAGTCATACCAATCTTTCCATTCTTTTTCAGGCCATGGAATAATGCCTCCCCAAGTATGATTGTAAGACATTGTTTCTTCATCAGACAGCATCAATTGTCTAAACCACAAATCCTCATATTTTGGTTTGTATAGAATCAGCACAAGTGTCCCTCCTATACACCTCAATTTGTTGAGAAAATTATACCAAACTTTATTCGTCATATCAATAAAGAAAGCCCCTTTGCCTTTGGTAGACAAAAGAGCTTTCTATGATGGCAGCGGGAGAAGGATTCGAAGAGAAAGGCAGATCTGCGTTGAACTTTTTTATCTGCAAAAGCAAGTAAATTATAAAAAAACGTCGATTTTCCCAACCTGTCAACAAGTAAAAAATGTTTATTTGCGTTCCCGTAAGGGTAGCGGTAAGGGTACAATTACAGGAGGAAAAAACATGAAAAACACAACGTTTGAAAGCATCGGAGGAACCTACAAAATGACCAATGACTGTCTGATTCCTGAACTGAGTATAGCAGAAACAGCCCCTCTCGGCAAGTGGGGATTGCTGCGCAAGCACTATCTGATGGATAACCACAAAGCGCTTTATTCCAGTTGGATGCTCACCGGCGAACTGGACAAGCATCTGGCTCAGGTCGAACAGGAGGCGCAGAAACGCTTTGATCAGATCGTGGTGCAGCTCTCAGTGCAGCGGGGAATCACTGAGAAACTGAAAGCCGAGGATCAGCTCCGCTGGGTTCGGGAAATGAATGCAGCGCGGGCCACTGCAGAGGAAATGGTTTTGGAAGAGTTCATTTATACGCTGGAAGGGAAAAAAGAGAAACCAAGGGAAATCAAGCCGCGGTTTAACTCGTTCGACGATCTGCCGGCTGTTCTTAATGCAAATCAGTTAGGTGAAGCGCTTAATATTTCCCGGGCGAACGCATATCGCCTGATGCGCAGCGCCGACTTTCCGACTTTGCAGATCGGTCATCGCATGCTTGTAAGACGGGAGCGCCTGCTGGAGTGGATCAAGAGTCAGGAAAAGTGACCAGAATCCTAGAAATAGGATAATCAGCCCATAAAGAATCGGCACCCGGAAACCGTTGATATCAACGGCCTTCCGGGTGCTTTTCTGCGTAGATCGGTATTACTGCAGTTCGATCTTCCCGTGCTGCTTTTCGAAGTCCTCGATAGCTTTGCGAATCAGGTAGATCACTTCGCCGTTTGCCGAGCGGCCCTCGTATTGAGAGATATAATGCAGTTTATAGTGAAGTTCGCTGTCGATGCGAAGCCCAAGGTGCTTATCCTTTTCTTTTTTCAAAGCATCCATGCGACATCCTCCGTGTACTTGATACAAGATAATTTGAGTTTATTTCAAGTACATGTTAGAATGTGCAAAGTGTACTTATTTTAAGTACATAACATTTGAAGGGAGCTGGGGATATGGATAGAACTGGTTTTGCCTATTTCGTTGAAAGCCCGCGGATCATCGAGGATCTGCTGGCACCGCACCCGATCGAACAAGAGACGCAGTATGAAATCGTAAATACGGTGAAGCTGGCGAAAATCGACTATGAAAACTTCATCACGGACATGATCGCAGATCGGCAGTTCATTGAAGAATACGCGGCCCTGTGCGCGGAGGGCGATGCTTGGCGCTGCCTCCTGGTGCAGCAGCGCGGCCGCACGGATGGTGTGCTCGTGGTGCCTGTTGACGGCTGCTATGTCGGCTGGGCAGCATACTATCGAGGATAAAGAAATGCCCCGAAGCTCATATCAGAATGTGTGCTTCGGGGCTTTTATATTCATATTACTCAGCTTATACGCTTTTCACGGCCTCCAACCGCCGGAAGAACATATCCCGCGTGGCCTGATCTTCAAACCACTCCGGATTGATCTCTACGATCTGGTTCAGCCCCACGGCGCGGACGGCCTCGATGGCCGCCTCCCGTTGCGAGAGCTTCCGGCTGCTCGTCTGGCAGCGGGCACCGTCGATCAAATCATAGGACAGGAAGGACTTGTTGAAGTCCATCAGGGGATAGAGCTTTTCCAGCCTGTTCGTGTCGTTGCTGACCAGAAAGCCCCAGTTGCCCCAGTGCCGGTCGGTGTTGCCTACCAGGTAGTCGATCAGGTTCATCATGTGATAGGCGTAGGCGTCCTTCTTCAGCACAAAGGCATCCCGATCCAGCTCATGATTGACGCAGTACACATCCACCGCCTCCATGGAGACAAGGCTCGCATCTTCGGAAGTGATGATGCGGCTCCGGGAAACCGGCTTGTCTTCGAAGGTGGACGGCTCATAGGCCACGCTTTCGGCCTGGAAACAGCGAGCGATCTTTGAGGCTAGCAGCTCGGCGTTTACGTCGCGCTCATCGCCGTTCTTCAGGAGATAGAATGACCCGTTCTCCCGAATCCACGCCTTCGCTGCGACGCCCTGGGTCCCGATGTCCCCGGCCGCGTCGTTGGGTTTCAGCAGCTCTGCGTTCTGAACGGTAAGAGAGCGGCCGTTCAGACTGACGTCGGCGAAGGCCCCAGACAGGGAATGCCGGAACAGGCTGAGGTCGGCGAAACTAACGTTCTCCCGGCTGAACTTGATCCAGTACACGTCAGTCAGGCTCAGCCCGTGATAGGAAATGGCGATGGCGGCGCGGTCGCGATCCGTCGTGGCCTGCTTGGCTCCGATGCTGTTCAGGATCTCCTTGGCGAATCGGCGATCCAGGGTCAGGACGCGGGAGGAACACCAATAGTAGAAATTGTTCAGGTTGTTGAGCCGCGTGTCCAGATCATCCGCCGTCTCCAGATAGAGATTGTAGGGCATAAAGGACGGGGCATAGATCGTGCAGGTGCCGTCCTCGCGAATGGCCGCGACCTTGCGCTCCTTGTGCATGATCGTGAACCGCTCCCAGCCCTTGGCCAGGACGGCATGATTCACAGCAATGCTCATATCAGCAACTCCTCCCATTCCGTACTCCTCATGGGTACGTTAATCTTCAAGCGTCAGGATATTGATCTTTCCGCTGTATGCGGTGCAGGCATCCAGCGCGATCACCCCGGGGCCGTAGTAGGGACTGAAATCCGCGTCCGGCCCGAACTCGGAACCTTTGTTCTCATACCGCGCGTGGCCGTAAGAACAATGCCAGTGGCCGCAGAGGATCGTCTTTTCTTCCGTGCAGGCCTGCGCCGCGTCCATCCCGTTACACCACCGTGCCCGACGCCATTCCTCGGGTGTGGCCTCGCGCCAGTCGGAGCGATGGCTGTAGTTGCCGTCACGCTCCTGGATGCAGGGAATCCAACCGTGCACGAAAACATAATGCGCGGTCTCATAATAGTCTACCATCGCGGGGATGATTTGTCGATAATAGGCTGTGTTCTGCGCCGCCTCGGCGAAATCGAAATTGCGGATGATCGCCAGCCCGGGGTCGTAGCCCGTCAGCTGCAGGGCCGTTCCGTAAGTCCCGTTGCTCTTGTGGTGCCGGACCGGCAGGCCCTCGTCGATCGTGATCATTTCCTCGTAGAGATCTTCATGGTTTCCCCGAATCAGGATCACGGCGTCCTGCTCCAGAAGGTAGAGAATGAACCGTTGCATCGCCACGGCTTCCTGCCCGCGGTCGAACAGATCGCCCAGGATGATCAGCTTGTGCGGCTCGGGATCGGTGAAATACCCCGCCTCATCCAGCGCCTTATGAAATTCCGTATAAAAGCCGTGAATATCGGCGGTGATGTAGTGTTTCAAAAGACACTCCTTCTTTTACTATAAAGAAAACCAGATATTTTCTCTACATTTTTACCGCATTATCCTCTGAGAACATCCTCGATTTCTACCCTTTCTATCATCGCATGCAACCTGTCTATCTCTTCATTTACAATGATCCTATGCTTCAGATATGGAAGGCCAACAAAAAGAGGGCGAAGCTTCTCCAAATATTTTATCCATTCGTAAAACGTAGTTACTGACCATGATACTTCCCTTGGAAGCAACTCGATTCTCCTGAACAACTCGACATCAGCATTGCATGATATCAAATAACGAAGAAATGTAATCTTTCTATCCTCATTACCCAACTCAGCGATTGCTTCGAATAGCGCACACATTTTATCCGAATCTTGATTGTATTCAGAAATGTAGTGATTAATCCAAGTATCACTTGCTTGAACTAAATCATTTGGTACCGCAACAAAGGTCTTCATTACTGGCGTAAGATCGAAATATACATACCGTCCTTTGTTCGAGCATTCATTTACGATAGAATCTATAATTTGGATATAGTTCTTACATCTGAAAAAAACTTGCAGCTTAGAGCTATCCTCATGTCGATGATATTGTTTTTCCGCATATACTTCAGCATAATATCTCTTGCTAAAGGATTCATCGATTTCGCAAATCTCTTTGAGCAGCGCTCCGTCAAGATCAGTAAGGCTATAATTCAAGCACTCAAAAATGTAGATGTCTTCCAAAAGAGCAAGATCTCTTCCAAACTTTTGTATGATCTCTTTTGCCTCGTAGCATTGGCTATGAAAGAGCAAAGTAAAGTAACAGGTCACAATTAACGGAGAATAACTGCGTTTGTTGAAAATGAGTTGCACAGTTTTTATGAAGACATCGGGGTCATATTTCTCATAATTAGTTAAGAACTGCAACTCCCTATTCGGACCGCCACGATAATCACGATCATATTCACACAAAAGATACTTATAGAAATCTTGTACTGTGCTATCCGTTATCAACTCAGCAGGAAACTCATGATAGTAAGCAAAAAGCCAATAATCCAGAGTCTCTTTATTTGCACACCTAATAACTGAAAGAACCTCTTCCGGAGGATAATACGAAAACAAGCTGTTTACAATGTCGAGAACGTGTATTCCATCAAGCCGTTGCGCGCGAACTAGTTTTTCGGCCGCATACTTGCAATTCTGAGCATCACTTGACATGTAATTGACGGCTCTTTGCATTCCTTCGCCGATTTCCCAATTTGTATGAGCCTCACTGCTCATGCAGGAAAGATAGATATCGAACAATCTGTCAAACGCTGCACATGCGTCGTTTGCTTTCCTTAGATGTTCTGAAATGACACGCTGTTTTTCTCTCTTGTTTTCTTGGAAGTCAGAAGTTAAATCCCACTTGGGGCCAATGAGCAAATGATAGGCTTTGAGCTTTTCACTACCAAGAAATCTTTGGAGGACATCTGAATTATAATCTGTTAGTGCAATTATGGAATTAACATGCTCGGCTAAAACACAATCATTTACGTCTTCGATTGAAAAACCTTGGCTGAGCAATTCGTCAATGAACGGAGCATCTTTTTCGATTATTTCATAACTGCAGTCTTCGATTGCACCGGCATACTGTCTTAACAAAGACTGAATCTCTGACTTACACTCTGTTTCGCTTTGAATTGCAAGTATCTGGCGCCAAATCATATTGCGATACATGAATGCCCCCTCAGATGGGCGCAAAGCAAAATTGCAAATAACGATGCTGTTGGCTTTCTTTCCATCTTCAAATGACGAAAAATGGACTTGAAGCAGCTTTCCGACCACATTGAAGAATAATAGACGAATATAGTCATTCTTCCACTGATTAGAACTGGTAATAAACTGATTTATCAGGCGAATAGGAGTGTAAAAATCGTTTTCAACAGCGCGCAGGTTTATCCCATAATACATGTTTATTGCATGATAGAATTGAATGAACAAATCTGGACGCTTCAAATAATACGTAAAGAACAATTCTAGAGCGGTATCAAGATTACCAGTATTGGCGAACCCCCCCAACATAGTTATTATGTCGTCATTTACGTTTATATAGTTGCGCCGTTCATTTACATCGATGCTTGCAACAGGAAGAGATACTTGCTCTGTGTTATCAATACGCTCTTTGAGCATAAGAAGAGCTTCTTCTTGGTTTATTGGATAAAACGCTTTTACCCATTCCCAAAAGTCTGCCGATCCTTCATCTTTCTTCTTTTTCCATACAGCTTTGATTTCTTTGGTTACAAAATCTCGGACATCCTTAGTTCTGAATACATCTATAAGTGTATTTACTGCTAGCATTGTTTTCTCACGAAATGGTTTAAAACAAACATCTAGCATTGCCGCAAGACTAATAGATTTCTTATCACAATAAACATGCTTGAGAATAAAGTTAGCAAAGCACTGATCGGAGATAACAACAGCCTTGTCATGGCAGATATCAACGAGTTCCATCTCGTGGAGCTTATAGACACAGCTTTTTAGCACGCTGATGTCTATCCCTAATTCCGAAAGGACAGGCACAATTGGCTCAAGATAGTCTAGGTGCGCAGAGTTTAAAAAAGCTATAACACCGGCAGTGATTTGAAGTTGTTGATCTTCTTCCAGATTTGCTTCCTGAAATGCTTTTCCGAAGTAATCCTCGTACAGTTCTGATGCATCATTAATGGAATCCAAGCGATTTGCATCTGTTGCAATCCTTCCAGCAATAATGGCAATTCTAGCATTTCCCTCCGCAATCTGGGCAATGCGGTCCAGATAACGATAATTGGCAATGCCAAACTGGTCTTTTACAATAGACTTGATTTCATCGTCCGAAAAAGCACCAATGCTAAGCTCTTCGTAACGCGCCTTTCCTCTAAGATCTGTTTTTACTCTATCAAGAGCATAGCTTCGCACGGTTATAATCATTTTCACATTATAACCGTCGCTCTTTTTGTTTACATACTCAATAATATGCCCCAATTGGGAAATCTGGTTTGCATCATCTATAACGACAAAATAGTTACCAGGCCGTTCAAAGTGCAGCTTCAAGTCCTCAAACAATGGAAGCCCATTGCTGTGTATAATAAATAGTTTGTAGCCATTTTCTAAGGAGTAATCGTTTGCATATTTTAGCGCAAGCCTTGTTTTTCCTGCACCTGCAACGCCGGTCAACACGACGATGTCACAACGATCTAAAGCAGAACTAATCAATTCAGTTTCGTGCTGCCTATACTGAAAGTTGGTGTTCAGAGGCGCAGCAAGCTCATTGGAATCATAATGGCTAACAAAATCAGATAAAGACCGTATTTGCTCAGTATCAATTGTCAATCCAAGGTGATCTTTTACAATGACAGGGTATTTTCTGCTTAACTCTTCTGCCAGAAAGTCAATCCCGATTAGTCGCAACGCAACACCTTTTTCAATACAGTATTGCTTTAGTTCCGTATCTTTCTTGGGTGGAAGATTGGATGATGTATGGCAATAAACGATTTCTGCTATCAGATTGGCTGGGATACCTGTAAATGCAACATCGAAGCACTTCTGCAAATCATCCTGAATTTTACTTACCAGCCCGTCTTTCTGCGTTGTATACTCTGCAAAAACGTATTTGTCTCCGGCCATGCAAAAATAAGTATCAGGGGTTCCGAGCGTCGTTTTTGAAGTACCGGCTCTCGTTCCCAACGCGACAAGATTGGGGTACCCTTCTCTTGACAGATAAGCATCACAGAGTATTTGAAAATGCCCCGCATCAAGCTGCTCTATTCTTTGCTTAATCGTAGTAATTGTTGCCATGTGTTATACACCTGTTATCTCTTAATCTTCCAGCCGATGCCGGATATCGTTTAGCCATTCACCTTTGTATTTGAAATACCGCGGTCCGGCGACGGGCCACTTGCTGCCAGTCAGGATCTGGGCAAGCGCCGACAGAGAATACCTCTGTCCCTGATACTCCACCTGCTTATCATCGACGACCTTGCATTTGATCTCCGGATTATAACAATACTCGATCTCTTCGCCGGGAGCAATATTGCATATGGAGAAGCGGAACGGAGCCAAGCGCTCTTTATGCTCTGCGTCAATCTCCTGGGCGGTTTCTTCGGCCTGCTTCTGCTCTTCATCCATGGCGATCCGTTTCAGCTTGTCCGCACGGCCGTGGATCTCCGCGATTGCTTCGAGAATGGAATAGGCATCCTCCGGCGACATGGCATAGAATTCACGGACGCGCTGCTTCCCATTGAAGTTCTCGATGGAACGCAGGTTGGGGTTCAGCTTGTCGATGATGCTGTGAATCTTCAGATCAGAAAGCCGGGAGTTGACCTCATACGTCGCATAAACCCGGAACGCAAAAGGAATGCATTCGCTCCGGTTCAGCTGCTGCAGCCGTTTGTCGATATCGTCCGCGTACCCGATTTTTACGTATTCAGGGAAGGAGGGGTTAGTAAGTATGTAGATTACGCCTGTCTTTTCCATGATTTTACCTCTCTTTTTCTTGTGTCAAGGCCTTGTATCGCCTTACACAGTAACGAGATCTTCTATTTTGCAAATTTGCACATTCTTCACTTTGTGCTGTTTGAGGCCCGCGTCCCACTTTACATTGCATTGGACCCGAAATGTTTCCCCTTTGCAAATGATTGTAGAAACGATATGAACCTTCGCTCCGTCCGGATTGAAATTCGTTAAAGAGACATTGTCATAAATGAACTTTGTTTCGTCATTCTCCTTAATTAGGATTTCGGGCGGCGGAGCCTTTTCGAAGTCGTCCCTATAAACAAGTGGAGCAAGATTAAGAAGCAGTGATACGGTCTTGAGGCGAGAGATGTTCGCATCAACGACTTGCTTTAGCACAAGATAAGCGTTTTTGAACACCAGTTGCCATGAGGGGTCCAGCGGGTTAATAATCTCATGGAACAAAGCGTTCCTTAGCCGATAGACAAATCCGATAAACCACAAGTATGCATTTTGCTCGTCTAAAGAAGTCATTCCACCGAAGCTCTGAAGAAAATCTGCAATCGGGGCTTGTGAAAGGAGCTTGTGCTCTGCCCCAATAGCTGAATCCAGGCAAGAGTTTCTCATAGAGTCAACCGCACGGTGGCAGAAAGACTGTATAACAGCGTATACTTGCTTTACCTGTAAGAACCCTTTATCCGGCAGAGAAGCTTGCTTTTCAATAAGAGTCTCCATTAACTCGTCTGAAATCACTTGAAAGAGCGCTTCATAGAAAAACTTAATCAGCTCACCTTCGTCAATCGTTCGAGGGTTCCGCTCTAATTCTTCAATGAAACTGTCAAGAATGTCCTTATATTGAATATCTTTGACCACGAGGACAGTATCTTCGCCTGCCTTCGTTAGAAACTTGTTATCAGAACAATGAAGGACTATTTTGACGTACTCTTTGGATACACATTTTATTGATAAAGACAGCTTCCCTGAATAACCTCCTACGCTGGAAAAACTCTCTTCAATCTTATCAGCGTATGAAAGATTGATGTGATAGAAATCGTCTACGAGAAACCGAGGGTATTTCTCTGAAATGATCTTTAGACCGGCCTTATATGTACTATGAAGACTCTGTTCGACTCCATTTGTGAGCGGACATAAGAAATAAAACTTATCGGCAAACTCCGTTTTATATGCCTGCACAAATGGAGAATCACCGGTTGCTTCATAGTATGGTCTGGCTTGAGGATATAGCTCTCGCAGAGTCGACACAAACGCAAACCACGTCTTAATGAAGAGTGTTACAAAGTCCGCCTCTGTTACAGCTTTCCAGTTTTCATATGGATGCTGGTTTTCGGACTGCTTATCCTCGCTCATTGTGCCACCATCTCTTTCAGCCAATCCAGCGCCAGATCTTCTCCTTGCTCAATCGCCATTTCAACGGCTCGCTTTGCGTATTCAATCAACTCTTTCGATTTGCGGCGTAGCGCAAAGGATTCCTGTACTTTTTCAGCTATTGCTTCCTGCACATTCGTATCAATTTTGGGAAGCGGCATGGCGAGAAGTTCGTCTTTTGTGATAGCTGTCAAAATAGTCCCTGAGCATCTCTGCTTTAATAGTGCCTGTATCGGTTTTGATTTGAACAGCACTAGCAAAGTTTCAGAGTTGATTATATCAGAATCTATTACATAAAACCCGGTAGAACAAAGGGCTCCATCATAATCATCTTCGATCATGGCACAGCTCTGCAGCGATCCCTCAACAGAAGATATTATTACTTGTCCCCCTGCCACTTTTCTTCGCGCTCTAGATGGAAGTTCTCCTCCTACTACAAGCTCAACATCCGATATTTCTCCATTGCGGCCGACATTTGCTAACTCAATGTACTTATATTCCTTATCTTCCTTTGGAACAAATGGGTTATCATGTATTGTGCAAATAGAGGACACTGTCTCAGGTGTTTTCAAGTTGTTTGATATCGCCTCATACTTGCGCTGATAGTATTCAGCGTCAAGCCTTCCAGAAGCCAAAAAACTACTTTGGAAAGTCTTTACAGATGAGACAATTTCCTCTACCTCTGGTTCTTTGTATCTGAGATTGGAAAGAATCAATTGTTCCGCTTGGTTGTAAACTTGATCGCCTTTAACAATAGTATTATGGGCCAGTTCAACAACATGCTTAACCTCGTTTTGCAGCCGAACGCTAAACTGCGGTAGATAGATCTGGTCAAAGTCTTCGAGAAGGAATCCTGTCTGAGCTGCACCGCGCTTGAATTTCTGAATTTGGTTTTGGCCATATTTAGTTTTAATATAAACAAGCAGGAATTCCGGAAGAACGCCTTTGCTCTTCGATCGAATGATGGACAACTTACAACTGCATGTGGCCGCATTGTCGGATGAAACAATTGCGCTATTACCGACAATAGCTCCGACAATCGACATCAACACATCGCCGGCTTTTAGGTGCGATCGAAGCATATGAGGGTGCAGGAAGGTATCATCATCTATACAAACAGGAGATGCTTCCTCAATAAAAGTGTTGTAGATATCCTGACCGCGATAATATGGAACCCCCTCTGCTTGGAATGCCTCGCTAATAGACATATGATTTCCATCTGAAATTGCGAAAAAGTCTGTAACTGGGTGGAAGACTGGCTTCTTTAACAATGCAGCTATTGCCAAGTTCTCTTTTCTGTAAAACTCAGCATCGATTCGCATTGTACGTTCCAAGTCGCTTAACTGTATTTCGCCTATTTCCAGCCCATCCATCAAAGCCTTATATTTGGCTTCGTCAAAGGATTCAACGGATGGGCTTAGCGGAAAAAACTTAATCCTTCTTTCTTGGCAAATTCAATAAAGGCTTCAGCGATTCCATCTTGTGTTAATCCCTCATGATTATACAGATCATGCTGCACATACATATGACCGTGAGAATCAAGCTTTTTCTCTCCCGTTACAGAGTCTTTCACATAAATTATGTCACCGGAGTTCTTTTTGCTGGGTTCCTGCATTGTTGCAAAGAAAATGGGATAATCATCCCTTTTCGGGCACAGTTCATCGTCCCACTTCTGGACAAACAGAACTGAGGTTTTCGTTCCGGTATGCGGTTTGAACACATTACCATGGATTCCTACGACGGCAAGAATACGGCATCGTTCCGCAATGTATTCGCGGATATATTTATCGCTACTGTTGTTGAAACGGCCTTGTGGGAGGACAATCGCCATTCTTCCTCCCGGCTTTAGAAAATCAAGATTGCGCTCAATAAACAAAATATCTCTGCCCACTTTGCTCTGCTGCTTCCCTTGTGCGTTCTTTGCGAGCTCATACATGCTGAGAATACGGGATTCTTTAATATCCCCAGCAAACGGCGGATTGGCCATAAGCAGGTCAAATTTGAAGTCGCGAAAGCTCTTGCTGTCTTTCCGCATCTTTTTCAGCCGATCAAAGCCTTCAAAATAGGTGCTAAGCCAATCCTCCTGCTTCGCGGTTTCCGTCCACTGTGTGTAATCCAGCGTATTTAGATGCAGCACATTTGTGTGTCCATCCCCAGCAATTAGATTTAAGGTTCTTGCAACACGTACTGCTTTTTCATCAAAATCGATGCCGAAGATATTGTCTTTTACATATTCAGTGAACTCATAGGGCTTCTGATCCAAGGAAAAGAACTCGCTGATATTGAGGCCTCTATCTTTTGCCATCTGGCGCCATACATGGAAAATCGTATGCACAGGGAAACCGCTGCTGCCGCAAGCGGTATCGATCATTGTTTCTCCTTCTTTGGGATTGAGCATTCTCACACACATCTCAATTACATAGCGAGGCGTAAAGAACTGCCCTTTTTCACCTTTGCTGGATTTGCTCATCAAATATTCAAAAGCATCATCCACTACATCAAGGTTGCTATTGAACAGTTTGACACTCTGGAGGGAGGATACGCAGATAGCTAGATGCGAGGGGGAAAGCAAAATCTTCGTATTCTCATCGAATACGCCCTTCCATTTCTGGTTGGCTTTATCAAAAAGCTCTTGAATTTTCTCTTTTAGCTTGAAATCAGTGCGCCCAGCATTGGTGAACTCCAAGTAGCGAGTAGGCGTCTGCCCACTGAGGAACTCATCATAAAGCTTTGCGAAAATTAGCTTAAAGCATTCCTCGAACACATCGACGCCTGCATTGGCCAGAACTTCATCCTCGAGATCAAGAATCACGTCTTTAAGGGAGATACGTTCTTTTTGAAGTCGATCGTTCTCTTTTAGATCCTGAATTGTCCATCTGACAGAAATAATGTCTTCCAGGGTCTGCGTCGCAGTAGGAATGTTGCGAATATCTTTGAAATAGTTAGGATCCTGACGATTGTAGAAAGCAATCTGATCTCCGTTTGTCCAGACAGCAATCGGGGCACCGGTGCTGTTGCAATAGCTTTTCAGCTGATCCTTGCCATCTTTAAGTTTCGGCTTTTTCACCTCGATCACAATATAAGGAACGGTCGGCCGATCCTCATCCATTATGACTATATCGGCGCGCTTGACTTCCCGGCCAAAATAGACAGGGTATTCCACCTGCATTCTGGAGACGGGGTAGCCATATTCATTAACAAGGCGATCAATGAAAAGCTGGCGAACCACCTCTTCAGGCTTGAGAACAATGTCTTTCTTGCGGACGAGGCATTTTACAAAAGCGGACACTTTTCCTTTTTTATCTGTTCTTTCCTCGATCCGGGCATTTAACTTATCAATCGCCTCAGCTGAAAACTGTTCAGCTTTGTAATTTGTGTCTTTTAAGATGTCGTAGATAGTCATGTCTACATCTCCTTGTTAGCTTTTTCGTTCCCGTTATTCGATGGAGTGGCTACTCTCATCAGATCAAAGAATTGATTTTTGATATAAAAGAATCTCGTGCAGTTTCCCAAGCATTAGTCGTCAGGGGATCCAATCCAAACATGGATTCAAGTTGCTCCTTAAATGTGTTAAGACGGAACTTGTCATTCGCCCGGAACCAAACCGATTGCTTATCCAGTAGTCCGCCTATTTTTGAACTGTCAAAGCCGGGGATCAGTATTTCTTGGTATTTTTTGCTTAATGCCCAGATTGCTCCGGCTTCGTTCAAACAAGCCTGACTCTCAAAATAGTTATCTGTGTACCACATGATAAAGAAAGTGTGATCAGAGCAATTGAACTTTTCCCGTATTTCATCCAGATTCCTTGCACCGTTCTCTAAATATGCAGCAGGATGCGACGTGCAAAAAATCACTTTCTCATCATTACCAACTGTAGGGCGTGAAATACCAATTGCATAGAGCAACTCTATGAAAGCCGACACCTGGGCGGCATCTTTTTCCCTATGACTGATAAAAATTCGTTCAAATGTGTCTGGAAAGTGTTCATGCTTCAACGCAATGACTGCATTTCGGATCGTTAGAGCTTCGCTCATATTCAGAGTATAATTATTTGAATAGTTGCCAACAGCAAACCTGACGGTACGTTCGTTTGGAGTAAAGTACAGTGCATCTAATACTGCATAGAGTCCGTAGTCGGGACGCATCAAATTATGAGTTGTCAAAAATGCTTTTATTCTCGCTTTGTACTCTTCATAGTTGGAGTTTCCTCTGTTGATAATTCCATTCTTTTGAATATCAACGATCATCGAATCGCATAGTGAAAGTATCTCATTTATATCTTTCAATTGAGGGTTCATTTTTTCCCCTTTCTTTTTGCCTTTGTAAACCATTTATTTTTTTGCAATCTTTCGCGCTCAACGCAAGTGCACTTATCTTTCAGCCCCCAAGAACATCACATCATAGATCGGGATATACGTGATCTTCCCGCTCGTTGTGATCTCGCGGGTGTTGGACAGTACATAGGCCTTCTTTACATGATAATCTTCGTTCTTCACGAAGGCGCTCAGCGCGCTGTGGATGGTGTAATCCTTGCCGGACTTGACCTCAATGGGAACAGCAGACAGGCTGTCGTAATCGTCGATCAGGTAATCGACCTCGCCCTTGTTGCGGTTATCGTAATAAAACAGCTTGCAGCCGTGGGCGGCCAGCTCCTGGGCCACTACGCTTTCATACACGGAGCCGAGATTGATCCCCGTCTCGTCGTCCAGGATCGCGCGGATATTGCTGCCGTACAGAACGTCGGTCAAAAGCCCCACATCGTTCAGATAGAGCTTGAGCAGGTTTTTGCCGACCGCCTGCGTAAGCGGGAACACCGGCGTGGAGATCGCGTTGACATCCAGGACAATGCCCGCGGAGATTAGATACTCAAACTCGTCCTGATAATCGGAGAAGCGCTTGCCGCGCTTGTCCTCGATATCCTGAAAGACCACCCGCTTCTTTTTGCTCTCCAGATTGGAGGGAATCATCTCATAGATCCTGCGGATCTTCAGCTTCCGGTTGTTGTCGGCTTCATACTTCGCCGCATCGTCGGCATAGAACGCGCGGATATCGCGATGGATCGCGCGCACCTTCACGATGTTCGTATCGGCAATAAAAGAGTTGACGGCGTCGGGTAGCCCGCCGATCAGCAGATATTTCTTGAAAAGATCCATCACCTTATCGTGCGCTGCCGCGTCCAAACTCTCACCGGAGAGAAACTTCTCGTGCATCATGTCGATGGCAAAGCGGTTGAAGCCGTTGGCGAGAAGGAACTCTTCAAAGTCCAGCGGGAACATGCGCTTGACCTCGATGCTGCCGATGGGGATCGAGCTCGTCTTCTTCAAAGTCACGCCGAGCAAAGATCCGCTGGCGATGTAGGTGAACTTATCATCCTGCTTGAGGAATTTGAGCATGGTCAGCAGGTGGGGATAGGCCTGGATCTCGTCAAGAAAGATCAGCGTGTTTTTCTTTTCGCCCATCTTTTCGCCGGCGATGGTGCTGACCTGGAAATAAAAGTCCCTGACGGTGCGCACTTGCTCAAAGAGCTTCGGGCCGTTCTGATCCTCCGCGAAGTTCAGCTCGATATAGTTTTCAAAAAGCTGCTGCCCGACGTGGCGGATGATAAAGGTCTTGCCGATCTGCCGCGCGCCGTCGATGATCAGCACCTTGTTGGAGTCCGACTTCAGATAGTCCTCAATATATGGTTGGATTTTTCGGTATAACATAGCGCACCTCCGCACTTTTCAGCAGGGTCTCTTCTCAGTGAAATACACATTTCAATATGACAGGCGAGATTTGATTTACACATTTCAATATATATTATACTCAAATAATCGCACAAATCAATAGCCGGTGCAAAAAGAAAATTTTAGAGTAAATCACTCCAAAAAGTTCTTGACATTTCTGTCAAGCAGCGTTACTATTAGCACACAGAATAAATGGAGTAAATAACTCCGTTATGAATGAGGTGTTTGTATGCGCCCCAAAATGAATTCCAGGAAAGAAGTCATCGCGCAGTTCGTGACAGATTATTTCGTGCAGTATGATTGCTTCCCCAGCGAAAAGAATATTGTGGACGCAACCGGCATTCCCGCGGGATCGGTTCACCGCTATCTGAACGAGCTGAAAGAGAGCGGCGAATTTGTTTCCGACGGAGGCCGACGCAGCACCCGACCGGAAACTCTGCGATACAGTCCGAAGAATCTTCTGCGCGTGCTCGGCTTTGTTGCCTGCGGTCCCGGCCAGGAGGAAGAGGAACGTTTCATCGAGTACATTCACATGCCGGAGTGCATGGTGGGCAAAGGCGAATGCTTCGCTCTGATTGCCAAAGGCGAGAGCATGATCGGCGCGGGAGTTCATCCCGGCGATTATGTGATCGTGCGCAGACAGCAGACCGCACGTCCGGGCGATCTCATCATTGCACTCTCGGACGGAAAAAACAATTTGAAGAAACTGGCCTTGGATGAGAAGAATCAGAAATTCATTCTGCAGTCCTGCAATCCGGACAAAGAATCATTTCCGGATATCATTGTAGATGAGCTGCAGATCCAGGGCATCGCGATCGGAGTTTATCACAGCCTTGAAAACCAAACGTGATTATCCCGCTGGTGGATCACTAATGATTCGCCCAGAAGGACAAATTGAGCCTATCTTGCTGCAAAAGAGAAAAGGCTCAAACCCCAGAAAAGAAAAGCTTCCAGCGATTAAATGCCCTGTTTGCAAAAAAATCTTGTTCTCCGTGCCGAACAAGCAAATGCGCAACGCTATGTTGGCGTACGATCTTCAAAATGAATTGCTTTCTTCTTTTTGCCCCAGTTACATACATCGCTGCCCTCGTTGTCACAACATGGTCGGTATACTTTACCTGACTCGTGATATTCGAAAACGACTCAACATTACTATTGCTACAGCATACCTGCAGTTGTCAGATGAGCAAGAACAATTGAATATCGGTTTTGACTAAGCCGGCCATCCGCCCATCTGTGAATATGGGGCGTTGAGAAGCGCATAGGTTTTCGAAAGTACTGCAGGGTCAGATACGCGACTACTGAACAACAAAGGGTAGGTCTTAAACTCGCAGCGTCACAACTTTAAGTGGAACAGGTATACTTCCTGGTACGCTTTTGTTGTGATGCTGCGAGTTTTTTGTTTGCCGCAAAGGAGGTGTTTTGAAAAAAACTGCAACAGAAATCTCGATCCCCCTCGGAGAGCAAGTTTCGCCTCGTGCTACAAAAATGCATTTTTGCATTTTCAGCCGAGACACTTGTTGGGGATTTCGCTCCCCAATCCCGCATGAATTTTGGCAACTATCGTTGCGGTGTCTGCTTGCAGCAAACACAGTTTTGATTAAGCTTCGCAAATCAAAAGGAGGCAAAAATGGCAAGAAAGAAAGATGAGCTTGGAACGAAAGAGAAAACCATTCACTTTCGTGTTTCGGAAGCATTTTACGAAGTACTCGCCCATGAGGCAAAGCAATGCGGGCTATCCATATCCGAGTTTTGCCGCCGCGTTCTTCTAAACCGACCAATCAAAAAACTCCCGGTCATCATTCACGACGAAAGATATATCGTTCAAGAGCTGCGAAACATCGACAAGCTCGAAAAGGATCTCGATCAGATCGCGCGGTATCTCAAAGAAGGAGGCGAGTTCACAAAGCCGATTTTGGACAAGATCGAAAAGGTACATTACGACCTGGACATCTCGATCCATGATTTCAATCGCGCAGTCGAGAGTGAATATGAAATGGCTTAGAACGAGCAAGGAGAAAAAAGATGAACAATGCAAGGCCGCCCCCGGGAGCTGTCCCAAAAAAACAAACAAACAAAAGAAAAGGACGTGATAAAAACCGAGACTCTGTCTGCATGCATCATCGAATCGAAAACGGATGCACCTTTTAAACTGAATAACGAAATGAATTGCCAGGAAGGAGCGATTGCCATGACTACTACTGCTGCCACTACCGTCAACAAGCCCAACGCCTATTTTTCTTTTTCCGAGGTCCCCGTGGTCCTCAACGCCAATCAGCTCGCAGGTGTGCTGAATATCTCCCTGACCAATGCCTACTGCCTGCTTCGCAGCGAAAACTTTCCCACACTTCGCATCGGCCGCCGCCTGCTCGTTTCTCGCGACAACCTGTTGAACTGGATGAACGAGAACTCTCTTGCATCGTGAGGTGCCGCCCATGACCGAAGAAAAGATCGAATTATTTCGGAAACGGGTGCAGCCGCAGCTTCGAGATTATCTCAAAGCAGCGCATATCGAACTGGACGAAGATGAGTTCCTTACAACCTGCCCGATCTGTGGTGACACCGCAGGGATCATGAAGGATGACACCTGGCTGTGCATGCACTGCAACCGGAGAGGAGACCTGTTGGACTACGTTCTGTGCGGCCATCCGAACATGAAAGAGCGCGAAGCTGTTCGGCACATCCAGAGAACGCTGGGCGAAAAAATCCTCGAACTCGATGCCGTAAATGCCAACGATTTGATGGAAATGGACTTTCAGCCCACCGGCTGGCTGATCGAGAAAATGCTCGGCAAGGGCGTGTACATTTTGGCCGGCGCGTCGAAAATCGGCAAGAGCTGGCTGGTGCTTTGGCTGGCAGACCGTGTGAGCAAGGGCGAAAAGGTCTGGGACTTCCAGACCTCGCCCTGCGAGGTTTTGTACGTCAGTCTGGAAGACACCGAGCAGCGCATTCAGCAGCGGCTGGGCGAGGTGACGGGCGGCGAAGCGGACAAGATCTGGATCGCCACCGAGGCCGAGCTTTTGGGCAAAGGCTTCGAGCAGCAGATCGGAAATTTCCTCACCGCGCACCAGAACGTGGGCTTCGTGATCGTCGATACGCTGCAGCGCATCCGGCAGATGAAAACCGAGGGCTACAGCTACGGCGGAGACTATGAGGTCATGACCTCGCTGAAAACCATCGCCGACCGCTTCAACATCACGATCCTGGTGGTACACCACACGCGCAAGGAGGACTCCGACGATTCCTTCAACAAAATCTCCGGCACCAACGGCCTGCTCGGCTGCGCGGACGGGGCGATGGTTTTGCAAAAGCCTTCCCGCATCGGCAGGGAAGCCACGCTGGATATCACCGGGCGCGAGGTGGCGGATCTCCGGCTGAAGCTGGAATTTGACGAGAGCAAGCACTGGCAATTCATCGAGTACGGGACGGACAAGCCGGATGAGAGTTCGAACAAGCTGCTCGCCGCCGTACAGAAACTGGTATCCGAGTGTCACGGATGGCAGGGCACGCCCACTGAGCTGACGGGAGCGCTGACCACCGTCCTGCCGCCGAATACCAAACCCAACGCATTGACCCGACAGCTCAACGCGAGCGTCCATACCCTCGCACAGCAATACGGCGTCCGTTACGATTTCAGCCGCACCCCGGACGCGAGAATGATCACGCTCTCCGAGCTGCCGGCCTGACCCCATGACGATATGACGGTCATGACGGTATTCCGGCACCCCCTGAATACCGTCATACCGTCATGATCGTCATCATTTCTGTCAGAAAAGTCTATTCTCAGCAAATAAATTTCTTGCTTTAAAGCGCGAAAGTGTTATAATCGTATTGAACCCGAACGGACAGGTTGGGGGAAACTCGAAGAAAGCGAGGTTGAATTGTCTAAAGCTAAAAAGAATCCCAACGGAGCCGGAACAATCCGAAGACGTCCTGGCGGCCGCTGGGAAGGCCGATACTCGAACGGCTTCGATAAAGACGGCAAGCAGATCCAGAAATCCATCTACGGCGCGACGCAGCAGGAAGTCCGGCAAAAGCTTGCAAAAGTCGTAACGGAAATCGATGACGGAACGTATATCGAACCGTCCAAGATGAAGCTGAGCGAGTGGCTGGATCTCTGGCTGAAGGAGTACTGCGGCGATAAGAAGTATTCGACCGTCAAGAATTATCGTGCCAGTGTCAAGACGCACATCAAGCCTCAGCTCGGCAGTATTCCGCTTGGAAAACTTACCAGGACGGATATTCAGCAGTTTTATAATCGGCTGCTCAAGCCGCCGGACGGCTCTCAGGGGATTTGTCCGAAGACCATCAAAAATACGCACGGTGTTCTGAGCAAGGCGATGAGTGTCGCGGTCGTCAACGGCTATATCCGATCCAATCCCTGTGTGGGCACGATCCTTCCCCGTGTGGAGAAGCATGAAGTCGAACCGCTGACGGACGATCAGGTCGCGCTGCTCCTTCAGATGGCGGAGGAGGATGAGGAATACGGCATCCTGCTGAAGGTGATCCTCCTGACCGGCGTCCGCAAGGCGGAAGCCATGGGTATCACCTGGGACTGTGTAGATTTCCGGCGCGGCGTGATTCGTATCAACAAGCAGCTGCAAAAGCGTCCCAAGAGAGACGGCGGCGTTGTCTTTGCTTCCTCCAAAAACGGGAAGGGCCGCGTCCTGAAGCCGGCTCCGTACGTCATGGAACTGATGAAGAAGCGCTATGAGCAGCAGATCCGACAAAAGGAAGACGCCTCTGTTGCCTGGCAAGGTTGGCAGACGGAGGCGGAGCATCGGATCGCCTTGGCCTTCACGACGCTCTTCGGAACGCCGCTGCAGCCGCAAACGGTCTATAACCATTTCAAGAAACTTGCTGTCGAGATCGGCGCGCCTAACGCCAAAGTCCATGATCTGCGCCATACTTACGCGGTACTGTCTCTCCAAAACGGGGACGATGTGAAGACCGTTCAGGGGAATCTGGGTCACGCCACAGCGGCCTTTACCCTTGACGTATACGGGCATGTCTCTGATGCCATGAAAACGGCCAGTGCAAACCGGATGGAGGAATATGTACGACAAATCCCCGGAATATGATGACCCAAATGCCGAAAAGCCCTGTATTTATCCCATTTTTTCGGGCTATTTTCATTGCGGTAAGGGTACGGTAAGGGTACAACTTTTTCGCTCGGAACTTTTTGGAGCGAAAAGAGGCCGAAAACAAAGAAAATCGGCTTGAATCGTAACGATTCAAGCCGATATCTGGCAGCGGGAGAAGGATTCGAACCCTCACATACGGAGTCAGAGTCCGCTGTGCTACCTTTACACAATCCCGCTAAGCGCATAAGCTATTATACGCAATTCTTTCCGTTTGTCAAGAATTATTTTTCAAATTCTCTGTCGTTTTCACCCGGAACGTGAGGCCCTATTCCTCCCGGAGCTTCTTCAGAAGCTCTCGCAGGGCGTTGGCGCGGTGACTGATGGCGTTCTTCTCCTCGCTGCTGATCTGAGCGGTTGTGCAGCCGCGCTCGGGAAGATAAAAGAGCGGATCGTAGCCGAAGCCGTTGCTGCCGGCCTCCTCGTGCGCGATCTCCCCATAGAGATAGCCTTCGGCCTCCACGATGCTCCCGTCCGGTCTGGCCAGGACCATGGCGCAGGTATAGTGGGCGCCGCGGTTTTCAACGCCCTTCAGCTTCTCCAGCAGCAGGCGGTTATTCGCGGCATCGTCTCCGTGGACGCCCGAAAAACGCGCAGAATAGATGCCCGGGGCGCCGTCGAGCGCATCCACACAGAGGCCGCTGTCATCCGCCAGCGCACAGCAGCCGGAGATGTCGGCGATTTCGCGGGCTTTCTTTTCCGCGTTTTCCATGAAGGTGCTCCCATCTTCCACCGTCTCATGGTCGATGCCCGCCTCCCGCATGGAGAGGATATCGTCAAACTCGCTGCCCAGGATCTCCCGGATCTCGATGAGCTTGTGCGTGTTGTTGGACGCAATGATGAGTCTCATTTTTTCTTCCCCTTTTTCTTCTTTTTGACGCCGCCGCGATTGGGCTTAGCCTCCGCGGCCTTGCGCATGTTGAGTTTTTCCTGAAAACTCTTGACCATGGAATAGCCCAGGACCGGCAGGGAAGCCAGATTGACGATACCGACAAGGCGCATCGCCCAGACCGGCAGCGAAATGTCGGCCAGGCCGGTCACGCTGAGGATCAGGGAAGTCACCCCCATCAGGGCAACGCTGACGCCGAAAAGGCGGTCGATCCACTGGGAACCAAGCTTCGTGCTGCTCATTCTCTTTCTCCGTTCTTTCGTGATTTTCTTTATGAGTATACAGCCTTTGCCGCTTCGGCGCAAGGGCATTTTTTCTTGACAAGCCGCGCTTTTCCTCTATAATGTTTATATGATGGCGAAAAGCGAAAAAGCTTTTCGCTGCGCAGCTTTGCTGCGCAGCAAAACAGCCTTGCTGTTTTGCCAACTACTCATTGCAATGAGTATCGGGCGAATGATTTTAGAATCATTCGCTGCCATACTTGTCGTTTGGCAGCAAAATCAATCGAATCCTCGATTGATTTTGCCATCCGATGATCATTATAATAAGGACATCGGAAAGCAAAGGACGGGAGGGCTGTGAATGGAAGATTTGACCTGCATCGGAATCGGAGATTTTACGTCCGCCCTGGCCTCCGTCTCGCCCACGCCCGGCGGCGGAGGAGCTGCTGCACTCTGCGGCGCTCTTGCGTCCTCTTTATGCGCCATGGCTGTCAGCCTCACCGCCGGACGCAAAAAATATGCCGACCGCACTGCCCTTCTGCTGGAAACAGCGGCCCGGGCTGAGGAGCTGCGGCAAAGGCTGGTACTGCTTGTTCAGGAAGACGCCGTGAACTTCGCCCCGCTGGCTGCCGCTTATTCTCTGCCCCGGAGCGATCCCGATACGCCCTCTCTTCTTCGCGCGGCAACGCTGGGTGCCTGTGAAGCCCCGCTGGAGATGCTGCGCTGCGCCTGCGCGGTGACGGAGCTGCTGGAGCAGGCGCGCACGCTCTCCAGTCCCCTGCTCATCAGCGACGTGGGCTGCGGCGCCGCCCTTGCCAGGGCTGCCATTGAGTGTGCTGCCATGAACGTACTGGTCAATACCCGCACGCTTCCGGAAGATGCGGAGAGCTGTCACTTCCGGGACGAGGTGCTGCGGCTGCGGGCGGAGTATCTGCCCAGGGCCGAAGCCGTCTCCGCCGCCGTGGCAGCCTGTCTGAACGAAATATGAGCGAGCTGTTTACCGGGGCGCCGGTGGCGAAGGCCATCCGCGCTTCTCTGGAGGAGCGGATCGCCCTGTTGAAGCAGCGCGGCAGGGAGCCCTGCCTTGCGATCCTGCGCTGCGGCGAAGATCCGGGCGCGCTGTCCTACGAGCGGGCCGCGATCCGCGGCTGCGAGCTTGCCGGGATCCAGACCCGATGCATCGCACTCCCATGGACTGCCGATACGGAGGAACTGCTGCATGAAGTGGACCGCGCAAACGGCGATTCTGCCATACATGGGATTCTGGTCCTTCGCCCGCTGCCCCGTCAGATCGACACGCAGCGCGTCTTCCGCCGTCTGCGAAACGACAAGGACGTGGACGGCATCACCGTCCCGTCCCTGGCCGGTGTTTTTGTAGGCAGGGACTGGGGCTTCGCTCCCTGCACCGCCGAAGCCTGCGTGGCCATGCTGGATCATTACGGCGTCCCTCTGTCCGGCAGCCGTGTGGTGATCCTGGGCCGCAGCCTTATTGTCGGGCGTCCGCTGAGCATGCTCCTGTGTGCGCGCGACGCCACCGTGACACTCTGCCACAGCAGGACTCCCGATCCCGCTTTTCTTTCCCGCCAGGCGGATATTCTGATTTCTGCCGTGGGCAAAGCGGGCATGGTGGATGAGGGCTTTGTTCACTCCGGTCAAATTGTTCTCGATGTGGGTGTTAATGAGGGTATTGACGGCAACATCTGCGGTGATGTGGCATTTGATCGAGTTTCGCCGCTGGTGCGGGCAATCAGTCCCGTCCCCAGGGGCGTTGGCACCGTGACCACGGCGATCCTTGCCCGGCACGTTGTTTCGGCCGCGGAAAACCTGTTTTAAGGACTGTCGTCCTTCCTCCCAAAAGGCCGAAAGGCTATAATCTCAGCAAAAATGTCAGTATCTGTGTCAGAGTAGGAGCAGCGCGTTGGCGTAAGCCTGGAGTGCCGCGGAATGGGAAGTTGTCCGCGGACGAAATCGGTGCTGTCTCCGCTTCCGCTGCCACCAAAGGGTCCTCCTTTCGTGGCAACTGTCACGAAAGGAGAATTATTCATGTCCAGATTCAGCACCAAAACCATGACCGCCATGGCGCTGCTGACGGCGCTGGAGATCGTTCTCTCCCGCTTTCTGTCCATCAGCGCCTGGAACACAAAGATCGGCTTTGCCTTTATTCCGGTTGTACTGGCCGCCATGCTGCTGGGTCCGCTTTACGCGGGCATCGTTGCGGCGCTGGCTGATTTTTTGGGCGCCGTCCTGTTTCCCGTGGGGGCTTATTTCCCCGGCTTTACGCTGACTGCCTTCCTGATGGGTGCGTGTTACGGCCTCTTTCTCTTTCGAAAGCAGAGCTTTCCGCGTATCCTCTGCGCGGTGGCCGTGCACCAGCTTCTGCTGAGCCTGCTGCTCAACACGCTCTGGATCTCCGTGCTCTACGGCTCCCCCTACCCGCCGCTGCTGATCTCCCGCTTACCCCAGTGCGCGATCCTTGCCGCTGTGCAGCTGGCATTGATCCCCCTTCTGGTCAGGCTGCTGCCGCAGCTGAAAGGATCCGTATCATGACGAAACAGGAACAGCGCGGCCTTGCCCTCTCCGCCCGCCGCGCCTTGAGCGAAGCGGAGCGCGCGGCGGCTTCCGCCGCGATCTGTAAACGTCTTCTTACGCTGCCGCAGGTGCAGAAAGCCAAAACCGTGCTCAGTTATATGGCTCTGTACGACGAAGTCGATCTGCGAGCGGTGAACGAAGCGCTCTGCAGCCGGGGCGTCCGCCTCGTCTTTCCTGTGAGCTTTCGCCACGGACGGATAGAGGCTTATGAGCCGCGCGGGTGGTGTGACGGCCTATACGGCATCCGCGAACCGGATCCGCGCACGTCCAACCCGGTGCCGCCGGAAGAGATCGACCTTGTGCTCATCCCCTGCGTAGCCTTTGACGAGAACCGCGCGCGGCTCGGTCACGGCGCAGGCTGCTATGACCGCTATCTGCCCCGCTGCGAAGATGCGGCGCGGATCGCCGTCGCCTATGAATGCCAGAAGCTTCCCGCCATTGCCTGTGAGGAGCACGACCGGCGCATGGACGCCGTGGTAACGGAGGAAATGATCTATTGACGCAAAACCGCCCGCTCAAAAAGAGCGGGCGGTTTTCAGTATCAGCTCAGAACGATCAGAGAATATAACTGCGGACCTTTTCACTCACGGTTTCGGGATCCGCCGAGACGGAGATGATAAAGCTGATGTTCTCCTGCTCGGAGAACTTTTCCAGCCAGGAGAGGAAGGTCTCCAGGGCTTCCGCGCTTTTGTCGTTGACGAGCTTGTAGAAGTTATCAATGAAGAAATGGGTAATGTCATAGTTGCCGGCATGGACACCGCAGATAAGGCCCTTGAGGAACTCGTAGCTTCCGATGTCATAGTTGCCTGCGTCGATCAGGCGGGCCTGGTAAGGAATGTCAAAGGTGAGCTTGCGCTCTCTCTCGATCACAACAACGTCGCCGGTCTCGGCATTGACGGCATCCCGCACCAGATCGACCAGCTTCTTTGTCTTGCCGGATCCTTTCAGACCCATAATGATGTTGACCATGGGGATCAACCTCCTTAAACTTATTTCCTTTGTTATAAGTAGCTTAACATGTTTCCCGTCGGGAAGCAAGAGCGCAATTGTAAAAAGTCGGTGAAACAATCGCCGCAAAAAGCATCCGCGGCGCTCTCCGCCGCTGGCCCTGTCACAGGACCGAAAGCCCCGTGAGGTAACGCCGCATCATATCGAAGATATGGTTTCCCGCCATGCGCCGGATGAAGCTGCGGGTCCGCCTGGTTCCCAGGTGAAGCTCACGCACAAAGCTCTGCCCTTCCACTGCCATGGAGACGAACACCGTGCCCACCTCGTGAACACCGTCGCCGTCCGGTCCGGCGAGGCCGGTCACACCCACGCCGATGTCTGCGCCGGTCAGGGTGCGGACGCGCTCTGCCATCTCTTTGGCCACCTCATAACTCACGGCGCCTTTTTCTTCGATCAGCGCCGGATCAATGCCCAGAAGCCTCGCCTTGACCTCGTTGGTATAGGTCACGACGCCGCCCGCAAAGGCCGCGCTGGCGCCGGGGATCTCCGTGAAGCGGCGGGCAACGTCTCCGCCGGTGCAGCTCTCGGCCGCGGCAAAGGTCATGCCTTTCTCCTTGAGAAGCGGCAGCACCGCCTCCTCGATGCACTCAATATCCATCCCGTAGACGTACTCCCCCAGACGCGCCTTCACGTGGGCGATCACCGGGGCCATCATCGCCTCCGCCTCCGCCTCGCTTTTCGCCTTGGCAGTGATCTGCAGCAGGCAGTCGCATTCCTTGGCATAGGGCGCCATGGTGGGGTTTGTCATGGCGTTCATCTCCTCGGCAAATATATCGTCCACACCGCTCTCGCCGATACCGAAGATGCGCACGGAGTGGGAGACGATCTGCTCCTCGGAGAGCTTTTTCAGATACGGGATCGCACATTTCCGGAACATCGGAACGCACTCGTTGGGCGGCCCCGGCATCATCACGACCACCTTGCCGTCCTTCTCGAAGGCGCAGCCGGGGGCCGTGCCCCATTCATTATGAAACACCGTGCAGCCCTCGGGCAGCATGGCCTGGGTGAAGTTGTTGGGCGTGTAGGCTCTGTCCGGGTGGATGTAATCATAAAGCCCGGCCCGTTCCGCTGCGTTCACCACCAGCCTCAGGTCAAAGCACTCGGCCAGGATCTGCTTGGTCAGATCATCGCAGGTGGGGCCGAGGCCCCCGGTGGTGATGATCACGTCGGCCCGCTCCTTTGCGATGCGCACACAGTCGGCCAAACGCCGGGGGTTGTCCCCCACCACCGTATGATAGCGGACGTTCACGCCGATCTTCGACAGGAGTTCCGAGATATCCCGGGCGTCGGTGTTGGTGATATGGCCGAGGAGCAGTTCCGTCCCGACGGAGATGATTTCGGTGTTGTAATCCTTATTCATGCTCCACCGTGATCCTCTCGATGCCCCGGAAGGCTTCCTCCACCAGCGCCTCCACATCGAGAACACTCTCGGCGGCGGCGACCTCGTTCACCTTGGGGCGGGTGCGGGGGTGGCGCGGCGTGAAAACCGTACAGCAGTCCTCGTAGGGCAGGATGGAGGTATCGAAGGTGCCGATCTTCCGGGAAAGCTGCACGATCTCCTCCTTATCCATGCCGATCAGCGGCTGCAGCACCGGCAGGTCGATGACCGCCTGGGTGGAGGCCATGGCCTCCATAGTCTGGCTGGCCACCTGGCCCAGATTCTCGCCGGTGACGATGGCCTTGGCGTTCCACTCGTTGGCGATCCGCTCGGCAATGCGCATCATGAAGCGGCGCATGATGAGCGTGAAGTATTCCTCCGGGCACTTGTCCCGGATTTCCTCCTGGATGTGGGTAAAAGGCACTACTTCGATGGTCATTTTCCCGCAGTAACGGGTCAGGATCCGGGCCAGCTCCACCACCTTGTCCTTTGCCTGCTGAGAGGTATAGGGGAAGGAGAAAAAGTGGACCGGAATAAGCCGCACGCCGCGCTTTGCGATCATGTAAGAAGACACGGGGCTGTCGATGCCGCCGGAGAGGAGCGTCACCGCCGTGCCGTTGGAGCCCACCGGCATGCCGCCCGCGCCGTTTACCGGCTGGGCATGCACGTAGGCCGCCAGATCGCGGATCTCGATATGCACCACCAGCTCCGGCTCGTGCACGTCCACCGTGCAGTTGGGATAAGCCTCCTGCAGCTCGCCGCCCACATACTGGCTCAGCTCGATACTGGTCATGGGGAAGCTCTTGTCACTGCGCTTCGACTCCACCTTGAAGCTCTTCGCCCGGCGCATATCGTCGGCCAGGTAGCGGATGGCGAGCTTTGCGATGGCGTCGCTGTCCTTCTCGCAGGCGGCGGCGCGGCTGATCTTCACGATGCCGAACACGTCCTGCAGCGCCTCAAAGGCGGCGTCCAGATCCGCATCCCCGCTCTCCGGCTCCACGTAAATGGTGGACTGCATGCAGCTTACCTTGAATTTGCCGAGGCCCAGGAGCCGACGGCGGATGTTGCCCATCAGCTTCTGTTCAAAGGCCTTTCGGTTAAGACCCTTGAGCACGATTTCTCCCAGCTTGAGCAGAATCAAATCATGCATTGTTATTTCCTCCGTTTTCCGTCTGCGCCTCCTTTTTCTCCGGGATCAGGAAAATGAACACCAGAGAGCTCGCAAGCAGCAGGAAGGGGTAATAGAGATTCGGGATGATCTCAAAGGCAGACACCGGGTGACCCAGGGCGTTTGCCGCGGAGATAGCCACCAGCATCTGCGCGCCGTAGGGGATTATACCCTGGAAGACGCAGGAAAAGGTATCCAGCAGAGAGGCAGTTTTCCGTTTGGAAATCCCATAATTTGTCGCCATCTGGGCAGCAATGGGGTTTGCCATCACAATGGCGACCGTGTTGTTGGCCGTAGCAACGTCCATCGCGCCGACCAGAAGACCCATGCCCAGCTGGCCTCCTTTCCTGCCGCGAAAGGCTCGCTGGATCCAGCCGAGCAGCGCCTCAAAACCGCCGTATTCCCGGATCAGCGCGCAGATTGCGGAGACCAGCACGGCGACCATGGTCGTCTCGAACATGCCGGCGGCGCCGGCGCCCATGCTGGAGAGCAGCTGGGTTGCCGGGATGGCTCCGGTGGCCAGCATGATCACCGCGCCGGAGACGATGCCGATCAGCAGCACCACGAAAACGTTGACGCCGGCGATGCCGCCGATGAGCACCAGCACATAGGGAATGATCTGGATCAGGTTGTAGCCGGGCAGATGCAGCGGCGGGATCTCCTCCCGCAGGCTCAGTACGAGGATCAAAATCAGGGTCACGATTGCTGCCGGCAGCGCGATGGCAAAGTTTTCACGGAACTTGTCCTTCATCTGGCAGCCCTGGCCCTGGCAGGCGGCAATGGTAGTGTCGGAAATGAAAGAAAGGTTGTCACCGAACATGGCGCCGCCCATGACGGAGCCGATGCACAGTGCCAGCGATACGCCGGAGGCGTCCGCCACCGCGACGCCGATGGGCGTAATGAGCGTGATGGTGCCCACAGAGGTGCCCATGGCGGTGGAGACAAAGCAGCTCACAACGAAAAGAACGGCCACGGCATAGCGCGGCGGGATGACGGAAAGCATGAAGTAAGCCACGCTCTCTGCGCTGCTCCGGCCCACCACACCGACGAAGATGCCCGCCGCCATGAAAATAAGGATCATGGTGACGATGTTCTTGTCACCGATGCCCCTGCCCATCAACTCAAGCTTTTCATCAAAGCTCAGACTGCGGTTTTGCAGGCAGGCCACCAACAGCGCCAGAAGGAAGATCACAACGATGGGAATATTGTAAAAACCCATGGGGATCTTCATCCCGTATTCAAACAGGATGCCGAGCCCCAGATAAAAAACCAGAAACACACCGATCGGCAGCAGGGCTGCCGCGTTTGCCTTTTTCATAACCAATCTCTCTTTTTTCAGGAATCAACAGGATTCAGCTCGAAGCTCCGATACTGGATCGCCTCGGCCAGATGCTCAGGCATGATCTCCCCGCTGCCAGCCAGATCCGCAATGGTGCGGGCCACGCGGAGGATGCGGTCATAGCTGCGGGCCGAAAGCCCCATGCTTTCAAAAGCTCCGCGCATCAGCTCCTCCCCTTCCGCGCTCAGCGCGCAGAAGCGGCGCAGCGCCTTGCTGTCCATGCGGGCATTGGACATGGCGCCGTCGTCGCCGAAGCGCTGCCGCTGGATGTTCCTTGCGGCGTTGACGCGCTCCTTGATCGCCTTTGAGCTCTCCGCGGGCGTCCTGCGCCGCAGCTCGTCATATTCCAGCGCCGGGACCTCCACGATCAGGTCGATGCGGTCCAATAAGGGGCCGGAGATGCGGCTGTGATAGCGCCGTACCTCCTGGGGCGTGCAGCGGCAGCGCCCGGAGGGGTGCCCGTACCAGCCGCATTTGCAGGGATTCATGGCACAGGCCAGCATGAAGCGCGCCGGGAAGGTAACCGTCCCCGCCACGCGGGATACAGTCACCTGGCCGTCCTCCATGGGCTGACGCAGCACCTCCAGCACATCGGCGCGAAACTCGGGCAGTTCGTCCAGAAACAGGACGGCGTTGTGCGCAAGACTGATCTCTCCCGGCCTCGGGAAAGTCCCGCCGCCAGCCAGCGCGGTGGCGGAAACCGTGTGATGGGGCGAGCGGAAGGGCCGCGTGGAGATGATCGGATGACTGCGGCTTGTAAGTCCGGCCACAGACCAGATCTCCGTGCACTGGATCATCTCCTCCCGGCTCATATCGGGCAGGATGCCGGGCAGGCGCTTGGCCATCATGGACTTGCCGGCCCCCGGGGGGCCGATGAGCAGGATGTTGTGCCCGCCCGCGGCAGCGATCTCCAGCGCGCGCTTGACGTTTTCCTGTCCCTTCACGTCCGCAAAGTCCGGCAGGGGCAGTTCCTCTGCGTGCACATCCGGGACCGGAGCGGGTGAAATGGCTTCCTCACCTCTCAGATGCCGGATAAGCTGAGCAACGGTCTCCACGGCGTAGACCTCGACGTTTTCGGCAAAAGCTGCCTCCGGCGCGTTCTCCGCCGGAACAAAGAGGCTTTTGACGCCCGCTCGCTCCGCGGCGATGGCCATGGGCAGCGCGCCGGAAACCGGGCGCAGCTCCCCTGTGAGGGAGAGTTCTCCCAGAAACGCACAGTCCGCCCCAGGCGTCCTGATCTCTCCCGCGGCGGCAAGGATGCCGACGAGCACGGGAAGATCATAGACCGTACCGGCCTTTTTCTTGTCAGCAGGGGCGAGGTTCACCGTAATGCGGCTGACCGGAAAGCGGAAGCCGGTATTTTTGATGGCGGCGCGCACACGCTCCCGGGATTCCTTCACCGCCGCGTCCGGCAGGCCCACGATATCAAAGGACGGCAGGCCGTTGGAGATATTCACCTCCACCGACACAGGATAGCCGCCGATGCCGCTGACGCCGAAGGATGTGATCGTTGCGAACATATGCCGCATCCCCCTTCAAATGGCAGGGGCGACCGCAAGGGTCGCCCCTACAATGCTTTTGTCTCTCTTTATTCCTCGACATCGCCGACGACGGCGATGTGCAGCTCGTCTTCGTCAGAAGAAGTTTGCTCCCTTCCGTTTCTCCGGTTTCCGTAAGCGCCGGAAAAACTACAGATCCGCAATCTCCTTCTTCCTCTCCCAATCAAACCCGCTTCGCTGAGCTTTGATTGGGTTTATTCTTCGACGTCTCCGACGACGGCGATGTGCAGCTCGTCCAACTGTTTCTGCGTGACCTCGGAGGGGGCTCCCATCATCACGTCCTGCGCGCTCTTGTTCATCGGGAAGGGAATGACTTCACGGATGGAGTCCTCTCCCGCGAGGAGCATGACCATGCGGTCCACGCCCGGTGCGATGCCCGCGTGAGGGGGCGCGCCGTAGCAGAAAGCGTTGTACATGGCGGGGAACTTCTTTTTCACGTCCTCTTCGCCCAGACGAACCATCTCGAAAGCCTTCACCATGATCTCGGGATCGTGGTTTCGCACCGCGCCGGAGGATAATTCCACGCCGTTGCAGACCAGGTCGTACTGATCGGCGGTGATGGTCAGCGGATCGATCTCACCCCGCTCGGCCTGCAGCAGGACCTCAAGGCCGCCTGCGGGCATGGAGAAGGGGTTGTGGCAGAATTCCAGTTCGCCGGATTCCTCGCCGATCTCGTACATCGGGAAGTCCACGATCCAGCAGAACTCGTAGCGCTCTTTGTCCATATGGCCGGGGACGGCGGCGCCCAGCATTTTGCGCATGACGCCGGCGGTCTTGACCGCCTGATCATGGACGCCGGCCGCGATGGCAAGCAGACAGCCGTCCGAGAGCTGCAGCGCCTGGCTGATCGCGTCGAAGCGGTCGTTCAGGAACTTGGCGACGCCGCCCACGAAGGCGCCGTTTTCCACCTTCGTCCAGTAGGGCTTGGCGCCGGACTGGACCTCCACGTCGGAGCAGAGCTTGTCGATCTGCTTGCGTGTGAGGGAGCAGCCGGAGACGGCAACGGCCTTGACCGTGTTGCCCGCGGCAAAGGGGCCGAACTCGGTACCCTGCACCAGGGCGGTAATGTCGTCCACCAGCAGGTCGATGCGCAGGTCGGGCTTGTCGGAGCCGTACTTCTCCATGGCCTCCAGATAGGGGATCCGCTTGAAGGGCGCGGAGGAAGCTATGTTATAGGTACCGTACTTGGCGAAGATCGGGGGCAGCACGTCCTCCAGGACCGCAAACACGTCGTCCTGGGTGGCGAAAGCCATCTCCATGTCCAGCTGATAGAACTCGCCGGGGCTGCGGTCGCCGCGGGCGTCCTCATCGCGGAAGCAGGGGGCGATCTGGAAATAGCGGTCAAAGCCGGAGGTCATCAGAAGCTGCTTGAACTGCTGCGGAGCCTGGGGCAGCGCGTAAAACTTGCCGGGGTGCTTTCTCGCGGGCACCAGATAGTCCCGGGCGCCTTCGGGAGAAGAAGCCGTCAGGATCGGGGTGGTGATCTCCAGGAAGCCGTGGGCGGTCATGGCCTGGCGCAGCGCGGAGACCACGTTGCAGCGCAGAACGATGTTCTGCTTGACGGCGGGATTCCTCAGGTCCAGATAGCGATATTTGAGACGCTGGGCCTCGTCGGCCTCGCGGCTGCGGTTGATTTCAAAGGGCAGCTCATTGTAGCGGCAGCGGCCCAGGACCTCGATCTTCTCGGGGACGATCTCAATGTCGCCGGTGGGGAGCTTGGGGTTCTTGCTGGCGCGCTCGCGCACGGTGCCCTCCACGGAGATCGTGGACTCCTTGTTGATGGCCTTGACGGTCTTCATCATCTCTTCGGTCTCAATGACGACCTGGGTGGTGCCGTAGAAGTCGCGGACGACGACGAAGGCAAAATTGCTGCCCACCTCGCGCACGTTTTCCATCCAGCCGACGATCTTGACCTTCTGACCCACATGCTCCATCCGGAGCTCATTGCAGGTATGCGTACGGGACTGCATCATTTTCATTATCCTCACTTTCCTGTCGGACTCCCCTGCCGGAGGGGGGCTGTCTGCATCGCAGACTGAGGGTTTTCTATTATTCGTCTTCCCTAACACAGGGAGACGCGGATCACTTCTCCAGGATCACGGCCGCGCGGCTGCGCTCTTCTACGGCGGAGCGAATGTAGGCCGCGGCATCCTCAGCGGGCATTTTCAGCTGCTCGCCGCTCTCCATGTTCTTCACGGAGACGACGCCCTCCTTCACCTCGTCCTCGCCGATCAGCACGGCAAAGGGTACCCCGATCTTGTCTGCGTAGCCGATCTTGGCCTTGAACTTCTTCTTTTCGCCGTAGAGCTGGGTACGCACGCCGCCCTGACGCAGCGCCGTGGCAGCGGCTACGGCAGGCGCCAGATCCTCCGTCATCGGCAGCACAAGCGCGTCACAGGGGGACGTGACGATCTCATCGGACAGAAGACCCTGCTCGTTGAGAACGTAGAAAAGCCTTGTCAGGCCGATGGAGATACCCACGCCGGGAAGCTGCTTGTCGGTATAGTACTCGGCCAGGTTGTCGTATCGGCCGCCGGAGCAGACGGAGCCGATCTCCGGATGCTCGGTCATGACGGTCTCATAGACTGTGCCGGTATAGTAGTCCAGGCCGCGGGCGATGGTCAGATCGACGGCGAAGTTCTCTTCCGGAACGCCGAAGTCCTTCAGATAGCGGGTGACGGCAATCAGCTCGTCCAGCCCCTGGTCAAAGGTCTCGTCCATACCGCGGTACATCTCGAGCCGCTCGATGACCTCCGCGTTCGTGCCGCAGATCGCCATGAAATCCAGCACGTTCTCGCTCTTGTCGGGCAGCATTTTGACCTCTTCGATCAGAAGCTGCTTGACCTTCTGGGGACCGATCTTGTCCAGCTTATCCACGGTGCGCATGATCTCCCCGGCCTTCTCGCTCATGCCGTTCATGGCGTAGAAGCCGTTTAAGAGTTTGCGGTTGTTCACGCGGATCTTGAACTTTTTGAGCCCCAGGCGGGTGAAGGTCTCATAGATGATGGCGGGGATCTCCGCCTCGTTCATAATGTCGAGCTTTCCGTCGCCGATCACGTCGATATCGGCCTGATAAAACTCCCGGAAGCGGCCGCGCTGGGCGCGCTCTCCGCGGTACACCTTGCCGATCTGGAAGCGGCGGAAGGGGAAGCTGAGATCGGCGTAGTGTCCGGCAACGTATTTCGCCAGGGGCACCGTGAGATCAAAGCGCAGCGCCAGATCGCTGTCGCCCTTCTGGAAGCGGTAAATCTGCTTTTCGGTCTCGCCGCCGCCCTTGGCCAGCAGCACCTCCGCAGACTCGATCACCGGCGTATCCAGCGGCGTAAAGCCATAGAGTGAATAGGTATCGCGCAGAACGCTCATCATCTTTTCCATCTTCATCTGCTCCCGGGGAAGCAGCTCCATGAAGCCGGAGAGCGTGCGCGGGGCAACTTTTGCCATTTATATACTCCTTTTTCTATACCAGCTTAGTTACATTTCATACTAAAAAACGTTTTTGCTGCAGCTTTGCCGCAGCAAAAACACCCTAAGGCGAACTGTGTAAGCCCTCGCGCCGACCAAGTGAGGCGATCTCACGCGAGCCTCGCGCGATAAGCGCGAGTTCTCGATCGAGAAGCCGAGCTTCGCGATCGAATCATAACAGCATATGGCGCGGCCGTTAAGCCGCGCCGATCATACAAAGCTGCGTGGTCTTACCGCTTTTGCGGATTGACGATATTGCGCCAGTCCAGATCGCCCCTGCGCAGGCCCTGAACCAACACCTCGGCCGTGGCCGCATTCGTGGCAAAGGGGATCTGATACTGATCGCACAGGCGCTCGACCTTGTTGATGTCGTCAAAGCCCTTGGGGTTGGCCGGATCGCAGAAGAAGAGCACCAGGTCGATCTCATTGAAGGAGATCCTCGCGCCGATCTGCTGGGCGCCGCCCTGATCCGCATGCAGATAGAGCGTAATGGGCAGCCCCGTGGCCTCCGAGACAAGCTTGCCCGTGACATGGGTGGCGCAGAGAGAATGCTCCGCCAGGATTCCGCAGTACGCGATACAGAACTGGACCATCAATTCCTTTTTCCTGTCGTGTGCCATCAATGCAATATTCAAGCGCCGCTCACTTCCTTTTATCTAAGAATGTATCCGATTTATTATAAACCGAAAAAACTATGGATGCAACAATTAAAAAAACTTAATGAACACCGCGGCCGCGGCTCACTTGAGCAGCCCCATCTCCGGTTCGGAGGTGTCGCTGTAGCTCTTGATGTTGATATAGGCGTCCATGACCTGGCGGGCCATGAACTGGGTGCTGGCGCCGCTGCCGCCGCGCTCGACCACCACGGCGATCGCAACTTCCGGATCGTCAAAGGGAGCATAACACATGAAAATACCGTCGTTGGTGATCTTTTCACCCTTCTGTGCGGTCCCGGTCTTGCCGGCCACGTCCCAGGCGCAGTCCGCCCACCACTCGGCGTTGGCGGAGTTGACAGACCAGTCATGAAGCACCAGATGCATGCCCTCGTGCACAGCGTCCCAGTTCCACTCGTCAGACTGCACGATGCTGAGCACCTCGCTCTCGCGCTCGTACAGGACCTGGCTGTAATCGTAGCTGCGGATGGCCTTCAGGATGGAGGCGGAGTGCCGATAGCCGGAGTTGGCGACCGTGGCGCAGTATTCCGCGATCTGCAGCGGAGAGAAGATGGAGTCGGACTGACCAATGCCTGCCTGCAGCGTGTCACCGATACGCCACGTGGTCCCGGTATAGTCGGCGTGGTTGGCGGCGTTGGACATGTTGCCGTAGGTCTCCACCAGCTCGATCCCGGTGGGGACGCCCAGTCCGAAAGCGTGGGCATAGTTGCCCATTTCGTCGATGCCCAGCTCGTGGCTGATGGTGTAGAAGAAGTAATTGCAGGAATCGCGCAGCGCGAGGACCACATTGTCCTCGCCGTGGGTCCAATGCTCGTTGGGGTTTGAGCTTGCACGCCAGATCCAGCACTCAGGCGCGTAGCCTTCCGCCGCATATCGGGTGAAGACGCCCTCGCACTTGACCTTGAACTCGGTGTTGATGATGCCCTCGGTCAGGCAGGCCATGGCCACGCACGGCTTGAAAGTGGAGCCGGGGGCGTAGGCGCCCATCAGAGCCCGGTTGAAGAGCGGCGCGTTGGGCGTCTCCAGCAGTTCCGCGTATTTTTCTATGATCGTGGACACGTCAAAGGTGGGCCAGCTGGCGATGGCCAGGGGTTCGCCGGTCTTGACGTTCACCACCACGATGGCGGCGCCGGTGATTTCGTCCTTGGTCTCCGGATCGTACTCGCCTGCGGCGGTTCGCTCGGCGCGGAGCTGGGAGCGGTCGGTGCGCATGATGTCGATGCCGTGGGCCATGATCTTCTCCACCTGCTCCTGCAGCGCAATGTCAATCGTCAGGTAGATATGGTGCCCGGGTTCCGGGTCCTCCAGATAGACCGTGGAGAGGATGGTGCCGGCAGCGTTGCGATACTCGATCACTTCACCGTCCTTGCCGTGCAGGTCGGTCTCGAAGGCGTACTCTATCCCGTCCTTGCCGACCACCGCGTCATTGGCGTAGTCCAGCAGTGAGTAGCGCTCGAACTCCTCCTGGGTCATCAGGCCCACATAGCCCAGCAGATGGGCAGCATAGGGTGTGCCGTAGTCGCGGGTGAAAGCCCGCTCCACCTCGATGCCGGAGAGCTTGTTCTCCATGATGGAGGAGATGAGCTCCATGCTGGCGTCCTCGACAAACATGTAGTCGGCTGTGTTGACGGCGTAGCGCACGTTGATGGAGTAGCGGACGCCCGCGATCATGCGCATTTCCTCAGAGGTGTAGCTGTTGTCAATGTCGTAGCGGGTGCGCATGTAACTGAGAAGTTCCACCGCCGTAGGATTCTCCGGCAGTGCCTTCCCTTTGTCCTTGAAGTAGGCCTGGAGCATGGTGCGCTGGATCTCGGTCATGTTCTCGTTGTAGGTAAAGGGCGGCTCCATGCTGATCGGCAGATCGTCGGTATAGCTGTCGCCATAGCTCTGCACCATCTTCACCAGCTGCAGAATGATCGCGTTGGGGTCGGAGTTGGCGAAAAGCTTGGTCACGTCGATCTTCAGGTTGTAGCATTCCTTGTTGCTCACCAGGACGCGGCCGTAGCGGTCAAGGATGTTGCCTCTGGCCGCCGTAACGGCGCGCTGGGTTTCGCTGATCGCGCTGGCCTGGCTGTAGTATTTTTCTCCCTCCACGATCTGGAGGTTATAGAGCCGGACCAGGAAGATGGAAAGGATGACGACCAGGATCACCGCCATGGCGGCGATCCGGCCGGGTTTGATCAGATTTCTGCTCATAAGTCTTTTTCCTTATAGGCTCCCTGTCAAAGGGAGCCGGCTGGTCACAGACCAGACTGAAGGTTATTTGTTTTCGTCCTGGACTTTCCCGTCCCTCTGCCGCCCCTTGCGGAGGGGCGGAGAATCACTCGATCCATCTGGCCGGCGGGAGGTAAGCCAGGATGGCAAAGGGCAGGGACCAGAGGGTCTGCAGGATCACGGTGCGGAACATGACAACGGCGAAGGTGTCCACGGCCACGGTCCGCAGCATCTGCACGAAGCCCGTAATGAGCAGCGCCAGAAAGGCTGCGCCCATAAAGGCGAAGAAGCGGCGGTTGATGAAAAACGTGGAGACGAAGCCCGAGGCAAAGGCGAGCGCGGGAAACAGCAGCGTGAAGAGGATCATGTTCTCCACAAAGGCCATATCCGCGAAAACGCCCAGGATCAGGCTGAACAGAGCGCCCCAGGTGGCGCCCTCGAACATGCCCACCGCCACGACGACCGCCGGAAGGATCATCGGGCATACCCCCGCGATGCGAAGCTCCGTAAACAGCATGTTCTGCGTCAGCAGCGCCAGGAACATGTACAGCGCGTACAGCAGCACCCGCCGCACCTTGATCCGCGACAGGATTTCCCTGGCGATATAATCTCTCAGTTCGTTCAAGCTCACTCTATCACCTGAAAATCCTTGATGATGAAAACCTGCACCAGCGCGTCCAGATCACACTGGGGCGTGACCACGCCGTACTCGATCTGGCCGCCTGCCTCGGACTGGACACTGGTGAGCGTGCCGATCACAAGACCGGCCGGAAACGCGCCGCCGGAGCCGGAGGTCAGGACCTCGTCGCCGGTGAAGATCTGCGCGCCGTCGGCCAGAAAAGTGAGCTTGGCCGTTTTGTCGCGCATGAGGGCATATTCTCCCACTACCATGCCGGAGCTGCCATTGGAGCCCACATAGGCGCCCACGCTCATATCCACGTCAATGAGCGTGCTGACGGTGGCCCAGGTAGCCCCCAGCTCGGTGACCTGCCCGACCAGGGCGCCGTATTCGGTGATGACCGGGTCGTTGAGCTCGATGCCGCTGGTGGCTCCTTTGCTGATGGTAAAGGAGGAGGACCAGTTGGAGGAGGACCAGAGCACCACCTTGGCGGATTCAAGAATATAGTCCGTGTGCTTCTGGCGCAGATAGAGCGCCTCGCGCAGGCGCACGTTCTCCTCCGAGGCCTCGATGCCGTCGCGGGCCGATTTCTGCGCATCGGCAAGCTGGGCGCGCAGCGATTCATTCTCCGCCATCAGGGAATCGTATTTGTACAGATAGCCGTAGATACTGTTGAAAAGATTGACCGTGGAGCTCAAGACCTTCTGCATAGGTGCGCTCAAAACGCCGGTAGCATTGTGCACGACGCCGATCTGTCCGTCGCGCGCCGCATTGCCCAAGCCCACCAGCAGCGCCACCGCCAGCACGATCACGGCGATCCGGATTCCGTTTTTCTTCAGATATTCTTTCAAAGAAGTCCAACTCCCTGCTCTTTCAGCATTGCGTCCAGCCTGCAGAGGGGCAGGCCCATCACGTTAAAAAAGTCACCCTCGATGCCGCGCACGAAGAGCGCGCCCAGGCCCTGCGCCCCGTAGGCGCCGGCCTTGTCCATGGGTTCGCCGCTTTCGATATAGCGCTGGATCTCCTCCTCGGCGATCTCACGGAAATGCACGGCCGTGCACTCAAAGCCCAGCCGCTCCACTCCACCGCGCAGCACCGCCACGCCGGTATAGACATGGTGGGTGTTGCCCGAGAGCATGCGCAGCATCTCGGCGGCGTGCTCCCGAGAGCGGGGTTTCCCGAAGGGACGCCCGTCGTACCACACAATGGTATCGGCCGCGATGATCACGTCGTCCTCCCCGGCCTCAGCGGCGACCTCCTCCGCCTTCGCGGCGGCGAGCGCCATCACCAGCTCCCGGGGTCCCGCCCCCTCGGGGCCGTGCTCCTCCCCTTTTGCGGGGATGATTTTCAAATCCTTTACGCCCAGCATCTCCATCAGTTCCCTGCGTCGCGGAGAGCCGGAGGCCAAAATAAAAGTCATAATACCCCTGTTTATCCCTTATTGATTTCTGTCCTTTGCAATCACTCAACGCCCCGGTAGTACAGTCCCCGTGTCAGCACATTGGGCCGGTAGTCGGAATAGCCCAGGTGGCCCTTGGCAACCTCCACGCACTCGCGCGGACTCTCGGTGGAGAACAGCAGCCGCAGCCCCCAGAGGCCGGCGGCATAGAGGTCTTCCTTCTTATCGGCGAGATAGAGCTTATGGGCGTTGTAGATCACGGTCCGCTCGCCAGGTTCGCTGACAACGGGGAAAACAGAACCCATCCGGTCCGCCAGTTCTCCCGGCAAGGGGTTAGCGCGGCCGGAGGCGTTTTTCAGCAGATTCTGATCCGAGACCATCACAGGAAGGCGCCCGTAAATGATCGCCTCGGTGTCGATGGGCTTCGCCATATCGCGGATCTGGCTCAGGCGCAGCTCAAAGGAGGCCGTCGCCGAGAGGAAGCCCGCCTCCCGCAGCACCTCCATGGAATGGGCGTTGAAGGCATTGAGTCCGAAATCGCCGCGAAGCTTGAAGCCCACGCTGCGGGCGAGTACGATGTGCCCCAGATTGCCCACCAGCGCCTCGTTCACGCCAAGATCAAAGAGCTTCTGCAGATTCTCATACAGCGGCCGCATCTCCCCGTCGGTCACGATGCGTGGAAGCACCGCCACAGGGACGACGCCCTGGTTGACAAAGGGCAGGATGCGCTCATAGCGCTCGGCCATCAGCTGTGCGGGGACGTAGAGATAATCCGGCTTCAGCTCCGCCAGTTCCGGCGTGAGCTGCTCCTCGGTGCGCAGTTGGAAGATGATCTTCGGGTCCCCCACGGGCGTCACGTTCCCGGGTGCCGCGGGCAGAGGACCGTGGGCGCGCATCGGGGGCTTCGCCCGCTCCTCGGAAAGCTGGGACACCAGGTCCCGCCGCAGCTTGTTGATCTCCGCCGCGGGGAGGAACAGGCCCGGCTCGGTCTTTGCTCTGTTTTCCACCACGCTGTACGGCGTGCCGCCGGTTTTGAACATCTGTTCGGTCAGGTAGCCGTCGGTCAGGCCCTGCCGCCGTGCCCGCTCCGGCACCGCGCCGTAGGTCACGGCCTTGTGCCCTTCATCGTCAAAAGCAATGGCGCGGATGGGCATGCCCTTCTCCGCCACCGTGTAAAAGTGCACCGGCACACGGCGCAGTTCGCCGTCGGCATAGGCCTTGCGCGCGGTGGTAAAAATGGCCTCGTCCGCCCGATCCTGCTCCGTGCGGGTACCGAGCATATCCTGTTTGTCGCCGTTGAAATAACCCTGGGTGAAGCCCTGGCGGGAGAAAGCCTGCTCCAGAAGCTGCATCTCCTCTTTTGTGGGCTTGCGGTGCTCCTTGAGGGCTTTGGCATAGATCCCCGTGACGATGGCCGTATACTCCGGCCGTTTCATGCGTCCTTCGATCTTCAGGCATGCGACGCCGGCCTCCTCCAGCTCGTCGAGCCGGTCCACCAGGCAGCAGTCCTTCAGGGAGAGCGGGTGCTCTTCGTTGCTGCCGGTGAGGCTGTACTGCATGCGGCAGGGCTGGGCGCACATGCCCCGGTTGCCGCTGCGGCGGCCGATCATGGCGGACATGTAACACTGGCCTGAATGGCAGAAGCACAGCGCCCCGTGCACGAAGACTTCCGTCTCGATGGAGGCGCGGCTCGTAATATATTTGATTTGTTCCAGGCTCAGCTCCCGCGCCAGCACAGCACGGGTCAGGCCCATCTCCGCGGCAGCTTCGACGCCCGCCAGATTGTGGATGCTCATCTGGGTGCTGGCATGCAGCGGGATATCCGGCAGCGCCCTGCGCACAGCCCGGATCAGGCCAAGATCCTGGATGATGATGCCGTCCGCCCCCAGGTCGGAGGCGAGGCCCGCGGCCTTGACCGCGCTCTCCACTTCCCTGTCGTTGACCAGGGTGTTGAGGGTCACATAGACCTTGCAGCCGCGGATGCGGCAGTATCGGACAGCCTTTTCAAACTCCTCGTCGGAGAAATTCCTGGCGCCGCGGCGGGCGTTGAAGTCGCCCATGCCCAGATACACGGCGTCCGCTCCGTTCTGCACGGCGGCGATCACAGCTTCCGGCGCGCCAGCCGGCGAGAGCAGCTCTATCATGTCTTTGCTCCTTTATATCCTTCGCAGAAAAAGTCCTTCTCCGGGATGCGGTTTTCCTGCGCGATAATCATGTTATTGATCCTCGGATAACGCAATCAACCGAGAATTCGATTGAATGCGCAGCCAAACGACCCGTCTGGCTGCGAGTGATTTCTGGAATCATTCGCCCGATGGACGCTGCAATGCGTATATGGCAAAACAGCCGGGCTGTTTTGCTGCGCCGCTTAAGCGGCGCGGCGAAAAACTGTTTGGCTTTTCGCCATCATATAATCATTATAATTCATGGTATTATAACACACAGCTGCCTATTGCGACAAGTCAATTTTGATGCTATAATGCTTTTTGCTTGTAAATAAATTTTGAATCGGAACACAGAGGCTGAAACATGCAGGGAAGCAACACGGAAAAATGCATCAGCGCCCAGGCTTTGGACAGGCTCGTCGCCGCGCATGACGGGGACATGGCGCTGCTGTATCTCCATATTCTGCGCAGCGGCAGCGCCGACCTGGAGCTGGCCGCCGCAGCGCTTTGCCGCACGAAGCGGGAAATCTGCGAGGCGGAGGAAAAACTGAGCCGGATGCAGCTGCTCCCCCTCTCCCCCGGCGGCGCAGACGGAGATGAGCCCCGTCCGCCCGTATCCCGGGGGGGGATCCTTCCGCCCGCGGAAGAGACGCCGCAGTATACGGCAGAGGATCTGACCCGCCGCAGCCGGGAGGATCCGGCCTTCTCCGCCGTTCTGGCGGAGGCCGCCCGGGTGATCGGCCGGAATCTCAGCAGCAACGATATGCGCGTGCTCTTCGGCATCTACGACTATCTGGGACTGCCGGCGGAGGTGATCATCATGCTGATCACCAACTGCGGCGAGCAGTTTGCCGAGCGCTTCGGCAGCAGCCGCCGTCCCTCCGCCAAGGCTATCGAGAAGCTGGCATACGAGTGGGCGCGGCAGGAGATCATGACGCTCGAGCAGGCGGAGAGCTATATCGCCGAGCAGAAGGCCCGGCGGGGAGAGCTCGGGCAGATCAAAATCCTGCTGAACATATACGGCCGGGAGCTTACGGCTACTGAAGAAAAATACATCGGCTCGTGGCTGGACATGGGCTTTCATGAGGACGCTATCGCCATTGCCTATGACCGCACCCTGACCCAGACCAACGCCCTCAAATGGCCCTACATGAACAAAATCCTCCTGAGCTGGCACAACATGGGGCTGCACACTGCCGAAGAGATCCGGGAGAAGGACACCAGACGCCCATCGACGCGGCAGAAAGGCCAGAGTGAGGCCAGGCCTGTGGACATGGACGCGCTGCGCAAAATCATTGACAAAATCTGAGGGAGGCGAACGCTGTGCCCTATGACGGACAGCTTCTGGCGCGTGCCAGAGCACAACTGGAGAAAAACCGCGCCGACAACGAAGCCGAGCATCAGCGCCGTGTCCGCACGGTCTATGCGCGCATCCCCGAGATCTCCCGTCTTGACGCCCGGATGCGCGAGCAGATGCGCACACTCCTTTCCCTTACCATTCGCCACCCCGCGGATATGAAAAAGCAGATCGCCGCACTGGAGAAGGATAATCTGGAAACCCAGGCCCTCCGCGCGGAGCTGCTGGTGGAAAACGGTCTGCCCATGGACTATCTGGACGAGATCGTGAGCTGCCCCAAATGCCGCGACACGGGCAACGGCCCCTCCGGCCCCTGCGACTGTCTGGACAGGCTCTATCACCAGGAACTGACAAAGGAACTGGGCGTGCTGCTGCAGAGCGGAGACGAGAGCTTTGAGCATTTCGATCTGACGCTCTATTCCGCCGACTATGAGCCGAAGTATGGCTGCATTCCCCGGGAAATGGCCCAGATCGCACTGGAAAGCTGCCGCAAATTTGCGGAAAACTTCCCCCGCGTTTCCTCAAACCTTCTCCTCCAGGGACGGCCGGGGCTCGGCAAAACCTATCTCTCCGCCTGCATTGCCCGCGTGGTGGCGGGCAAAGGCTGTTCCGTGTGCTACGATACCGCAGCTTCCGCGCTTTCCGCCTTCGAACGGCAGAGGTTCTCCCGTTCCCCCGAGGAGCAGGAGCAGGCCAATCGCCGGGTGGAGCGCATGCTCTCCTGTGAGCTGATGATCCTGGACGATCTGGGCACCGAAATGGTCACGCCCATGTCCGTCAGCGCGCTGTACACCCTTATCAACACCCGCCTCGTCAACGGCAGAAAGACCATCATCAGCACCAACTGCACGAACGAGCAGATCGAGGATCTGTACGGCGGTCAGATTTCCTCCCGGCTGGCCGGAGAATTCCTGTGCCTCCCCTTTGCGGGCGATGATATCCGTCTCCTGCGCCGGAAGTGATCCTCCGCTGGCAAATTCTTAATTCTTTACAAAATCTTCACATTTAGCTTGTAATCCTGATCCTTACCCGTTATAATGTCGGTGCTTCAAATATTAGAAACAATTCGGAGGATCGCCTATGGCTCAGAACAGACGTCGCTTCGGCGACCGCAGGGAAGGCCGCCTGGTTCGTTCCCTTCCCGGCTTTGCCAAATTCATCCCCTTCATCATGCCCCAGCGGAACGACCGCTTCATCCACTACGAAGAGAGCTTTGAGATCACGGCGCTGGATCGCCGTCTGCGCAAGCTCCGGGTTGACGGCTTCAAGGGCATCGGGATCCTGCATTTCATCATCGCCGCCTATATCCGCTGTATCTCCATGCTCCCGGGCGTCAACCGCTTCGTCGCGGGCCGCCGTATCTACGCGAGAGACGATATTGAGGTAGTCATGACCGTCAAGCGCTCCATCAGCGTAGACGCCACAGAGACCACCATCAAGGTCCATTTTGAGCCGACCGACACGATTTTTGACGTCTACCGCAAGATGAACGAGAAGATCGAGGAGATCAAGACCTCGGACGATAACAACAACACCGAGGACATCGCCGACGCCTTCGCCCGGATGCCCCGTTTCCTGATCCGCTTTGTGCTGATGATCCTGCGCATCATGGATTACTTCGGCCTTCTGCCGCAGGCTATTCTGGACGCGAGTCCCTTCCACGGCTCCATGATCATCACCGATCTGGGTTCCCTGCGCATCGGCCCGGTCTATCACCACATCTACAACTTCGGCACGCTTCCCGTGTTCATCGCGTTCGGCGCCAAATACCACAAGTATGAGATCAACCGCAAGGGCCAGGTGGAGGACAACAAGTACATCGACACCAAGATGGTTCTTGACGAGGGCATTGTAGACGGTCATTATTATGCCCAGCTTCTGCAGGCCTTCCGCTACATGTTCCAGCATCCCGAGATCGTGGAAGCCCCCCCTACCCGCGTGAACGAGGACATTTTCTGATACGCATACAAAGCTCCGGCAGCTGCGCTGCCGGAGCTTTCAGCATAATGAAGCGCTCCCGGGCGATGACCGTGAGCGCTTCATTTCAATCATCTGACGAGGTCTTCACCGATGCGGTACACATTGCCGGCGCCCACCGTGAGAATGATATCGCCGGGCCGGGCCGTCTCCCGCAGGGCGTTCTCCAGTTCCTCAAAGCTGGGATAAAAGCCCGCGCCCTCCACCTGGGCAGCCAGGTCTGCGGAGGAGATGCCGATCGTATTCTGCTCACGGGCAGCAAAGATCTCCGCCAGCAGCAGCACGTCGGGCCGGCGCAGCTGCTCCACGAAATCGTCGAAGAGCGCCTGGGTCCGGGAATAGGTATGGGGCTGGAAGACCAGAACCGTACGCTGATAATTGAGAGCCTCCACCGTGTCCAGCAGGGCCTTGAGCTCGCCGGGGTGGTGAGCGTAGTCGTCATAGACGTCCGCGCCGTTGAACTTGCCCTTGAACTCAAATCGGCGGCCGGCGCCGTTGAAGCCCGCAAGGCCGTATTTTACCGCGTTGGGCCGCACGCCCAGGCAGATGCAGGCGGCGGTGGCGGCCAGCGCGTCCTTGACGTTGTGTTCGCCGGGAACGTGCAGGGTCACGTCGGTAAAGAAGCGGTCTTTGTAGTAGATGTCAAACTCGGAGTTTGCGCCGTGATAGCGGATATTCTCCGCGTGAACGTCCGCCTCCTTGCTCAGGCCGAAGGTCAGCAGCTTCCGGTCCAGCCCCTCAAGGGTCTGCATGGTATTGGCGTCGTCATAGTTTGCGACCACGGTGCCGTAGCCGGGTACGCGCTCGGCAAAGGCGCGGAAGGAATCCTCCACATCCGCAAGATCCCGGAAGAAATCCAGATGATCGGCCTCGATGTTCAGGATCACGGCCACCGTGGGATAGAAGGACAGGAAAGAGTTATAGTACTCGCAGGATTCCATGACGATTGTGTTGCCATGACCCACCCGGTGTCCCGCATTCAGCAGAGGCAGCGTTCCGCCGATCATGACGGTGGGGTCCTTGTCCGCGGCCATCAGGATGTGGGTGCACATGGAGGTCGTGGTGGTCTTGCCATGGGTGCCGGAAATGCAGAGAGCGTTGCTGTAATCCCGGGACACGGCGCCCCAGGCCTGGCTGCGTTCAAAGACCGGAATGTCATGGGCGCGGGCATAGATGATCTCGGGGTTGTCGTTGTGAACCGCGGCCGTACGCACGACAAACTCCACATCGTCAGCCACGTTCTCGGCCCTGTGCCCGATGGCCACGGGAATCCCGTGCTCCCGAAGCGCGCGGACGTTGTGGCTCTCGTTCATATCCGACCCGGTCACGACGATGCCCATTCCCTGCAGCACTTCCGCCAGCGAGGACATGGAGACGCCGCCGATCCCCACCAGATGGCCCTTGCGCCCGGGGGAGAGAAAATTCACAAAATCAATCATATGAAAAGCTCCAAAGAGAAATTAATCTGTTTTCCGCACTTGATGTTGGGCGGTCAAGATGATAAACTGAAATACGCTGTATATGCTGTTTCCGTCTCCGGGATTGCCGGAGGCTTCATGGATATAACAGTGTTATTATATCCTCCCGCCCGCCACATTGCAAGCCCAAGTCTGCGCGGAGGGAGAGATTCTTTTGAAAGCGGAGAATGCGTCGTCTATGGCCAATGTAAAGCCTCCCAAATATGTGCGCCAGGTTCTGGTGACGCTGCAGGGGCGCGGCTACCCCGCCTACCTGGTAGGCGGATGTGTGCGCGATATGCTGCTGGGCATGCGTCCGCAGGACTGGGACATTTGCACCGGCGCCCTGCCTGAACAGATCATGGAGGTTTTTCCCGACTCCCGTCCTACCGGTCTCCGCCACGGGACCGTCACCGTGCTGGTAGATTCCCACGCGGTGGAGGTGACCACCTTCCGTACCGAGGGGGCTTACGCAGACCACCGGCACCCCGATATGGTCCAGTTCGTCGGCGACCTGACGGCCGATCTGAGTCGGCGGGATTTTACCATGAACGCCATCGCCCTCTCCGCCGACGGTCTGCTGGCCGACCCCTTCGGCGGTGCAGAGGACATTCGGCGGCAGCTGATCCGCTGCGTCGGAAATCCGGAAGAGCGCTTTGAAGAGGACGCGCTGCGCATGTTCCGCGCCCTGCGCTTTTCCGCCCGCCTGGGCTTCACCGTGGATCTTTTCACCATGGAGGGCATCCGCGCCAAAGCGCCGCTTGCCGCCTGCCTCGCCGCCGAGCGTGTGCGGGAGGAAGTGGAGAAGCTGCTGCTCACCCGTTCTCCCGAGACCATGTTCACGCTGATCGAGCTGGGGCTGCTTTCGTCCTATCTTCGGCCCGGGCTGCCCGATCCCGCACTGCTGCGCAGGCTCTCCCGCCTGCCGCGCAAGGCCCAGCCCCGCTGGGCGGGGTTCTGTCGAATCCTGCTGCTGGCAGGCTGCATCGATTCGGTTGAGGGTTTCCTCAGTTCACTGCGTCTGGACAACGCCACGATCCGTCTCGCCGCGGACAGCTGCGCGATCCTCGCGTCCCCCCTGCCCCAGAGGGACCTGGACCGGAAGCGCTGGCTCAGGCAGTACGGCGTGGAGACCGTGCGATGCGCCCTCTCCTGTTACGACGCCTTTACCGGCGGACATGAGAGCCGGGAGCTGCGCCGGATCCTCAAGAGCGGCGAATGCTTCTCTCTCAGGCATCTGGCGGTGAGCGGCGACGACCTGACCGCGCTGGGGCTGCGCGGACGCGCCGTTGGGGAAATGCTGGACTTTCTGCTGGAATACGTAATGGAATATCCGGACAACAACCGGCGGGAGCTGCTGCTGGCACTCTGCGCCGGGACGGAGGAATAAGCCGTGAAGAATCAGGAAGCTTGGGACACGCTGCGGCGTGAGTGCGCCGGCTGTCAGGGCTGCGAACTGGGCCGTACCAGAAGCAATCTGGTCTTCGGCGTCGGCAATCCCGAGAGTGAGATCATGCTCATCGGGGAGGGTCCCGGCGAGCAGGAGGATCTGCAGGGCGTTCCCTTCGTGGGGCCGGCAGGCAAGCTGCTGGACAGCATGCTGCAGATGATCGATCTGGACCGGAACAAGGTCTATATCGCCAACATGGTCAAATGCCGTCCGCCCCGCAACCGGGACCCGCAGCCGGCGGAGCAGGTCGCCTGCCGCGGGTGGCTGAACAGGCAGATCGAGCTGGTGGACCCCAAAATCATCGTCTGCCTGGGCCGCATCGCCGCCATGGGCATCATCAAGGATGATTTCCGCATCACGCGCGAGCACGGCCAGTGGTTTACGCTGGGCGGCCGCATGTATATGGCCACCTATCACCCCTCCGCTCTGCTGCGCGATCCGAGCAAGCGGCCGGAAGCCTTTATGGATCTGCGAGCATTGAGAAAGGAGATCCGGGAGATCTGTACCCGGACATACTGAGCTTTTTTATGATTTCCTTCAAAACCGTCACGCTGTGTGACAAACCCTGGGTGGACGCGATCGTCCGCGCCGAAAACAGTCCCTCCGCCGACTATAACTTCGGCAATATCTTTATATGGGATAAATATTACCGGCAGCTGATCTGCCGCTTCGGCGACCGTATGCTGACCAAGCTGCGCTACGAAGGCAAACCCGCCTTCGTCTTTCCCATCGGCAGCGGTCCGCTTCGCCCCGCGGTGGAAGCGTTGGAAGAGTTCGCCCGCTTCCGCGGCTACCCGCTGGTGATCCGCGGCGTCACCGCAAAGCACCGGGAGATGCTGGAAGCGGAGTTCCCCGACCGCTTTTCCTTTGATCCGGAGACGAAAAACTTCGACTACATCTATCGGGCCGAGAAGCTGGCCACCTATTCCGGCAAGTCCATGCACGGCAAGAAAAATCACTGCAACCGCTTCGAGGCGGAAAACGACTGGCATTTTGTCCCCCTGACACGGGAGCTGATCCCCGGTTGTCTCGACATGCTGGTGGAGTGGAACGAGGAAAACCGGGAACGGCTGGACCCGAGCATCAGCTTTGAGCATGACGCGCTGATCCGCGCTTTCGCCGCTTATGAAAAGCTGGGGCTGGAGGGCGGCGTCCTCTATGCAAACGGCAAAATCGTGGGCTTCTCCATGGGCGAGATGGCAAACGACGACACCTTTGACGTGCATTTTGAAAAAGCCGACATCAACATGAACGGCGCTTACCCCATGGTATGCCGGGAGCTGACGCGTATGCTCATGGCGAAATACCCCTCACTGCAGTTTATCAACCGGGAGGACGACATGGGGCTGGAGTCTCTGCGCCAGTCCAAGCTCAGCTACAAGCCTGAATATCTGCTGGAAAAATATATTGCGAGGGTGAAGGATGAAGACGGAAATCCGTGAAATCCGGCCGGAGGACCGACAGGCTCTGATCGCGCTCTGGCACCGCGTCTTTGAGGACCCGGAGGAGCTGGCGGCCGCCTTTCTGGAACTGCTCCCCGATCTTGGGAGCGGCGTCGCCGCCTTCGCGGACGGGATTCTCGTCGGGGCGGCCTATATCGTGACAGCTCTGACGGTCGGCCAAAAGCGCGCCGCCTATCTCTACGCCGTCGCCGTCGCCCCCGGATACCGGGGTCTGGGCCTCGGCGGGAAGCTGAGCCGCCGTGCCGCCGCACTCGGCAGGGAACGCGGCGCCGATTTTGTCTGTACGCTGCCAGCCTCCGCTTCCCTCTACGGCTGGTATGAAGGGCTGATCGGCACGCGCTGTGTCCTGTACCGCCGGGAAGAAACGCTGCCCGCCCGCTCCGGCCCGACAGTCTCCGTCCTCAGCCCCGGCGACTATCACGCGCGGCGCGAGGCGTTGCTGGAAGGGGCGGAGCACATGACGCTCTCCCCCGCCGCCGCCGTTTACGAATCCGTCAACTGCCGCTGCTTCGGCGGAGACCTCTACGCCGTGGGGAACGGGATCGCCGCCGCCTATCGGGAGAATGGACATGCCGTGATCCGGGAGCTGCTCTGTCCCGACGCTTCTCAGCGCCGGATCTGCGCCGCAGCTGTGGCCGATGCCATGGGCTGCGCCCACGCGCTGCTATTCTCGCCGGGCGGCACGGAGGACCTCCCCTTTCTCGCCGCCGAACCCGGCGCGATCCCTCCGGATTGCGTGTGGAACCTCGCTTTTGACTGATTCATCCGCATATTTTACATTCGTTTAACAAAATATCGATTGTTTGCGTAACAAGTTTCGGATAGTATTATTCCAGCAAGTGACAGTTTTTCATCTTTTTCATTTTGTCCTCATCCCATACAAGGAAACGGAGCGGTGATCCCGCTCCGTTTTCTTATATTCAAAAGCAAGCCGGCTGACCGGCTTGCTTTTGATTGATCCGCAGAAAAAAACTGCGAGACATTTCGGCAGCACTCCTTAAAGGAGCTTTTCGACCTCGGCCTTGACCTTGTCCATGGACAAGGTGGGCTCCATGCGGCAGACGATGTTGCCCTCGCGGTCGATGAGAAACTTCGTGAAGTTCCACTTGATATTGCCGTTATTCTTGTAGTCCTTGTCCATCTTCTTTACAACGCCCGAGAGCATCAGACCCATAGGGCCGTTGAAGCCGTCAAAGCTGGTGTTGGAAGTCAGATAGCGATAGAGAGGGATGGCGTTTTCACCGTTTACGTCACACTTGGCAAACTGAGGGAAGGTGATGCCGAAACGGCCGGTGCAGAAAGTGTGGATCTCCTCATCAGTGCCGGGTGCCTGATCGGCAAACTGATTGCAGGGGAAGTCCAGGATCTCGAGCCCATCCGCCTTATGGGCGTCATAGATCTCCTGCAGCTCCTTGTACTGGGGCGTAAAGCCACAGCCCGTCGCGGTGTTGACGATCAGCAGGACCTGGCCCTTGTAGTTGGACAGAGGGACTTCTTCTCCCTTGCGGGTCTTCACGGTAAAATCATAGATATTCATTGCACAACCTCCATCATATTTTTAATTGCTTACAATCTAATTATACAACACCATTTCAGGATGTCAAGAAAAAGATGCTCTTTTTCTTTAGTATCTTCCCTTGAAAGACGGATATTCCGCGCAGAACTCAGCCGCGAAATACGGCGTCCTGTCGATACAGTCCGGAGGCGAAGAGCGCGGAGACCGCAGCCTCATATTCGTCCAGACGCCGGGATTTGTTGACCGCTTTCAGCATCCGCCCGGAATCGGGAAATTTCCAGATCGTATAGTACCAGACTTCCTTAAGGCGGGAGAGCGTGAAATGCTCGCCCAGGCCTGCGGCCAGGAAAGCGCTGCGCAGGCGATTGAGAAAATCGCGCAGCTCGTCGTCTGTCATCGCCGCGCCGCCGCGCAGCAGGCGAAACAGCGCCGGGTCCGTCACGACGCCGCGGCCCAGCATCATGCGCTCAAGGCCCGGGTTGGTTGACATAACTTTTTCAAAGCTGTCCTTCCCTACCACGTTGCCGTTGTAGGACACCGGTGCGCGGCATTGCGGGAACGCCGCGGCAAAAGCCTCCAGATCCGGCACGCTCTTGTACATTCCCACCCGGTCGCGGGCGTGAATGATCAGCTCGGAGAGCGGATACCTGTTATAGATCTCCAGAACGGCGGGAAACTCCGCCGTACTCTGCAGGCCCATGCGGGTCTTGACCGAGACCTTCAGCGTACAGCGGGAGAAGACCTCCGCAAGGAAGGCATCCAGACTCCGCAGATCAGCCAGCATCCCGGCACCCTTATGCTTGGGAACCACCGTGGCCGAGGGGCAGCCCACGTTCAGGTTCAGCTCTTCATAGCCCATGGCGCCCAACTCGCGGCTCACGGTGAGAAAAGCCTCCGCCGAATTGCAGAGCACCTGAGGGATCACGTTCAGATCCCGGTTGTTCTCGGGCAGCACGTCCCGCAGGGCCGCGCCCTTGAAACGCCCGGAGCCGTCCGGCGCGATAAAGGGTGAAAAATAGCGGTCCACGCCGGGAAAGCAGGCGGCGTGGACTTGACGGTACAGATAGGATGTGACGCCCTCCATGGGCGCGAAATCCAGATGCATGGGACTCCTCCGTTTACAGCTTCGCCGCCATCTCGTTGTGGGCGGCCAGCTCCGCCGCATCGTCAAGCGGCGCCAGCTCCGCCGTGCCGTATTTGCGCTGCAGAGCGGTGAGCAGGATTTGGTCGCAGAACGCCGGGTTTTTGGGCAGCAGCGGACCGTGACTGTAGGTGCCGAAAACATTCAGCCAGCGCACGCCCTCCGTGCCGTCCTCGCCGTTGTTGCCAAAGCCGGCCAGCACCTGCCCGAGGGGCTGCACGCCCTCCCCCAGGAAGGTTTGCCCGCTGTGGTTTTCGAAGCCCACTACGACGCTGCCGCCGGATTCCGTACCGCACTGAAACTTATAGTTGCCGATCATGCGCTTTTTCGAGCCCACGGTGTACAGATCCACCGCGCCGATAAAATCGCAGCGCACGCCGTCGTAGGTCTCATAGTAATTGCCCATCATCTGGTAGCCGCCGCAGATGGTCAGAAAGGGCAGGCCGTCCCGCACGGCGGAGAGGATCTCCCGATCTTTGCCCCGGTGCAGGTCATCCAGCAGCACCTGCTGCTCGAAATCCTGCCCGCCGCCGATGAACACCAGGTCGAAACCCGCGAGATTCGCGCTTGAGCCGATGGGCAGCCGGGTCACTTCGGCGTCGATCCCGCGCCACTCCAGACGTTTGCGCATGCACATGACGTTGCCCCTGTCACCGTAGAGGTTCAGCACGTCGGGGTACATATGACAGATTTTCAGTTCCATACAATCACCGGTTTACATAATAATTCCTTGTCTGCTATAAACCGCCAGGCGAAGCGGCGCGAGTTTCTTCTTTACGCTACTCCCAGAATTCCTCGCCGCCGCAGTGGCGGATCACGGTCTGCCGCAGCTCCAGCATGGCCGTATAGGTGGGCATCATGCACACGGGCCGCGTCTCCTGCTCCAGAGAGCGCACCAGTGTCTCATAATCCCGCTCCACACGGATGCAGCGGTCGTCCACGCCCGCGTATTTGATGCGCACGCGCATATCCTCGGCCCTGTCGCCGGAGACGATCACCTGATCCAGCCTTCCGGCCAGCGCGCTGAGTCCCTCAAAGTCTGCATCCCAGATCCAGGAGATATCCCGCCCGTCGGCGGCCCGGTCGTTGAGGCAGATCACCAGGATGAACTTCTCCCTGATCGTCTGAAGATATTCGATCACCTGGTTGCAGCCGGCAGGATTCTTGACCAGCATCATCCGGGTACCGCCCGCCAGGTCAAAGCGCTCCATACGCCCGAAGCCGCAGCGGAAGCCTTTGAGCGCATCTGCCGCCGCCTGCACGCCGAGACCCATCTCCGTCACCGCGGCAACAGCCCCGGCGGCGTTATAGATGTTGTACATGGCGGGGAGATTCACGCAAATCAGATGCTTTTCGCCGCCGACCTCCATGACGATGTCGCTGCCGTCGGGCCGCTGCTCCACAACGTCGGTCACGGCGTAATCTGCCCGGTGGCGGCGGTAGCCGCACTTGGGGCAGCGGAAACCGCCCAGGTGGCCGTAGCTGATGTAATCGTACTCATACTCGGTCTTGCAGCGGATACAGTGGGTCGCGTCGGAGATCTCGGGCTTTTCCCGAGAGGGCGCAGCCCCCTGCTCGACGCCGAACCAGCGCACCGGATTGGGCAGATCCCCCGCAAGGGACGCCGTCAGCGAGCAGTCGGCGTTGAGGCACAGCAGCGCCTCCGGCGCGCCGTGCAGGGCCTCCCGGATATTCTCCAGCGTATGGGTCACCTCGCCGTAACGATCCAACTGGTCGCGAAACAGATTCGTTACCACGACTACTTTCGGCTTGAGCCTCGGGAAAACCTTCCGGGCCGCCGCCTCGTCGCATTCAATGACTGCGTAATCCTTCTTCACCTTGCCGAAAAGGCTGCTGTTCATCACAAATTCGGTGGTGATGCCGTCGATCAGATTGGCCCCGGACCGGTTGGTCAGATAGGGCAGCCCCTGCTCGCGGAAGGCCTCTTCGATCATGCGGGCGCTGGTGGTCTTGCCGTTGGTGCCGGTGATGGCCACGCTGCTGACCTGGCAGGCAAGCCGATCCAGCAGATCGGGGCAGAGCTTCAGCGCATAGCGGCCGGGCATAGCCGTGCCGCCCCGGTGCAGAACCCGGGAGACAAAGCGCAGCAGCTTACAAAGCAGAATCGCAAAAAATGCACGGATCGTCATACCTTGGCTCCTGTTCACGGAATAGGCAGCGAAACACGCCGCTGAATAAAGATTATAGCATACCCTCCCTGTTCATGCAAGAAGCGGCGGCCCTTCCCGGGAAAAACCGGGCGGGCCGCCGCAAGACGGCTTACTATTATTTCGTAACAACGCGCAGCTCCACGCCGCCGCCGCGGGGAACGCTCAGGCGGAAGCCGCCGTCGGAGCCCTGCTCCAGAGCCTTCTCCCCATTGTAGACGCCCTCCAGCTTCACGCCCTTCGGCACTTCCACATAGAAGCTGAGCTCGTCGCCTTCATGGGCGGTATAAAGGCCCAGATCCTCCTGATAGCTTATGCCGGCAGCGCTCAGCTTCACGCCCTCGGGGACGGACGTGCGTACGATGTAGTTGACGGCCTTCTGAAGCTCGGCCGCAGGCATGCCGCCCGTGGTCTCCGCCACATTTCCGCTGCGGCTGCGAACGATCTTCCAGGCCACCAGGCGAAGGCTGCCGACTGTCTCCGGGTCGGAAACGACGATGGCGGTATTCTGTCCTTTGACAGTCCCATCCACAACGACCGTTGCCGCAGGAACGCCGGAATCGTTCTGGATCAGCAGGCCGACGTCGTTGGAGAGCAGATCACCGTGCACGCGGAGCATCACGTCTCCGGCCGCGCTCTCGCCCAGGTCGATCTCCGCTGCCGCCGCATCGCCGTTGCTGCGGGCGGTAAGATTACCGTTCACCGTCACACTTTCGCTGCCGGCGGGCGGCGCGACAAGAACAGTTCCGCGGGCCTGATAGCCGCCGCTTACCGCCAGATCGCCCAGCAGCTCGGCGTTCACGGTACCGGAACCGAACACGCCTGCGTGAAGACCGATGGCATAGTCGTCCGCCACCGCGGTCACACCCTGTTCACCCACGCTGATCTCGGCGCGTCCCCCGTCAAAGACGGTGACGCCCAGCGCAATGGCGCTGTCCTCCCCCCTGGCGGAAACCCCGCCCGCCGTGACACGGCTCAGGCTGCCGTTCGCCTTGGAGGAGACGGACAGACCCGTGGGAAATTCCCCGCCGGCCGAAACGGAGTCTGCCGTGACCTCGGCGCGGTGACCGTTCTCGGAGAGGACCTCCAGCGCGTTGTTGGACTGCAGCGCGTCCGAGATGGAGACGCTGACCGTACCGTAGGTCGCCGTGGCGTCTGCGCCGGCGGCGCTGACAGTGACCGATCTGCTCACATCCTCAGCGGCAAAGGCCGTGCAGCCCAGGCCCAGCAGCAGCGCGGCGGAGAGCGCCATAGAGAATAGACTTTTGAAAGAACGATATCTCATTATTTTATCTCCTGTCATGTATACTTGCATACAATCAGACGTGCAAGAAACGGAATAGTTCCCTTCCGTTATATTTTTTTATACGAAGGAACAACGGTTCTGGCCGGATGCTCTATCTGGTTTTCCGCATCGCGTTTCCCGCAGCGACCGGCCGGCCCTTTTCCCGGCAGGCAGAACCCAGTCATCCCTTGCCTGCACCAAAAGAGGAGCCGTCAGGCGGCATTCCGTGTCAACAGGACTTGAACTCCCTAAAGGGACTAGGACGCCGCTTCGCGTCGTCCGTCGCTGCCACTGCCCCTCGGGCAGGCAGAACCCAGTCATCCCTTGCCCGCACCAAAAGAGGAGCCGCCAGGCGGCATTCCGTGTCAACAGGACTTGAACTCCCTGAAGGGACTAGGACGCCGCTTCGCGTCGTCCGTCGCTGCCACTGCCCCTCGGGCAGGCAGAACCCAGTCATCCCTTGCCTGCACCAAAAGAGGAGCCGCCAGGCGGCGGCTCCTCTTTTGGTGCGGGTAACAGGACTTGAACCTGCACGGTTGCCCACTGGAACCTAAATCCAGCGTGTCTGCCAATTCCACCATACCCGCAAAGGGAAAGAAAATGGCCTATCGCCGAAGCGATAGGCCAATATGGAGCGGGCAACGAGGCTCGAACTCGCTACCTCCACCTTGGCAAGGTGGCGCTCTACCGGATGAGCTATGCCCGCGTCAGCAGAAAGGATTATATCACAATCTGCCGTCTTGTCAAGAAGATTTTTACGATTCCTCCGCGGTTTCGGCTTCGCTTTCTTCCTCGATCTCCACCACCGCCTCCTGGGCGGATTCTTCCGCAGGAATCTCTCCGCCGCTCTCATCCGGAGGCGGTTCTATCAATCCGTCCTGCACGGCGAGGGTGTACCAGCTCAGTTCACCCGTGCAGGCGGGATAAGCGGACACATCCCAACGGCAGTTTTCCCACATGACCTCGTCGCGCAGCAGGAAGCCGCCGTTATAGTCGCCCGCAGCGCAGACCGTTGGGTCCACATGGTAATAGCTCCCTTCGGCGGAGATGATATTCCAGCAGCCGTCCTCCCAGTTTTTCTGGCCGTAGACCATCCGGCAGTCCAGATTCAGCAGCCGGCACAGATAGACATACGCATACGCCATGCCCTCGTCATTGGCAGCTCCCTCAATGAGGGCAGAATAGAGGTCGCCGTTGCCATCCGGCGCATAGCGGCAATGGGCGGAGAGCCATTCGGCAGCCGCCAGTGCCCGGTGCGCTTCGTCCGCCGCCTCCAGTTCCATCCCCGCAAAGGGTTCCAGCGCCTGCAGCGCCTCCAGACGGCGCTGGCGCTCCTGCTCGTTCATGCCGTAGTCCAGGTCGATCTCGTACAGCCGCTGGGTCCCGCTGCCGCTGAGCATCATTACGCTGATGGACGGCGCCTGGGGCGATAGGATCGGGTCGGTCCGGTAGACGTCCGCAATGAGTTCCTCCATTCCCTCGGAGCTGTAATAGCTTTGGTTGATGAGCACGGCCTCCCGGGTGCTGCCCTTGGTCAGCATCTCCCGGATAAGCTCGTCCATGCCGCTGGAATAGGTCCGGCGCTGCACATCGGTCGGGGAACAGACCGCGTCGCTGTAGCGCACCGTCATTTTCGCCTCGGTATGGTTGACGATCTTGGTCAGATCGTAGGAGATGTTCTCCACGCAGTAGGCACAGAGGGCGTCCTGCGTACGGACCTGCCAGCAGGCGCTGGCCATGTCCTCGCTGATTTCCCCCTCGTAGTCCGCATCGAAGATGATGCTGCTCTCCTGCTCGCCGGCAGAGACCATCTCCAGCAGGGCGCGCCGCAGCTGCGGAAGGTCGGAGACGGTGACCCGTCCCTCCTCCGCATCGTCTGCGGGTATAACGGGCGTGTAATCGCCCACCACCACATATTCCTTCGGAAACATGCTGCCGCAGCCGGAGAGGCAGAGCAGGGCAGTCAGACAGAGCAGTACAGCGCAGGCGCGTTTCATCAGCGGACCTCCGAAATGCTCTCAAAGCCCTTGCCGAACACGTTCTTGGCGTCTGTGACAACGAAGAAAGCCCGCTCGTCCACGCTTCTGACCAGGCGGCGCAGCTCCGGGATCTGGGTGCGCTTGACGACGCACATAATCACGTGTTTCTTGCTGTGGGAGTAGGCGCCCTCGCCCTCCAGGATCGTCACGCCTCTATGTACGTGCCCGGAGAGGATTTTGTCGGTCAGGGTCTCGCTCTGATCGCTCACGATGAGACAAAGGGCGGAATTGTCGATGCCGTAGAGGAACAGATCCACCACCTTGGTCACCACGAACATGGCGATAATGGAATACATGGCGCTCTGGTATTTGCCCAGGACCATGGCATAGGCCATGACGATGGCCGCGTCCACGATGAGCATGATCGTGCCGAAGTTGATGTGATTGTAGCGCTGGCGCAGGATCTTGATCACAATGTCGATACCGCCGGTGGAGCCGTTGACATAGTAGATCAGGCCGAGGCCCGCGCCCTTGATGACGCCGCCGATGATGGCGGCAAGCATGGGATCGTTCGTGAGCACCAGACCGCTGAGAGAAAACAGGTCCACCAGCACGGAGGACAGGCCCATGCCTACCAGGGAGGCGATCATATAGTCCATCCCGAAAAAGCGCCAGGAAAACAGGAACAGCGGCACGTTCATCACAATGATCATTACGCCGACCGGCCAGTGGGTCATGGCATTGACGATCATGGCGATACCGGTCACGCCGCCCGCCACGATCTCATTGGGGAACAGGAAAAACTGAAAGGAAACGGCGTAGATCACCGCGCCCACAACGATCATCAGGTACTTCCAGGCGACTCTGAGCAGCGGTTTATCCGAAAAAAGATTGCCCATGGGATCACTCCTCGATCAGCGATAACTGTTCTTCTCCCCTGTCCTCCGGCTTGAGCAGCGCGCCGGCGGCGGGCAGGCTTCTTACACGGTAGCGGCTCTGGTTCTGCAGCGGGGTATCTGTGAGGAAGGCGGCCCGCTCCAGCGTCCTGCGGGGCTTGAGGGCCATCACGCCCACGCCCTGGGTGCTGCGGCTCGTCTTGGCCTGCAGAAGGCTCGTATGAAACAGGAGGCAGCGGCCGTCACTTGCGTAGCAGACCACTTCCTTCTCCTCCTTCAGAACCAGCAGAGCCTTGAGGGGGCTCTTGTCGGAATAGGCGCCGATCAGCTTCTTCCGGTTGGTCTTGGTCTCGTAGGCCGAGAGCTCCACACGCGCGGCCTTGCCGTTTTCAAACACGAACAGGAGGTGTGCCCGGTAATCGCCGGGTTCCACCACAGCGAACACGCTCTCCCCCTCGTCCATCTGGAGCTTGGCGGGCAGATAGGTGCCGAGAGAAGAGGCCTTCTGGTCCTCAAACTCGCTCAGGCGGGTCTTGTAAACCTGCTGTCTGTCCGTGAAAACCAGAAGCTCGCTGCGGTTGTTTGCCTCAAAGCTGCGGGCCGGGCCGTCGCCCTCCTTGTATTTCTGCTCCCCGCTCATGCGCAGGGACTGGGCCGTGATCTTCTTCAGATAGCCCTCACGGGACAGGAACACCGTCACCGGATAGTCGGGCACGTTCTCCGTCTCGTCAAACTCCTCGATCTCGTCGGCATAGACAATCGCGGTTTTCCGAGGCGCGGCGTACTTCTTCTGGATCTGCCTGAGTTCATCCGTGATGATGCTCTTGATGCGCCTGCGGTTGTGGAGCGTGGCCTCCAGCTCCTCGATGTCCTTCTCAAGGGCCTCGGTCTCCGCGGTGCGCTTGAGGATATACTCGCGGTTGATGTTGCGCAGCTTGATCTCGGCCACATATTCCGCCTGGATCTGGTCGATGCCGAAGCCCATCATCAGATTGGGCACGACCTCGCTCTCCAGTTCCGTGTTGCGGATGATCTCGATGGCCCTGTCAATGTCCAGCAGGATCCTCTCCAAACCCTGCAGAAGATGCAGCTTGTCCTTCTTCTTCTGCAGCTCGTAGAACACCCGGCGGCGCACACAGTCCATCCGCCAGGCTGTCCACTCCTCCAGGATCTCCCGGACGCCCATGACCCGGGGATTGCCGCCCACGAGGATGTTGAAGTTGCATGGGAAGGCGTCCTGCAGGGTGGTCATCTTGAAGAGCTTCTGCATCAGCTTGTCGGGATCCGCGCCGCGCTTCAGGTCGATCGCCAGGCGCAGGCCGCCCAGGTCCGTCTCGTCGCGCATGTCGTTGATCTCCCGCACCTTGCCGGTCTTGATGAGCTCCGCCACCTTGTCGATGACGGCCTCGGAGGTGGTGGTGTATGGGATCTCATAGATCTCGATGATGTTTTCCTTCTGCAGATAGCGCCACCGGGCGCGGACCTTGAAGCTGCCTCGGCCGGTGAGATAGATGCTCTCCATCTCCCGCCGGTCATAGATGATCTCGCCGCCGGTGGGAAAGTCCGGTGCGGGGAGGGTGGCGTGAATGTCGCACTCCGGGTCCTTCAGATAGGCCACCGTTGTTTCACACACCTCGCCCAGGTTGAAGCCGCAGATCTGGCTGGCCATGCCGGCGGCAATGCCGGAGTTGGCGGAAACCAATACGTTTGGGAAAGCCGTGGGCAGGAGCGCAGGCTCCTTCATGCTGCCGTCGTAGTTGTCGGTGAAATCCACGGTATCGCGGTCAATATCCCGGAAAAGCTCCGCGCAGATGGCGGAAAGCCGCGCCTCGGTATAGCGGGAAGCGGCGCAGGACATATCCCGGGAGTAGACCTTGCCGAAATTGCCCTTGGAGTCCACAAAGGGCGTCAGCAGCGCCTGATAGCCCGCGGAGAGACGCACCATGGTCTCATAGATGGCGGCGTCCCCGTGGGGATTGAGCTTCATGGTCTGCCCCACGATGTTGGCGCTCTTGGTCCGGCTGCCGCCCAGCAGCCCCATCTTGAACATGGTGTAGAGCAGTTTGCGGTGGGAGGGCTTGAAGCCGTCGATCTCGGGAATGGCGCGGGAGACGATGACCGACATGGCATAAGGCATGAAGTTCGTCTCCAGCGTCTCGGTGATCGGCTGCTCCAGCACGGCGGCACGCAGACCGATGACGTTGGGATTGTCGTATTTTTTCTTTTCCGCTTCTTTTTTCTTTGCCATATATGCCCCTTATCTTCTGGATTTTTTGACTTTTTTACCGCTGCGCAGATCCCTGCTGCAGGCGGGGCAGACGGTGACCGCCAGCGCCCCCGCGATGATGCGCCTGCCGCAGTAGGGGCAGCGGCAAAGCTTCCAGGCGCAGACGATCATTCCGATCAGCAGGGCCATGGACAGGAAGATCAGCACCATATTGGCGGGCGTACCCGTCTGCGTGAAGAACAGGGCGCAGACGCCGCAGGCAATGGCCCCGACCATGCAATAGCGGACCAGATACTGCCCGCGTTCGAAGCTGCTCTCATATCTAGCTTTCATTTATGTTCCTCCACTGTCTGTCCCGTATCTCAGGATATATCCGCCAGATCCAGATACTGGGCCCCGAACTCCGCGATATGATTCTTGCGGCCCTCCAGATCGTCCCCCAGCAGCAGATCAAAGACCTGCGCCATGCGCTCGGCGTCCTCCGGCATGACCTTGATGAGGCGGCGGGTCTCCGGGTTCATGGTGGTCATCCACATCATGTCCGGGTCGTTTTCGCCAAGGCCCTTGCTTCGGTTGATGGTGGCCTTCGCACCCTTGAGGCTCTCCACGATCTCGGCCTTTTCCCGGTCGGAGTAGGCAAACCAGGTCTTGCCCTTGCTCTCGATCTCATACAGGGGAGATTCGGCGATGAATACATAGCCCTCGCGGATCAGCGTGGGCACCAGCCGGTAGAGCATGGTGAGGATCAGCGTCCGGATATGGAAGCCGTCTACATCCGCGTCGGTGCAGATGATGACCTTGCTCCAGCGCAGATTGTTGAGGTCGAAGCTCGAAAGCTCCTTGGTATGCTTGTCCCGGACCTCCACGCCGCAGCCCAGGACCTTCATCAGATCGGTGATGACGTCGCTCTTGAAGATACGCACGTAGTCCGCCTTCAGGCAGTTGAGGATCTTGCCCCGCACGGGCATGATGCCCTGAAACTCCGCATCACGCGAGAGCTTGCAGGCGCCCAGAGCGGAGTCGCCCTCCACGATGTAGATCTCCCGCTTCTCCGGGTCACGGCTGCGGCAGTCCACGAATTTTTGGACGCGGTTGGCGATGTCGATGGAGCCGGAAAGCTTTTTCTTCATGCCCTGGCGGGCTTTCTCAGCCGTCTCGCGGCTGCGTTTGTTGATGAGCACCTGCTCGGCGATCCGGTCCGCCTCGGGCTTGTTCTCGATGAAATAGACCTCCAGCTGGGCCTTGAAAAACTCGGTCATGGCCTGCTGGATAAAGCGGTTGTTGATGGCTTTCTTGGTCTGGTTCTCATAGGATGTCTGGGTGGAGAAGCAGTTGGTGACCAGCACCAGGCAGTCCTGCACATCCTGGAATTTGATGGAGCTTTCGTTCTTCTGGTATTTGTTCTGCTGCTTGAGATAGGCGTCTATGGCGGAGAGGAAGGCGCTTTTCACCGCCTTGTCCGGCGCGCCGCCGTTTTCCAGCCAGGAGGAGTTGTGGTAATACTCCAGGATGTTCGTCTTGTTGGAGAAGCAGAAGGCCGCCGAGATCTTGACCTTGTACTCGGGCTTGTCGTCCCGGTCGCGCCCCTTGCGCTCGGTAGAGACGAAGTAGGGCGCGGTAAGGGTTCCCTCCCCGGCGAGCTCCGTCACATAGTCCATGATGCCGTTTTCGTAGCAGAAGTCCCGGGTTTCAAAGCTCCGGCCCTTCTGGATCCTCAGCCGGAAGGTAACGCCGGCGTTGACAACGGCCTGGCGGTGCAGCACGTCCTCAAAATACGCCACGGGAATGTCGATATCGGTGAAGACTTCGAGGTCCGGCCGCCAGCGGATGGTGGTGCCCGTCTTTTTCCGGTCGGCCGGCTCGACGAGCAGTTCCTGGCCCTTTTTACCGAGGGGTTTTCCTTTTTTGAAATGCAGGGAATACTTCTGATTGTCGCGCCAGACCGTCACATCCATATACTCGGAGGCGTACTGGGTGGCGCAGGAGCCCAGGCCGTTGAGGCCCAGGGAATACTCATAGTCGCCGCCGTCGGCGTTTTTGTATTTGCCGCCGGCGTACAGTTCACAGAAAACAAGCTCCCAGTTGAAGCGCTTTTCATTGGGATTCCAGTCCAGCGGGCAGCCGCGGCCGAAGTCCTCCACCTCGATGGATTTGTCCTCAAAGCAGGTCAGCGTGATAAGGTTGCCGTGACCCTCGCGCGCCTCGTCGATGGAGTTGGAGAGGATTTCAAAAACGGCATGTTCACAGCCGTCCAGCCCATCGGAGCCGAAGATGACGCCCGGACGCTTGCGGACGCGGTCGGCGCCCTTGAGCTGGGATATACTGTCGTTTCCGTACTGTGCGGTGCTTTTGCTCATAAAAACCTGATCCTTTACAAAATCTGAAGCAGAACACTATATCTTGTATCGCATAGCAGTCCTATTTTAACTGATTTAGTATACCATCGAAAAAAAATGATTTCAACAACACAACGGTAACGAATTGGCAGCCTGCTTTGGCCTTCTTTTCTTCCCTCCGCGATCAAGATACTTGTTTTTTATTCCCTTCTGTTATATAGTAATGGCAGTAACCGGTCGTTTTGCGCCGGAAAAAAGGAGAGAACACCATGAAAACCATGAAAAAGCTGTTTGCCATATTCCTTGTTCTGGGCCTGTTCATGGGCCTGAGCGTTCCCGCCTCCGCAGCAAACGCACAGTACGGTCCGACAAAAGAATTCCTGAAGGTCATGGATCGGGAGGACCACAGCTACAACTACATGGGTATCGACGAGTCGGATAATGAGCGCGTCAACGTAGTCTTCTCCGGGGATTACATGGATGAAATCGAGGTCGAAATCTATTTTGACGTGGAGTTGGATTCGGTCAGCATGCGAAGCTGGTATGTCATCAGCTTTGACGAGGCTGATCTCAACGACGTGCTGCTGCTTGTCAACAAGCTCAACAGCGATTATAAGTATGTGACGTTCGTAGTGGATCTGGAAGACTATTCCGTAGACGCCAAGATCGACTGCCCGCTGCGGGATGACGCCAACGCCGGCGAGATCGCATACGATGCGCTGTACTACATTGTCACCGTCGTTGACGAGGCCTACCCGGAGCTGGAAGGATACGCAGTATAAAGGCAGACGCCCTACGGCGCGAAAACCACAGATACGAAAGAGGGAGGGGCTTATACCCCTCCCTCTTTCGCGGCGCTGCACGCGCCCTGCGCTTCCTGTCTTCGTCTGCTGAAGTCTCGCTTCCCGGGCTTTCAAAAGCAGAAAGAAAACGCGCTTTGTTTGACGCCGCCAAAAGGCGGGACGCGTCCGCGCCCCGCCCCGCGGCCCCTTCGGCCGCTTGACAATTTCCCGTTTTGGATGTATCTCTATATCAGGAATACAGGATTCCGCATCCGGCGCTGTTCTTTCTCTCGCGCCCGGAAAACCGTCCGCCTTTAGTATGCGCCGCCGGATTTGAATTATTGAGGTGATCTATTGGAAACTCTCTCCACGCTTATGATGCTCGCCGCCACCGGGCTTTTCATTTTTCTGCTTGTCAAAATGCTCGCCGCCCCAATTAAGCTGATTTTCAAGCTGGCGCTCCATGCGGGGCTTGGTTTCGGCGTGCTCTTTCTCGTCAATCGCTTCGGCGCTTCGTTCGGCATCTCCATCCCCATCACGCTTGCAACCGGCCTGATCACCGGCTTCGGCGGGATTCCGGGCGTGCTCTTTCTGATCCTTCTGAAGCTGTTGTTCTGAAAAGGCAAATATCAGCGGCGGCCCGCAAATGCGGGCCGCCGCTTTTCCGGAAACGATTCCGTCAGATCTCGTATTTCTTTGTATATTCCTCATAGAGCTCATCGAAGTTGTGGGAATGGAGCTCCTTGAGATTGATGATATAACCGTGGGTGTCGTACTCGTCCGACTGCAGCTCGATCATGGCAATGGCGATGTTGGAGCAGTGGTCCGCCACGCGCTCATAATTGGTGAGCAAATCGTTGAACACAAAGCCCTGGTTGAGGGAACAGACGCCCTGCTGCAGGCGCTCCACATGGTTGAGCTTCATCTCGTCGCAGAGGATGTCGATCCGCTCCTCCAGCGGCTCTACGCGGTAGGCAGTCTCAAGATCCTCGTTGACGAAGGAATCCACGGACATCTGCAGGATCTCCCGCAGCGCGCCGGTCAGGACCTGAAGCTCCTTCACAGCAGCGCCGGAGAAAACGACCTTCTTTTCATGGATCTCTCTGGCAACCTCCATAATGTTCATGGCGTGGTCGCCGATGCGCTCGAAGTCGGAGAGCGTATGCAGGTATTTGGAAACGCTCTCATTCTGCATCTCATTCAGCTCGTTGGTATTGAGCTTTACAAGATAGGTACCGAGCTTGTCCTCGTAAAGGTCGATCAGATCCTCGGTCAGCTCCACCTTATGGGCTGCGGCTTCGCTGAAGCTGCTCACAAGCCCGACCGCGCGAAGCAGATTCTCCCGCGCCGTGCGGGCCATGGCATTGACGGTCATACGGCTCTGCTCGACGGCGAGGGCCGGATGCTGCAGGAAGCGCTCGTCCAGGCGGTCCAACTCGCCGGCGAGGGATTTCTCGTCCTCGCTCTCCTTGACGAAGGCCACCGTGAGTTTTTCGATCTGCTTGCCAAAGGGCAGAAGTACAAAGGATGTCGCAACGCGGAAAACCGTATTGATCAGCGCGATGGAGAAAGTACCGACCACCCAGTTGTCCAGTCCGAAATGGAAAACGGCGTCCAGAATGTAATACAGCAAGCCAAAAATCAGAACGCCCAGAATCTCAATCACCAGATAGGACCAGGCGGCCCGTCTGCCGTCCACCTTCGCTCCCAGCGCAGACATCAGTACCGGCAGCGAGGAGCCGATGGCAATGCCGAGGATCAGCGGATAGGCCTCAGCAAAGGTGATGGCACCCGTCATGGACAGAGCCTGCAGGATACCTACAGCGGCAGAGGCGCTCTGCAGCACTGCCGTGAAGGCCGCGCCGACCAGAATGCCCAGCAGCGGGTTGGCCACGCTGGACATCAGATGCAGGAAATGCGCGTCATCCTTCAGCGGTGCCACCGCGCCGCTCATGCTGTGCATGCCGAACATCAGCACGGCAAAGCCCAGCATAATATCGCCCAGATGGTGGTGGGACTGCTTTTTGGAGAACATCCGCAGCAGAATGCCCGCAATGGCTACCAGCGCCGACAGGTTGGAGGTGGACAGCAGCGCCGTCCAGCCGGCGCCCTCCACGCTGGAGAGGGCGATGATCCAGCCGGTGATGCTGGTGCCGATGAGCGCACCCTGGATTACAGAAATCGCCTGATGCAATTTCATGACGCCGGAGTTGACAAAGCCGACCACCATTACAGAGGTGGCGGAAGAAGACTGAATCACGGCGGTGACACCGGCTCCCAGCAGCACGCCGCGAAGGGGCGTCCCCGTCAGGCGATAGAGCACCAGCTCCAGTTGGTTGCCCGCGACCTTCTTCAGGCCGTCGCCCATCAGGCTCATGCCGAAGAGGAAAAGCGCGACGCCGCCAAGCAGGCTGATAAAATTGCTGATATCCAAAAGATCACTCCCATGCTGAAAAAATGAGGCGCTGTCGGTGAAAGCTATATCTCACCGAATATAATTATATCACGAGCTCCGATGATGCGCAAGACAGGCCCTTGTTTTTCCCGGAAAAGAAACGTACAATGGAGGCGGGAGGTGGTCTTATGTCTTTGGAGATCCTCTATCAGGATGCACAGATCCTTGTCTGCATCAAGCCTGCGGGCGTCCTGTCCGAGGAGGGCGGAATGCCCGGGCTTCTGCGAACGCAGACCGGCGCGCGGGAGATCTTTTGCGTGCACAGGCTGGACCGTGCCGTGGGCGGCCTGATGGTTTACGCGAAAACAAAGGAGGCTGCCGCCGCTCTTTCCAGCCGGTTCGCCGGGGGGCAAAGCGGAAAACGATATCTTGCCGTGTGTCAGGGCGACGCTCCGGATGCCGGAGAGATGCGGGATCTGCTTTTTCACGACGCCTCCCGAAACAAGAGCTACGTGGTCAAACGGATGCGCAAGGGCGTGCGTGAGGCCGTGCTGCGCTATGAGACGCTGGATCGCCGCGACGGCCTGAACCTGGTGAAGATCGAGCTGCTGACGGGACGCTCTCACCAGATCCGTGTTCAGTTTGCCTCCCGGCAGCTGCCCCTTCTGGGAGACAGACGATACGGCGGCGGTGCGGCGGATACGCTCGCACTCTGGTCTTATGAAATCAGCTTTCTCCATCCGAAAAGCGGTGAAGCGCTCTCTTTCCGTGCCGCTCTGCCTGACGTATTCCCCTGGACTGTTTTTTCTGAATAACCGCGAACACGAAAAACGGACAGCCTTATCGGCTGTCCGTTTTTTCATCCGTTCCCGTTTTGGAAAAGACCCATTTCTTCTGGATCGTATAACTTGCCAGGAAGAGCACCGCGTCCACGCAGATCTTGATCGCCGTGGAGAGCGTCGGCGCCGTGACCCCGAAGACACGATCCAGCAGCGTTACAAGCCCCGCGGAGCAGAGCATGATGGGGATCGCCAGGCAGTAGTAGCGCAGCAGAGCCTTCCCGTAGCCGCCCCGGTGCTCAAAAACAAGGCGGTTGTTGGCGTTGAAGTTGAAGAAAGAGGACACCGCCCTCGCTGCCGCCGTGCATACCAGATCCGCAAAGGGCCCTAGCGTTTCTGCCAGCAGAGTCTTGAGCAGCAGGAAAATGCCGTTGTCGACGACCCAGGAGGCCACAGAGCTGAGAGAGTATTTGATGATCTGTGAAAATTTGCCCATGCCCTTACCTGAACTTGTTTTTCATCATGATCTTGAAGATCCGCCATGAGTCCTTGACCGCATTATAGTGCGAGCTGTAGTCCTCGGGATCGTAAACCGTGGCGATGGGCTGCTCCAGAAAAGCGATATGCTGCTTCTTCATCTGCAGGAGCATGTTGGTCTCGTACTCAAAACGCTCCCCTTCCATCTCGCAGAAACGTTCCAGATACTGCCGCGGGATGGCGCGAAGTCCGGTCTGCGTGTCGGAGATCGTGATGCCGTAGAAGATCTTGAAGAGGCGATTTGTGGTTTTGTTGCCCGCCACGCTGCGCGGCGGAACGCCGGGAGCGTCGAAATCCCGGCAGCCCAACACCACCTTGTCCCGGTTTTTCAGCATGCTGTCCGCACAGGCTACGATGTCCGGCAGCAGATGCTGGCCGTCGCCGTCGATGGTGATGACGCCGGCAATCTCCGGCAGCTGCTCCGCCACATGGGTAAAGGCCGTTTTCAGTGCGCGTCCCTTGCCCTTGTTCACGCCATGGTGCAGCACTGTGCACTGGGGATGCTGCGCCGCTTTTTCAAACCACTGCTGATGGGCGTCGTCGCTCCCGTCATCCACGATCACGATGTGCCGGAAGCCGTCTTCCACCAGGCCGTCCACCACGCGGGAAAATTTTACGTCGGGGTTCAGCGAAGGCAGGATCACCGCCACGCTTTCCCGGCAGGATTGTGTTTCCTCCATAGTACGACCTCGCTCAGGCATTTTCAACGGTCACTGCGCGGATCTCCTCGCCGTAGTCCTGCGCGATAATGGTCAGGCCGTCAAACTCGTGAAGCGTCCCGTTGTCGCCCTTGTTGGGATAGACGACCGTGGTCTCCGTGGTCACGTCCAGGATGTACAGGCCGTTGCCGACAGAGATCGCGCTGTTGAGGACGGCCCCGTTGAACTGGTAAGAAACCGTGTGGGCCCAGCCGTAGCCGTCCATGGCCATCCACAGGCGCTGCTCCAGCTCGCTGCCCTCAACGAGATAGGGCTTGAGCATGGAAATGGCCACCGAGGGATCGCCCGTGCCGGCGCTGAAATGCTTATACTGGTCGGAAAAGGCGATCGCAAAGGCCTCCAGCCTCGCCCAGGTTTCCGGATCGGGCTTCTTGATATACTGCATGTCGTTTTTCGCTTCGTCGCGGATAAAGAGGTTGCCGTCTTCGTCGTAGACGACGGCCTCCTGCACGCCGAAGAGATTGTGGACTTCATAGGTCACCTTGGTGGGCAGATTGGGATACTGGCTGTAGTAGGACTCCAGCGCGTCGTAATGGATACCGCGCTCCACGATATACTCCTCGCCGACCTCATGGCCGTTGATGAAAACTCTGTAGGAAGCGGGAACTGTGAGCTTCAGCGAGGTATACAGCCCGTCGACGTAGAACTCATTGCTCTGAATGATCCAGGGAAGCTGCAGATCCGGCATCTGTCCGCGCTTGCTTTCGTCACGCACCACCGTTGCCTTGCCGATCAGGTTTTTCCCGCAGATCAGGTCAAAGTCCACACTGCCGGATTCGTCGGTGCTGCCCTCTCTGCGATGGTAGCTCCACTCGCCCTCCAGCATGTTCCGTACGATCTCCACGCATTCCTCGTCGGTCTGGAATTCGTGCGGCAGCGCAGCGACAGTCTGTGCCATGCCTTCGTTCCAGACAGTGTCATGCAGCTGGGCCACGTAGGCGTCCATTACGCCTTCGGGGCCGACTGTGTCAACGGTCTTCGCATATTCCCAGAGGCGATTGAGGCCAAAGAGGATCACGCCGGCCAGAACAAGAACATAGACAATCAGAAACGCAGCATAAACGCCGGCGCCATGGGTGTTTTTCCGTACTCTTCCTGCCATCTCGACACCCCCTCAGGAATTCTCTGCCGCGTTGTCGGCAGTCTCCGCGCCGCTCTGCGGCAGGATGAGAAAAGCGTCGGGCAGCGCGCGGGCAACCCCGTTGGCAGAAGAGCTGCTGTTGAGATACTCCCCGTAGCAGTAAATGCTGGAGGAGGAGCCGCCGTCCAGATTGCAGGCATTGATCGCGCCGTGATCGGCCATGATGCGGGCCAGATCCGTGTAGGTGGCGCCGATGCTGTGCACCTGGCGGCCGTCGATGACCAGCAGCAGAACGGCGCCGTCGGCCCGCTGGCCGATGGCGGTACGGGGGTTGACGCCGCTGGGGATCTTGGCGGAGTCGGTCACATTGCCGTTGATGATCAGCACCGGGCCGAAGCTGACGCCGTCGGTGATGTTGCAGGCCAGCGCGTCATTGAGCGTGTAATACCCCACGTGCAGCTTGCCATCCTTATCGAGGCCGACAAAAGCGTCCGCGCCGTAGCCGGAGTTCACCACGTCGCCGCCCAGGATGGTCAGGCCGTCCGGCTGGTCGCCGGAGCCCGTGCCGTTATAGTCCACATAGGCGCCGCCGTTGATGCCGCCGATGGCACCGTATTTCTCGCACATCTGCTCCAGTGTCAGGCCGGAACCGCTCCCGCGGTTGGCAGCGCCGACGATCACGCGGTGGGGATCCTTGACGACGATCATATAGCCGACGTATCCGCTTCCGCGAATATCCTCAATGACGAGTCCGTCGCCGTCCTCGTCGATCAGGCCATACGCGTCGGGAAGGGGGCCGGTCTCTTCATCGGCATCCGGCTCCTCTGTGTTGAGCGTGATCAGAGAGGCGTCAAAATCCTCTTCCACGTGCTGATTGCGCGTCGCTCGGATCGCGGCGATCTCTTCCTCCGTCAGGAAGATATTCGGGATCCAGGTAAAACGCCTGGTCTCGAACATCGTCATGGCGAAGGTGTTACGCAGCGTCTCGGACGGGCCTTTCAGCATCACATATTCAAGCCCCAGGCCGCCGAGTCCAGCCATGATGACCGTTGCCATCACAAAACCGAAGATCCGGTTGATGACGCGGCCGACCGCCTTGCGTCTGGCTTTCCTCTTGCGGCGGGAGCGCTCCGCTTCCTGCTGCTCAGGGCTCAGTTCCTGCATTTCCTCTACTTGATTTTTCACATGAATCCCTCGAATAATGTTGTTATGTAGACGTACATACGGAGGACATTTTATCACAAGCTCTGCCGTCTGGCAAGGCTAATTGTCAGAAATTCAGAAAACTGGCAGTATTTTGTTGATCCGCTCCCGACCCCCGGTCTCATATCCCCTGTTTTTCCCTTCAGCACAGGGAGACAGCACGAAAGCCCGCGATCATGGATCGCGGGCTTTCCCGACAACAGGATTGATTTGGCTCAGCCTTTGCTGCGGATATACTCGTCGATGCTCTTGGCGCCGGCCTTGCCCGCGCCCATGGCGAGGATAACGGTGGCGGAGCCGGTGACCGCATCGCCGCCGGCGAACACGCCGGGACGGGATGTCACGCCGCCCTCATCCGCCTGGATGCCGCCCTTTTTGGTGAACTCCAGGCCGGAGGTGGTGTTGCGGATCAGGGGGTTGGGGCTGGTACCGATGGCAATGATAACGGTGTCCACGTCCAGGATCCAGTTCGACCCCTCGACGGCCACGGGTCTGCGGCGGCCCTTCTCGTCGGGCTCGCCCAACTCCTGCTTGATGCACTCGATGCCGGTCACGTGTCCGTTCTCATCCCCATGGATCGCGCAGGGATTGTTGAGCAGCCTGAACTCGATGCCCTCGGCCTCGGCGTGCTCCACTTCCTCCTTACGGGCGGGCAGCTCGTCTCTGCCGCGGCGGTAGACCACATACACATGCTCCGCGCCCAGACGCTTGGCGACGCGCGCCGCGTCCATGGCCACGTTGCCGGCGCCCACGACGGCAACTCTGCCGAATTTCTTGATGGGCGTATCGTAGTCGGGGCGATAGGCCTTCATCAGGTTCGTGCGGGTAAGCAGCTCGTTAGCGCTGTACACGCCCAGCAGGTTCTCGCCGGGGATGTGCAGGAACTGCGGGAGGCCGGCGCCGGAGCCGATGAACACTGCCTCATAGCCGTCCTCGAACAGCTCGTCTACGGTGATGGACTTGCCGATGATGGCGTTGTTGACGATCTTGACGCCCATCTTTTCCAGGTTTGCGATCTCTGCCGCCACGATCTCCTTCGGCAGACGGAACTGTGGGATGCCGTATACCAGAACGCCGCCGCTCTTGTGAAAGGCCTCGTAGACGGTCACGTCGTAGCCGAGCTTTCTCAGGTCGCCCGCGCAGGTCAGGCCGGCAGGGCCGGAGCCGATGACCGCCACGCGGTGGCCGTTGGATTCGGGAGCCACGGGATCGGGCTTGTCCTGTTTCGCCATGTGATAGTCGGCCACAAAGCGTTCCAGCCGGCCGATGCCGACAGATTCGCCCTTGATGCCGCGGACGCACTTGGACTCGCACTGCTTCTCCTGCGGGCAGACACGGCCGCAGACAGCGGGCAGGGAGTTGGTGGAGGTGATGATCTCATAGGCGGCGTCGAAGTCCCCGTCTCTGACCTTCTCCAGGAAGCGGGGGATCTTCACGGCGACGGGACATCCGGTGCGGCAGGGGGAGTTCTTGCAGTCCAGGCAGCGGGCCGCCTCTTTCATGGCGGTTTCCGCATCGTAGCCCAGGGCGACCTCATCAAAATTGGTGGCGCGGACCACCGGATCCTGCTCCGGCATCTCGGCCTTGGTCAGGCTCATGTTGACTTTCAGATTAGCCATTTCTCTTACCTCCCGTGATGCGGCAGATATGCTGTGCCGCTTCGTCCTGCTCGTCCTTGTAGAAGGCGGCGCGTTTGATGAGAGAGTCGAAGTCCACTTTGTGGGCGTCAAAATCCGGGCCGTCGACGCAGGCGAACTTGGTTTCGCCGTCCACGATCACGCGGCAGCAGCCGCACATGCCGGTGCCGTCGACCATGATGGGGTCGAGGGAGATGATGGTGCTGATCCCATAGGGGCGGGTCACATCGGCCAGGAACTTCATCATGATGTCGGGTCCGATGGCGATGACGCGGTCAAACTGGGGCTTGCCCTCGGCGATGTTCTGTTCGATCTCGTTCTTCAGGAACACGGTGGTGAAGCCCTTCTCCCCATAGGAGCCGTCGTCCGTGGCGATGATGAGCTTGTTGGACGCAGCCTTCAGTTCCTCCTTGAGGATCACGATGTCCGCGCTGCGGAAGCCGGCGATAAAGGTCACGTCGATCCCCCTGGCGTGCATCTCCTTGGCGATGGGGTACGCGATGGCGCAGCCGACGCCGCCGCCGACCACGCAGACCTTCTTCAGGCCTTCCATCTCAGTGGCCTTGCCCAGCGGTCCGACGATATCGGAGATCACGTCGCCCTCTTCCACGGTGTGCAGCATTTTGGTCGTCTTGCCGGCGGCCTGGACCATCACAGTCACAGTACCCTTTTCCCGATCATAGCCGGCCACGGAAACAGGAACGCGCTCGCCCTGTTCGTCCAGACGGAAGACCACAAACTGGCCGGCCTGGGCGTGACGGGCAATCAGCGGCGCTTCGATCTCGAAAAGGCAGATCGTTTTGGCGTCGTTCAGAAAACGCTTTGTCACAACTTTATACATCTTTTCACCTCATATAATTTATATAGAATGGTGCTTTTATATTTTAGCCCAGATTCCATACAATGTCAAACCTTGTGTCTGAATTTTACACCGTCAAAACGCCGAAAGTGCCCTCAGGCATTTGCCTTCACGTAGCGTACCACGTAGTCGGCAAAGCGGCGGGTGGCGGGGCCGGCCTTTTCGGAGGCGGCGATGGCCATGCCGATGGTTCGTTTCGCCTCCGGGATCAGAGGCAGGATCTGAAGTCGGTCGTTTCTCCCCTTGAGCAGCAGCTCCGGCATGATGCTCATGCCCAGGCCCTGCTCCACCATGGCCAGGATCGCATAGTCGTCCTTGGTGTAAAACCGAACGTTCGGATGGACGCCGGCGGCCTCCAGCGCCCGCCGCGCGTCATGGTCCGAGCTCTCCAGCAGGCTGATAAAGGGTTCCGTCTCACATTCTACCAGCGGAAACTTTGGATAGCTGGCAAAGCGGCTCCCTTCCGGCAGGATGGCCAGAAGCCGGTCCTCCATCAGTGTGATGCACTCACAGTCCAGCGCGCAGGGAACGTTCACAAAACCGATATCCACGCTCCCGTCGGAGAGCCACTGTTCCACATCGTGATAGTCGCCGTTGAGGAGCTTGAAATCCACATTCGGGAAGTCTGCCTGGAATTCCTTCAGCACGCCCGGCAGCCAGTGGACGGCAACCGAGGTAAAGGCGCCGACGCGCACCGTGCCGGTGTCGATGCCGCGGATGGAGGACGCCGTCTGTCTGAGCTGCTCGGCACTGGAAAGGAGTGCGCGCACGGCGGGCATCAGTTTTTCCCCCTCGGCCGTGAGATAGGCGCCGCCCCGACCGCGCTTTACAAGCGGAAACCCCAGCTCTTTCTCCAGGCTGTCCAGGCTGTGGCTCAGGTTGGACTGGGTGCAGCGGAGGGTCTGGGCCGCCCGTGTCAGACTCCCCTGCTCCACCACTGCCGCCAGCGCTTCGTATTTTGACAGGTTCATATCATGAATTCCTTTCATTCAAACATGAACATAATTAACTTTATTTCTATTATAAGGGAAGAATTGCCGATTGCAAGTCTTTTTTCGCTTTTTCCCGCTTGCCGCCGGGCAGAAAAACGCTATACTTTAAGCATCTTCCACAAAAAAGAGGACGTGATTTTATGACTACCGCCAATATCTGCATCATCATCGCCATCGTTGTATACCTTGTGGGTATGCTTGCGATCGGCGCAGTCAATTCCAGACACAACAAAACGGCCGGAGATTTTTATCTCGGCGGCCGAAAGCTCGGTCCCGTTGTGATCGCCATGAGCACCGAGGCCTCGGATATGAGCAGCTGGCTGCTGATGGGCGTGCCCGGTCTGGCCTATTTCTGCGGTTTGTCGGAAGCCGTGTGGACCGTCGTCGGCCTTGCGGTCGGCACCTATCTCAACTGGCTCATCGTTGCCAAGCGTCTGCGCAGCTATTCGGCAAAGCTCGGCGCCATTACGATCCCGGATTTCTTCTCTCACCGCTTCCGGGACAACAGCGGACTGATCGAGGGCATTGCCGCCGTTGTCATCATCGTCTTCTTCGTCCCCTATACCGCCTCGGGCTTCGCGGCCTGCGGCAAGCTCTTTACCAACCTTTTCCCGGACATGAACTATATGGGCGCCATGCTCATTTCCGCAGCCGTCATTGTCGGCTACTGCGCGCTGGGCGGCTTCCTCGCGGCCTCGATCACGAGCCTGATCCAGTCCTTTGTGATGACGATCGCCCTGTTCGTGATTCTCGTTTTCGGCATCCACAGCGCCGGCGGCTGGAGCGCGGTCGTTGCCAACGCGCAGACCGTCCCCGGCTATCTGGACGTGTTCGCCAGCACGAACATCACCGTCACGAGTCTGGACGGCGTGGGGAAATACGGTTTTATCACGATCGTATCCACGCTCGCCTGGGGTCTGGGCTATTTCGGCATGCCCCACATCCTGAACCACTTCATGGCCATCGATGACGCAAACAAGCTGAAGATCTCCCGGCGCATCGGCTCCGTCTGGGTCGTGATCTCCATGACCGTGGCGATCATCGTCGGTATCGTCGGCTTTGCCATGAGCAACAGCGCCGGTGTGATCGAGGGTTTTGCCAGCAACTCCGCCGCCGAGGCCATTCTGGTGCGAATTGCCCGGCTGCTGAGCGAATACGGCGTCATCCCCGCGCTGCTCGGCGGCGTGGTGCTGGCGGGCATCCTGTCCTCCACGATGTCCACGGCCGATGCGCAGCTGCTGGCCGCCGCTTCCGGCGTGTCGCACAATATCATCAAGGGCGTGTTCCGCAGGGAGCTGAACAACAAGCAGGAAATGGCCATCGCGCGCATCGCCGTGCTCGCCGTCGCCGCGATCGCGGTGTTCTTTGCCCGCGACCCGAACAGCTCCGTCTTTGGCATCGTCTCTTTCGCCTGGGCCGGCTTCGGCGCCGCTTTCGGCCCGCTGATGCTCTTCGCCCTGTTCTGGAAGCGCTGCAACAAATACGGCGCCATTGCCGGTATGCTCACCGGCGGCGCGACGATCTTCCTGTGGAAGTTCCTGGTCCGTCCTCTCGGCGGCGCGTGGAACATCTACGAGCTGCTGCCCGCCTTCCTCGCGGCGAGCCTCGCCATTGTCGTAGTGAGCCTCCTCACGAAAGCGCCGGAGCCGGCCATTGTCGAGGAGTATGAGAGCGTCGCCTGAGCCTTGCTCCGTTTCGGCCTTAATCATCCGGCGCAGGCTCGGTCAGAAAGATGCGTTGAGGCCTGCACTTTTCGTTGAAAACCATTGAAAACAGGAGCGACCGCTGCGGTCGCTCCTGTTTATTTGCGTTTTCCGCTGTAATCATTGCGGGCATAGCCGAAGATCTCTTTCGCCTCCAGATACCAGTCATAGTACTTTCCGGCATACTCTTTCCGCCAGCCGACCTCGTGGATATCGTCCCCCTCAAAGGTCATCCTGCAGTCCGGCATCCGTACCGTGATCTCCTCGATCTGCTCCTGTGGGATTGCATTCTTTGCACCGTCCAGCAAGCGGAGCTTCTTCAGCTCATAGATTGGACTGATGTCGGTCACCGCGGTAAAGGCGAAGTTCAGATACTCCAGGTTCCCACATTGCGCCAGCGGGCTCAGATCGCTGAGCTTTCTGCAGCAGAAGAGCTCCAGCAGATAGAGCTCCGGGCATTCGGCCAGCGGGCTCAGGTCGGTGATATTATTGTAGGACAGGATCGCAAGCCGGAGCTTGGGCATGTAGCGGCAGAATTCAATGCTCGTCAGCGGATCGTGGCCGATGTCGATGTACTCGGTCTCCGTGCAGTAGCGAAGCACCTCACACATCCGGTCGTCAAGCCAGGTGTCCTGTTCCGGCGCTACGGCATGAATGATCTTCGTGTCCGTCAGATCGGAGAACATGCCGAAGTGGACGCGCCAGACGACTTTGGTCCTTCCCTCATAGTCGTCTCGCAGCTGCGCCATCGCCTCGTTGCTGGTGCCGCAGTCGTCCATCAGCAGATAGGTGCAGTTCGGCATGCCGTCCAGCGCCCTGCGGATCTCCGGCAGGCCCTCGTCTCCGATCTTGACGCGGACAAATTCCAGCCGATCCTGATTCCGATCCACCTCTGTCCCGAAGAGTTCAAAGCGCTCCGGCAGCGCGGGCGTCGGTTCCGGCGTCGGTTCCGGGGTTGCTTCGATCGTCGGTTCCGGGGTCGGTTTCGGGGTCGGTTCCGGCGTCGCTTCGGGGGTAGTTTCGGGGACCGACTCCGGGGTCGGTTCGGGCGTGGGTTCCGGCGTGGAACTTTCGACCGCCGCGCTCGGCGGCGCTTCCGCCGTTCCTGCGTCCCGTCCGCAGGCGCAAAAGAGGAGCAGCCCTGCCAGAAGCAGGATCAGCAAACATTTTTTTCTGTGCAAGCGCCCCCCTCCTTTCCTTCCGTGCAGTCCTCGGGCCGCCTGAATTGTATCACAGTTTTCTCACCCTGAGCAATAGCGTTTCGAGCTTTTCTTTCTTCTCCTGTTTTTTCTTCCGTTTTCTTATTTTTTTGACTTATCTCTTGTCAAAAGCAAAAAAGCGTACTATACTATGGTTGTCATAACACCACCCATGGAAGAGAGGAATACTTATTATGAATACCAAAAAAACACTTGGGATTCTTGTGTGCCTTCTGTGTGTCGTTCTGCTGCTGTGCGCCTGCGGTCTCCGCAAGAATACCGCGGCCGATGTCACTGCGGCGCCCGTCCCCACTGTAACTGTGATCACTCCGGCTCCCGGTGACGGCACCGAGGCAACCATTCAGGCGACCGAAGAAACGGCCGCCCCCGCCGTTGAGCCCGTTGCAACGCCCATTCCCGTCGTTACGCAGGCGCCCGTGCTTGTGACGCCCGCTCCCACGCAGACGGAAGCGCCCGCGGCCACCGCGGCTCCCGCCGCTGTTGAGGTTCCCGCGGCTACTGCAGCTCCTGCCGCGACTCCCGCGCCTGCCCCTACCCCCGCATCCGCCAATCTCCCCGTGATCCGTAAGAGCCCCACCAACGAAGACGTTCCGGAGGGCGGCTCCGCCTGGTTCGTCGCCAAGTATGACAACGCGCTCTGGGCCGTGTGGCACTTCGTCAGCCCCGACGGGCAGACCGACCTGGAGTACAACTCCGCCGAGCTCGCCAAGCTCTTCCCGTATCTTGACATCAAGAACGGTATGTACAGCACGCTGCAGCTCAACAACATCCCGGTGGAGATGAACGGCTGGAAGGTTTACTGCCGCTACAGCAACCGCTCCGGCTACTCTGACACCAACGCCGCCACCATTACTGTCACTTCCAAGGGCACCGTGGATAACAACAAGCTGCCCGTCGTGACCAAGAGCCCCACCTCTGAGGTCGTGAATGCCGGCGGCTCCGCCTACTTTGTTGCAAAGTACAAAAACGCCACCTGGGCTGTCTGGCATTTCGTCAGCCCCGACGGACAGACCGATCTGAGCTATGTGGATATGGCCAACCGCTACACCACGCTGAAGATTATCGACGGTGACCGCAGCACCATGCAGCTCAAGAATATCCCGGCCGAGCTCAACGGCTGGAAGGTCTACTGTGCCTACACCAACAACTTCGGCACCACCAATACCGATTCCGCCACCATCACCATCAAGGGCGGTCCGGCCCCTGCGCCTGTGACCCCGACCGCGGCGCCCGCCACCACCACCTTTGCCGGTACCTATACCGAGAGCAATGCCCATCGCGGCATCATCGAAGTCACCGGCAACTCCACCCTCTATCAGGTCAAGATCCACTGGGCAGGTTCCGCTGCGGAGTCCTCTGACTGGAACTTCGCCGGCGCGGTCGACGCTTCCGGCGTCCTGCAGTACACCAACTGCACCAAGGTCACGACTACCATGAGCAGCGACGGCTCCGGCTCCTTCCTCACCGAGTACACCGACGGTACCGGCAAGCTGAGCTTTTCCGCCGACGGCTCCAGCGTGACCTGGGTCGACGACAAGGAGAACATTGCCGCTGAGGCCGTCTTCGTCAAAGGCTGATCCCTTTCCGAAACCTCAAGACATACAGAAACTCCCGCGGGATTTAACCCGCGGGAGTTTCTGTATGTCTTTGTCTTATTTCCTCAAGGAAGCAATATACAGGGACACGACTGCGACGCCGAGCGCGGCCAGCAGCAGCAGATAAACATGGGACACCCTGCTGGTGAGAAAACGCATATAGGGGTTTCTGGCGTCCACGATCACAAGTACCGCCAGCCCCAGCAGAAGGGCGTTGGCCAGCATGGCCAGAAGCATCTTGAAGCGTTTCAATCCGCCGCCTCCTTCCTGTCTGAAGCGATGACCAGATCGTTCAGGTAACGGTCGCCATAGGGGTGGTTCATGACTTCGCCGTGGAAGATCATCACCGACGAAGCGCCGCCGTCCAGATTGTAGGCGCAGGCGCAGCCAAGATCCTGCATGACGGCGGCCAGGCTGCTCAGATCCGCGCCGAGGGAGTAGCCTCCCTGCCGACCGTCCACCACCACGAAACAATAATGTCCCGGTTCATAATAGCCCAGCGCCGTGCGCGGATGCGCAGGAACCAGCGCTTCTGAGATATTGAAGCTCTCGCAGGGGCTGCCGTCGGCGTTCAGCAGCCGGGGACCGAAATGCCAGATTTGCCAGGGCTCCCCCGCCACCACTTCTTCCGGCTCGTATTCACCGGGGCCGAAGGTCTCCATTCTCCCGTCGTAGTAGAGAATGCAGAGATCCGCCGTCGTCTCGTTGTTGCTGTAGATCTCTCCGTTTCGCACCACGAAGCCGCCGCGCTGATCCACAAAGCAGTCGCCGTTGACGGCGATCACAGCTTCCGCGTCACGCGCGATCGCCGCAGGCTGTGCAAAGGTATAGCCGTTCAGGGGGAAGGCCGCCTGAAGCTGCTCCACGTCGCTCAGGTAAATATCCGCCACAAAGTAGACGCTTTTGGGGAGAAGCTCCGTGTATTCATATTTGCTCACCGTCACCGCCATGGTGGGGCTGCTGTAGCTGTTCTCTGTCCAAACTGCTTCATCGGAGAAATGCTCCGCAAAGCGCTCGCGCCAGCTCAGCGGGACTACCTCCTCTGCCGGCTCCGGTTCCTCGGGAGCCTCTCCGGTCTGCAGGGCGGGCTGCTCCGGCGCCGCCGTCGGTGCGGGCGTCTGCTTCCGCTCCACGGAGGCGATGGGGGCGGGCATCCCCTGTGTTTTCGTCTGATAGTGCGGGATCACATGGTGAAACAGCGAAAAAACACAAAGAACGGCTCCTGTCAGCAGCAGCTGCAGCAGAACCAGCAGCCAGGGCGGTATTCGTTTGTTCGGCACCATCGCCGTCTCACTCCCTATGCTGAAATTCTTCCGGATAGTAGCCGAAATAGTAGGGCTCGACCCGGTAGCGGAGGATTTTGTACATGTCCAGATACCACTGGGCGCGTACGCCCTCAGCGTCAAAGCTCCAGCCCACCGCCTTGGCGATCTGCTGGTCAAAGGTGATCCAGCAGTCGGGCAGTTCCTCATAAATCTGTTCCTTCTGCTCCTCGGGGATGCCGTAGTTCATGATGCAGTAGAAGCGCTCCAGATCCTTCAGAGCGAACACGGGGCTGATGTCCTGCACCTTGGTCGCGCTGATGTTCAGCAGCTTCAGGCTCTCGCACGCGGCCAGGGGCGAAATATCCTGCAGCAGATGGCAGAAGTTCAGCTCCAGCATCTCCAGCTTCTTGCAGTTGGAGAGCGGCGTCAGATCCCGCACCCAGTTGTAGGAGAGGATCGCATATTTCAGATTGGGCATATAGGCCATGAAGCTGATGTCCGAAATGGTGTTGTGCCCTATGTCAAAATACTCCATTTCGTTGCAGTATTTCAGAATTTGAATGTTCTGGTTGGTCCACATCCAGGTCAGGTGCAGCACCTTGATATCCGTCAGGAAGCCGATGTACTCGATATAAAGCCGCCAGACGATCTTGGTGGCGGGAAACTCTTCCCGGAGCGCGGCCAGCAGTTCGTTGTCAATGCCGCAGTTATCCAGCAGGAAATAGCGGCAATTGCCAAGAACAGCCAGAGCGCGCCGCAGCTCCGGAACGCCCTCGTTACCGATGGGTATGCGGACGTATTCGATCCTCTCGTCTTCAGTGGAGACCGTCTGCCCGAAAAGCTCAAAGCGATAGGCAAAGCAGACCCGGGGCAGCGTTTCCTGCAGCGCTCGCAGTTGCTCCAGAGAGAGTTTGTTCCCGCCCTCCGGGTCTGTCAGCTCCGCGCGCTTCAGTTCCGGCAGCAGCAGCATCGCAGCTGCGGCATTGTCCAGCTCCGTACCGGTCAGCGCCGTCAGATCCAATTCTTCACAATCCTCGTCGATTTCCCGCCCCAGCAGCTGCACTGTGTAGGATACGTCGCAGTCCGGGCGGAGCTCACGCAGCTGCGCGATCTGTTCCGGCTGAAGTGTCGTCCGCGGGAGATGCAGCTTCTTCAGTTTTGGGAGGACCGTCAGTCCGTCCCGAAGCGCATCGTAGCTGAAGGCCTCCGGGAGCAGCGTCAGCTCGGACTCGGTATTCTCCGCCGTGTAAGCGCCGAGCGGCACCGAATAAAGCAGCTCCTGCTCCGGGTGCGCCTGTGCATAGGCCAGCATGGCCTCATAGCAGTCGCTCCCGCGCAGATCGAGCCGCTTCAGGTTCCGAAACCGCTCAAGCTCCTGCAGCTCCTCCGCGGTCAGGACGCCTGTATATTCCGTTACCGCGTCCAGCGCCCGCTGCCGCTCCTCGGCAGCCAGACGTGCGGCCCTCTCGCGGTACAGCGTCACGGCGCCGAACGCGAGCGCGAGCAGCAAAAAAACCGTGAGCAGGATCCAGATTGCCTTTTTTGTTTTCATGGCAGGCTCCCGTGCATGAGAATTCAGCGTGTGATTATTATATTCTCCTGACCGAAGCAATGCAAGCGTTTTCGCCCTTGTTCCCGACGCCGCATTTCTGATATAATCGTCAATGAGATCCATGGACGCGAGGGAGGGTTCGGTCATGCCGAATTACAAACTGACGCTCAGCTACGAGGGAACGCGCTACCGCGGCTGGCAGAAGCAGGGCAACACGGGCAATACGATCCAGGAGAAGCTGGAGAGTACGCTCTCCCGCCTGCTCTCGGAGCCGGTGGAGGCAGCGGGCTGCGGCCGTACCGACGCGGGCGTCCACGCCCGCATGCAGGTCTGCTCTTTTCGGACCGTCAAGCCCCTCGACTGCGGAGAGACGCTCCAGCGGCTGCGGCAGCAGCTGCCGGAAGATATCGGCGCGCTCTCGCTGGAGGAAGCGGAGCCGCGCTTTCACGCCCGTCTGAGCTGCACCGGCAAAACCTATTGCTACCGCATCCGCATTGACGATACGCCGGACGTCTTTTCCCGCCGCTGGGTGCTCCCCTGCCCCGGTGCGCTGGACCTGTCCGCCATGAAAAAAGCGGCGGCGCTCCTGTGCGGGAAGCACGATTATTCCGCCTTCTGTTCTCTCAGGCACAGGAAGAAGTCCGCCGTGCGGACTGTGAGCGCCATCCGGCTGGAGGAAACGGAAGGCGAGCTTCGCATTTTCTTTACCGCGGACGGTTTTCTCTACAACATGGTGCGCATCCTCACGGGGACGCTCCTGGAAGTCGGCCTCGGTCTCCGGGAAGCGGAGAGCGTGCCGGCGATCCTCGACTCCTGCGACCGTATGCAGGCCGGCCCCACCGCTCCCGCTCGGGGCCTTACGCTTTGGGAAGTCCGTTACGGCAAATAGAGCGTCTCTCCGCTTCGTCAAATGCGGCAAAAGCAGTGCATTTTACCGTACCAAATTCGTGGAATATCTTTCTTTTTGTTATATTGACAGGTCTGGGGAATCCTGTTAAAATAAGTCGTCTCAATCGGATAGGGTCTATCTGAAGCAGGATGTCGACCGCAAACGGTGTTTTCGCACCGGGAGCCAAGGCCATACGGACAGCCGGGTCGAATGCCGAATCTCCGCGGAACGCGGCGGCAACTTCTGTTGCCTTATTGATTGCGTTAAGAGCGCAGTTTTATAAGTTGGTTACTAACAACCGGTATACAAACTTGTGAAATGGTCAATAAGAGTAGTAAGAGTAATCTTTGCTATATAGACTCTGAAACCAAAACGAGACGCCGCGGCACGCCGTGGAATTGGAACGTTTTTCCAAGGTGATGTATACCAGGGGTATACGTCACCTTTTTGTTTTATGTGGGAGAAAGAGCATGAAAAAGATCATTGAGCTGAAAAACGTGACCAAATCCTTCGACGGTGAGGTCGTGCTTGACAACATCAATCTGGACATTTACGACAACGAGTTTCTGACGCTTCTGGGTCCCTCCGGCTGCGGCAAAACCACCACGCTGCGTCTGATCGCGGGCTTCGAGAGCGCCGACCGGGGCGATATCATCTTCCTCGGTGAGGACATCAAGGACGTGCCGCCCCACAAGCGCAACGTGAACACCGTGTTCCAGCGCTACGCTCTGTTCCCCCATCTGAACGTATTTGAAAACGTAGCCTTTCCTCTGCGGGAAAAGCGCGTTCCCAAGGCGGAGATCGAGGAAAAAGTCACCGAGATGCTCAAGCTCGTGGCCCTCTCCGGCTTTGAAAAGCGCAGCGTCACCAGTCTCTCCGGCGGTCAGCAGCAGCGCGTGGCCATTGCACGCGCTCTGGTGAACAGCCCAAAGGTCCTGCTGCTGGACGAGCCGCTGGCTGCCCTGGACCTGAAGCTGCGCAAGGACATGCAGCAGGAGCTGAAAAAGATCCAGAAGGCAACGGGCATCACCTTCGTCTTTGTCACCCACGACCAGGAGGAAGCGCTCTCCATGTCCGATACGGTGGTGGTCATGTCCGAGGGCCGCATCCAGCAGATCGGCACCCCCGTGGACATCTACAACGAGCCCACAAACGCGTTCGTGGCGGACTTCATCGGCGAGAGCAACATTCTGGACGGCGTGATGCTGGAGGATAAAAAGGTCCGTTTCCACGGCCACACCTTCACCTGTGTGGACGGCGGCTTCGACCCGAAGGAGCCGGTGGACGTGGTGGTGCGGCCCGAGGACGTGGACATCGTACCCGAAGAGAAGGGCATGCTCCGGGGTGTTGTCACCTCCGTCACCTTCCTCGGCGTGCACTATGAGATCATCGTGGACATCAACGGCTTCAAGTGGATGATCCAGACCACGGACTTTGTGGACGTGGACGAGCATATCGGCCTGTACATTGAGCCCGACGCCATCCACATCATGAAAAAGTCCGAATACTCCGGCATGTTCGGCGACTACTCGTCCTTCTCCATGGAGATGGACGAGATCGGCGAGCTGGAGGAGACAGACCTGACGGAGCTGGGCGAGGTCGCCGCGCAGGAAAGCGAGGGCGAGAGTTGAAAAATCAGAACACCGTTTCCCGCCGCCAGCTTGTGATCCAGCGGCTGTGTCTGTCCCCCTACTCGGTCTGGGCAGCGCTCTTTATCGTGGTGCCGCTGCTCTTCGTGGCCTATTACGCCTTCACCGACAACGACTTCCAATTCACCTTCAGCAACATCACCCGCTTTTTCACCGCCACCTCCTCCGTTGCGGACGAGGCCGGCGTGACCCGCGAGGTTCGCACCTATCTGCTGATCTTCATGCGCTCCCTGAAGCTCGCGGTGATCTCCACCTTCCTCTGTCTGCTGATGGGCTATCCCGCCGCCTATATCATCTCCAAGGCCTCGGCCCGGGTCCAGAGCATCCTCATTACGCTCATCATGATCCCCATGTGGATGAACTTCCTGATCCGCACCTACGCCTGGATGACCATTCTGCAGGACACGGGCATTTTCAACAGTCTGATCGGCCTGATCGGTTTGAAGCCCATCCACATCATCGGCACCGAATCCGCCGTTGTGATCGGCATGGTATACGACTACTTTCCCTATATGATCCTGCCCATCTACTCGGTCATGGCCAAGATGGACGAGAAGCTCATCGAGGCTGCGCGCGACCTGGGCTGCGGCAGCTTCGGCGTGCTGCGCCGGGTGATCTGGCCGCTGAGCTTGCCGGGCGTGTTTTCCGGCATCACCATGGTGCTGGTGCCCTCCATTTCCACCTTCTACATTTCCCAGAAGCTTGGCAACGGCAAGTTCTATCTGATCGGCGACGCCATTGAGGGCCAGTACGTGGCCAACAACCTGCACTTTGCCGCCGCCATCGCCTTTATCCTGATGGTCATCCTCCTCTTCTGCATGGCCATCTTCCAACGCGCCGCCAACAAGCGCGCCGCGGTCTGAAAGGGGGCGTCAGGATGAAAATGAAACCTCTCGCCAGGTTCTATACCGCTCTGGTGATGATTTTTCTCTTCGCTCCCATTGCGATCCTGCTGGTCTTCTCCTTTAACGAGGCCAAGAGCCTCTCGGTGTTCTCCGGCTTCTCCCTCTACTGGTACCGGGAGCTGTTCCGCGATTCCGACACGCTGGGCGCCGTGCGCAACACGCTTGTTCTGGCTGTCAGCGCTTCGCTCATCTCCACCGTTATGGGCACCGCCGCCGCGGTCGGCATCCATAAGCTGCGCTCCAAGTACCTCCGCACCGTGATGGACACCGTGACCAACATCCCCATGATCAACCCCGACATCATCACCGGCATCTCCCTGATGCTCATGTTTGTCTTTGTTGGGCGCCTCTTCGGCGCCGCCACCAGCCTGAGCTTCTGGACCATGCTGATCGCCCACATTACCTTCTGCCTTCCCTATGTGATCCTGCAGGTGCTGCCGAAGCTCCAGCAGATGGACAAATCTCTGCCGGAGGCTGCCATGGATCTGGGCTGCACCCCGCTGCGGGCTTTCTTCAAGGTGGAGATCCCCGAGATTCTGCCCGGCATCATCACAGGGCTGATCATGGCCTTCACCCTCTCGCTGGACGACTTCGTGATCTCCTATTTTACGGCAGGCAACGGCTTCCAGACCCTGCCCATCCGCATTTACAACATGACCAAAAAGACGGTCACTCCCAAAATGTACGCTCTGGCAACCATCATCTTTTTCGTGATCCTGTTCATGCTGCTCCTGTCCAATCTGGCTGACAGCGAGAGCGCTGAGACCGTCAGGAAAGCGAAGGAAAAAAGAAAAGCAAAAAAGGAGAAACTCAAATGAAAAAGCTCGTATCTCTTCTGGTCATCTGCGCCGTCCTCTCCGCCGTCCTGCTCAGCGGCTGCGGCAGCAAGGGTAGCCTGACTCTTAACGTCTACAACTGGGGCGAGTACATTTCCGACGGCTCCGAGGATTCCTTCGACACGATCCGTGAGTTTGAGAAATGGTACGAGGCCGAGTACGGTCAGAAACTGAAGGTCAACTATGACACCTTTGCCAGCAATGAGGACATGTACAACAAGCTCTCCACCGGCGCCGTCAGCTATGACGTGATCGTCCCTTCCGACTACATGATCGCCCGCATGGCAGATGAGGGCATGCTTCTGCCCCTGAATTTTGACAACATCCCCAATTACCAGTATATCGACGAGAGCTTCCGCGGACTGTACTACGATCCCGACAACCTGTACTCTGTCCCCTACACTTACGGTGTGGTAGGCATCATCTACAATGCCAACGTGGTCGACGAGGCGGACGCCTCCGATTGGGATCTGATGTGGAACTCCAAGTACGCCGGCAACATTGTGCAGTTCAACAATCCCCGCGACGCCTTCGGTACCGCCCAGTACAAGCTCGGTCTGGACGTCAACTCCACCGATCACGCCAATTGGGACGCCGCCCTTGCCGAACTCAAGGCCCAGGCGCCTCTGGTCAAGAGCTACGTAATGGATGAGATCTATAACATGATGGAGTCGGGCGAAGCCGCTGTCGGAACCTATTACGCAGGAGACTATTTCACCATGCTCGACGCCGCCAGCGACAGTGTGGATCTGCGCTTCTACTACCCCGCCAACACCAACTATTTTGTGGACGCCATGTGCATCCCCTCCTCCTGCCAGCACAAGGAGCTGGCCGAGATCTTCATCAACTACATGCTCTCCGAGGAGCCGGCAATCGCCAACGCCGAGTATATCTACTACGCCTCTCCCAACGCCCTTGTTTACGAGAGCGCCGACTACGCCGAAGAGCTGGGTGAAGAGGCCATGGAGATCCTCTATCCCGGCATTGAGAACTTCAGCGAGCTGTATAACAAGTTCGCCTACCGCAATCTGGACGGCGAGACCCTCGACTATCTCAATACGCTTTGGGAAGAGCTGAAGATCGCGTAATCGAATCCGACAAAAAAGCTGTGAAAAACCTTGTGTTTTTCACAGCTTTTTTTGTTCCCGGACTCGGGACGCTCAGTCAAAGCTCTCCGGGTATTCATAGTCAAACTCACGGACCCACTGTTCCCCGGTGCTTGCCAGGAACTGCACGATACGGACATGCACCGTGCCCTGCTCCGGCATCCAGGCCGGGCGGCGCAGCACAAGCAGGCGGGTGCAGGCGACCGTTGGCGTTTCCGTTCCGTCCGAATGGACGAGAGTGTATTCTTCTTTCTGCAGGACGTCTTCAAATTCTTCGGCTGACGCATGCCGTCCGTCGTACGACACATCCACACTGAAGGTGAGCGGATCCTTCGCCGCTTCGGGGTCGTTGACGACGTAGCGGATCTCTTCCGTCTCCTCCCAGGGCGTGAGATAAAAGCTGTCGGGCGGTATGGATTCGCTCCAGCTCCAGTCGGGAGACATATAGCTGAAGCCGATCCCCAACTCAAAGTCCGGCTCCCGGACGATGCTGAACTCCTCCTCGCCGGAGCCGTCCTCACTTGTGAAGCGAACGGCGACCGTCATCTCCAACTTTGGCCAGCCGTTGTCGGCGTCATACTCGTCCATGTGCTCCATGTACAGATCTCCAGTGGAAAGCATGGGCAGCTCAAAGAGGCCGCCGGCCATCTCTTCCGCCGAGAGCTCATGCTCATAGAGTTCGTAGCCGAGCACCGTGTCGTATACCCGGACATGAACAGAGCGAAGGCTGCCGGCCTCTGCGATTCGGACCCGCCCGTGGTGCTCGTGGGAGAAGAAGAAGAAATCCGTCTCGATCACCGGTTTGCTCGGGAGCGGTTCCGGTGTCGGCTCCGGAGTGGGTTCCGGTGTCGGCTCCGGAGTGGGTTCCGGTGTCGGCTCCGGGGCAGGTTCCGGGGTTGGTTCCGGCGTTGGAGCAGCTGTCTCGGCCGGAACACGCGGCTCCGGTGTCGCCGTGACTTCCGGCGTCTGTGTCACAGCAGGGCCGAACAGCAGCCAAAGCGTAAGCGCCGCCGCGCCCAGCAGCAGCAAATGCTTCCTCCGCTTTTTCTTTCCCCCGGGCGGGACTTCTGCTCCGACCGGCGTATACTCCGCCTCCGGCGGCGTATATTCCGGTCCCGGCATGGGATATTCCCGGTTTTTTCCCTCCATGCGAAGCCGCCTTTCAGCGATTGTGGACGTCCACCTGCGGGAAGGGGCACTCGACCCCCAGGCGGCGGAAGCCCAGCCACAGGTCGCGGTTCAGGATGCGCGCGCCGGAAAAAATATCCTTTTCCGCCACATCCGCTACAAAGCGCAGCACCACGGAGGATTCGCTCAGGCTCTGCACGCCGAGATAACGAGGCGGCGCGAGCAGCACGTCGCCTCTCGCCTTGAAGATCTCCTCCGCCAGGGCGGGAAGCTTTTTCTCCAGACTCTCCAGATCGGTCTCGTATGGGATGCAGATGTCGCTGACGGCGCGGGAAATGTTGTCCGACCGGTTGAGGATGTTTTTCATGTCGGAGTTGTTGATGATCTTGATGTTGTCGCCTGTGTCCACGATCGCCGTCGTACGGATGCCGATCTCCTTCACTGTACCGCGGAAGCCGTTGACCTCCACGATATCCCCCACGTTGTACTGGTTTTCAAACAGCATGAAGATGCCTGTCACCACATCTGCGATCAGACTCTCCGCACCGAATCCGACGATCAGGGCTACGATCCCGACGCTGGCGAGGATCGTGCGCACATCCACGCCCAGAAGCGTAAGACCCCAGCACAGGATCACCAGCGCGGCCACATAATGGACCAGGCTGGAAAACAGCGTGACCAGGGTTCTGCCGCGGCCGGACTTTGGCTTCATCAGCTGCAGCAGAAGGCTCAGCAGATTGGCGCACAGCAGCGTACAGGCCGCCATGCCCAGCACGCGAAACAGCGCGTGCCCGAACACAAAATGCTCCATGGCAAACGCGCCCGCAGCGACGAGCAGGCAGATGAGCAGGCGGAGCAGCGTGGATCGTACCGGTTTCTGCATATCTCTTTTCCTCCGTTTCATAGTGTTCCAGATTCTTACAATGGTATTGTATCGCTCTGCAGCATCTTTGTCAAAATAAAATACGCCGTTTCGGGCAGACTACAGGCAGAAGCAAGTATGTGCAAACACACGCGGGAAACGGAGGGCAGTACATGAACAGACGGCCTGGAACGCGGACGCTGGCGCTGAAGAAAGCACCGGCTGTGAGATCCTATGCGGCGGTAGTGGGGAAAAAAGAGGGGGAAGGTCCTCTGAAGCATGGCTTCGACTCCATCTCGGAGGACTCCTATTTCGGCGAGGAGAGCTGGGAAAAGGCCGAAAGCCACATGCTGCGGCAATGCTTTTCCCTGGCCTGCGACAAGGCAGATCTCGCTCCCTCGTCTCTGGGCTGCGTATTTGCAGGGGATCTGCTGAATCAATGCGTCTCCTCCAGTTTTGCCCTGCGGGACAGCGGCATCCCCTATCTGGGGCTTTACGGCGCCTGCTCCACCATGGCGGAAAGTCTGGGGCTTGCGGCGCTCGCTCTGGAGGGCGGCTTTGCCGAAACCGTCTGCGCCATGACAGGATCGCACTTCTGCTCGGCGGAGCGGCAATACCGCTTCCCGCTGGAATACGGCGGCCAGCGTACGCCCAGCTCCCAATGGACCGTCACCGGCGCCGGGGCGGTCATTCTGGGAAGCGGCGGCTCAAGACTGCATGTGACGCACTTTACCCCCGGCTGCATCGTGGATGCCGGAATCACCGATCCTTCCGCCATGGGAGCCGCCATGGCGCCCGCCGCGCTCGACACCCTCCGTGCCCATTTTGCCGACACCGGGCGCGGCCCGGGCGATTACGACGCCATCTTCACCGGCGATTTGGGGGCGCTCGGCCACGATCTGCTGGAATCTCTGTTTGCCCGGGAAGGGGTGGCGCTGGGTCCGCGCTATATGGACTGCGGAGTACTGATTTATGACCTGGCCGCGCAGAAAGTCAATGCGGGCGGCTCCGGCTGCGGCTGCAGCGCTTCTGTCCTCTGCGGGCATATCCTGCCGGGCATGGAGCGCGGGGTCTGGAAGCGGGTACTCTTTGCAGCGACCGGAGCGCTCATGTCCCCCACCAGTGCCATGCAGGGAGAGAGCATCCCCGGCATCTGCCACGCGCTTGCGATTGAGAGGGAGGACTGAGAGATGGAGACCTTTTGGAGCTACGCAAAATGCTTTGCGGTGGGCGGCCTTTTCTGCGTCGTGGGCCAGCTGCTGATTGACTGCACCAGGCTGACGCCCGCCCGCATCCTTACGCTGTACGTCGTTGCAGGCGTCGTGCTCGGCGCCTTGGGCCTCTATCAGCCGCTGGCGGACTGGGCCGGCGCAGGCGCCGCTGTTCCGCTTACGGGCTTTGGGAACACGCTGGCAAAGGGCGTGAAAAAAGCGGTCGCCGAGTCGGGGCTGCTGGGCGCCTTCACCGGCGGGCTGACCGCCTCGTCCGGCGGGATCTGCGCGGCAGTCGTTTTCGGGTTCCTGGCCGCTCTGCTCTCAAAGCCGAAGGATAAAAACTGATCCTCCGCTGTACAAACTGAAAAGAACGCGAAAAAGGCGGCCAAAACGGCCGCCTTTTCAAAGCGAAAAGAAATGCGAAGAATCAGTTCAGCAGGGCTGCCGCGGCAGAGCCGGGCAGCGTGGTCTCGTTTCCGATGCGGTACTCCGCAAAGAGTCCCAGCTTGCCGCCAACCTCGTCGCGCAGCAGCTGCTCCAGCACGGGCCGATAGGCCCGGCCCTTCTGCACCAGGGAACCCTCGGCACAGATGCAGGCGGGCTTGTCTGCGTTCTTCCCGGCGCCGGTCAAGAGCAGGATCGCAGCCAGGTTCGTGCACATGCAGCGGGCGGAGCGCTCAAACATGGCCTTGCAGATCTCCTCCACGAAGGCCTCGTCTTCTTTGGTCTCGCAGATCTGCTCCAGGCGTTCGCCGCTGGCCCAGGCGTCGATCACAGCCGAATCGATCCAGCCCATCGCCCTCACGCGCTCGGAGGCCTCATCGCTCAGCAGGCCTTCATCGGCAGCGGCGCGCAGCATCAGGTGGCAGAGCTCGCCCAGATATACGCCGGCTGTCAGCTTCTCAAAGTGCTTCTCGCCGGGATTGTGGCTTCTCTCGTCCAGGATGCGGTCAAAGTCGCCTCCCCGGATGCCGTCATACATGCCGGACTCGAGATTCACGATCATGCTGCGCTCGGAATCCAGGCCCAGCTTGCCGATGCGTTTTGCAGGCAGAGAGCAGCAGGTGTTGGTGCCGGTGCCGCTGACCTGACCCACAAAGCCGCTGTAATCGCTGCGCCGTACGGCGGCCAGTCCGCCCAGCAGGACGGCGACGGTGTCATTGAGAATGACGACCTTCTTGCCGAAGACACCGCGGCGCTCCAGTTCAGCCTTCAAAGAGGCTGCAACCAACTGCCCTTCGCAGCCGGTGATGACCACTTCCTTGTCAATGCGCTGCACGCGGCCGTCGATCTCCGGCGTGACTTCCGCCGAGAAAGAGAAGCAGAAGCCCACCTTTTCGGTTTTGTCCATCAGAGGGATAATGGCGTTTGCCGTGAAGGAAACAAACTCCTCCCAGGTGGCCGGACGCTCGGTGCCGGGCATCTTCCACTTGCTCAGGCCGTCCACCTTATAGCCGGAATCGTCAAAGGTGATCAGCGCCTTGCGGAAGTTGGTGCCGCCGGCGTCGATCACCACCACCGGCGTGTCTCTGGGGATCACACCGTCGTCGCTTAAGTAAGTTGGGATCATAGGGAGCGAGCCGCCCTCTCCGGCCAGACCGCGCTCCATTTCGTCCTTCATCTTCCAGGCGTCCCTGGCGGGTTCCACCTGTGCCGGGTCCATACCGTGTCTCTTCAGAAACTCTGCTGCCGTGTTCATAACGCTCAAGCGGCGGGCGGCAGAGGCCGCCCGCTTTCCTTTCTTTTATCTCATACTGTAATGGATTCTTCGGAGTGAAGCTGCCGCAAAGAGACCTGCTCAATTATTTCTCTTTCGATGCCTCGATCACACCGCTGGCAAGACCGGCCAGTCCCTGGATCTCGCTGGGGATGATGATTTTGGTGGCCTGGCCGTTGGCGGCGGCGGCGAAAGACTCCAGGGCCTTGATACGGATCACGGCGTCGGTGGGCGCGGCCTCGTTGATGAGGCGGATGCCTTCGGCAGTGGCGGTCTGCACCTTCAGGATGGCCTCGGCCTGGCCTTCGGCCTCCAGGATCTGCTGCTGCTTCTTGGCGTCGGCCCGCAGGATCGCGGATTCCTTCTCGCCCTCGGCCTCCAGAATGGCGGCCCGCTTCTCGCCTTCGGCACGGAGGATGGCCTCACGGCGTTCACGCTCGGCCTTCATCTGCTTCTCCATGGCGTTCTGGATCTCCTTGGGAGGCAGGATGTTCTTCAGCTCCACGCGGTTGACCTTGATGCCCCAGGGGTCGGTCGCCTCGTCCAGGATGGCACGCATCTTGGTGTTGATGATGTCGCGGCTGGTCAGGCACTGGTCCAGTTCGAGATCGCCGATGATATTACGCAGCGTAGTGGCGGCCAGATTCTCGATGGCGACCATTGGCTGCTCGATGCCGTAGGTGTAGAGCTTGGGATCGGTGATCTGGAAGTAGACCACTGTGTCGATCTGCATGGTGACGTTGTCCTTGGTGATCACGGGCTGGGGCGGGAAGTCGGCCACCTGCTCCTTGAGCGTGACGACCTTGGCCACTCTCTCAATGAAGGGGATCTTCAGGTGCATGCCCACGTTCCAGGTCTCCTTGTAGGCGCCCAGACGCTCGATGACGTAGGCCTTTGCCTGCTGCACGATTCGGATGTTGCGGATCAGGATCACGATGATCAGAAGGATCAGGACGGCGATTACGATAGGCATATAGATTACTCCTTTATATGAATTTTTTGATTCAGCGGACGATCAGTTTGACGCCCTCGATGCGCAGGATGCTGTGCACCTCGCCGACGGCGGCGGTCGTTTCGTCATTTTCCATGCGGGCGGTCCAGATCTTGCCGCCCACGCTCACCGCGCCGGTGCCGCGAATGTTGTTGATCTCCTCGGTCACTACGCATTCCCTTCCGATGATCATATCTGCATTGGTGGGCTTGACGCGGCTGTTGACGTACTTTTTGGCCAGGGGTCTCGTCACGGCGAGAGCGGCCACGGAGACCACGAAAAACCAGACCAGCTGCAGCCACAGCGGCGCATGCAGAACTGCCGCGATCAATGCAGCCAGCGCACCCAGCGCAAACCATATGGAAATCAGCCCGGGTACCAATCCCTCAACGACCAGCAGGACGATCATGGCAATCAGCCAGACGACTGCCATGTTTATGGACGCAGTCATAATTATGCTCCTTTCCTTGAGGATAGTTTTTACCGAATCCTATTATATCTTGCTGTCAGTTTTTTCGCAAGAGCTTTCGCTTTGTCCGGTAATTTTTTCATTGCTTTGCCACTTTAGCTCTTTACATTTTTCATGCGCTGATGTAACATAGTGTCTAACAGAAAATTATCCGTACTTGGAGGCACACATGAACAAGCTCAGCAAAAAGCCGCGCAGCGACAAAATGTATGAGGCGATTCTCTCTCTTCGCACCGTGGACGAGTGCAAAAAGTTTTTTGACGATCTCTGCTCCATCTCCGAGCTTATGGCCATGGAACAGCGTTTCCAGGTGGCCTCCTGCCTGAACGATGGCATGATCTACAACGACATTCTGGCCGAGACCGGTGCTTCCAGCGCAACGATCAGCCGCGTCAACCGCTCTCTCCAGTACGGCAGCGGCGGATATGACATTGCCTTCAGCCGCATCAAGGAGAAGACCGAATGAGTGCCTACGGCCCGCTTGCGGCCTGGTACGATTCTCTCACCGGGGACGTGCCCTATACACAGTTTGCGGATTTCTACGAGACGGAGTTTGCCCGCGACGGCGGCGAATTCCGTCTCCTTTTGGACCTCTGCTGCGGCACCGGAACGCTGACCGCCGAAATGGCACGGCGCGGCTATGAAATGATCGGTGTGGACGCCTCGCCCGACATGCTTATGCAGGCCCGGGAGAAAGTCGCTTCTCTGCCCGTTCCGCCCCTCCTGCTGTGTCAGGACGCCGCGGAGATCGATCTCTACGGCACGGTGGACGCGGCGTACTGTTCTCTTGACGGCTTCAATTACCTCCCCCCCGAGAAGCTGCGTACGGTCTTTTTCCGACTGCGATATTTCATCCGCCCCGGCGGCCTTCTCTTGTTTGACGTACACACGCCGGAATGGTTCCGTTCTCTGGACGGAGAGATCTTTGTGGATGAGAGCGACGATCTGCTGTGTCTCTGGCGTGCGGATTTTGACGAAGAAGAAAAGAAAATCGTCTACGGCATGGATCTCTTTGAGCGGCAGGGCCGCCTGTGGCGGCGCAGCGGCGAGGAGCATGTGGAATACGCCCACGAGCTGTCTTCCCTCTCTGCGCTTCTGACGGGGCTGGGCTACACGGATGTGCGCCTGATCCGGGACTGCCCGCAGATGGAACAGGGCCGGGTGTTCATTTCCGCTGTGCGATGATCTCCGCTTTCCTCTCCGGAAAACTTGCACACAAAGACGTTCAAACCCCTCAGCCCGGCTTCGGCCGGCCAGTTCCCCTTGACAGGGGAGCCTCTCAGGAAAGGATACTGTATGGATAAAATCATTCGTGCGACCGCCGCCGACGGCTTTGTCAAGATGGCGGTCATCACTGCCCGGGATACCGTGGAGCGTGCAAGGGAGATCCACGACTGCTCCCCCACCGCTGCGGCCGCGCTGGGCCGCACGCTCTGTGCTGCGTCGCTTCTGGGCGAAGCCATGAAAGAGGAAAACGCCAGCCTGACCATCCGCATCAACGGCGGCGGCCCCATCGGGAGCATCGTCGCCGTCTCGGATTCGGAAGGTTATGTGCGCGGAACGCTTGGAAATCCCCATGTGGATCCGCCCCGCCGCGGCGACGGGAAGCTCAACGTGGGCGCCGCCGTGGGACAGGACGGTATGCTCACCGTCAGCCGTGACATCGGCCTCAAGGAACCCTATATCGGCTCCACCGAGCTGCGCACGGGTGAGATCGCGGAGGATCTGACCGCCTATCTGCTGGAGAGCGAGCAGGTTCCCTCCGCCTGCGCCCTGGGCGTGCTGGTGGACACCGACCGCAGCATCCGCGCTGCCGGCGGTTTCATCGTTCAGCTCATGCCCGGCGCGGACGAGGCGCTGATCGGCTTGCTGGAAGAGAACATCTTCATGATGGATCAACTCACCACGATCCTGGATGAAGACGGGACCGACGCCGTTTTCGCGCAGGTACTCAAGGGCCTGGAATACCATCTTGTGGGCGAAGTACCCGTGGGCTACCGCTGCTGCTGCAGCCGGGAGCGCGTGGCGGAGGCTCTCTCCTGCATCGAGGCAGAAGAACTGCAGGAGATGATCGACGCAGGCGATACCGTGGAGGTCAATTGCCAATTCTGCGACGCGAGCTATGCCTTCACACCGGAGGATCTCCGCGCGCTGCGCCGCGCCGCAGATGAAAAAAAAGAAATTTAGCCCTTGACAATTCTCTGTTTATTTAGTATTATAACAAAGCTGTCGCGGGAGCATAGCTCAGCTGGTTAGAGCACCTGCCTTACAAGCAGGGGGTCACTGGTTCGAGTCCAGTTGTTCCCACCACCCTTTTCCAGTGATGACAGCTTTGGATATGCCTCTGTAGCTCAGTAGGTAGAGCAGCGGACTGAAAATCCGCGTGTCGTTGGTTCAACTCCGACCGGAGGCACCACCCCGTTTTGTGAAACGGGGTATCTGCGGGCATAGCTCATCCGGTAGAGCGCCACCTTGCCAAGGTGGAGGTAGCGAGTTCGAGCCTCGTTGCCCGCTCCAAAAAAGCGCATTTGCGGGCGCGGATTATCGCCCGCAAATGTTATATGGCGCCATAGCCAAGTGGTAAGGCAGCGGACTGCAAATCCGCGATTCCCCAGTTCAAGTCTGGGTGGCGCCTCCAAAAAACAGACGTCTCTTGACGTCTGTTTTTTTGAAGGCGCAGCTGCGCGGCGACCCCTTCGCTTTGCGCTTTCCCCGTTCATCGGAAGGTGTGATCCTATCATGCAAAAGAAAAACAAAGATACGGTCGGTTCCCTGCTCATTCTGCTGGCAGGGATCCTCTGGGGCAGCATGGGACTCTTCGTGCGAAGGCTGAGTGCGCTGGGCTTCGACTCCCTGCAGATCACGGCCGGACGTCTGTGCTTTGCCGCGCTCTTCTTCTGGATCATCCTGCTCTGCCGTCCGGCGCAGGAACGGCGCATCCGCCTGGCCGATCTCCCGCTCTTTCTCGGGCTCGGTCTCGCAAGCATATTGTTTTTTACTTTCTGCTATTTCTCCGCCATTTCCCTCATGTCTCTCTCCGCCGCCGCCATCCTGCTCTACACCTCGCCCATCTGGGTCACGCTGCTCTCCGCTCTCCTCTTTCACGAGAAGCTCACCGCGGCAAAGCTCGCAGCGCTCTGCATGGCCTTCGGCGGCTGCGTGCTGGTCTCCGGCTTCGGCGGCGGGCTGACGGCGCGCGGACTGCTCTTCGGTCTCGGCGCGGGCTTTGGTTACGGGCTCTACAGCATCCTCGGCAGCATTGCCCTCCGCCGCTACTCGGCTTTCACCGTCACCGCCTGGACCTTTCTGATCGCCGCCCTCGGCGCCTTCTGCATCTGCCGTCCGGCGCTGATGCTCGCGACGGTCTCCGCCGCTCCCTCCCCGGGCGGCACCGTGCTGTTCTTTCTTCTCACCGGCTTTGTCACCGCCGTGATCCCTTTTCTGTCTTATACCCTCGGGCTGCGCAGCGTCGAGGCCGGCAAAGCCGCCATCCTCGCCACGGTGGAGCCCATGGTGGCAAGTCTCCTTGGCGTTCTTGTCTTCCGGGAACGGCTTGCGCTCAGCGCCGTCTGCGGTATTCTGCTGATCCTCGGCGCTGTGGTTCTGCTGAGTCTGCCGAACAAAAAATGATCCGTCTGAGACGGATCATTTTTTTATTCCGCGCAGCGCAGCGCCAGAACGTCCTCCAGCGGGATCTGCCGCGTGCCGAGGCAGAGCAGGCGCTCCTCCCCGTCCACGCGCTTCACCGTCCCCGTGACCTCCGCATAGCGCCCTGCGCCGTAATAGGTCACGGTGATCCGGTCGCCCCGGTGCAGATGCTGCAGCTGCCGATCCAGCTCCTCCTGCGCGTCCTCCCCCAGCATGACCCGCTCCTCTGCTGTGCACTCGGCGCCCAGAATACAGTCGCCGAAGCCCTTCAGCGCCGCATATGGGGCGAAGATTTTTGCTCTCTGTCCGTTCGTCATCCCGCTCGATGCCCTCCTACCTGTGCGTTTCTCTCCAGCGTTTTCCCGCCCTCCAGCAGGTTCATTCCCTTGAAGATCCCGTTTTTTCCGTATTTTTTCTTGATACGTACGATCGTCCTCTGCAGCTCCTTCTCCTGCTCCTGCTTTTGCGGCGGAGAAAAGATGTCGTACTGCCAGCTCTCCTCACGCTGCACCCGGTTGAAGCACACCCCCACATGGTAGACCGGCACGTCCCGGACAGCCACACGGTCGTAGAGGGCCGCCGTGTACTCCAGGATCTTTTTCGTGGAGCTGGTGGGCGGGCCGGTGGAGATCGTGCCCACGGCCGGCTTCAGATCCGAAGAGAAGGAATAGGCCAGCGTGATCCCGATGGAAGCGGTGGAAAGGCCCTTCTCCACCAGCTCCAGGCTGAGAAGCTCCGCCATCTCCAGGATCAGCAGCTTCGCTCCGGGTATGTCATAGCCGGTGTGCAGCACCTGCCCGGAGGACAGCGACCGCTCCTTCGGCACGTAGGCCTTGATGTCCGCGATCGTGGCCGGCTCCCGGCCCCAGGCGTGGTCGATGAGAAGCTGGGCGTTGATGCCGAAGACCTTGTAGAGCCAGCGCTCGTTTCCGTGGGCCACGTCACGCATGGTGCGCAGGCCCATGGACTCCAGCCGACGCACCGTGCCGTGGCTGACGGACCAGAAATCCGTCAGCGGAAGATGGTCCCAGAGCTTCTCCCGGTAATCGTCCTCGCCGAGGACGCCGATATAGTCCGGCGCGTGCTTGGAAATGATGTCCAGCGCGATCTTGGCCAGATAGAGGTTCTCCCCGATCCCGCAGGTGGCGGTGATCCCGGTGGTCTCCAGAATATCCCGCAGGATCATCTGGGCGAATTCCCGCACGTTCATATGCCGCGGCCCCATGTAGCGCGTCACGTCCAGAAAGGCCTCGTCGATGGAATAGACATGGATGTCGTCCTCCGCCACGTATTTGAGCATGATCCGATGAATGCGCGCGGAGCAGGCCATATAGTGGGTCATCTGGGGCCGTGCGATGATATAATCCAGCTCCAGCCCCGGATCGCGCCGCAGCTCCTCCGCGTACCAGGAGCTGCCCGTGAACCGCCGCCGGGGTGCGCGCCGCAGCCGCTCCCGGTTGATCTCCGCCACCTTCTCGATCACCTCATAGAGCCGGGGCCTGCCCGGAACGCCCAGCGCCTTCAGGCTGGGCGAGACCGCAAGGCAGATCGTCCGATCCGTCCGCTCGGGATCGGCCACCACCAGGTTCGTCTTCAGCGGATCGAGTCCGCGCTCCACGCACTCCACGGAGGCATAATAGGACTTCAGGTCGATGCAGAGATAGCTGCGCTCCCACGCCATGGCTCTCACCTCCCGTCGAACGCCGGCTGCGCGATTGCGCGCCTTTATAATAGCTTATTAAGCTATCTATGCCAATTATAGTCGCAGATTCGGCGATTTGTCAAGATATCTTCACCGCCAATTGCCGCCATACCGGCTTTGTGTCCCATTGTCCGGACAGCAAACAGATTTTTCGGCCGATTTTTCCTTTATTTTCCTTAATAAATCTTAAGATGCCGCCGCTTTCCTTTTGCGGCCGAATGATGTATAATGAACAACGCACAGCGAAACGACACGACCAGCGGCGCAGGCAGACCAGCGCGGCCGGTCAACCGCAAAGGAGCACATCCCATGAAAAATTCCGTAAAGGCCCTGCTGCTGTTGCTTGTCATCCTGTTCGGCGTCATTTTCGGATACAGCGCATACAAGCTCTACAGCATCATGCATGAATACAAAGTCTCTGAGCGCAGGTATGACGGCGTCGCCGATTCCGTGACCTCCACCGCCGCCCCCGGCGTGACCACCGCCCCCTTTGCGGCGCCGGGTCAGGAGATCGCCGCCGAGCAGGTGGAGCGCTCCCCCATCGACGTGGATTTTGACGCGCTGCTGGAGCAGTGCCCGGACATCGTCGGCTGGATCTACTGTGAAAACACCGTGATCAACTACCCCATGGTCCGCGGCCAGGACAATGACTATTATCTGCACCGTTTTATCGACGGCAGCTACAACGGCGGCGGCACCCTGTTCATGGACTTCAAGTGCAACCGGGATTTCTCCGACCCCAACTCCATCGTCTACGGCCACCACATGAACGACGGCTCGATGTTCGCCAGTCTGAAAAAATATCAGACCGACCCCGAGTACTATTCAAAGCACCCCACCTTCTATCTCAACACACCGGGCCAGAACTACCGGGTGGACGTGTTCGCCGGCTTCGTCTGCGACGCGGACTCCGATACCTACACCATCGGTTTCCCCGATGATAACAGCTTCCGGAACTGGCTCGGCCGTATGGTGGCTCAGTCCGATTTCAGCACCGACGTACAGGTAGGCGCGGAAGACCGCATCATCACCCTTTCCACCTGCTCCTATGAATGGTATGACGCCCGCTATGTGGTGCTGGGAAAGCTGGTTCCGATCGCCTGAATCCTGGAAAAATCCGGGCGTCCGGACTTAAGAATTCTTATGTTGTTTTCCCCGCGTGAGCAAACTATAATGACATTGTAAAAACGCGGAGCCGACCTGTTCCGCCAGGCCACAAAGTTTTTGAGGTGAATGGATATGAAGAAGAATCTGAAAAGCGCGCTGAGCTTCCTGTTCGTTCTGATCTTTATGCTTCAGATCGCAGGCATGACCGCCGTCGCCGAATACGACCCCTCCGTCACCGGAGAGGAGCCGCTGGCGATTGCGGTGTACATCCCGGTCAAGGATGAAAGCGGAAACGTAAGCTCCGCCCTGCTCAACTATGTAGACGTCAATCTGCCCGAGGGCTCCGTCCTCGGCCTGACGATCGGCGACACGCCGCTGAGTTCCGGCTCCGTCATTCGTCTGGGCGATCTGATGACCAACGATCTGGACATCACCCCGCCGGACGGATACTACGTCACGGAGGCCTATCTCTACGCCGGCGAGCTGGCCTATGACCAGAGTCCCGCTTCTCTGGAGGGCGAAGCCTACTCCGCCAATCTGGAAGGCACCGCCGTCAAGCTGAAGAAGGAGAACTTCATCGACGAGGACACCGGCTATTTTGACAGCTCCCGGCTCTGCAACACCGGCTCCAGCTACGTGCTGCTGCTCCGTCTGGGTCTGACTGAGGACGTGGAGACCGTGACCGTCTCCTACAGCGGCGGCGAAGCCTACGTCCCCGTTCCGGAGGCCCAGGCCGCCGGTGTCGGCACCGTCTTTACCGTTGCCGGCATGGACGCGACTGTGGAGGGAAAGGTTTTCACCGGCTGGAGGCTGACCTACGGCAGCGGCGTTGTAGTTGACGTCAGCGTCGGCAGCCCTATCCAGCCCTATGCCGACTGCACGCTGGTCGCCCAGTGGGACGATGCGGTCGCCCCCGTTGATCCCGTGCCTGTCGATCCCGTTCCTGTGGATCCCGTGCCTGTCGACCCCGGCGAGCATGAGCACAACTGGGTGGAGACCGGTTCCGTGGCCGCCACCTGCACCGAAGACGGCGTCCGGTACCTGACCTGCTCCATCTGCAACGAAGCGACCTCCCAGGTCATCCCCGCCACCGGCCACAGCTACGGTGAGGTCGTCGTGACCAAGCCCGCCACCTGCACCGAAGAGGGTACCACGGCCCAGACCTGCGCCAACTGCGGCGATGTGCTGACCGCCGTCATCCCCGCCACCGGCCATGCCTGGAATGAGGGTGAAGTTACCACTCCCGCTACCTGTGAGACTGCCGGTGTCAAAACCTTCACCTGCCAGAATGACCCCAGTCACACCAGGACTGAGGAGATCCCCGCCACCGGCCATGCCTGGAACGAGGGTGAAGTTACCACTCCCGCTACCTGTGTCGCCCCCGGCGTCAAGACTTTCACCTGCCAGAATGACCCCAGCCACACCAAGACTGAGGAGATTCCCGCCACCGGCCAGCACAGCTATGTGGAAAACGTCGTTGCTCCCACCTACGAGGCCGAAGGATACACCGAGCACACCTGCTCTGTCTGCGGTGACTACTACCGGGACAACATCCAGCCCAAGCTGGAGCGAAAAGTGCTTCCCGCTCCTGCCATGAGCGCTGCGAAGTGGACCAAGGGCAGCGGCGCCGCTTTCACCCTGACCGTCGACCATGACATCAGCACCTTCAGCTCCGTTCTGCTCAACGGCAACCTGCTGACCAAGGATACCGACTACAGCGCCCGCCAGGGCAGCACGGTCATTGAGCTCAAGCCCGAGACCCTGGAAAAGCTGAACGCCGGCACCGCCAAGGTCGAGATCGTCTTCACCGACGCCGTCTCCACCGGTGAGTTCACCATCGAGAATCCCCCCGCCCCCGAAAAGTCCAGTCTGACTGTCCGTCCCAAGGACCGTACCGCTGTCTACACCGGCGAGAACATCACCGCCAACGAGTATGAGATCAGAAGCGGCGCGCTGCTTGCCGGCGACACGCTCCAGGTCGAGTACGGCGGCGGCTCCGTCAACGTGACCAACGGCGCCACGGCCAGCATCTCCAAGGTCACCATCAAGGACAGCTCCGGCGCTGACGTCACCAACAGCAAATACAACGTCACCGTAGAGAACGCCACCGTCGTCGTGACGGCCCGCACCCTGACCGTCACCGGCCAGAACGTACAGAAGACGTACGACGGCAATCCCTTCAATCTCCAGAGCGAGTACGCCTCCCGCATCAGCTCCGACAAGCTCCCCAATCACACGGTCTCCGTGAGCCTGTCTATCTACCAGAACGGTGCGCAGGTCGCTTCCGCCAGAGACGCCGGCAGCTATGACATCATGCTCACCAACTACTCCGTCAAGGACGGCAGCGGCAATGACGTCACTTCCGACTATATGCTCTCCGGCCCCATGCCCTACAAACTGGGCACCCTGACCATCACCGGCGCCCCTGCGGCCATGACCCCCGTCACCGTCACCGCCAAGTCCCAGACCTGGACCTATGACGGCGCCGCGCATGAAGCCAAGGAGTACACCCTCTCTTCTCAGCTCTCCGACGGCGATACCATCTCCGTGAGCTTTGACGCCTCCAGCACGATCACGAACGTCGGCACGGTCGCCAACAAGATCAGCACCGTCACCGTCAAGGATAAAAACGGCGCCGCTGTCGCCTTCGCCCTCAACGGCCAGGGCTCCGGCAAGTACAACTTCACCCTGGTGGACGGCACGCTCAAGGTCGATCCCTTCAAGGTGACCCTCACCGCCGTTTCCGCCGAAAAGACCTACGACGGCACTGCGCTGAAAAACGACAACGTAAAGGCCACCGCGCTTGTCAGCGGGCACAAGTTCTCCGTGGTGAAGTTCGCCGTCACCGACAGCAAGGGCAACCTCATCAAGAACGGTCCCGTCTCCGTCGGCACTTACACCAAGAAGGTTACCGATGTGACCATCGTGGACGCCAAGGGCAGCGACGTGACCAAGAATTACGAGATCACCAAGGTGGACGGGACGCTCAAGGTCCTGCAGGGCGACGGCAGCAACAACACCAAGAGTCCCAAGACCGGCGACGAAAACAATCTGGGTCTGTGGATCGGGCTGTTGGCCGCTTCGGCTCTGATCGTCCTCGGTATTGCGGGTTACTTCTTCTTCAAGAACAAGAAGAAGGCCGCCCCCAAGCCCCGGGTGAAGAAGGATCACGAAAAGTAAAACCGTAAGAACGCATGAACGGACAGGTCGTAAGGCCTGTCCGTTCTTTCCTGTTGTGTTTCGGCGCTTTATGTGGTATTCTCTCTATATAATGATCATCGGATGGCGAAATCAATCGACGATTCGATTGATTCCGCTGCCAAACAACAGGTTTGGCAGCGAATGATTCTTTCAATCATTCGCCCGATGCTCATTGCAATGAATATATGGCAAAAAAGCCATGCTGTTTTGCTGCGCCGCAAAGCGGCGCGGCGAAAAGCTTTTTGTCTTTTCGCCATCATATAATCATTCAACAGCAAAAGCGAGGGTTATCATGTATCAGCCGAACGACGTGAACAATGTTCCCGAAGAGGAATGGGAAGAATTCAAGAAGAAGGCGGCAAAGGAAGAGCTGTTTTACACCGGGCCGGGCGATCTGCTGGACACCCCGGAGGGGCGCTCCAAGTTCTGCCGGCTCAACGAGTCCGGAGCCTTCCGCAAGCCTGACCCCGATTTCCGCGGCTATTTCATCTGGGTGTTCAACAACCAGGGTGAGGGCATGGTGGTGAAGAAGCGCAGCCGCGTCGATCCGATGCTGATGGAGGACGTGGAATATAACGCCGAAGGCGTGGAGATCAGCCGCAGCTACGAACCCGCCTGAGCATTTTCAAAAAGCGCGGCCTCCCTGTGAGAAGCAGGGAGGCCGCGTTTTCATTTTTTGCTTCGCTCAAATCCGCCAGAGGAACCAGCGAAGGCCGGCCAGCAACAGCAAATGTGCGGGATAGAAAACGTAGAAAAAGTATTTGCTCTGCCTGCCGCGGGTGCCGTTGTAGAGCCGGAACAGGAGCAGATCCGGCAGCGCGGCAAGCTCCAGCGGGCTGGAGAGATACAGCACGGCAAAGCTGCCCACATCCCGCAGCGCCGGCAGCGTACGCAGCAGATACATCAGGGAAATCACCGTCACGCCCTGCCAGCCGTAGTCTGTCTGACAGAGTTCCGCGGCCAGCGCCATGGCGGCGATGCACAGAAGCCCCAGCAGCTGACGCCACCAGGCGGCATGAAAATCCTTTTTCTCCGTAAGGAGCCGCCACAGGCTCAGCCCCAGCAGACCGAAGCAGAGCGTGAAGAACACGTTCTGGTAGTCCCAGGCGAAAAAGCGCTGCCGGAACGCAAGATCAAAGGGAATGTCGGACAGCAGAGCAAATATCCCGAGACGCAGCAGATACTTTTTCACGTTCCGGGTGTGCAGCAATCCTTCCGTCAGCAGAAAGCAGTAGATCGGGAAGGCCAGACGGCCGATCCCGCGCAGGACAAGATACTGGTCATAGGAAACCGCACGGATCCCCATTTTCCAGCTTCCCTCCACCAGCACCGCCGTGAAGTGGTCTACGAACATGGAGACTACCGCGACCCATTTGAGCACAGCGCCGGAGATTCCCTTTTTCTTTTCCAGTTCCATGGACAAGCCCTCTTTCGAGAGTATTATGAATGAAGGTCGGATGGCAAAACGCGAAAAAGCGTTCCGCCGGCAGCTTTGCTGCTCAGCGCTGCAGCATGGCCGGGCGCCATTTATTCACTGCAATGCACATCGCGCGAAAGATTCCAAGGAATCCTTCGCTGCCGAACCTGTCGTTTGACAGCGAAATCAATCGAAGCCTCGATTGATTTCGACATCCGACGATCATTATAACTGCTTTGTCGTCTTCTGGCAAGGCTCTTGTTCCATGATGACGCGTGTGTCGCTCACCGTCTCTCTTACGCGAAAGCCAAGACGCTCATACAGGCGCAAAGCGCCCGCATTCTGCGAGAACACGTAGAAATATATCGGTTTTCCGCTCTCGCGGAGGTATTTGCGCAGCGTCGCCGTACCGATACCGCGGTTCCGGAACTGCGGGAGAATGAACAGATCGTCCAGCTCCAGCTTTTCCCCGTCGTCATGGGCCCGGATCCAGCCGGCCGTCTCCCCGTCGCAGAGGATGCGGCTGTATTCCGCGATGCATTTCTCCGTTTTCCGCTCCATCCAGGCAAAGACCGCGTCCATGTCGATGCTGCTGAAATCCTCATAGCGTTCGATCAGCGCCCGGCTCTGCTCCAGAATCGATGCAGCATCCGTCTCGTCCGCCGGAAGATATTCGATTTTCATAGTCTTTCTCCCCCTCTCTGAAGGACAAAGCAGCGAAGAATCCCCCTCTTCGGCAGTAACCGCTGTCGATCAGGAGATTCTTCGTTTCGCTCAGAATGACATCTTCAAATGCACTTATTTGTAATTGTGGGCTTCCTGCAGCACCATTTCCTTGACCTTCATCAGACGCACCTTGGTGGAGTTTTCGTTCTCCGCCAGCTTCATCGTGATGTATTTGATGTTCTTCTCCAGATCCGGGATCATGACGTACTCCAGGGCGTTCACGCGGCGGCGGGTCTTCTCGATCTCTTCGGCCAGCAGCTGCATGGTTTTCTCGACCTGCGCCAGCTCCAGCATATCTTCAAACACGCGCGCCAGCTTGTCCAGCGCGTCGTCCAGTTCGCCGGAAGTCTGGGCAAAGCCGTAGGGGTAGATCTCGGACGGATCGTTATTCCTGGTCTTGAAACTGTACTGCGGCACGTTCACGCTCATCACATTCCTGTATTTGATCCCCAGCTCCACACTCTGCCGCGGATACAGAAGCGCCTGTTCGAGCATCTCGGGCGACATGATGGCGCTGGCGACCTGCAGAGAGGCAAAGGCGCCGGTCAGGCCATCTTCCACGCGATAGCGCAGCTCTTTATTGCGTTTCACCACGTCCATAAACTGGCGCATCAGCTCGTCCCGCTTGTCTTTCAGCAGCTTATGGCCGCGACGGGCGGTCTTGAGGCGGCCCTTGAGCTGGTTCAGCACCATTCTGGTCGGGGTTACGGTCGTATTTGCCAAAAAGTATCACCTCCGTTTTTTCATTTTGCTCTTCGGAAGCTCAGTTTTCCGGTAAATACTTCTCGATGAACTCAGGCTTGATGCGTTTGAGTTCGCGGCGGGGCAGAATGCTCAGCAGTTCCCAGCCGATGTTCAGCGTCTCCTCGATCGTGCGGTTGGTGTTGTTGCCCTGGCTCACGTAGACCTTCTCAAATTCCTCGGCAAACTTGGCGAAGAGCTTATCGTCCTCGCTCAGAGCGGCCTCGCCCAGAATGGTCATGAGCTCCTTGGCGTCCTTGCCGCGGGAATAGGCGGCGAAGAGCTGGTTCATGGTGCCGGAATGATCCTCACGGGTCTTGCCGACGCCGATGCCCTTGTCCTTCAGTCGGCTCAGAGAGGGCAGCACATCCACGGGCGGCACGATGCCCTTGCGGAACAGCTCACGGCTCAGGATGATCTGGCCCTCGGTGATGTAGCCGGTCAGGTCGGGAATGGGGTGGGTCTTGTCGTCCTCGGGCATGGTCAGGATGGGGATCATGGTGATGGAACCCTTCTTGCCCTGCCGGCGGCCGGCGCGCTCATAGAGCGTGGCAAGGTCGGTATACATGTAGCCGGGGTAACCGCGGCGGCCGGGGACTTCCTTCTTGGCGGCCGAGACCTCACGCAGCGCTTCGGCGTAGTTGGTGATGTCGGTCAAAATGACAAGCACCTGCATGTCTTTCTCAAAAGCCAGGTACTCGGCGGCGGTCAGGGCAACGCGCGGCGTTGCGATGCGCTCGACGGCGGGGTCGTTGGCCAGGTTGGAGAAGACTACCGTGCGGTCAATGGCGCCGGTACGGCGGAAGTCGTTGATAAAGTATTCGGATTCCTCGAAGGTGATGCCGATGGCGGCAAAGACGACGGCGAAGGTCTCGTTGTCGCCAAGCACGCGGGCCTGGCGGGCAATCTGGGCGGCCAGCGCGGCATGGGGCAGGCCGGAGCCGGAGAAGATGGGCAGCTTCTGGCCGCGGACCAGGGTGTTCAGGCCGTCGATGGTGCTCACGCCGGTCTGGATAAACTCGGCGGGGTAAGCGCGGGCGGCAGGGTTCATGGGCAGGCCGTTGATGTCCATATGGGCGTCGGCCAGGATATCGGGGCCGCCGTCGATGGGCTGGCCCATGCCGTTGAAAACACGGCCCAGCATATCCTCGGACACGGCGAGCTGCTGGGGATGCCCCAGGAAGCGGACCTTGGACTCCGCCAGGTTGATGCCCTGGGCAGACTCAAAGAGCTGAACGACCGCACGGTCGCCCTCCACTTCAAGTACCTTGCAGCGGCGGGTCTCACCGTTGGGCAGCTCGATCTCGCCCAGTTCGTCGTAGGTGACGCCCTCAACGTGCTCCACGATCATCAGAGGGCTTGCGATCTCTCTTATGGTCTTGTACTCTTTGATCATTCGTCCTCACCTCCGGCAATGACATCCTCGATCTCAGCTTTCATCTGCGCGGCAATTGCGTCATAGGCAGCCTTGAAGCTGTCGGCGTCTGCCATCTTGGCGCGGCCCAGCTTTTCGCGGGCGGCGATGGCGAAAAGGCCGTTCATACTCGCGCCTTTGGCGAGCGCCTCGCGGCAGAGCGTGTCGTAGCGAAGCACCAGGTCCAGCAGCGCAAACTGTTTGGCGTAGGAGGAATAGGCGTCCTCATCCACGAAGGCGTTCTGCTGCAGAAAATCCTCACGGATGCTCTTGGCGGTCTCCATGGTGAGACGGTCCGCAGCCGAGAGGGCGTCCTGACCCACCAGTCGGACGATCTCCTGCAGCTCACTCTCCTCCTGGAGGATGTGCATGGCCTTGGTGCGGTTATGCATGTAGGTCTCGCCGAACTGCTCGGCATACCAGGGGGCCAGCGAATCCAGATACAGGGAATAGGAGGTCAGCCAGTTGATGGCCGGGAAATGGCGGGCATAGGCCAGACTGGAGTCCAGCGCCCAGAAGACCTTGACGATACGCATCGTGGCCTGGGAGACGGGCTCGGAAATATCGCCGCCCGGGGGTGACACGGCGCCGATGGCGGTGACGGAGCCGCGGCGCTCGTCGCTGCCCAGGCACTCGACCACACCCGCGCGCTCATAGAACTGCGCAAGGCGGGAGGCCAGGTAGGCGGGATAGCCCTCCTCACCGGGCATCTCCTCCAGGCGGCCGGACATCTCGCGCAGCGCCTCGGCCCAGCGCGAGGTGGAGTCGGCCAGGACGGCCACGTCATAGCCCATGTCGCGGAAGTACTCGGCGATGGTGATGCCGGTATAAATGGAGGCTTCGCGGGCAGCCACGGGCATATCGGAGGTATTGGCGATCAAAACGGTGCGCTTCATCAGCGGTTCGCCGTTTCTTGGGTCCTTCAGCTCGGGGAACTCCATCAGAACGTCGGTCATCTCGTTGCCGCGTTCACCGCAGCCGATGTAGATGACGATATCCACGTCCGACCATTTGGCAAGCTGATGCTGCACGACGGTCTTGCCGGAGCCGAAGGGGCCGGGGACGGCGGCGGTGCCGCCCTTGGCAATGGGGAACATGGTGTCGATAATGCGCTGTCCGGAGTTCATGGGGCGGGCAGGCACGTACTTTCTCTCATAGGGTCTCGCGATACGGACGGGCCAGCGCTGCATCATGGTCAGCTCATGATCCTTGCCCTTCTCGTCGCGCACGACGGCGATCACATCGGTGACCACGTGCTCGCCGCTCTCCACGGAGACCACCTCGCCGGACACGCCGCGGGGCACCATGATCTTGTGGAGGATGGCGCTGGTCTCCTGCACGGTGCCCAGCACGTCGCCCGGGATGACCTTGTCGCCGGGCTTGGCGACGGGCACGAAGTCCCATTTCTTTTCCCGGTTCAGAGAGGGCACGTCGGTGCCGCGAGTGATGGAGTCGCCGGTGAGCGCGCGCATCTCGGGCAGCGGACGCTGGATGCCGTCGTAGATATTGTCCAGCATGCCGGGTCCAAGCTCTACGGACATGGGCATGCCGGTGGTAACGACCTCGGCGCCGGGTCCAAGGCCGGAGGTCTCCTCGTAGACCTGGATGGAGGCGCGGTCGCCGGTCATATTCAGGATCTCGCCGATCAGGCGCTGAGAGCCCACGCGCACCACGTCAGAGACGTTGGCGTCCGCAAGGCCCTCCGCCACGACAAGCGGGCCGGATACTTTGGTAATTCTTCCGCTCATTTCACTCTTCCTTTCCTTTTTGGCTCAGTCGCCCAGGATATTGGTGCCGACGGCCCGCTCGACAGCGGCTTTCAGCGCCGACTGGCCAAGGCCGATGGAGCCCTCACGGCCCGGGATCAGGATGATGGCCGGGGTGGGACTGTCTTTATACTTGTCGATCTCCGCCGAAAGCTGCTGGGCAAGGCCCTCCTCAATGTAGATGATGGCATAGTCCTCGCTCTCGCGGGTGAGGCGGCGCAGCGCTTCCCGCGCCTCATGGGCGTTGGCCGCGGGGCAGGTCTCCAGCCCCAGGGCCTTGAAGCCCATCACAGTCTCTCTGCCTCCGATAACAGCGATTTTAAGCATACAGATCACGCAGCCTTTCCCGGATCACCCTGGGGGCAATGCCCGCAAGTCTCCCCGTCAGGATCATGCGCACCGCGGTGATCTCGTTTTCCACGGCCGCAAGATAGGCGATCACCGGCTCTTCGCCGTAGCCCACGAGCTTGGCCTCTTTGATATAGGAATTCACCGCATTGTCGCAGGCAAGCTCAAAGGCGGTCATGGTGCCGCCCTCCACGGCGGCGGCGCCCAGGGCGGCAGCCTCGGAGAGGCGGGAGCTCTGGAACAGGGCCGCCAGGCCCTCGCCGTTGGCAGCGGCAGCCAGACGCTCCGGCGAGACCGTGCCCCCGGGGACCAGTGCCTCCTGCAGATAGCCGCTGTCCTTGCCCATACGCAGCGTACGCACAGCGGAGCGAAGGTTGGTGCTGTCGGCCATGATGGCCGCATAGCCTCGGAGAAACCTGCTGTCGAGCTTTTTGCTCAGCTCTGTCAGTTCGGAAAAACAGGCCTTGTCCAGATGGAAATCCGCCAGTTGGGGATTGGCGGTGCGCGCCAGGATGCCTGCGGCCTCGCGGACCGCCCGGCCCATGGCCTCGGGCAGATCCCGGTAGTTGTCCTCATGGACGGCATGGAGCAGCACATCCGCTCCGACCCGGCCGGAGTCGGAGAGCAGTGCACTCTCATCCAGTCCCTGGGCGTCAGCCTTGAGGATCACCTTTGCATTGTGGTAATCATACTTGATGCGGAAGAAGTCCACCAGCGCCCGGTCGGGCACCATGGTCTCCAGTTCCTTCCAGACCGCCGTGCGCCGCTGTGCCAGAAGCTGTTCGATCTCTCCGGCTTTCTTCTGGGACATATCCTCATAGCCGCAGTCGGTCAGAAGCTTGGCGCATTCCTCATAGGAAGCGGCGTCCAGCATGCGCTCGGCCTTTTCCCGGGTCAGCATGCCGGGTTCTCTGGCCCGCAGCATGGCGGAGAGGAAGAGATACGCTTCTTTCTTCGTAGCCAAATTTGTTTCCCTCCTTTGACCGAGGGCTTATGCGAAGAGGATGCCCGCGATCTCGTTGGACAGCTCGCTCCGGGAGAGCTCCACCAGAAGCTCCGCCGTGCAGTTGGCTTCCACATTGCCGCGGCGCAGGATCAGGCCGCCGGCAAAATCGCGGGTCTCGCCGGAGAGACGCAGCTTTCCGCCGTTAAGCGCAGCATTCGCGGCCTCCACGACCTTTTCTCCCACTGCTGCCCGGTCCCGCGGGTTGAGGATGATCTCCTCGTCTCCGCTGACGGAGGCTCCGACGGCGAGCTTAGTGAGGAAGGCGACATATTCCTCCTCCGGCAGGGCGCAGAGCGCCGTAAGCGCCTGATCGAAGGACCGGGCCACCAGCTCCTGCTTCACGGCCAGCATGCCCTTGCGGGCCTCCATCTGGTCGATGCGGAGTCGGCTGTCCACCTCGTCCTGGCAGGCCTTCACGCCGGCGCGGATCCGCTCGGAATATCGTTCCGCCGCCTGCTTTTCAAAGCCGTCCCTGATTTCGGCGCACTGCTGCTCGGCCTGAGCGAGGATCGCGTCCACCTGCGCCTGCGCGTCAGCCTGGATATGCGCGATGATTTTTTCAGTGCCTTTCATATCTGCTCCTATCTGCGATCAGCCGAGGGTAACGGCGGAGAGCATCATGAAGGAGGCCAGCAGAGACAGGATGGCGTAGAACTCGACGGTGATGCAGAGGATCATGCCCTTGGACCAGTCGTCGGGCTTCTTGGCCAGGATGTTGACGGAAGCGGCAGCGACCTTGCCCTGGGCAATACCGGACAGCAAACCGCCGAAAGCGATGGGCAGGCAGGCGGCGAGCACCTGCAGGCCCTGGGCGACGCTCACGCCTGCAGCGCCCACGGCAGCCAGCTTGCTGTAGGCAAGGAACCAGATCACGAAGCCGTACAGGCCCTGGGTGCCGGGAATGACCTGCAGGATCATCGCCTTGCCGAACTTGCCCGGATCCTCGGAGACGAGGCCGGCGCCGGCCTCACCGGCGATGCCGGTGCCCTTTGCGGAGCCGATGCCCGCCATGAATGCCGCCAGGCCAGCTCCCAGCAGGCCGAGTGCGTAACCGCCGATGGTGTTCAGAAATTCCATTTTTGTTTCCTCCTAATAAGTGGTGTATGTATATTGTTTATTCTTCCGGATTGATGAACCTTGTGCGGATCGCAAGCGGTTCAAAGGGCTTGCCGCCGTCCTGATAGAACTTGCCGAAGAACTCCAGGCACTGGAGACGCAGGTCATGCACAAAGCAGCCCAGCAGATTCAGGCCGAAGTTCAGCGCGTGGCCGACCAGGAAGATCAGGATAAAGACGAGGCCGGACACCGGCGTAACGCCGTTTGCCGAGGGCATGGCGGCGATGGTGTTGAACACCTGCGCCACAACGCCGCCGGCCAGCATCAGGGCCATGATACGGGAATAGCTCAGAACATCGCCGAACCAGCCGGTAAGGGTATTGTAGATGATGCCGAAAGCGGCCGTAACCTTGCCGAAGCCCTTGCTGTGGCGCCCCGCGCCGAAAAGCAGCATCACGCAGCCCACGATCAGGATCGCAAGGCCCAGGTTGTGCAGCAGGCGGGATGAAGCAATGCCCAGCATATCCAGCGCCAGCAGCACGCCGCCGATCAGGATGACCCACAGCGGGCCCTCCTCGAAAATACCGTCCATCAGGTGCCCGTTCTTTTTCTTCTCCAGGAAGGAGACGAGCATGCCGGCATTCAGGTGGATGACGCCCAGTCCCATGGCGCCGTAGAGCACGAGGGTACTGTCTCGCACGGGGCTGAACAGCGCGGGCAGGCCTTTCCAGTCGGAGCCGAACATCCCCGCAATGACCTCCGGTGCGTTGCCGAAGAGGCCGCCGGTGAGCGCGCCCATAATAAACGTGGAAATGCCGCCGTAGAGCAGCAGCTGGCAGAAAGCGAGGCTTCCTCCCCTGGGCTTGAGCTTTTTCAGGCCGATCAGCGCCGCAGCGATCATAATGAGGCCGTAGCCCATGTCCGCCATCATCAGTCCGTAGAACAGGATGAAGAAGGGCGCCATCAGCGGGTTCGGGTCCACCGTGCCGTAGGCCGGCAGACTGTACATATTGGTGACCATGTTCAGCGCATTTGTCACCTGATTGTTTTTGAGCTTTACGGGGACTTCCGGATATTCCTCGGGCTCCGGATCCCGGCACTCCCAGGCGCAGTCGAATTCCGAAAAGAGCTTTTCCAGTTCCTCTTCCCGCTCGGCAGGCATCCAGCCCTCCAGCACGAGGGTGCTCTCGGTGCCGACAAGCCTCTCCTCCGCCTCCGCCATGGCGACGCGGGTCGTGAGCTTGTCGCAGGCGAGCTTGAGCGCGTCCCGGTGTACGCTCAGGGCTTTGATGTCATCGATCAGCGTCTGCTTCTCTTCGCCAAGCTGCCTGAGTCTTTCCTCCGCCGCGGCGGCCGCCTCCTTCGGAGTGCCGCTCAGCCCGCCGAGGGCTGCGGCGGTAAAGCCGAAGCTGCGCAGCGATTCCTGCGCCGCGGCCATCTGCTCACGGATGCACAGCAGCGCAAGATACCTCGCGCTCTTATCCTCGCTGACGGGGAAGAGTTCCGCCTCGTCCGCCGCATCGCCCAGGGCCTCCACGGCGGCGTTCAGGCTGACCTTGCCGGGAATCGTACCCAGGACCAGTTCGGTCCTCTCGGTGCCTGTGCATTCCAGCGGCTGATTCAGACTCATCCAGGGCTGCAGCGATTCTACGATCGCGCGCTGACGGCTCTCCTCCGCGCTCAGGCGGCGGATCTGCTCGTGAGCTTCGGTGATCTGATCGGCGAATGCAAGGGCCTCTTCCAGCCCGTCATCCTCCAGGAAAACGCTGCCGGCCAGCTCGGGCTTTGCGGAGAGCAGCCTGCTCTTGACCGGAACATACTGCCCCAGTAGTTCCAGCGCATGGTCAAGGGACGCCTGCCGGGTGCGCGCGGCGATGAGGCCGCCGCTCTCCGGCCGGAGGCTTTCGTTCTGCCGCAGTTCTTCCCCGCTCTCGGAAATCTCCACGCAGCCGAGTTCGGTCAGCCTGCGCAGCAGTTCTTCCTTGCGGGAACGAACGGCGATCAGTCGAAGCCGTTTCATTCGTAAAATGGCCATGTCAGTTGTTCACTATCCTTTCCACAATGAGCGCCGCTGCCTGGTCGAGCTTCTCCCCGGCAGATGCGCGGAGCGCCGCTTTCCGGCCCTCCAGCGTTTCCATCTGTGCGGCGGCGTCACTCCGGTATTTCTCCTCCGCTTTCAGGCGCAGCTCACGCAGCTCGGCGTCGGCCTTAGCAGCGGCAGCCTCCACAGCGGCACGGCCGGCAGCTTCCGCTTCCTCCAGCTTCTGCCTGGCTTTGGCCTCAGCCGCCTGGACGGCGGCCTTCGCCTCGCTCTCCGCGGCGGTGACACGCACAATCGCTTCCATTGACATGGACACACCCCCTCTTCTCTCGAATTCCGTCATCTTGGGTTGCAAAATATAGTCGCTCTTCTTTTGCTTATGTTTCTGACCTTATTATTTTACCGCAGAACACGCCCCGTTTCAAGGACAATATGCGCTTCTGTCCGGTCATTTTTCCTTCTGAGATCTGTATTTGCATTATACGCTAATTGTTAACTTTCCGTCAATTCGTTTTGCGTATACTGATTATTCGTTTTCCATATCTTCTTTTCCCGACCGCCGGTTGAGGGAAATCAAGTACGCCTCGCTTTTCATTTTATCACGTCTGTGCTACACTTTTCTCAACGACACCGGAAAGGATGAGAAGTATGGAAATAGGAACCAAAATCAAAAGATTGAGAAGCGCGAAGGGCATCACGCAGGAGACGCTGGCAGGGGCCCTGAACGTGAGCTCACAGGCTGTCAGCAAATGGGAAACAGGCCAGTCTGCTCCGGACATTCAGCTGCTGCCGGAGATCGCTGTCTATTTCGGCGTCACAATAGACGAGCTGTTCTCCCTGACCGATGACAAGGAATATGACCGCATCCAGAACATGCTCTGGGACGAGCGGGACGTTCGGCAGGAGGAGGCCGACAGGGCCGAGCGCTGGCTGACGTCGAAGATCAAGGAGGGTTACCGCCCGGCGGATTGCTGGGAAATGCTCGCAAGCCTCTACAACCAGCGGGCCGACCGCTTCCGTGAGAAGGCGGGCGAGTTCGCGCGGGAGGCGCTCAAGTTCGAGCCCTCGAAGCGCGGAGCCTATGCGGAGCTCAACACCGCAATGGGCGGCTATTTTCCCGACTGGTGTGTGCGGAACCACCACAAACTCATAGACGTCTTGAAAGCGCACCTTGCCGAGCATCCGGAGAGCTGGCGCGGCTGGATGTGGCTGATGGACAATCTGATGGACGACTATCGCTTTGACGAAGCGCGCGAGGCGCACAAAATGCTCGCGAAGGTCGACGACACGCGCCGCACGCCCCTCTACGCAGGGTACATCGAGTGGTATTCCGGCAACCGCGCGAAAGCCTGGGAGATCTGGCGCGAGATGGAAGAGCGCTTTCCCGACGACTGGATGGTCTGTCTCTCCCTCGGCGACGTGAAGGCGATGGAGGGCTGCTACGATGAGGCGGCGGCGTACTTCAAGCGCGCAGTCGAAATTCAGCAGCCCCCGCGCTTTACCGACGGCTGCATCTCCCTCGCCCATGTGCGCGAGATGCAGCACCGCTACGCGGAGGCCATCGAGGCGATCGAGTGGCAGCTTCGGATCACGGATGAGGACTACGACTGCCGCAGCGGCGAGACCGTCGACCAGCTCCACCGTGAGATCCGCCGGCTCCGCGCATTGATGGAAGGCGCACAGAACAAATGAAAACACAAAACGCAAAAACGCACACCGAACGGTGTGCGTTTTTTGCTGTATATTGACGGTTTAGAGCGCGTTGGTCTTGCTTACGAGAGCGGACAGGTCAACGTACTCCTCGGGAGCGGCCTCGACGGTCTCGTCCGTCTGTTCCTCGAAGTCGCGGTACATCGCCAGACCGGAACCGGCCGGGATCAGCTTGCCGATGATGACGTTCTCCTTCAGGCCCACGAGGCGGTCGACCTTGCCCTTGATGGCGGCGTCGGTGAGGACCTTGGTGGTCTCCTGGAAGGACGCGGCGGACATCCAGCTCTCGGTGGCCAGAGAGGCCTTGGTGATGCCCATGAGCAGCTGCGTGCAGGTGGCATGGCTCAGCCCTTCCTCGCCGGCGGCGATACGCTCGTCCACGGCGCGGTTGGCGTCTTTGAACTGGGAGATGTCGATGGTGGCGCCGGAGAGCAGGTCGGTGCTGCCGGCCTCCTCCACGCGGACCTTGCGCATCATCTGACGCACGATGACCTCAATGTGTTTGTCGTTGATGTCAACGCCCTGCTGACGGTACACCTTCTGGACCTCGCTGGTGATATAGCTGCGAACGCCCTGACGGCCGAACTCATCGTCGTTGACGCCGCGGATACGCAGCACGTCGTGCGGGTTGAGCGCGCCGGAGGTCAGCTCCTGGCCGCGGTCCACATGGTCGCCGTTGTGCACCAGGATGCCGGCGGAGTGGGGCACGGTGTAGACATTGGTGCTGCCCTCCGCCTCGTTGGTGACCGTGATGGAGTACATAACGCCCTTCTTGGCTTCTTCGATGGAGACGGTACCGGAGGTCTCGGACAGGATCGCCATCTTCTTGGGCTTGCGGGCCTCAAAGAGTTCCTCGACACGGGGCAGGCCCTGGGTGATGTCGTCACCCGCGACGCCGCCGGTATGGAAGGTACGCATGGTCAGCTGGGTGCCCGGCTCGCCGATGGACTGGGCGGCGATAACGCCGACCGCCTCGCCCGCGTTGACGGGCTTGCCGATGGCCAGGTTGATGCCGTAGCATCTGGCGCAGACGCCGGTGCGGGCCTCACAGGTCAGAACGCTGCGGATATAAGCCCTGTGGATGCCGTGGGCCTCCAGCACCTCCGCATCCTCTGGCATGAGCATATGGTCGGTGCCGAAGAGCACTTCGCCGGTAGCGGGATCGGTGATCGGGGCGGCGGGGAACCGGCCGTGGATGGCGGTCCCGAAGCTCTCGACCATCTGCCCGCGGTCGTACACGGCAGCGGCCCACACGCCTTCGGTGGTGCCGCAGTCAGGCTCGCGGATGATCACGTCCTGGCAGACGTCGACCATACGGCGGGTAAGGTAACCGGAGTCGGCGGTACGCAGAGCGGTGTCGGCCATGCCCTTACGGGCGCCTCTGGTGGAGATGAAGTACTCCAGAACGCTCAGGCCTTCACGGAAGTTGGACTTGATGGGGATCTCGATGGTCTTGCCGGCGGTGTTGGCCATCAGGCCGCGCATACCGGCCAGCTGACGGATCTGGTTCATGGAGCCGCGGGCGCCGGAGTTTGCCATCATGTAGATGGGGTTGTACTCGTCCAGCGCGTTGGACAGCGCGTCCGTCACGTCCTTGGTAGTCTTCTCCCACTCGGAGACGACAAGGCGGTAGCGCTCATCATCGGTGATGAAACCGCGCTTGTACTGGCGCTCGATCCGGATAACCTCCTGCTCGGTCTTGTGGATCATTTCGTACTTCACGGGCGGCACGGTCATGTCCGCGACGGAGATGGTGATGGCGCCCTTGGTGGAGTACTTGTAGCCCATGGCCTTGATGCTGTCCAGCACCTCGGCGGAGATGGTGAATCCGTACTTCTGGATGCAGCGGTCGATGATGTCGCCCAGCTGTTTTTTGCCGACCTGGAAGCTGATCTCATGGTCGAAGGCATGCTCGGGATCGCTGCGGTCCACATAGCCCAGATCCTGGGGGATGGGTTCGTTGAAAATGATGCGGCCCACGGTGGTGTTGATGGTCTTCTTGGTCTCCACGCCGTCCACGGTCTTGGTGACGCGCAGGCGGATGGGGGCGTGCAGACCCACGTTGCCCTCATTGTAGGCCATGATGGCCTCATTGGCGTCGCGGTACATAAGGGTGGGCTTGTAGGTCGCAGGGCGGAGCTTCGCGTTCTTCGCCTCCAGGTTCTTCGCATAGAGCTCGTCGCCGTCGACGACGCTGCCGGCCTCCAAACCGGTGTCGCCCGGATCGTCCACGATCAGGCGCTCGGCGCCCTTCTCGGCGGAGCCGATGCGGACCATGGTCAAATAGTAGGAGCCCAGGATCATGTCCTGCGTAGGCACGGTGACGGGGTGGCCATCCTGCGGACGCAGGAGGTTATTGGCGGAGAGCATCAGGATGCGGGCCTCCGCCTGGGCTTCGGCGGACAGAGGCACGTGAATGGCCATCTGGTCGCCGTCGAAGTCGGCGTTGTACGCGGTGCAGACCAGCGGGTGCAGGCGCAGGGCGCGGCCCTCCACCAGGATGGGCTCGAAGGCCTGGATGCCCAGACGGTGCAGCGTGGGCGCGCGGTTAAGAAGCACGGGGTGCTCCTTGATCACGTCCTCCAGCGCGTCCCAGACCTCGGTGCGCTGCTTGTCGACCATCTTCTTGGCGGACTTGATGTTGTTGGCAACGCCGTCCTCCACCAGCTTCTTCATCACGAAGGGGCGGAAGAGTTCGATGGCCATCTCCTTGGGCACGCCGCACTGATAGATTTTCAGGTCGGGGCCGACGACGATAACGGAACGGCCGGAGTAGTCCACGCGTTTGCCGAGCAGGTTCTGACGGAAGCGGCCCTGCTTGCCCTTGAGCATGTCGCTCAGGGACTTGAGGGCGCGGGAGTTGGCGCCGGTGACGGCACGGCCGCGGCGGCCGTTGTCGATCAGGGCGTCCACCGCCTCCTGGAGCATGCGCTTCTCATTACGCACGATGATGTCGGGCGCGTTGAGCTGCTGCAGTCTCTTCAGACGGTTGTTGCGGTTGATGACGCGGCGGTAGAGATCGTTCAGGTCGGAGGTGGCGAAGCGGCCGCCGTCCAGCTGGACCATGGGGCGGATCTCGGGCGGGATCACGGGCAGGATGTCGATGACCATCCACTCGGGGCGGTTGCCGCTCTGGCGGAAGGCCTCGACGACCTCCAGGCGCTTGACAAGCTTTGCCTTCTTCTGGCCGCTGGCGGTCTTGAGTTCCTCGCGCAGCTCGGCGGCGAGCTTTTCACAGTCGATCTGCTGCAGCAGCTCCTTGATGGCTTCTGCGCCGATGCCGGCCTTGAAATCGTCCTCGTACTTCTCCTTGGCCTCGCGGTACTCACGCTCGGAGAGGATCTGGCATTTGGCCAGCGGGGTGAAGCCGGGATCAATGACGATATAGTTGGCAAAGTACAGCACCTTCTCCAGCATGCGCGGGGTCAGGTCCAGCATCAGGCCCATGCGGCTGGGGATCCCCTTGAAATACCAGATATGGCTCACGGGGGCGGCCAGCTCGATATGGCCCATACGCTCGCGGCGCACCTTGCTCTTTGTGACCTCAACGCCGCAGCGGTCGCAGATCTTGCCCTTGTAGCGGATCTTCTTGTACTTGCCGCAGTGGCACTCCCAGTCCTTGGTGGGTCCGAAGATGCGTTCGCAGAACAGACCGTCGCGCTCGGGCTTGAGGGTCCTGTAGTTGATGGTCTCCGGCTTTTTGACTTCGCCGTAGGACCAGCTCAAAATCATCTCAGGGGAAGCGATGCCAATCTGAATGGCGTCAAAGGGTGTATAGCTCATCAGTCTTCCTCCTCACTGTCGAAATCCATACCCAGATCCGCACCGAGCTCGTCGGCGGGCACGTCCTCAATGGAGTAGCCCTCGGCCTCCAGCTCGGAGTCGTTGGCCTGGTACAGCTCATCCTTCATATCGGGGATGAAATCGTCTTCATCGTCGTCCTTCAGCTCGATCTCCGCGCCGTTTTCATCCAGCACGCGCACGTCGAGGCAGAGGCTCTGCAGCTCCTTGACGAGGACCTTGAAACTCTCAGGCACGCCCGGCTGCGGGATATTGTTGCCCTTGACGATGGCCTCATAGGTCTTGACGCGGCCGGTCACGTCGTCGGACTTGACGGTCAGGATCTCCTGCAGGGTGTAGGCAGCGCCGTAGGCCTCCAGGGCCCAGACTTCCATTTCGCCGAAGCGCTGGCCGCCGAACTGGGCCTTGCCGCCCAG
>CACYHB010000001.1:130586-387609 GCA_902774015.1 Oscillospiraceae bacterium | reverse complement strand
TATCCCTTCTGGCAGGATCAGGCCATTGTGGAAATCGAGCTGAGTGACAAAAACGCAGAGGTCGTGTTTCCGAAGGAGCTTTGCGTCATCCGCGAGGTGAGCGGCGATCCGGCTTTCAAAAATGCGGCGCTGGCCCGCTATTCCGGCTGAGAAGCCTCTGCGCTTCGGAGACACCGCGGGAATGATTCTATTACAGGAAGGGAGACGCTTGATGAAACAACCCAGTCCGAGAAAGCATTTCTTTCTTGCTGTCATTCTCTCCATCAACCTTCTTGTGCTTCTCGCTGCCTGCGGGAGAGATCCTGTCCCTGCGCAGGAGTCGGAACTCATCCCCGCGACTGCGCCGCAGCCCGCCGTGACTCCTTTACAGACGCCCGCGCCGCGCCCGCAGTTCGTCTTCCCCGAAGGGCTTGTGATCTCCGAGCTGATGCCCGACAACCGCAGTTCGATCCGTGACGGAAACGGAGTTTTCAGCGACTGGATCGAACTTGAAAACCGGGGCGCCGAGACGATCTCAATGGCGGGACTCTATCTGTCAGATTCCCTGAATGCCGAACGGCGCTGCGCACTGCCGGAACGGAAGCTGGAGCCTGGGGAGTTCTTCCTGCTTTTCTGCGGAAGCGAAGATGCTGCGCCGTTTTCGCTGAACCGTGACGGGGAGACGCTGTATTTTTCCGACGAGGGCGGCAGAGTTCTGCAAAGCCTGAGCTACGGAGAGACCGAAAAAAACTGCTCCGTATGCTTCACAGACCAGGGCATGCGGACTACAGCCTATGCGACGCCCGACTATCCCAACACGGAGGAGGGCTTTGAAGACTACATCCGTGAGAACGACAGCCGTGGCCCGCTTGTCATCAACGAGCTTGTGAGCTTTAACGAAGATTACGCTTATCACTACGGCGATTGCTACGACTGGGTGGAGCTCAAAAACATCTCGGACGAGGAAGTAAATCTGGGGGATTATTGCCTGTCCGAGGACGCACGGGATCTCTTCGCCTGCCGCCTGACGGACCGCGTTCTGAAGCCGGGCGAACTCGCTGTCGTGTTCTGCAGCGGGAATGTGGACCTGCGCGTATGGGGCTATTGTCACGTGGACTTTAGGCTGAAAAGCGGAGACAGCGTATTTCTCAGCCGGGAGGGCGATGGCCTGTCCGACTGTGTAACGGTCCCGCGCATGCCTGAGGGTAGTTACGGCAGAATCCCCGGGGAAAGCGGTTTTTTCTATCTGTCCGAGCGCAGCCCCGGCAAGGAGAACGGCGTTGGCTACCGATATATTTCCGAAAGCCCTTCGGCGGATCTGATGCAGGGCGTATATGAGAATGTTGATGAACTTCAAGTCAGCCTGAGCGGCCCCGGCAGGATCTATTACACGCTCAACGGCGATACGCCGGACACCAGCAGCGCTGAATACAGCGAGCCTGTCATCCTCACAGAGACAAGCGTCCTGCGGGCAATCTGCTGTGAAGAGGGAAAGCGGGAGAGCGAATGCGCAGCTTTCAGCTATATCATCAACGAAGGCCACAGCTTGCCCGTTGTCAGCGTGCTGTGCGACCGAAAGGATTTCAACCGCATCACCAGCCGTGTTCGGGACCGGGAGTTTGAGCGTCCCGCAGAGGCGGTCATGTTTGACGGGGAGACGGGAGAAGTGGTATTCTCCTCTGATTGCGGATTGAAGCTGCACGGTGCCAGCGCCAGGGGACAAAAGAAAAAGTACTTTAAGCTCAATTTCCGGGACCGCTACGGAGGCAGTGTCTTTTGCGATCCCTTCCAGACGGGACTTGACCGGGAATACAGCTCGCTGGTTCTGCGCGGCGGATCCGTGGAGTATCTGTACATCCTGAAGGACGAGCTGGCATCACTGATTGCGCAGGAAGTTGCTGCGGAGCCTCTCGCTTTGGACGTGCGCTACTGCGTCTTGTATATCAACGGCGAGTATTATGGGATTTATGCGCTTCGGGAGGCATATTCCGCGCAGTACGCGGCGCAGCATACGCATGGGAGCCCGGAAAGCTGCGAGATCGCACGCAACAGAGATGATCGTGTGATGACGGAGCTCGTGGATTTCTGCAGTACCCATTCGCTGACTTCGGCGGAGAACTACGAGGAGCTCTGCAGCCGCCTGGATGTGGAGTCCTTTGCGACCTGGATCGCGCTGGAATCCTATTTTGACAATGTGGACCCGGGCGGAAATATCCGTTATATTCGATCTGACGCCACGGGCGGCAAGTGGCTCACCGCATTTTTTGATCTGGATATCAGTCTTTTCAACCGGACCACATGGTTTGAGCCCTTTTTCCAGGTTGAATACGAATTCAGTCATCTTTCGGCGGGCTTGATCCGGAATCCTGATTTTCGCGAGGTGCTTTTGGTCTGTTCGGCGGATCTTTTCCATAACGGCCTGGGGCGGGAAACGGCAACGCGAATCCTCTGGGAGCTTTATGCGCAGCTTGACGGCGAGATGCCGCGCAACTGCAAACGATGGAACCAGAGCTATGAGATGTGGCAGACGGCTTGCAGGGTCCTGGAAGGCCGTCTTCAGGACGAGAGGACAATAAGCTGGCTTCAAAGCCTGCAGAGAGTCACGCGGGCAAGCGACGAGGATATGGAACGTTTTTTCGGCGAAGAGTACCTTCGACTGATGGAACAGCATGAACAGCACAGGTAGGGGAGGCGCAGCCTCCCTTACCTGGTTTTCAGGCCGTGCATAAAGCCGTCCAGGGCGGTACTGTGGACGTCGCCGCCGATGATGCGCCGCCCCTGCACATAGAGAGTCACAAGCACCGTCTGGCCGCAGTCAGGGTAGTTTGTGAGACGGTAGGTATAGATTTCACAGCGTTCTCCTAGATGCCGGAACAGGTCATAACCCTGAGCTTTCTGCATGTTGTTGTAACGTTCCAGTACTGCTCCGGGCTCCTCCGGCAGAATGACGCTCTGGTGCTCTTCGCTTTCCGGATCAATTTCCCATCCGAGGCGGAGGAGGAATGCTGTTCGTCCCGCAAGGGAAGAGCAGTCAGTCTTATCCAGCAGAAAGCGAAGTCCGATCAGCAACGTAAGTACGAGCGCCGCGATCAGCACGATTGCGAGCGCTTTTCCTTTTGTCATGTTACGTTCTTTTGAAGCGATGTTGATCACCTCCTGCACATGTTTACGCACAGAATCAGAGCCATATGCCGAAATTAGGAAACAAAAAAGAATATAAAAGGTTGCAATTTGGTAAAATTGTGGTATTATGTAAATTAAGAAAAGAAGGGAGGGGATCGTCATATCACTGATACGTCTGGACAAGCTCCTGAGCGAGATGGGGATCGCTTCCCGAAAAGAGCTGCGCTGCATGATCCGTGACGGGCGTGTCACGGTCGACGGCCTTCCTGTGACGCACCCGGAACACAAGCTGGATCCCTCTTCCTGTACAGTAGCGGTAGACGGAGCTGCCATACGGTATCAGCGTTTTCACTACTTTATGCTGGATAAGCCGGTCGGCGTCATCACGGCCACGGAGGACAGTAGACAGACTACGGTGCTGGATCTGCTCCCTGCGGAGCTGCGGCGTCTCGGACTGTTTCCGGTGGGGCGGCTCGACAAGGATACCAGCGGCCTGCTGCTGCTCACTGACGATGGGGAATTTGCCCATCGCGTGATTTCGCCAAAATCCTGCGTCAAAAAAAGGTATTATGCAGAGGTAGAGGGCGAAGCGGACGAGGCGGACGTGCTGGCCTTTTCCCGGGGAATCGTCCTCGGGGACGGTACGCAATGCCTCCCGGCAGAACTTGAACTGTTGGGCGGCGGGCGCTGTATCGTAACGGTGATGGAAGGGAAGTACCACCAGGTCCGCCGCATGCTTGCCAGCCGGGGGAAAACGGTACTTGCGCTCCGTCGCCTTTCCATCGGTGGGCTGGCTTTGGACGAAAGCCTGGGACCGGGCGGACTGCGGGAGTTGGAAGAAAAGGATTTGTGCACTCTGTTCAATGCCTGACCCATGGGTAAATCGTCAAAAAACGCGCGCTGAATTTCCGTTGTTTTTAGCGGATGAGACACAATTACAAAAAAATTAACAAAAAATCGAGACGATTTCTATTGAAAATCACAAACTTTAGAGTTATTATGTAGGAAGACAATTGCGGGGGTATGGCATTTTTGCCAATCATGACCCTGATAACTGCCCTACCGCAGGATATAGGAGGCATGAACATGTCCAGCAGAATCTTCCAGAATGTGATCATTCAGATGAAAGACGCCGTCGATCGTACCATGGGTGTCGTGGATGAGCAGGGCTTTGTCGTTGCCAGCAGCGAGCTTGCCATCATCGGCTCCCGGCTTGACGATTTCCACGCTTATGAGTTTGACAATTCGGAGAAAGTGATCTGCACCGGCGGACGGAGTTATCGGGCTCTATGCGCCGATGGCGGGAAGATAGACTTTGCCGCTTTCGTCGAGGGAACAGACCAGGCGGCCATCACGATTTGCGCTGTTTCTGCCGTGGCCTTCAACGAGGCGCGCAGCAATTATGAGGAGAAGCACAACAAGGCTGCTTTCATCAAGAATATCATTTCCGACAATATTCTGCCCGGTGACGTTTATGTGCGTGCCAAGGAGCTGCATTTTGTCACCGATGAACCGCGCAGCGTTCTGCTCGTGCGCCAGATCGAGAATTCCGATGTGGCCGCCATGGAAGTCATTCAGCGGATTTTTCCCGATCGGCAGAAGGACTTCGTGCTGAACATCAACGAGACGGACGTTGTGGTCGTGAAGGCGCTCTCCTCGCCCGATTCTCATGAAGAAGTGCTCAAAGTCGCCCGCAGCATCGAGAATAGTCTCCATGAAGAACTCGGTATCCGCTGCGTCATCGGCATCAGCACCAACGCCAACCATCTGCGCGAACTGGCTGACCGCTATAAGGAGGCGCAGGTCGCCATTGAGGTGGGCCGCGTCTTCGAAAGCGACAAGACCATTATCAACTATGAGAATCTTGGCCTCGGCCGCATCATTTATCAGCTGCCCACAACACTGTGCGAGATGTTCCTCAACGAGGTTTTCAAAAAGAACCCCATCGAGACGCTGGATGAGGATACTCTGGAGACGATCAACCGCTTCTTTGAGAATAACCTTAACGTCTCCGAAACCTCCCGCAAGCTCTACGTGCACCGCAACACGCTGGTGTATCGCCTGGAGAAGATCAAGAAGATCACCGGGCTCGACCTGCGCGAATTCGATCACGCAATCGTATTCAAAGTGGCCATGATGGTAAAGCAGTACCTCGATTCTCTGAGTTCGTCCAAGTATTGAGGCGCTTTAACAAACAGTACTCTGCAAATACCTGAGCGCTGCGCGCAAATGCGGCCATCCCGCTCTCAGCCACGCTGGCCGAACGGACGGCGTGGGATCCCTGAATGCTCTTCGGGAGACGAGCGCCGGTGATGTCCCTGCCCGCAGTGAAAGAAAGGAAAACCTATGGTTCGAATGAAGAACGTCACAAAGGTCTACGACAGCAGCGGCACCGTTGCCCTGGACGGCGTGGACATGACGATCGATGAAGGGGAATTCGTCTTTCTTGTCGGCCCCTCCGGTTCCGGCAAAACCACGCTGATGAAGCTCATCACCGGCGAGGTCCGCGCCGATTCCGGCAAAGTGATCGTCAACGATTTCGACATGAACAAGATCCGTCGGCACAAGCTCCCCAAGGTCCGCAGGACCCTGGGCGTGATTTTTCAGGATTACCGCCTGATCGACAATATGAACGTTTACGACAACGTGGCTTTTGCCATGCGCGTCGTAGGCGCCTCCGGCCGGGAAATCAGCCGCCGCGTTCCCTATGTGCTGGAGCTTGTCGGCCTTGACGGACGCGAAAAACGCCTTCCCAACGAACTCTCCGGCGGTGAGCAGCAGCGCGTTGCTATCGCCCGCGCGCTGGTCAACAGCCCGCGCATGATCGTTGCGGACGAGCCCACCGGAAACCTGGATCCGGTGCGCAGCCTGGAGCTGATGCTCCTGTTCGAGAAAATCAACGAGATGGGTACCACGATCCTGGTCGTGACCCATGAGAAGGAACTGGTCAACGCTCTCTCCAAGCGTGTTATCACCATTGACGGCGGTCATGTGATCAGTGACGGAATGGATGGGTATTACAGCTATGAGATTGAGTAGAGGCGGTTATCTGATCCGCGAAGGCTTCCGGAGCATCAAGACCCACAGCTTCATGTCTTTCGCGTCTGTTACGATTATTATGGCCTGCCTGATCATCATGGGCAGCGTATTTCTCCTGTCGATGAATATCGACCACCTGATCGGCGATCTGGAGGATCAGAATGAGGTCGTTGCGCTGATCGACGAGAGCTACAGCGCCGAGCAGGCGCAGGCGCTGCACGATACGGTGGCCTCTGTTCCCAACGTGAGTGACGCCGAATTTGTGGACCGTGCCGTCGCCATGGACAATTTCATGAACAACTTTGACAGCGATTTCCGGGACGGCATCGATGAGACGGTGTTCCGGCACCGCTATGTCATCCATCTGGACGATATTTCCCTCATGTCCCAGACGGAGGCGCAGTTGCAGAACATTGAGGGCATCGTGAAGGTCAAGGCCCATCTCGAGTACGCCAACGCCTTCATCACCATCCGAAACATTGTGAGCGTCGTCTCTCTGGTGCTGACGGTGATCCTGGTGTTCGTGTCCGTGTTCATCATGTCCAACACCATCAAACTCGCCACCTTTGGGCGCCGGGAGGAGATCGGCATCATGAAGATGGTCGGCGCCACCAACAGCTTTATCCGCCTTCCCTTCGTGATCGAAGGTCTGGTGCTTGGCGTACTGGGCGGCGGCCTGGCTTTCCTGGCCGAGTGGGGGCTTTACACCCTGCTGGCCAGCCGGCTCATGGGGACGCTTGCAGGCAGCTTTATCAGTGTGATCCCCTTTACGCGCGTTGCCATTCCCATGCTGATCGCATATTTGGGAATAGGCGTGTTTGTCGGCGTGTTCGGCGGCGTCAACGCCATCCGCAATTATCTGAAAGTCTGATTTTTAGGAGATTCGGAATGAATCAGAAGAGAGCAATTTCCATTCTGGCGATCATCATGGCCGTTGTCATGATCCTGTCGCTGATCCTCAGCGTTCTTCCCACGGCCTACGCCGTGACGCAGGGCGACATCGATGCGCTGCGTGAAAAGAAGAATGAGTTGAGCGCGCGCGTACAGGAGGCGGAGGAACGCCTGAACCAGATGCAGGAGCAGGAGGCTACCGTTCTGGAGAAGAAAGCCGCGCTGGATGTTCAGAACGAAGCTTCTCTGGAAGCGCTGGAGCTTGTCGCACAGGAGCTTGCGATGTACGATGACATCGTGGCGGAAAAAACTGCCGAGCTCAACGACGCGCTGGCGGTGGAGCAGGCCCAGGGCCGCAAATATCGGGCGCGCATTCGCTCCATGGAGGAGAACGGCACCTATGACATGCTGGCTCTGATCCTCCACGCTACCAGCTTCTCGGAGCTTCTCTCCACACTGGACGATATGGACGCCATTATGGAGAGCGACAAGCGCCTGGAGGCCCAGTACCGTGCGGCACGCGAAGAGGCCGAACGGGTCAAGGCGGAATACGAGCAGGTGCGCAGCGAATGCGAGCAGCGTCAGACGGAACTTCGCGCCGAACAGGCACAGATTCAGCTCCGTATTGCGGAGACGCAGGCGCAGCTGGAAGAGCTGGCAGATGAGATTGCAGAAGCGACCCGTCTGTATGAAGAACAGCGCGAGGCCGAAGAACAGGCCGATGCGGAAATCAAAGAAATGATCGCCGAATATGAGGCCCAGAAGCGGGCCGAAGAGGAAGCGAGACGAAAGGCTGCCGCGGCCGCAGCAGCAGCTGCTGCGGCGAATGCCGCACAGTCATCGCCGAACTCCGGCGGTAGCTCATCCGACAGCTCGTCCTCCGGCAGCGACAGCTCCGGCGCCGATACCTATACGCCGCCGGCCGCCAGTGTTTCCGGCTTTACCTGGCCGGTACCCTGCTCTCGCAGGATCACCGGGCGCTACGGCGAAAGCCGACCCGGCCACTTCCACGCCGGCATTGATATCGACGGATACGGAAACGACGGCGGCGCGATCGTCGCTGCGGCTTCCGGCACCGTGATCACCTCGACCAGCAGCGGCGCCTACGGCAACTATGTGATCATAGATCACGGCAACGGATATCAGACCGTATATGCGCACAATTCCTCCAATGCCGTCAGCAGCGGCGCCTGGGTCGACGCCGGGCAGACCATCGCCTATCTGGGCGCCACCGGCAACGCTACCGGCACCCACTGCCATTTCGAGGTCCGTATCAACGGAGGAACGGTAGACCCGACACAGTATTTCAGCGGCTATTCCTACTGGCCCTGACAGGAGCTTTTTCCCAATTACTTACGCCTATGAAACACTTTTCCTTTTGCAGGATCATTTCTGTGATGCTGGTATTGGCAGTTCTGCTTTGCGCTGCGCCTGCCTCCGCTTTTGCGGTAACACAGGATGAAGTGAACGCGATGCGCGCCGAGCGCGACGCCATCACCGCCAAACGCCAGGAGATGCAGGCGGTGGTGGATCAGCTGGAGGAAGAACAGGCCGGTGTCATGGAGCGCAAGCGCGCCATGGATGAGCGCAACGCCTATACCCTGCAGCAGATCCAGCTCAACAACGAAGAGATCGCCATCTACGATGAGATGATCGCCGCCAAGGCCAGGGAGGTCGACGCCGCCAAGGCTCTGGAGGACGAGCAGATGGAGCGCTACCGCGTTCGTATCCGCTCCATGGAAGAAAACGGGGGCTATGGGATCCTGACCATGGTGCTCCGTACCTCTGACCTGACCGAGTTTCTGACCGTTATGGACGACGTGGGGGAGATCATGGCCAGCGACAGAGAGCTGGAAGACGCTTACCGCGCCGCACGGCAGAACACCGAAAAAGTAAAGCAGGAATACGAAGCCGTCCAGACTGAGCTGGAGGCAAAAAAGGAAGAACTCCGCGCGCAGCAGGAGGAGTTGCAGGCCGAAATCGACGAGGCGACGGCCCTGATCCAGTCACTCCAGGATGACATTGACAGTCATATGGAGGAAGTGGCGGCGATCCGTGCCGAGGAGGAAGAGGCCGAACGACAGCTCGCCTCTCTGGTGGCAGAGCTGGAGCGTCAGCGCCAGGAGGAAGAGCGCAAACGCCGTGAGGCAGCGGCCGCTGCGGCCGCTGCTGCGAGTTCCGCCAAGTCCGCGCCTAGTTCGGGCGGCGCGGCAGCTACCGGCGTATTTCGCTGGCCTGTTCCGTCCTGTACCTATATCACCAGTCGCTTCGGACTGCGTGTCCACCCGATCACCGGAGAGACAAAATCTCATACAGGGCTTGACATCGGAGCAGGCTACGGAGCAAGCATCGTCGCAGCGGACGGCGGCACCGTCTCCTATGCCGGAGAAAAGGGCGGCTACGGCAACTGCGTCATGATCAATCACGGCAACGGCTACGTGACGCTGTACGGCCATATGTCCTCGATCTCTGTCAGCAGCGGACAGAGCGTGTCCAAGGGTGATACCATCGGCTATGTGGGCAGCTCCGGTATAGCGACCGGGCCTCACTGTCACTTTGAAGTATTTTCCGGCGGAAGCCGGATCGACCCGGAGCAGTTTTTCTCCGGTCTCACCTTTGCGGAAGACGCCGGAGTCTGAAAAAAACAGAAATATCAGCTCTCCCGAGCTGGCTGCCGGACAGCTTCTCTGCTGTCCGGCAATATTTGGAGGGATACTGTGGGTAAGATCATAGGTCGGATTCTGCGCCGAGTCGGGCGCTTTATCCACGGATTTTTCAACATTGGCATCAGCCTTCGCGCTGTTGTCATTCTTCTTGTTCTTGTTGCCGGCGGTATGTATTACTACACCTACAACAGCATGCTCAAGCGCGTCGGCGGCAAAGAAGATTTCGACGAGGCCATGCGTTATATCGAGATCAAGGACCTGCTGGACGATAAGTTCATCGATCCTGTGAACCGTGTTTCGCTCGGGCAGTCCGCGGCAGCTGCCATGGTATCGGACCTCGGCGACAACTGGAGCTATTTTATGACCGCCGACGAGTACCGCACTTATCAGCTTTCCTCATCCAATGACTATTCCGACATCGGAATGTCTCTTGTTAAGGATGAGACGCTGGGAGGATTCCAGGTGATCGCTGTTTACCCCAGCTCTCCGGCCGCCTGGGCCGGCGTATCGCAGGGTATGCTCATCACGGCGGTGGACGGACAGAAAGTGGCAAGTTTTTCCACCGATCAGGTCCGTACGCTGATCCGTTCCAAGCTCAACAGCAAGTTCCAGCTGGAGATCAGCAACCAGTACAATATTGAGGTGGACTGTTCCAATTTCAATGCCGACGCGATCCTTGCCCGCATGGAAAAGACCGGCGCCGCCTATATCCAGGTCAAAAACTTTGAGGCCGGCAGCGGTCAGGCCGCTGTGGACGCCATCGAATACTTTATGGCTCAAGGGGCGGATTCCTGCGTTCTGGATCTCAGAAACAACGCGGGCGGTCTTGCCGATGAGGTGGCTGTTTTGCTTGACTATCTGCTGCCCGAGGGGAGACTGTTCTCCGAGGTCAGTAAGGACGGTCATTCCGAATCCCACGACTCGGACGGCATGTGGATCCAGTTCCCGATGGTCGTTCTCATAAACGGCGGTACTTTCCGTGAGTCCGAACTCTGCGCGGCTGTTTTGAAAGAGTATCAGCGCGCTATGCTGATGGGTGAGTCCACCAGTGGGAGCACCCGCTCGCAGGAGACCATCCCGCTTGCCGACGGCAGCGCGATCCGTCTGTCCACCAGAAGTTATCTGACGCCGAACGGCACGGATATCTCCAAGGTCGGGGGCGTTGTCCCGGATATGATCGTTTTCAACAGCGATGAATCCGCCACCGGCACCACGGAAGGTACCACAGGCGGCGACGCCGGCACCGCCAGTATTTCTGCTGACGATCAGCTGATGGCGGCGCTGAAATATTTGAGTTGACATCTGTGTAAACTTACGAGTATAATCATCTGGTTGAAGAAACAAACCAATACGTAAAGGAGTATTGCAGCCATGCCCAGCAACAGCAATCGTTTTAAGATGAGCCAGGAGCGCCTGGACGCCATCAAGGAAGAACTCCAATATCTGGAAACTGTCCGGGAAAAAGAAGTTGCGGAACTGATCAAAGAAGCCAGGAGCTTCGGAGACCTTTCCGAAAACAGTGAATATGACGAGGCGAAGGCCGAGCAGGGCAAGCTCTACTCCAAGATTGCGGAGTTGAAAGTCCTTATCGAGAACGCCGAGATCGTTGATAACATCGATCACGACGCGCCCAAGGACACCGTCACCCTCTCCAGCATCGTGCGCGTGCGCGATGTGGAAGACGATTTTGAGGAGACCTATGAGATCGTCGGCAGCCAGGAGGCCAACCCCAATGCCCGCCGCATCTCTGACGACTCTCCGCTTGGACAGGGCCTGATCGGTCATCGTGCCGGTGAAACCGTGACTGTCAATGCACCCGCGGGCGAACTCAAGTTTGAGATCCTGTCCGTTGAGAATACCTGAAATGATGCACGGGCGGCCGAAAAGACCGCCCGTATTCTATATTGGGAGATAGACTATGAGTGAGAATCCGAATGTGAACGCCGCTCCCGAACAGGAGCTGAGCGAGATCCTGCAGGTGCGCCGGGACAAGCTGGCCGCGCTGCAGCAGGAAGGAAGAGATCCCTTCCGAATCACAAAGTTCGATGTGAGCCACCACAGCACGGAGGTGCTGGAGGGCTTTGACGCGCTGGAGGGCAAAGAGGTCTCCGTGGCCGGCCGACTGATGGTCAAGCGCGTGATGGGCAAGGCCTCCTTCTGCAAGATCCAGGACCGGGAGGGACTGCTGCAGGTTTACGTGGCGCGTGACGCCATCGGACAGGACGAATATGCCGCGTTCAAGAAGATGGACATCGGCGATATCGTCGGCGTGACCGGCACGGTCTTTCGTACCAAGACGGGCGAGACTACCGTCCATGCCCTGACGGTGACGCTGCTGTCCAAGTCCCTCAAGCCTTTGCCGGAGAAGTTCCATGGCCTGACGGACGTGGACGCACGCTACCGCCAGCGCTACGTCGATTTGATCGTGAACCCCAACGTGCGCGATACCTTTATCAAGCGCTCCCAGATCATCAGCGAGATCCGCCGCTTCCTTGACGCCAGAGGCTTCATGGAGGTGGAGACTCCCATGCTGGTTTCCAACGCCGGCGGCGCTGCCGCCCGTCCCTTTGAGACGCACTATAACGCGCTGGATGAGGACGTGCGCCTGCGCATCTCTCTGGAGCTCTACCTGAAGCGCCTGATCGTGGGCGGCCTGGAGAAGGTCTACGAGATCGGCCGGGTCTTTCGCAACGAGGGTCTGGACACCCGCCACAACCCGGAGTTTACCCTGATGGAACTGTATCAGGCATACACCGACTACAACGGGATGATGGACCTGACCGAGGAACTGTTCCGGCATCTGGCCGAGGTCGTCTGCGGCACCACCACCATCAGCTATCAGGGTACGGAGATCGACCTGGGCAAGCCCTTTGAACGCCTCACCATGACCGAGGCGGTCAAGCGCTGGGGCGGCGTGGACTTTGACACCGTCGCCACTGAGGAGGAGGCCAAGGCTCTTGCCAAGGCGCACGGAATCGAGTATGAGGACCGCCATAAGCGCGGCGATATTCTTAATCTCTTCTTTGAGGCCTATTGTGAGGAGAAGCTGATCCAGCCCGTGTTCATCATGGACCACCCCATTGAGATCAGCCCCCTGACCAAGAAGAAGCCTGAGGACCCCAACAAGGTTGAGCGTTTCGAACTCTTCATCTACGGGCGCGAGATGTGCAACGCCTACAGCGAGCTCAACGACCCCATCGACCAGCGCGCGCGCTTTGCCGCGCAGGATGCGCTGGCGGCGGCCGGCGACGCGGAGGCCAACCACACCGACGAGGATTTCCTGAATGCCCTTGAGATCGGCATGCCCCCCACGGGAGGCATCGGCTACGGGATAGACCGTCTGGTCATGCTGCTTACGGACTCCGCTTCCATCCGCGACGTGCTGCTCTTCCCCACGATGAAGCCGGAAAACAACTGAATCACTTTGGCAGCATCCCGCCTGACAGCGAGGTGCTGCTTTCCTGTTGCGCACACAGATGCTTCATGTTACACTGATTACACATGCATATAGAGAGAAGGGGATCTGCAATGGAAAAAACATACCGCAGCTGGCTGGACGGGGGATTCCGATCCGCTCAGCGGGAATACACCGAGGCGACGCCTCTGCTGAAGCCGAACGGGGAGCTGAACGCCGCAGGCTGGGCGAGAGAAGGGCTGTTTGTCTATGACAGGGCGCGGGTCCGCCATCCGCTGCGCAGGAAGGAATGGGACTTCTACCAGATCTCCGACGGCAAGCGGATGGTGCAGATCAGCTTTGCAAACATCTCTCTGGGCGGCTATGCCTCGGCTGTGATCGTCGATCTGCAAAGCGGCGAGACACTGTGCTCCCGGATGGCGCCCTTTCTCGGCGGTAAAGATAAATACATTCTTCCTGCACGGGGCGACACGCCAGGCACGGTTCGTATGGAAGTCGGGCACTCCGTCTTTGAGACTGTCACGACAGAGAAAAAGCGGACGCTGCGATTTGCCATGGGGGACGTGATCTGTGATTTTGAGATGGACATTCCGGAGGGGCTGGAGAATATCACCACGGTCCTGCCATTTGCCGGCAAGTCCGACCGCTATTTTATGACCACAAAGCAGAATTGCATGCCCTGCCGCGGTTCCTTCCGTCAAGGGGACAAGCAATGGTCGTTTTCCGACGCCGATACGTTCTGCGTGCTGGATTGGGGCCGGGTGTGCACACCCTATTCGCTGGTATGGTACTGGGGCAACGGCTCCGGCTGGGTTGACGGCCCGGACGGCAGGAAGCATCTTTTCGGATTTGAGATCACCTGGGGCATCGGCGACGAATCGAACGCCACGGAGACCTGCCTGTTCTACGACGGGAAAGCCCACAAAATAGGGCCGGTGGACGTAAAGACGTTTCCAAAGCCGGACGGCTACGAAAAACCATGGGAGTTCGTGTCTCAGGACGGGCGCTTTCAGCTTACCATGGATCCCTTCCGGGATCACCACTCCGACCTGAATATTTATTTCATGCGCATGCACTCTCACCAGGTGCACGGCCTCTGGAACGGAAGCGTGACCCTGGACGACGGGACAGTGCTGCAGATCCGGGATTTTTATGCTTTCTGCGAATATGTGGAAAACCGCTGGTGAAAACGATAGAAATGACTATGCGCCCTCTGTCCGTAGACGGAGGGCGCTGTTTTTCTATTCAGTTGAAGCTGTCGGCGTTCTCGCGAAACAGGAGTTCGACACGCTCCCGCAGGAGCCGGTTTTCAGGCTTCAGCAGCTCGGGGTCCTGAGAGAGCAACAGCGACGCCTCCTGCTGGGCGCGCTGCAGCGTGTCCGTGTCAGCGCCCAGATCGGCAATGTGCGTCTCCGGCAGACCGTGCTGACGGGCGCCGAAGAAGTCGCCCGGGCCGCGCAGCCGAAGATCCTCCTCCGAGATTTTGAATCCGTCACTGGTCCTGGTCATGATGCCAAGCCGGGCTTTCACGTCGTCGGAATCCGCGTCGGAGACCAGGATACACCAGCTTTTGTGCTGTCCCCGGCCCACGCGGCCGCGAAGCTGATGAAGCTGGCTGAGGCCGAAACGCTCTGCGTTCTCTACGATCATCAGCGCCGCGTTGGGCACGTCTACGCCCACCTCGATCACGGTGGTGGACACCAAAATATCGGTTTCACCCTTGACAAAGGCGGCCATGACGGCGTCCTTGTCCTTGGACTTCATTTTCCCGTGTACACAGCCCACGTGCAGCTCCGGGAAGGCTTCGGCCAACTCCTTTGCATGTTCTTCGGCGGATTTAAGGGGTGTGGGAAGCTCCTCGTTTTCCTCCACCATGGGGCAGACGACAAAGACCTGACGTCCTTCTCCGCAGAGCTTGCGGATAAAGCCGTTGAGGCGGCTTCGATAGCTCTCGTTGACAGCGAAGGTGTCCACCTTCTGGCGGCCGGGCGGCAGCTCGTCGATGACAGAGACGTCCAGATCTCCATAAATGATAAGGGCCAGGGTACGGGGAATGGGCGTGGCGGACATGACAAGCACGTGCGGTCTTTGGCCCTTGCCGATCAGGGCGGAGCGCTGACCGACGCCGAAGCGGTGCTGCTCGTCGGTGACGACAAGGCCGAGATTGGTGTATTCCACGTCCTGGCTGAACAGGGCGTGTGTTCCGATGATGAGGTCGAGCTGCCCGTCTTTGAGCAATGCTTTGACTTCGCGTTTTTCTTTGGCGCTCATGGCGCCGGTCAGCTTTCCGACGCGCAGACCCAACGGCTCCAGCATGCCGGAGAGGGTGTGATAATGCTGATCTGCGAGGATTTCCGTCGGCGCCATGAAGGCGCTGGAGAGGCCGCTTTTCCAAACGTACCAGATCAGCGCCGCTGCGACAAGGGTTTTGCCGCTGCCCACGTCGCCCTGCACAAGCCGGTTCATCACACTGCCGCTGTGCAGATCCTTCGCAGCCTGATCCACCGCCCTGCGTTGGGCGCCGGTGGGCGAAAAGGGGAGTGTGGACCAAAACTCGGTCAGATCGCTTTCGTGTACGGGGATCCCGCCCTCCCGGACACGCTGGCCGCGCATACGTCCGAGGGCACAGGCGAGGACAAAGAGTTCTTCAAAAATCAGCCGTCGCCGCGCCAGTTCCAGCGCGCCGAAGTCCGCCGGGAAATGGATGTTTTCATAGGCATAGCGGGCAGGGGCAAGCTCACAGCGCAGACGCAGCGCTTCAGGGAGAATGTCGGGGATCTGTTCGCCGCAGACGTCCAGCCCCTGCCTCACCGCCTGCAGGATGGAGCGCTGATTGAGCCCTGCGCTCATCCGGTAGATGGGAACGATGCGGCCTGTGACGCCGTTTTCCTTCTCATCCGTCTCATAGACCGGGTTCGTCATGCTCCGATGGGCGCCTTTGACTTCCATCTTTCCGAAGAACACATAGCTCTCGCCGCGATGGATGTTGTCCTTCACATAGGATTGATTGAAATAAGTGATATCGACGATACCGCTGTCGTCCACCGCCTTGAATTTGACCAGATCCAGCCCGCGCCGGATGCGCGTGAGACGGGGGACGTCGGCAGCGATCGCCCGGATACAGACGCTCTCTCCGTCCATGGCCAGAGCAATGGGACGGTACTGCGTCCGGTCGTCATATTTTCGGGGGAAAAAGGAAACAAGGTCATAGAGAGTAAAGACGCCGAGCTTGTGAAGCGCCAGCGCCTTTTTCTCTCCTATGCCCTTGATGTAACGAACGTCGGTATTCAGATCAGCCATTACTCAGAAAACTTCAGCGTGTAGTTGTCGTTGACCAGGGTGAATTTTTCAATGAGGCCGCTGGTGCAGACGACGCGGTTGGAATCCGTGACGAGGATCATCTCAAAGCCGCCGTACTGCCGCCAGTAGTTGAGGGCCTTTGTCTCGCCCAGCACGTACATGGCCGTCGAAAGGCAGTCGGCCATGGTACCGTCCTCACAGATGATGGTCACGGAGGTGAGGGAGTTGTTGGCGGGGTAGCCGGAGGCCGGGTTCAGAATGTGATGATAGGTCCTCCCGTTCATGGCGGTGAAGCGGTCCTGATACCCGGCACTGGTGACGACGGCGGTTTCGCCCACGTTGATGACGCCCAGATGGGTACCCGGGTTCGCAGGATCGGAGATGCCCACGGTCCAAAGGGTCCCGTCCGGCTTAACGCCGAGCGTCTGGACGTTGCCGCCCATGGAAATGAAAGCGCTCTCAACGCCGGCCTGACGCATGGCGTCAATGGCATTTTCACTGGCACAGCCCTTGGCCACGGCGGCAAGCGTCAGTTCCGCGCCGATGGGGAGGGAGACGGAATAGGCGCCGGAGCTGGGGAAGCTTGTGAGTACAAGCTTGTCGTAGCAGAGTTTCATCATCTCGGCCGAAATCTCCTCGTCGCTGGGGAGATAGTATTTCCCGTCCACGAAGCCCCAGCGCTTGACCAGGGGGTAGATGCTCAGATCCAGTGCGCCGCCGCTCTGGGTGTAAACTGTCATGGCGGAAGAGAGCATCTTGGCGACCTGGGCCGAAACGATCACGTTCTGTCCCTGAGCGTGGTTGATGGCATAGACCGTGCTGTTTGGCATTTCCGGATCCAGTGCCGCGTCCATGGCTACGATGACGCCTTCGGCCGCGTTCAGCCCGGCATCTGCCTTCTTGCCGTAAGCGGTCAAAGTCATCACGGTGTTCATGGCCGGAACCTGCCTCTGGGTCATCCGGGCTTCCCCGCAGGCGCAGAGCGGCAGCGCCATGCACAGGCAGAGCAGGACGGCCAGAACGCGCTGTTTATAACTGATCCTTGTGAGCTTCATAGAATTCTCTGTAGTCCTTTAGCATGTATTTGAGCAGATTCGGCGTGTCCAGCTGATAGGGACACTTGCTGCTGCAGCTGCGGCATCCGATGCAGTCCTCAATTTTGTTCATCTTGGCCTGCCATTCCGGGGTCATGTACTGCTGCCAGGGGGAGCGGCGCAGCAGCATGTTCATGCGGGCACAGTTGCGGATCTCAATGCCCATGGGGCAAGGCATGCAGTAGCCGCAGCTCCGGCAGAAGGAGCCTGAGAGTTCCTGCCGCTCCTGCCGAATGAAGGAGGCAAGCTCCTCGTCCATGTCCGGGTCCTCCTCGGCCACGGCCAGCCACTGCTCCAGCTCTTCCATGTGTTGGATGCCCCAGATGGGCACCACGTTGTCATACTGCTTCATAAAGGCGTGGCAGGCACGTACGTTTGTGAGCATGCCGCCGGCGAGACCTTTCATGGCGATGTAGCCCATGCCGGCCGTTTTGCATTTTTCGGCAAGCGAGAGATCCCGGTCGCTGGAAATATAGCTGAAGGGAAACTGCAGCGTCTCAAAGTTCCCGGATGCAATGCAGTCCTCCGCAACATTGACCCGGTGTGTGGTAACGCCGATATGGCGGATCCAGCCGCGCGCCTTTGCTTCCAACGCACCGGCATAGGCGCCGTCGGGGTCGTTGATGTCGGGGACCTCCGGCACCTGATGGAACTGGAAAAGATCAATATATTCGGTTTTCATCCGCCGCAGGCTCAGCTCGATATGCTCAAGTACGGTTTTCTTATCACGCGCGGCGCTCTTGGTGGAGATCACGATCCTGTCCCGCACGTCGGAGAGCGCAAGACCGATCTTTTCCTCGCTGTCTGTATAGGCGTTGGCGGTATCATAATAGGTGATGCCGCCCTCGTAGGCCGCGCGCAGGAGCCTGACGGCGTCCTCTTTGCTGCAGCGCTGCACAGGCAGGCAGCCCATGGCGGTCTTGGTGACCATGAGTCCGGTATTGCCGAGCGGTACTTTCTTCATAGCTCCTCCTGTTCATGAGATCAGCCCAAAATGCGATCGAACAAAATACAAAACAACTCTTGCCTTTGCAGCGGATCTTTGCTATAATACGCAAGGTCGATCCGATAACGGCTCCATTATAGCAAAGATATGCCGTAATGGCAATAAGCGGATTGATCGATATGCGGCCGTAGCTCAGCTGGATAGAGTGCCAGACTCCGACTCTGGAGGTCGTGGGTTCGAATCCCGTCGGCCGTACCAAAAAATGACATCCCTTGTGGGGTGTCATTTTTCGTTTATTGGCCCTGGGGGATCCTTATTTGTTCTCTCAGGCCAAAAGACATACCGTCTCCACATGGCTCGGAGCAGCAGGTTAAATAATTAGGCTTGTATTCGACCCGCTGGTTCATTCCAATGAAGGAATGGGCAATTCCCCAGGACCGGTCAGGGTTGAGACGGAAAGATGAATATCGGCAAGCCGAAAAATGGCATTTAGGCGCGAACTTTCAAAATATCGAGGGTATGATTGGATGCTCCGATCAAATCCTGCCTCTCGCATGTTGCAAAGTGATATTCCATCCATTTAGCAAAAGTATCCGGATCCATTTCGTCAATATAATTGCTTAAGTAATGAGCCGCTCCGTCTGTTGCTATCAGATTGATTCTGTCCAGAGGAAACTTGGAATTCAGGAATGAAATATCCTCTGTTCTGACCAGCTCAAATATTTCTTTCGGCTCGCTCTTACAGTGCCAGTCATCCGTCAGCATATTCATTTTTGCGACCTCATCAAGATGACCGCCCAAAAACACGTACTGAATGATTGTGGGTTCATTCATACAATAAGCGACCAGAATATATCCACCCGGCTTTGTAACACGTACCGCTTCAGCCATCGCCTGAATCTTATCTTCTAATGTGTAAAGGTGGTACATGGGACCTAACAGCATTGTCAAATCATACGATTGATCACGGAATGACGAAAGATCCAGCGCATCGCCTTGAACCGCAGTAATCGGTTCGGTGCCATCCAATTTTGACCTTAATACATCCAGATTGTGCTGCACCAATTCAACAGCCGTCACAGAGTATCCTTCCTTTGCAAGTGCCACACTGTACCTGCCGGTGCCTGCGCCGACTTCCAGAATGCTTGGGGAGGCAAAATGGGAAATGCATTCATGGATGTATTTCATCGTAGTCAGATATTCAACCTGTCCATGTTGCGATAAAAGCCGTTTATCTTCATCTCTGCTGTTATAGAATTCATCAAGTAAACTCATATTTCACCTGTGTAATCTCAATTTATACTTATAAAATCTTCATCTTATCGGATTTGCGCCGCCGGTGATGGCAGTGTGGGTGCCGTATAGCATATTATATCCTTTTCTTTTGAGCAGGTAGTTCATCGTACATCGCTTCAAGTAAATCTTTTAAAAACTCCCTGTTTTCAACATCATCCACAAGCAGCATTTCCTTTGCGCCTTCATACGGCAATTCCATATCTGCATTTGGCTTCATAGCCACAGCGGACTTCGTAGGCTTCACAAGAAAGCGGTCATCGTAAATGCCGCCGACAATCTTGCCGCGATAGTAAATGATGTATTCTCCCATCATAGCCCGATAGGTCACATCTTCCAAGCCGGACAGTTGTTCAAGTATACAATCCAAATATTCTTTACTCGATGGCATACAGCATGCCTCTTTCTTACCTCGGACAACAAAACTACAGTTACAGCCCGGTTTGACAACAGACGGAGAGTCTCATTGTTTCGAAGAATCTCAAATGACAACAATCCGATAGTCTCAATCTCATATTTTTACCTTTGATAGCGAAACGAGAGTTACAGCAGCGGATTTGCTTAATTCTGCTACCTCGCTCTGTGGAAACTTATCCACGCTCTCGCAAACGGTTCAAACCCGCAAATGCACTTATTTCAAGCCATTTTCCCGCTATCGTCCTCATTTTCTTGACAGCAGAACGACCGTTTCCACGTGGCTGGTTCTGGGAAACATATCCACAGCGGCGGCTTTTTGCAGGGAATAACCGTATTTGTTGAAGCGCAGGATATCCCGTGCAAGCGTGGAGGGATTGCAGGAGACGTATACGATGCGCTCGGGCGCCATGGAGGCGACGGCGGAGACGGCGGCTTCGTCCATCCCCCGGCGCGGCGGATCCACTACAACGACACGCGGCTGCTTGCCGCGGAGAGCCAGTTCTCGAGCGGCATCCCCGGCGTCAGCACAGAGAAATTCTACGTTTTCTATGCCGTTGCGCGCAGCGTTATCTTTTGCGTTTTCGATCGCCTGCGGGACGATTTCGGCACCGATGACCTGCCCGGCGTCCCGGGCCAGGCGAAGGCTGATGGTGCCGGCGCCGCAGTACAGGTCGACAACAAGCTCGTCTTTGCCGGCATCTGCATAGCTTGCCGCAAGCTCATAGAGTTTTTCCGCCTGCAGAGGATGGACCTGGAAAAAGGCCTGGGGCGCGATGGCAAAGCGGCTCCCGCAGAGCGTATCCTCCATATAAGGCTTGCCCCAGAGAGGATAGAACTCCCCCTGAAGAACGGTGTTGCCCTTTGTCTTATTGATGTTCAGCACGATGCCTGTCAGCTCCGGGCAGGCGCGGCGCAGCGCATCAACCAGCGAGGAAGTATGTGCGCCGAAGCCTCTTGCAGCAACGATGCAGAGGAGCGCGTCCTGAGAGTGAACGGCTTCGCGGCAGAAGACGTGCCGTACAACACCCCTGCCGCTCTGCTCGTCGTAGGCCGGGATGCGGCGTTCCCGCATGAAAGCGATAACGGCCTTTGCCGCGCGCAGACTCAGCTCCTTCTGGATCAGACAGTCCTCCACGGCGATAAGCTCGTGGCTGCGCTCGCGGAAAAAACCGCAGGCCGGCCCCAGCGGGCTCTCAGCGACGGCAAAAATGGCCTTGTTGCGGTAGCGTTCGCTTTCCTCGCTTCCCAGGATGGTATCCGTCTGCAGCGTCTGTCTGCCAATGTGCCGCAGTGCATCGTTGACGCGTGAGAGCTTGAAGCGCAGTTCCTCCTCGTAGCTCATGTGTCGGGTATCACAGCCGCCGCATCTGGCAAAATAGGGACAGTCAGGCTCCCGGCGGGCAGGGGACGGGACGAGCAGTTCCTCGCCTCTGGCGTAGATTGCCGCATTCGTGACCTTCACGATACGGAGCCGCCAGGTTTCTCCGGGTATGGCCCGGGGCAGAAATACGGCGCGGCCTTCAATATGGCATACGCCGAGGGCTTCGGAGGTCCAGCCGTCCACCGCCGCGGTATATATTTCATTTTTCAACAATTCTTTCATAATTTAATTTTAACACATGTGCCTCTTTCTGGCAAATGGAAAGCGTTCTGAGTGAATAATATTTCGCTTTCCGGCCATACTATCCCATGCCAAGCATAAGGAGGAGCGAAATGAAAAGAAGCATTTTGTGTATTTGCGCTTTCGCCTTGCTCTGCACGCTGCTCTGCGGCTGCGGCAGCGGACGGGACCGCGATATGGTCCAGCAAAGCCCATCGGTCACGATCGAGCTGATCCCCGAGCCGAGCCCCATGGTTTCCATGGACCCTGCCGACGGCTATGTGAAGGATCAGGACGGCGTGATCGACGAGCACGACAGCGGAACGTCATACGCTGTCGTTACGCCTTCCGCAAGCCCGAGCCCCGGCGCAGGCTTGCAGCAGGGCCAAAGCAAGTAAAGACCAAACCGAAAAAGAGCCGCCCGACTGTCCGGGCGGCTCCTGTACTGATATTACATATCTCTTGCGCTTCCTGCTCCGGCGGAGTATATTGGAGAAAAAGGAGGCGCATTCCATGAGTTATATCCCTACGCCCGCCCAGGCCGAGGAACTGGTCCGGCGATACAACAAAGAGGAGTTTCACATCCGGCACGCTGAAACGGTTTCCGGCGTGATGCGGGAGTTTGCAAAGACGTATGACCCGGAGAACGTGGATTTCTGGCGTACTGTCGGCATGCTGCATGACATTGACTTTGAACTGTGGCCGGAGCAGCACTGCGTCAAGGCCAGGGACCTTCTGCGGGAGTTGGACGTGGATGAAGACGTGATCCATGCGGTGATCAGCCACGGCTATGGCATCTGTATTGATGTGGCTCCCGAAAAGTATATGGAAAAAGTGCTTTTTGCCACAGATGAACTGACCGGCCTGATCGGCGCCGCGGCGCTGATGCGGCCAAACGGCATCTCCGATATGGAGGTCAAGTCCGTAACCAAGAAGATTAAGGACAAAAAGTTTGCCGCCGGCTGCGATCGTGAGGTCATCCGCCGCGGCGCGGAGATGCTGGACATGGAGTTGAGTGAATTGATCGGCAAAACCATCGAGGCCATGCGCGCGCTGGAATGCTGAGGCTCTACTGGGCGGACGTGAGCGCGCTGGACCCGGAGCCTGAAGCTTACGTGCTCACCGATTACCGCCGTAAAAAACTGGAGAATCAACGCCTTCCGGATCAGCGTCGGCAGGGGATCGGCGCAGAACTGCTTCTGCGCGCGGCACTTGCGGACGCAGCGCCGGAGTTCCCCTGGCCGCCTGAGATCATCGCTGGTCTTTACGGAAAGCCGGAGTGGCAGATCGAGGGCCTGTATTTCAGCCTCTCCCACTCCAAAAACGCCGCCGCCTGCGCCATCGCCGATCGGCCGCTGGGGCTGGATCTGCAGGCTCCCTGCTTATACAGCGAGATGCTGGCGCGGCGCTTTTTCGCGCCGGAAGAGCGGCAGGCACTGTTCTCTTCCGAGGATCGGGACGCCGATTTCTGCCGGATCTGGACCATGAAAGAGAGTTATCTGAAGGCACTGGGCACGGGGCTTTCTACACCGCTGCCGTCCTTCTCCGTTTTCGGCGATCTGAACGCCGCCTTCTGGACGCACAGAGTCGGCGCATATGCTGTCGCCCTTTGCGTTCCGGGTGAGAAGAGCATCGTACCCGATGCGGTCATACAGAAACAGCTGCCCTGAACGGACAGCTGTTTTCCTTTATACCTTGATTCCCGTTTCCAGCATGCATTTCTTCAGGAGCTGCAGATGTTCCTCGCTGATTTCGGTCAGCGGCAGGCGCAGGATTCCGCTGTCGAGGCCCATCAGCTTCATGGCGGCCTTTACCGGCATCGGGTTGGTCTCCACGAACAGGGCTGAGAAGAGCGCGTTATAGCGTGCGAAGAGAGCCATAGCCTCTTCAAAACTGCCGGAAAGGCAGAGCGCGCAGAGCTTTGCCACCACACCCGGGACGATATTGCTCGCTACGGAGATCACTCCCTTTGCGCCCATAGCCATCATGGGCACGGTGTTGTCGTCGTTTCCGCTCCAGAGTACCAGCTCGTCGCCGCAGAGGCTGCGGGTTTTATAGGTAAGCGCAAAATCACCGGAGGCCTCCTTGACACCGTTGACGTTCGGATGGCCGGCCAGTTCCTTGTAGGTCTCGGCGGCGATCCCGATCCCGGTGCGCGAGGGGACGTTATAGAGGATCATAGGAATGTCCACCCGATCTGCCACATAGGAAAAATGCTCGATCAGCCCTTTCTGGCTGGTCTTGTTGTAGTAGGGGGTGACCATGAGGATCCCGTCCGCACCGGCGGCCTTCGCCTGCCGCGCATGCTTCAGCGCCGTGCGTGTGTCGTTGCTGCCCACGCCCGCGATCACTTTCATACGCCCTGCCGTCTCCAGGACGGTAAAGCGCACCAGTTCGTTGTGTTCATCCTCGCTCTGGGTAGCGGCCTCACCGGTTGTGCCGCAAACTACCACGGCCGTCGTTCCGTTTTCATACTGAAAGGCCAGGTTCTGCCTGAGTCTCTCATAGTCGATGCCCAGCGCGGTGTAGGGCGTTACGATGGCGGTGCAGGAGCCTTCAAACAGCGGTGTTTTCATATACTATCCCTCCCCGGAAGATCTCGGCAGGGAAATCCTATGGCAAAAAGCGGACGGATATGCCGATTGCCGTTGAAAAATCCAACGCTATCTGTTAGAATACCGGAAGCTGAGAAATGGAGAAGACCATGAAGAAATCAGATTTTTATTTTGACCTGCCGGAGGAGCTGATCGCGCAGACGCCCATCGCCGAGCGAGATCACTCCCGCCTGCTGCATGTTGACAAACGTACCGGCGCGCTGGAGCACCGGCATTTTTACGATCTGCCCGAGTATCTGCGGGAAGGGGACTGCCTTGTGCTGAACGATTCCCGCGTGCTGCCCGCGCGGCTCATCGGCGCACGGCCCAGCGGAGGCAGCGTGGAGCTGGTGCTGCTGCGCGACCTGGGCAATGGGCGCTGGGAATGCCTGAGCCGCCCGGGGCGCAAGACGCGGCCGGGGCAGGAGCTGCTTTTTGGCGATGGGGAACTGCGCGCTACGGTCGAGGCCGTCACCGAGGGCGGAAACAGGATCGTGCGGTTTCATTACGAGGGGATTTTCCTGGAGGTTCTGGAGCGCCTGGGGAAGATGCCGCTGCCGCCCTATATCAAGGAGGAACTGGCGGACGGGGAACGCTATCAGACCGTGTATTCCAGAGAATTGGGCAGCGCCGCCGCACCCACGGCGGGACTGCATTTCACAAGAGAGCTGCTGGCGCAGATTGAAGCCAAAGGCGTAAAGATCTCTTACGTGACGCTGCATGTGGGTCTCGGGACCTTCCGCCCGGTGAAGGAGGAGGAGATCGAGGATCACCCGATGCACGCGGAGTTCTGTATGGTGCCTGAGGAAACGGCGCGTATCGTCACCGAGACAAAGCGGGCCGGCGGCCGCGTGATCGCGGTGGGCACCACTTCCTGCCGGACGCTGGAGAGCTTTGCCGATGACGACGGGACGCTGGAGGCCAGATCCGGCTGGACAAGCATTTTCATCTACCCCGGTTACCGCTTCAAATGCATCGATGCGCTGGTGACTAATTTTCATCTGCCTGAGAGTACGCTCATCATGCTGGTTTCCGCGCTTGCGGGACGGGAAAACGTCCTCCATGCCTACAAGGTCGCTGTGGAGCAGCGCTACCGCTTCTTCAGCTTCGGCGACGCCTGCTTCTTTGAATGATCGGAGATAGGGAAACGACTATGGGAAAATACACACTGCTCAAGCAGACGGAGGGCCGCGCCCGCCGTGGCATGCTGGATACGCCCCACGGCACGGTGCAGACCCCGGTGTTCATGAACGTGGGCACCCAGGGGGCTATCAAAGGCGCCCTCTCGGCCAGGGACCTGAAGGAGATCGACTGCCAGGTGGAGCTCTCGAACACCTACCATCTGCATGTGCGCCCTGGCGACAAGCTCATCAAGGAGCTGGGCGGCCTGCACAGATTTATGACCTGGGACGGGCCGATCCTTACGGACAGCGGCGGCTTTCAGATCTTCTCTCTGGCAAAGCTTCGCAAGATCACGGAGGAGGGCGTGAAGTTCAACTCCCACGTGGACGGGCGGCACATCTTCATGGGGCCGGAGGAGAGCATGCGCATCCAGGCAAACCTGGGCTCCGATATTGCCATGGCCTTTGACGAGTGCATCAAGATTCCCTCGCCCTATGACTATGTGAAGCGCTCCTGTGATCGCACCTATCGCTGGCTGGAGCGCTGCAAGACGGCGATCACGACCTATAACTGCGAGGACAATGCTGTGAACCCCGGCCAGATGCTCTTCGGCATTAACCAGGGTGCGGTGTTCCACGATCTGCGCATCGAGCACATGAAACAGATCGCTGCGCTTGACCTGCCGGGCTACGCCATCGGCGGCCTCGCGGTAGGGGAGACGCATCAGGAGATGTACGACACTATCGAGGCCGTCGAGGAGTATATGCCCAAGGACAAGCCGCGGTATCTGATGGGTGTGGGGACGCCGGGCAACATCATCGAGGGTGTCTGGCGCGGAGTGGACTTCTTTGACTGCGTGATGCCCGCACGCAACGGGCGGCACGGCCACCTCTTCACCTGGGACGGCATCATCAACATCAAGAATGAGAAGTATCTGAAGGACGAACAGCCCATCGACCCGAAGTGCTCCTGCCCGGTCTGCCGCCGCTACTCCCGCGCCTATGTCCGCCATTTGTTCAAGGCGGAGGAGATGCTTGCCATGCGCCTTGCGGTGGCGCACAATCTGTACTTCTACAACAGCCTGACCCGGAAGATCCGGGAGAACCTGGATGCGGGCACTTTCGCCGCCTTCCGGCAGGAATATACAGAAATTTTGGACAAACGGATTTAAGCATCTTGCATTTAGAGCACGGACAAGATATAATACAAATACTTTGAATTTTGGAGGTCATCCACCTATGTTTTTCCTGCTTACTGCTGATACTGCTTCCGCGGCTGCCGGCGGCAGCTCGATGATCATTATGCTGATCGCGATGTTTGCGATCTTCTATTTCATGATTATCCGCCCGGAGAACAAGAAGAAGAAAAAGACCGAGGAGATGCGCAACTCGCTGAGCCTCGGCGATGAGATCACCACGATCGGCGGCATCATCGGCAAGATCGTCCAGATCACAGAGGACACCATCACCTTCGAGACCGGTGAGGACCGCGTCCGCCTGCAGACCAAGAAGTGGGCTATTTCCACCACCGCCAAGATGGAGGCTGAAGAGGCCGCCAAGACGAACAAAAAAAGCAAATAAGTTTCCCGCACGGGAATGAATGCTCCCCGACGCCAATAAGATGTAACATCTTTGCGTCGGGGGTGTTTTTATGTCTATGGCAAATGTCCTTCGAAAGGGGAGTCTGCGCAGCCTGCTGTCTGTCATTGCGCTCTGGTGGACCGCGGCGCTGCCGCTGAGCCTTCTCACGGCCGTCATTCTGCGAGCCCATGCCGTTGGTTCGGAGAGCTGCGGCTACGTGAGTTCGGGATTGAGTTTTGTCTGCGCCCTGCTTGCCTGCGCGCTCGGGCTGCGCGGCAGGGGAGGAATAGGGCAGACGATCATGAACACGGGTGGGCTCTGCCTGATGCTGCTGAGTGTCGGGGCGCTTGCAGGTGAGCGCGCACAGGATCCTTCGAGCGTCCTTAGCGTCCTGAGCTTTACCGCTGCGGGATCCTTTGCCGGCGGGATGCTTGCAGGCAGAAAAGTCGATACAAAAAAGAATCATTTCAAAGTAAAAAAGAAACAAAAGGCAGTTAGTTAACATAAATATTTTTTGAGTTTTATCTGTCGGATTATGATCTGCGCACAATATATTGTAAAATCAGAATAATAAAACGCAGTAATATACCATCTGTTGTGAAGATCGCCTGAAATGGTTTACATAAGCACAAAAAATAATTTGAAAAAAATCGAAAAAAGGACTTGATAACTTTGAGAAATTGTAATATATTGTTACCACAAAGCAGTTATGTAAAGTGTAATTTCCTCATCGAAGATTACATAACGGTAACGAAATGAGCTTTGATCTGCACCGCCTGTCTCGAACGCAAGGGAACGGGAACAGGATCTGCCTGCTGCTGTTTTATCTCGCCGGCGCTCTGCTTGCGTGGCTGGAACCCGTCGTAACGGCACGTCTGGACGGCCTCCCGGCCCCGTTGCCGATTCTGTTTCTGCTGCCGGTACTTCTTGCCGGTTGTGTCTTCGGTGGAATGATGATCCCGGTTGTCACGCTGCTGTATGGAGTGTTTTCCATGCACATACTGTCAGCGGCAGACTCCGGAGAGTTGCTTGCACCCGTGTTCTGGCGACAGACAGCCGGGCCGCTGCTCCTGTCGGCGCCGCTGCTGTTCTTGTCCTGTGAAACAGGGATGCGTCTTGCCGACCTGGCTGCGTGCGAGCTCTCGTCCGGAGGCGCCTCCGCTCGTGCCGCTGTTCGCAGTCGTCAGGCGCTGCATCTGGCGGGCGTCTTCGGAGCTCTGTTGTTTTGGCGCTGGCTGCAATAATATAAGAAAAGGAGGGGTTTTGTTTGACGAATACGGAAATCATCGAACTCTTCGAGCATTATCTGAGAGAAGAAAAGAACGCTTCGGCAAACACCCTCAGTTCCTACCTTCGGGACGTGAGACAGCTGGCGGCCTATTTGGAGACGCACAGTGACGAGGACATTGAGAATGCCGACGCTGCGACCCTGGGCGAGTATATTGCCTGGCTCAAGGAAAACGGAAAATCTGTGGCGACGGTTTCACGCTCTATCGCCTCCATTAAAAACCTGTATTCTTATCTGTTTATCAAACAGATCGTGACCAGGAACCCGGCCACGAAGCTGGTTTCGGACAAGAACGTACAGAAGCTGCCGCAGATCCTGACCAGCCGGGAGGTGGAGCTGCTGCTGGAACAGCCCCGCTGCGTGGACGCCAAGGGTTATCGAGACCGGGCCATGCTGGAGATGCTGTATGCCACGGGCATGCGTGTGACGGAACTCATTGATCTTAACATATCGGACGTGAATCTGGGTGCGGGTGTGGTGCGATGCCACAGCCGCAACAAGGAGCGCGTGATTCCCATGTATCCCGCCGCCATCAAGGCGCTGGAGGACTACATTACGCTGGTGCGGCCGCAGATGATCTCCGAGCCGGACGAGCCCTCGCTCTTCGTCAACGTGAGCGGTGAGCGGATGTCCCGCCAGGGCTTCTGGAAGATCATCAAGTTCTATCAGAAGAAAGCCAAAATCGAAAAGGACATCACGCCTCACACGCTGCGCCATTCCTTTGCTGCGCACCTGCTGGAAAACGGCGCGGACATCCATGCGATCCAGGAGATGCTGGGCCATGCGGACATTTCCTCCACGCAGGTCTATTCTCAGCTTGTGAAAAAGCAGCTGAAGGACGTATACAACAAGGCCCATCCGAGAGCCTGAGAGACTGCATGCCAGGGGCTGTGATCTTCACAGCCCCTGGTTCCTTATGTCGGCGCAGGGAGCTTTGTTTTGGCATCGGCTTAAGAAAAACCAAGATTTTTCCGCTTGTTTCGAATGGGGAAACGTGTTAGGATGAATTGCCATGAGAGATATTCATTTTGAAATCGAAAGAAAATATCTGATCCGGATGCCGGATCCCGCCTGGCTTGCGGCGAACGCGGAAGGAACGGAGATCACCCAGACTTATCTGCTGGCCCGGCCAGGCACCACCGAGCGCGTGCGCAAACGCGGACGGGACGGTAACTATGCCTATACTCATACCACAAAGACCAGGCTGTCCGATCTGCGGCGCATCGAGGACGAGGAGGAGATTTCAGAGGACGGATATCGCTGCCTGCTGCAGCGGGCCGACCCGGCGCGAAACGTGATCAGGAAGACGCGTTGGTGCTTTGTGTACGAGGGGCAGCATTTTGAACTGGATGTGTTCCCGTTCTGGAACGACCGTGCCTTCCTGGAGATCGAGATCACGGACGAAAGCCAGCCCGTCAGGCTGCCGCCCTGGCTGCGTCTTGTGCGCGAGGTTTCCGACGATCCGCACTACACCAACGCCGCGCTGTCCCTTGCCATCCCGAAGGAAGACATTGGAGAGGAGCTAAGACCATGAAGAAAGTATTGACGATCCTGACAGCCCTGGTGATGCTGCTGCAGCTTGCGGCCTGCTCCCAGCTCGACTCCCTGAGGAGCGTGCAGCTGCCTCCGCTGCCTGAGGTCACCCGGCATCCCGCTCCGCAGACACTCGCGGGCAGCGTGACTGAGACGCCGAACCCCGACCGGGAGACTGCTTCCGAACTTCCGCCTGCGGACGACGCCGCGGAGGAAATGCGAATCCCCTTGATCGTGAACTTCCGCCGGAGCGCGACGGAAGAATTTGACCCCGCGGAGGGGACGACGCGTATCCTGCGATTTGCCGACACGGTGCCCCATGTGAGCATACCCGGCAGGGAAGCTGCTGCTGACGCCATCAACGAATATATCGCCCTGCTGGACGAGACCTATATCACCGGCAACGACTACGGCGACGGGTACGCCGACGGCTACAACGGCTATCTGGAACAGGCCATCGACAACTTCACCTACGCCCACGAGACGGGCGCAGAGGTCCCGCTGGAGTTTGAGGCGGAACGCAGCGTGAGTGTGGAGAGGGCCGACGGCCGCATCCTGAGCCTGTATTTTAATGAATATGCTTATCTTGGCGGCGCTCACGGTTCCTATGTGGGCAAGGCCTATGTCTTTGATACCAAGAGCGGCGCGCTGCTGCGTCTGGAACAGCTCACGCCGGATACCGAGGCTTTCGCTGCGCTTGTTACACAGAGCATGGCGGAGCAGCTGCAGGAAGACGAGGATCTGCGCGCGGAGATCACGTCCTTTATCCCTGAAGACGAGTTGGATACCGCCCTCGCCAGACTGCTGCGGGAGGGATCCTGGTATCTGAATGAGGAGGGACTCGTGCTTTTCTCCCAGCTTTATGAGCTTGCAAGCTACGCCGCCGGTATTCAGAGCTTTACGGTGCCCTATGAGGAACTGGGCGAGCTGCTGTATGCGCAGTACTGCCCGGGCGAGAAACTGTCGGAGGGCGAACCGGAGCTTTTGGACATGAACCAGGTTGTAGAGGGGAGTTTCCCGATGCTGGACTTGGTGAAAGCACAGGAAGGCGGCGAACAGCTCTGTCTGCGCAGCGCCGGGCGTGTTTACGATCTGCTTCTCTCGCGTGCCGGTTATTCGGAGGAGTCGGGGCTGTTTTATCAGGGCGATCCGCTCTGGTACTGCAGCTGCATGGAGGCATCCGGTCTGCAGATCGAGACAGTGCTGCCGGATGTGCTGCCGGATCTGATGCTCAGCTACCGCGGCGCGGACGGCGCGCAGCACAAAGCGCTGCTGACCCGCAGCGGTGAAAACGGCGCCCTGCTTCTTCTGGAGGACGGCGTGAACTTCTCGGAATACTGAAAAGACTGACAGGGGAGCGGCGAAACATCGCCGCTCCCGTTTTGCTTTTGTGAGCACGAAAAGAAAGCTGCATCTGGCTGACTGCTCATAAATACCGTCCTGCGCTTATCAAGACCCATTTCTCTTTCCTCTTGCGGAAAGAGAAACGGTTCTTGTACTCCACCCTGCCGCAAATGCCATTCCCGGGCCTGTGTCAATACGGCCCGCCAATGTCGCGGCTGCGGAAATTGCGTGCCGCCTGCATCTGCCACCGGCAGCGGCGGCACGCAATTCCAAAGAGAAAGGCCGCTTGTCAGAACGGGCGACACAAGGTCTGATCGCGGATCGCCGCCGTCCGAATGGCGGCATGTTCAGTGCGCCCGGGTGTCCGCTGCCGCTATGGCGTACAGATCGCAGCTCTCAAAAGCATGACACGGCGGCTCGGTCGAATCCGAAACCGTAGAGCCGCAGCTCTGTCGTTCAGCACCCAGGGAGCGGCGCGAGCGAATCGAAGCGCGTCGTCACAAGCTGCATATCACGTGCCTACGCCAGGGGCGGCGAAGGCTCGTTCATTCCGCTGCTCCTCCTTTTCAAAGCAAGCTGCTTTGCTTTGAGGAAGGAAGAAGGAGGGAACAAAGCACAGTTTTCGTCATGCCTGACGGAAACGGAGCGATGTGAGCTTCTTCTGACGCTCAGGCGCGGAGCTGTCTTTCTTTTCGGCGCAGCGAAAAGAAAGATAGGGGAGCGCATCACGCAGCTTGTTCCCTGCAAACATTGCAGGGAATCCTTCGCCCCTGCCCATTTTTTTCTGCAAATTTACTGAAAAAACATAGAAAAATTGTTGACACTGCCTCTTTTCCGTGGTATCTTATTAGGGCCGCATTGAAGGGGTATCAAGTAAGCCATGTCTTCACCCCAAGAGCGAGTCCTGAAAAGAGGGAGGATATCATTCATGAAGCATGCTGTTATCGTGACCGGCGGCAAGCAGTACCGTGTGGCTGAGGGCGATGTGATTTTCGTCGAGAAGCTGGACGTGGCTGCCGGCGATTCCGTCAAGTTCGACCAGGTTCTGGCTGTCGTTGACGGTGAGAACGCCGTTTTCGGCGCTCCTGTCATCGAGGGCGCTTCCGTCACCGCAAACGTGGTGAAGAACGGCAAGAGCGCTAAGGTTCGCGTGTACAAGATGAAGCCCAAAAAGGGCTATCGTCGTACCCAGGGCCATCGTCAGCCTTATACCAAGGTTCAGATCGAAGCCATCAACGCTTAATTCTTCCGCAACTGATTTTGACTAATGGAGGTGTAACCTAAATGGCACATAAAAAAGGTATGGGTTCTACCAAGAACGGCCGTGACTCCGAGTCCAAGCGTCTTGGCGCCAAGAGAGCCGACGGTCAGTTCGTTCTGGCCGGCAACATCCTTGTCAGACAGCGCGGAACCAAGATCCACCCGGGCACCAACGTGGGCAAGGGCAAGGACGACACGCTGTTCGCCCTCGTGGACGGCACTGTGAAGTTCGAGCGCATGGGCAAGGAGCGCAAGAAGGTCTCTGTTTACGAAGAGATCGCTCAGTAATTGCACGAAAAAAGGCCGGACAAGCGTCCGGCCTTTTGCTTATTCGAGGGAGGTACTCGCATGGCATCCTCATTTGTTGACAAAGCCCGCATCAGCATCCACGCCGGCAAGGGTGGGGACGGTGCAGTGGCGTTTCACAGAGAAAAGTATATCGCAGCCGGCGGCCCCGACGGGGGAGACGGCGGGCGCGGCGGCGACGTGGTCTTCGTTGTGGACGACAATATGTCCACGCTGATGGATTTTCGCTATAAGCGCAAGTACGTCGCCGGCAACGGCCAGAACGGCATGGGTAAGCGCTGCTACGGCAAGGACGGGGAGACCCTTTACGTCAAGGTGCCTCGCGGCACATTGGTACGGGACACGGAGACCGGCGGCATCATGCACGACATGTCAGACGGAGAAAACTGGGTCGCGGCCAGAGGCGGCAGGGGCGGCTGGGGAAACATGCACTTTGCCACCCCCACCCGCCAGGTGCCGCGCTTTGCCAAGCCCGGGCTGCCCGGCGAGAGTCACGACGTCACGCTGGAGCTGAAGCTGCTGGCAGACGTGGGCCTTGTTGGATTTCCCAACGTGGGCAAGTCCACGCTGCTCTCCGTGGTGAGCAAGGCCCACCCCAAGATCGCAAACTACCACTTCACCACCCTGTTCCCCAATCTGGGCGTTGTATACGTGGACGAGGGCAGCTCCTTTGTGATGGCGGATATCCCCGGCATCATTGAGGGCGCTTCTGAGGGTGCGGGTCTGGGGCATGATTTCCTGCGGCATATCGACCGCTGCCGACTTCTGCTGCATCTGGTGGACGTGTCCGGCAGCGAGGGTCGTGACCCCATAGAGGACTTTGAGGCCATTAACGCGGAACTGCGGGAGTACAGCCCGGAGCTTGCGGAGCGCAGGCAGTTGGTCGTCGCCAACAAATGTGACCTGCTCGGAGAAGACCGGGAGAACATTGAGAAGCTGAAAGCCCACGTGGAAGCGCAGGGCTACCGCTTCTTCACCATGAGCGCCGTGACTCACGAGGGGACGCGGGCGCTGGTGCAGGAGTGCGCCAGGGAGCTTAAGGAGCTGCCGCCGCTGCGGTACTTTGAGGCGGACTACGTGCCGCCCGAGCCGGTGGTGGACACCTCCGAGGAGCTGAGCATTGTCCACGACGACGACATGTGGATCGTAGAGGGTCCGTGGCTGCAGCGGCTTGTTGCCACGGTGAACTTCTCAGACTATGAGAGCCGTATGTACTTTGACCGCATTCTGCGCGAGGCAGGCGTGTTCGAGCGCATGGAGCAGATGGGGGTCAAGGACGGCGACACCGTCAGCATGTACGATCTGATGTTCGAATATAAAGATTGATCAGAAATGCCCCCGGCGAAAGCCGGGGGCATCCCTTTATGGAAATGAGTATTTCAGAAGGCCCAGTTTCCGCCGCGAAAGATGGGGACGATCTTCCCGTCACGGCAGACGGCGTCGATATCAAGCCCCTCATAGCCGATCATGAAATCTACGTGGATCATGGAGTCGTTTACGCCCAGCTTACGACACTCCTCCAGCGTCTTGTCCTCGTAGCCCCGGATCGTGTTTGAAAAACCCATTCCGAGCGCGAGATGACAGGCGGCGTTTTCGTCAAACAGGGTGTTGTAAAACAACAGCCCGGATGCGGAGATAGGGGAATCCACCGGCACCAGCGCGCACTCGCCCAAGTACGCGGCGCCATCGTCCATGGAGATCATCTTCTCCAGCAAAGCCTGGTTTTTCTCGGCATGCACCTCGACAGCCCTGCCGTTTTCAAAGCGGATGGAAAAGTTCTCGATCAGCTCGCCCGAGTAGGACAGCGGCTTGGTAGCATAGACAATGCCCTCGGCTCTGCCGCGCATCGGGGTGGTGAAGCATTCCTCCGTGGGGATGTTGGGGTTGAAAAACTGGCCGCTGAGCGTACGGTCTCCGCCGCCCATAAAGACGGCCTCGGGGATCATGCCAACGGTCAGATCCGTGCCGTTGCTGGCAATGTAGTGCAGATGATCGATGCCAAGCGAGTTAAGGTAATCGCAGCGTTTCTCCAGTTCGGCATTGTGCGCTTCCCATTCGGCGACGGGGTCCTCAGTGACGCGGGAAGTTTGAAGGATGGCTTCCCACAGCTTTTCCATGGCCTTTCCCTTCGGCAGCTCGGGGAATACTTTCTTGGCCCAGGCTGCGCCGGGAACGGCGGCGACGCACCAGGGGTATTTGTTTTCCATGCTGTCAAAGATCGGTTTTACTATGGGCCAGCGCTTCTTCTCCACCTTCGCCATTTTCTCCTGATTGATGCCCTTCAGACCGTCGGGATCAAAGGAATCCAGAAAAACACAGCAGGGCAGCGCCTCGGCGCGGTGTTCCAGCTTCGCCTTTTCCCAGTCCTCAACGGTTGAGAGAGTGCTCAGGGAACAATAGCGGTAATCCAGCTTTGTCAACGGATCATAGTCCCATTCTACGCGAACCTTTTTTGCCTTGGCGCGGTAGCACTCCTCCACGAGCATCCTGACGAATTCCGGTTGGTCCAGGCCGGCCCGGATCAGGACCTCCTGACCTTTCTGAACATTGATGCCAGCACGGGCGATCAGGCGCGCATAGGCGCGCAGTTTTGATTTTTTCACAGAGTATCTCCTTTTGTATTATTCTCAGAGAATTATAACGAATCTGATTGGGAAAAGCAAGAAGGATTCCGTGCAGCATCAACCGGACGGAAAAATGGCGCCGCGGCAGGGCGGCAAGTTTTTTCTGCAAAATGGTCTTGAGCGCGGCCCGCCGTTTGGACCACGCTCAAGTAAGTATTCGAATCCCCCCGACGCAGTCCGTAGGCCTATCCGCAGCCATGCCGCGGCATCGGAAAGTGTCACCATCGGAGTTCACCTGTCTCTTTCTGTTAACATAATATTACCACAGACTCTGCGAAGAATGCTGAAGAAACGGTGAACGACCTGTTAAATCTTTGTAAAAAACTTGACGGGGATGCGTTATGCGCATCCCCGTTGGCTTTATTCCGCGGTGTAGTTGTCAAAGTAGCCCTGAATGAAAACGATAGGCGTGCCCTTGTCGCCGGAGCCGGAGGTCAGGTCGCAGAGGGAACCGATCAGGTCGGTGAGTCTGCGGGGCGTGGTGCCCTCGGAGACCATCTGGCCCACAAGGTCGCTGTCTTTCTTCTGAATCTCGCCCTTGATCGCTTCGCGCAGCGCCTCGCCGGACAGATCGGCAAAATCGTTGTCGGCCAGATACTTGAGCTTCAGCTCGTTGGGCGTTCCCTCCAGACCTGCGGTGTAGGCGGGGGAGACAACGGGGTCGGCCAGCTCCCAGATTTTGCCTATGGGGTCTTTGAAGGCACCGTCGCCGTAGACCATGACTTCAACGCGCTTGCCGGTTCTCTTCAGCAGCTCCTCCTGGATGGCAACGACCAGCTCCTGGCAGTCACGGGGGAAGAGCTTTACCTTGTCCTCAGTGGCCTTGTTGGAGCCAAGCAGGCCGTACTTTTCGTTGTAACCGCTGCCGTTGACCGGTGCGGTCATGATTTCATCCAGCCCGTAGATTCTCTCGCCGCCGGCAGCCTTCAGCAGTCTGCTGGTACGCACACGGGTGTGGATGTCGCAGTGGATGACGTCCTTGGTATACTTGAGGATCTCGCGCGGATCGTTGGCGAAGATGACCTCCACCTCGGCGCCGCATTCTCTGATGAGATCGGAGTAGTACTCCACGTAATCCACGCCGGTGAAGCGATGCTTCCGGTAACCGAAGAGTTCCCGGTATTTATCCAGACTCAGAACGTCGCGGTAGGGGTCCACGCCCTGCTTATCCATGCTCTCCCAGTCGATCAGGTGATTGCCAACCTCGTCGGAGGGGTAGGAAAGCATCAGCACGACCTTCTTGCAGCCCTTGGCGATCCCGCGCAGGCAGATGGCAAAACGGTTGCGGCTGAGGATAGGGAAGATGACGCCCACAGTGTCGCCAAGCTTGGCGCTCACGTCGGCGGCAATATCGTCCACTGTAGCGTAGTTGCCCTGGGCGCGGGCCACGATGGCCTCGGTCATGGCGACAACGTCTCTGTCACGGATCTCAAAGCCCTCCTGCCGGGAGGCTTCCAGAACGCACTCGGTCACGATTGCCTTCAGATCGTCGCCCTCGCGGATGATGGGTGCGCGGATCCCGCGGGAAACAGTACCTACCATACGGCTCATGTTGATACACCTCTATGTATAGATTTTTTACGCAAGTACTATACTACATCTTCGCCTGTTTGTAAAATACTAAATCAAAGAAACATATCAAAAATGAATGACGTCTAAAGGCAAACCCTTTGGAAAGATTCCACAATAAGGCCGCTTAAGCTCTGCAGCGCTGCGTAAGCACCGAAAGCATAAGAAAAAAGAAGACGGCAGATTCCTTTTCTGAAATGACAAACTTGGACTATGCAAACGGTTTTTTTTGTGCTAAAATCAACAGAAAGAGCAGAGGCCCGCACCGGCGCGGGCACATATGCGCCCGGAGCCCGGTCTTTTGCCCTTTTTCCATAGTTTTAGAATGAATAACATACAGGGAGGAATACTTATGCTGAACATCAAAAAAACGCTTGACGGCAGCAAGCTCACAGTCGCCCTGGAGGGCAGGCTCGATACCTCTACCGCACCGCAGCTTGAGGAGGACCTGAAAAGCTCCATCGGCGGCGTCAGCGAACTGCTGATGGACTTCTCGGGTCTGGAGTACATCTCCTCGGCAGGCCTTCGCGTACTCCTCAGCGCTCAGAAGATCATGAACAAGCAGGGCAGCATGAAGCTCACCGGTGTCAACGACGTGATCCGTGAGATTTTCGACGTCACCGGCTTCAGCGATATTCTGACCATCGAGTGATTCCCCGTGCGTTTTCGCCGCGCCGGAAAGGAGCGGAGGACTGACTATGCCATCTAAAAGTGTACGGGAAATGAGTTCCCTGGAGCGGCAGCATTATTCCCTTGCCGCCAGATCCTTTCACGCGATCCTGATTCTGTCGCTGATCCTGAGCATTGCGGCAATCGGTTTCGGCTATACGCTCTATGTTAAGGAGATCAACAATCACTATAAGGATAAGCTCAGCGACGTGGCTCTCACCGCGGCTGAGCTGGTGGACAGGGAAGAGGTCGCCTATCTCTCAAGCGAAATCATGGCCTTCTGGCAGGCAGACCCGGCATCGGCTCCGGAGAAGAGCGAGGCGCTGCTGGATGAGCGCTATGAGGCCCTGCATGAAAGCCTGCATGCGATCCGAACGGCAAACCGGCTCACAGCCGTGCTGATCGGCGTAACCGATGCGGACGAGGACTATCTTGTTTTCCTCGCTAATTCCGACGCATACATGGCTGCCTATGCTCCCGGCAAGACCATCCTGCTGGACAAGGCCCATCTTGATTCCTACGCCATGAAGGACGGGCGTCCCAACGCCGTGATCCTTAAGCAGACCGACGGAGAATATGCCTGCTCTGCCGCGGCCCCCATCCTCGGCGAGTCGGGGGAACTGGCGGGCTACTTGATCTGCAATCTGCTGGTGACGGATGAGATCAAAAGCACCGTCGGCTTTCTGTGGCAGTACGTGCTGCTGCTGGCCGTTGTGGCCCTGATCCTGGGCTATGTGTCGGTTCAGCACCTGAAAAAGACCGTCGTCGCGCCTATCAACAAGATCACAGCCGCAGCCGAGGCCTATATCGAAAGCCGCCGCGCAGGCATGCGTGATCTGACCCATTTTGATGAGTTGAACATCAGCACCGGCGACGAGGTGGAGAACCTGAGCCTTATCATGGCGGACATGGAGCACGAGCTCAACAGCTATGAGGAAAACCTCACGCGCATCACCGCCGAAAAGGAGCGTATCGGCGCCGAGCTCGGGATAGCGAGCCAAATCCAGGAGGGGATGCTGCCCTCAATCTTTCCGCCCTTCCCCGGCCGCTCGGAGTTCGATATCTACGCCACCATGCACACGGCCAAGGAGGTTGGTGGCGACTTCTATGATTTCTTCCTCATCGACGACGATCATCTGGCCCTCGTCATGGCGGACGTCTCCGGCAAAGGCGTCCCTGCGGCGCTCTTTATGATGGCCTCGAAGATCCTTATAAATAATTACGCGCTGATGAACCCGGATTCTCCTGCCAAGATCCTGGAACGGGTGAACCATCAGATCTGCCTGAGCAACAAGGCGGAGATGTTCGTTACCACCTGGCTGGGTATTCTGGAGATTTCCACCGGCCGGATGCGCGCCGCGAACGCCGGACACGAGTATCCCGTGATCCGCCGCAGCGGCGGGCAATACGAACTGTTCAGAGACAGGCACGGCTTTGTACTCGGCGGTATGGACGGGATGCGCTACAAGGAATACGAGTTTGTGCTGGACGAGGGCGATGTGCTGTTTTTGTATACAGACGGTGTGACCGAAGCCACGGACAACAGAAACGTCCTGTTCGGCGAGCAGCGTCTGCTGGACGCGCTTAACAAATATCCGTCGGGGAACCCGAAAGAGATTCTGGACAACCTGAAGAAGGAAATCGATCTTTTCGTCGGCGACGCACCGCAGTTTGACGACATTACGATGCTATGCCTGCGCTATCGGGGTGAGTCTATGAAAAAACTGACAATTCAGGCGACTGTTGACAATCTGGACGAGGTCCTGGCCTTTGTGGACGGGATCCTGGAGGCCGCGGACTGCCCGCTCAAGACGCAGATGCAGATCGACGTGGCGGTTGAGGAGATTTTCGTCAACATCGCAAACTATGCGTATGCGCCCGACGTGGGCAACGCCGTCATCGGCGTGGACGTGGTGGGCGAGCCGCCGTGCGCCCATATCAGCTTTTCCGACAGCGGCATGCCTTACAACCCGCTGGAGAAAGAGGATCCTGACGTGACGCTCACGGCAGAGGAGCGCGCCATCGGAGGCCTCGGCATCTTCATGGTGAAGAAAACCATGGATGCCATGGACTACGAATACCGCCACGGACAGAATCTTTTGACGCTGATCAAAAAGTTCTGATAGGCCAAAAACAGTTCGACCGCCCTCCCGGGTTCACGGAAGGGCGGTCTGCCTTTGTGTGTGTGATAGTATTCTGCCGTATGGGCGGCGATCCCCGACGGACTGGCGTCTTGCTTTTGCGCCCCCCATTCTTTCTTTTCTTCTTGAGAAAAGAAAGAACGCGCCGCGCCAGGTGTAAGAAAGAAAAGAGCGCTTGTTCAAGTTGGCGACACAAGGTCTGATCGCGGATCGCCGCCGTCCGAATGGTGGTATGCTCGGTGCGCCCGGGTGTCCGATGCCGCTATGCTGTGCAGATCGGGGCACGCAAAAGCACCACTGGGCGGCTCGACGCTCAATAGTCACGCTTGTAGGGGCCGGCGTCCCCGATGGCCCGAAACAATCCGCTTGGCGAGCCGCAGCTCGGAGCGTGCGGCACGCTGCGTCAGAAGTACCGGGGAGCGGCAGCGGTATGCGGGGTGAGCCTCTACGAGTATCTGCTTTAGCGGCGACCCTGGTTCCTCCCTTGGGTTCCCCTTATCTGCGAGGGGGCAAGGGGACACTTCCCCTTGTTGTCTTTCTCTTTGGAGTACAAGAACCGTTTCTCTTTCCGCAAGAGGAAAGAGAAATGGGTCTTGAGATACGCAGACCAGAATTTATGAGCGGTCAGACAGATGCGTCACGCTTCTTTCGAAAACGTGAAAGCGCCCCTGCTCTTCCCGACATAGGGAGGAGCAGGGGCGCCTTGTTTAAGGATCGCTGCCCGCCTCAGGCGAGCTTTTTCATCTTGTCGTTGAGCCAGTTGAGAATGTCGCGGTAGACGTCCTGGCGGTTGATTTCGTTGAGCATCTCGTGTCTGCCGCCGGGGTAGAGGCGGATCATCACGTCCTTTACACCCGCATTGCAGAACGCCTTATAGGCTTTCTCAACGCCTGCGCCGTAATCGCCCACCGGGTCCTCCTCACCGGACATGAAGTAGATAGGCGCGTCCTTGTTCATCTTGTCCACGTTTTTCTGGTCGGCGATGTAGCGGATGCCGCGCATCATGTCGCGGTACAGGCTCACTTTGGCCACAAAGCCGCAGAGAGGATCGGCAATGTATTTGTCGACGTTCTCCTCATCCCGGCTCAGCCAGTCAAAAGGCGTACGAGGATTCGGGATGCGCTTGCAGTAGGAGCCGAAAGCCATGTCGTTGAGCTGCTTCCCGTCCGCTCGGGGACCCTGACGCTTCGTCATGAACTGGGCCGCTGCATAGCCCGCGAACACCAGCGCCTTGCTCTGCTGCCCTGTGCCGCTGATGATGGCGGCGTCATATTTGTCCGGGTGGCGGCAGAGATAGGTCCGCGTGAGGAAGCTGCCCATGCTGTGGCCGAAGAAGATATAGGGCAGATCGGGATACTCCCTGTGCATCAGATCACGCAGCGTGTCCATATCCCGCACCACGTAGTCCCAGCCGTTGTCATCGGCGAAGAAGCCGATCTCCGCGGGATCTCCGATGCTCTGGCCGTGGCCCAGATGATCGTCGCCAACCACGACAAAGCCGTTTTCGGCAAGGAAGCGCGCAAAATCGTCATAACGGTTGATGTGTTCTGCGATGCCGTGCTCGATCTGGATCACAGCCCTGGGCTGCCCGTCCGGGAGACATTTACGGGCGTGGATGCGGTTTTTGCCGGTGCTGGAATCGAAATAAAAATCCTGAAAACTTGGCATGGAAACTGCTCCTTTCATATGGTATAATCAAAACGTCTTATTGATACCGATTTTACTCTTTCCGTAAGTATTCGTCAAGGAGAAGGCTATGAAGGTCTATATCAAGTATTTTGAAAAGGACATCACACCTGTCGAGAAGATCGACAAAGGGGACTGGATCGACCTGCGCGCCGCAGAGACCGTACAGATGAAGGCGGGGGACTGGGGCTTTATCCGACTGGGCGTGGGCATGATCCTGCCGGAAGGCTATGAGGCCCATGTGGCGCCTCGCAGCAGCACCTTTAAGAATTTCGGGATTCTGGTCTCAAACAGCATCGGCATCATCGACAATTCCTACTGCGGCGAAGAAGACGAGTGGCGACTGCCCGTTTACGCGGCCAGGGACACGGTCATTCACAAGAACGACCGGATCTGCCAGTTTCGCATCGTGGAAAAGCAGCCGGCCTTTGAAATCGAGACTGTCGAGCATTTACGGGACGTGAGCCGCGGCGGCTTCGGTTCTACAGGAAAAAACTGAATCACTGCAAGAAGCGGCGAGGCCGGGGAGAAATCCCCGGCCTTTGGCATTTGCGCCAAGGCCGCATCTTTATCTAGCCTCAAAAGCGGCAGAATGCCCCATTGACATTTTTCGGAAGACGTCATATAATTCACCGTGATAGCAGATTAACCGGGTAAAGCGATAAAGTGAGGAGCGAAGGGATGAGTAATTGGTATACCGACGAGGTCAGAGCGTTTTTCGAAGCAGTCCTGACGCTTCAAAACGCGGAGGAATGCCGCTGTTTTTTTGAAGATGTGTGCACGGTCAAGGAGATCCGCGAGATTTCTCAGCGCCTGCGTGTAGCAGGTATGCTGCGTGAGGGCACGAGCTACGCTGTCATCAACAGCGAAACCGGCGTCAGCACAGCAACGATCAGCCGTGTCAGCCGCTGCCTTGAATATGGGAGCGGCGGTTACGCATTGGTTCTGGACAGAACGGAGATGAAGAATGATTGACGAGAAGCTCATGACGCCGGAGGAATGTGCGTCCTGTGCGCTGCGCTCCCTCTATCGTCGCTACGGCTATCTGCCCTTCCGTATGAGCCGCTTCGAGGAATACGATTTCTACGCCAGGAACAAGGACTTCCTCGTGAGCGATCGAATGATCACCTTTACCGACGGCCGCTCCCGCCTGATGGCACTCAAACCGGACGTGACTCTCTCCATCATCAAAAGCGGCTCCGACACTCCCGGCTGCAAGCAGAAGCTCTGCTACAGCGAAAACGTGTACCGCAGTGCGGGGGAGACGGGACAGTTCAGGGAGATCATGCAGACGGGACTCGAGTGCATGGGTGATCTGGACGCTTATGACCGTTTTGAGGTGATCAGGCTTGCGGCAAAAAGCCTTGAGCTGCTGGGCGGCGACTGGGTGCTGAACCTCTCGCACCTTGGACTGCTGGACGCGCTGCTGAAGGATCTGCGCATCGGTTCCGGGCTGTCTTCGGACGTCCTTCGCTGCATTGCCGGGAGAAATCTTCACGAGCTCTCCGGGTTCTGCAGGGAGGCCGGACTCGAAGAACAATCGGTGGACGCGCTCTGTGTTCTCGCCCGCATCCACGCCCCCCTTTCTGAGGCCGTCGCGATGCTTCGGCAGTATTGCCGGTCTGAGAATGCGCGCGCTGCGCTGCGGGAGCTGGAAGAGCTGTGCGGCGCGCTCGCCTGCGCACCGGTCGCCGGGAAGGTCTTTTTTGATCTCTCGGTCGTCAACAATCGAAAGTATTATAACGGTCTGGTCTTTCAGGGCTTCCTGGAGGGCGCGCCGGAGAACGTATTGGCCGGCGGGCAGTATGACAGACTGATGGCGCGGATGGGGCGAAATTCCTCCGGACTGGGTTTTGCGGTGTATCTGGACAGGCTCCCGCCGCAAACTGAGGCAGAGGAAGCAGATGTGGATCTGCTGCTGCTCTATGATGATCCGCGCAAGGCCGCGGCGGAGGTCTCCCGCCTGGCAGACGCGGGAATGCGCGTTTGTGCTCAGCGAGAGATGCCGCCCAAGCTGCGTTACCGGGAACTTCTGGATCTGCGCGGAGGTGGAGAGCATGCTTAACATTGCCCTGCCAAAGGGCAGACTGGGCGAGCAGGTTTATGCCCTGTTTGCCGATGCAGGCTATCCGTGTCCGGAGCTGTTGGAAAACAGCCGTCGCCTGATCTTTGAAAATAACCCTGTGGGGGTGCGATACTTCTGGGTCAAGCCCTCGGACGTTGCCATCTACGTAGAACGCGGTGCGGCGGATCTGGGCGTCTGCGGCAAAGACATTTTGCTCGAATACGAGCCGGACGTCTATGAGCTGCTGGATCTCGGCTGCGGCCGCTGCCGAATGGCAGTCGCAGGTCCCGAAAACTTCCGCGATAACGGCATGCGCTCCCTCAAAGTCGCAACAAAATTCCCCAACATCGCCTCTTCCCATTACGAGAGGCGCGGCAGAAATATCGACATCATCCGCCTCAACGGCTCCATAGAACTGGCGCCGATCCTGGGGCTCTCGGACGTGATCGTGGATATCGTGGAGACCGGTAATACCCTGCGGGAAAACCGCCTGAGCGTCCTTGAGACGGTTTTGCCGCTGAGTGCTCGGCTCATTGCCAACAAGTCGGCCTGGCAGTTTAAGACCGGGGCCGTGAACCTTCTGACAGAGGCACTGAAAGGAAAGATCAAAGCATGATTCGCATATGCAGAACCGGAGAAGTTCCGAATACGGAACTCTTTGCCCGCCGGGAGGCTCCCGCACAGGTGGCCGGGACCGTGCGGGATATCATCGCGGAGGTCCTCCGCCGGGGCGACGCCGCCCTGTATGATTACACTGCGCGCTTTGACGGCGCGCGCCTCAGCTCCCTCGAGGTGACGGAAGAAGAGTTCGAGGAGGCCTTAGCCTCCGTCGATCCTGCGTTTCTCGACGTGCTGCGGGAGGCTGCGGAGAACATCCGCGCCTATCACAGCTGCCAGAAACGTGAGAGCTTTCTCATGCAGGGGAAAGCGGGCGTGCTGCTGGGGCAGAAGATCACGCCCATCGAGAAAGTGGGCCTTTACGTGCCGAACGGCACCGCACCCTATCCCTCCACCGTGCTGATGGACGCGATCCCCGCCAAGATCGCGGGCTGTGCGGAGCTGATCATGGTCTCGCCTCCCTGCGCCGACGGGAAGCTGAACCCCGGCATCCTGGCCGCCGCCCGCGTGGCGGGGGTCGACCGGGTGTTCAAGGTCGGAGGCGCCCAGGCCGTGGCGGCCCTTGCCTTCGGCACGGAGAGCATTCCAGCTGTCTACAAAATCGTAGGTCCCGGCAACGCCTATGTGGCGGAGGCCAAACGCCAGGTCTTCGGCCGCGTGGCCATCGACGTGGTGGCTGGCCCCAGTGAGATCCTGGTTGTAGCGGACGCAAACTCTGATCCCCGTGTCGTGGCTGCAGACATGCTCGCCCAGGCCGAGCATGACGTACTCGCCACCGCCGTTCTGGTGACGGACAGCATGGACCTGGCGCAGCTTGTTCAGGCTGAGATCGAGGCACAGCTGCAGACGCTTCCCAGGCGGGAGATCGCCCGGGCCTCCATCGAGAATAACGGGCGTATCATTGTCGCGGAGGATCTGAATGCCGCCGTAGACATCGCTAACGAGATCGCGCCGGAGCATCTCGAGCTGTGCGTGGACGAGCCTTTCTCCTGGCTGGATCGGGTAAAGAACGCCGGGTCCATTTTCCTGGGCCGCTATGCCCCGGAAGCGCTGGGAGACTATATGGCCGGGCCGAATCACACGCTGCCCACGGGCGGCATAGCCAAATTCGCCTCGCCCCTCTCTGTGGACGATTTTGTGAAGAAATCTCAGTTCACCTACTATACGAAAGACGCGCTGGAAGCGATTTCCGGCAAGATCGCCCTCTTCGCCCGTGAGGAGGAGCTGGAGGGCCACGCCCGCAGCGCCCTTGTGAGGTTCGAAGCATGAGCCGCTATTTTTCCGGGCGTTTTGCCGCGCTCACTCCTTATGTTCCCGGTGAGCAGCCTCAGGATATGCAGTATGTGAAGCTCAATACGAATGAATCGCCGTTCCCGCCGCCTCAGGTGGTGCTGGATGCGGTCAGCGGTGAGAGCGCCTGTCTGCAGCTCTACTCCGACCCGGACGGGCGAAAACTGCGGGAGAAATTGTCTGTACGCTTCGGCGTCTCTCCGGAGCAGCTGATCCTGGGAAACGGCTCCGATGAGATCCTGTATTTTGCCTTCATGGCTTTTGCGGACGATACGCACCCCATCGCCATGCCGGACATCAGTTACGGCTTTTATCCGGTGCTTTGTTCACTGCTGAATCTTCCGAACGAGCGGATCCCGCTGCGGGAGGATCTCAGCCTTGCCGTTGAAGATTACTGCGGCCTCGGCAAAACCGTAGTCATCGCAAATCCCAACGCACCCACGGGCCTGGCCCTGAGCCGAAAAGAGATCGAGCGGATCGTCGCCTCCAACCCGGAGCACGTTGTGATCGTCGACGAGGCTTACGTGGACTTCGGAGCCGAGAGCGCCCTGCCGCTGGTGGATCGGTATGACAACCTGCTGGTGGTGCAGACCTTCTCCAAGTCCCGTTCCCTTGCAGGGGCGCGGCTTGGATTTGCCGTGGGGAACGCGGCGCTCATTGCGGACCTCAATACGCTCCGCTGCTCTATCAATCCCTATAATGTCAACCGTATGAGCCTCGCGGCTGGGCTTGCCTCCGTGGAAAACGATGAATACAACCTGGCAAACTGCCGCACGATCATGGAAAACCGGGCATGGACCCGGGAACAGCTTGCGAAGCGGGGATTCCAGGTTCCGGATTCCCGGGCCAATTTCCTCTTTGCCAAATCCCCAGCCGCAGGAGGCGAAGCCCTGTATAAAAGCCTGAAAGAACGGGGCGTGCTCGTACGCCATTTCGGGCAGGAACGTATCCGGGACTATATCCGCATCACCGTAGGAAGTGCAGATCAGATGGAAGTCCTGTTGAAGAAAATCGACGAGATCCTGGAGGAGGCATCCACATGAGAACGGCGCAGATCGAACGGAAAACCGCGGAGACGGAGATTTCGCTTTTTCTGAACCTGGACGGCAGCGGAGAGAGCGAGATCCTGAGCGGCGTGGGCTTTCTTGACCATATGCTTACACTGTTTGCCCGCCACGGCAGTTACGATCTCAAGCTCTCCTGCCGGGGAGACACGTGGGTGGACGACCACCACAGCGTGGAGGACGTCGGCATTTGTCTCGGCAGGGCGTTTTCCGATGCGCTTGGAGACCGCCGCGGCGTTGTGCGTTACGGAGATATTACGCTGCCCATGGACGAGGCGCTGATCCTCGCGGCGGTGGACCTCTCCGGAAGGGGCGGGTGCTACTACGCGCTGGAGCCGCCCGCACAGAAGGTGGGCAGCTTTGATACGGAGCTTGCAGAAGAGTTTTTTATCGCGTTTTGCCGAGCTTCCGGCGTCACGCTTCACTTGAGACAGCTCTCCGGGCGCAACAGTCACCACATTTTGGAGGGCGGCTTCAAGGCTTTCGCCCGTGCGCTCTCGAAGGCTACGGCTCTGGACGGAAAAAACGCTGACCGCATCCCGTCCACCAAGGGGATGCTCGTATGATCGCGGTAGTGGATTACGGGGTGGGGAATCTCTTCTCCCTTTGCTCCTCTCTGCGCGCCATCGGCGCCGAAACCGTTATCACAGCGGAGAAAGCGCAGATCCGCCGGGCGGACAAAATCATCCTCCCCGGCGTAGGTGCTTTCGGCGACGCGGCGGAAAAGCTTCACAGCATGGGGCTGGACGAGCTGCTCAAAGAAGAGGCGGCTTCCGGCAAGGAGATCCTGGGTATCTGCCTTGGAATGCAGCTGCTTTTTGACAGCAGCGAGGAATACGGCTTCCACAAGGGCCTGGGGCTCCTGCAGGGGCATATAGCCGCCATGCAGGGCCGCCTTCCCGCGGAACTGAAAATTCCCCACATCGGATGGAACGCTCTGTGTTTTCACCGGGAGCACCGGCTTCTTCACGGCCTCAGGGAAGGAGACTGCGTCTATTTCGTGCACTCCTTCTATGCCGACGGCTGCGAGGACAGCCTGATCGCATCCGCCGAATACGGCCTGGCGATCCCCGCCATCGTGGGGAAGGACAATGTGATGGGCTGCCAGTTTCATCCGGAAAAGAGCGGTAAGATAGGGCTGCGCATCCTGCGCAATTTCTGTGAGGTCGCACAATGATCATTCTGCCTGCCATTGATTTGTATGAAAAAAAGGCCGTGCGCCTCTATCAGGGCGACTACAGCCGGATGACGGTTTATGACGATCAGCCTCTGCGTACGGCCCGCCGCTTTGCAGGGGCGGGCGCCCGTTGGGTCCATATGGTGGATCTGGAAGGCGCGCGGGACGGCGGCACACCGAACCTGGAAACTGTTGCTGATGTCGCCGCCGGGACGGGACTTCAGGTGGAGATAGGCGGCGGGATCCGCTCACTGGAGACGGCGGCGCGTTATATGCAGGCTGGCGTTGCCAGGGTGATCCTCGGTACCGCCGCGGTGACGGACGAGGGCTTTCTGCGGGAAGCGCTGCAGGAATATGGTTCCGGGATCGCTGTCGGCGCCGATCTTCGGGACGGCTTTGTGGCCATCCGCGGCTGGCGGGAGCAGAGCGGAATCACGGCGGAGCTTTTCTTCGACCGGATGCTCTCTCTCGGCATTGAGACTGTGATATGCACCGACATTTCCCGTGACGGCGCCATGCGGGGCAGCAATCGAGCGCTTTACCGCGGACTGATCGAGCGGTATCCCGTGAAGCTGATCGCCTCCGGCGGCGTCAGCAGCCTGGAGGATATCCGCGCCCTGCGAGACAGCGGTCTCAGCGGCGCGATCCTTGGCAAGGCGCTCTATACGGGCGCCGTGGATCTGCGCGAGGCGCTGGAGGCGGCCCTATGATCACAAAACGCATTATTCCCTGTCTGGACGTGCGAAACGGCAGAGTGGTAAAAGGGGTAAATTTCCTTGGGCTGCAGGACGTGGATTCGCCTGTTGCCCTGGCGGAGTTCTACTCCGACAGCGGCGCGGATGAGCTTGTTTTCTACGACATTACGGCCTCGGTGGAACAGCGCTCCCTCTTCACCGATATTCTGACCGAGGTCGCGCGCAGGGTGTTTATTCCTCTCACGGTGGGCGGCGGTATCAACAGTACGGAGGATTTTGACCGAGTGCTCAAATGCGGGGCGGATAAGGTCAGCGTCAATTCGGGAGCCATCCGGGACCCCTCGCTGATCCTGCGCGCCGCACAGAAATATGGCGATCAGTGCGTTGTCCTGTCGGCGGACGTCAAGCGCGTGGACGGGACTTTTCATATCTTTGCCAGGGGCGGCCGGGAGGACACCGGCATGGAGGCTGTATCCTGGATCCGCAGCTGCGTCGCACTCGGCGCCGGAGAGCTTGTGGTCAATTCCATTGACACGGACGGAGTCAAAACAGGCTTCGATCTGGAACTGCTGGAACGTGTTTGCGAGGCCGTGAAGGTGCCTGTGATCGCATCCGGCGGCGCGGGCAGCGAAAAGGATTTTGTGGAACTGTTTCAAACGGTGCCGCAGGTGGATGCAGGGCTTGCCGCATCGGTCTTCCATTTCGGGGAGATCGCCATTCCGCACCTTAAACATGCACTGCGTGAAAACGATATCCTTGTGAGGTTATGACATGGTCGATATTGATGAACTGAAATATGACGAGCGCGGCCTGATCCCTGCCGTGGTTGTGGACGCGCAGAGCCGGCGTGTGCTGACGCTTGCATATATGAACAGGGACAGCCTGCGCATTTCCATGGAGAAAGGACTGAGCTGCTTCTTCAGCCGATCCCGACAGGAGCTTTGGCTCAAGGGCGAGACGAGCGGCAATTATCAGCACATTGTTTCCATCACGGCAGACTGTGACAGGGACGCCCTGGTGCTGCTGGTAGAGAAGGACGGACCAGCCTGTCACCTTGGAACGGATTCCTGCTTTTCGTATCCTCTGTGGGAGAATCCGGAGCGCTCCGCCTTCTCCCTTGAGGGACTTTACGAATTGCTTGAAGGCAGGAAAAAACAGCGGCCCGAGGGGTCCTACACCAGCTATCTCTTTGACAAGGGTCTTGATAAGATCCTGAAAAAAGTGGGGGAGGAGTGCACCGAGGTCATTATTGCCGGAAAAGCCGAGGATCGAGCGGAAACGGTATACGAGATCGCGGACCTGTGCTACCACGTGATGGTCCTCATGGTTCAGATGGGGATAAAGCCCGAGGAGATCCAAAAGGAACTTGCTTCCCGCCATATCATCGATCACAAAGTCAAGCAGGAGAAAATGGTATGATCCCCAACAATTACCATACCCACACCTGCTTTTGCGACGGAAAAGACACGCCGGAAGAGCTGGTGCGGCAGGCCATTGCCCTGGGCTGCAGGGAGCTGGGCTTTTCCGCCCACGCTTATGTTCCTTTCGACGACTGCTGCATGACGATCGAAGGTACCGCGCGATACAAGCGTGAGATCCTCGCGCTGCGCGAAAAGTATGCGGGGCAGATCCGGGTACGGCTGGGTGTGGAACAGGACTATTACTCACCGCTGTCCACAGAGGATTACGAGTATGTGATCGGTTCGGTACATTATGTGTATCGTGACGGCGCTTATCTGCCAGTGGATCTGAGTCCCGAAGAACAGCAGCGTATCGTACGCGAGCACTACGCAGGGGATTTCTATGCCTTTGCCGAAGAGTATTACGCCCTCGTGAGCGAGGTCTATCAAAAGACCCACTGCGATATCGTGGGGCATTTTGACCTTATCACCAAGTTCAACGAGGGAGGAAGACTGTTTGACACAGCGCATCCGCGCTACCGGGCAGCTGCGCTGAGGGCGCTGGATACGCTCTGCTCTGCACCTGTGGTCTTTGAGATCAACACGGGCGCCATGGCCAGGGGCTGGCGGCGGAACCCCTATCCCGAGGAATGGATCCTGCGGGAACTGCGGCGGAGGAGAGTGCCGCTGCTTCTCTCCTCCGACTGCCACGACAAGGATTATCTTCTTTTCGCATTGCCCGAGTGGAACGAAAAGATCCCGGAAGCGCTGAAACAGCTTTGACGAGGCGGTTGTTGCATCCGCATTGAAAAAGAGATATACCAAACATCAAGCCTTCATGACGCTTTCGGTTCCTGCTTTTGGTGATGATCTGAATCCGCCTTCTTTGCCTCGCAGTCCTTCGCGCCGAAATCGGCCGCATCGCGCTTTTCCCTAGCGGCGATAACTGCGCAGACAGGCGAGAAGAGCCGGATGCAAAAAAGATCCGCACACTCGAAACGGAGCGTGCGGATCTTTTTTTGTTTCGTTATGCGATCACAGAAGGTTCAGGATCAGGGTAAGCACCACAAAGCCAAGCGCGAACCACTTGGTGGCCTTGGCCAGCTTTGCGTCCCAGGTCTTGGCCTTGCCCTTGGACATGAAGGTCTCGGCACCGCCGGAGATCGCACCGGAAAGACCGGCGCTCTTGCCGCTCTGCATCAGAACGATCACAGTCACAGCCAGACCGGAGAGAACCTGAAGAATCGTGAAAATAACGGTAACAGCAGCCATTTATTTCAATCCTTTCGATATTATACCGCTAAAAGCCTACATACTATAACACAGGATGTGGGGGAATTCAAGACTTTTTTTCGGCTTTTATATGAAAATCGATCCAGCAGGTTTCAGCGCCGGAGTCATAGAAGTAGTGCTGCGAAAGCCCGTCCTCTTCCAGATGCAGTGTAAAGGGTTCCATATCCCGATCGTCCAGCAGAATGTCGAAATACCAGGCGTCCGCCTCTCCGATGATCGGCCGCATTTCAGCGCCGTCCAGTTCGACCCAGAGGGAGAGAATCGGCTCTGCGGAATCCGGGTCCTGCCGATTGAATAGCTCGAAATAGGTGCCTGCATCCGTCTTGCCGATCAGGCCGCGGATCGCTCTTGTGCCGTTTTCCAGAACGCCTTCTCCCCGGTGCTCCGTTACGGTGAGAAAACCCGTCCATCGGCTGCCGCTTTCCAGCGTGTCCGTTCCCATTTGCCCGGCGATCGGAACGAGAGGGGAGGCGGTCTGCGCGTTTTGCGCCTGCCTTCTCGTCAGAAATACAGCGATGAGCAGAGCGGCAGTCAACAGAAGAGCCAGAATCAGTGTGAAAATCCTTGCCTGTCCCGTCATCCCATTCACAGACTCACCTCCTTGCCTGGTTGTCAGTCTATCTGTATCCTGTGTAAAAATCAAGATTTTTATGAAAACGCAAAAAACAGCTTTACCCGGAAAAGCGTACTGTGTTATAATACATGCAAAAATTTGGAGCCGAAACCGTAAGGATCGGAGGGAATACGATGTCCAGCAGTACCAAGGACGCGCTCGCCTCAGCGCTCAAGCAGATGATGGGGGTCAAGCCGATCGACAAGATCACGGTAAAAGATCTGGTCGAGATCTGCGGCGTAAACCGTCAGACCTTCTATTATCACTTCGATGACGTCTATGATCTTCTGGAGTGGGTATTTGAAGAGGACGCCAATCGTGTCCTGCCGCACGAGGTCGTTTTTGAGCACTGGCGGGAGGACGTGATGATTTTCATGCAGTATCTGCGTGAAAACAGCACCTTCACGCTGAACGTATATAACTCCAACAGCCGGGTCTATATGCTGCGCTATCTGGAGGAAAAGATGGCAGGCTGCATCCGCAGTTTTGCCGTGATCGTGTCCGAGGGCATGAACATCGACCGGCAGGATTTTGAGTTCACCGTACAGTTTTATGCCAAATGCGCCATCGGTTTCATCGCCCACTGGATGGATCTGGGCATGCAGCTTCCAAAGGAAATCACCACGGAGCGGATCCTGCGCGTGATGGACAACAGCGTGGAGAGTATTCTCGGAAGGTTCCAGCTCAACTAAACTTATCTCATCCGCCCGCAGCTTCGTGCTGCGGGCTTTTTACATGGAAACTTCATCTTTTTCTATTGAAAGAATCGGAAAAATAGAGTAAAATAACAGGGTTATTTCACAGCAAACAGGGGAGATAAAAATGGCGGAGCCAAAAACCAATGCGATGCGTCTTCTGGACCGAAAGAAAATCGAGTACCGTGTCCACAGCTATCCTCACGGGGAGGAAGCGGTGGACGGCCTGACCGTTGCTCGCATCACGGGGCAGGACCCCGCCAGAGTTTTCAAAACCCTGGTCGCCCGCAGCGTCGACGGCCGTATCTTCGTGTTCGTGATCCCCGTCGCCGCGGAGATGGATCTCAGGAAGGCCGCCAAGGCAGCCGGTGCAAAATCCGTTGCCTTGGTCCATGTGGCGGAACTCCCCGGCCTCACAGGCTATGTCCGCGGCGGATGCTCTCCTGTAGGCATGAAGAAGCAATATCCCGTGTTTTTCCACAGCAGCATGGAGGAACTGGACAGCGTGCTGGTAAGCGCAGGCAAAATCGGCTGGCAGATCGAGCTTTCGCCCGCAGACCTGCTCGCTTATACGGGCGGAAAGATTGCAGATTTGATTTCAGAGGATTAACCATGCAGGAAAAGATTTATATCAAGGGCGCAAGAGAAAACAATCTGAAAAATATCGACGTTGAAATCCCACGCGATAAGCTGGTCGTGATCACCGGCCTTTCCGGCAGCGGAAAATCCAGCCTTGCTTTCGATACGATCTATGCCGAGGGCCAGCGGCGTTACGTGGAGAGTTTGAGCTCCTACGCGCGTATGTTCCTGGGCCAGATGGACAAGCCCGACGTGGATTATATCGACGGCCTCTCTCCTGCCATTTCCATCGACCAGAAAACCACCTCCAAAAATCCCCGCTCAACCGTGGGCACCGTGACGGAAATTTACGACTATCTGCGTCTGCTCTGGGCACGCGTCGGCGTGCCGCACTGCCCCAAATGCGGCAAGGAGATCCGCCAGCAGACCATCGACCAGATCGTCGACCGTATTCTGGAGCTGCCGGAGGGCAGCCGCATCCAGATCCTGGCGCCGGTGATCCGCGGTAAGAAGGGTGAGCACGTCAAGGTCTTTGAGGACGCCAAGCGCTCCGGTTATGTCCGCGCACGGGTGGACGGCATTCTCTTTGATTTGTCGGACGAGATCCGACTTGAGAAGAACAAGAAACACAACATCGAGATCGTGGTGGACCGTCTGGTCATCAAGCCTGAGATCGTCCGCCGCCTGACCGATTCTGCCGAGACGGCGCTGGCCCTCTCCGGCGGTCTTCTGTTCGTGGATCTGCCCGGGGAAGAACGTCAGATCGCCTTCTCCCAGAACTATGCCTGCGACGACTGCGGCATCTCCATCGAAGAATTGACGCCTCGGCTCTTCTCCTTCAACAATCCGGCCGGCGCCTGTCCCACCTGTACCGGTCTCGGCACCCAGATGCTCATCGACCCGGAACTCATCATGCCGAACCCCAAGCTCTCCATTCTGGATGGCGGCATTACTGCCAGCGGCTGGGGCAATGTGAAGGGTGACAGCATCTCACGCATGTATTTTGACGCGCTTGCCAGGCGTTATCACTTCAAACTCACCGATCCCATCGAAAAACTCCCACAGGATGCGGTGCAGGCGATCCTGTATGGAACGAAAGGTGAGCCGCTGCAGCTCCACTATGAGAAGAACGAGGGCTTCGGCGTCATCAAGCGTGAATTTGAAGGCATTGTCAACAATCTGGAGCGGCGCTACAGAGAAACACAGAGCCCGTCCATGCGCGACGATATTGAAGAGTGCATGTCAGAGACGCCGTGTCCGGTGTGCAAAGGCCGCCGCCTCAAGCCCACGGCGCTGGCCGTCACAGTGGGCGATATGAATATCGCCGCGTTTACAGAGCTTTCCGTCGTAAAGGCCCTTGCTTTCCTCGATCAGCTTGTGCTGAGCGAAAAAGATATGATGATCGCAAGGCAGATCCTCAAGGAGATCCGCTCCCGGCTGGGCTTTCTGCAGAGCGTCGGCCTCGGTTATCTGACGCTCTCCCGCATGGCGGCCACGCTTTCCGGCGGCGAGAGCCAGCGTATCCGCCTGGCTACCCAGATTGGCTCCAGCCTGATGGGCGTGCTCTACATTCTCGACGAGCCCAGCATCGGCCTGCACCAGCGGGACAACGCCAAGCTCCTGCGCACGCTCAAGCAGCTGCGGGATCTGGGCAACACCCTGATCGTGGTGGAGCACGATGAGGAGACCATGCGCGAGGCCGACCACGTGATCGACATCGGCCCCGGCGCCGGCATCAACGGCGGCCGTGTGGTCTGCGCCGGCACGGTGGAGGATCTCTGCGCCTGTCCGGAATCCATCACCGGCCGGTACCTGAGCGGAAGGAAAAAGATCCCCGTCCCCGAAAAGCGCAGGAGCGGCAGCGGCAAGAGTATCTGGATCCGCGGCGCGCGGGAAAACAATCTGAAAAATATCGACGTGGAGATCCCGCTGGGCAAGCTCATCTGCGTCACCGGCGTGTCCGGCAGCGGGAAGTCCTCTCTGATCAACGAGGTCCTTTACAAGACCCTCGCTTCCGAAAAAAACCGCATGAAGGTGCGCCCCGGCAAGTGCGACTGCGTGGAGGGGCTGGAATACGTCGATAAGGTGATTGCGCTGGACCAGAGTCCTATCGGGCGCACGCCCCGCTCCAATCCCGCCACCTATACCGGCGTCTTCAACGACATCCGCGATCTCTTCGCCTCCACCAACGACGCGAAGCTGCGCGGCTACGGGCAGGGGCGATTCTCCTTCAACGTCAAGGGCGGCCGCTGCGAGGCCTGCTCCGGGGACGGTCTGCTGAAGATCGAGATGCACTTTCTGCCGGATGTGTACGTCCCCTGCGATGTGTGCGGCGGCAAACGTTATAACCGCGAGACCCTGGAGGTCCGCTACAAGGGCAAGAACATCGCGGAGGTCCTGGATATGACGGTGGAAGAGGCCTGTTCCTTCTTCCAGAACCAGCAGAAGATCCTCTCCAAGATCCAGACTCTTTACGACGTAGGCCTCGGCTATGTGAAGCTGGGCCAGTCCAGCACCACGCTTTCCGGCGGCGAGGCCCAGCGCGTGAAGCTTGCCACGGAACTCTCCAAGCGCAGCACCGGCAGCACGGTTTACGTGCTGGATGAACCCACCACCGGGCTGCACATCGCGGACGTGCACAAGCTCATCGACATTCTCAACCGACTCACGGACGCGGGCAACACCGTTGTCGTCATCGAGCACAATCTGGACGTCATCAAGGTCGCCGATCACATCATCGACCTGGGGCCGGAGGGAGGCGACGGCGGCGGAAGCCTGGTCTTTGCCGGAACACCGGAGGACTGCGCCCGCTGTCCGGAGAGCTTTACCGGTGAATTTCTGAAAACAATGCTCCCGTAAAGGAGTGGAAACCATGGATCAGGACAGTATGCTGACCGAACTGAACGGTACGGTGGATTCTGTCATATATAAAAACGAAGAAAACGGCTACACGGTACTCCGTCTGCGGGACGGGAACGGCGATATAGTCACGGTCGTGGGCTGTTTCCCTTATGCCGCCCAGGGCGAGACCATGCTGCTGTCCGGCAGCTGGATGACCCATGCCGTCCACGGGCGGCAGTTCAAGACGGAGTTTGCGCAGCGCCTCATGCCTACGGACGCCCCTGCCATCTACGAGTATCTGGCCGGCGGCTCTGTAAAGGGGATCGGCCCCGCCACAGCCTCTCTGATCGTGAACCGCTTCGGCACACGGAGCCTTGACGTGATTGAGAACGAGCCGGAAAAGCTGGCAGAGATCCGAGGCATCAGTCTGGCCAAGGCAAAGCAGATTTCCGGGAGCTTTCGGCAGCAGGCCGGCATGCGCAGACTGATGGAATTTGTCTGCTCTTTCGGCCTCCGGCCAATCCTCGCCATGCGTATGTACAAGTTCTATGGCGATGACGCGCAGGCGCTTTTGCAGGCAAATCCCTATATTCTCTCGTCGCAGCATATCGGGGGCAGCTTTTCGGAGGCGGACCATCTGGCCATGGCCATGGGGATGGACGAGCACAGCCGCAGCCGCATCAACGCCGCCGTGATCTTTGAGCTTAACCACAACACCGCCAACGGCCACGTTTTTATCCCGAGGGATAAGCTGGCCGCCGCCACAGGCCAGCTGATCGGTGTGCCGCCTGAGGAAGCCGATGAAAGCATCACGCAGCTTTCGGACGCCGGACTCGTTATTCTGGATGAGATCGCGGATCTCACCGCCTGTTACCTCCCGGAACTGTACGAAGCGGAGACCCATGCGGCAGAGCGCATCGCCCGCATGTCCCGCGTCGTGTTCGACGAGGAGGCGGACCCTGACCGGCTGATCCTGCGCCTGGAAAAGCAGCAGAACATACAGTATGCCGCCATGCAGCGCAGAACGCTGCAGATGGCGCTTGACCACCAGATCCTGGTCATCACCGGCGGCCCCGGCACGGGAAAAACCACCTCTATCCGCGCGATCCTCGCCCTCTTTGAGGAAGTAGGGATCCGGACGCTGCTCACGGCGCCCACCGGCCGTGCCGCCAAACGCATGACGGAGCTTACCGGCAGGGAAGCGGCCACGGTGCACCGCCTGCTCGGCGCGAAATTTGACGACGACGGGGAAAAGGTGATATTTACAAAGGGCGAGAGCGATCCGCTGGAGTGCGATGCGGTGATCCTTGACGAGTGTTCCATGGTGGACATTCTCCTGATGGATTCCCTGCTGCGCGCCATGCCGGATGACGCCAGGCTCATTCTCGTGGGGGACGCGGACCAGCTCCCCTCCGTCGGCCCCGGCAACGTGTTTTCCGCGATCCTGCGCAGCGGTGTAGTGCCCGCCGTTCGTCTGACGGAGATCTTCCGGCAGAACGAGGGCAGCCGCATCGTGCGAAACGCCCATCTGATCAATAAAGGAGAACACCCCAACCTCTCGGAAAACGCCGGGGATTTCTTCCGGCTTCGCAGACTTGAGTCCGGGAGTACCGTGGATACGATCACGGAACTGTGTGCTGTGCGCCTCCCGGGTAAGATGGGCATCCCACCGGAGGAGATCCAGGTGCTCTCGCCGACCCGAAAAGGAGAGACCGGCACGGTGAATCTCAACAAGCGTCTGCAGGCGGTACTCAACCCGCCTTCTCCCGAGAAAAAGGAAAAGCTCTTCGGCGACGCGGTGTTCCGTGTGGGGGATCGCGTCATGCAGATTCGAAACAATTACGATATGCTGTGGAGCTCTGAGGACAAGCGCCTGCACGGCACCGGCATATACAATGGGGATATCGGCCGTATCACTGCGCTGGATGCCGACAGCGAGACCCTGACTGTGGACTTTGACGGGAAGCTCGCCGAGTATGGCTTTGACTCCCTGCTGGAACTGGAGCATGCCTGGGCGATGACCGTTCACAAGGCGCAGGGCAGCGAATACCGCGCGGTGATCCTGTGCCTGGCCTCCAATTCCCAGATGCTGATGACACGGGACGTGCTGTATACGGCGGTCACCCGCGCAAAAGAGCTTCTCATCCTGGTGGGGGACGACAACGCCGCCTATCGAATGATCGACAACTACCGCCAGTCCAGGCGCTTCTCCGCTCTTCGTCTCAGACTGTGCGCCCTGCGCGGCGTATGAGCGCGCTGACAGAGCGGCTGCTGGAGCTGCTGTATCCTTCCCGCTGCGTTTTTTGCCGCAATCTGATGCCCCCGGGCGTGCTGTGCTGCGAACACTGCCGCCGGACGCTGCCGTATGCTCTCCCTGCCGCACAGAACAGGCAGCTGCCCCATATCGAAAGCTGCGTTTCTGCCCTTCGCTACGAAGGGGCGGTGCGGGACTCGCTGCTGCGTTACAAATTCGATTCCGCCACCTCCTATGCAAAGATTTATGGAGAAATTCTGGCGAAATGTATTGACGAAAACGGAATTTCCTGCGATAGTATCACATGGATTCCTTTGAGCAGGCGCAGAAAATGGCTGCGAGGCTATGATCAGGCCAAGCTGATCGCGGAGGAAACGAGCCTGCGCCTCGGCGTCCCCTGTGTGCGACTGCTGGACAAGATCCGCAACAATCCGGCTCAGAGCAGCCGGGGAGGCCCTGCCGCTCGCAGAGCCAATGTGGCGGATGTCTACCGCTGCGCTGCGCCGGACTTGACTGCAGGGAAGAGAATCCTTTTGATCGATGATATCGTGACGACCGGCGCCACTTTGAGCGCCGCCGCTTCCGTTCTGCGGAAGGCCGGCGCGACAGCTGTCGTCGCGGCGACTGTCGCCCGCGCAGGCGACTGATCGGCTCCCGGATGCAACGGGACGCGGGAATCTGAAAACCGGGTTGTTTTGTTCCCGGTAAAATTCTTTGAGGTGCAAGATATGCTCATTTTTGAGAAAGACATGGCCATTGACATGGGGACCTCTTCCACGCTGCTGTTTGAGCAGGGCAAGGGCGTTGTCGCCAGAGAACCTACCGTCGTTGCCGTGGACAAGGTGACGGGAAAGATCTTAAAGGTCGGTCAGGACGCACAGAAAATGCTGGGCCGCACGCCTGCCAATATCGTAGCGATCCATCCGATCTCCAACGGCGTTATCTCCGACTACGAGATGGCCGCCCAGATGCAGCGGGAATTGGTCAGCCGTGTGACCTCCTTCAGCCTATTCAAGCCCCGGGTGCTTGCCTGTGTGCCCAGCAGTATTACCGGCGTGGAAGAGCGTGCGGTGATCGACGCAGCCATCGAGGCCGGAGCCCGCAAGGTCTATCTGCTGGAGACCGCCGTTGCCACGGCCATGGGCGCCGGCGTCGACATCACCAAGGCGGAGGGCCATATGGTCATCGACATTGGCGGCGGCACCACGGAGATCGCTATTATCTCGGTCGGAGGCGTGGTGGAGTGTGAGTCCATCAAGGTGGCCGGAGCCAGCTTTGACGAGGCCATCGTCAAGTATATCCGCCGCAAGCACAACATGCTCATCGGCCTGTCCGCCGCGGAAGAGATCAAGCGCAACATCGGCTGCGTGCTCCAGCGCCCGGACATGGGTGTGGAGGAAGTGCGCGGACGCAACCTTGCAAACGGTCTGCCCAAAACGGTCACCGTCAGCGCTAATGAACTGATCGAAGCATTCGTGGAGCCGATGAACCGGATCCTGGAGGCCATTCACGCGGTTCTGGAGCGCACACCGCCGCAGTTGGTGGGCGACCTGGACAAAAACGGCATCATCATGTCCGGCGGCGGAAGCCTGATTTACGGCATGGACCGTCTGATCGAACGCAGCACCGGGATCCGTACGGCGGTGGTGGATGATGCGATCTCATGCGCCGCCTACGGCGCAGGCAAGATGCTCAAGCACCTGGATGAAATGCAGGACGGTATGATGAATTTCTACCGCATGCGCCAGCTCAAGGGGTAAGGAAGATGGATACTGTGAAAAAAATACGGGATCTGTTCCGCGAAAAAGAAAAGCAGCCTCACTGCTCCGCGGTCATTGTGGCCGCCGGCAGTTCCCAGCGCATGGGAAACGATAAGCTGACCGCCGAGCTTTGCGGCCTTCCCGTCCTTGTGAGGACGCTGCGTGTTTTTGACGAGAGTCCCTACGTGGACGAGATCCTGGTGGTCACCCGGGCGGACCGTATCGAGGAGATGGCCGAGCTCTGCAAAAGCTATGGCATCGGCAAGGTGAGTAAGGTGCTCTCCGGCGGCGCGACACGGGTGGAATCTGCCCTCGTGGGCGTGAGCGAGGTGCAGCCAAAGGCCTCTCTGATCGCCATTCACGACGGCGCCCGCCCGCTTGTGACTGTCGAGCTGATCGAACGCACGGTGTGCGCAGCGAAGACGCACTATGCCGCCGTCCCTGTGATCCCCAGCACGGATACCCTTAAAGTCGTGGATGAAAAAGGCTTAGTCACCGGCACCGTGGACCGCGCGACCACCTTCCGCGTACAGACTCCGCAGGTCTTCAAGGCGGATCTCATCAAGGGAGCGCTTACAAAAGCAATGGATAAGAATCTGCCGCTGACGGACGACTGCTCTGCCATGGAAATGATGGGCGTGAAGGCCGCGGCCGTCCCCGGCGACGAGGACAACATCAAGCTCACTACGCCGCGGGACATGATCCTCGCCGAAGCGATCCTGAGAGCACGGGAGGCATGAGATGCGGATCGGACACGGTTATGACGTTCACAGGCTTGTGGAGGGCCGGAAGCTGATCCTGGGAGGTGTGGAGATCCCCTGGGATAAGGGGCTGCTCGGTCACTCCGACGCGGATGTGCTGACCCATGCGCTGATGGACGCGCTGCTTGGGGCCGCCGCTCTGGGCGACATCGGTCATCTTTTCCCCGACAGGGACCCCGCCTACGAGGGGGCCGACAGCATCGAGCTTTTGAAGCGTGTTTCGGCTCTTTTGAAAGAGAGGGGCTATCAGATAGGAAATGCGGACGTGACGGTGATCTGCCAGCGTCCTAAGCTCGCTCCCCATATCGAAGCTATGCGCAAGCGGCTCGCCGAAGCCATGGAGATCCCGACGGACTGCGTCAGCGTAAAAGCCACCACCGAGGAAGGGCTGGGCTTTTCCGGCGAGGGTCTTGGGATCGCGGCGCATGCCGTCGCCTTGATTGAGAAACGAAACTGAATCATCGGCATAGGATATAACGTATCCGTGCAGAGAGAAACGCCGCCGGGCTTCGGCGGCGTTTTCTGCGCGCATCGGGAGGATGATCCTATGACGCAATATCTGATCAGTTTTCGCACGCTGACCCAGGCGCAGCGGGCGGCGAGACTACTGGAGAGAACAGGTTATACCGTTACACTGCGAAGGATCCCTGCGAACCTGAGCGTGAGCGGATGCGGTTACGCTTTGACACTGCGCACTCGTGTTTCCGAAGCTGCGGTCCTGCTCAAAGAACGCGGGCTTTGGACCGGTAAGCTCTTTCGCAGAGAAGACAGCGGGGATTTCAGGGAGGTAATGCCATGATCTATCTTGACAGCGCGGCGACCTCACTGATAAAGCCCGTCTCGGTCGAGCGTGCCGTCCTGCAGACGATACGAACGGCGGCAAGCCCGGGCAGAGGCGCTCACTTGCCGGCGCAGAGGGCCGCTGAGACTGTCTATGCCTGCCGGGAGGCGGCGGCGAAACTGTTCGGCGTATCGGACCCTTCCTGTGTGGTGTTCACAATGAACGCGACCCACGGGCTGAATCTGGCGATCCGCTCTCTCGTCAGGGAGGGTACGCGTGTACTTGTCTCCGGCTGGGAGCACAACGCGGTGATGCGTCCGCTCTACGCGGCGAAGGCGGAGATCCGCGTTGTCAGCGGCCCTCTTTTCGATCCGGATCGTTTTCTGGAAGAATGGGAATCGGCACTTCCCTGGGCTGAAGCGGCTGTGTGTACCCATGTGTCCAACGTTTTCGGCTATATCCTGCCTATCGGGGAGATCGCAGCCTTGTGCAGGCAGAGAGGCGTTCCGCTGATCATTGACGCCTCACAGTCTGCCGGCATTCTTCCGGTCGATTTCGAGTCGCTCGGAGCGGCATATATCGCCATGCCAGGCCACAAGGGCCTCCTCGGCCCCCAGGGGACAGGGCTTTTGCTGTGCGCTGAGCAGGGGATTCCGCTACTTTACGGTGGTTCCGGTTCCGAGAGCAGGCTGCGCACGATGCCGGAAACCCTTCCGGACAGACTGGAAGCCGGCACGCACAATGTGTGCGGCATCGCGGGACTTCTGGCCGGCATTCGGTATATTTTGAGCAGAGGAACGGACGCGATTTTTGAATTTGAGCATATCCGACTCATAGAAGCGCTTTACATTCTGCAGGACAGCTGTGCGGAAGTTTTCACGAAAGGCGGTGAAAACCAGAGCGGCGTCTTATCCCTGCGTGTGCCGGGGCTTGATGCGGAGGAACTGGCCATGCGGCTTTCGGAGCGGGGCGTGTGCGTCAGAGCAGGGCTGCACTGCGCTCCGCTGGCGCACGAAAGTGCGGGCACGCTGGATACGGGTACGCTGCGCCTCAGTTTTTCTCCTTTTCTTCAGGAAAACGCCATAAAAACAGCGCTTTTCATCCTCCTGGAGGAGATTGAGAAAGCAGAGGGAAATTAAGAATTGTTTCAGCGCGCGCAATTGACATTGCCGGTTCCTTTCGGTATAATGTAACAGTTAAAAGTATGTCTTGAAGTGTGCACAAAAGCAGAACGGGGAAGGAATTATGGAAGTTATCCGCAGCTCGCTGGGCAGAGCGCTGAATATCGTCTCGGCCATGGGGATCGCCGATATCCTCGATATTCTGATTGTTGCCTATATTATCTATCGAGCGATCTGGTTTGTCCGCAGGACCAACTCCTATAACCTGGCAAAGGGCATCATCTTGATCTTTGTGGCCTTGTTTCTCAGCTATGTGTTTGACCTGCGCATGATTTACTTTCTGCTCTCCCACGCGGTGGAGATCGGTCTGCTCGCGCTTGTCGTTCTGTTTCAACCGGAGCTCCGTCGTCTGCTCGAGCGCATGGGACGCAGCTTCTCCGCCACACGCGCGAGTTCCACACCGGAGCTGGAGACGGCCATCGCCGAGACGGTCGAGGCCTGCAGGGACATGTCCGCTTCCAAGACCGGCGCACTGATTATCTTTCAGCGCAGCGTCAGCCTTTCGGGCATTATGGCCACCGGCACCGTCGTGAATGCAGACGTGTCGGCCGAACTCCTGAAAAATATGTTTTTCAACAAGGCGCCCCTGCACGACGGCGCCGCCGTCATCCGCGACGCGCGGCTTGCCGCCGCCGGCTGTGTGCTTCCGCTCACGGCGCAAACCAATCTGAGCAAGGAACTCGGGATGCGCCACCGTGCGGGCATCGGCCTGAGCGAGCAGTCTGACGCGGTTGTCATCATTGTTTCGGAAGAGACAGGTTCTATCTCCGTTGCGCTTGACGGCGCGCTTAAGCGTCATCTCAACGCACAGCGTCTTGACCAGATCCTGCATCAGGAGCTTGTGGTGCAGGAGGCTGCGCAGTCCGGCTGGAAGAAGTTTACGGAGAACGTGAAGAGCATTTTGAAGGTAAAAGAGCCATGAAAAAGAAGAATGTTTTTCGCCGTCTGTTTGACAGCAGACTTTTCTGGGCCGTCATGTCTCTGCTGGCGTCTCTTGCCATCTGGGTCTACGTGACCAGCGCGGATTCCAGCGATTTCCGCCAGACCTATCGGAATGTCCGTGTTCAGCTTGTGGGTGAAGATACGCTCCGCACGTCCCGTAATCTGGTCGTAACGGATCTGGATGTCGGCAGTGTGACGGTGGTGATTTCCGGCCCGCGGCGCATCGTAAATCCTTTGGATTCCGACGATCTTGTGGCGCAGGTCGATGTGAGCAAGCTCACCACTGCAGCCTATACCTCCCTGAAATACGATATTTTCTATCCCAGCGGCGTCAGCGAGCGGGAGCTTACCGTTGAGCGTAAAACGCCGGAGTATGTGAACTTCAACGTCTCCATGCTCACCACCAAGGAGGTGCCTGTCCGCGGAGGCTTCGAGGGCAGGCCGGCAGACGGCTATACCGCGGAATCGCCTCTTTTTGAACCCTCGCTCATCACCATTACCGGACCCGAAGCTTACCTTAAGAATGTCGACCGCGCCTGGGTGACATTCGGCAAGGACATGGAGGTCTCCAGCACCTATTCCACCGACGTGGGATTTACGCTGCAGGATGCCTCCGGCGAAACCTGCTCGACCGAATATTTCACCTTTTCGCAGGATACAGTCAAGGCGACGCTGCCGATTCGAGCCATCAAAAACGTACCGCTGACGGTGAATTTGATCTACGGCTCCGGTGCCAACGAGAACAACACGATCGTGACGGTAACGCCCAGTTATCTGACCCTCACCGGCGATTCCGCGATCCTCTCCGGGATGAACCAGATCGTGCTGGGGACTGTCGACCTCACCGATTTCAACTCGACCTTTACCGAAGAGTACAGCATTCCTCTGGATAACAGCCTTAAGAATCTTACAGGCCTGTCTTCTGCAGAAGTGACGATTGAGGTCGTGGGGCTCGAGACAAGGAGTTACTCGGTCACAAATATTACCTATATCAACGCGGCTGAGGGTTCAGATGTGGAGATCAACTCAGAAAGCGTGGATGTGCGTATCCGCGGGACGGAAGAGCAGTTGAAGGCCATTCATCCTGAGAACATCACCCTCGTGGCCGATCTGACTGACTATCAGGAGGCGGACGGCTCTTACATGATCCCGGTCCGTGTCAGGGTGGACGGCTTTACCGACGTTGGCGCCGTGGGCGATTACACGATCTCTGCGGAGATCAGAAAGGCTGCATCATGACACAGGACGCAGTGGTAACCAGGATCCTGCCCGACAATATGGCGGAAGTGGCCGTCGCTCGCGGTACGGCCTGCGGCGGCAGCTGCGGCAGCTGTGAAAGCTGTATCTTCCAGAGTGAGATCAAGACCGTGGCTAGAAATCTCATTGATGCCCGCCCCGGGCAGAAGGTCGTGATTGCCAGCAAATCCTCCACCGTTTTCGGTGCGGCCGCGCTGGTGTATGTGATGCCCATTGTACTGTTTTTCCTGGGATATGCGCTGGCCTCTGCTGCCGGCGCTTCTGAGGGCGTATGCATTCTCGTCAGTTTCCTGGCGCTGGTTCTCAGCGCTGTAATCCTGGTGTTGAGCCAGCGGAAGAAACAGAATCAACAGGCCTTCACCTTTGATATCATTCGGTGAAGGGGGAGGAGTTATGATCAAGAGTATGACCGGCTACGGCAGTGCCAAGGGCACGGTCGAGGGGCTGGAAATCAGCGTTGAGCTGAAGAGTGTCAATAACCGCTATCTGGACACCTCCGTTCGGCTTCCCCGCAGCTTTCTTTTTGCCGAAGAGCTGATCAAATCCTGTGTGCAGAAGCATATCAGCCGCGGCAAGGTGGATGTGTTCGTTTCCGTCAACAGTGCCGGAGCCGCCGATGTTGCCGTTCAGGTCAATGAGGCGCTGGCGAAGGGCTACGTGGACGCCGTGCGGCATCTTGCCGCGGAGTTCGGGCTGAGCGACGATCTGAGCGCGACGAGCGTAGCACGTTTTCCCGATGTTTTGAGCGTGGAAAAGAGAGATCTGGATGCGGATGCAGTCTCCGCCGGCCTTTCTGAGATCACCGAGGCTGCGCTGCGGGATTTTGACTCCATGCGCCTGCGGGAGGGCGAGAAGCTTCGCGACGACGTGACCGAGAGACTGGCCACCATCGAGAGCCTTGTCTCAACCGTGGAGAGCAAGTCACCCGAAACGGTTGCGGCTTACCGCAGGCGTCTGGAGGCCAAGATGGCCGAGGTGCTCGGAGCGGCCGGGATCGACGAGAACCGCATCCTCATGGAGGCCGCTGTCTTTGCCGATCATATTGCCGTGGACGAGGAGACCGTCCGTCTGCGCAGCCATATGGCCCAGCTGCAGGGAATGATCAACGGAAATTCTCCCACCGGACGGAAGATCGACTTTCTGATTCAGGAGTTTAACCGGGAGGCAAATACCATCGGCTCCAAGTGCCAGAATTCCGAGATCGCCCATGTGGTCGTGGATCTGAAGTCTGAGATCGAGAAGATCCGCGAACAGATCCAGAATATAGAGTGAGGGCGTCGAATGAAACTGATCGCGATCGGCTTCGGCAACCTGGTGTCGGCAGAGCGGATCATCTCCGTGGTGTCCCCGGAATCCGCGCCTATCAAGCGCATGATCCAGGACGTGAGGGAGAAGGGGTCTCTGATCGACGCCTCCTTCGGCAGAAGCACCCGGGCGGTGCTTATCATGGACAGCGGACACGTGATTCTCTCCGCATTGACGCCGGAGACGCTTTCGGCGCGTCTGGAGGGTACAGAAGAGAAAGACAGGGGTGGACAGGATGCGTGAAAAGGGGAAGCTGATCGTACTCTCCGGCCCTTCCGGGGCGGGGAAGAGTACCGTCGTTTTCAAGGCGATGGAAGGGCGGGAGGATTTCTGCTTTTCCACTTCCGTCACAACGCGAAAGCCTCGCCCGGGCGAGGTGGACGGTCGTGAGTACTTTTTTATCGATCGGGAACGCTATGATCAGATGGTCGATCGGGGCGAACTGCTGGAGCACGCGGAGTACGTGAATAACGGCTACGGCACGCCGAGAGCTTTCGTCGAGCAGCGTCTTGCCGAGGGCATGAACGTGGTGCTGGATATTGAAATCCAGGGTGCCCGTCAGGTTTATGAGAAGATGCCTGACGCGGTGATGATCTTCCTGATCCCGCCTTCCCTTGAAGAACTTCGCCGCCGCCTGGAGGGCCGCGGCACCGATACGCAGGAGGCCATTGAAGGCCGTCTTGCCCGCGCGCGTCAAGAGTATGAAGAAGCGCGCTTTTACCGTTATATTGTCGTCAATGAGGTGGTGGACAAGGCCGCTGCGGAGTTTCTCGCCATTGTTACAGCCGAGCACTGCCGTGCGTCCGACCGTCTGCACCTTTTGAAATAATTCAGAATCAAACCGCATTCTGCGGATGAAATGGAGAAGAACTGTTATGATGCTTTATCCCCCTGTTGCTGAACTCGTTGAAAAAATCGGGAGCCGTTATCAGCTCGTAAATCTTGTCGCCCGCCGCGCCCGCGCGATCTCTGCGGAATCCGAGGAGAAGCAGATCCCGTTGGAGCGCAAGCCCGTCTCTTCCGCGATCGACGAGGTGTATACCGGCAAGCTCTCTATCAAGTAAACGACGTTCCATGTCGGTGTTGGTTGCGAAAATCGCAGTTTCCGCCGCCACTTACTGGATCGACCGGCCTTATGATTACCGGATCCCGGAAGAATTGGCGGAGAAGGCGAAGCCGGGCATGCGTGTCTACGTGCCCTTTTCCAGAGGCAACCGGCGGTGCGAGGGCGTGATCCTGGCACTCAGCGATCACAGCGGTCATGACGCGCTCAAGCCTGTTCTGGCGCTTCTGGATGAGGAGCCCGTGCTCACGGAGGAACAGATCCGCCTAGCGCTTTTTATGCGGGACCGCTTTTTCTGCACGGTGTATGACGCCGTGAAAGCCATCCTTCCCGCGGGACTCTGGTTTACCGACGACGGAGAACGCCGTGTTCACGATAAGACGGTCGAAATGGCAAGGCTCGCTGTCCCGCCGGAGGATGCCGCGGCAATCGCCGCTCAGAAGCGCATGCGCTCGCCTCAGCAGGCGAATCTCCTTGATTTGCTCTGCAGCTTTTTCGCGCTTCCCAGCCGGGAACTGCTGCGCTTTACCGGCGCTGGCAGGCAGAGTCTGAAAGCGCTTGTTGCTGCTGAACTGGTGGAGCTTTATCAGCAGGAGGTTTATCGGCGGCCGGAAATCTATGCCGGCGAGAGAGAAGCGCTTCCTGTTCTTAATGCCGAACAGCAGAATGCCTTTGACGGCATCAGCGCCCTGGCCTGCTCCGGCGAGGCCGGGGCCGCTCTGCTTTTCGGCGTGACCGGCAGCGGCAAGACGAGCGTTTACATCCATCTGATCTCTCAGCAGCTTGCGCGGGGCCGCTCCTGCATTCTCCTTGTTCCCGAGATTGCCCTGACGCCCCAGATGCTGCAGACCTTCTCTTCTCACTTCGGCGACGATGTTGCGGTCCTCCATTCCAGCCTTTCCACCGGGGAGCGCTACGATGAGTGGAAGCGGGTCCGCGCCGGGAAGGCAAAACTTGTGATCGGAACACGAAGCGCAGTTTTCGCCCCGTGCAGGGATCTTGGACTGATCATTATGGACGAGGAGCAGGAGGAGACTTACAAGTCGGAAAACAGCCCTCGCTATCATGCCCGTGATATTGCAAAATTCCGCTGCGCCAGAGCAAACTGTCTGCTGCTCCTCGGCTCCGCCACACCTGACATTGTCAGCGCATACGCCGCTGAAACCGGGCGATACGCCTCGTTCCGACTGGAGTCCCGCTATAACGAGAAGGAGCTTCCCGCCGTCTCCGTTGTGGATATGAAGCGGGAGCTTCGCCGAGGGAACGGCGGAAGTATCAGCTCCTTTCTGCGTGACGAGCTGGCTGCAAACATTCAGCGAGGAGAGCAGAGCATTCTGTTCATCAATCGGCGCGGTGCACACAAGCTGGTCAGCTGCGGCGATTGCGGCTATACCTACCGTTGCCCGCGTTGCAGCGTGTCGCTGACATATCACAGCGCAAATTCCCGTCTCATTTGTCATTACTGCGGCTTTTCCCGACGGGTGGACGAACATTGCCCGGACTGCGGCGGTTCACTCAGATACATCGGCGTTGGCACGCAGATGGTGGAGACGGAGCTTCATGAGCTCTTTCCCGGGATCGAGATTATGCGAATGGACACGGACACGGTGACGCCCGCAGGTTCCCATGAGCTCCTCTTCAAGCGCTTCCGCGAGGAGAACATCCCCGTCATGGTCGGCACGCAGATGGTCACGAAAGGGCTGAACTTTGAAAACGTGACCCTCGTTGGCGTGATTTCCGCCGACCAGAGCCTCTATGCCGGCGATTACAGGGCCGGCGAACGGACCTTTTCCCTCATAACGCAGGTCATCGGCCGAAGCGGTCGGGGCGAGAAGACCGGAAGAGCTGTGATCCAGACCTATACCCCGGAAAACGAAACCATCCTGCAGGCGGCCAGGCAGGACTACGACGCATTCTATTCCTCCGAACTATCCCTTCGCAGGCTGCAGAATTCGCCGCCTTTCCGCGATATTTTCACACTGACGGCCTCAGGGCTCGATGAGCGCCTGGTCGTACACGCCTCTCGCTGGTGTAAGAACCGACTGGAGAGCCTGCTTGACAGCAGCTCCGGCGTTGATGTACTGGGTCCGTCTCCCATGGCCGTGGTCCGCGTCAACAATCGCTACCGTTACCGGGTGATCGTTAACGGACCGGGCAGCGCCATGCTGCGCGCCGCCATTTCGCAGGTCGTCTGCGAATGCAGCACGGACAAGCGTTTTCGCGGCGTATCTGTGTTTGCGGATCATGATCCCTTGAATTAATATGAGACAGAGAGTGAGACAGTTATGGCACTTCGTAATATTCTGACCAAGGAGCAGCCGCTCCTCTACAAGAAAAGCCGCGTTGTGACGGATTTCAACCCCAGGCTCCATCAACTCCTGGACGATATGCGGGAGACGCTGCTGCAGGCAAACGGCGTGGGTCTTGCCGCGCCCCAGGTAGGTGTGCTGCGCCGTGTGGTTCTCGTGCTGGAGACCAACGTACCTGAGGGCGAGGATGAATATGTGATCGAACTGATTAATCCCGAGATCCTTGAGAGTTCCGGCGAGCAGGACGGTCCCGAGGGATGCCTGAGCGTTCCCGGCGAGTACGGCCTTGTTAAACGCCCGATGACTGTCAAGGTCCGTGCACAGGACCGCTTCGGGAAGAGCTTTGAGGTGGAGGGCACCGGACTTACGGCTCGCTGCTTCTGCCACGAGATCGACCATCTCGAGGGGATCGTTTTCACTTCCAAGGCCGAGCGCATGCTCACCGAGGAGGAGCTTCAGGGCGGCGCGAACGGGGATGATGCCTGATGCGGATCGTTTTTATGGGTACGCCGGATTTTGCAGAGGCTTCACTGCAAAAGCTCCTGGACGATGGTTTTGACGTCGCAGGCGTGTTTACCCAGCCGGACAAACCCAAAGGCAGGGGAATGGAACTGCAGATCTCCCCGGTCAAGGCGCTTGCCCTCAAAGCGGGACTTCCTGTTTTTCAGCCGGAAAAAATGCGCGACGGCACTGCTTTTCGACAGATTGAGACGCTCAAACCGGATATTCTTGTTGTGGTGGCCTACGGGCGCATCCTGCCGGACGAGATCCTGGCCCTTCCAAGATACGGCGCCGTCAACGTTCACGGCTCGCTTCTGCCCAAATACCGGGGGGCCGCGCCGATTCAGGCTGCCGTTCTGAACGGCGACGAAGTGACGGGCGTGACGACCATGTACCTTGCCCACGATATGGACGCCGGAGACGTGATATTCAGTGAGGAGACGCCGATCGGCGAGTTCGAGACATCGGGTGAGCTTTTTGACCGCCTCAAGGATATGGGGGCGGAGCTCCTTGTCCGTACTCTGCACGCGATTGAGGACGGAAGCGCACCCAGAACGCCGCAGGATCACAGCAAGGCCAGTTATGTGAAAATGCTGGATAAGTCCCTCTGCCCCATTGACTGGAACCGCAGCCCGCGTCAGATCGTTAAACAGATCTGCGGTCTGCAGCCCTGGCCTGTGGCAACAATGGAGCTGGACGGTTCTGTTTACCGGGTATTCTCCGCGGCCTATACGGAGAACAGAACAGCTCTCCAACCGGGAAAAGTGGTTTCCGCCGGTAAGGACGGACTGGAAATCGCCTGCGCGGAAGGGAAGACGCTGATGATAACCGAGCTTCAGGCTTCCGGGAAAAAACGGATGAAAACCGCCGACTTTCTGCGCGGCCATGCCGTCAGTGTGGACACATGATGGAGAATCTTGCAAGACAGGCTGCCCTGGAGACCCTGCAGCGCTGCCGGCGGGACGGCGCCTGGTCGGCCCCGGCCATGGATGCCGCTATCCGCAGATACCGGCTGGACGGCAGGGATTCCGCACTGGCGTCCTGGCTCTGTCTGAGCGTACTGCAGAACGAGGCGTTTCTGGATTGGCATCTCGATCGCTTCTGTCAAAAACCGGTCGAAAAAAGCGTCCGGGATCTGCTGCGTCTCGGGGCTTGCCAGCTTTTGCTGACCGATCGGATCCCCGAGCATGCTGCGGTTTCCGAGACGGTGGAGCTCTGTCGTAAAAACGGCCTCTCCCGTGCTTCGGGGCTTTGCAACGCCGTGCTGCGCAGACTTGCGGCCGAACGGACTTCCCTGCCTGAGATTCCCGGAAAAGGGACGGTTTCCTATCTGCAGCTGCGCTACAGTCATCCTGCATGGCTGGCGCAAAGGCTCTGTTCCGAGCGCGGCTATGCCTTTACCGAGGCCTTTTTTGCATCCAACAATCAGAGTCCGCCGCTCGATATTCAGATAAACACCCTCAAAGTCTCGACTGGGGATTACTGCCGCGCATTGGAGCGTGCCGAGATTCCCTTTGAGGTTTTCCCTGCTCTGCCCGGCTGCCTCAGGCTGGACGGCGGTTCCGTGACAGCGCTGCCCGGCTATGATGAGGGACTGTTTTATGTTCAGGATCGGGCCGCCCGCTCTGCGGTGGAGATTGCCGCCCCGGAACCGGGGATGCGTGTGCTGGACGTGTGCGCCGCGCCCGGTGGGAAGAGCTTTGCCGCCGCCATTCGCATGGGCGGAAAGGGGTCTGTTGTCTCCTGCGATTTGCAGGAGAAGAAGCTGAAAAGGATCGAAGAGGGCGCGTGCAGACTCGGGATCAGCTGTGTTGAGACGCTTGCCCGCGACGGCCGCTTGTTCGAGCCATCCTGGGAGAATGCCTTCGATCTGGTGCTGTGTGACGCGCCCTGCTCCGGGCTTGGCGTCATCCGCAAGCGTCCGGAGATCAGACATAAGACAGAGAGGGAGTTGGCGGCGCTTCCCGGCATTCAGGCGGCGATCCTGGACAATGTTTCGCGCTATGTTCGTCCCGGCGGTCTGCTGCTCTACTCAACATGCACGGTGCTGAAAGCGGAAAATGAGGATCGGGTCTCCGCATTCCTCGACTGTCACACGGATTTTCGAGCCGAGGATTTTACGCTGGGAGCCGTTGAAAGCTGCGGAGGCAGCTATACGTTCTGGCCGCATATCGACGGTACAGACGGTTTTTTTGCCGCCAGACTGAGAAAGAATCAATAAGATGCAGAAAGATTTGTTATCCATGACCCTTCCCGAGATCGAGGCGGAGCTTGCCGCACTCGGCGAAGCGAAATTCCGGGCGAAGCAGGTTTATGAATGGCTTGGCCGCGGGGTCCGCAGCTTCGACAGAATGAGCAATCTGCCCCTGTCTTTACGAGAGAAGCTGAAAGAGAGCTTTCATCTCTATGAGCCGAAGGTCCTTTCAAAACAGGTCTCCCAGATCGACGGGACGATCAAATACCTCTGGGAGCTGTATGACGGCAATGCGGTGGAAACCGTCGTCATGAGCTATCAGCACGGCAACACCGTGTGTGTCTCCTGTCAGGTGGGCTGCCGCCAGGGCTGCGCCTTCTGCGCATCTACCATCGGCGGCCTCGTGCGCTCTCTGAATGCCTCCGAGATCCTGGACGAGGTGCTGTTCTCCCAGCTGGATTCCGGGAAGAAGATCTCCAATATCGTGCTGATGGGGATCGGGGAACCCCTGGATAATTTTGATAACGTGATGCGTTTTCTGGAGTTGGTGAACGACCCCGCCGGGATGAACATCGGCATGCGGCACATCTCCCTCTCCACCTGCGGCATCATCGAGCGCTTTGACGATCTGGCCGACCGGGATCTGCAGCTTACGCTCACGGTATCCCTCCACGCGCCGGACGACGAGACGCGTTCCCGTCTCATGCCCGCCAATCGCGGCCGCGGTGTGGACAAGCTGATGGACGCCTGCAAGCGTTACTATGAACGCACCGGGCGGCGTATCTCTTTTGAATATGCGATGATAGACGGCGTGAACGACACGGAGAAGCACGCGAGGCTCCTGGCAAAGCGGGCAAAAAGCGTTGGGGCCCATGTGAATCTGATCCCGCTCAACCATGTGGAGGAGCGCGAGTTCAAGCCCTCCACCTCCGGCCATATGAAGGCCTTTATCAAAATCCTGGAGGATGAGAAGGTAAATGTGACCGTTCGGCGCAGGCTCGGCAGCGATGTGGATGCCAGCTGCGGCCAGCTTCGCCGTAAAATGCAGAAACAGAATTCCTGAAGAAGGGCGGTGCAGCCATGAAAAGCTTTGGCCTGACAGACAAGGGCATGGTCCGAAAGGACAATCAGGACAGCTTCATCATTGAAAAAGTCAAGACCAAGGACTGTCTGATCGTCGCGCTCTGCGACGGGATGGGCGGCGCCAAGGCGGGCGGCCTTGCCAGCCAGATCGCAAACCGCGCTTTTGTCTCCTGCGTTTATTCATGGCTGAATACGCGCAACAATCGCCCTGTGGATTTTGAGCAGATGCTGAAGAACGCCTGCCGGGAGGCAAACGGCGTTGCCTATGAGTACTCCAAGTTCAGCGAGGAGTTCAACGGGATGGGTACGACCATCGTCGGCGGTGTGATAAAGTCCAACGGCATCGGCCATATTATCAATGTGGGCGACAGCCGCGCTTATCTGATCTCCCGGCGCAACGACACCATCAGCCAGATCACGCGGGATCACTCCCTGGTGGAGGATCTGCTGGAATACGGCGTCATCACGCCGGAACAGGTCAAGACACATCCCCAGCGCAACGTCATCACCCGCGCCGTGGGGACAGACTCCCAGGTGGAGGCAGATTACTTCAACTTCGAGCTTGGGATCGGCGATATCCTGCTTCTTTGCTCGGACGGGCTATCCAACACGCTGAGCGATGAGGAGATGCTGGAACAGGCAAAGCTTCACCGGGAACCGGAGGATCTGTGCAGGACGCTGATGGATATGGCGCTGCGCCGCGGGGCGCGAGATAACGTGACGGTAGTCGCTGTCAAGTGAGAAAGCTGCTTTTTCCCGATAGGAGAATCTATGAGTACTGAGAATACTATCGGCCGTGTTCTCGACGGTCGCTATGAGATACAGAGCAAGATCGGCGAGGGCGGCATGGCTGTCGTTTACAAGGCCATGGACCACCGCCTGAACCGGCAGGTCGCCGTGAAGGTGATGCGGCAGGAGATGGCGGCGGACGAAGAGCTGCGCCGCCGTTTCCTCGCGGAAGCACATGCCGTCGCCATGCTTTCCGACCATAACATCGTCGCCATTTACGATGTCAGCCGAAACAGCTCCATGGAATATATCGTCATGGAACTTGTGGACGGGATTACGCTCAAGCAGTATATGGAGCGCAGGGGAGCGCTTGGCTGGCGCGAGACGCTGCACTTTTCACGGCAGATCGCCCGCGCCCTGCGTCACGCTCACGAGCGCGGCATTGTCCACAGGGATATCAAACCGAACAACATCATGCTGCTGAAGGACGGCACCATCAAGGTAGCAGATTTCGGGATTGCCGCGCTGGAAAACGAAGCTGTGGAATCCAACGGCCAGGCCATCGGCTCGATCCACTATATCGCGCCTGAACAGGCCAGGGGAGAAAGCCCTGACGCCAGAAGCGACCTGTACTCTCTCGGCGTCGTTATGTATGAAATGCTGACCGGCGAGAAACCCTATACCGGCGATTCCCTCGGCGAGATCGCCGTCAAGCATATGAACGCGACGCCTGTGCTTCCCCGCGCCAAGGTTCCGGAGATCCCAGAGGAGCTGGAGCGCATCACGATGAAGGCCATGAGCGCGGACATTTCGGCGCGTTATCAGAGTGCCGAGGAGCTTCTGCATGATCTGGAGAGCTTCATCCAGACGCAGCTGCGGCCGAAAGAAGAGGAAGTGCTGGAGAACCCGGGCGTCGTTCCCATCCGCTCGGTGAGCGAGATGAGTACGGAGAGCTTTCGCCGCCGCCGCAGCCGTTCCGGTCGGGTCAGCTTCATGACCGGCGCTTTCGGCGTGCTGGTGTGCATCGTCTTTCTCTTTGCTTTCCTCTGGAATTTCTGGCTGAAAGACATCTTTTCTCCCGCGGTGCGCATCAATCTGCCGAACTTCGTCGGCAGCAGCTACGAATCTCTGATGAGCAATGCCGAGCTCAGCAACTACAACTTTGAAGTCATTTTCGTCGTGAACACCGATACCGCTCCCGGCGTCGTCCTTTCCCAGGACCCTGAGGCAAACCGGAGCATCATGGTTACCCCGGACGGGATCAAGGTCACGCTCATCGTATCCACGGGCGATACGCTCTCCTCCGTCCCGGATGTGATCAACATGGATTATCGCACCGCCAGCGCCCTGCTTCGTCAGTCCGGCTTCTACGTGGAGATCGAGAATTCCGTTTCAGATATTTACACCCGCAATTACGTGATGAAGACCTATCCGGACGTGGGGCAGCCCCTTGCCACGGGATCGACAGTTTTCCTGACCGTGAGCAGCGGACCGGAGATCATTAACGTGAGTATGCCCAATCTGATCGGCCTCTCAGAGGGCGCTGCGATCCAGCAGCTTGAAAATTCCTTCCTCAGTTACGGCGGCTCTGAGTACGTGGGCAGCGACCTTGCCGCCGGAACCGTGATCGGCCAGAGTGCTGAGGCTTTCACTGAGGTCGAAGAGCACAGCAAGATCATTCTGCGGGTCTCCACCGGACCGGAGGCAGGATGAGAGAAGGAAGGATCGTCAAGGCCCTAAGCGGCTTTTACTATGTGCTGACTGACGAGGGCATGCTGGAGTGCAAAGCCCGCGGCCGTTTCCGGCTGGACGGCACGTCGCCCCTCGTGGGTGACCGTGTCCGCTGCAGCGTTGACTCCGCTGGACGAGGCCGAATCGACAGCGTGGAGGAACGGAGAAACTTTTTTATCCGTCCCGCCGTCGCCAATGTGGATGCCTTGATTTTCGTTGCAGCCAATGTCAACCCCGTAACGGATCCCTTCCTCATAGACAGGGTCTCCGTCATTGCGGAGGAAGCGGATTGCGAGCTGATCCTTTGCGTGAACAAAACCGATCTGGACCCCGGAGAAGAACTGGCCGCGCTTTACCGCGAAGCAGGCTATCCTGTGATCCAGACAAGCGCAGATTCTGGCCGCGGCATAGAAGAACTCAGGATGGCGATTGCAGGAAAAACCTGTGCGTTTACGGGTAATTCCGGTGTTGGGAAGTCAAGCCTGCTCAACTGTCTCTCTCCCGGCCTGAGCCTGAAAACTGCGGAGGTCAGTGAGAAGCTGGGCCGCGGAAAACATACCACCCGCCATGTGGAACTCTTCGATCTCGGAGACAACACCTGGCTTGCTGACACGCCGGGCTATGCCTCTTTCGAACTGGAAATGATGAAGATCATCCCTAAAGAGGATCTTGCCAACGATTTTCCCGAGTTCAGACCGCTCCTCGGACAATGCCGATTCCCCGACTGCGCTCATCGGAAAGAGCCGGGCTGCGCCGTCACGGAGGCGCTGCGCGCCGGAAGAATCCGCCCGAGCCGCTACCGTTCCTACGAGCGGCTTTACGAGCTTTCCGCCCAACACAAATTCTGGGAAGAATAAAAGAAGAAGCGATCATAAGAATGCCGCCTTTCGCGTAGACTGTAGGGAATACAGCTGCGGGAGGCGGTTTTTTGCGCGGAGGAAGGCGGATGCTGTGGGGCGTTACAGCGATCGTGCTGGGGGTGATTATCCTCCTTTCGCTGGTGCTGCCTTCGCAGTTCTGGTGGTTTGGACTGGCAGCGCTGCTGATCGCTGCGGGGATCTGGCTGCTGCGCTGCTGCTGACAGGGAAGAGGAGTCAAAATGAAAATTGTTGTGATCCGGCTGCCGCGCTTTCTGGGAAAGCTGCTGGCAAAGCTGATGGGACGACAGGGTGGAGGAGCAGAGTAAATGGAGTTGCATTTTCAGCGGGAAACGAGGGAAACATGGCGGGAATGCCTGCATAAGGAAGAGATCTTTCCTGTCGAACTGGAAGGTGTCGTCCCCGACGTGAACGACGATGTGGGGCGTGTGGCGTCGGTATGCAGCACGGTGCTGCTCAAGAGCAAAGAGCTGGAGAGCCGGATTCTTAGCATCGGCGGCACGGTGGACACCGTCGTCCTCTACATTACAGAGAACGCAGACCGCGTTTCTTCTGTGCATCTGTGCAGAGAATTCACGAGAACGATCGAACTGCCTGACGCAGAGACGCCGCAGGAAGCACAGGCGACGCTTCGTGCGCTGCGTACGGAGACACGGATACTGAACCCGCGCAAGCTCTCTGTCTGCGTGGAGATCAGCTGTGAATTCAGCCTGTTCAGCAGAGAAGAAATGACGGTTTCGCTTCTTCCTTCCGAAGAGGACAGCGCCTTGATTTACGGGCTTGAAGAGACGGCGGACGCACAGGCCATCACAGCCGTCTCGGAAAAGAGCTTCGCACTGACCGAGAGTTTTGTCTTTCCCAAGGGAAAAGCACAGCCGCAGCAGATCCTCAGCTCTGAACTGCGCTTTCATCTGGCAGAGCACAGCCGTATCGGCTCACGGCTTATCGTCAAGGGAACCATGGAGCTTCATGTGAGCTATGCGGCAGACAGCGTGTGCTATCCTCTGCAGCAGAGCTTTTCCACACCTGTTTCCCAGATACTGGATCCCGGGATCTCCGACGCCGTATGCTGTACGGTCAGCTGTCAGCCGACGGCTCTTTATCTGGACCTCAGTGACGGCATCGGGGGAGAGAAGACCCTGTCCTGCGAAGTGCATGCACTGCTGCAGCTGCTCTGCAGGAGCAGCGTGAAGCTATCCTACCTGTCAGACGCATATTCCGGTTGCATGCCGAGCGTCAGCTCGGAGTGTACGCTTTCTGCAGAGAGCGCGGGAGAGATGGAAGTGGACCGCATGACAGCTTCCGAGCTCTTCTCCGTCAGCGAAGACTGCGCGGATGTTCTTGCAGTCTTTACAGGGCTGTCCCGAAGCGACGCAGGGCTGACAGGGGAATTTGACGTGATCTATCGAAGCAAAAGCGGAGATCTTGCGGCTGTGCACCGTCAGCTTCCCTTTCAGGGCGATGTCGACAGTCAGTCCGCCCGGGTGATCAGTACGGAGCTCACAAAGCAGGTAATCCAGCCCGAAGGGGAGGGGATTCAGGCCGTTCTGGAGGCAGAGGTCGTGCGGCAGCGCTGCATCGGAAGCGAACGGAGGGCGCTGAGCGGGGTCGCGATGGATGAGGAACATCCTTTCGATTTATCCTCGTTTCCGACGGTAACGCTGGTGCAGACAGGAGAGGAGAGTCTCTGGGAGCTTGCCAGAACGTATCACTCAAGCGTGGCAGCGATCGAGAACATGAACCCCGAAGACCGCAGAGGGAGAATGCTGTTGATCCCAAGGGTATGAGGCGGCCCGGCATATACAACCGAGCGTTTATCCGAGTCGAATAAGGTCTTGCATGATCAGACGCGTTGTGATAAAATACCCCCGTTAAAACGTAACGAAAGAGGAGTTGTTACACCATGTCCGGACATTCCAAATGGCATAACATACAGAAAACCAAGGGCGCTGCAGACGCAAAGCGCGCGCAGGCCTTTACCAAGATCGCACGTGAGATGATCGTTGCCGTCAAGGAAGGCGGCGGCGGCGATCCGCGCTCCAACTCCAAGCTGGCGGCTGTCATTGCCAAGGCCAAAGCCGCAAACATGCCCAACGACAACATCAAGCGCACGATCGACAAGGCGCTTGGGGCCGGCAACACAGAGAACTATGAAAAGATCGTTTACGAAGGCTACGGACCCCAGGGCGTTGCCGTGATCGTTGAGACCATGACGGACAACCGCAATCGTACCGCCGGTGAGATGCGGCATTACTTTGACAAGTACGGCGGAAACATGGGCGCGGCCAACTGCGTCAGCTGGTCGTTCGACAAGAAGGGCGTCATCGTCATCGACAATGAGGACGAGGAGCTGGAAGAGGACGCCGTCTTTGAGGATGCGCTGGAAGCCGGCGCCGACGATGTGGAATACGAAGGTGAAACCATCACCGTCTACACCGGTGAGGATGACGTCGCCGCTGTCTCCGAGGCTCTTACCGACAAGGGTTACAAGCTCCTGGAGGCCCAGGTGGAGATGCTTCCTCAGAACGGCTACATTAAGCTCACCAATGAGGACGACATCAAGAACATGCAGAAGATGCTTGATATGTTCGAGGATAACGACGACGTGCAGAACGTCTGGCACAACTGGGAAGACGCGGAATAAGCTTACATGCATAAGAAAAACACCGACTGGTCAGTCGGTGTTTTTCTTATGCAATTCAACATCGTAAGCGGAGAAACGAGCAGGCCTGTAAGCCGGGTTCTGTCCGGGAGATTGCTCTCCCTGAACGACCATCTGTCTGTGGCCCTCCGTTGCCGAAGGGCTCAAGCCACCTCCTGGAAGCGGCCGGGCCGGCCTGTATGCTCCCGTTCCACGGTGTTGCTCCGGATAGAGTTTACAGCGTCCGCATGTCTCCATGCGACGGGTGGGCTCTTACCTCCACCTTTCCACCCTTACCTCGCAAGGCGAGGCGGTATATCTCTGTTGCACTTGTCCGAGGGTCGCCCCTGGCGGGTGTTACCCGTTATCCTTGCCCTGTGGAGCCCGGACTTTCCTCACGCACAGCCTTTCGGCTCGTACCCGCGGTCGTTCGGCCTGCTCGCTGATGGCGCCTGACGGATCGCACCGCCAGCCTCAGGTATTCTAATCATTTTCCCGTGCAAAGTCAATAATATTTCTTGTCATGTTCCGTGAAAAGGGATATAATAAAGTGTCTGGATGCGTTCATGCCGGATGGCGTGTTCGCTATATCTTGTAGTTAGCGAGGCGATTTGCTTGACCCTGCAGGAATATGTGGATTCCATCAAAGACAAGCGCGTTGCTGTGATCGGCATCGGCGTGAGCAACACGCCTTTGATCGAACTGCTGCTCCGAAACGGCTGTGATGTGACGGCCTGTGATAAACGATCGTTCCCTGACCTCGGAGAGACAGGCCTCAGGCTGGAAGAATTGGGGTGCAAATGGAAGCTGGGAGACGATTATCTGAAGGATCTCGATCAGGACGTCATTTTCCGCACGCCGGGCTTGATGCCGTTTGATCCGAATCTGGAGGCGGCCCAAAAACGGGGGAGCAAGCTCACCTCGGAGATGGAGCTGTTCTTTGCGCTCTGTCCCTGCCGGGTGATCGCCGTCACCGGAAGCGACGGGAAGACGACGACCACCACTATTATTTCGGAGCTGTTGAAAGCTGCTGGCTATCGTGTGCATCTTGGCGGCAACATCGGCCATCCGCTGCTCTGCGAGGTGCCGGAGATACGGCCGGAGGATTATGCTGTTCTGGAGCTGAGCTCCTTCCAGCTTCACAGCATGAAATGCCGTCCCAACGTGGCTGTAATCACCAATATTTCGCCCAATCATCTGGATAAACATAAGGATTACCAGGATTACATCGATGCCAAAGCCGCGATCTTTCTTCGTCAGCGGCCGGAGGATAAGCTGGTGCTGCAGATGGACGACGAACATGCGCCCTATTATTCCTCCATGGCGCCAGGCAGGGTCGCGTTTTTCTGCAACGGAAAAGTCGGGCAGAGCGGGTGCTTCCGGGAAGGGGACAGCATTTTCCGCCTTCATGACGGTAAACGCGAGGAGATCATGCTCCGCTCTGAGATCAAGCTTCCCGGGGAGCATAATGTCCTCAACTACCTTGCTGCCTTTGAAGCGACGGCAGGACTTGTTCCCGCCGCCGTGTGCCGCAGCGTCGCCATGTCCTTCGGCGGCGTGGAGCACCGCCTGGAACTGGTGCGCGAGAAAGACGGCGTACGCTATATCAACGATTCCATCGGCTCCAGTCCCTCACGCACCATCGCAGGCCTCCGGGCGATGACCGTAAAACCCATCGTACTCTGCGGCGGCTATGATAAGCACATTCCCTTTGAACCGCTGGGCGATGCGCTCTGCCGAATGGCGAAGCGGGTTTTCCTCACGGGCGATACGGCCTTGAAAATCAAGGACGCAATTGTAAATTCTCCGGCCTTTCCCGGATCGGATCTCACCTTTGAGATGCACGAGGATTTTACCGAAAACGTCCTGGCCGCCGCCTCTGTTGCGGAAGAAGGCGACGTGGTCCTCTTTTCTCCGGCCTGTGCCTCCTTTGATCATTTCAAAAACTTTGCCGAGCGCGGGGAGGCATTCAAGAAAATCGTCAATTCCCTTTGATTCCATGCCTGCCGGTCGGCAGGATACCATAAACGAACGAAAGAGAAGCTGTATTCATGAAAATTTCCGATATCCGTCCTGAGGTTTTTGCCATGGCTGAGAAAGCGCAGACACGCTGCGAAGCGCGCTTTCGTGAGATCGACCGTGTGGCGGAGCAGAATACGCTGCGTGTGATGGCGGCCTTTCAGGATCACCGCGTTTCCGAAGCCTGCTTTGCCGGTACCACCGGTTACGGATATGACGATTTGGGCCGTGAAACGCTGGATAAGATCTATGCGCAGGTCTTTGGCACGGAAAGCGCTCTTGTGCGCCTTGGATTTGTAAACGGCACCCATGCGCTTTCTGCCGCCATGTTTTCTCTCGCAAAACCGGGGGAGACGATTCTTGCCGTCACAGGCACTCCCTATGATACGCTGCGTACGGCCATCGGCCTCAGCGGAAACGCTTTTGGATCCCTCAAATTCTACGGGATCCGCTATGCACAGGTGGATCTTGCCCTTGACGGCGGTCCCGATTATAACGCGATCCGAAGTGCTGCGGCGGATCCGTCCGTGACAGGCGTCATGATCCAGCGCTCCCGCGGCTATGCGGAGCGCAAGGCCCTCTCCGTACAGGAGATCGGCAAGATCGTGGAGACTGTACGGGCGGTGAACGCTAAAGCAAGTATCATGGTGGACAATTGCTACGGAGAATTTACCGATGTGATCGAGCCTACCCATGTGGGGGCGGACATCATCGCCGGCTCCCTGATCAAAAACCCTGGCGGCGGGCTTGCTCCGACCGGCGGGTATGTGGCCGGCAGGGCCGAGCTCGTGGAACGCGCTGCCATGCGCCTGACGACGCCCGGGATCGGCGGCGAATGCGGCTCCACACTGGGCAATAACCGGCTTTTCTATCAAGGTCTGTTCCTTGCGCCGCATACGGTTGCGCAGGCGCTGAAGACATCCGTTTTCTGCGCGGCCATGATGGAGGAGCTTGGGCTGGAGAGCAGTCCTTCCGTGGACGAAAAACGCTCGGATATCATTCAGATGGTGAAGCTGGGATCGCCGGAAAAAATGAAACGTTTCTGTCTCGGTATTCAATCCGGCGCTCCGGTGGATTCCTATGTTACTCCGGAACCATGGCAGATGCCTGGTTACGAAGACCCCGTCATCATGGCGGCCGGTGCGTTTATTCAGGGCAGCAGCATAGAACTGTCTGCTGACGGTCCGATCCGTCCGCCTTATACCGTCTTCATGCAGGGCGGCCTGAGCTATGAATCCGGAAAGCTCGGGATCCTGATGGCTGTCAGTGCCATGCTCGAGGGCTGAGCGCATATACTGGTGCACGGGGGTGATGCCGTGCATCCGCGGCTCTTTCGACGTGCTAAGATTACGCTGCCGCAAAACGGAAGAAAAACGCGCAAAGCGATCTTCGCCGCGCTGTTTGTTCTTGCGCTGCTGCTCTGCTTTTTCGCCGCAGCAGGGCGCTTTCTGAGCCGTTTATCGTCTCAGATTGCCGTATCCGACGCGTCCGATGTCGTTTCGGCTGAGGTAAACCGCGTGATCGCTTCGGTGATGACGCAGGATAATTACGCAGGGGAGCATTTTGTCCATTTTGAAAAAAATGAGGATGGAGTTATCACGGCTGTCAGCGCCGATATGGGCCGCATCAACGCGCTGTCTGCGGATATTCTCGAGAAAGTCGTCGGTAATTCCGATCATCGCACGCTGCGTGTGATTATCCCCGCCGGGAACCTGAGCGGCATCAGTCTGTTGATGGGAAGAGGACCGGGTGTTCCGGTGGAGATCCTGATGCTGACGTCTTCCCGCGTGGGCTTTGACAACAGCATTGTCACCGCCGGCATCAATCAGACCAAGCACCAGATCCTGCTGACCGTGACGGTGGATATCGACGTGCTCGTCCCCTGGGGGACAGAGAGCGCACAGGTGAAAACACAGGTGCTGATTGCGGATACCATTGTGGTCGGTCAGGTACCGGAAACCTACGTCAGCTACGAATCATAGGAGCCCTGCATCAGGGGCGGGAAGCGCTTTCGCTTCCTTTCACGGGAGAACGATATGGATATTCAAAAAGAGATTGATACGCTTCGCCGTGAGATCGAGTATCACAGCAAACTCTATTATGTGATGGATGCACCGGTCATTTCGGACTATGAGTTCGATATGCTGATGCAGCGCCTCAAGAAGATGGAGAGCGAGCATCCAGAGCTGATCACGCCCGATTCGCCTACGCAGCGCGTCGGCGGTCAAGCGCTCAGCCAGTTTGAGCAGGTGACCCATCAGGTCCCGCTGGAGAGCCTGACGGATGTGTTCTCCTATGATGAGCTCTTCGCCTTTGGCGACCGTATGGACACTTTGCTCACAGATGCCCATGACTATGTAGTGGAGCCGAAGATCGACGGTCTCTCCATGTCGCTTGAATACGAAAACGGCGTTTTTGTCCGCGGTGCCACGCGAGGTGACGGCACCGTCGGAGAGAACGTGACCGAGAATCTGCGCACCGTGCGTTCTCTTCCTCTCCGTATCGTGAATGCTCCGGAGCGTCTCATTGTTCGGGGCGAGGTTTACATGTCCAAAGCCGTATTTGCCGAGCTGAATGCCGAGCGTGAGATCCGCGGGGAAACAATGCTTGCCAACCCGCGCAATGCGGCAGCGGGCTCCATGCGCCAGCTCGACCCGAAAGTGACCGCTTCCCGCAAGCTGGACATTATCTGCTTTAACATGCAGTATTCATCCGACGGCGGCTATGAGACCCACGCCCAGACGCTGGACGCCATGCGGGTCATGGGCTTTCCCGTGGTTGGCTATCAGCATTACGACAATATTCAGGACTGCGTACAGCGCATTGAATGGCTGGGGGAGCACCGCGATGAACTGCCCTTTGACATGGACGGCGCCGTCATCAAGATCAACCGTCTTTCCCAGCGTGAGGCGCTGGGCAGCACGGCCAAGGCGCCGCGCTGGGCGGTAGCTTTCAAATATCCGCCGGAAAAGAAAGAGAGCCGCGTACTGGATATTGTCGTTCAGGTGGGCCGCACGGGAGTGCTGACTCCCAAGGTGATCGTCGAGCCTGTCCGTCTGGCCGGTACGACCGTCTCTGCTGCCACGCTCCACAACCAGGACAACATCGACCGGCTGGACCTGCGCATCGGCGATACGGTACTTCTGCATAAGGCGGGGGAGATCATCCCCGAGGTTTTGTCTGTGAACAAAGCAAAACGTCCCGAAGGAACGGTACCGTTCGTCCTTCCCTCTGTCTGCCCGAAATGCGGCGCGCCTGTAGTGCGCGACCCGGATGGCGCCGCTCTCCGCTGTACCAGCCCCGAGTGTCCAGCACAGAGGCTTCGCAATGTGGCCCATTTTGCTTCACGGGAGGCTATGGATATCGACGGTCTCGGTATCTCCGTGTGTGAGAGCCTCATCAACGCCGGCCTCGTGAAAAATCCCGCCGATCTCTATTATCTGAAGGCCGACGATGTGGCGGCGCTTGATCGTCTGGGCGATAAGTCCGCCGCCAAGCTCATCGCTGCCATAGACAGGAGCCGTGAAGCCGGACTTGCGCGGCTGCTCTGCGCTTTCGGCATCCGTCAAATTGGACAGAAAGCAGCCAAAGTGCTCGCCGGCCATTACGGCGATTTGGATGCGCTGATGGCAGCCGGCATTGAGGAACTGACCCAGATTCCCGACATCGGGGAAATCACGGCGGGCTTTGTTGTGGAATGGTTCCGCAAGCCTCAGTCACAGCATCAGATCCGTCTCCTGCGGGAGGCCGGAGTGGATTTCAGTTCTCACGAGGAAAAGAAGGACGACCGCTTTGCTGGACTGACCTTCGTTTTGACCGGCGCACTGCAGCGCTTCACCCGCGAGGAAGCGTCTGCGCTGATCGAGAGCTTTGGCGGGAAGGCCGCCGGCTCCGTTTCAAAAAAAACAAGCTACGTTGTCGCCGGAGAGAACGCCGGCAGCAAGCTGACGAAAGCGCAGACGCTGGGCATTCCCGTCCTGAGCGAGGACGAGTTTGCGGACATGCTGCGATGAGAGCGGAAAAAGCTCACCGGATCAGACTCCGTTTTTTCGGGATTCTGACCGTGCTGATCATGGCGGCGATCTTCCTCTTCTCCGCACAGAGCGGGGATGAATCGGGAAAGCTCAGCGACGGTTTTCTTGCAAGTCTCATCGGGGCTGTCCTGGAAAGGCTCCTGCCGCCGCTCAGCGGTCAGGGGATGGACGCAGACATCCGCAAGTATGCGCATATGGCGGAGTTTTTCTGCCTTGGGGTGTCGGTGTTCCTTTACCTTTCCGAGCGCTTTACCTGGCGACGGAGCGTCAAAACTCCGCTCTTCTCGCTTGCGATCTGTTTTCTGTACGCCTGCTCCGATGAAGTGCATCAGCTTTTCGTCCCCGGGCGCGCCGGAATGTTCCGTGACGTTCTGATAGATTCCGTCGGTTTTTCAATCGGCATTTTACTTGTCTTTCTTATCAGCATTGCTGCCGGCTGCAGCAGAGCTTTCAAACAATCATAGAAATACCGTACAGCAGCACAAGTTGTGCCATGCTACGGATCGGGAGAGAGAAAAATGGCAAAGCATCTTGCCCCATCCAAAGAGAAAAAAATGAAAATGCCTGAGCTCCGGCGTGAAGCTCTGCCAAAGGTTGTCCATTTCCGCTTTGGCCAGAACCGGAAAGAATACGAACGCCGGTTCAGCCTGCGCATGATGCTTCCCGTTCTGGCAGCCGCGCTGCTGTTTCTCGTCGGTTTTCTTCTGAGGGGCCCGGCGTGGGTGAAGGTATTCCTCCTCGCTACTTCCGCGCTCTGCGCGGGCTTCGACCTTCTGCGCCGCAGCCTTGCGAAGATCGTGAATCGTCGTCTGCCGGATGAAGAGCTGCTGTTTCTGTTGGGAGTCGTCATCGCTTTCATTATCGGCGATTATGCCGGTGCAGCTTTTGCGCTGCTTGTGATCCGTTCAGCCGAGCTTGTTCAGGCCTATGCGCTTGCCAGGGCGGAAAACGGAGTCGAGCTGCTGCGCGCTATCATGCCGGAGAAAGCGCGTATTCTCCGCGGGGACGAGAGCGAAGAGACGCTTCCCGAAAACGTATCGATCGGCGATACCGTCCTCGTAAACCCCGGTGAACGCATCCCGGTTGACGGGGAAGTGCTCTCCGGACTCAGCACGCTGGACTGCTCCGCTTTGACCGGCCTGGATGAAGCCGTCAATGTCTCTATCGGGAGCCGCGTGCGTTCGGGCTGCCTCAACGTCAGTTCTCCTCTGTACATCCGCGCCGAGAAGCGCTTTGAGGATTCCTCGGCTGCGAAGCGCCTCGAGAGCTTTGAACAGGCCTGCGCGATGGATTCCAAGCTGGAAAAACGTCTTGGCCGATACGCTGCCATGTTTACTCCCGCCGTGGCCGTCTGCGCACTGGTCCTCGGCGTGATCGTTCCGATCTTTTCCGGGGATTGGACTGGCAGTCTTCGCTGTGCTGCCGCATTTCTTCTGCTTAGTTCTCCCTGCGCGCTGCTGATCTCCGTTCCTTTGTGCTTTGAGGGGGCCGTCGTGTGTTCCGAGCGGAAGGGCATCCGTATATTTGGAAAAAGCTGTATCGAGCGCGTGGCCCATGTGCGGACAATGGCCTTCGGTAAAACCGGCGTGATCACAGACGGACGGTTTCGTGTTACTGACGTTTTCCCCGACGGCGTAAGCGAGCAGGATCTGCTGCGCATGGCAGCCGCGGCGGAGACGCGCGCGCGAAATCCTGTCAGCGAAGCTCTGCGCGACGCCGGCGGCTGGACCAGGGAGATCGGCGAGGGCGTGATGCAGATCGAGGAAATCCCGGGCCGCGGCGTCAGCGCCTTTATTGAGGGGCGGCATGTGTACGTCGGGAACGCGGCGCTCATGGAGGAACACGGCATTTTCTACCTGACGCCGAATCGCGCCGGCTCCGCTGTCCATGTGGCGGTCGAAAACCAATATTGGGGACATATCCTGTTGAGCGATAAGATCCGCGACGGTGCATTTGATGCGGTTGAAGATCTGCGTGCGCAGGGCGTTAACCAGATGGTGCTGCTGACCGGGGACGTGATCTCCGTCTCCAAGAGCATTGCGTCCGCTCTCAATTTTGACATGGTCCGATCCGAGCTTTCCCCGGAAAACAAGCTCTCTGCGATCCGCTATCTGAAGCAGGGACTTGGAGATCGCGCAGCCCTTGCCTATGTGGGAGACGGCATCAACGACGCGGCTCTGTTTGATCTGGCGGACGTGGGCATCTCGCTTGATACGCTTCGTCATGACGATGGAAACGACAAGGCGGACGTGGCCGTCATGTCCGGCGAGATCCGGCGTCTGCCGACGCTTCAGCGCATTGCCAAAACCGCCTGGACTGCCGTCTGGCAGAATATTATCCTCTGCTGTGCCGTAAAGACTTTACTGCTGATCCTGTCGGTCTTCGGCGCTGCTCCTGTTTCGATCTGCGTTGCCGCCGACGCGCTGTGTACGGTCCTGACTGCGCTCAATGCTCTGCGCAGCTTTGTGGTGGAATAAATGAACTGTTACGATTTCGATCAGACGATCTTTTTTCCGGACAGTTCCTACTGCTTTGTGATGTACTGCCTGCGTCATTACCCAAAAGCCGTGCTGCGCGCTCTGCCGAAGACCGCCGCTGTTGGTTTGCTCGCGCTTCTCCGCCTTCGTGATACCCGGGCGCTGAAAGAAAAGGTCTTTTCCTTCCTTCCTTATCTGGACGACGTGGACGCTGTCGTTGAACGCTTCTGGGAAGAGAACTTTGAGCAGGGGATCGCCGCCTGGTATCTCAACCAGAGGCGGGATGACGATCTGATCCTCTCCGCATCGCCGGATTTCTTGCTGAAGCCGGCTGCAGAACGGCTTGGAGTGAGACTGATCGCAACGCGCATGGACAGGCATACGGGCAAAATATTTGGCAAGAACTGCCATGATTACGAAAAGGTCACCCGCTTCTACCGAGAGTATCCCGGACAGCATCCTGAGAAGTTTTATTCCGACTCGCTCTCGGACAGCCCAATGGCCCGCATATCCGACAATGCCTGGCTTGTGGAAGACCGTGTCACACTATCTGCCTGGCCGGAAAGGGGCAGACGTCCATGAGCATCCGACCGCAGAAGGGCGACAGACATGCCTATTTGACGCAGACGCCGGTTCCTCGGCTCATCTGCACGCTTTCGGTCCCTACGATCATCAGTATGCTGGTCACCGGCATCTACAATGCTGCGGACACCTATTTTGTCGGGCGGATCTCCACCCAGGCTACAGCCGCAGTCGGACTGGTGTTTTCAGTCATGGCTATAATTCAGGCCCTGGGTTTTTTCTGCGGTCAGGGTTCCGGGAATTATCTTTCCCGCCTGCTCGGCGCCGGAGAAAAACAGAAGGCCGGCGAGATCGCTGTTACCGGGTTTGCCATGGCCCTCCTGCTCGGTCTGCTTCTGGCCGTTCTTGGCAACGCTTTTGTTTATCCGCTTGCGCGGCTTCTTGGAGCGACAGACTCCAATCTCCCGGATACGGTCGCGTATCTTCGCATTATCCTGATGGGCGCTCCCTTTATGATGGGACAGTGTGTGATCAACAATCAGCTGCGCTTTCAGGGCAGCGCTTTCTATGCCATGATCGGCCTCATGTGCGGTGCGATGATCAATATCGGCCTTGACCCGCTTCTGATTTTTGTATTCGGGCTTGGTGTACCGGGCGCTGCGATCGCTACGATTTCCGGCCAGTTCATTGGCTTTACTACCCTCTTGATCGGCAGCAGGCGAGGGGAGAACATCCGTCTGGATCTGCGTAATATCCGGCTTAATGTTTCCAACGTCCTTCAGATAGCAAACGGAGGGCTTCCGTCCCTTGTGCGGCAGGGAATGGCTGCAGTTTCGGTCGTTTTCCTCAATCGTTTTGCCAATCTCTACGGCGGAGACGCCGGGATCGCCGGCATGTCCATCGTGACGCGTACCATGCAGCTTCTCACCTCCGCGCTCATAGGTTTCGGCCAGGGATATCAGCCTGTTTGCTCATATAATTACGGTGCAAGACGCTTTGACCGTGTGCGTGAAGGCTATTTCTTCTGCATCCGATACGGGACGATCCTTATGGCCCTGGCCGCTCTCATCTGTCTCCTGTTTCCCGGAAAAATCGTTTCTTTCTTCCGCGACGATCCCGAAGTGATAGCCATTGGCTCACAGGCGCTGCGATGGCAGGCGGCTGTGCTGCCCCTGATGGCAACCTCGATCCTGACAAATATGATGCTCCAGGCAAGCGGCCAGGGACTTCGATCCTCGATCACTTCCTCCGCGAGAAACGGCATTTTCTTTCTCCCGCTGATCCTGATTCTCCCCAGACTCTTCGGGCTGTGCGGCGTTGTTATGACGCAGGCCTGGGCCGATGTTCTGACCTTTTTGCTTTGTCTGCCTTTCTCCTGGTTTTGCCTGAAGCGGATGAAGAAGATGGAGGCATAAACAAAGACGGCCTTTCGGCCGTCTTTGTTTTTGTTTTGTTTTACTGTTTCTCTTTGAACTCCGGCAGAAAAGTGCCCTGAAGGTCCATGGCCTTCAGCCGGCTCTTGATCTGACCGGTTTTTTTGTTGTACATGGCCGTGCGCAGTTCATCATCCGGCACAAAACGATAGTAGTTCGTGCAGAAGCTGTCGAACATCTCCCGATTGTTGGGTGTGACCCGTGGGATCAACAGTATGATGGCCAGAAGCGCACCAAGTCCGAAGCCGATCTTGAGATAGAGAGGGCACCAAATCAGTACTGCCGCAAGCAGAGCCGCGGCCACTACTGAGCAAGTGGCGACCGAGACCTTGGTATATCGGCTGGCGCCGACAGCAATCAGATCCTCTTTCAAGGCGTTCATCTTCTTGATGAGAGGAAAGGCTGTTGCGAAATTAAACATTAGCTGCCGAATGAACAAATAGGCCCAGAGCCAGCCGCCCAGAAATATGGCGCCGGTCAACATGATTTTCCATTCCATGTGTCAAACACCTCCGCTGAAAATCGTTGTTATTGTAGCATAGGCTCCCGTAAGATTCAAGAATAATTCTGCTAAGCGCGCATAGATTGATTCACGGGATGTGAGAGGATGGACAAATGGATCGCGGCAGCGGCATTGCTGCCGGAAGAATACCGGACCGGTCTTGCGCGCATGGATTGCCGGAACGCGGAAGAAATCCGGCTGCGCAAAGGTCAGATGCCAACGCTGCTTTATGACGGAAGAGAAATCCGGTTTTCGGAGCGCCCATGCGGTGAGAGAGATCTTCTCTGTGTACTGGAGAGAGCGAGCGGTGCATCTCTTCACACTGTCAGGGAGACGTTGAAGGAGGGCTATCTCAGCTTTCGCGGGCTGCGTATAGGCGTCTGCGGGATTGTCGCCTCTTCTCAGACGGTCGACAGCTTTCAGCGTTTTTCCTCGCTTGCCATCAGAGTTCCGAGGGAGTGCCGCGGCATAGGACGGCATCTTCTAAGCCGACTGCGTGAAAACCGCAGAAAGGGAACGCTGATCCTCTCTCCGCCCGGCGGAGGAAAGACAACCCTGCTTCGAGATCTCATCCGAGGGCTTTCGGACAGCGGTGTCCGTGTCGGCGTGGCGGATGAAAGAAATGAGATCTCCGCGTCTGACGAGTTTGACGCAGGCTTTGATCTGGGTTCGCATACAGATGTTTTGAACGGAATGCCGCGCGCTGAGGGGGCCATGCTCCTTCTGCGTACCATGAATCCGGAACTGATCGCCGTCGATGAAATCACGCGTGAGGACGATGTGGAGGCAATTGGGCAGCTCGCCGGCTGCGGCGTGGGTATCCTGGCCTCCGCTCACGCGCAGACTCCGCAGCAGATGCTTTCAAGACCGCTTTACCGCTCACTGCTTGAGGGAGCGTTTTTTACGGATGCGATCTGCATCACGGGGGCGGGTGCAAACAGGCAGTACAGATGGGAAAGGATCGAATCATGAAAATTGTTGGCGCGCTTTTTATTCTGTACGCGAGTTTCTCGGCCGCGTTTGTATGGAATAATAACCGCAGCACGTGGCTCCGGGAGATGGACAGGTTCCGTGCTGCGCTCCGTCAGCTGGATCTGGAACTGAGCAGCAGGGGGGAAGGGCTGCCGACGTTGATAAAACGCTTGGGAGACAACACACAGGGAATGGCAGGGGGATTCTTCCGCGCGCTTGCTTTACGATTGGACAGGCTCGGAGAACGACCGTTTTCACTCATGTGGGAAGAGACTTTTTCGGAGTACAAGGAACATTTTAGTGCAGATGAACTGTCCGAGCTGCTTCCGCTCGGGAAGGTACTCGGCCGTCTTCCGATCCCGCAGCAGCACCAGGAGATCGCCGACTGTCTGCGGAAGCTGGAAATACTCCGTGACCAGGAGCGCAGCCGCTTTGATCGAGACCGCAAACTGATCTTGCCGCTCTCAGCATGCGCAGCCCTGTTTCTGCTGATCCTGCTTGCATAAGCTGCCGATGGACGTAGATCTGATTTTTCGTATCGCTGCCGTCGGGATCCTGGTGGCAGTTTTGAACATCCTTTTGACACGCTCCGGGCGGGAGGAACAGGCGCTGATGACAACGATCACGGCACTTGTTGTCGTGCTGATGATCGTTGTGCAGAAGATCAGTGAGCTTTTTACCCTCATAAAAACACTTTTCAGTCTGTAAATGGAACTGATCGGAAAAGCAGCGGGTCTTGCGATCACGGCTGCGCTGCTGAATTTGCTGCTTCGCAGAAAGAATCCGGAGATGGCCGCGCTGCTGAGCATTTCTGCTGTTACGGTCATTCTGCTTGCGTCATTTCGTTATTTGCAGAGCTTTCGGGAGTTCACCGATACGGTCCGCATCATGCTCGGAGGCGGAGAGAGCTTCCTCCTGCCGGTTCTCAAATGCCTTGCCGTTGCCCTCGTCACAAAAACCGCCTCCGACCTTTGCCGGGACGCCTCCCAGTCGGCGCTTGCTTCCGCAGTGGAGACGGCGGGCAGCATATGCGCTCTCGGGATCTGTCTGCCGATGATCCTTCAGGTTCTTAAACAGATCGGGGGACTGCTGTGAATAAAATAGTTTCCTTTGCAATATGTTTTCTTGTTGTGCTGATCGCAGGGAAAAACAGCGCATGCGCCGCTTTGGATGAGCCCCGGATAGACGAAGTCTTTGGTCTGCACGCACTGACGGAGGGACTCGAGAAAGAACAAACAGAGGTTACCGGTCTTTTGCCTGACGAAGGAGCTTATGATGCGGAGTCTGCGCTGAGCAGGCTCCTGGAGGCCATGGCGTATGCATTGAAAAAGCAGCTTCATGAACAACTCGCATTCTTTGGCCGGCTTTGTGGTATCACCATCGTTGCCGCGCTTGCGGATGCCGTGACGGATAGTCGTGCTGCAAGGGAGTGCGTTTCGCTTGCTGCCTGTTGTGCTGCCGCAGGGATCGTCGCAGGAGATTGGAGTGCCGGTATACAGCAGGCCAACGCGCTTCTGATCCGGCTCTCTGATTACTCGCGCGCGGCTCTTCCTGTTGTCTATACTGCGGCGGCGGCAGCCGGGGCAGCCGGTTCTGCGCCGATGAAATACGCGGCCTCCTGCTTTGCGATCGAAGTAATGCTTACGGTTTCCCAAAGGCTGCTCCTGCCCGCGATCAGCGCATATCTTTCGTTATCTCTCTGTGAATGTCTGTGTCAAAACGGTGTTGTTTCCGCTGTGCAGCGTATGCTGCACTTTGTCGCTACGAGCGGAATGGGACTATTGACGGCTGCTTTCTGTTCTTATGTCAGCCTGATCGGACTGGTGGCCGGCAGTACGGACGCTGCCGCGGTAAAGGCCGCCCGCTCTGCGCTCGGAGCTCTTCTTCCAGTTGTGGGAGGCATTCTGGCTGATTCCGCCTCTGCCATTCTTTCGGCAGCTGCCGTCGTCCGAAATACAGCAGGAGTCTTTGCAATGATTGCCGTCTGCAGTCTTTGCATGGGACCGTTTCTCCTTTTGTTCTTGAAGATGATGCTCCTTCGCGCAGCAGCATGCTTTGCGGAAGTACTTCCTGACGGGCGATTCTCGCGCTTGCTTGGGCAACTGGCATCTGTTTTCGGGATGCAGCTCGGGCTTGTCGGCTGCGGAATGATCATGCTGCTTTTCTCTCTTGCCTCCGGGCTTCGTGCGGTGACGGGTTTATGATCGAAACAGTGCATCGTTTCTGCGTCCTTGCCGTTTTTTGCGGCACGGCTTTGCGGCTTGCACCCGAAGGTACTGTCCGCCGCTTACTCAGCGTGCTTGTCACCGCCGTTTTATTGCATTCTGTCTTTCATTGCTTCGGTTTCAGCCGAGATGACATCTTGATAAAGGGGATCGCAGGACTGCGGGAATATGAGAAGCGATTCTCGGAAAAGGAAACAGATGTACGGGATCGTATGGACAGGATGGTCATAGAACAGGAACTGTGCACATATATTTTGAACAAGGCAGCGCAGGAAAAGCTTGGGCTTCGATCGGTCAGCGTTGAGCTGCGATGGCAGACAGATGGGTATTGGCTGCCCTGGAGCCTGCGGATGAGCGGAGTCGGAGGCGGAACGCTGCGCGCGGCTTTCCAGCGGGAGCTGGAAGCCGAACTGGGAGTTCCGCTGGAGAGACAGCAGTGGGTGGACGAAGATGGATTGGAAGAAAGCGCAGACTCTTCTTGATAAATTCAAATATCCTCTGCTAGTGCTGGGAATCGGCGTTCTGCTGATGCTTCTTCCGGGAAGCGTTCGGTCTCCCACTTCCGGCAAAGAACAGGACGTCGATTTTGCACAGCTCCTGTCCCGCGCAGAAGGAGTGGGGGACAGCGCGCTTGTCTTATCCGATTCCGGGATCGTTATCGTTTGCGAGGGTGCGGATGATCCCGCGGTGAAGCTCGCTCTCTTACAGGCGATCAGATCCTATACCGGTTTTTCGGCCGATCGTATCACAATTCTTAAAATGACTGAGCACGGAAGGGGAGGATAATAACATGAAGAACAGGAAGCGGAATCTGACAATGGCGGCGGTTCTCGTTTTCGTCTGTGCGGCGGTGGCTCTCAACTGGTCGTACAATAAACGCTGGGGCGCGCCGGATGCGGAAATGGTACTTGCCGAGGACACGGCGATGCGCATGGCAAACGCAGAAAACTCCGAGAAAGTCCCTGCTTCGGCAGCGGAATACTTTGCACAGGCGCGATTGACGAGACAGGTGTCGAGAGATGAGGCGCTTCAGCTGCTTCAGGCAGCGGCCACCGCTGAGACTGCTTCACAGGAGACCATTGACGGAGCTGTCAACGCCATTTCCGCAATGGCGACCAGCTCCATGAAGGAATCGCAGATCGAAAACCTGCTGATCGCCAAGGATTTTGAAGATTGCGTTGTATACATCGGAAACGATGCGGTCACAGTAGCAGTCCCCGCTCCGACAGAGGGCCTGAGTGAAGAGGCAGTAGCCCGTGTTACGGATATTATCTGCTCAGAAACAGAATACGCAGCAGCGCAGCTCAACATCATAGAGGTCCGCGCATAAAAGAAAGGCACCCGACGAAGCCCATCCGGCATCGTCGGGCTTTTGATGTGAAAAGAAAAATATGCAAAAGTTTATGCATATTGTCTTTCTTTTTTCCCCATATCGTGATACAATACGAGAACTAAAATAAGGAGGGTATACCCATGGCCGAGAACTATATTACCTGCCAGGAAGAGAATGGCAGCATCAATATTTCCGAAGACGTGATCGCCGGTATGGTCCGTTCCGCTGTCATGGACGTGGAGGGTGTTGCCGGCCTGTCCAATACGGCCGGTGCGGAGATTGCGGAGCTGATCGGCATCAAGACGCTGACACGCGGCGTGAAGGTGCAGTATATCAACGATAAGGTCGTCGTAGACACCATCATTACCGTTTCTTACGGCAGCAATATCGTGCAGGTGGCAAAAAACGTGCAGGAAAAGGCAATCAATACGGTCTCTGCCGCCACCGGAATCCAGAAAGCCGAAGTAAATGTGCATGTTTCCGGGATTGCTTTTGATAAATAATCAGCGGAGGAAGAGAGAATGACAAGGACCGCAGCGAGAGAGATCGCAATCCAGCTGTGTTTTGCGGCGGCTTCCGCCCAGGTGGATCCTCAGGAGCTGGAGGATCGTTTCTTCGATCCCGAGTATTATGAAAGCCTCGGCAAGGAGCAGGAGCTGTTTCAGGAGTACCCGGACGAAGTGCAGAGAGACTATATTCATCGGCTGACCTCTCTTGCCGCTGAGCACAGGGAGGAGATCGACGCGCTGATCGAGCGCTATTCCAAGGGCTGGCGCGTTTCGCGCATTTCCAGGACGGCGTTGGCTGTGCTTCGCTGCTCGGTATGCGAGATCCTGTATATGGATGACATTCCCAATGCCGCCGCCATCAACGAAGCAGTCGAACTGTGCAAGGGATATGATGAGCCGGATACGGTAGCCTTTGTCAACGGCGTGCTGGGCGGCATTATGCGCGGCGAGTTCGGCGCTGCTGCCGAACCGGCTGCAGAATCGGAGAGCGCCTCCGTTCAGGAGTAAGGAATGGAGAGACCGATTCTTTCCGTAACCGAACTGAACGAGCGGATCAAAGGGCTCCTTGATGCAGACCCGGTTCTGGGGGATCTCTGCGTACGCGGCGAACTGTCGAATTATAAGATCTATCCTTCCGGGCACCACTATTTCACGCTCAAGGACAGCGACAGCAGCCTGCGCTGCGTCATGTTCAAATCCAGTGCTTCCAGGCTCCGCTTTCGCCCTGAGAGCGGGATGGGAGTCACGGCTTTCGGCCGTGTTTCCGTATATCCGAGAGACGGCACATACCAGCTCATCTGTTCAGCGCTGCAGCCGGAGGGTACCGGAGATCTGCAGGTCGCCTTTGAGCAGCTCAAAGCAAAGCTCTCTGCCGAGGGCCTGTTTGACGTGGCGCATAAGAAGCCGCTGCCGGCTTTTCCGAAGAAAATAGCGATTATCACCTCTTCGGCCGGAGCCGCCGTTCATGATATGATCCGCATTCTCGGTCATCGCTGGCCGATGACGAAGGTGCTGCTCCTCCCTGTCCGCGTGCAGGGGGTCGAGGCGCCGCCGGAAATTGTCGGTGCGATTCGCTATGCAAATGAATTTGATGTGGCGGATCTGATCATAACCGGACGCGGCGGCGGTTCCATTGAGGACCTCTGGGCTTTCAATGATGAGCGTGTGGCACGCGCCATTTATGATTCCAGGATCCCCGTTATCTCCGCTGTCGGACACGAGCCGGATGTGACGATCTCCGACTATGTGGCGGACAGGCGGGCGTCCACTCCCTCCAACGCCGCAGAGATCGCCGTACCGGACTGGCACGAAATGCACGACACGCTGGACAGCCTCGATATCCGCGCAAAGCAGGCAGTACAGAAAAAGTTGACACAGCTTTCCCAGCGCCTGGAAAGTCTTGCGGAGAAGCGCGTTCTCACGGACCCGGGGGCCTATCTGGATAACCGCCGGATGGAGCTTGACCACTTGCGAGAGAGACTTGCCTCCGCAGAAGAACGGAAGCTGTCCGCAGACAAGCAGGCCTTTGTGCGCATTTGCGCCGCGCTTGACGCCATGAGCCCTCTGCGGGTCCTGAACCGCGGCTACAGCCTTGCCATGGACGAAGGCGGGCATATGGTCAGGAGTGCGTCCTCGCTTCATACCGGTGACCTTCTGCATCTGCGTTTTGCCGAGGGCTGTGCCGATTGTACGGTGAATACCGTGAATGAAGGAGAATGAAAATGGCAGGAAAGAAACTGAGTTTTGAAGAATCTCTCTCTCGTCTGGAGGAGATCGTCCGTCACCTCGAAAAGGGAGATCTGCCTCTGAGCGATTCATTGGCTCTTTTCGAAGAGGGGACCGCGCTTCTCTCTTCCGCCTCCAAAATGCTGGATGAGGCGGAGCAGAAGGTCGTAAAGCTTCGCAAGGGCGCGGACCGGAAGCCGGAAGAGCTGCCTTTTGAGGAAGAATGATATGACTGCAAACGAGTATAAAATTGTTGTGGATCAGGCGCTGGAGGGCTATTTCTGCGCGGACGGCTTCCCATTCGCCGGTCTTGCCGAGGCTATGCGTTACAGTCTGCTTGCGGGCGGAAAACGCATCCGCCCCATGCTTGTTCTGGAGTTCTGCCGTATAGCAGGAGGCGATACGGATGCTGCAATGCCCGTCGCCTGTGCCGTGGAGATGCTTCACACCTACAGTCTGATTCATGACGATCTGCCCTGTATGGACAACGACGATCTGCGCCGCGGCAGGCCGACCAACCACAAGGTCTTCGGCGAGTGCACGGCTACGCTGGCAGGGGACTGTCTGCAGGCCGAAGCCTTTGGAACCATTCTTCGCTGCACTCTCCCGGCAGACAGGAAGGCTGCCTGCGCCGAGATCCTTGCCGGCGCGGCAGGCCTGGACGGGATCTGCGGTGGTCAGTACATGGACATGCTCTGGGAAGGACAGATCCTCAGCCCTAAACAGCTAAACGACATCAATAACCGCAAGACCTCAGCCCTGCTGATCGCCGCCTGCCAGATGGGCGTAGCGGCTGCTGGCGGGACCGAGGAAATGCTTGACTGCGCCGCCAGATATGCGGCTGCGGTGGGCCTTGCATTCCAGATCCGTGACGACATGCTGGACGTGCTCTCCACGGAACAGGAACTGGGCAAGCCCATCGGCTCCGATGCCAAGGAACAGAAAAATACATTCATGGCCCTTTATGGTGAGGAAAAATGCGCCGAAATGGTCAGCAAGCTGACGGAGACCGCAAAGCTTGCGCTGCGGGAATGCTTTGACGACTGTGATTTCCTATGTGAGCTGGCAGACTCCATGGCGACCAGACGCAGCTGATACCGGGCCGGATGGGAGTATTTGTGAGCATATTAGAAAAAATTCACACTTCCGCTGATATCAAAAAACTGAATGAAGAAGAGTTGGAGCCGCTGTGCTCGGAGATACGTGCCTTCCTGATCGAACATGTATCCAAAACCGGCGGGCACCTGGCTTCCAATCTGGGTGCTGTCGAACTTACCGTTGCGCTGCACCGCGTGTATAATACAGCTGTAGACCGTCTTGTTTTCGACGTAGGGCATCAGTGCTATGTACACAAGATCATCACCGGTCGGAAAGAACGCTTTTCTACGCTTCGTCAGTACGGCGGCATCTCCGGCTTCCCGAAGCCGTATGAGAGTCCTGACGACGCCTTTATCGCGGGCCACGCTTCCAACTCGGTTTCTGTTGCCCTCGGCATGGCCAAGGCCAGATCGCTGCTGCATCAGGATTACGATGTGGTAGCTTTTATCGGTGACGGGGCGCTGACGGGCGGTCTCTCTTATGAAGGCCTTGTTTCCGCCGCCGCCAGTGGAGAGCCGATCGTTATTCTGCTCAATGACAACAACATGTCCATCGACATGAATGTGGGCGGTACGGCAAGTCTTCTGCAGAAACTGAGAGTAAAGCCCAGCTATATGCATTTCAAGCGTGCTTATCGACAGATGTTTTACGGCATGCCATCGCTCTACAGCTTTAACCACCGCGCGAAAGAGTGGGTAAAGGGAAAACTCCTCCCGGAGAATATGTTCTCCGCCATGGGCTATGAGTATCTGGGCCCTGTGGACGGGCATGATGTTCACCAGATGGAAACAGTCCTGCGCTGGGCCAGAGATATGAAAAAACCTGTGATCGTTCATGCAGTCACCGTAAAAGGGAAGGGCTGTTCCTATGCGGAGGAGCACCCGGAACGTTATCACGGTGTTGGCCCGTTCGATCCCGTATCCGGTGAAGTATACGGGGGAGGAGAGAGTTTTTCCGATATCTTCGGAAAGACGCTTTGCGCTCTTGCGGAGCAGGATGAACGCATCACCGCGGTGACCGCCGCCATGACCTCCGGCACGGGGCTTGATCGTTTCGGTCTGCGCTATCCCGATCGCTTCAGCGATGTGGGCATTGCTGAGGGGCATGCCGCGGCCATGGCCTCCGGAATGGCTAAACAGGGCTTGATCCCCGTTTTTGCGGTATATTCCAGCTTCCTCCAGCGTTCTTATGACATGCTGATCCACGACGTCTCCCTGCAGAAGCTTCACGTTGTTTTCGGCGTTGACCGGGCAGGCCTTGTCGGCAGCGACGGGGAGACCCACCACGGGATTTATGATGTGAATTTCCTGCGTTCCGTACCGGGCATGACCGTCCTTTGTCCCGCCAGCTTCGGAGAGCTGCACGCCATGCTGGAAGAAGCCATCTATCGCATAGAAGGTCCTGTTGCCGTCCGATATCCCCGCGGTGGGGAAGGGGAATACCGTGATATATGCACGGAAGACGAGCAGATCGTTCGTACGGGAACGGATTTAACCATTGTTTGCTACGGTGTAATGATCAATGACGTTCTTTCTGCGGTTCGCAAGCTTGACGAAAAAGGCATATCTGCCGAAGTGATCAAGCTCAATAAGATCACCTACGCAAAGTTTCCCCGTGTGTTCGCCTCTTTGGAAAAGACCGGCCGGCTGCTGATGCCGGAGGAGGTTTGCGCTATCGGCTGTGTAGGCCGGCATCTGCTCGCTCAGGCAAGCGAGGCTGGAATACGGCTTCAGGCAGCGCGTTTTCTCAACCTCGGTGACAATATCGTTCCGCATGGAACGCGCGCGCAGCTTCTGCGTGATTACCGCGTTGATGCCGACGCCATGGTCAAAACAGCGGAGGAGATCTGCGGCTTATGAAAAAGATACGCTTGGATCAGCTGATTTTTGATCTGGGGTATACGGAGAGCCGGGAACGCGCCAGGACCACGATCATGAGCGGTCTTGTTTTTGTTAACGGCCAGCGCATTGATAAACCAGGTACAGCCGTCGCCCCGGATGCTGCGATCGAGGTGCGCGGCGATGCGCTTCCTTTTGTCAGCCGCGGCGGCTTCAAACTGGACAAGGCATTAAAGGTTTTCCCGGTAGACCCTGCCGGGAAAACCTGTATAGACTGCGGAGCCTCCACCGGCGGCTTTACCGATGTTCTGCTCCAGCACGGTGCGGCCAGAGTGTATGCAGTTGATGTGGGTTACGGTCAGCTTGCCTGGAAGCTCCGAAACGATCCCAGGGTCATCAATCTGGAACGAACGAATCTGCGCTACGTGGATCAGAGCCTGATTCCAGAGCTTTTGGATCTGGCTGTGATGGACGTGTCTTTTATTTCGATCCGCTTGGTACTTCCGGCTGTCAAGGCTCTCCTTAAGCCCGGCGCGGACTACATCTGCCTGATCAAGCCCCAGTTTGAGGCAGGACGAGAGGAAGTCGGGAAAAAAGGTGTTGTAAGGGACGCAGCTGTCCACGAAGAAGTAGTCCGTGGGATCATTGCCTTTGCCCGTGAGATCGGCTTTTCCGTCATGGGGCTCGACTTTTCTCCCATCAAGGGGCCTGAGGGAAATATTGAGTATATCTGTTATCTGAAAAACGGATCCTTTCACGCGCCGGAACCCGACGTTGCGGCTGTGGTTGCCGCATCCCATGAAAAACTGTGAGGTGTCGCTATGATCGCCATCTGTCCCAACCCTTTTCGGGATACCAACCTCATTTATACCAGGCAGGCGGACGCTCTCCTGCGTGAGGCAGGATTTGAAACGGCAGTCTGCCCTGTCTTCGCAGAGGAAGAGCCCGAGGTGATCCCGCCTGATATCCGGACTCACAAACTGCTGGAGGTATCGGAGGAATGCAGTCTCGTTATCGTGATCGGCGGGGACGGGACGATCCTCTCCGTCGCCCGCACGCTGCACGCGGCTTCCGTCCCGCTTCTGGGCGTCAATCTCGGCACCATGGGCTTTATGGCCTATCTTGAACCTGAAGAGCTCGCCTGGATTGTGCCGGCTGCCAGAGGGGAATGCAAAATCAGCCGCCGTATGATGCTTTCTGTCGAGCTCAAGCGTGACGGTACAGTCATCCACACGGACCAGGCGCTCAACGACGTTGTTCTGCACGGTTACGGTGACGTCATTCAGACCACAGCATACTGTAACGGAGATAAAATCACAAATATCAGCGGCGATGGGATCATCCTTGCAACGCCAACCGGCTCAACCGGTTATTCCATGTCCGCAGGCGGTCCGATCGTCGAGCCTGACGCCGAGAACATACTGATCAGTCCCATTTGTGCTCACACCATGGGAGCGAGGACCTTTGTCCTCGACCCGCAGCGAACCGTTACTGTCAAGGCGGAGAAGCTGCATGGGCGCAGGGCTTATCTCTCGGTGGACGGGTATTCGGTGGCAGACCTTGCCAACGGGGATCTTGTAACCGTGCGTCGCTCCGAACACCAGATCCTGATGGTCGATCCTGGATTGAGGAGCTTTTACGAGACCGCCTATAAAAAACTCACCTGACGGAGGAAGATCATGAAATCTGGAAGACAGAGCGAGATCCTCAAAATCATCGCCGAGCGAGATATTGAAACACAAAACCAACTGCTGGAAGCGCTCGCCGAACGAGGGCTGAAAAGCACGCAGGCGACCCTGTCTCGCGACATCAAGGATATGCGCCTTGTGAAAGAGCTGGGACCCAACGGGAACTACCGGTATGTCGCTTCCCGCGCCGAATCGGATAATTACGAGGAGCGGCTGAAAAAGATCTTCCGGGAGAGTATTGTCTCCTATGATATTGCCCAGAATCTCTTCATCATCCGTACGCTTCCCGGTCTCGCAAACGGCGCATGCTCGGCGATCGACGCCATGCATGTGGAAGGGCTTGTCGGTACGCTGGCCGGTGACGACACTGCTTTTCTCGCTATGCGGGATACCGAGGCTGCACGCAAACTGTACCACGAGATCGAGATGCTATTTTGATTTGGAGTGACGCAAATGCTCAGTGAGCTGCACATAGAGAATATTGCCGTGATCGAACGCTCAGACATTCGTTTCGAACGTGGACTCAATATCTTGACTGGCGAGACCGGCGCAGGCAAATCCATTATCATTGACGCGATCGGCGCCGTGCTTGGCGGGCGCGTAAGCCGTGAGCTGGTGCGGCGGGGTTCTGAAAAAGCCACAGTATCTGCTGTCTTCGAAGACTGCGATGTGAAGCAATGGCTCTCCGAAAATGAGATAGACTGCGAGGATGAACTGATCCTTCAGCGCCGCATCCAGGCTGACGGCAAAAGCAGCTGCCGCATCTGCGGCGCTCCGGTAACCGCAGCTCAACTGCGTGAGCTTGGGAATCTTCTGGTGGATGTTCACGGCCAGAACGACGGACGTCAGCTGATGGATGAGCATCGGCATAGGGAATATCTCGACCGTTTTGGCGAGCTGGAAGGCGCGCTGGGGAAGTACCAGGCTGAATACGGGAAGTACAGAGAAATCCGGCGGGAGATCGAAAAGCTGACGATGGATGAAGCGGAAAAGGAGCGGCTCAGCGACAGTCTGCGTTATCAGATCCGCGAACTTGAAAAAGCAGAGTTGAAAGCCGGAGAAAAAGACACGCTCACAGCGCGCCGTGACCTTCTCAGAAACAGCGAGAAGTTGACCGAAGCGCTTGACGAAGCGATCCGCCTCCTCAATGGCGGTGATGAGAACGCTGTCTCTATGGCGCAGAATGCGTCGTATTACGCCTCTCGTGCCGCAGGCATAGCGCAGGACCTGCAGTACGCTGCCAAAAGCATCGACGACGCTGTTTTTTCCTTATCTGACGCAGCCGAATTGCTGCGGGATTTCCGGGAAAAACTGGATTTTTCGCCCGACGAATACGACGAGCTGGAGAGCAGACTCTCGGTGCTCAATAAACTGGAGCGCAAGTACAGCCGGGACGAAGCAGGGCTGATCGCTTATCTGGACGAATGCCGGGAAAAGCTGGACTCCATAGAGTACGCGGAGGAGCGCATCGAAAAACTCCAGCGTGAACTCGCCGTACAGACAGATCGCTGCCGTCGGGCAGCGGCTGCGCTGCAGACAAAGCGCAAAGAGGCGGCAGGAAAGCTGGAAAAGCGAATCGTCTCCGAGCTTCGTGAACTCAACATGCCTTCTGTGCGTTTTTCCGTTTCCTTTGAACCTTTGGAGGGGGATCCCGGTTTCGATGCCTATGGCTCCGATCAGATTGCCTTTCTGATGTCCGCCAATGCGGGAGAGGATCCGGGACGCATCAGCCGCATCGCCTCCGGCGGCGAGTTGAGCCGGATCATGCTTGCGCTCAAGAACGTCTTCGCCGAAAAGGACCCCGTGGGGACCATGATCTTTGACGAGATCGACACAGGTGTGTCGGGCATCGCGGCACAGCGTGTCGCCGAAAAGCTGTATTCCGTTTCCCGCGGAAAGCAGGTGCTCTGTGTGACGCATCTTCCCCAGATCGCCTCGATGGCAGACAGTCATTTCCTCATTTCCAAGGAGGAGCGCGGCGGCCGCACTTATACGGAGGTCACGCGCCTTGACCATGATGGGAGAGCAGCGGAGCTGGCCCGGCTGCACGGCGGGGACAACGTCACGCTCATCACGCTGGCTTCGGCTGAGGAACAGATGGCTTCCGCCGAGCGCTTTAAGCAAAGCCTTGACAAGGGCTGATTCTTTCAGTATAATGCAAACCGTTAACGCATAGATGGACAGAAGTACGCTGTCTACAGCCGTTCAGAGAGCCTTCGGTCGGTGTGAGAAGGTCGGCAGGGCAGGGGAATACGGTCCGGAGCGGCGCACCGAAAGATTGACGAGTAGGCTGCGACGGGTGCGCCCGATACAGCGCGGGAGTCCTTGACTCCGTGAGGTTTTCTTTGTGAGAAGAAAGCATTCAGAGGTGGTACCGCATCTTATGCCCTCTGTCCGACAGGACAGAGGGTTTTATTTTGGGAGGTGTATGTGTGGGAGCTAAAGAGAAGGCGCTGGCGCTTCACAGCCAGGGATTTAATTGTGCTCAGGCAGTCCTGAGCGCTCTCGGCGACTATACGGGACTGGATGAGAAAACAGCCCTGGCACTCACGGCGGGCTTTGGCGGCGGCGTTCGCTGCGGAGAGATCTGCGGCGCTGTTTCCGGCGCGGTGATGGCGTTGGGACTTCATGATCCCTGGAACGATCCCGAGGACGCAGCAGGCAAAGCAAAGATCGCAAAACTGACCATGGCCTTTACAAAGCAGTTTTCCGAGGCTCACGGATGCATCCGCTGCTTTGACCTGAAGCACTCCGGCGGGCATCCCTGCGGTGAGCTGATCGCATGGGCCGCGGAGAACGCAGAAAACATCATCAAAAAAGACTGATTCAAATAAAGGAGAACTGAATGGGTATTTATGAAGAACTGGTCGCCCGGGGGCTGATTGCCCAGGTGACCGACGAAGACGAGATCCGTGAAATGATCAACGGCGGCAAAGCCACGTTCTACATCGGCTTTGACTGCACCGCTGACAGTCTTACTGCCGGGCACTTCATGGCACTGACGCTGATGAAGCGTCTGCAGATGGCCGGCAACAAGCCGATCGCCCTGATCGGCGGCGGTACCACCATGATCGGGGATCCCTCCGGACGCACCGATATGCGTAAGATGCTGACCATTGACGACATCAATCACAACGCCGAATGCTTCAAGCGCCAGATGGAGCGCTTTATTGACTTCGGCGAGGGCAAGGCGCGGATGATCAACAATGCGGATTGGCTCTTAAAACTCAACTATGTGGAACTGCTGCGCGAAGTCGGAGCCTGTTTCTCTGTGAACAACATGCTGCGTGCCAAGTGCTATGAGCAGCGCATGGAGCGCGGCCTGAGCTTCCTGGAGTTCAACTACATGATTATGCAGAGCTACGACTTCTACTACCTCTTCCAGCATTACGGCTGCAACATGCAGTTCGGCGGGGACGACCAGTGGAGCAACATGCTCGGCGGAACAGAACTGATCCGCCGCAAGCTCGGAAAGGACGCCCACGCCATGACCATCACGCTGCTGACAGACTCCCAAGGACATAAAATGGGCAAGACTGCCGGTAACGCCGTATGGCTGGATCCCAACAAGACCAGTCCCTATGAGTTCTACCAGTACTGGCGTAATGTCGGCGACGCGGATGTTCTCAAATGCATCCGGATGCTGACCTTCCTGCCTCTTGAGCAGATCGACGAAATGTCCTCCTGGGAGGGCAGCCAGCTTAACCGCGCCAAGGAGATCCTCGCCTTTGAACTGACATGCATGGTCCACGGGGAAGAAGAGGCCAGAAAGGCAGAGGCTTCCGCCAAAGCGCTCTTTTCCGGCGGCGGACAGAGCGACGATATGCCTACCACGGAGCTGAGCGAGACCGATCTCACAGACGGCGTTGTCGATCTTATGACACTTCTTGTGAAAACCGGACTCTGCCCCTCCAAGTCTGACGCACGGCGAAATATTCAGCAGGGGGGCGTGACCGTGAACGACGAAAAGGTCGCGGATATCGGCAAGTGTTTCACGGCGGATGAACTCAAGACTGGCTTGGTGATCCGGCGCGGCAAGAAGAACTACAACAAGGTCGTTCTTGCCTGAGTTCAGGCAAGAACAGAAAAAACGAGGAAGGTTTGTCCTTCCTCGTTTTTCTGTTCAATATCTCAGGCAAAATACTTCCTCTTGCCGTCGGCAGGGGGAATATAGCCTTTTTCCATCTCCGGCCGGATCTCCTGCAGACTGTCATGAATTCTGTTCACGTCTTCTTCTTTTTCAAAAATCAGGTTGGCAAACTCCTTGTCGCCATGGACAAGGATCAGGCGATAATAGAAATACGGAGGACTGTCGTCAGGCTCCACAATGCTCACACGGGTGAAACGGCGGTCGATGTACTCATAGGGGACATAGTATTTTCTGCCGAGGTCCCGGTAATACAGGCACAGCTTACCGATTCGTACGCGTCCGATCTCTTCGGCGCTGTTGTAGTCGTCCACATGGGCCTGATCGTCGATCACTTTTTTGTCGACGCCGCGGAATTTCAGCTTACCGAACCCGAACATCTTCATGTCTCCCTTTTTTCTGCGACCCTCCCCATGCATACCAGCGTTTCGGCAGATTCACGGCAATGAGGGTGCCGATCATGCCGCCCAGTGTGCCGGTAATGGCGCCGCCGACAACGTCACTGGCGAAATGCACGCAGAGGTAGATTCTGGAAATGCCCATCAGGATCGCAAATACGAGAGCCGTCCAGCTCCATCGCTTGCTGCCGAGGATAAAGAGCGGGATCATGGTGGCGAATGCAGCGTTGGTATGCCCGGAGGGAAAGCTCATATCGCTCTCCACATGCTGACCGACCATGGTCCAGAACTGGTAGAACACAGAACTCTCATCCAGATACGGGCGCGGCCGAGCGATCACGACCTTCAAATACAGGTTGACAAACGCAAAGGCAATGGCAAGGCCGATGCACATGGCCGTGCCGTAACGTCTGGTCTTTTTAACGATCAGGAGAAGCAGGGAAAGAATAATCAGGAAAATGCCGCCCTTTCCCAGCAGGGAAATGAACTCCATAAAAGGTGTAAAAAAACCGGGAGCAAGATCATACAGCTTATGCACACCGATCGCGACGGCGGTATCAAAGTCGGAAAATGTCGTATTGATCCACTGGGCAGCGGCTGTTAATTCCATGTTTACTACCATCCTCTCTTTTTTTCGTATTCTATCATAGATGACGACGAAAATCCATATCGAATTGCATAAATGATCGGGCACCGAACAAACTATCGATGAAAAGAAGTGGGAGGTATGACCATGAAAAAAGAAAAACGACTGGTCTCGCTGCTGATTCTCCTGGCTCTGTTCCTTTCCGGCTTCCCGGAGGCCTTTGCTGAAGGCAATTCTCCGATTGCGGAAAACCTGGAACTACGCACCTACCGCAACGTTTCGGTCGGCGGAAAGCTCCGTGCCTTTGACCCGGATGACGATGTGGTTTCATATTCCATTTCGACGGAGCCTGTCAAAGGCAGTATTGAACTGGAGGAAAACGGCTGCTTTGTCTACTCGCCGAAAGAAAACAAGCGGGGCAGAGACTACTTCGGATTCAAGGCTGTAGACAGCGAGGGAAATCTGTCCCAGGAGGCAACGGTCATCATTCACATCGAAAAGCAGAAAAAGCCGGTGATGTACTGTGATCTCAAGGGCGCTGCCTGTGAATATGCCGCGACGGCACTGAGCGAAAACAGCGTGTTCACGGGAGAGCTGATCGGCAGCAGCTATTGCTTTTTCCCGGAGAAGAAAGTGACAAAGGGAGAGTTCCTCGGCATGTGTCTCGCGCTGAAAGGCGTTGCGCCGCTGCAGGCCTCTGCTGCCAGCGGATATGCGGACAGCGATACGACACCCGCATGGCTTCGCGCCTGCTGTACAGCCGCGTGGGCAAACGGTCTGGCAGTCGCGGAGGATCGCTTTGAGGGAGAAGCCTTTATCTCTGCCGGGGAGGCGGCTGCTTGGCTCGATCGCTGCATGGGGCTGACAGAGATCCGGTATCTGACGCCGGACGAAGAGCATAGCCAGGCATGTCTGAATCTATCGGCACGAGGGATCCCAACCACGCTCTCGTCCCATGTTTTGACGCGTGCGGAAGCCGCGGAAATGCTGGCCGCCGCGCTGGAGTACCGAAACCGATAAGAATGGGGATGCATCAGCATCCCCATTCGTTTATTTCAATCCATACAGAATTCTGAAACTAATTTTTTTCCATACGTTCAGCTCCCGGTATTGCCGTTCCGCCTGCGCGGCGAGGAGCTCATAGCATGGCGCGATTTCCTCCTGCGTTACCCCTGACGCGCTGAAAAACGCCTTCTCTGCGCAGTTTCGGATCTGAGTAGGGATTTCTCCGCCGAAACGCGCGATCTGCTGTGAGCGCTTCCAGAGAGCTACAGCGGCACGGTTTGCTCTGGGATCACGCAGCCTCATATCCCATATCTTCCGTATCATGCATCGCCAGAGAGCCGGTATGCCGAGAAGAAGCATGAATAGAAGAGCTGCCAAAAGGATACTGCCGGGAATACGGTCCGCATTCTTTGAAATAGCTGTGTTGGGTTCCTGCGGCCGGATCACGCCGACGGGGAGGTGAGCTGTCATATCCTGCGCGCTGCCGCTCGCTTCTTCAGCCTCCGGCGTCGGTTCAGCAGGCACAGGCTGCTCCATGTCCGCGGCGGCGTTCGGCTCCTCCGGGAGCGGATGCAGGCCTCCACGGCCCGTTACCTCCACCGGAATCCAGCCGAGACCGTCAACATAGACTTCGACCCAGGCGTGCGCGTCCTCACCCTTCACATCCACATACTGTCCGGACTCTCCCTGAACGAGAAAGCCTTCCGTGATCCGCGCCGGGATTTCAAGAGCCCGAAAGAGTGCGACGGCGGCTGTGGCAAAATGAACACAGTAGCCGCGATGGGACTGCGTGAGAAAGTACACAGCATAATCATCGCTTTGATATGCCTCTGTCTTTATATCATAGGTCCCGTTATCGCGGATGAAGGATGCGACTCTGTCTATGATCTCCGCCTGCGAAGCATCCAGTCCCGCTTCTGCGGCAATCGCGAGCATGGCGTTTCTGGTGCTCTCCGGGAGCCTCGTATACATGTCGTGGGCAAAGCTGTCGTAGGTATCCGACGCACTGCTTTTTCCCGCAAGCGCAGTCGTGGCGCCGAGATACCGCAGATAACGGATCTCCGTTCGTCCAGCGGCGGCGAGATAGGCATCCCGGTCGCTGTGAAGAGTACAGAAGTAGGGGAGGAGAGTATAGCGAAGGTTTGACTCATATCGGAAGAAAAGTCTCTGCTCCTGTGCAAGTCCCTCCAGAGCTTCCGCCGTAAAGGAAAGTGAAGAGATCGGCGCTTCCGGCGCAGCCTTCCAGCCTGTCCCGGTATAATCGCCGTAAGAGACGCCGCGCAGATAGAGCGACCCGTCTTCCTGTGAACGGACACTGAGAAAGCGTCTGGAGAGCATCTCCTCTGAATAGCTCTGTGTGAGATCCATGCCGCCTTCGTCCGATTCCCAAAGCAGGACGTCGTTTCCTGCTTGGGGCTGAGCCGTCGCTGTCCATCCGGAATCGGGGAATAACAGCGGGCTGTCTTCCGTATGCTCGTCGATCCAATTGCGTATCCACTCACCGATACGGTCAAATTGCTGACTCAGTGCAATATCCCTGTCGTCGATTTGGTATTCCTGCGGATTGCAGAGGAGCAGAACGCAGCAAAGGAGGAGCAGGATCGGAAGGGAATACCCGAAGACAAGTCTGGCTTCCGCGCCGTCCTCGTTGTAGTTGCCGGAGAGCATCACCATGCTCCAGAAAAGAAGAAGAGCAACCATCACCGTATACCCGGGAAGACCGTTCACCGAAAGGCAGGCGAGTGGCAGCGGAACGGTGCCGATCAGGCACATGACCCGGCGGCCGCTCCGCGAAGTCAGGGCAGAGGACAGGTAAGCAAAAAGGAGGCACGCGAGCAGCAGAAGCAAAAAGCTGTGGTCTTCCACCGCATTCAGGTAGTTGTAGCTGCCTGCACCGCTATAGTAATGCAGATAATAAGCGCCGCTGAATTTGTCCACCGCATCGTCCAGCTCCTTAATCGGGGCGGCGTCCAGAATACGGCTGGCTTCATAGAGAAGAATAGCTGCGCCCGGCATGCCGATGAGGATGCCTCTTCGAAAGCAAGCGGAGATCCAGAGGCAGAGAGCAAGACCCAGAAGCCATAACGCGAGCCCCGGCCGAACGCCAAGCTCCAGTGTTTCAGTCAGAAGAACGAGCTGCGGAATTACGCCCAGGAGCATCAAGAACAGCACGGCAATGCGGTTGAGAGATCGTTTCATGAGAGGAACACCTCCCCGTCACGTATCCAAAACACACAGCGCGCCCTGGAAGTGTCCGCGCGGCAGGGGACGCCCATGGGGACGCTGAGAAGCGCCTGAAATGCACGGATCGTGTCAGCTTCGTTATGCACCTCATAACAGCGGTCCGAGACGACCGTGTGAGGGAGCTCTTTTCGGCAGAGTTCACAGGAGAGCCAGAACAGCACCTCAAGCCCGCGGTCTTCCCGTCCCACACGTTCGAGGATCAGAAAGATCTCGTTGTTTTCCCGTTCCAGCGCTTCACGAACGATCAGCTTATCGGCTTTGGAACTCAGCTTCCAGTGGATGCTGTTGGAGGGATCACCGGGGCGGTATTCCCGCAGGTCATGTTCTTCCGAGAAGCCGCCGCCGTATTTTGGCTGATAGCTTGGGCTCGATTCAAGAGCATCGTCAAGATCTGGCGGGTTCTCCGGGCTGATCGGATGCGGAAGGACCGTACAGGGCCGCAGCGCCGGCAACTCTCTGCGGATGCGGATCAGACCGAGTAAATCCCTGTACTCCAGCAAGGTGACACGGCATCTGAGCACCCCGCACATTTCCGTGGGCAGCGGAATGACGATTTCCTCATCGGACGGAGCACGGCATTCGCCGTGAAATCGCCAGTGTTCTCCGATAAAGCGGTTTTCGATTTCAGCAGAAATGACTGCGCGGCACAGCGGAAGAAAGGACGCGCCTTGGAAGGTGATCCGAAGGGCGGCGCTGTCGCCTTTTCCGATCGTTTCCGGCAGCGAAATCTCAGGCTTCACAGAGAGCATGGCAGGCAGGGCCAGGAGCAGGCAAAAAATCGGAACGGCGATCACGCAGGCAAACAGATAGGGTCCAAACCAGCCCAGATAGCTGAGACGAAGCAGATAAGCCGCCGCTATCGAGAGAAGATAAAACAGTACGGACAAACCTGGCATTTTACTTGATGGACGGCGCTTTCACGGAATGAAAGATTCCGGAAAGGACCTCGGCATGCAGACCGACCTCCGAATGCTCCTGGGACCAGATCAGCCGGTGATCGATGCAGTCTCGGAAAACAAAGCGAACATCACGCGGAAGGACATAATCGCGCCCCTGGATCCAGGCGGTAGCCTTGCTGAGCGCTGTCAGCGCGAGAGATGCGCGTGGGCTGGCTCCCTGGAGGATATGCATATCACCCCTGGTTTTTTCGCAGAGCGTGACAATATAATCGATCATTTCATCTTTGATATATACCTGTTCCGCGTCCCTGCGGATCCCAAGCAGCTCCTCGCGGCTGACAACCTGCTGTACAGACTCCGGTCCGCTGTTCTTCTGTCGGCGGCGGATCATCTCGATCTCATCCTTGTGAGAAGGATAGCCCATAGACACACGGAGCATGAAGCGATCCATCTGAGAGTCAGGCAAAAGCTGCGTTCCCTTGGCTCCGGCCGGATTCTGCGTTGCGATCACGATAAAAGGCTGAGGGACAGGGTAGGTGTTGTTGTCTACGGTAACCTCTCCTTCCTCCATAGCCTGCAGGAGAGCGGATTGCGTCCGCGACGTGGCACGGTTGAGCTCGTCGGCAAGGAAGAGATTGCACAGCACCGCGCCTTTCTGATATCGCATTTCGCCGGTTTCCTTGTCAAAAAGGGAATATCCCGTGATATCGGAAGGGAGAACGTCAGGGGTAAACTGAACGCGGTTATAATCAAGACCGAGAGCCCGGGACATGCAGACGGCAAGAGTGGTTTTGCCGACGCCGGGAATGTCCTCCATCAGGATATGCCCGCCAGCAATGATGGCAAGCAGGACCTTGATCATGGTCTCATCTTTTCCCACGATCACTTTACTGACCTCATGGACGATCTGTTTTGCTTTGCCGATGGAATCAATCGTATTCATAAGCGCCTCCGCCGGAAGAGATAGAGCCACAATATCTTGTGGCGGCATTTGTTTGAAATCGGGATACTTAGTATAACATGTTCCACTGTCAGGGGCAAGAAAAATAAGCGTTTTTAAGATTCTATCCGGAAATCGATGCTTTTGAATCTCCAGATGAAGGGTTTTTGACAGAAAGCTACAAATTCTTTAAGAACACAAGATTTTGGGGTCAAAGCGGTTACAAGGCGATTAAGATTCAATATTTTGTGTTTTTAGCACTTGACAACTACAGCATCTGGCGCTATCATAGCTCACGAACGTTAAGAAACGGAGGCAAAGCATGCGAATTGCCGGTCTGCAAAAACTGACCCTTTTGGATTTTCCGGGAAAAGTCGCCTGCACTGTTTTTACCGCGGGCTGCAATTTCCGCTGTCCCTTCTGCCAAAACGCGTCTCTTGTTCTGCCCGAACGTTTTGGACAACCCATCTCCGAAGGGGAGTTGCTCTCGTTTCTCCGCAAACGGCAGGGGGTCCTGGACGGCGTGGCCATCACGGGCGGAGAGCCTATGCTCCATTCCGATCTTCCGGATCTGCTGAGAAGTATTCGTGCGCTCGGCTTTCAGATCAAGCTCGATACCAACGGCAGTTTTCCCGATCGTCTGTCTGCGGTGCTCGAAGAGGGGCTTGTGGATTACGTGGCCATGGACATCAAGAATGCGCCGGAACTGTATGCGAAAACCGTCGGCCTCAATGCCCTGGATCTCAGCGCCATCGACCGTTCGCGCAAAATATTGATGGAAGGGAACACCGAATACGAATTCCGAACCACGGTCGTTAAAGGCCTGCATACAGCGGAAAGCCTGCTGAATGCCGCCCGCTGGATCGAAGGGGCGAAAGCGTGGTTTCTGCAGCAGTATCGGGCCTCTGGAGAAATACTGTGCGCATCCGGCCTGGATTCGTTCGATGAAAAAGACATGCATGCCTTCGCCGCTGCGGCCGAGGTTTTTGTGCCCACTCACGTGAGAGGACTTTGAAAGGAGAAAGAGAGAAATGTATCAGGTAAGCAAGCGTGACGGTAAGGTCGTCGAGTTTGATATCAATAAAATCGCCGAGGCGATTAAAAAGGCTTTTCAGGCGACCAATACCGAGTTCAATGACAGTATCATTGATTTTCTGGCGCTGAAAGTCTCTGCGGACTTCCTGCCCAAAATCAAGGACGGCAAGGTCGCCGTGGAAGATATTCAGGACAGCGTGGAAGCGGTGCTTTCCCGCGGCGGTTACGAGACCGTGGCCAAGGCCTACATCCTCTACCGCAAGCAGCGCGAGAAAATGCGCAACATGAAGTCCACTTATCTGGATTACAAGGAGACTGTCAACAAGTACCTCGACGTCGCCGACTGGCGCGTGAAGGAGAACTCCACCGTCACCTATTCTGTCGGCGGTCTGATCCTCTCCAACTCCGGCGCCATTACGGCCAATTACTGGCTCTCCGAAGTCTATGACGAAGAGATCGCCAACGCCCATCGCAACTGCGACATTCATCTGCATGATCTGAGCATGCTGACCGGCTACTGTGCCGGCTGGAGTCTGAAGCAGCTGATCCAGCAGGGGCTCGGCATTCCCGGAAAGATCAATTCTTCTCCCGCCGGCCATCTTTCCACCCTGTGCAACCAGATGGTGAATTTCCTGGGCATCATGCAGAACGAGTGGGCCGGCGCGCAGGCATTCTCTTCCTTCGATACTTATCTGGCTCCCTTCGTCAAAGTCGACAACCTGAGCTACAAGGAAGTCAAGCAGTGCATCCAGTCCTTTGTCTTCGGCGTGAACACTCCCAGCCGCTGGGGCACGCAGGCGCCGTTCTCCAACATCACGCTTGACTGGACCGTGCCGGCCGACCTGAAGGATTTGCCCGCGATCGTCGGCGGCAAGGAGATGGACTTCACTTACGGCGACTGCAAGGCCGAGATGGATATGGTCAACAAGGCCTTCATCAACATCATGATCGAGGGCGACGCCAACGGCCGCGGCTTCCAGTATCCCATCCCCACCTATTCCATTACCCGTGATTTTGACTGGTCTCCCACGGAAAACAACAAGCTCCTCTTTGAGATGACCGCAAAATACGGCACGCCCTATTTCTCCAATTACATCAACTCCGACATGGAACCCTCCGACGTCCGTTCCATGTGCTGCCGTCTGCGTCTGGACCTGCGCGAGCTGCGCAAGAAATCCGGCGGCTTCTTCGGCTCTGGCGAGAGCACCGGCTCCATCGGCGTTGTGACGCTGAACATGCCGCGCCTGGCCTATCTCTCCAAGGATGAGCAGGACTTTTATGCCCGCCTGGACAAGCTGATGGATCTCTCCGCCCGCTCTCTAAAAATCAAGCGGGACGTTATCACCAAGCTCCTCAACGAGGGCCTCTATCCCTACACCAAGCATTATCTGGGCACTTTCGCCAACCACTTCTCCACCATCGGCCTTGTCGGCATGAACGAAGCCGGCCTGAACGCCAAGTGGATCCGTGCCGATATGACAGATCCCAGGTGCCAGGAGTTTGCCAAGCAGGTTCTCGATCATATGCGCGAGCGTCTGAGCGATTATCAGGAGCTCTACGGCGACCTCTACAATCTGGAGGCCACGCCCGCCGAGTCCACCTCTTACCGTCTCGCCAAGCACGACGTGGAGACCTATCCCGACATCATCACCGCGGCAGAGCCCGGTGGAACGCCCTACTACACCAACAGCTCCCATCTGCCTGTCAGCTACACGGACGACATTTTTGCCGCCCTGGATATTCAGGACGATCTGCAGACCCGTTATACCTCCGGCACCGTCTTCCACGCCTTCCTGGGCGAGAAGCTGCCCGACTGGGAAGCCGCTGCCCGCCTTGTTCGGAAGATCGCCGAGAACTACCGTCTGCCGTACTACACCCTGTCTCCTACCTATTCCGTCTGCAAGGACCACGGTTATCTCAACGGCGAGCAGTTCACCTGCCCGCACTGCGGCAAAAGCGCCGAAGTATACAGCCGTATCACGGGTTATTACCGTCCCGTCCAGAACTGGAACGTGGGCAAGACGCAGGAGTATAAAGAACGCAAGGAATATGTGATCGAACACTCCACGCTGACTCACGAAGGACCGCTGCCGGAAGCTGAGGTCGCTCCGGTGCGCCTTGAAGGCCCCAAGAGCAAGGAGACTGTCGCCGATTCTGCCCGCCCCATCCTCTTTGCCACGCCTACCTGCCCCAACTGCCGCATTGCCTGCCAGTATATGGACAAGGCCGGCTTTGTCTACGACAAGCTGATGGCGACCGAGCATCAGGATCTGGCCAAGCAGTACGGCGTCAAGCAGGCGCCCACGCTGGTTCTGCCCGACGGCACCAAGATCGCAGGCGCCGGCGCGATCAAAGCCTACATGGCGCAGATCGCCTGAGCACTCCTGAAACAGAACGAACAGGCAGCGGTCTCAGCGCCGCTGCCTGAACACTATCGGAGGTCTTTTTATGTTTGATATTATCGTGATCGGTGGCGGCCCTGCCGGCCTGACTGCTGCAACCTATGCCTGCCGTGCAGGCAAAAGCGTCCTCGTAATCGAGAAGAATGCTTTCGGCGGCCAGATCACCTGGTCTCCGCGTGTGGAGAACTATCCCGGCTTTCTCTCCGTGACCGGAACGGAGCTTGGCGACAAGCTGCTGGAGCAGGCGATGGAGCAGGGGACCGAAGTGGAGCTGGATGAAGTTACGGCCTGCTCCAGAGAGGGCGACGCGTGGCAGGTAAACTGCGAATCCGGCGCCGTGTTCGAAGGCCGGAGTGTGATCCTGGCAGCGGGCGCAAAGCCCAGAATGCTTGGGCTTGAGCGGGAAGAGGAACTTGTCGGAAGCGGCGTATGCTACTGTGCTGTGTGCGACGGTGCTTTTTATGCCGGCCGCCCTGTGGCCGTCTGCGGCGGGGGCAACAGTGCCCTGCAGGACGCGCTTCTACTCAGTGAGAGCTGCAGCAAAGTATATCTCGTCCACCGGCGCGACAGCTTTCGCGGTGAGAGGAAGCTGGTCGAGAGCCTTCAGAAGCGGGAGAATGTGGAGTTTGTTTTGAACGCCCGCTGTAAAGCCTTTGAAGGCGCAGAAGAGATCAGCGGCCTGCTGATAGATCAGAACGGTATGGAGAAGCTCCTGCCTGTGGAGGGTGTTTTTGTAGCCATAGGGCATCAACCGGATCTGACCGCATTTGCATCTTATCTGAAGCTCGATCAGAAAGGCTATGCGGACGCAGACGAAAGCTGCCTCACGCCGACCGAGGGATTTTTCGTGGCGGGCGACTGCCGCAGCAAGAGCGTTCGGCAGCTTACGACCGCCGCGGCCGACGGCGCTGTCGCCGCCCTCGCAGCAGTATCATATCTGGATCACCATTGAAAAATGATAGGAAAAGGCTCGTTTTCGCAAGAAAACGAGCCTTTTCCTTATTTCGCGGCCTCGGGAAGACAGTGCATCTGGGTCTGGCCGAGTACGCGAAAGCCTTCGGCACAGCCTTTTAGAGAGCGTATTCCAAACTCTGCGGCTCGGAGCTTCAAATAGACAGCTACTGCGTCCCGCTCCGGAAACTGGCTTTTATGACAGTCATAGATGCTCTTCAACTGCAGGTCAAGGTAGCCTTTTGTAGAAACAAAGCAGTTCGGATGAGCCGTCATATAGTAGGCTAGAACCTTCACGGGAGAAGGAGACAGTTCCATTTTCTCCATAATGCCCGGATTTCCGGAGAGTACCGCGACACGGCGCGCAGCCTGACCAACGCTGATATGGTCCGGGTGGCACTCACTGGAGACACAGGGGTCAGGGGCAAAGATCACATCCGGCTGATATTCGGAAACGACCGCCGCGATCGAAAGACGCAATGCCGTTTCATCGTAAAAGCCGCCGTCACAGAAATCAAGAAACCGAAGCGTTTTCACGCCGAGCAGAGCGGCGGAAGCCTGCGCTTCCTGCTTTCGTATCTGTGCCAGCGCGTCCCCTTTGGGCCCGTTCGGGAGCTTATCCGTCCCAAAACGCCCGTCTGTACAGATCAGAAACGCTATGTCTTTCCCCATGGCCGAAAGCTTGGCAGCTGTGGCGCCGGCACCGATCTCAATATCATCCGGATGCGGCCCGAGAAACAGGTATTTTTGAAAGGATTCCAAACGAGGCAGGGGAGCGGCAAAGCGCAGAACTGTTTTTGTCAGACTCATGCTTTCCGCTTCTCCAGTTCCGCGCAGATGCGGCCATATTCCGCCTCGTCCAGCTTGTAGTGCTTCTTGTAGAGAATGAAGGACAGGAACATGAGCGCGCAGGGGACCACCGTCATCACCAGCAAAAGGCCGGTGGTCTGGCTGTGCTGCACACCCTGAAGCAGGGAAGTGATGGCCTCGGCCTTCGCCTCGCCGGTGATGTCTCCGGCGTTGGCGGCCTGCTCCAGCTCAGAGATGCCGTTGGTGTATTCAATGATGTTGAAGATGATGTAGGTGAAATTGGCGATCGCTACCGTCAGGGCGGAGGCCATCTTGGTCAGGAAGGGGCGCAGGGAGGAGACGATCCCCTCGTCGCGCGTGCCGTGCAGATACTCGTTGTATTCGACCGTGTTCATGATCGAGATCATCATGATCAGATAGAAGCCGTACTGCCCGAAGTTTGCGAGCATGTAGCCGAGGGTGATCAGGATGAACTTTATGTTGCCTGTCGCCAGGAAGAGACCCTGAAACAGCATAACAAGGTAGCCGATCACGGAGACGGTCATCAGCACGCTCATGAGCTTTTTGCGCTGCATACGGCGGGAGATCGCGGGATAGAAGATCATCAGAAAGGCTGTGACGATCATGCCGAGCATCTGGAAGGCCGTAAAGAAGATGCCCTGATACCCGAATTCCACATAGATATAGGTCTGCCCCACACCGGCCATGACGATGCCGTTTCCGACCTGCTGCAGCAGGAAGATGAGCGAGATCCACATGAGCTGATCGTTGCCGGTGATCGTCCCCGCGATCTTCTTGAAGCTGATGGGGGGAAGGGGATCGTCATTGTAATTGCGCTGCTCCTTGACGCCGAACACTGTGAAGGCGAGGAAGACGGGGCCGAGGATGGCGATGATGAGGGCCACGCGGCCGTAGGCCGTCACGGCGTTTCCGCCCAAAGCGCTCTCACCGGCGGTCAGCATGGGGATGAAGGCGCCGGCCAGGGTGCCGCCGATCCCCGCAAAAAGCGTGGCGCGGGAGGTATACTTGTTGCGCGTGTCCGCGTCGGAACTCAGCGCAGGAACCATGCCCCAATAGGCAATATCGTGCATGGTGTAGGTGATGGAGTACATAAAATAGATAAAGCCAAAGAACCATACGAAGGCCCAGCCTTGAAGATTCACGTTAAAAGCAAGATAAATGACAAGCGACGTGGTCAGAATGCCGATGACAAGCCAGGGCTTGAACTTGCCCCAGCGGGTGCGGGTGCGCTCGATGATATTGCCCATGATGGGATCGTTCAGGGCGTCAAAAATCCGTGCCGCCACCATGATCGCGGTAATGGCGGAGAGCTGTGCTGCCGTGAGCTTGTGCGTGAACAGAACGAAGGAGAGCAGATAACTGGTGATCAGGTTATAGACCATATCCCTGCCTACCGTACCAAGGGGGAACATGATCAGATTGCGTCTGGTGATTGTTTTCTCTTCCATGACAAAAACTCCCATCTGAAATGATGACAGCTCAATTGTAGCATCTATGATTCTGCTTCGCAAGAGATTTAAGATTCGGCCTGTATGAACTGCAGATTGATATTGACATAATTGCAACCGGATTGTTTCTTGCGCTGCGGTTTTTGTTGTGCTATTGTTATGTTAACAAAAAAAGGAAGCAAAGGGTGATACTATGAAAAAAATCGTAGTGTTTGGCGGCGGAACCGGTATATCTTGCCTCCTGTCCGGTCTGAAGCTTTTCCCTGTCGACGTGACCGCTGTAATCACGGTCAGCGACAACGGCAGCAGCACCGGCGTCTTGAAAAAGGAACTGGATATCCCGGCGGTCGGCGACGTGGGAAAGGTATTGCTGTCCATGGCCAACGTCGATGACGATTTTGTTACGCTGCTGCGGTATCGCTTCAGCAAGGAGGGGAGCCTGTATAATCATCCTGTGCGCAATGTTCTTCTTGCGGCTCTGATCGATATCAAGGGCAACCTCACTGAAGCCACGCGCTATATGGCCCGGCTTCTCAACGTACACGGCACGATCCTGCCCCTTACGGAGGATAAGGTAGAGCTGGTCGGCAAAAGCAAGGGGAAAAAGTATATCGGAGAAGAAGAGGTCAGCGCCAATGTGCGGAACATCCGCAAGCTTTCTTATGACCACAGCATCCACGTGGTGGATGAGATCGAGGATAAGATCGCCGACGCGGATCTGATCGTTTTCAGTCCGGGCAGCCTGTATACCAGCATCCTGCCTCATCTTCTGGCTCCTGAGATATGCAATGCGCTGGAGGAGGCCAAAGCCCCGCTCATGTATGTCTGCAACCTTGTCACACAGCCCGGTGAAACGGACGGCTACACGGTTGGGGACCATATTCGCACGCTGAACCGTTACCTGAAAAACAGGAAAATCGAAATTGTCCTGGCCAACAATTCTGAAATCGACCCCGTAATAGCAGAGAAGTATAATCTGACCGAAAACAAGCGTATCGTTCCCATCGATACCGACCGGATCGAGAAGCTCGGCGCACGAATCATTGAGGATAATATCTTCTGCATCGAGGAAGAGAAGATCCGCCACAACGCCTTGAAAACCGCATTTCTCATTTTTTCTTATCTCATGGAAAAAGAATGAGACGAAAGCGCGGTTGTATTCGTGAAAAAACGCTTGCCAAAGTTTGCTTCATCTGCTATAGTATCAGCGACAATTAAACACCTTATCAAGAGTGGTGGAGGGAACGGCCCTGTGAAACCCGGCAACCTGCGATGTTGTAAGGTGCCAAATCCGGCGGTGAGACGAAAGATGAGGCTTTTGAGAAGACTTTCTGCGCCCTGCCGTCATGCGGGGCGCAGTTTCTAATATACTAAGGAGGAATACGATGAGTCACTACCTGTTTACATCCGAATCTGTTACCGAGGGGCATCCCGACAAGATATGCGACCAGATCTCCGACGCTGTGCTGGACGCCATTCTCGCTTCCGACCCCAACGGCCGCGTTGCCTGTGAGACGACCTGCTCCACGGGTCTCGTCCATATCATGGGTGAGATCAGCACGGAATGCTACGTGGACATTCAGAAGATCGCGCGGGAAGTGATCCGGGACATCGGCTATGACCGCGCCAAATACGGCTTTGACTGTGATACCTGCGGCATCATCGTCAATTTGGACGAGCAGTCCGGGGACATTGCGCTCGGAACCAACGACGAAGTCGGCGGGGCGGGCGACCAGGGCATGATGTTCGGCTATGCCTGCGACGAGACACCCGAGCTGATGCCCCTTGCCATATCGCTCTCCCACAAGCTGGCCAAGCGCCTGACGGAGATCCGCAAGCAGGGTCTGGTCAACTATCTCCGTCCTGACGGGAAAACCCAGGTTACCGTAGAGTACGATGAAGAGCGCCGGCCTGTCCGAGTGGACACGATCGTCATGTCCACGCAGCATGCCCCGGATGCGACCGCAGAGCAGATCCGCAGAGACATGCTGGAGTTCGTCATCAAGCCGGTTGTTCCGGCAGAGCTGCTGGACGAGAACACCCGTTATTATGTCAACCCCACGGGGCGCTTTGTCATCGGCGGGCCGCAGGGAGACTCCGGCCTCACAGGGCGCAAGATCATCGTTGACACCTACGGGGGCAGCGCTCCTCACGGCGGCGGCGCCTTCTCCGGCAAGGACCCCACCAAGGTCGACCGTTCCGCGGCCTACGCTGCTCGCTGGGCCGCCAAAAACGTCGTTGCCGCCGGCCTAGCCAAACGCTGCCAGATCCAGCTGGCCTACGCCATCGGCATTGCCGAGCCTGTTTCTGTCCTTGTAGAGACCTTCGGTACCGGTATCGTTCCTGACGACAGGATCAGGGATGCTGTGATCCGCGTCTTTGATTTTCGCCCGGCATCCATTATCCGGGATCTGGACCTGCGCAGGCCCATTTACCGTAAACTCGCCGCTTACGGTCATATGGGCAGGGAAGACCTTGGCGTACGCTGGGAGAACACCGACCGGGTACAGGCGCTGCTTGCCGCAATCTGAGCCATCATCCGCGCATGTTCGCAAAAGCTTAACAAGTGAGGACTTGACTATATGCCGTTAAATGGGGTATACTATGTACAACATCGGTTGCATGCAATTTATTTTACACTTGATTAAAGAAAGGAAATGAAACCATGGCTGAAGTCATTTTAACCGAGAAGAATTTCGAGGAAGAAGTCCTCAAATCCGAGCTCCCCGTTCTCGTGGATTTCTGGGCCACCTGGTGCGGTCCCTGCCGTATGCTTGCTCCTACGATCGAAAAAATCGCCGAAGAGCAGGAGGGCAAGATCAAGGTCGGAAAAATCGACGTGGATGAAGAGCCTGAACTCGCGGCAAAGTACGGCATTGCCAGTATCCCCACGCTGATGGTCTTCCGCGGGGGCGTTGTGGTAAAGGCCTCTGTGGGCGTTCAGCCTAAGGCTGCGATCGAGGCTATGTTTGCCTGAGGATCATAAAAGAAGGACGTCGTGAAGCGGCGTCCTTCTTTTTGTGTTTCTTTTAGGGTTATCTTTGTGATTATGACCAAGATTCATATTGACAAATTGTGCACATCATCATAAAATGAAATACACTCAACGGCACAGGCGTCGTACGGTGTATGGTGCCTGTGCCATTTTCAAATACTAAAAGGAAGCGGGATTTGCTATGAACACGGTAACCGAAGAATTTGGCTCCATGGTATTCAACGACTCTGTCATGCGCCAGCGTCTTCCCAAGGAGGTCTTCCAGCAGGTCCAGCGTTCCATGAAAGACGGCAGGAGGCTCAACAGCGAGGCGGCGGTTGTGGTGGCAAATGCCATGAAAGACTGGGCTATTGAGAAAGGAGCCACACATTTCACTCACTGGTTTCAACCCATGACCGGTATCACCGCGGAAAAGCATGACAGTTTTCTCTCGCCCGTCGAGGGCGGCCGCGTGATCATGGAGTTTTCCGGCAAGGAGCTGATTCAGGGGGAGCCGGATGCGTCCAGCTTTCCGTCCGGCGGTCTGCGCGCCACTTTTGAAGCCCGGGGATACACCGCCTGGGATCCCACCTCCTATGCTTTCATCAAGGATAACGTCCTTTGCATTCCCACGGCATTCTGCTCTTACGGTGGAGAAGCGCTGGACAAAAAGACGCCGCTTTTGCGCTCCATGGAGGCGATCAACCGCCAGGGAATGCGCATCATCAAGCTCTTCGGCAATCCCAACGTGACCTCCATCAAAACCACGGTCGGCCCGGAGCAGGAGTATTTTCTCATCGACAGAGATGTCTACGAAAGGCGCAAAGATCTGCAGTATACCGGCCGCACGCTCTTTGGCGCCCGTCCTCCGAAAGGACAGGAGCTGGAGGATCATTACTTCGGCGCCATCAAGCCCCGCGTTTCCGCGTTTATGAAGGAGCTGGACGAAGAACTGTGGAAGCTCGGCGTCATGGCCAAGACCGAGCACAACGAGGCTGCGCCCGGGCAGCATGAGCTTGCGCCGATCTATACGACGACAAACATTTCCGCGGACCATAACCAGCTCACCATGGAGCTGATGCAGAAGCTGGCCAGAAAACATGGGATGGTCTGCCTGCTGCACGAAAAGCCTTTTGCCGGCGTTAACGGCAGCGGCAAACATAACAATTGGTCTATCTGCACCAATACCGGCGTAAATCTTCTGGAGCCGGGCGAAACGCCTTCTGAAAACGCCCAGTTTCTGCTCTTCCTGTGTGCTGTGATTCAGGCAGTCGACGATTATCAGGATATGCTGCGCCTCTGTGTCGCCTCGGCAGGGAACGATCATCGGCTCGGTTCCCATGAGGCGCCCCCCGCGGTTGTCTCCGTATTTCTCGGAGATGAACTCTCTGCCATCCTGAGCGCAATTGAAAACGACGAGCTTTACGGCAGCAAGGAAAAAGAACTGATCAAGGTCGGCGTTCACGTGCTGCCGAAGTTCCCGCGGGATACGACGGACAGGAACCGCACCTCTCCCTTTGCTTTCACGGGCAATAAGTTCGAATTCCGCATGCTCGGCGCCTCGCAGTCCATCTCCGGACCAAACGTGGTTCTCAATACCGCTGTAGCCGAGTCGCTCCGGCAGTATGCGGATATTCTGGAAGCCTCCGATGATTTGGAGAAAGGTCTGCACGATCTGATCCAGGATGTTATCCGCAGACATAAGAGAATCATTTTCAACGGCAACGGCTATGACGACGCCTGGCTCAGGGAGGCGGAGGGCAGGGGATTGCTCAATCTGCCTGCCACGCCGGATTGTGTGCCATATTATCTTGCACCGAAAAACATCGAGCTTTTCGCGCGCCACCGTGTTTATTCCGAGACGGAGATCCGTGCGCGCTATGAAATCAAGCTGGACAACTACAGCAAGATCCTGCACATCGAAGCGCTGACCATGCTGGATATGGTGTGGAAGGATATTCTCCCTGCTGTAAGCGCCTATTCCAAGGCTCTGGCCGACGCCGCGCTGTCCAAGAGGGCTCTCAGCAGCGAAATCGATTGCCGCTTTGAAACCGAGCAGACGAAAAAGATCAGCGCTCTGACAGCCTCTGCTGTGGCCAGGGCTCAGGATCTTGAAGAAGCCGTCTCCTGCGCCGGGAGCATCAGCGACAGTCTGGCCTTGGCCCGGTATTACAGGGACGAAGTGATTTCCGCCATGGAGGAGCTGCGCGCGATCGTGGATGAACTGGAGAGCTGCACGGCCGCTTCCTGCTGGCCTTATCCCTCTTACGGTGAACTGCTGTTCAGCGTCCGCTGAGAACAAAGAATAATATGGAAAACCACGGGTCCTTACGGATCCGTGGTTTTTATATACAAGAGGTTACTGAAAAGATAGCTGCTGTGGCATTTGACATAGTCTTCGTATTCCTGCCGTTTGATATAATATTCCCTGCCCCAGGATGAAATGCGCAGCCAGTCCGTATCCATGCCGGTTACCGTCACATAGTGGCTTTTTGCGGCGGTAGCGGGAATATAGGATCCGTCCCGCCTTCTGATATAGAAACGCAGGCGCTCCTTTTGCCAGAGTACAGGGAAATTCGGTCCGATCGACAGGATTACGGGCATATCCCGCTCAAGCATCTCCCGGATGCGGTCCCACAGTCTGGAACCGGAAAGCGCCCAAAACGCACGGAAGGGGAGCTGCCGCTCTCGGAAGAGCCGGTTTACGCCAAGAGCAAGCGTCAGGCCGTTGAGTCCGGATTTGGGGATCAGCGGAAGATAATGCAGACAGAGAGTCCGCAATTCTTTGTTGTAGCCTTCCAGAGAAAGGGGAGCGCGGGTATCCTCATCCGTCAGATAGTGCAGCAGATCGAGCGCTGCAACTGGTCCGCAGCCGCATTCCCGTATGATCTTCTTCTCAGACCACATCTGGCTGCCGCCGTAAGAAACAGTATTCGATTTCAGTATACCCGGGTACGGGCGGCGCAGGCTCAGCATAGTATTCTCCTGTAAAGCCACACCGATGCCGTTTACGGCATCGGTGTGTGGAATCCTTATGGGATTTATTTGGCGAGAACCTTTTTCAGGCGGGCATAGCGGGGCAGAGAATGCTCCAGAGGCAGCTTCGGCTCACCCTGAATAAGGGGAAGCACATAGTCGATAAACTCGTGCTTCAGGCCGTTATGCTCCTCATTGATCCACTCCATGGGGACCTTCTTCTCATAGTTTGCCACGGAAGAGAGGGGAAGAAGAACGAGCTTGCAGTTGTACTTGCCGTCGATCATCTCGCGCTCGAAAGCGACCATCTTGCCGGTGGTGCCGCTGACAGCCTGTTCAACAGCCTCACGGCCGGCAGCGCAGGCTTCGTTGATGTCGGTCAGAGAGGCGAGGTGCGCGCCGCAGCGCTGCAGGAGGCTCAATTCAATGCCGCGAACCTTGGCGCCGCTCTTTTCCTTGATGATGTTGGCCAGCAAAGAAGCCAGACCACCCAGCTGCGCGTGACCAAATCCGTCCGTTGCAGAGGTCTTGGCCTCGGAGACAAAGCTGCCGTCCGCATAGTGGATGCCTTCAGAAACGGCAACAAGAACCTTTCCGTTTGCTTTGTAGATGCGCATCACGTCATCCAGGAACTTGTCCATATCGAAATCGGTCTCCGGGAGGTAGATCAGATCCGGGCCGGAACCGAATTCGGAGGCCAGGGCGGCGCTGGCAGCCAGCCAGCCGGCATGACGCCCCATGATCTCCACGATGGTGATCATGCCGTTATCGTATACGCGGGCGTCTTTGTTGATCTCCATGCAGGAGGTTGCGATATACTTGGCGGCGCTTGCAAAGCCGGGGCAGTGGTCGGTGCCGAACAGATCGTTGTCGATGGTCTTGGGAACGCCCATCACGCGGCACTCGTAACCCACAGACTCCATGTAGCGGCTGATCTTGTTGCAGGTATCCATGGAGTCGTTGCCGCCATTATAGAAGAAGTAACGGACATTGTACTTCTTGAAGATCTCAAGGATGCGCTTGTAATCGGTGTCGTCCTTCTCGGGATCGGCAATTTTGTAACGGCAGGAACCGAGCTCGGAGGAGGGGGTGTTCAGCAGGAGCTTGAGCTCGTTGGGATCTTCCTCGTCCATCACATACAGCTTATCGTCCAGAACGCCGCGGATTCCGTGGGCAGCACCGTAGACCTTGGTGATCTCATCCGCATCCAGAGCCGCGCGGATGACACCGTAGGCGCTGGCGTTGATAACGGCAGTGGGGCCGCCGGACTGGCCGAAAATGCAGGAGCCGATCAGTTTTTCACTCATTTGTATAAAGCCTCCAAAATTTTAAAAAATTTGCAATTTGTTTAATGTGCTTCTTGATTCTGCCATGGATTGAGCATATAATATAAAAGCAAATTTGTAAATATGCTATTTTAACAAAAAATGATAAGGAGACTGAAAAATGGCACTTGTTACAACGAAAGAAATGTTTGCAAAGGCCTATGACGGCGGTTACGCTGTCGGTGCGTTCAACGTCAACAACATGGAAATCGTCCAGGGCATCACCGAGGCGGCAGGGGAGCTGAAGAGCCCCGTTATCCTGCAGGTTTCCAAGGGCGCCCGCGCCTACGCCAACCACACCTATCTTGTGAAGCTGGTTGAGGCTGCCATCATTGAAAATCCTGAGATTCCCATCGCGCTGCATCTGGATCACGGCGACACCTTTGAGCTGTGCAAGTCCTGCATTGACGGCGGCTTCACCTCCGTCATGATCGACGCTTCCTCCAAGTCCTTTGAAGACAACATCGCGCTGACCCGTCAGGTCGTTGAGTATGCCCATGACCACGGCGTCGTTGTCGAGGCTGAACTGGGCACCCTGGCCGGCGTTGAAGACGAAGTTGCCGTTGAGCACGGTCACGAGAGCTACACGCGTCCCGAAGAGGTCGAAGAGTTCGTCAGCCGCACCGGCTGCGACTCCCTGGCCATCGCCATCGGTACTTCTCACGGCGCATACAAGTTCAAGGCTTCCCAGTGCACCCGCAACGCCGACGGCGTTCTGGTTCCTCCTCCGCTCCGTTTTGACGTTCTGCATGAGTGCATCAAGCGTCTGCCCGGTTTCCCCATCGTCCTCCACGGCTCTTCCTCCGTTCCTCAGGAGTTCGTGAAGATGGTCAACCAGTACGGCGGCAACATGCCCGACGCCATCGGCATCCCCGAGGATCAGCTGCGTGAGGCTGCCAAGCTTGCCGTATGCAAGATCAATATCGACTCCGACATTCGTCTGGCAATGACCGGCAATATCCGCAAGTACTTCGCCGAGCATCCCGATCACTTCGATCCGCGCCAGTACCTCAAGCCCGCCCGTCAGGCTGTGAAGGACATGGTCGCTCACAAGATCGTCCACGTGCTCGGTTCCGACGGCAAGGCCTGATCCGAATTTGATCGATTGCCGATAACCATCAGAAAGATAACGGGAGGTGGCAGAGATGGGCCAGATTCTTGACCGCATCAAAAGCCTGGCAGCAAAAAAGGTCACTGCAAGCGGTTCGCCTGATGCCGTTCTGATTGCAAGAATCGTTCTGGCAGCAGTATTTGCTGCGGTGGCGCTGCTGATTAAAATGCCGGTCGTCGTTCGCTATATCCTTCTTGTTCTTGCGGCAATTGTCGCGGGCTTCGATCTCGTGATCGACGCTGTGGATGCGGTTGTGAAAAAGGACTACTTTGCCGCCCCTGTGGTTCTGCTGCTTGCCGTTTTCGGCTGCTTTGTTCTGAACTATCCCGGTGAAAGCGCCGCTGCGGTGATCCTGTACCAGCTCTGTATGGCTGCGCTTCGCTATGTTCAGAAGCGCACGCTGGATTCCGGTCTGGAGCTTGTCTCCGGTGAGGACGTGGATCGTATTGCAAGAGTCCAGGAGCTTGTTACCGCAGAGTCGGCAGGGGAGACCGAGCTTGGCGGCGTGATCGGCCGCAGTGCTTCCGTCGTTCTGAAGGCCGGCATGGTCCTCGCAGTCCTTTACGCAATCATCGTTCCCTTTACCGGCGCAACGTTCCGCGCTTCGATCCATCGTGCGCTGATGATTCTTGCGCTCTGCACCCCTATGTCCGTCATCGTTTCCATGCCTTTGACCGGAATCATCGCGCAGTGCTTCTCCGCGGCGCAGGGCATCGTCTTCAACAAGGCGCGCAACATGGAAGATTCCGCTCATGCGGAAACGGCTGTGTTCGATAAGGCCGGCATTTTCTCCGAAGAGGCTCCCAAGCTGCTGGCCGTACGGTCCGACATGCTGGATAAGGAAACCATGATGAATTTCTCGGCGCACGCTCTGTATTATTCTGAGCAGCCTGTCGCGAAAGCGGTATCCGATGCCTATGATCAGGAATACAGGCTGGACGTCATCAGTGACTTTGCCGAGATTCCCGGCTGCGGTGTTTCCGTTAAGATTGCAGGAACCCCTGTTCTTGTTAGTACGGCCGATTATCTCCTCAGCCGAGGCATCCGCATCCCGCAGGAGCAGGAAGCAGGCCAGGTGTTCTTCCTGGTCGTCGCGGGCCGCTACGTCGGCAAGCTGATTCTCTCTGCCAGCACCAACGATGCCGCACGGGATCTGACTGACGCCATGCGTGATACAGGCCTTCGCCGCTGTATCCTCCTTACCGAGGAGAGCGCGGAGGAAAGCCAGAAAACAGGGGAGAGCTTCCGTTTTGACGAAGTGTATGGCGAATGCGACCTTGAGCGCAAGCTGAAACTGATCTCCGATATGTGCAGCGGCACCGATAACCATGTGCTCTATGTGTACAGCAACGGCTTTGAAGCGCACAGCGAAGCGAAAGTCGATATGCGCGTGAGCAAGAAATCGAAATACGCCGACGTATCCATAGATCCCGAGCGTCTGACCAATCTGCCCTTTGCCGTACAGATCTGCAAGAGAATGGGCCAGATCCAGGGAGAAAATGCAGTTTTCGCGTTCGTCGTCAAAGCGCTTTTGATTTTCCTTGCCATCAACGGAAAGTGCACGTTGTGGTTTGCTTTGTTTGTAGATTCCGCAGCCGCAATTGCAGCTGTGCTGAATACGATCCGTGTTACAAAGGATTCGCTTTTTGCCAATCTCAGAAACGGCGAGTAAAAAAGAAAATGAATAGAGAATCGCGGCTCATTTGAGCCGCGATTTTTCTTGACAAAACTGCCGGGGAAGTGTATGATAAAAACAGCCAAAATATCGCATAATATAAATTTAGCGATATTTTTCACACTGTTTTCAGGCAAAGGAGCGCTCTCAATGAACCTGGACCAAATCAACGACATTCCTGACATCCTCATGGAGTTTCTCGAATACCACTCCACGGTGCGCGGTCATTCGGACCGCACCGTAAATGCATATTATCTGGATCTGAAAATCCTGTTTCGTTACTTAAAAGTCCGCCGCAGAATTGTTCCGCGCGACACACCTTTCCACGAGATCGATATTACCGACGTTGATCTGGATTTTATAAAAGCAACGAGAATCGAAGAACTATACCGCTACCAGTCTTTCTCTCCGGAGTCCGGACAGTCGCTTTCCGCAGCGAGCCGCTGTCGACGGACTTCGTCCGTAAAATCTTTCTTCAATTATTTGTGCAATAAACGACATCTGTTGGATCGAAATATTACGCAGGAGCTTGACATGCCAAAGCGTCAGGCCTCGCTGCCTCGTTATCTGGAAGAATCAGATTGTGAAAAACTTCTCAATGTATGTGACGGTCCTTACGGAGAGCGCGATTACTGTATTCTGATGCTCTTTATGTCCTGTGGTCTTCGCGTCTCCGAGCTTGTTTCCTTGAATCTAACGGATATATATGAAGACCACCTGCGCGTTCTTGGTAAAGGCAACAAGGAACGCGTCGTCTTCTTCGGCGAAGGCTGCCGCGAAGCGATTGATGACTACATTATGGTCAGAAATGTAGAAAATGTTCCGGAAAAAGATGCAAATGCGCTGTTTATCAGCCAGAAAAATTGCAGATTTGGCGTCCGAGGCGTTCAACAGATGCTGGATAAAAAATTGAAATTGGCTGGTCTCGACGCCAGCCGGTATTCTCCGCACAAGCTGCGTCACACGGCAGCTACGCTGATGCTGAAAAACGGTGTGGATACGCGCGCTTTACAGGAAGTTCTTGGTCACAGCAACCTGAACACCACACAGATATACACGCATCTGGATAACGCTGCCCTCCATGAGGCTGCCATGGCCAACCCTATCGGACGGAAGCACAAATCCGAAATCGAAGAATAACTAGTCTCACACACAAAGGAATCGACATCGTTTTTCATGCCGATTCCTTTGTTTATGCCAGATTATTGAATGACGGCAGCATATTCATTCATATTCATTTTTTGCCGTAACCAAGTGTAATCACTTTGCAATTGTTGCAAAACAGAAAACGCGAAAGTCCACGATCGTTATCCCCTTCTTTCGCGTTCTTTTCTGATCAATTTTCGTGTTTCTTACCCAACACAGCGCCTATCGCTTCCGCCACGTTTTTTACGGGAATGAGCTTCAGTCCTCCCGGGCACCGGATCTCATCCCGCACATGGGCCGGGATCACACAGCGGCGAAAACCGAGTCGTGCGATCTCGCTGAGGCGTTGATTCAAAACGCTCACGCTGCGGATCTCGCCGGATAATCCTATTTCTCCGATTGCCGCGAGATCTGCTCCCAGCGGCCGATCCAGGAAACTGGAGGCGATTGCGAGCGCGGTAGCCAGATCGGCAGCGGGTTCATCCAGAAACAGGCCGCCGATGACATTGATATAGGCGTCGCAGTTCCCCACCGGAATACCGCCTCGCTTTTCAAGAACAGCCAGCAGCATGGTACTTCGGTTATAGTCGATTCCGTTTGCCCGGCGGGCTGCATTATAGTTGGAGGGCGTGATCAACGCCTGTATTTCTGCCAAGATGGGGCGTGTGCCCTCCATCACGCATGCCACACAGGTCCCTGGGCTGTTTTCCGGCCGACCGGCCAGCAGGAGTTCCGAAGGGTTCTCAACGCATCGCAGTCCGTCCTCCGTCATCTCAAATACACCGATCTCATTGGTAGAGCCAAATCGGTTCTTGACGGCCCGCAGAATTCGAAAACTTGTATTGCGCTCCCCCTCAAAATACAGGACGCAGTCCACCATATGTTCCAGCACCTTGGGTCCGGCAATACTCCCCTCTTTGTTGATATGTCCGACAACAAAAACAGTAAGCCCTTTTTCCTTCGTGGCGCGCATGATCCGCATGGTGCACTCGCGTACCTGGCTGATGCTGCCCGGCGCCGCATCTACGGCTCCGTCTGACATAGTCTGAATGGAGTCGATGATCACAATATCAGGAGCCAACTCATCAATGCCAGCAAGAATGCTGTCAAGATCCGTCTCTGTCAGCACGTAGACATCTGAGGAGTCTACACCGAGACGAACTGCGCGCAGCTTGAGCTGACGTTCGCTCTCCTCACCGCTGACGTAAAGGATCGTTTTGTCGTCCCCGGCAAGGCCGCACATCTGCAGCAGTAAAGTGGACTTTCCGATCCCGGGCGCGCCGCCCACCAGAATCAGCGAGCCCGCGACGGCGCCGCCGCCCAAAACCCGGTCGAATTCGGAGATACCGGTGGGAAACCGAATCTCCTCTCCTGTGTCCAGGTCGGCCATCTTCTTCGCTTTCCATGCTGCGGAAGCGCGAACAGAGCCTAAGCCCCTCTTGCCTCCTTTTGTATCGAGCGTTATCTCAGTCAGGGTATTCCATGCGCCGCACGCAGGGCATTTTCCGGCCCAGTTTGCTGTCTCGTTGCCACACTCGGAACAGCAGTATGCGGTTTTTCTTTTGTTCGCCATGTCGTTCTCCTATATATGTTCATGCTGAGGCAGATATTGAAGGTAGCTAGCCATCAGCACAGCAGCCAGCGCCGTTTGATACGTATCGGACATCAGTTTTTCCATCTCATTGTAGTTGGACAAAAAGCCGCATTCCACCAATATCGCCGGGCAATTTACATGGGATGTGAGAAACAGGCTTTTCGGCGCGGGTTCTGCCAGACGCCGGTTTTCCGGCTGTAAAGACGAGACAAGATTGCTTTGGGCAATCTTTCCAAGCAGTGTGCTCCTCTCGTCGTGCGCGTAGAGAACCTGCGCCCCATAAGGCTGTGTCGTGGGATAATAGTTCTGGTGGATGCTGAAAAGAACGGGATTGGGTAATTTATTGACGAGCTCGGCCCTGTGGACGAGATCTTCGTGCTCGCTGTAGGAAAGCAGATCTGTCCTGCGGCTGTCGTCTGCCCTCGTAAGGACCGTACGATGCCCCAGAAAGCCGGCAAGAGCATCCAGTTTTAAGGAAATGGCAAGATTGATATCGCTCTCCCGTACACCGTTGACAGCAACGGCTCCGCCGTCAAAACCGCCGTGTCCGGCGTCGATCACAAGAACAGGTTCTCCGGCGAACAGTTCAGCGGTCTGCATCACACGAAAAACAGACAGCGCGCGAAAGAGAATAAATCCCGCCAGCAGAAAGCAGATCCAGGCTGCCGCATTTCCGGCGTTTCTCAGGCGGATCACATAAAACACCGGCATCTACCTCCTGCCTATCGTATTATAGCGTCTTCGAAGTGACAAGTCAACGCAGCCGGTCAGAGCAATATACACAACAGTCCTCCGCTCCCTTCATTCAAGACACGCTGCAGGGCCTCCTGCAGCTTTCCTTTCGCATCCTCTGGCAGTGACTGGATTTTTGTTGCGAGTCCTTCCTCCGCAATATCATTGAGTGGTTTTCCGAAGATATTCGACTGCCAGATCCGATTCACATCACCGTCAAAACCTTCCAGCAAAAAGTTTATGATGTCTTCGGAGGCTGTTTCACCGCCGATGGCCGGCGTGACTTCGGTTTCCACATTAGTCATCAGCATGTGAATAGCCGGTGCGCTTGCTTTCAGCTTGACGGAGTATTTCCCGCTTTGCCTCACGATTTGGGGTTCCTCCAGCTGCATCTGGGAAGAATCCGGCATCACGACGCCGTAGCCTTTGCTGCGTACGTCGGCAAGAGCATCCCGCAGGCGGTCATAATCAGCCTTGATTACGCTCATATCCGCAAGCGTTGCAATCAGATCTCCGTCGTTTCGGATCGTCCAGCCCGTCTGCTCACTGATTGTCTGATAGTACAGACTTCTCGGCAGACGGATCCGAATATTCACCGCTCCGCTGCCGAGATCCGATTCCGTGCACTCCGCCTCGCTCACAAGCTCGGGATTTCGCAGGGATTCCAGCAGTGTTTGTACATCTTTGATTTTGTGAAGATTCTCCCCCTGCTCTTTGATGAGCCCGAGGATTTCTGATTTGATGGACGTCTCATTGTCCAGCGCTTCCAACCATTCCGGCAGAAACACGCCGACAGAACGCAGCGGAAATTCCTGCAGGATGCTTTGCAGGATCTTATTAATATCCTTTTCGTCCATGTTCTGGCAGCTCACCGGCAGACATACGACTCCGTAGCTGGCCTCAAGCTCTGCGGCAAGACGGAGCGTCTTCTCGGAATCCGGTTCGCAGCTGTTCAGCAGAACGACAAATGGCTTTCCGATCTCTTGCAGTTCGCGGATCACGCGTTCTTCCGCCTCTCTGTAATTCTCCCGAGGGATTTCACAGATGCTTCCGTCCGAGGTGATAACGATCCCGATGGTCGAGTGCTCGGCGATCACTTTTCTTGTACCCTTTTCGGCTGCGTCGGTGATGCTGACCTCATGATCGAACCATGGAGTTGTCACCATGCGCTCGCTGCCGTCTTCAAACTGTCCGACAGCGCCTTCCACCATATAGCCCACGCAGTCCACAAGGCGGACCGAAATCTCATTGCTGTTGTCAAGGCGTATGGACACTGCATTCTCAGGAACGAATTTCGGTTCCGCCGTCATAATCGTTTTACCTGAGCCGCTCTGCGGGAGTTCATCCTTTGCGCGCTCCCGCATATAGGTGTTTTCAATCCTCGGGATGACCATTGTCTCCATGAAGCGCTTGATGAAGGTAGATTTTCCTGTCCTGACAGGACCGACAACGCCCAGAAGAAACGCGCCGCCTGTACGGGCAGAAATGTCTTTGTAAATATTGTTTTCGGTCATAAAAAAGCCTCCGCTCTTCCATTTCTCGTTTGTACGAGTCTATGGCGAGCGGAGCTTGTTTATGCCGGCTTCATCAAAATACAGAAACGGTCTGGTGATGACGTTTTGATATTTCTACGCATAAGGTCGGAAACACATTCCGAAGCTTATCAGCGAGAACTGGAATTACGGGATTCTCAGTGCAGAAATGATCGGCGTCAATGAGATTCAGACCCAACTCCCGTGCCTCCAGAAACTGATGATACTTCACGTCAGACGTGACATAGGTATCGCATCCCTTCTCGATCGCATCCTGAACTGCGTCGCCTCCGGAACCTCCCATAACAGCGAGCTTCCGGACGGTTTTGCCTCCGTTCACATAGCGCAGCGCATTGACCTGAAGCTTCTCTTTGCAGAGGCTCAGAAAGGCTGACAGCGGCATTTCTTCCTTCAGAAGCCCTATCCTTCCACAGTGATCTGCGTCCAATGACTCCAGCTTTTGTGCCCCGAAACGGGAAAGAAGCACATCGTTCACGCCACCTTCTACAATATCAAGGTTGGTGTGCATGCAAATCGCGGCGATCCGGTTCTCAATCAGCTTGAAAACGAGGGCACCTTCCCCGTCCGCGTTTACGCATTTCAGCGGCCGGAAAATGACCGGATGGTGAGAGACGATCAGCTGCGCGCCGAGTTCCTTTGCCTCGTCGATCACTTCGGATGTAATATCCAATGTGATAAGAACCGTGTCCACTTCCCTCTCACCGTTTCCGACGAGAAAACCCGCATTGTCAAAGCCCATCTGGAGTTCCGGCGGCGCTATCCGGCACAGGACATCATATACATCCAGAATCGTCGTCATGTGGTTCCATCTCCTCCAATTGCCTGCATATTAAAGCGCTGAGGGCGAGTCTCCCGTCTTCATCACCGGCACCGGACGTCTCAAGCGACGAGTGCAGCTTCCGAAAACGGCGGTATAGCTTCTCCCATAATACCGGAAACAGCTCAAGAGAAGCGATCTTTTCATATTCTCCGGTAAAGAGCTCTGCTTCCTTCAAGCTGGTGTGTCCTGCAAAGCGCGCGCAGAAAACGGAATACAGAATGCCGCCATCCTCAACGAGATCTTCTTCGACGATGGCGAACTCATTGTATACAAGCCAGTAACGCAGGACCTCCGCGCGCGTCATGGGCTGAAAAATAAAAAGGTACTGCGGATCCATGCACCATTCGGCTCTGTCCAGGATTCCGCAGATCGTATCGCCGCCCATCCCGGCGATCACAATACAATCCACCGCATCGGGCGGACAGAGTTCAAGACCGTCGCAGCAAAGGAAGCGGATCTTATTCTCGACGCCGGCTTCCTTTGCGTGCTCCCGTGCCGTCTGCAGCGGTGCCTCGCCAATATCGGACGCCAGCAGATTCCCACGGTAGCCGCGTTCGGCAAGCGCCGCAGGCAGATACCCGTGATCCGTACCCACGTCGATCACGCCTGTGCCGTCCGGTATTTTGGCAGCGATACATTCCAGTCGTTTTTTCATACTTATGTCCAATAACAGGAAAAAGCCGGAACAGATCCGGCTTTCTCACAAATCAGCAGGTCTCCAGAAAGGCCTTCAGATAGACGAGGAATTCATCGGGGTCCACCCCGTGGGCGGCACAGGCCTGTTCAAGCGTTTCTCCGCTGGCCATGGCGCAGCCCATGCAGTGCATCCCGATTTCCTGAAAAGCCGGCATTGCCTGCGGGCAATTCTCAACGATCTCTGCGATCAGCGTTTCGCGCGTGATTTCCATTTCATTCACCTCTGGTAAAATAAAAAGTGGGATACGGATTCGTACCCCACTTTCCTACAGGCGGATCAGGCCTGCTCTCTCATCTTAGCGAAGCACTCGCTGCAGTAAACGGGACGATCGGACTTGGGCTCAAAGGGAACCTTCGCCTCGCCGCCGCAGGCAGCGCAGGTAGCGGTGAAGAACTCACGGGGACCGCGAGCAGCGTTCTTGCGAGCGTCGCGGCAGGGCTTGCAGCGCTGGGGCTCGTTCTGGAAGCCGCGCTCAGCGTAAAACTCCTGCTCACCGGCGGTAAACACGAACTCTTTACCACACTCTTTGCAAACTAAGGTCTTGTCTTCGTACATTTTGAATCCTCTCTTTTGATTGTTGCCGTATCGGCTGTATTTGCGATCAGTCAGAGCTGATGTCGCCAGGGTTAAGGTTCCGCGCCAGCTTGCGCCTTATTCGCTGCACTGCGTTGTCAACCGCCTTTTCATCCTTGTTGAGAATTGCGGCGATTTCGCGATAGGACAGCCCGTCTAAATAACAGGTCAGCACTCTATTTTCCATTTTGGACAGGCAGCGGGAAAAGACCGCGTAAAGTTCTTCCTTGCTCTCTCTGGCCAGAACCAGATTCTCCGGATCCTGCCGGAAAACCTCTGGAGTTGCCGATAGCTGCGAACCGGGATCTTCCGAGAGTTGCTCGAGAGAAAGACCGTCATTGAGCGGGAGATGCTTTTTTCGGGATGCGGACTTGACAGCGGACAAAAGACGCGTTCGGATACAAAGCTCTGCAAAGGTATGAAAAGAAGAACCGCTCTCAGGATCAAAGGAACGAATAGCCGAAAGAAGGCCGATCATTCCCTCCTGGATCAGATCTTCACTGCTGCCGCCGGCGAGAAACAAAGGACGGGCACAGATTCGCACCAAACGCATGTAGCGTTCGGAAAGCGCTTCCTCTGCACCGCGATCCCCCGCCGCTGCCTTAGCCTGCAGAGAATTGTCCGACAAATTCGCGTATTCCATCACAATTCACAAATCAAACTGCCAAAATTACACTTTGTATTATACCGCAGGATTGTACAAAGTCAATAGAGTTTCTTTCAATTTTTTTATCTTTTGTTAAGTTGAATGGGATATCACCCGGTCACATCTCAAGGCTTTGCTGCCCCAGATAGGAGATTCCCAGGTGTTCGTAAGCCCTGCGCGTCACACAGCGGCCGCGGGGGGTGCGGGTCAAAAAACCCATCTGCAGCAGATAGGGCTCATACATATCCTCCAGCGTGACTGCTTCCTCGTTGATCGTTGCGGCAAGCGTCTCCAGACCGACAGGGCCCCCGTTATACAGCTCAATGATCGCCCGAAGCATACGGCGGTCCAGCGCGTCCAGACCGAGCTTATCCACTTCGAGACGCGACAGAGCTTCATCCGCGACCTCCCGGGTAATCACGCCGTCGGCTTTCACCTGCGCATAGTCTCGGACACGGCGCAGAAGGCGGTTTGCGATACGGGGCGTGCCGCGGGAGCGGGACGCGATCTCATAAGCACCGCGGGGATCGATCTCCACATCAAGAATGCCGGCAGAGCGTTCCACGATGCGTTTCAGTTCTTCCGCAGTATAAAGCTCCAAACGGAGGGATACGCCAAAGCGGTCCCGCAGCGGCGCTGTGAGCTGGCCGGAACGGGTCGTGGCGCCAATGAGCGTAAAATGGGGCAGATCCAAATGCAGAGAGTTTGCGGAAGGACCCTTGCCGAGAATAATATCAATGGCATAATCTTCCATAGCGGGATAGAGGATCTCTTCATAGGCGCGGTTCAGGCGATGGATCTCATCGACAAACAGAATGTCGCCCTCATTGAGATTTGTCAGCATCGCGACCAGATCGCCCGGCTTCTCGATGGCAGGGCCGGAAGTGATGCGCATGTTGACGCCCATCTCATTGGCAATCACGGCAGCAAGCGTTGTTTTTCCCAGCCCCGGGGGCCCGTGAAGCAGGACATGGTCCAGCGCTTCACCGCGCATCTTGGCAGCGTTGATAAAAATCTCCAGATTCCCCTTCGCCTTTTCCTGCCCGATGTACTCCGTGATCGTGCGCGGGCGGAGAGAACCTTCTCCGCTGTCTTCCGGGAGGCTTGCGGTAGTGGTAATGATCTCGCTGCCTGAATCTTCGGAAAAATTAATACTCATGAAATCACCTGTTATTTCACCATATGCCTGAGTACGGCTTTGATGATCTGCTCGGCGTTCATGCCGCTCAGGTCAAGCTGCTTGAGAACCGGGGCAATCTCTGCGCTGCTGTAGCCCAGTACGGTCAGGGCGGCCATCGCGTCGTTTACACTGCTGTTCTCTGCCGCGCCGACGGGTGTGCTGATTGTGGGTATATCGATATTGGAGCTGTCCATCTCCTTGGCGATCTTATCCTTGAGTTCCAGAATCACCCTCTGGGCGATCTTCTTTCCTATCCCGGGCGCCATAGTCAGCGACTTGACGTCGTTGTTCATTACAGAAAGCGCGAGTCCCTCCGGCGTGTTGTAGGAAAGGATGGAGAGCGCTGCCTTGGGGCCGATGCCGGAGACGGAGATCAGCATTTCAAAACAGCGTTTCTCCGTTTTATCCGCGAAACCATAAAGGTCAAAATTGGTCTCACCAATGGATTCCGCCACATAAAGCCGGGCAGTCTCCCCCGTTTTCAGGCGTGAAATGGTATGCAAGGTGGCGTTCAGAGCAAATCCAATGCCGCCGCAGTCCAGAACCACAAGATTCTGGCCAAACTCGGCAACCGTTCCGGTTAAATGGTAGAACATTCGTCCCTCTCTCCTTTGTACAGCAGCGATGTGGAGCTGCGCGCATGGCACAGGGCCAGCGCCACCGCATCCGCAGCATCGTCAGGCTTGGGCGGCGACGACAGATTGCAGATCCTGCGGACCATGTCCATCACCTGCTTTTTCTCTGCCCGGCCATATCCAACAACAGCCTGTTTTACCTGCAGGGGGGTGTATTCATAGATCCTGACGCCCGCCTTCTGACAGGCCAGAAGGATCACTCCCCTGCCGTGCGCTACGGCAATACCAGTCGTGATATTCGTGTTGAAAAACAACTCCTCAACGGAAACGGCGTCGGGTTTGAAAATCTCCAGCAGATCGCACATATCGTGATAGATCTGCTCCAGCCGACTGGAAAGGCTTGTATGCGCAGGAGTTGAGATGACGCCGCATTTGATCAGTCTGGTCTCGTTTTTCTGGGCATCTACCACGCCGAAGCCGATCGTGGCAATGCCGGGATCTATCCCTAAAATCCGCATTTCATCACATCCTAATGGATTTTATCACATTCCGCCTGCGATAGCAACCATAATCCGCCCCCGCAGATCATAGGATAGAACAAAAGGAGCTGATGGACATGATGGAACTCAAACAAATCCTGGCGAAGCACAGAAGCATATTGTCTGCCCTGTTTGTGATCTTTGCGGTACTGCTGATCTTCTGGACGGTGAACACGCCCGTCCTTGTGGGCGTCTCCGCTTCGAAACGGCAGCTGCCCGTATATTCGGTTCAGAGAGATGACAAAGCTGTCGCTATTTCTTTCGATGCCGCATGGGGCAATGAGGATACGCAAACTCTGATCGATATTCTTGAGCGGTACAAGGTGCACGCAACATTTTTTGTTGTCGGGGATTGGGTGGATAAGTATCCGGAGTCCGTCAAGGCGTTGAGCGACGCCGGAAACGAAGTGATGAATCACTCCGCGCATCACGATCATTTTTCTCAGCTGACAGCCGAACAGATCGTCAGCGATATCGGTGCCTGCAACGGGAAGATCGAAGCGATCACAGGCGTTGCTCCCACGCTCTTTCGCTGTCCCTACGGCGAATACGACGACCACGTGATTCAGACGATCCGCTCTCTGGGGATTGAGCCGATCCAGTGGGACGTGGACAGTCTCGACTGGAAAGGAATTTCCGCCGATGAGATCACGCAGCGAGTTATCCGGAAAGTCAAACCCGGAAGCATTGTCCTGTTCCATAACGCAGCGGAGCATACGCCGGAGGCTCTGCCCGGCATCCTGGAGACACTGATTGCAAACGGTTATACTGTGGTTCCCGTTTCACAGATCCTTTTGAACGGAGAAACGTATATAGACAACACGGGCATGCAGTGCCGTTCATAGAGAATCCCGCGTCCCGGTGTGCGGCCGGAACGCGGGTTTCATCTTATCAGTTGTCCGCAAGATTAAAGCCGTTTTTCATATGTTCGCTGGCAGTCAGAAGCACCTTGTTGAGCACAGCTGTCGATTCTGCCTTTGCCATCGTGCAGAGCTTTTCGTTCGCCTCTGTCAACAGCTTTTCGTTTCCGCTTTCGGCATATTTCCTGTCATACTCCATAATCAGCTGACGACCCTTTGTCATAACGGCGAGCTGATAGCGCTCGATATTCTGCACAGTGCTGGGATAATTAGGATCCGCCAGAGCGCCGATCAGTCTGCTGGCCCAGTAGAAGTTCTCCGTTGAAACGTCAAGCGCAACGTCGCTGAGGTATTTCGGCATCTTCGGCACACAGGGATAGACCGGAAGCAATGCGCTGAAGGTCGTGGAGCCAAAACAGACCCATTCGAGGCCCTTGAGCTGTTCCGGCGCGTCGCTGCGGATCTGGCAAACGGAGGTGACGCCGGTACGGTTGATGCCGATGGAGCGGTACATCCCGCGCTTGCCGGTGTTCTGGCTGGTATAGGGATTATAGGGCGTACCCTGATAATGGGAGGAGAGCAGGTATTTCACGTCCTCCACCGCTACTTTCCGCTCGGGGACAATGGACCAGGGAATGTTGTCGCTCTCCGGCGTATAGTCGGCATGCTCGCCATCCCAGTGATATCTCGTCGGCGCCAGATAACGGCCCATGAACCAGGCGCGGGGCGTATTGTATATGTGATCCATGTCCCGCCTGGATCCGAAAACAGCCCGCGGGTTAAAGCTGCCGTCCTGATTCAGATCCAGATGGTTGACCGCTATGAATTCCCTCAGATCGGCGGAGCAGAGATGCGCCTTTCGTTCACCGAAAGCGTCCTCCAGATCAAAACCATCCATGCCGAACTGATTGGGATTGATGACGCAGACTTCATCCGGCACGCGGCGGGCGATCCAGTGGTGACCGCCGATAGTTTCCATCCACCAGACTTCGTTTTCATCATTAAAGGCGATCCCGTTGGACTCATAGGTGCCGTAGCGTTCCAGCAGGGAGGCAAGCCGCTCCACGCCCTCTCTGGCGCTGTGGATATACGGCAGAACAAGAACAACAAAGTCTTCTTCCCCCAGGCCGCCGGGGACGTCCTTTTCCCGTCTGTTCTTCGCTTTCTGAAGGACGACCAGCGGGTCCGCTGCAAGCACGCGTGGATTGCTGGTGATGGTCTCCGTTGCAGTCATCCCTACATTGGCCGCGTTGATACCGGTGGCGGCCCAGATCCCCTGCTCCGGATCCACGCTGGGGCAAGCCGTGTAGCGCATGGGATTTTCGGGAAGCTCAACCTCGGCATGAGAGATCACCGAACGGTATTTCCTGGGTTGATCTTTTGGCTCGACGACGATGAGCTTTTTTACATCAAAATGCCCGTCATCCGTGCGTGCGATCATCGTGGAGAGATCGTTGCTGGCTTTTTTCCCGACAAGTATCGTCGTGCAAGGCATGGTTTCTCACCTGTTCCTTTCAAAGTAAAATGACCTTAAACCTGTTTTATCGACAGACTGATCCGTTTTTTCTTTTCGTCCACATCCAGGACCTTGACCTTTACCACGTCGCCGACAGACAGGACTTCAGACGGGTGTTTCAGGAAGCGGTCGCAGATCTCGGAGATGTGCACAAGCCCGTCCTGATGGACGCCGATATCCACAAAGACGCCGAAGTCGATCACATTTCGGACGGTACCGCTGAGCGTCATCCCAGGCTTCAGATCGGCTATGGAAAGTACGTCGGTGCGCAGGATCGGCTGCGGCAGCGAATCACGAATGTCGCGGCCGGGCTTCTGCAGCTCGCTCACAACGTCCTGCAGGGTAGGAAGCCCGATGCCCAGCTCTCCGGCAGCTTTTTCAGCACCATAGACGCGCAGGCGCTCAGGCAGATCGGTAAGCTTTCCGGCACGCAGATCAGCGGGCGAAAAGCCCAACAGCTTCAGCATTTTCTCAGCGGCAGCATAGGATTCCGGGTGTACAGCCGTGTTATCCAGGGTATTCCGGCTCTCAGGCACACGCAGGAATCCCGCCGCCTGCTGAAATGCCTTAGGTCCCAGCTTCGGCACCTTTTTCAACTCGGCCCGGCTTGAAAAAGCACCGTTTTCTTCCCGATAGGCGACGATATTTTTTGCGGTGACAGCGGTCAGGCCGGAAACACGGCGCAGCAGTGAAGGAGAGGCGGTATTTACGTCCACGCCCACGGCATTGACACAGTCCTCCACAACGCTGACCAGCGCGTGATCCAGCTCTTTTTCCGGCATATCGTGCTGATACTGGCCGACGCCGATGGCTTTCGGTTCGATCTTCACGAGCTCCGCGAGAGGATCCTGCAGCCGTCTGGCGATGGAGACAGCGGATCGAAGGTTTACGTCATACTGCGGGAATTCCTCAGCGCCGAGCTTGCTGGCAGAATAGACGGAGGCACCCGCCTCGGACACGATCATATAGCTGAGCGCTCTCCCTTTTTCCGCTTCCCTGCGGATCAGCTCTACAGCCATCTGCTCTGTTTCCCGGCTGGCTGTCCCGTTTCCGATGGCGAGATGCTCCACGCCGTATTTTTGCACAAGGCTTGACAGCCTTGCTATGGCTTCCTCTTTCTGCCGCTCTCCGTGGGTTGGATATACTACAGCCGTATCCAGAACAAGCCCTGTTCCGTCTACGACGGCTACCTTACAGCCCATGCGGTATCCGGGATCCAGCCCCATGGTCACTTTTCCTTTGACGGGCGGCTGCATCAGCAGTGGCCTGAGATTGAGGGCAAACTGCCCGATCGCCCCCTCACAGGCTGCGGCAGTCAGCTCCGAACGAGTTTCCCTCTCCACGGAGGGAAAGATCAGACGGTCATAGGCATCCAGTGCGGCTGCCCTCACAAACTGCATGGAACGGGAGCCCGGGACCACGACGGCCCGATACACCGTCTGCATTGCAAGCTCATGGTCCAGCTGCAGCGAGACCTTCAGGCATTTTTCCTTTTCGCCCCGATTGATGGCCAGTATCTGGTGCCCATGCAGTCTGGAGATGCGCTGGGTAAAGTCATAATACAGACGGTAGACGGAATCCTCCTCCGTCGACGCCTGTGACCGGAGTTCCCCGATCCGCTCCACGAGTTTTCTGAGGGATGCGCGGATGGAGGCGTCGTCGCTGATGTGCTCAGCGATAATATCGCTTGCGCCTGCAAGCGCATCCTCGACGGAATTGACACCTTCATCAAGATCAATGTATTTTTGTGCCTCCAGCTCCGGTATCGGACAATCCCTCCCCTGCCGAAACAGGATCTCTGCCAGAGGTTCCAGCCCTTTCTCTCTGGCGACGGTCGCACGCGTGCGACGTTTCTGCTTATAAGGCCGATAAAGATCCTCCAGCTCCGCGAGAGTCTTTGCGGAGCGGATCGCCGCAGACAGCTCATCTGTCAGCTTTCCCTGTTCGGCAACCGACGCAAGGATCGATTCTCTTCTTTCCCCGAGACCGCGCAGATACTGCAGCCTGGCTTCCAGAGTGCGCAGCAGTGTATCGTCCATGGAGCCGTGAAGCTCCTTGCGGTAGCGCGCGATGAACGGGATCGTGTTCCCTTCGTCCAGCAGATGCACTACGTTTTCAATATATTCCGGCTTTTGACCCAATTCTTCAGCCAGGATGCTGGCCATTTCTTCCATACTCTTCCTCGATCCGGTAAACTGCCCTCATCTGAGGTGCTTAGATTCCTGTAAATAATAACCCTTTTTGAGCTTGTCCGTCAAGTACTGGCGAAGAAGCAACAGAACGCACAAAAATTCATCATCCGGCATGCTTTTGTATAGTGACTTTTGCGCTTCTTTGTGATATTCTTATTATGTATAAATGTGGATTTCAATCTGTGAGAAAAACATTTTACGATAGAGAAAGGAGAACTTATATGGCAAGAGAGATTCTGTTTGACCTTGGCAAAATGATCACCGACCGCATTCCCTATAAGCTCGGTCTCAAGAGACTGACAGAAACCGACCCTGAGTACATCATCCTTGACCGCGCCTGTTCAAGCGACGAAATTGCAGAGGTCATGCTCAAGATGGGTCTGCGCAAGCCCAAGACCACCGCTGAGATCGCCAAGCTGACCGGCAAGTCCGAAGCGAGAATCGAGGAGCTGCTGACCGACGCTGCCATGCACGGTATCGTCGAGTATCACCGCGAGAATCCTCAGCACGAGAAACAGTGGTATGTCCAGCTGTTCGTCCCCGGCATTGCCGAGATGACGAATATGGTGCTCTGGCAGGTTGAAAAATACCCCGAGCTCGCCGACAGCTTTGACAAGATGACTTTCCTCCCCCTGGAAGGCAAGACCCACCTGATCCCTCCCGGCGGCGACGGCATCGGCATGCATGTCATCCCAGTGGAGAAAGCGATCCAGCACGAGAACAAGTCCATTTCCATCGAGCATATTTCCCACTGGCTGGATAAATATGACGGCAAACTTTCCGTCGGCTATTGCTCCTGCCGCAACGCACGCCGTCTCTTCGGGCAGGGCTCCGGCGAGATCCAGGACGACTGCTGCATCGGCCTGGGTGACTTCGCTGATTATCTTGTCGAGACCGGCAAGGGCCGCCGCATCACCAAGGAAGAGGCTCTTGCCATCTGCCAGCGTGCCGAGGACAACGGCTATGTCCATCAGACCACCAATATTGACGGTTCCGACAAGATCTTCGGTCTTTGCAACTGTGATGTGGGCGTCTGCTTTGCGCTGCGTACCAGCCAGTACTTCAACACTCCCAACCTCTCCGCTTCCTCTTATCGCGCTCATGTGAACAAGGAAAACTGCGTTGCCTGCGGCAAATGCGTCGAAGTATGTCCCGCAGGAGCTGTGAAGCTCGGTCAGAAACTCTGCACCAAGCAGGGCGAGGTGGAGTATCCCAAGCAGGAACTGCCCTCCGGCCTCAAATGGGGCAAGGACAAATGGAATCCCAACTATGTTGTGGATAACCGTAAGAACTGCCACGAGAGCGGCACCGCTCCCTGCAAAACCGCATGTCCAGCCCATATTGCCATCCAGGGCTATATCAAGCTGGCCAAGGAAGGCCGTTACCTGGATGCTCTGAAGCTCATCAAGCAGGATAACCCCTTCCCCTCTGTCTGTGGCTACGTCTGCAACCGCCGCTGCGAGGACGCCTGCACCCGCGGCGCACTTGACAAGGCGCTTGCCATTGATGAGATCAAGAAATTCATCGCCGAGCAGGATCTCAAGAGTGAAGAACGCTACGTTCCTGCTCCCCTTTACCGCAGACCCATTGACAAGCCTTACGAAGAGAAAGTCGCCATCATCGGCGCCGGTCCTGCGGGTATGAGCTGCGCTTACTACCTGGCCCACATGGGCTATACCAACGTAACCGTATTTGACCGCAATCCTGCCCCCGGCGGCATGCTCATCATGGGCATTCCCAGCTATCGTCTGGATCGCAGCGCCCTCAAGGGTGAGATCGAAGTTCTGGAAAAGATGGGCGTTAAGTTCCAGATGAATACCGAGATCGGCAAGGACGTTACGATCCAGCAGCTGCGCGAGCAGGGCTATAAGGGCTTCTATGTGGCCATCGGCGCCCAGAAGAGTTCCAAGCTCAACATCCCCGGCGAAGAGCTGGCGGGTGTTTACGGCGGCGTTGATTTCCTGCGTGAGGTCAACCTGGGCGGCAGACCCGAAATCGGCAAGAAGTGCGCCGTCATCGGCGGCGGCAATGTTGCCATGGACGTGTGCCGCACGGCAGTCCGTCTCGGCGCCGAGACTTATGTGATTTACCGCCGCAGCGAAGAAGAGATGCCCGCTGACAAGGAAGAGGTTGCCGAGGCCAAGGCCGAAGGCGTCAAGTTCTGCTTCCTGAACGCTCCTGTGGAGATCCTCGGCGCAGACGGCAAGGTCTGCGGGCTGAAGGTCGAACTGATGGAGCTGGGCGAGCCCGATGAGAAGGGACGCAGAAAGCCCGTCGGCACCGGTAAGTTTGAGACCATCGAGCTTGATTCCGTGCTTGCCGCCGTGGGTCAGAGCATCGACTGGGGCGGCCTGGATGTGGGCGCGCTCAAGACCGGCAAGAAGGGCAATGCCATCGCCGATCCCGTCACCTATCAGACCGAGCAGGATGATATTTTTGTCGGCGGCGACGTTTACACCGGCCCGAAGTTTGCCATTGACGCCATCGCAGCCGGCCGTGAAGGCGCCGAGTCTCTGCACCGCTTTGTACAGGAAGGCCAGAGCCTTACCGTCGGCCGCAACCTGCGTGAGTTCTATGAGCTTGACAAGGACAACGTCGTTCTCGGTGTTGACAGCTTCGACAAGCCTGCCCGCCAGCAGATCCTGCATGATCCTGCCAAGGCCAGATCCTTCGAGCACGACCGTCTCACCTTTACCGAAGAGCAGGTCAAGGCGGAGGCTTCCCGCTGCCTCGGCTGCGGTGTAAGTGTTGTTGACCGGAACCGCTGCATCGGCTGCGGTCTGTGCACGACCCGCTGCATGTTTGATGCGATCCATCTGGAGCGCGACGTTCCCGAGGCTTCTACCATGGTGCGCTGTGAAGACAAGGTCGGCCCGATGCTCAAGTACGCCGGCAAACAGGCTATCAAGATCATTCGCAAGGGTTAAGAATGCACGAGCTTGGTACAATTTATTACGTCATTGACGCCGTGGAGAAGCTGATGGTGGAAAACGATCTGAAAGAGGTCGGCTCCATCACGCTTGAGGTTGGCGAAGTCAGCGGCATCATCCCCGAGTATCTTCAGGATTTCTGGGAATACGCCCGTGCCAAAACGGAGCATTTCCAGAAAACCGAACTGAAGATCGAGAAGCTGGAGGCCGTTACTTATTGCCAGGATTGCGGAAAAACCTATCCGACGATGAAGTACAAAAAAATATGCCCGTATTGCCAGAGCGGAAACACGTTCCTGATTACGGGCAATGAGTACAACATCAAGGAAATCGAAGCCATGTAACTGAAAACGGACTGTGACGTTTGTCACAGTCCGTTTTTTTGCTGAAAGCATTATTCGGTTCTGAGTGCTTCCACAGGGTCCTTCTTAGCAGCCAGGCCTGACGGGATGAGTCCGGCTATGAACGTCAGGATCACGCTGATCAGCACAAGTCCAACAGCACCGGCCCATGGCAGCTTGGAGTTGAGAGCCATGATCCCGGTCAGATCGTGCACGATAATATTGATGGGGATATTCAGCAGTAAAGTCATCAAAATGCCGATGGCGCCGGCGGCAAAGCCGATAATGAAGGTCTCTGCGTTGAAGACCCGGGAGACGTCGCGCTTTGAAGCGCCGATGGCACGCAGGATACCGATCTCCTTGGTTCGCTCAAGGACACTGATATAGGTGATGATGCCGATCATGATAGAGGAGACCACCAGCGAGATCGCCACAAAGGCGATCAGCACGTAACTGATCACATTGATGATGGATGTAATGGAGCTCATAAGCAGGGCCACCATATCAGTGTAACTGATCTGATTTTCCTCAGAGACGGAGTCATTATAAGCCTGGATCGCATCGGCTATGGCATCCTTGTTTTCAAAGGTGGAGGCATAAATGTTGATGGTGGAAGGGCTTTCCAAATCCACATAGCCCAGCTTCTTGAGCGTTTCTTTCAGCGTGCTGGTGGAGTACACCGGCGGCATGGCGTTGTTATAGATCCAAAGGTAATCCTCATCCTCCAGAGAGAGCATGTTGAAATTATTGACAAGCTCGCTGTCCGGGAGCTTCTCATACAGCGCCCGCATCTGAAGCGCATATTGTTCTTTCACCTGCTGGGCGATCATCTGGCTCATATAATTGTTGAGCGTTTCGTCGTCCATCTGGCTGAGCATGGAGGAATACTCGGGGTAATAATCCATGACAAGCTTTTCAATATCCTCCCTTGTCGTTCCCTCCATCTGCTCATCAATCAGGTCCTGGACGTAAGAATCCTCCGGCTCGCACATAAACTGCACATACAGATCGGCGATGGTTTCATCATCGGCTGCGGCGATATAGTCTTCCGCCGCCTGCATCTTGCGCCGGTTCGTCATAGCCTCGTCTTCCTTGTCCAGGAAAGGAAGGCCGTTGAACACTTCATGGTCCGGATCTTCCAATTGACGCTTGACCAGATCCTTGGTTTTCGCCTTTGCCATGATCTGCTCGACGAGCTCGTGGGTATAACCCACCGCGCCGGAGAGCATCCCGGACAGAGCATCGCTGTTCTGCCTCACGATACCTACGATCTTCAGTTCCAGCCCGTTGTTGTAAAGCGTTCGCAGACCCAACTCTTCCGCAGAGAGGTCGATGTACTCCCCCGTCTCCTCGTCATACTGGTATTTGTCCGACGGGAAGATATAGCGGAAGGACATATTGCAGATTTCTTCATAGCTCCAGCTCTCGTCGGCTGTTTCCATAGTCTCCTGCGCCATGAGCAACTCCATGTTGCTGGAAATTTCATCGTTTGCCTTGAGACCGAGGGAATACAGCACGAGGTCGGATATCTCATTGTTTTCGTCTACCACAAGAACGACCTCGTCATAGGACTCCGGCCACCTGCCGTGGAGCAAGTCGTATTGTTTTTCAAGCAGCGGATTGATCAGCTCTCCGTGCTCACCCGGCAACATTTCGATCCACACGTCCATCTGCTTGAACATCGTGCCATAGGTAGAGAAATAACTGGAATAATCCCCGCCAAACGCAGAAGCCATGGCCTCCTGCATAACATCGGTAGCGTCTGTGCGGGCGATATGACCGTTCGCATCCTCTGCATATGGCATAATGTCCACGTTGTATGAGTATTGTACGGAGCTGATATATTGGTTGATCTCGCTGTTTTCGTCCTCGATGTATTCCTTGAAGGCCTTCAGATTGTTGGTCTCCATATCTGCGGACACCAAGGAGTTTACCATATCATATAGAACGGAGCTTGAATAAACAGCGTCTTTCTCGTGGCGGGTACCGTCGTTGTCTGACTGAATGCCCATCAGGGAAGTCATCAGGCTCGTCATGTCCACGCTCTCGGCCTGAATGGTGATCGGGTAGCTGGAAAGGGTATCTTCCTGCACCTTGTCAATATAATTCTGGATACCGTTGGAGAGCGACATGATGAGTGCGATACCGATGATACCGATGCTGCCGGCAAAAGCCGTCAGCAGGGTTCGGGCTTTTTTGGTCATCAGATTGTTGGTGGAGAGGGCAAGCGCGGTAAAGAAGCTCATGGAGGTCTTTTTCCGCGATGCAGGACTCTGCACGTCGTCCGGCGCATCAAAAGGATCGCTGTCTCCCACGATAACGCCGTCTTTCAGCCGGATGATGCGGCTGGCATAGCCCTCTGCAAGCTCCGGGTTATGCGTTACCATAATGATCAGCTTGTCCCTGGCTATCTCGCGAAGAATATCCATGATCTGCACGGAGGTATCCGAGTCCAGTGCGCCGGTAGGTTCATCGGCAAGCAAAATATCGGGATCGTTAACCAGCGCGCGGGCAATGGCCACCCGCTGCATCTGACCGCCCGACATTTGATTTGGTTTTTTGTGGATCTGATCGCCGAGTCCTACTTTCTCGAGCGCCTCGATTGCTCGCGCTCTCCGTTCGGCAGGGGCGACGCCGGAGAGCGTCAGCGCAAGTTCGACATTGGACAAAACCGTCTGGTGCGGGATCAGGTTATAGGACTGGAAGACGAATCCGATGGAATGATTGCGATAAGCGTCCCAATCACCGTCCGTAAAGTTCTTCGTAGACTTGCCGTTGATTATCAGGTCGCCCGAGCTGTACTGGTCCAGACCTCCGATGATATTCAGCAGAGTGGTCTTGCCGCAGCCGGAATGACCGAGAACCGCAACGAATTCATTCTCTCGAAAGGACAAATCGATTCCCTTCAAAGCATGAACGACCGAATCCCCGACGCTGTATTCTTTTCTGATTTCCTTGAGCTTGAGCATAATGATCCTTCCAGCGTGAATACTATTGCTTTTTAAGACAGTTTAATGTAGTATACACGCTTTGCAGCTTCATTTCAATCTGGCATACCGAAAATTTACTTTCTGTTCAGGAAAACAGCCGGATCTGCTGTTACAGAAAAAGACAGATCCCCGTGATCCACTGTCGATAAGCGATTGACAGCGCAATGAATCTGCGGTAGAATACCAAAGCTGATAATATGCCCACGTAGCTCAGCAGGATAGAGCACTCGCCTCCTAAGCGAGGGGTCGGAGGTTCGAATCCTCTCGTGGGTGCCATCAAAAAGACCGCTCCATTCGGAGCGGTCCTTTTACACTCGCCGTGAGAATTATATGCGTGTCCGGGCAGTCCGGCGGGTTGAAAAGTGAAAAGTGAGCGGCAGCGTTTCCTTTTCAGCTGTTAAAATCCAGCAGCCATAAAATGTAAATCTTGGATAAATACATGGAATCTGGAAGAACCTGCGGCTTGAAAAGCCAGGTCAGACGAACTACAATTTCACCGAGGTGATCCAGATGAAACTGCTGGCAGTGGCCCGACGTATGCTCCGTATGTGTCCGGAAGCCTGGTACATACAGATCCGCAGTATTCAGCTTTGCTGTGCGCTGCTGCTGGGAGCGGTGTTTTTTCTGATTGCCTGGTCGGGTGACCGAGTTCACAGCTACCGGTGTTTTCAAACAGCGTTGACACTCAACGAGTGTGCGCAGACTTCCCTTCTCTTCGGCGTTATTGTTCCTCCGATCGTGGAAGAATGGAGGATGCGAGGGAAATGAATTCCTGCCGATCCATCAGCGCATTCAAAACGTCCAGGAGTCCGTTGGCAGAAAGACGAGCAGGCAGCTCCAGCGCTTGCAGAAGTGCTGCTCTTTTTTCTTGGCTGCCCTCTCCCCCGCTGAGACCCAGTCGATAAAGATCGGCCTTTCGGATGGTTTCCTCAGGGGCGCGGATCCTGTCTTCTCCGATAAAGGTGGCCCCGGCACGCCGCAGTGCGTCCAGGAGGATCTCCGGTCTCATGCCTTCCACGCCCATCTTTCCTTCTTTGGATGCCTTGCTTTTTCTGCGTTCTTTTCCGTACACATCTGGAATATAGGCGTGCTTGATCTGTGAGGGATCCACACAGGATTTCAGAAAATTGCGTATCATGAAGCCTGCTCCGTCAGAATCTGTCAGGACGATCAGGCCGCGCTTCTCTGCAATCGTGCGAAATAGCTTTTGCTTCTGCCTGTCGTTGAAAATCCCGAAGCCTGATGTCTCCAGGATCACAGCGTCAACGATCTGGCTCAACGTGTTTTTATCATAGCGGCCTTCCACTATGATTGCTTCGAGAATTTCAGGCATGGCCTTCACCTGCCGCGATCCGAAGGACAGTTTCCGTCAGCAGCGCTCTGTCATCCAGAGTGCTGCTTTTGATTTTATAATCCGCTTCTGCACATAACTCCACAGCGCGTTTCAGCTGGGGCAAGCTGAATCCGCGCGCTGACTGCAGCAGCTTCGTCGCTACAAAATCATGCTTGACGGCACAGACTTCCATAACGAATCGTGCGCCAAGCCCGCGCTCAATGGCGATGCGGGCGGCATAGAGCCTGCTCATCTGCATTCCGAGGAGGGCCAAAATCGGGATCGGCTCATTGTTCTTATCCGCCATCAGTTCAGCCAGCACAGACAATGCGGCGTTATACTTTTTCTGGGCAATATAATCCGTCATGTCAAAGATCACCGCCTCGGGAATGTGGTTAGCAACCGCTTCCACGTCTGCCACGGTGACTTTGTCACCTTTGGCATAAGCAGCGATTTTTTCGATCTCCGGGATCAGCCGGTTCATCAAATCGCCGCTTATCATGATAAGACGCTGAACACTTTCCAGATCCACCCCTTTTCCCAGTGCGGCGAAACGGCGGACCACCCAGTCGATGAGCTGTCCCTGTGAGGCCTGTGAAAACTTCAGATCCCTTCCCGCACTGCGGAGGCCTTTGACGAGCTTCAGCCTTCCGTCAGGCTCAAACTGCGCATTCTGAACGAACACGACAGTACAGTAATCCGGAATATCCTGAAGCAGCGAAAGGACGAGATCCGCTTCCTTCACTCGATTGAGATCGACGTCACGAAGCTCCACAAAGCTCCTGTCCGTCAGGAAGGGCATCGCGTCGATCGCCTCCTGCAGCAGTACGGCATCCAGCTCCGGTCCGTTGAGACGCTTGAAGCTGAAGCTGTCCTCCCCTTCGGGCAGGCAGACACGCTTCAGTGTCTGCAGGTACTGCTCGCGCAAATAATCCTCCGGACCCCAAAGAAAGTAGAGGCGTTCCGGGCCTCGCTCTTTCAGCGCACGAATCTCTGCTGCATAATTCAGTTTGTTATCCTCTTTAGGATTCTTTTTTGCCATGACCGCCCTCAATATGAAAAGTGATGGTCCCGTCCAGATCGGTACGGTAAACATTATAATGGTTCGAAGCCAATCGTTCAAGCGTTTGTTCATCAGGGTGGCCGTAGGTATTATAGCCGACGCTGATGATCGCCGTATCCGCCCCCGTAGAGCGCAGCAGATCCTCCGAAGAGGAGAAGCGTGAGCCGTGATGGCCTATCACAAGCAGTTCGATCGGATCCGGCAGCGCATGCATCAAGAATGCACGCTCCATTTCCTGGGAGGCATCGCCGGACACAAGAATGTCGTAACCGTCGTATGAAACGTCAACAAACAGTCCGCTGTCATTCATATCTTCCTGTGAAAGCGGAGCAAAAACACGCAGAGACGAATTCTTCAGGCGCAGTTCACTGTCCTCAGACAAACGAACGAATTCCGTATTCAAAAGCTCTGCTTTTGCGGCGATCGCCTGTAAACAGCCGCTGCCATCGTCCATTCCGGCAGGGATCACGATGCGTTTGACGGGGATCATCTCCATCAGCATCGTGACGCCGTTCACGTGGTCTGAATCCAGATGCGTCAGAATCAGCGTATCCACCGATCGTCTGCCTCTGGAGATCAGAAAACGACCTGCAAGATCTCCTGCGTTGGATAGAGACATCTGGTTTCCACAGTCAATGACAACGGTCAAATCTTCGTCAAATACACACAGGCACTGTCCTTGTCCTACGTCCAGGGCGGAGAAGAAGCCATCCTCCTGTTCGTAGTGCAGTCTCTCCACATTGGAAAGCAACATCATCACAAGGATAGAAAGCACACCGGGGAGCAGCAGCTTTTCCAAACGCCTGAGCGGGAGAAAACGCGCCAGCAGAAACAGAAGATAGACGCCGCACAGCCAGAAAAGAAACCAGGCGGATTCCAGATAAACGACAGCATTCGACAGTGAAGACAGCAGCCCGGAAACCCATAAGATGTACTGTCCGAGCAGCGCAGCGATCCGTGCAAGCAGCAGGCCAAACGGGAGAAAAACGAGGGAGAAGAGGCAGGCGAGATAGCCGAGACAGAAGCAAAGGGAGATTGCAAAAAAGCAGAGAACGCCGGAGACGGGAGAAACAAGAGAAACATAGCCAAAATGGACAGCCGTGAGCGGAACCGTGAAGGGCAGGACCGCCAGTGAGCTGGCCGCAGCCGCAGCAACGCCGTTCAGCAGGCGGCGCATCCGTCCCGCCGGCATAAAAGAAACGAAGCTGTTGTACAGAGCGCTTCCGAAACACAGAATTCCCGCCATTGCCGCGAAGGAGAGCTGGAGACTGACGCTTGCCGCGGCACGAGGGTTATGCAGAAGAATGAGGCCCAGCGCAAAAGCCAGCGTGGTGGGCGGATCGTTTTCCCGATAGAGGATCGGCGCGAGGAGCAGGAGACTCTGCATAACGCCCGCGCGCACTGCCGACGGGCTTGCTCCGGTGATCAGAACGAAACACCAAACCAGTACGATCGTCAAAACAGAGGCAAAACGCTGTTTCCCGAACACAAGTTGAATAAGCCCTACAAGAAATGAGATATGCAGACCGGAAACCGCCAGCGCGTGCATGTTTCCAGCACGGCTCAGATGCAGGTAGTCCCCTTCCCTATTATAAAGATCCGTCTTATCGCCCAGAAGGAGCGATTTCATAAACGCGGCTGAATCCGGCTGAAAGATCTCTTCTATATGGCGAACCAGCATGTGGTGGATCCTCACAGGGAGGCGTTCATACGAGCCTGCCGCCTGGATCAGTTTTGGCGTGGAAACAGCGTTCAGCTTGAGATAAATATCCCGTGCAAGATAATCGCCGATCTCTTCATTGTACCGCCTGTCAGCGACGCTGAGCTTTGCCGAAAACACGATCCTGTCCCCCGGCTCCAAAGCGGAAGAAGAGGTGCTGCGGTCATAGACGAGGGCATTGAGACGCGGCAGATCCCCGTTTTCAATCCTGACCGTCAAACGACAGTAGTTTTCGTATGACTTCGGGTACTCCAGCACCCTGGCTTCCACCTGCCGCTCCGTCCCCGCCACGAGGCGTGCCTTCTCGATGGTCTGCAGATCGTGAATATAGAACCAACCCAGGCCGACAGCCGCTCCGAGCAGCATAAGAACAAACAGGCGCGTCCAACGCTGTCTCGTCAGCAGCAACAGCAGCCCGGAAAAGAGCAGAACGACGCTCAGATAAGGCGTCCATGAAAAAGGCAGAAAATATACAGCTGAGAAAATCGCCGCGGAGAAGGAAAAAGCAAATGTGGCCAAAACGCGCATTATCTTTTTTCCTCCGGAAATATGATACATCCGCAGGGTTTTTCCCTGCGGATGCGCAGAATCAGATGATCTTTTCGCCGAGCTTCACGCCGCCGATCAAATGGAAATGCAGGTGCATGACAGACTGACCGCCGTCTTCCCCGCAGTTGTTGATGACGCGGTATCCGTTCTCAAGCCCCTCAGCCTTGCCGATTTTAGCAACCGCTTCAAAGCATTTTGCTACGGCAGCGGAATTATCAGCATTGATGCAGCGGGCGCAGCAGATGTGCTTTTTGGGCACAACGAGTACGTGCACGGGAGCCTGGGGATTGATATCACGAAACGCAAATACGTCGTCGTCCTCATAGACCTTGCTGCTGGGGATTTCCCCGGCGATGATTTTACAGAACAGGCAGTTTTCGTCTTTCATGTTCTAACCTCCTTCAGATTTTTTCCGAAACGAGCCCCTCAACCGCTTTGAGCGCCTCGTCCAGCTTGCTCACATCATTTCCGCCGCCCATGGCGGAATCAGGCTTGCCGCCGCCCTTTCCGCCGGCAATGGCGGTAATGGCGCGTATAATGTCCCCGGCCTTTACGCCTCTGGAGACCGCTTCCTTGCCGCACACGCACTGGAAGGTGATCTTCTCCCCGTTGACAGACGCTATGACGGCTACAACAGAAGCGTCCTTATCACGCAGCACATCGCCCATCTGACGAAGCTTTGCGGCATCGCAGTCCTTCTGGCTGCAGGTCACAACATGCAGTCCGTCAACGTCGACGGCCTTTTTCAGCATCTCATCGGCCCCGCCGGCAGACTCCCTGTCCTTGTACTGCTGGATCAGACGCTTTGCTTCTTTCAGTTCATTCGCCTGCTGCTGTACTTTCACCAGCATGTCGTTGGGGTTTGCCTTGAACAGGGACGCGACCGCGTTGATCGTATCAATGTCCTCATGCATACGCTGCACGGTTTTCAGGCCGGTCGTGGCCTCGATACGGCGCACACCTGAAGCAACTGAACCTTCAGAGGCGATATGGAAAGCGCCTGCCCTCGCAGTATTGTTCAGATGCGTGCCTCCGCAGAGTTCAACGCTGTAGTCGCCCATGCTGACAACCCGGACAACATCACCGTATTTTTCGCCAAAGAGCGCGGTAGCTCCGGCAGCGCGGGCATCTGCAAGCGGCATTTCTCTCACGCTGATTTCATAGCCGTTCAGGATCGCCTCGTTGACGGCGTCCTCCACCTGACGAAGCTGTTCGGGCGTGACGGCGGAAAAATGCGTAAAGTCAAAGCGCAGGAAGTCGGGCTCCACCAAAGATCCGGCCTGATGCACGTGATCGCCCAGCACATCGCGCAGCGCCTGCTGGAGCAGATGCGTGGCGCTGTGGGCTCTGGCAATGGCAGCGCGGCGATCCTCGCAGTAGCTTGCGGTGACGGTATCGCCCAGCTTCAGATCGCCGGACTCCAGCTTGCCGTAGTGCATAAACTTGCCGCCCTTGTTCTTCTGCACATCGTTTACGACAAAGCAGAGTCCGTCGGCCGTAAGCTTGCCGTGATCGCCGATCTGGCCGCCCATCTCGGCGTAGAGGACCGTGCGGTCCAGGACAACGATGGCGTCCGTACCCGCGGGGATTTCCTCGCGGAATTCTCCGTCTGCCACGATTGCCAGTACCTTGCTTTCCACACTCTTCCTGTCGTAACCCATAAAAACGGTTTCGGGAATGTCCTTGCCGAATTCAAGGCCCGCCCAGCCCAGATCGCCCAGCGCCTCGCGCGCCTTTCGTGCGCGGACGCGCTGCTCCTCCATAAGCTGTTTGAAGCCTGTTTCATCCACGCCCATTCCCTCGTCTGCGCACATCTCGATGGTCAGATCAACCGGGAAGCCATAGGTGTCATAGAGCTTGAAGGCGTCGGCGCCGGAGAAAACGGATTCGCCTTTTTCCTTGTGTGCGGCAAGCAGCTCCGCAAAGATCTTCATTCCCGCGTCAATGGTGCGGGCAAAGTTCTCTTCCTCAGTCCTGATGACGCGGGTGATATAGGCCTGCTTCTCCCGCAGCTCGGGATACTGGCATTCGTTTTCATGCACCACGGTGTCAACCACTTCGTAGAGGAAAGGCTTGTTTACGCCGAGGAGCTTCCCGTGGCGGGCGGCGCGGCGCAGAAGTCTGCGCAGCACGTAGCCGCGGCCCTCGTTGGAAGGCAGGACGCCGTCGCAGATCATAAAGGTTGCCGAACGGATATGGTCGGTGATCACGCGCAGGGAGACATCCATCTTGTGGCTCTTGCCATAGAAAGCGCCGGTCAGATCGCTGACCTTGTGGGTGATGTTCATGACCGTGTCCACGTCAAAGAGGGAGTCCACATCCTGGCAGACCACTGCCAGGCGCTCCAGCCCCATGCCGGTGTCGATGTTCTTTTGCTTGAGCTCCGAATAGTGGCCCTCGCCATCGTTGTCGAACTGGGAAAAGACATTGTTCCAGACCTCGATATAGCGGTCACAGTCGCAGCCGACGGTGCAGTCCGGTTTGCCGCAGCCGTATTTCTCACCGCGGTCATAATAAATCTCCGAACAGGGTCCGCAGGGGCCGGAGCCGTGCTCCCAGAAGTTGTCTTCCTTGCCGAAGCGGAAGATGCGCTCGGCGGGGATACCGATTTCATCGTGCCAGATCTTCCATGCCTCGTCGTCGTCCACATAGACCGAAGGGTAGAGACGGTCGGGATCCAGCCCAACCCACTCGGGAGAGGTCAGGAACTCCCAGCTCCAGTGGATCGCCTCACGCTTGAAGTAATCGCCGAAGGAGAAGTTGCCCAGCATCTCGAAATAAGTGCCGTGACGGGCGGTCTTGCCGATGTTTTCAATGTCGCCGGTCCGGATGCATTTCTGGCAGGTGCATACTCTGTGCCGCGGCGGCTCCTGTTCGCCCTTGAAATAGGGCTTCATGGGCGCCATGCCGGAGTTGATGAGCAGCAGGCTCGCGTCGCCCTGCGGGATCAGGGAGAAGCTGGGCAGGCGCAGATGTCCCTTGGTTTCAAAAAAGCTGAGAAACATCTCACGCAGTTGATTCAGGCCGTATTTTTCCATTTTGTCCTCCAAAAAAAGATACCTCCGCCCCGAACAGGGGCGAAGGTGAATTCGCGGTACCACCCTGATTGTCGCTTTCGCGACTTCTCAAGCGCCTTTAACGCAGGCATACGCCCCGCTCATCGCAGGGAGGCTCGGAAGCGGCCGCCGGAATCGCGCACAGGATCTCACAGCTTCCGATCCCTCTCTGAAGTGCGCTGCTTCTGACTCTTTTCGTCAAAGCCTATGTAATTTTATCACAAGATGCACAATTGTCAAGGGATTCAGCGGCATTTTCGCACAAGAGAGCCTGCGGGAGCGGGGATCGGCAGGGGCATCCGAAAAGCCATCATGGCGCGGCGGGTATCCGGTATGCTCTCCCCTTCTTCATTTCGCAGATTGTCCGCTGAGAAAGACAGTGGTTTCTGTCCGGGGCAAAGCAATTCCAGTTCATCACCGCAGGAGAACTTGTTTCGCTGGGTCAGCAAAGCATTCCCGTTCCCGTCGCAGCTCTCCACAACGGCCACCACATCGGCGCCGGTAGTATACATCCCGTCCTCGTAATACTGACCCGGCTCCCCGAAATAAAAGCCGGTGGTATACGGTCTGTGGCTCACCATGTCGGTCTCCCGGATCCAGACAGGATCCAGCTTCTCTCCTTTGACAGCGGCGTCGATAGCGTGACGATAGGCATTGGTCACGACCGCCGTATAGTAGGCGGACTTCATGCGGCCCTCGATCTTCAGACTTCCGACCCCGGCATCGATCAGCTCCGGGATATGCTCGATCATGCACATATCCCGGGAGTTCATGATATGCGTCCCGCCGTCCTCGCTGATCTCGAAATACTGCCCGGGCCTCGTCTCCTCAACAAGATGATATTTCCAGCGGCAGGGCTGGGCACACTGGCCGCGGTTGGCGTCGCGCCCGGTCATATAATTGGAGAGCAGACAGCGCCCCGAGAAGGAGACGCACATGGCGCCGTGTACAAAGGCCTCGATCCGCAGCGTGTCCGGGGTATTCGCGCGTATCCTGCGAATATCCTCCAACGGCGTCTCCCGTGCCAGCACGACCGTATCGGCGCCGAGCAAATGCAAAGCGTTCGCGGCGGCGCTGTTGATGACGCCGAACTGCGTACTGACGTGCCTGGCCAGTCCCGGCGCATATATCTTTGCAAGTTCCATGACGCCAAGATCCGCAATGATCAGCGCATCGACGCCGGCGCTCTCCAGGAACCCAAGATAGGCCGGGATTTCTCCGAGTTCTTCTTCCCGCGGAAGCGTATTGCAGGTAACATACACTTTTACGCCGTGTGCATGCGCGTAGCGCACGGCCTCCCGGAGTGCCTCGTCCGAAAAGCTTACAGCGGCCGAGCGCATACCGAATTTGTGTCCGGCAAGATAGACGGCGTCAGCTCCGTAAAGAATGGCCATTTTCAGCCGCTCCGGATCCCCTGCAGGAGCCAGCAGCTCAGGCGGCTCAATAGCTCTGGGTTGCGACAAAGTTGTTGAATTCATTGGCATTGGTGAAGAACTTATGCAGGCCGGTGCTCGTGTCCAGCGCATAGTAGTAGAAATTCGTATTCTCCGGATAGAGAGCGGCGCGGATGGAGGCAAGGCCGGGATTGCAGATCGGCGTAGGCGTCAGGCCGGTATACAGTCGGGTATTATAGGGCGTATCCTCTTCCAGCATGGACGCAGTCGGCGCGCCCTCATGATCCGGATAGAGATACAGCGTCGTCGCGTCAATTCCGAGAGGCATGCCCGCCCGCAGACGGTTATAAATGACCGAGGCAATAGTGGCGCGCTCGTTATCGTTTGCAGCTTCCTTCTCGATCATGGAGGCAATGGTTATGACCTCATGAATGTTCTGTCCGCGTTCTTCCATACGCTGCAGAAGCTCCGCAGTGATACGGTAGTGGAAATTCTCCAGGAATTTGTTGATCGCACTGGAGGACTGCATCCCCACATAAAACTCATAAGTGTCCGGGAACAGGAAGCCTTCCAGACGGTTTGCCTGCGTGGATTCCATGTCCTCAAGAAAGTCATAGTTGAATTTATAGCTTGCCGCGGCATTCATCAGATCATCGTAATTGGCCACGCCTTTTTCTTCCAGCAGCAGAAATGTCTGCCGCAGGCTGAAGCCTTCGGGGAACGTGACCTGAACAGTCACAGCAGAGCCGGAGCCCGGCCGCATATTCTGTACAAGGGCGCGGTAATCAAAGGTGGACTGCAGTTCATATTCACCGGGTTTAATCTTTGTGTCAGCATGTGAGAAACGGCCAAACAACTCAAAGAGCCATTTGTATTCAATAAGGCCTGCTTCCTTAAGCGTATTTGATACATACTCCATATCGGCGTGGGTGACACGCTTTGTGCCTGTCTTGACTCCGTTTTCATCAAAGGTATCCACGGTTTCGGAGCTGAAAATACTCATAGGAAGCGTGACGGTAGTCGTATACGGCGCCTTATTCAGCGCCAGCATATCGCTTGCTGCCATCCATGTCAGGCAGGCAAGGACCACGCTGACGCAAAGAATAAAGACGAAATACATAATGCCGCCCAGGCAGCCGGAGCGATATTCGTGGCTCTGGCGAATGGGCCGATAGTCCCGTTCCGAAGTTTCGTCTCCCGTATAATTCTTGGGTTCCTGCCCTGTTTCGTCGATCAAAAGCTTATCCATACTCACAAAGGAAGAACTCTTCTCACGCTGGGGTCTTCCTTTTGCATCTGAAGAATCGTTGCGTCCCGCGGCCTTTTTGCCGCTGCGTTCTTCTTCTGATCGTAACACCTGTACAATTTTATCGTTTTGTTCTGCCATGTATTCATCCTCGCTGCTGTAACGGCACCGGAACCGCAGGGGTAAAAGGTGCATAAGATGGCTTGAGCACGGGAACCGTGCCGAATTGTGAGAGAAAACTGCCATTCAATCCGCAGGATGCGCAGCGGCTACTACGTGCGGAGAAAGGACCTGCCATGTTCTGTAACAACTGCAACAGCAACGGCCTCTGGATCATCATTCTTTTGATTATCCTCTTTGGCTGCGGCAACAACGGCTTCAACTGCGGCTGCGGCTGCGACAACAACAACGGCTGCGGCTGCGGGAACGGCTGCTGCTGAAACAATCAAGCGACGGGGCCTCGAAAGAGGCCCTCTTCTTTTACAGATATCTCTGAATGATGCCGTAAATCTCCGCGTTTTTTTCTTCCAGTTCTCTTTCTTTTCCGTCTTTCAGGAAAGGGATGCGCGTCCATCCGTAGTAATCAGCTGCCATGTTCGCCGTCCGAAGGCAGCGCTGAAGATAGGTGACGTCCTTCTCATGGATATCGGCGCTGGTATGGTTTTTTTCCTGCCTGCGCCGCATACGGGCAAGCGAAGTCTCCACATCAACATCCAGATAGATCACAAGGTCGGGCCTGGGCAGCCCCATCTTTACATATTCCAGATCGGACAGCCACCGGAAGAAAGCAGGCAGCTCCTCATCCGGGAGTTTTGAGCCCTGATGGACAGCGTTCGACGTCGTATAACGGTCGGAAAGGATCAATCCTCCCTGCTCGTATATGTCACCCCAATCCGTCCGGTATGCGGCAAAACGGTCGACGGCATAGAACGTGGAAGCAGCGTATGCATTCACGTCGTCGGGGCTGCTGCCGAATTCCCCGCCGAGATACATGCGGATCAGTGCGCTGCTCTCCTTATCATACCGCGGGAACACGATATGATTATACTCGATTCCGTCCCGTTCCATTCGTGCGCAAAGGCGGCGGTACTGTGCGGATTTGCCGCTTCCGTCGATCCCCTCGAGCACGATCAGCTTTCCTTTACCCATCTTCTCTCCTCAGATCTGGCTGAAAACATCGCCGATATTCTTATGGATCACCAGATCCGCATAGCTGTCATACGGCGTTTTTCCGCGGTTGACAAGCGCGAGTTTTGTGCCGCGGTAATAGTTGATCAGCCCTGCGGCGGGATATACGTTGAGCGAGGTGCCGCCGATGATCAGCACGTCCGCCTTCCGAATGTAATCAATGGCCGCCCGCATGATGTCCTGATCCAGCGGCTCCTCATACAGCACGATATCCGGCCGGATCACGCCGCCGCAGGCGCAGCGGGGAACGCCGGTCCCGTGATTCATGCGCTGCGCAGGATAAGGGCGGCGGCAGCGCGAGCAGTAAGCACGCAGAATGCTCCCGTGAAGCTCCAGAACGTTCTCGCTCCCGGCGGCCTGATGCAGGCCGTCGATATTCTGCGTGATCACAGCGCGGAGCTTTCCTTCTTTCTCCAGCTCTGCAAGACGAAGGTGGGCTCTGTTGGGCTTCACGCCTTCGATCACAAGTTTTTCGCGGTGAAAGCGGTAATACTCCTCGGGATCGCGTTCAAAGAAGCTGTGGCTCAGGATCGTCTCGGGCGGATAGCGCCATTTCTGGTTATACAGCCCGTCCACACTGCGAAAATCTGGAATCCCGCTTTCGGTGCTGACGCCGGCTCCGCCGAAAAAAACGATGTTATCGCTCTCCGCGACCCACTGTCTGAGCTGCAGGATCTGCTCGTCCATGCGCTTCGCTCCTTTCCGGTTGTTTTGAAATATTATACACTACGGTGATGCAATTGGCAAGCAGTGCCGCGCTTAACAATTCTTAAGGCTTGTACGGATCGGGAAACTGTGGTACAATCGGCGGCATGATGAATGATTTTGAAAAAAGATATATCGCAGCACGCAAGGCCGTCGTGCGCGCAGATTTTGCCGGTCTTAACGATCGGCAGATCGAAGCCGTCATGGCAACGGAAGGTCCCCTGCTGATCCTCGCAGGTGCCGGCAGCGGGAAAACAACGGTGCTCATCAACCGAATTGCAAATCTGCTCAAATACGGGAGAGCCGGCGACAGTGACGTAGTCCCTGTCGGAGCGGACGAGCACACCCTGCGTCTGCTGGAGCGGGGCGACAGCGCCGCGCAGCAGCTTGCCGCACTGGAACCTGTCGCTCCCTGGCGCATCCTGGCCATCACCTTTACCAACAAAGCCGCCGGCGAACTGAAGGAGCGTCTGGAGCGGATGCTGGGCGAAGAGGCGAACGACATCTGGGCCTGCACCTTTCACTCCGCCTGTGTCCGTATTCTTCGGCGGGATGCGGAGAAGCTGGGCTTCAGCACCGCTTTCTCCATTTACGATACCGCCGACTGTCAGAGCCTGATGAAGCGCATTCTCAAGGATATGGATCTTGAAGAGAAAAGCTTTCCTCCCAGAGCCATTCTCGCTGAGATCAGCCGTGCGAAAGACTCCTGCATTACGCCGGAGGAGTACATGCAGCAGGCTCGCGGCAGCAGCGACGTGAGAAGAGCCAAGGTAGGCCAGGTGTATCAGGAATACATGCGCCGTCTGTTTGCTGCCAATGCCATGGACTTTGACGACCTGATCGCCTTTACGGTCAAGCTTCTTAAGGAAGACGAGGAATGCCGCAGTTACTGGCAGAGGCGTTTCCAGTATGTGCTGATCGACGAGTATCAGGACACGAACCATCTCCAGTATCTGCTCGCATCCACGCTGGCCGGAGGCTCGGGGAATATCTGTGTTGTCGGCGACGACGACCAGAGCATCTATAAATTTCGCGGCGCTACCATTGAAAACATTCTCTCTTTCGAATCGCAATATCCCAATTGCCGTACGATCCGGCTGGAGCAGAATTACCGCAGCACCTCCCACATTCTGGACGCCGCCAACGCAGTGATCCGCCACAACTTTGGCCGGAAAGGCAAGGAACTGTGGACCGATGCAGGCGCCGGGCAGCTCATTGAACTCTATTGCGCCGAAAACGAGCATGAGGAGGCACAGTTCGTCGCCTCCAAAATACTCGCGGATTACGGCAGCGGCGCCAACTGGCGCGACCATGCGGTACTGTACCGAATGAATGCCCAGTCGAACCAGCTGGAGTTTGCCTTCAAACGAAACGGCATTCCCTATCGGGTCATCGGCGGGACCCGCTTCTTCGACCATGCGGAAATCAAGGATATGCTGGCATATCTGAACGTAATCTGCACCCCGGCTGACGATCTGCGTCTCACGCGCATCATCAACAGTCCGCCCCGCGGGATCGGTGAACGCAGCATTGAGCTGGTAAGGCAGCTTGCAGTTCAAAACGGAAAGAGCATGTTTGACATTCTCCGGGAAGCGGATCGTTACCAGGAGCTTGCACGCCCCGCGGTAAAGCTGCGGCAGTTTGCCCAGATGATCGACGCGCTGCGCGCTTTTGCGGAGAACAATCCTCCCGATGCGCTCTACGACGAGCTGCTGGAAAAGACAGGCTATCTTCTCACGCTGGAAAGCTCTGATGACGACAAGGACAAGACGCGCGCTGAAAATATCCGCGAGCTGAAGAGCTCCATGCTCAGTTTTATGAAAGAATCCGGCGATCTTACACTGGAGGGGTATCTGGCAAATGTCGCGCTGTACACCGATCTGGACAACTTCGATCGGGACGCCGACAGCGTGATCATGATGACCATGCACAGCGCAAAGGGGCTGGAATTCCCCACTGTGTTCATCGTCGGCGCCGAGGAGGGCATCTTCCCCGGGATCCGTGCCATTGGCGAGCCGGAGGAGATGGAAGAAGAACGGAGGCTCTGCTACGTTGCCATCACGCGGGCCAAGCGCCAGCTCTATCTCAGCTGCGCCCGGCAGCGTATGCTCTTCGGCCGGACCACAGCAAACCGGGTTTCCCGCTTTGTAGATGAAATACCGGAAGAACATATCAGGAAGAACGTCCCGAAGGGTTATGGGTACAGGGAGCAGAGGCAGGATATCCCTTACCGTCAGAAGCGTCCGCCGGAACCGAAAGCACATTCTGTGTCGGCTCCCGCCGCGCCGAAGGCCTCCGCCGCCGCTGCAACATTCGCAGTCGGAGACCGCGTGCAGCATAAGGCGTTCGGTCCCGGGACCCTTGTCAAGATGACACCCATGGGCGGGGATTTCCTGATTGAAGTCGACTTTGACCGGATCGGCAGCAAGAAGCTCATGCTTCGGGCTGCAGCGCTTCACATGACAAAGCTGAATCCATGAGCAACAAAAGACCTTCCTTTGCCGGGCAGGCAGCCCTCTTTGCCACTTCCCTTCTCTGGGGCACCTCTTTCGTGATCCTGAAAAACACATTGGAGAGCGTAGGGACGCTATGGATCCTTGCGATTCGTTTTTCCCTTGCGGCTCTGCTCCTCGGTGCATTTGCCGGAAAACGTCTCCTGCGCGTCAGGCGTCTCCAGCTTCGGGGCGGCGTTCTGATGGGCCTGTGCCTTGCCGCGGCCTATATCCTTCAGACTTACGGTCTGAAAAACACAACGCCCGGAAAAAATGCTTTTCTCACCGCTGTTTATTGCGTTCTGGTCCCTTTTCTCGCGTGGATGATCTATCGTCGGAAGCCGCAGACGCAGCATGTGCTTGCGGCGATCCTGTGCCTTGTCGGCATCGGCTTTGTGTCCCTGAGCGGTGCGCAGAGCGGTTTCAACATCGGCGATGCGCTCACGCTCGCCTGCGGGATCTTTTATGCCCTGCAGATCATTGTTGTGGAACAGTACGGGGAGGGCGGCGATGCGCTCTGCCTGTCGGTGATCCAGTTCGCCGTTGCTGCCGCTATCTGCTGGGCTGGCGCGCTGCCGCTGGAGCCGGTTCCCGTGAACGTATCTCCTGCCGCTTGGTTCAATATCGCCTATATGGGCTTCGTTTGCACCGGAGTCTGTTTCTTTCTGGAAGCCTGGGGTATGAAATCAACTCCTTCTTCCACTGCGGCTGTGATCATGACGCTTGAATCTGTGTTCGGTGTTCTGACGTCAGTGCTGTTTTACCATGAACAGATCACACCGAGACTTCTCCTGGGCTTTGCGCTGATCTTCTGTTCGGTCCTTCTGGCGGAAACGGGACTACCGTGTAAAGATTCAAGTAAACAATAAGAAACACCGGTGTTTTCCCGCGAAGGAAAGACACCGGTGTTTCTTGACTTAATGAAGAATCCCTGACAGAAGAGCAGCAATCGGAAAATACGCAATCGGCAAAAAGATGGCCGGGAGCATGTTTGCGACCTTGATGCGCTCTTTGGAAAGCCCCAGCATGTTGATCGCCATCCCGATCAGAATGACACCACCCACGGCCGACATCTCTGTGACGGTTGCCGTACTCAGCACCGGGGCAAGCAGGCCGGATAAAAGCGTCAACCCACCCTGAAACAGCAGAATGAAAAGGACAGAGCAGGTCACCCCGAATCCCATGGCTGCCCCGAAGGCCATGGAAGAGACAAAATCCAGGGTGCTCTTGGCGTAAATGATGCTGTAATTATGATTGATGCCGGCTTCAAGCGAACCGACGATGGTCATGGACCCGATGCAGAAGAGGATGCATGCCGAAACAAATCCCTCGGTGAAGCGGTTTTCGCTTCCTCCGGTTTTGAAGAGCTTCGCTTTGATCCAGTCCCCGGCATGTTCAATGCCGTCATCAATACGCAGCCATTCCCCCAGCGCCGTACCGATCACCATGCATATGATGATGCAAAGGACGTCAGCGGTGCCGATGGCGCTGGATATGCCGATCAGCACAGTGCACAGGCCCAACGCCTTCATCAGAGCGTCCTGAAGACTCTGCCTGAGGCGGTTGCGCAGCAGAATGCCGAGCAGGCTCCCCACAAGTACAGTCCCCATATTGACAAAAACAGCGATCATGCGTCTTTCACCTCGCCGTTGCAAAAGTCCCGGAGATGAAAGATCGCGCGGCGGTAGCCATCGAAACCCAGGCCCATATAGGTCGCAATGCAGGCCATCCCGGCAAAGGAGATCTGCCGGAAGCTCTCCCGCTTGGAGACGTCCGAAAGATGGACCTCCACGGCAGGAAGCGCGACGGCCTTCAGCGCGTCGAGAATGGCGACGCTGGTGTGCGTGTACGCGGCGGGGTTGATCACGATCCCATCAAACACGCCGAAGGCCTCCTGGATCGCATCGACGATCTCACCCTCGTGGTTGGACTGGAAGATCTCCACCTCCGTTCCGGCATCGGCCGCGCTCTCACGGATATAATCCTGCAGCGCAGCATAATTCCTCCTGCCGTAAATATCCGGTTCCCGCAGCCCAAGGAGATTCAGATTCGGCCCGTTGATCACAAGAATCTTCATGCGAGTACCTCCAGGATCTGTGCAACGGTGTCTTCCTTGCTTCCGTTGTTGTCGATGACGTAGTCGGAAAAACGCTCATACATCGGCCTGCGCTTTTTATACATATCGTACAGATCGTTTGCAAGAGAGAGCGGTCTTCCCTCTTTGGGAAGCAGGGAGAGATCACGCGTAAGCCAGATGATCACACCGTTTTGGTGGAGCAGATCATAGTTTTCCTCACGGGTGACGCAGCCGCCGCCTGTGGAGATCACAGCGCCGGAGCGCTTCCCCAGTTCCCGCAGAATCGCCGTTTCCTCCATACGGAAACGCTCTTCCCCACCGTCGGCAAAAATGTCCGGTATGGAGCAGCCGACTTCTTTCTCGATCATGGCGTCTGCTTCAAAAAGCGGCCGATCCAGTTTTTCGGCCAGGAGCGCGCCGATGGAGGATTTTCCGCAGCCCGGCATGCCGATCAGCACGATATTCTGCATGGCGCGGGCCAGAGTACTCTCAATGCGCTCGATCTCAGTGTCGGCGACGGGGTTTCCCGTAAACAGCTCACAGGAGCGCTTGGCCTGCCCGACAAGCATATAGAGTCCCCCCGCATGCGGGATCCCCAGCTTCTCCGCCTGCAGCAGAAGCGCCGTCCTGGCGGGGTTGTAGACCACGTCCAGAACTCCCTCGCAGGCTGGGAAGCACCGAAGATCCACAGCGGAAGCACCGTTTTTCGGAAACATGCCCACGGGCGTGGTATTCACTATGATCTGCGCATCTGCATGGCGATGGATATTGTTGTAATTATCCTCACCGTTTCTGGAAATCACCACAACAGGAGACGCTTTAAGAGAACGCAGCACCTCTACAGCCATGACGGAGGCGCCCCCGCTTCCGAGGACGAGAGCCTTCTTCCTTTCGACCGAGATCCCGGCGCGTCCGATCAATTTTTCAAACCCGTAGGCGTCGGTGTTGTCGCCGAAGATGCCTCCGTCCGGCAGCCGCACCAGCGTGTTCACTGCGCCGATCCGCCTTGCCCGGTCAGAAAGCCGCGCACAGTATGGCAGCACCGTTTTTTTATAGGGAATGGTCACATTCAGGCCGTCCCAATCCCCGTGGAGCAAATAATCCTCCACCTCTTCGATACTCTTTTCATAAAGCCGATACTCATAATCGGCCAGCATCCCGTGGATGGCGGGAGAATAGCTGTGCCCCAGCTTCTCTCCCAGCAAACCGCAGCGCATTCAAATCACCTCACTGTAGCTTCCCAGATAATTGAATTCCTCGCAGATTGTCTCCATCTCCCCCATCAGCTGCAGGAAACCGGGAGAATAGACAGGAGTGTCAAGATCAAAGTAGAACATGAATTCGAAATTGCGTTCCGGCAGCGGGCGGCTCTCCAGTTTATTAAGATTTAGCCCAAGCGCATAGAAACGGACAAGTACCTTGTAGAGGCTGCCCGGCGTGTGCGGCAGCACCATCATCAGGCTCGTTCGGTCGGCACCGGGATAGATTTCCAGGTGCTTGGAGATACAGATGAAACGCGTGCTGTTGTTGTCGCGATCCTGAACGGAGGCGGCGAGACACTCCAGCCCGTAGAGCTTGCTGCAAACGCGAGATGAAAGGGCCGCCACGCTGCCGTCCGACTCAGCGGCAAGCTTCGCCGCAACAGCGGTATTTTCACACGGGACGACCTTTACGCCGGGAAGCCCCTGCAGGAAACGCGCACATTGGCTGATCGCCTGCTGATGTGAATAAATCTCCCGGATCTCGGTTAGCTTCGTGCCCGGCTTTACCAGCAGATTGTGGTCAACCTGAAGGCGTACGCTGCGCACGATGCGAAACTTGTACTTCATCATCAGGTCGTAGACAGCATTCACAGATCCGGCGGTGCTGTTTTCCACCGGGATCACTCCGTATCGGCAAAGGCCCTTGTCGACGGCGGAGAAGACCGCCTCGAAGCTGGAAAAGTAAAAGATATTCGGGAGTCGAAAGAGTTTCTCACAGGCGATCTGGGAATAAGCACCCTCGACGCCCTGACAGGCCACCGTGGCGCTCTGCGGAAAAAGCGCAGGCGTTTCGGCGATCGCGCGCTCGATCCTTGCCGTCAGCGGCGAGTTCTCCCCCATCATCCGATTCTGACTTGCGCGGGAGAGCTCAAAGATCAGTGAATAGAGGGAAACCGCATAGTCGCCCAAGCCCTCCGGGCTCTGCTCAGCGATTTTCAGAAGGATCTGCCTCTCGCGCCCTGGGTCCTGCACAGGAAGCCCGTGCTCCTTTTTATACGCGCCGATCTTCGCGGCGATCTCCATACGACGGCAAAAGAGCTGGAGAAGCTCCGCGTCCAATCCGTCAAGTTCATTCCGATAGTCCAGCAGATCCATCCTCACAGCTCCTTTCTGCGCTGCAGCAGCGCATCGTATACGGCGATCGCCGCCGCCGCTTCCACAACAGGGACAGCCCGAGGCACGATACAGGGGTCGTGACGTCCGGAAACAGCCAGCGTCTCCGTCTGCATGGTTGCCAGATTCACAGTCTGCTGGTTTAGAGCGATGGAGGGCGTCGGCTTGAAGGCTGCCCGGAACACAAGGGGCATGCCATTGGTGATGCCGCCCAGGATCCCTCCGCAGTGATTGCTCTCGGTGACGATCTTGCCGTCTTTCACGGTATAGGGGTCGTTGTTTTTGCTTCCGTGAAGAGCCGCCGCCCCGAAACCCTCGCCGAATTCCAGGCCCTTGACAGCCGGAATACCGAAAACGATAGCCGCAATACGGTTCTCCATCCCGTCAAACATGGGATCGCCCAAGCCCGCCGGGAGACCGAGGATCGCGCACTCCACCACGCCCCCGAGGGAGTCCCCCGCTTCTTTGGCCTCAGCAATGGCGCGGCGCATTTTCTCTCCGCAGCTATCGTCCACGGTGGGAAAAGCTTTTTCAGCGGTCGAGCGCAGAAGCTCTCCCTGATCCGCAACGCCTCCGATAGAGGCGATACGGGAGATCACGGAGACGCCCTCTTTTCCCAGCAGCTGCAGGCAGATGCCGCCGGCGATACAGAGCGCTGCCGTGAGGCGACCGGAAAAATGCCCGCCGCCCGCATAGTCCTGATGCCCGCCGTATTTCAAAGCTGCCGTGTAGTCCGCATGCCCGGGCCGCGGTCTGATGGCCAGATCCGAATAATCCTTTGAGCGGGTATCCGTATTGCGGATGATCGCAGTCAGCGGAGCTCCGCAGGTCGTGTTGCCCACAAGGCCGGAGAGGAACTCCGGCACATCGGCTTCTTTTCTTGCCGTGCTCCAGGCGTTTTGACCGGGAGCGCGCCGCTTGAGGAAGGCCTGCAGTTTTGCATAGTCTACGGTCTCTCCTGCAGGTATCCCCTCCAGGGTCATTCCGATGGCAGGAGAATGGGACTGACCAAAGATCGTCAGTCGAACGTTCTGTCCGTAAGAGCTGCTCATTTGATAAGTCCCTCCCAATCTTCCCAAAAACGAGGATAGGATTTTTTGACACATTCGCTGCCGGACACAATCAACTCCTCGCGGCAAATGCACGCCGCTACCGCGGCGGACATGGCGATCCGGTGATCTCCGCAGCTGTCGATCATACCCCCGCGTAGGGCAGAACCGCCTAGAATGACAAGTCCGTCCTCGTACTCTGTCACCACAGCGCCGAGCGCGCGCAGCAGTGCCGAAGTAGAACGCAAACGGTCCGACTCCTTCAGACGCAGACGGGAAGCGTTCACGATCCGGGTCTCGCCCTCTGCCGCGGCGGCCGCTACGCTCAAGACCGGAATCAGGTCCGGAATGGGCGAAGCGTCGATCACCATGCCGCGAAGATGAGCCCCGGATACATGAATCACATCTTCCTGTTCGCTGATATCAGCGCCGAAAGCGCGAAGGATGTCCAAGACTGCGCGGTCGCCCTGTGAGGAGGCAGGATTCAATCCCTGAACCTTTATGCCGGAAGCGGACAGCGCGCCGGCTACGAGAAAGAACGCCGCATTGGACCAGTCCCCTTCCACGCGCAGAGATTCCGGGAAAGCCGGTCTCTGCTGTCCCCGGATCCGGTAAGACCACTCCTCTTTACGGAAGTTGACTTTTGCCAGTTCGAGCGCGTCTTGGGTCATGGCGATATAGCCCGCAGATTCCACAGGGCCTGTAACTTCGAGCGTGCTCTCGCCATGAAGAAGCGGGAGCGCCATAAGCAAGCCAGAAACGTACTGGGAGGACACATTGCCGGGAAGCGCATAGGCTCCGGGCTTCAGCTGCCCTTCGCAGAAAAGGTCATTTCCCTCGCGGCGAATTGACATCCCGTGCCGTATCAGCTCCCCGTCCAGCGGAGCCAGCGGACGCTGAGGCAGCCGTCCTTCCATTTGAAATACGACCTCTGCGCCAAGGGCGCCGGAAACGGGCAGGAGAAAGCGCAGCGTAGAGCCGCTCTCTCCGCATGGCAGCACGTGAAGACCCGAAGGCTTTATGCGGATAGGAGAAACATGGATCCTTTCCCCCGAGATTTCGATTTCTGCGCCGAGCGCACGCAGGCAGGCGACAGTTGCGGAAATGTCAGCAGAAATGCCATCGCATAGAATGCTGCAGGGATTCTCCCCCAGCGCCGCCAGGATCAAGAGGCGGTGAGCCTGTGATTTGGAGGCAGGGATCCGGACGCAGCCGCCGCGCTGACCGGGCAAAACTCTGTGTATCATACGGCGCCTCCCGCACACAGCCAGTCGGGAAGATCCGCCGCGGAAACTGGCAGCACACGGCAGCATCCGATCTTCTCAGGTACCACCAGGTGCATGGTGCTGCCGGTCATCTTTTTGTCGCTGCGCATAGATTCATAAAGCTCCTGAACGCCGAACGCGCAGTCTGTCGGCAAGCCATAGGCGCGGAGCAGTTTCAGAAGCTGCTTCAGCGTCTCTTCTTCACAGCTCCCCTTTTTCACGGCGGCTCGTGTGATCATGGCCATTCCAATGGCAACCGCCTCGCCGTGCAGGATTTGATATGCGCTGCAATGCTCGATGGCATGTCCGAAGCTGTGTCCGAGATTCAAAAGGCGGCGGAGTCCCGTGTCGAATTCATCTTCACGGACAATCTCCCGCTTCATGCTCACGCAGCGCTCGATCACGTCTTCAATCTGTTTATGAACGGGTGTTCTCTGTATGGATGCAAAGAAGTCTGCGTCCCCCAGCATAGCGTATTTGATCACCTCGGCGCAGCCTGAGCGGTATTCCTCCTCCGGCAGGGTTTCCAAAGTGTCCGTATCACAGAGGACAAGCGAGGGCTGATAAAACGCCCCGGCCTGGTTTTTTCCTCCCGGCAGATCCACCGCTGTTTTCCCGCCCACGGAAGAGTCCACCATGGCAAGAAGCGTGGTCGGGATCTGTACGAAAGCGCAGCCGCGCTGATAGGTGGCGGCCGCAAAACCGGTCAGATCACCGGTCACACCGCCGCCCAGCGCCGCCAGCACATCGCTGCGTGTGACATGCAGACGGCAGAGTTCATTCAGGATGTGTGAATAGGTCTCCAGCGTTTTATGCTCTTCGCCATGCGGAATGATAATATGTTCGACATGAAAACCCGCAGCCGCCAGCGATCGACTGAGACGCTCTCCGTAGAGCGGCCACACGCGATCACCGGCGACAATGACGGCAGTATCCGCGCCGCAGACCGAACGGATCCTCTCCCCAGCCTCATCCAGAAGTCCGCGCCCGATGAGCACGTCGTAGGTTTTTGAAGCGTTGACGGTCACGTGTTTCATCTGCCGTCCACCTCTTCCTTACGCCGCTTGCCTTCTTCCAGCAGTCGTGTGAGTTCGTCCCGGTCATTGTTTTCCATGGCGGCTTTATAGGCGGAAAGGTTGTCTATCAATGTATTCAGTTCGCCGAGAAGATAATCCTTGTTCTCCATGAAGAGTTCAGCCCACATGGGGGCGTTGAGCCATGCCACGCGGGTCAGATCCTTGTAGCTCCCGGCAGAAAAACCTTTGTGCACGGAGGCCGTAGGGCTTTTCACGTATGCATTGGAAACAACATGGGCCATCTGAGAAGTAAAGGCGATCATCGCGTCATGCTTTTGTGCGGTCGTTACAGAAAAGCGGCCGAAACCCACCGGAGCGAGCAGCGCCTTGACCCGGTCCAGCAGTTCAATATCGTCAAATACAGGCGGAACGATCACCATCGGCGCGCCGCGGTAAAGATTGGCGCGGGCATATTTCAGCCCGGAGTTATGAGTACCGGCCATGGGGTGTCCCCCCAAATAGGTAAAACCGTACTGCACTGCCAGAGGAAAACAGGCAGCGCAGACCACTCGCTTCGTCCCGCAGCAGTCGATCACCAGGGGTTTTCTCCCTATGTAAGGCGCCATGTCCTTGAGCCAGTCAATGGAGGCCTGTGGATATATGCAGAGAAGAACAAGGTCACAGTCTGCAACGCTCTCTTTTGTGAGCTCACCGTCCGCGTCTCCGGCCATCAGAGCAAAATCCAACACGGAACGGCTGCGGTTCCAGGCAAGGACACGGTGGCCAGCCTCCTTGTACGCCTTGGCGAAAGAACCGCCGATCAGGCCAAGGCCGACGATACCAATAGTCATACCGCAATGATCTCCCGCACGGCGAAGACCTTCTTTGCAAGCGCGTCGAAATCTTCGGGCCGCAGAGACTGGGCGCCGTCACACAGAGCGTGCATGGGATCGTTGTGTACCTCAATTATGAGGCCGTCCGCTCCGGCGGCAGTTCCGGCAAGAGCCATGGGCGGAACAAGACGTGCAATTCCGGTGGCGTGGCTGGGGTCGACGATCACGGGCAGGTGGCTCAACTCGTGAAGCATGGGAACCGCAGACAGATCCAGAGTATTGCGGGTATAGTCGGAAAAAGTGCGGATGCCGCGCTCGCACAGAATCACCTTTTCGTTGCCGTTTGCCATAATGTACTCTGCGCTCATCAAAAGCTCCTTGAGCGTGTTTGCAAGGCCGCGCTTGAGGAGGATAGGCTTGTCCAGCTTGCCGAGCTCCCGCAGCAGATCGAAATTCTGCATATTCCTCGCCCCCACCTGGATCACGTCCACGTCGTCGAAAAGCTCCAGGTCCATGATATTCATAAGCTCTGTTACAATGGGGAGTCCCGTCTCCGCGCGGGCGATCTTCAGCAGCGCCAGACCTTCAGCCTTGAGACCGGCGAAATCATAGGGTGAGGTGCGCGGCTTAAAGGCGCCGCCGCGCAGAAGCGCCGCGCCGGAGGCCTTGACCGCCTTTGCCACGGTCACGATCTGCTCCTCGCTCTCTACAGAGCAGGGGCCGGCAATCAGCGCAAAATGACCGCCGCCGATCTTCACATCGCCGACTTCGACCACCATATCGTCGGGGTGGAACTTCCGGTTGCAGCACTTGAAGGGTTCCGTCACCCGTTTGACGGAATCCACGATCTCAAGGCTTGCAACAAGGTCCATATCTACGCGGGTCGTGTCGCCGATCAGGCCGAGAACCGTCTGATAGTCCCCATCGGACACGTGGATCCGCAGCCCGAGATTCTGGAGCCAGGCGATCAGCTGCTCCTTCTTGGCCTGTGTGACGTTGTGTTTTAATACGACGATCATGCTGTTTCTCCTTCTGTCAATTGAGAGTATGCAAAAACCGCACAGGATAACCTGTGCGGCAGAAAGCAAAAACGGCTTTATTGCACCACAAATTATCCTTACCGATCGGAGTCAGTAAAGAAATAATATGCGGTATAAGAAAGCGCACTCATTGTTTTCCGTTCCTTTCAATAGAACTGAAACAAATATATCGCTTTAAGGATGTACTGTCAAGGATATTTTAGGAAAATCTTACAAAAAACACGCTTGTCTCTATTGCATAATCACGACTGCAGCTGTTCGCGAAGCCGCTCGACCGCACGCTTTTCCAGCCGCGAGATCTGCACCTGGGAAACGTGCAGTACCTTTGCGCAGCCCTCCTGAGTAAGCCCGTGATAGTAGCGCAGGGCGACGACCTGCTTCTCTCGCAAAGGCAGCTTCTCTATGAGCATTCGCAGCGTCACATGCTCCACCATGCGCTCTTCGGCTCCATAGTCCCCGAGAACATGCTCCAAGGTGAAGCCGTCTTCTCCGCTCTCCTTCTGCAGGCTCTCCGTCGGAACGATAGCAGCTTCGGCCAGAGCGATCTCCTCCCTGTTCAATCCGGTTTCAGCACATAACTCCGATAAAAGCGGTTCCCGTCCAAGCCGCTGCTCAAGTGTCTGTCGCGCTGCAAAAATCTTTGCCGCCTGCTCCTTCAGTCCCCGGCTGACCTTGACGGCTCCGTCGTCACGGAGGAAACGACGGATCTCACCGGCTATCTTCGGAACGGCATAGGTGGAAAACTGTGTGCCGAATGCCGGATCATAGCCCTCCAGCGCTTTCAGAAAGCCGAGACAGCCCAGCTGATAAAGATCCTCCGGATCCACGCCTCTTCCGAAATATCGCCTTGCTATGCTCCAGATCAGGCCGCTGTTCTCCATAATCAGTCTTCCGGCAGCCTCCCGGCTGCCCTTTCCGGCCTCGAGTATTTCGCTGCGTTTTTCCTCGTCCATTATCCCCTGTTGCGCCGCAGAATGTGCCGCCGCATGGTGACGCTTGTTCCTCTTCCGGGGCGGGAACGGACGTGGAGAGCGTCGGTAAAGCTCTGCATGATCGTAAAACCCATTCCGCTGCGTTCATCTCCTCCCGTTGTGTACATCGGCTGCATGGCCCGCTGAACGTCGGCAATCCCCGCGCCCCAGTCCCGAACCGTGATGTCCAGGGTTTCCTCGTTCAAAATCCTCATGCGAAGCCGGATCCTGCCGATCTCACTCGGATAAGCGTGGACGATGGCGTTTGTAACCGCTTCGCTGACGGCTGTCCGGATATCGCCAAGCTCCTCCAGCGTAGGATCAAGCTGGGAGGCAAAGGCGGCAGCGGCAGCGCGAGCGAAGGCCTCGTTTGCGCTCACACTCGGAAAATCGACCGTTATGTAGTTTTTGATGTTCATGCTTTTCCTCCTATTACTGCCATCTGCACAAAACGCTCGATCCCTGCGGCTTCCAGAACACGCCGCGCCTGAGAAGAGGGGTTTTCTACCCAAACTCTGCCGCCCAGATCCTGCATGCGCCTGTGGAGATTCACAAGCAGGGCTATCCCGGAAGAATCCATAAAGCTCAGGTCCGACAGATCCATCGCGCATTCTCTCGGCAGATACTCATCCAGTTCTTCTCCGATCTTCTCCATAGCAGAACGCGCCGCATGATGGTCCAACTCTCCCGAAAGACGGATCGTCAAACGCCCGGATGCATAACCCGATTCAACTTTCATACGCAATTCCCCATTCGAAAAAAATAACACCGTGCAGTTTTCTGCACGGTGTTATTCTATCTGTTATTCTTTGCGAAAAGTGTCGAATCGGAGAACTGCCGGGGATTCTTTCAGAATTGCGCGAGGCTGAGCTTCAGATTCTCGATCAGCGCCTCCAGCTTAGCCTTCTTCTCGCGCTCGACGTTGACGACCGCTTCCGGTGCGCGGGTGATAAAGTTCTGATTGGAGAGTTTTCCGATCTGGGCCTGCAGCTGCTTTTCGGCGTTGGCCAGTTCTTTATGGATGCGCGCCTTTTCCTTCTCCAGATCCACAAGCTCCGCCATGGGCATGAACATACGGGCGTTGTCAGTTACAACGGAGACCATCCCGGTCGTATCGGCCGGGGCGGCATCCGCAACGCTCACCTCGGAAGAATAGGCCAGTTTGCAGATGTAGCTTCTCCCGGCTTCAAAGGCGTCCTTCTTATCCGTTGCGATGATCAGATGCGCCTTGCGTGACGGCGGCACGTTCATCTCACTTCTGCGGGCGCGGACAGCCTTGATGGCGGTCATGACCATCTCGAAGTTGGTCTCCGCCTCCGGGAAGCTCAGCTTTTCATCAAAGGAGGGATAACGCTGGATCATCAGGGCCTCGCCCTCGTGAGGCAGCGCCTGCCAGATCTCCTCGGAAATGAAAGGCATGAACGGGTGCACCAGTTTGAGGATCTCGGTCAGCACGTACAGAAGGACTTTCTGGGCGCTCAGCCTGGACGCTTCATCCTCGCCGTTGAGGCGAGGTTTTGTTAGTTCGATATACCAGTCACAGTAGGAGTCCCAGATAAAGTCGTAGATCTTGCCGGCGGCGACGCCAAGTTCAAAAGCGTCCATGTTTTCGCAGACTTCCCTGACGGTGTCGTTCAGCTTGGAGAGGATCCACTTGTCTTCGATCTCCAGCGTTTCAGGCAGCTCGTTTTTGTCGATGCTCAGATTCATCATCACAAAACGGCTGGCGTTCCAGAGCTTGTTGCAGAAGTTGCGCATGGCCTCGCATTTTTCCACATAGAAGCGCATGTCGTTGCCGGGGGAATTGCCGGTGATCAGGTTGAAGCGCAGCGCGTCAGCGCCGTACTGGTCGACCATTTCCAGAGGATCGATGCCGTTTCCGAGGGACTTGGACATCTTGCGGCCCTGACTGTCGCGCACCAGACCGTGGATGAAGACCGTGTGGAATGGCTCCTTGTCCATCTGCTCCATACCGGAGAAGATCATGCGGGCCACCCAGAAGAAAATGATGTCGTAGCCCGTCACCATAACGGAGGTCGGGTACCAGTAATTCAGCTCGGGCGTTTTCTCCGGCCAGCCCATCGTGGAGAAGGGCCAGAGCGCGGAGGAGAACCAGGTATCCAGCACGTCCTCTTCACGGGTGATTTTTTTGCTGCGGCAGGCCTCGCATTCGCAAGCGTCCGTCCGGGAGACGGTGATGTGCCCGCAATCTTCACAGTACCATGCCGGGATCTGGTGACCCCACCAGAGCTGACGGGAGATGCACCAGTCGTGCACGTTCTCCATCCAGTTCAGATAGGTCTTGGTAAAGCGCTCCGGAACAAAGCGGATTCGCCCGTCCTTGACGACCTCAATGGCCTTCTTGGCGAGAGGGGCCATCTTCACAAACCACTGGGGGCTGGTCAGCGGCTCCACAACGGTTCCACAGCGGTAGCAGCAGCCCACGTTATGGTTATAAGGCTCCACCTTCACGAGGAATCCCTGCTCTTCCAGATCCGCCACAATGGCCTTGCGGGCCTCGTAACGGTCCATGCCGTCGTACTTGCCGCCGTTGATGATCTTTGCGTCCTCATCAATGCACTGGATCTGCTCCAGGTTGTGGCGCAGACCGACCTCATAGTCGTTGGGGTCGTGGCAGGGCGTCATTTTAACGGCACCGGTGCCGAAACCGAGTTCGACGTATTCATCCGCAACGATGGGGAGCCTTCTGCCCACCAGAGGCAGGATCGCGTTCTTTCCGACCAGATGGCGATAGCGCTCGTCATCCGGATGAACAGCCACGCCGGTGTCGCCCAGCATGGTCTCGGGACGGGTGGTGGCGATGATGAACTCCTCGTCAGAATTCTCGATCGGATAACGAATATGCCAGAAATGGCCCGGCATGTCCTTATACTCGACCTCCGCGTCGCTCAGCGCCGTTCTGCAGTGGGGGCACCAGTTGATGATGCGGCTGCCCTTGTAAATGAGTCCCTTCTCGTAGAGATCGCAGAACGTCTCGCGCACGGCCTTGGCACAGACCTCATCCATGGTAAAGCGGTTGCGGTCCCAGTCGCAGGATACGCCCATGCTCTTTTGCTGCTCAATGATGCGGTTGCCGTACTGGTGCTTCCAGTCCCAAACGCGCTCCAGGAACTTGTCGCGGCCCAGATCGTAGCGGCTAAGTCCTTCTTTTTCACGCAGCTCCTGCTCTACGCGGATCTGCGTGGCGATGCCCGCGTGATCCTGGCCGGGGAGCCACATGGCGGCGTAGCCCTGCATGCGCTTATAGCGCGTCAGAATATCCTGCAGCGTCGCATCCAGCGCGTGGCCCATGTGGAGCTGACCGGTGACATTGGGGGGCGGCATGACGATGGAGAAGGGCTTTTTCTCGGGGTCGATCTCCCCCTTGAACCAGCCGCCGTCCGTCCAGAAATCATAGATTTTCTTTTCGACCTTTTTCGGTTCGTACACTTTCGGAAGCTCTTTCACGGCTCCCACCTCCTGATATAAGAATCAGAAACGCCCTGAGACGTTTCCGTCTCAGGGCGATAAAACTACCGCGGTACCACCTGAATTCCGCTTTACAGCGGCACTCTGACAGCTCTTAACGCGAGCCTGACGCCGGAGCTACACAGTTTCCCTTCCCTCCGGGCGCTCCAGATCGACTTTCCGTGCCGCATCACAGAAGCTCACACCGTCCGCTTCCTCTCTGAGATCCGCAAAACACGTACTCTTATCCTTCACAGCGCCTATATACGGCGGCTATTATACTCAATTCCGGCATTTTCGTCAAGGGAAACAGGCAAATTTTTGCATCTTATGAAAAACGGAACAGAGAAGTCTCCGACAGAGAGTGCGGCGCGTACATGACGAGGATCAGATCCGGGCGGCATTCGTCGATATATGTCGTGAGATCCGCGTCAAAGAGCCGGAGGTCGATCAAATCGACCCGGTCATAGCCCAGCGCAAAAAACGGCATCACGACCTGGGAGAAGGAATCTCCCAACATGAGAAGCGTCTTGCCGTTGGTATCCGGTGTTGTTTCCTCCGGAAGATGCCGCGCGCTCAGCCAGCTGAACTCACCGCCGCAATAGACGCTGTACATGGACATGGAGAACTGGTCCTTTTCCCGCAGGAGTTCCGGATAGAGAAGCGTCTCGGAGAAGCTCCCCTCGCGGGCCGGCTCAACGCCCTCGCCTGTCAGAAGCAGCGCCGTATCGAAAAGAGGCTCAATGACCGTAAAGTCGTCTTTTCCGGTATAGAGCGGTCCAAGCTGTCTTCCGGCGCTCCCGAAAAAGAACGAGGGATAAACGGTGAAGCGGTACTGCTCTCTGTCCGTACACCGGGCGGGAACAGACAGCTCTGCATTTCTTTGTGTCAGCCAGCGGTCGATTTCCGTAAATGCCAGGAAGCCGGTCTCCGGCGTCCAGTGAAGATCCGTCCTGAAGAACTGACCGTAATGCTCGGTGTTCTCGTCTTCAAGATCCCGCAGATCCAGACAGTCCATGCCTCTCTCCCGCAAGGAGCGGAGAAAACGGTCGGCATTATCGTTGCTGAAATCTTCGATTCCGGGCGGAAGCATCTTGCCTGCCCGATCCGCCTTGGTAAGCGTACTGACATACACGACGGGGATACCGCGCTCCTCCATCCGACGGGAAAAGGCCAGAAGCGCATCCGCATGGCCGCCCATATCCGCTCTCTCCGTCAGGGAGAGGATCTGACCGTTATCCAGCCGCAGCAGGTCTTTGATCCTTCGCACTCCGGCGAGCCTCTGCACACCGCCGTTCAGGGTGACCCAGATATTCTTCCCCGGAAAGTCGTTATTATAATGCAGCTCTATGTATTCGGGTCCCGCCGCTTCGCCCTGCGCAAGGGCTTTTGATACGAAATAAACGCCCCTGGCGAAACTCCTGGCGCCAAGCAGGCACATCAGACCGATCACGATCACAAACAATACCGCGGTGAAGCAGCGGGCATGAAACAGTTTTTTCACGGTTCCACCCCCTCAGAACGTGAAGTAGATAAAGGGATTGTGCGCACCCATCGCAAGATAGGACACGGACACAAGAAACAGCAGCATTGCCCAGAGCGCCCTGAGAGCAGAGCGGACTCGGTCGGCGTCCTCAATAAAGCCGAGCTTCCGCGCAGCTTTTGCGGGAAACGGCGTAGAAAAGAGCGCCGCGGCGGCAAAAAAGAACGCATTCTCTCTGATGTAGAAGCGGGCCGTCCCGTCAACAAAGGAAACCGTCCCGATTCCAAGCATAGCTTTGAGCTGGGCAAGCCCGGCCGAGAGGTCAGCTGCGCCGAAAATGACCCAACCGCCCATAACGACGAGAAATGTGCAGAGGGCATAGGCTCGGATGAGGACGGGATCCTTCAGTTTCTTCGGAATCCCGCTCAGCTTTTCAAAAGAAATAATCGTCCCGTATCCCAGGCCCCACACGATGTACTGCCAGGCAGCGCCATGCCAGATGCCGGTGAGCAGCCAGACTGCGAAAAGATTGCGGAGCAGCTTCCTCCTGCCAACACGCGAGCCGCCCATCGGAAAATACACATAATCCCTGAACCATTTGCCCAGAGAGATGTGCCAGCGATTCCAGAATTCCGAGACCGAATGCGAGAGATAAGGATAGCGGAAGTTTTCCTCAAAGCGGAAGCCAAACAAGGCTCCGAGACCTATGGCCATATCCGAGTATCCGGAAAAATCGAAGTATATCTGAAACGTGTATGCAAGTGCACCGATCCAGGCCATCGCGCAGGACAGATCACCTGACTGCGCCAGAGAAAAGGCTTTCTCAGCAGAAGCCGCGAGCGTATTGGCCAGCAGGATCTTCTTGGAGAAGCCGAAGATAAAACGTCTCACACCGTATTCGAACTGAACGGGCGTAGTCTCCCTGCTGCGGATCTGCTCGGCTATTGTATTATAGCGGACAATCGGACCGGCAATCAGCTGAGGAAAGAAGGATATATACAGGCCCAGATCCAAAAGACTCTTCTGCGGCGGCGTCGTGCCGCGGTATACGTCGATCACATAAGACATAGCCTGGAATGTGAAAAAGGAGATGCCTATGGGGAGAAGAAGATTCGATTTCGGGAGAGAACGATGCAGAACGAATCCCACCGTCTCCAACGTGAAATCAAGGTACTTGAATACAAAGAGAATGCCGAGATCCAGCATGACGGCGAGAACGAGAAAACGCTTCTTAACCCTACCGACGGAAGTATCCATGGCCAGCCCGAAGCCATAGTTGATCGCGATACAGCCCATCATCAGGAGCACGTAGACCGGCTCGCCCCAGGCATAGAACAGCAGGCTCGCCAGCAGAAGGAAGCTGTTGCGGGCCTTTTGACTGTGGAAAAAGCAATAATACCCCGCCAAAACGACAGGAAGAAACACAAACACAAAAACTGTACTGGAAAACAGCAAGTGAATCTCCCCCCCCTCTCGTTCGACGGGGTATTATAGCATATTTCAGAAAGCGCTGTAAAGCGATGACAGCCTATTATCCCGCAAGATAATCACAGGCGGAGAGCGCGGCCACATTCCCCTCTCCCGCCGCCTTGGCAAGCTGATAGGGCTTTCCCGTGCAGTCGCCCGCGGCAAAAACACCGGGAACGGTGGTCTGCATCTTACGGTCCACCGCAATGGCTCCGTTTTCATACACAAGGCCCGGAACGAGCTTTGTGACGGAAACCGTGTCCTTGATGATGAACACACAGTCCACCTTGTGCTCCTCGCCCGCAAAAACAAGAGTGTCGGCCTTCATGCCGCCGCGGATCTCATAGCGGCCGTTTTTCTCAAAGCGCAGCACACTGCAGCCGATGCTCTCAAGAAAGTCGGCGTCGTGTCTCGCCTCTTCTCCGCCGCCGACAACGGCAACGGTCTTTCCCCGATATAACATCCCGTCGCAGGTGGCGCAATAGCTGACGCCGCGGCCGAGATATTCGGCCTCTCCCGGATAGAGCTTCTCTCTTGTGATGCCGGCCGCGATGATGAGTGCTCTGGACATATAGTAGTCGCTCCCGACGGCAACGCCAAAAGTATCGCCCATGGGCATCACGGAGATGGCGCGGCCGTGAATCATGACAGCGCCTGCCTCCTCCGCCTGCCTGCGGAAGAGCGCGGTCATTTCCGCGCCGGTCATCGGGGGAAGTCCTGGATAATTGGTGATCTTCTCCGCCTTATACAGGCTGCTGGTCTCCTCCCTGTTGGAGACGACGGCCACGCTTTTGCCGCGGTTCTTCAATGTCAGCACGGCAGAAGTCGCAGCTGCGCCGCCGCCGATGATGATAACGTCATAAATCTGATCCATACTCTTTCTCCTTCATCTTTTTTATGTTAGTGTACCATAATGGCGGCATATAATCAATCGCAAAATCAGATTGCATAAAATCCTTTTTGCGTTTGTACGATCCTGTACGCCGTTTGTTTTTCTTGTTTTTTTTCGCAAGGTCGTATATAATACAAAAGAATTATAATCCTGGGAGAAAAGATATGGAAGAACTTACGACCAGAAACTTTATCGAGGCTTTCGTGCAGGAGGATCTTTCCGAGGGCAACCGCTGTTACGGAATGAAGGTTCATACCCGCTTTCCGCCCGAGCCCAACGGCTATCTGCACATCGGCCACTGCAAGGCCCTGACCATTGATTTCAGCACAGCCGAGCATTTCGGCGGGCTGTGCAATCTCCGCTTTGACGACACAAACCCCGCCAAGGAGGATACCGAGTATGTGGAGGCCATTCAGCAGGACATTCACTGGCTCGGTTTCGACTGGGGCGACAGACTGTACTACGGCTCCGACTATTTTGAAAAGACCTACGAATACGCTGTTGAACTCATCAGGAAAGGTCTAGCCTATGTCTGTGAGCTGACGCCCGAGCAGTTCCGCGAATACCGCGGCGATACCACCCGTCCCGCCGTCAGCCCCTGGCGCGACAGACCGATCGAGGAGAATCTGGAGCTCTTTGAGCGCATGAGGAACGGTGAATTCGAAGAGGGCAGATATACGCTTCGCGCGAAGATCGACCTCGCCTCCGGCAACTTCAACATGCGCGACCCGGTGCTCTACCGTATCCGCTACATCGAGCATCACCGTCAGGGCACCAAATGGTGCATATTCCCGATGTACGACTTTGCTCACCCCATTCAGGACGCGCTGGAGGGCATCACTCACTCTCTCTGCTCCCTGGAATACGAGGCGCACCGCCCGCTGTACGACTGGGTAGTCTCCAACGTCTCCATCCCCGGCATCAAGCCCCGGCAGATCGAGTTTGCGCGTCTCGGCATCAACTATACGGTCATGTCCAAGCGCAAACTGCGCCAACTTGTGGAAGAAGGCCGCGTCTCCGGCTGGGACGATCCGCGCATGCCCACCCTCTGCGGTCTGCGCCGCCGCGGCTATACCGCGCGCTCCATCCGGAATTTCTGTGAGCGCATCGGCGTAAGCAAGGTGGACTCCACCGTGGACTGGGCTCTGCTGGAAAGCTGCCTGCGCGACGATCTGAACGACAGCGCGCAGCGCGTCATGGCAGTTCTTCATCCTGTAAAACTCACGGTCACAAACTACCCCGAAGGGAAAAGCGAGCTTCTGGAGATCGAAAACAATCCTCTTCACCCGGAAGAAGGCAGCCGCCAGGTCAGCTTCTCCCGTCACCTGTGGATCGAGGCGGACGATTTCATGGAAGTCCCGGCGCCAAAGTATAAACGCCTGCATCCCGGCTATGAGGTGCGTCTCAAGGGCGCTTATCTTGTGACCTGCACCGGCTGCATCAAGGATGCCGACGGGAATGTGACCGAGATCCTCTGCGAGTACGATCCCATGAGCCGCGGCGGCGATCCGGCTGACGGCCGGAAAGTCAAAGGCGCCACCATTCACTGGGTGGATGCGGATAACTGCGCCGAGGCCGAAGTTCGGCTCTATGATTATCTGTTTGCCGATCCCGAGCCAGACGGCCCGGACAAGAGTTTTCTGGACTGCCTGAATCCCGTGAGCCTCACCGTCCTGACCGGCTGCAAGGTCGAGAGCTCGCTCAAAGACGAGCCCATGCCGGTAAACGGAAAGGATTCCAAAGGCTTCCAGTTCATGCGCCAGGGCTATTTTGTTCTGGATAACCGCGACGCAAGTCCCGATCATCTTGTCTTCAACCGCTCAGTTGCGCTGAAAGACAGTTTTCGGAAATAAAGCGGCTCATCTGCAAAGCATCACGGAGAGATTTTTTCTCCGTGGTGCTTTTTTGTCGCAGCTTAAAAAATGCACAAGGAAGCGGCAAAAAGGGCCTTATACAATTCGATTCGTTTGTCTAAATTGCACCAATCGCCGCTTGACACTTTCTCCGGGAAACAGTATAATGACCATATCATGGCATAATAAGGGCCAATTTGGTGCTCTGAACATTTTGGTCCTCGAAGCATGACAACATAAATACGAAACAGGAGGGAAAAAATTCATGAAGAAGGCAAAGAGATTCTTTGCGCTCGTGTGCCTCGGCTGCCTCGGCGTCGGCGTCGCCAAGCTGCTGCAGCTCGAGTCCGTCCGCGACAAACTCTTTGAGGTTCTTGGTGAGGACAAGTACATCGCTTTGGACTCTACGGTTCGTCTGCTCGCCGACCTGCTGATGTGGCCTATTGATTTTGTGAAGGCGCTTCTCCCGTAATCCGGCGAAACAAACCGTCAACTACTTGCAAAATATGAAAAAGAAAGGGTCATACTATGAACAAAAAGTATGAAGCTCTGTTTACCCCGTTCAAGATCGGGGAAGTAGAGATTCCGAACCGCATTGTGCAGTGTTCCATGGGCGGCACCACGCTGTTTGGCTGGCTGGAGCCTTCTCACTTCGACCTTGAGGGCGCGGACTTCCTTCTCAAGCGCGCCAAGGACGGTGTCGGTCTTGTTCTCCCCGGCATGCAGGTCATCCGCGATACCATGGGCAGAAAGTGGCTTGACTCCAACCGTCAGATGTACCGCGTGCTCAAGCCCTATATGGACGAATACCACAAGACCGGCGGCAAGCTCTTTATTCAGCTGGCCGGCGGCTTCGGCCGTTCCATGGCCGTCACCCCCTGGATGGCCGCGCTGGCCCGTAACGATCTGCTCAACAAATTGGCCTCTCCTATCGTTGACGTGCAGTACAGCTGCGCCTCCGCCTCCGCCACCCCCAACCGCTGGGCCGACAATCTGACCTCCCGCCCCTTCACCATCGAAGAGATTCAGGAGATGGTGTGGCACTTCGGCGCCACCGCCAAGAAGCTGCGCGAGGCCGGTGTGGATGGCGTTGAGATTCACGCCGTTCACGAAGGTTACAACCTTGACCAGTTCGCCATTGCGAACATGAACTTCCGTACCGACCAATACGGCGGCTCTCTGGAGAACCGTCTGCGCTTCGCCTGCGAGATCGCGCAGGAGATCAAGAAGCAGGCCGGTTCCGATTTCCCCGTCTCCCTGCGTTACTCCGTCCGTTCCTGCACCAAGGGCTGGCGCAAGGGTGCCATGCCTTACGAGGAGTTCGAAGAGTTTGGCCGCGATATGGCCGAGTCCGAGAAAGCCGTCAAAATCCTTGAAGAAGCCGGCTACGATTTCTTCAACTGCGACAACGGCACCTACGACGCCTGGTACTGGGCGCATCCGCCTCAGTACATGCCCGACAACTGCAACCTGGCAGATGTCGAGCATATCAGAAAGTTCACCAACTCCCCCGTCGCCTGCGCCGGTCGTATGGATCCGGTCAAGGCCGCCGAGGAGATCGCCGCCGGTCGGCTGGACGCTGTCGCCATCGCCCGCCAGAACCTGGTCGACGAGCACTGGGTCACCAAGATCAAAGAGGGCAAGGAAGACACGATCCGTCCCTGCATCCGCTGCCACAACGGTTGCTTCAACTTCGCCAAGTTCGAGGGCACCGAGAACATCCAGTCTCTGCCTGACTCCCTGCATCTGGGCCGCTGCGCGCTGAACCCGCCCACCATGCAGCACAATCGCTACAAAATCGTCCCCACGAAGAACCCGAAGAAGGTCGCCGTCATCGGCGGCGGCATCGGCGGCATGGAATGCTGCCTGGTTCTCAAAAAGCGCGGCCACAATCCCGTGCTGTTCGAGAAATCCGGCGAGCTCGGCGGTCTGTTCCTGACGGCCTCCGCCATGACTTTCAAAGAGAACGACAAGCAGCTCATCGAGTGGTATAAGCGCGAGATGAAGGAAGCCGGCATTGAAGTCCGCCTGAACACCGAGGTCAACGATCTGGGCACCATCAAGCGCGGCTTTGACGAGATCATCGTCTGCACCGGCTCCGTTCCCAGAAAGATGCCGCAGATCAAGGGCTTTGAGAAGACCATGACCTTTACCGAGCTCCTCAAAGAAGGCAAGATCGCCGACGAGAAGCTGCAGAAGGTCGTGTTCCTGGGCGGCGGCCAGTCCTCCTGCGAGGCGGCCTACGACATGGTCTACAACTTCAAGAAGAGCCCCATCATCGTTGAATACGGCAACGACCTCGTCGCGGCACAGGCCACCTGCCTTGCCAACACCTCCTTCCTGCGTGATGCCATGGAATATCACAAGGTTCCCGTGTACCTGCACAGCACGATCACCGAGATCGGCGACGGCTACTGCATGATCAAGACCCCCGACGGAACCTTCAAGCAGGAGTGCGACGCCGTTGTCAACGGCATCGGCTTCGTGCCCGCCCCCGTCGGCGAGAAGGCTCCTCATGTCCACCGTGTCGGCGACTGCGTTGCCATCGGCAACCTTCGTACCGTCATCTGGCGTGCATGGGATGTCTGCATGCGCATCTGATCTCTCGCATAACGATCTACAGCCCCGCTCCTATGAGCGGGGCTGTTTTTCTGCTCTTGACCAATGTGATAAACTCTATATAGTTTCAAAAACAGGAGCATAAACGATGGAATCCATAAAAGACATCCTCTTTGACTATGTCAGGCAAAACTATGGGATTTTACCCGACTATCCGTTCTCCACCGCGCCGGACTATCCCGTGCTGCGCAACAAAGGCAGTCGGAAATGGTTTGCCCTGATCATGGACGTACCCAGAAACAGGCTTGGGCTTTGCGGAGATTCCCGCGTCGATATCATCAACCTCAAGTGCTCACCCGCCATGGCGGCTTCTCTTCGCCGCCAGGAGGGCATCCTTCCGGCCTATCACATGCACCATGATAATTGGATCACCGTCCTGCTGGATGGCACAGTGATGCCGGAGGACATATTTCCATTGATCGACATAAGCTATCATCTGACCGAATCGCCGAAGCTCCAGGCTCTCAGGAAAGACTGACGGTTTCCCCTCCGTCCGGAATGATACGATCCATATATCTTCTGCAGCTAATACATGCAGAAAAAACCGATACGATTCCGAAGAATCGTATCGGTTCGTTTTATTCCCAGTCCTTCCAGATTTCGGGGCAGAAGCCCACGGTGGCTTTCCTGCCGTTTCTGACTACGGGAGTGCGGATCATTTCCGGTACTTCATACAGCTTTTCGAGTTTGGCGTCCGCCCCGGCGAGATATTGAAAGAGCGCGTAATCCTGATCCTTGGGATCTGCCAGGTTTTCAAGCCCCACGGCGTTTTTCACGCTTGTCAGCTCTCCCCTGCTCATGCCGTATTTTACGATGTCGATGTACTGGTATTTGATCCTTCGCTCCTTGAACCAGCGCTCGGCCTTTTTGGTATCAAAACATTTGGACTTCCCGAAAATCTGGATGTTCATCTCTTATATCTCCGATACGACAGGCAGGATCATGGGGCTGCGGCGCGTGGCTTTGAAGAGATAGCCGGAAACGTTGTTTTTTACCTTGCTCTTGATGGTGGTCCAATCCGTGATATGCTGCGCCTCACAGGACTCTACAGATTCCATGGTCACCCGTTTGAGCTCCTCCATCACTTCCTCGGCTTCCTTCACATAGATAAAGCCGCGGGTCACGATCTCCGGTGTTCCGACCAGTTTATGATCATAGGAGGAGAAGGGCAGAACGATCACAACCATGCCGTCCTCCGCCAGCTTATGACGGTCGCGCATGACTACACTGCCAACCTCGCCGATGCTGCCGTCCACCAGAACGGCCCCGGAAGGAACGTTATCCTCCGCGCGAATGCTCTTCTTGGTGATTTCGATCACGCGTCCGTTTTCCGCTATGACGATGTTTTTCGGCTGCACGCCCATCATACGGCCAAGCTCCGCGTGCTTGATGAGCATGCGGTATTCGCCGTGTACGGGAATGAAAAACCTGGGTTTCACCAGAGCCAGCATCATTTTCTGCTCTTCCTGGCAGGCATGCCCGGAGACGTGCAGGTCGGTATTCCGGTCATAAATGACTTCGGCGCCTTTGTGGAAAAGCTCGTCGATCACGCGGCTGATCATATTCTCATTGCCCGGGATGGCCGAGGCGGAAATGATGACTCTGTCGCCGGAATCCACCTGGATCTGCTTATGCTCTGAGTAGGCCATCCGATACAGGGCGGACATGGCCTCGCCCTGACTGCCGGTGGAAATAATGACAACCTTGCTGCGCGGCAGCTTATTGATCTGATCCAGATCCATCAGGACGCCGTCCGGAATGTTCATGTAGCCCAGAACCATGGAAACGCGCAGAACGTTTTCCATGCTTCTGCCGGTGACCGCCACTTTCCGACCGTATTTCGCGGCCACATCGATAATCTGCTGCAGACGGTGAACATTCGAGGCGAAAGTCGTGATGATGATGCGCTTGTCGCATCCGAGAAAGAGCTTGTTGAAGCCTTCTCCCACCTTGCTCTCGGATTCGGAGTGTCCGGGACGCTCCACATTTGTGGAATCACTTAAAAGTGCCAGCACGCCCTGATTGCCAAGCTCTCCGAGCCGGACCAGATCCATCATGCCGCCGGAGATAGGCGTCACGTCGATCTTGAAGTCACCGGTGTGGATCACCGTACCGAGCGGCGTGGTGATAGCCAGCGCCACCGCGTCAGGGATCGAGTGATTGACGTGGATAAACTCCACGGTAAAGTTGCCGAGGCGGAAGACAGAGCCGGGTTTTTTTGTGAAGATCTGTGTGTTATAGAGCAGATCGTGCTCCTCCAGCTTCAGTTCGATAAGCGCGGCCGTGAGAGGCGTTGTGTAGATGGGAACATCCAGCTCCCGCAGGACATAAGGAACAGCGCCGATATGATCCTCGTGGCCATGGGTCAGAATCAGGCCGCGAAGGCGGGCGGCATTGCTGCGCAGATAGCTGATATCGGGCAGAACCACATCCACTCCGTACATATCTTCATCCGGGAAGCCCATGCCGCAGTCCACGACGATGATATCGTTCCCGTACTCGAAAGCCGTCATGTTTTTGCCGATCTCGCCGAGACCGCCAAGGGGGATAATTTTCAGTTTTGAAATCATTGATTACTCCATTTCTTCAGGTTAGCGTATGTATTGCCGCGCGCGGCAAAAGAAGTGATAAAACAGTGTAGCCGAAATGCGCGCGGATTATTCGGAGTTTTTACATCTCCGTGCGCCCTTCGATGGCGCGGTTGAGCGTTGCGTCGTCCGCAAACTCAAGATTGGATCCCACAGGGATACCGTAAGCAAGTCTTGTCACCCGGATATTGAAAGGCTTAAGAAGGCGGGAGATATACATGGCGGTAGCCTCCCCCTCCGTATCGGGATTGGTGGCCATGATGACCTCTTCCACTTCTTCGGACGCCACACGGTGAAGAAGCTCCTTGATGCAGATGTCATCCGGCCCGATGTGACTCATCGGTGAAAGAACGCCGTGAAGCACGTGATAGGTGCCGTTATACTCGTGCCCGCGCTCAATGGAGAGCACGTCCCGCGGCTCGGACACAACGCAAATGGTGCTGCGGTCGCGCCTGTCGCTCTGGCAGATGGCGCAGGTCTCCCCTTCCGTCAGATTCTGGCAGATGCTGCAGCGGTGAACGCTTCTTTTGGCGTCGGTGATGGCTCCGGCAAAGGAAAGCGCCTCCTCGTCGCTCAGGGCCAGCACATGAAAAGCGAGCCTCTGCGCGCTCTTGCGCCCGACGCCGGGAAGAGAGGCGAACTTATCGATCAGGTTTTCCAGAGAAGCGGGAAAAAAAGCCATAACTCTACTCCGTTCAAGAATTCCGAATGGCCGAAATGGCCGCAGCGCGGTCAGCCTTACCGAACACAGCGCTCCCTGCAACAAGCACATTCGCGCCGGCAGCCTTGGCTGGCACCGCCGTCTCCACTGTGATACCGCCGTCCACTTCCAGTTCGCAGTCCGGGTGCTCTTCATCCAGCATGACGCGAAGAAGCCGGATCTTTTCCAGCATGTCGAACATGAAGCTCTGTCCACCGAAGCCGGGCTCCACCGTCATGACAAGAACCAGATCCGCGAGCTTCAAAAAGGGGCGCGCAGCCTCCGCAGGCGTGGCAGGCTTAAGCGTGATCCCGCATTTCCTGCCCTTTGCCCGGATCGCTTTCAGCGCGGCAAGGATGTTCTCTTCGCTGTCCGCCTCCACATGCACGTTCACCAGATCCGCTCCCTGATCGCAGAAGCGCTCCACATAGCGCAGCGGCCGCTCGATCATCAGATGCGCGTCAATGAACATATCGGTCGCTTTCCGAAGAGATTTCAGTACAGGAAGACCTATGGAGATATTGGGGACGAAAACGCCGTCCATCACGTCAAAATGCAGATAATCCGCGCCGCCGCGGCGAATCTCCTCCACTTCCTCGCCAAGACGGGCAAAATCAGCGGCCAGAATGGACGGCGCAATCTTTATCATGACGAATGCCTCCAAAAGCTGTGGTGTCAATCTGATTTATTATACTACATGTCATCCGCAAATGCAAGTTTTCACTTATTTGAAATGACGTGGAAAAAGCGGCTGCTCCAGCCGCTTTTCCGTTTCATATGCTGTCCACGATTTTGGCGTAGTTCTCTCTGCAGGTTTCCAGCGTGATCTCGTTCTCACGCTTTACAATATAGCGGTAGGTATCGTCACTGTTTTTTTCACTGAGGTCAAGCACATAACGCATGCACGCGCGGATCGCTCCCATGGCCAGATCAGCGGAAGCCGTGACGAAGTGCTTTGCCTCCGGAGCGGCCAGGTGGGAAAGCTCCTCCAGCAGCGAGAGCATCTGATTCATCATGTTGATGATCTCGTTTGCGATGGCGGCTGCCGTCTGCATGGCAGCTTCAATCTTGTACTCTTCGCCTTCCTTCTGCGCTTTGCGCAGAGGGCCGCGGCACTTCACATCCTCGTCGATCAGGTTCACCATATAAGAGCGCAGGATCTCGCCGTTGCGCTGCATGTACGAGAGCCTCTCGCTGCTTTCGCCGTACTCGGCGGTCAACGCGGCGGCACGTGTGAAATAGGCGGCTGCCGCGGCAGCGGAGAGGGCTGCGCCGCTTCCGATATCGGTACGGCTGTCAGTCTCCGCGAGCGATTTTGTCAGATCATCCGGGAGTTTTTTACGAAATATTTCGATCTTGATGCTTTCAGCCATAACGTACCCTCCTCAATCTCTGTTGAACTCACGCAGCCGCAGTCCCTCATTCTTCTGCAGCGCCCAGTTAATGCACCACTGGGAAGTAAACAGCAGCAGGTCATTTCCGCGAAAATCCTGCACCCACTTGGTATCGCTGGTCAGATTCAGAGAGCGAATATCGATCCCCTCGCTGTCCACCCAGCGGACAAGCTCATAAGGCATGGAACGGCGTCGAATATCTACGCCGTACTCGGTTTTCAGCCGGTATTCCAGCACTTCAAACTGCAGCACGCCGACCACACCGACGATTACCTCTTCCACGCCTGTATGGGGCTCGTGGAAGATCTGGATAGCGCCCTCCTGGGCGATCTGCATGATGCCCTTCTCAAACTGCTTGCGCTTCATCGTGTCGATGCGCTCAACAGCGGCAAAATGCTCCGGCGCAAAGGTGGGGATGCCTTCAAAACTCGCGTTCATCCCCTTTTCGCAGATGGTATCGCCGATGGAAAAAATACCGGGATCAAATACTCCGATGATATCACCTGCGTATGCCTCGTCGATGATGGCGCGGTCCTGCGCCATCAGCTGCTGCGGCTGCGCAAGGCGCAGCGCTTTTCCGCCCTGCACATGGAAGTATTCCCTGTCGCGCTCAAAGCGGCCGGAGCAGATACGCATAAAAGCGATCCTGTCACGGTGGGCCTTGTTCATGTTGGCCTGGATCTTGAAAACGAAAGCGGAAAAACGCTCGTCAAAGGGATCTATGATGTCATCGCCGGAGATACGCGGCAGCGGCGGCATCGTGAGTTTCAGGAAGTTCTCCAGAAAAGGCTCCACACCGAAATTATTGAGGGCAGAACCGAAGAACACAGGACTCAGACGGCCGCGTCGCACTTCCTCCAGATCAAACTCATAACCCGCGCCGTCCAACAGCTCGATGTCGTCCGAAAGGCTCTGCCGAAGGCGGGTACCGATCAGTTCATCCAGCTTCTCCGTTTCGTCCAGCGTACATTCAATGGCTCTGATGCGGCTGGTACCCCGGTGAAACTCATTGAAAGCAAGGATCGCCCGTTTCTCCCGGTCATACACGCCCTTGAAATCCTGGCCGCAGCCGATGGGCCAGTTCATGGGATAGGTGCCGATGCCGAACTCGTTCTCCAGCTCCTCCATCAGTTCATAGGGGCTGCGGGCCTCCCTGTCCAGCTTGTTGATAAAAGTAAAAATGGGGATATGCCGCATGGCGCAGATTTTGAAAAGCTTGCGCGTCTGCGGCTCAATGCCTTTTGCGGCGTCAATGACCATGACGGCGGAATCCGCCGCCATCAAGGTGCGGTAAGTGTCCTCTGAGAAATCCTGGTGGCCGGGGGTATCCAGGATGTTGATGCAGTATCCCTCGTATTCAAACTGCATGACAGAAGAGGTGATGGAGATGCCGCGCTGCTTCTCCAACTCCATCCAGTCGGACACTGCATGGCGCGCCGTGGCCTTTCCTTTGACAGAGCCGGCCAATTGAATCGCGCCGCCGTAGAGAAGCAGCTTCTCGGTCAATGTCGTTTTGCCGGCGTCCGGATGCGAAATGATCGCAAAAGTCCGGCGCCTTTCAATTTCTTTTCGTAAATCAGCCATAAAAATTCTCCAATCCTGAAAAAACTATATAACGGCAGGAGCCTTTCTCAGGGTGGGGACAGATGAATGCGTCTCATTGCAGGATTTCCTTTTTTGTTGTGATTCGATCTTAAACTATGCCAATGTATCATATCTGCAAAAAAAAAGCAAAGATTTTATTGCTTCGGTCTGGAGAACATCACGTTCATGTCGGTCCCGCAGCAGATCCCGTCCACGTTTCCGCTCTCTGTATACTGCCAGAGGTCGAAAAACCGCTTATAAGACGGCGGAAGACGGTCCTCCGTATAGTGAGCGATCCAGATCGAATAACGGCTGAGCGCTTCAGGCAGTAACGAAGTCATATAATAATATCTTCCGGAATACACGCCGGCCTCATAGCCTGCGCTGCGGATCCGCTCGCAAAAGGCCGATGCGATCCGCGATCGTGCCGCAGCGCTGAGCGTGTCAGCCCTGCCGCGGGGATATTCGCCGGAGCGTTCCACGTCCACGTATACGGGCAGATCCAACGCTCTTCCTTTCAGGACGCGAAGTACGGCGTCCGCCTCCTGAACGGCCTCGCCCTCGTTGATCGCAGTGGAATAGAAATAAACGCCCGTCTTGACGCCGGCTTTTCTTGCGCCGCGTAAAAATCCTTCACAGCGAACATCGCCGTAAATACTGCCGCTGGACCAGCCGCGGCCGCCTGTCCGGACAATGGCAAATCCGATCCCCTGCCGGCGCACCCGCTCCCAGTCGATATTCTCGCTGTAAGTGGACACGTCCACGCCGAGGGCCTCGGCTTTGACGCCATGCTCATCGAAGTAATAGTATTTTCCGTCGATCAACTGCAAACCGACCAATGCGCCGCCGTTTTTCAGGTAAAACAGCTCGCCGTTCGAGCGTACCCACCCTTCGTATTCCGTCATGGAGGGATCGTAATGGGGAATTTCCGCCGCGTATGATCGCGGCGCTTCCGTTTCCGTTTGCACGGGTGTCTCATTCTCAGAATGCAGGAGGGCGCTTCCCTTTCGGGCGCCCGCCGCATTTCTTTGCATCGGAACAAGGACGAGCAGCGGGATCAGTACCGCGCCGGAGATAAGAAGGATCAGGACGACCATCAGATAAGAAAGCCAGAATCTCCTTTTTTTCTTTTCTTTCTTCATTTCTGTAACTCTCGTTCAAACAGGCGCACCAGGATTTCTCCGGTGTCCTCATAATACACCTGTCTCTCCTCGACGAAGAGGAATCCATGTTTTCGATAAAGCCGCTCCGCTGGCATATTCCCTACGACAACATCCAGACGGAGCGCCCTTTTCCCGGCGCCACGCGCAAAGGCGATCAGGTATGAGAGCATTCTGTCAGAGATCCCTTCTCTGCGATGAGAGGGGTGAACGGCAAAGAGATGAATGACGGCCGCGTCTTCCCCGCGGTAATCCGAGAGCCAGGCAGCGTCAGCATACATGGGATCGTCCTTCCCAACCAGAACTGCCGCCGCAAGGATCCCCTCCGCTCCTGTGCACATGTGCATCTCACCCGCTTCAACGTGTTCACGCAGGTCTTCTTCCGCAGGATAAATGCCGAAATGCCAGCCGGGGCTGAAAACGCTTTGCGCCTGCACGGCGCACACTTCCCTGTAAAACTGCCAGAGACCGGTCAGATCTTCCGTCTTTGCCCGGCGGTATTCCATCGGCGTATCTCCTCTCGATGCGTTTTTCACTACTCTATCAGCTTTCCCTTGATCCTGCAAGATAATCTTTATCCCGCATTCTTCTCCCCTTTGCCCGCACCGATTCGCACTTGACGCATTAGACGATTCGATATAAAATAAACTGATTTAGAATACTGAACTGATAATGGAGGACAGCATCGTGTCAAGATTCAACAGACGCCGCTCCGGTCTTCGTCCCATATACAGCTTTCTGATCACCTGGATCATCTTCTCCGCTTTCTTCCCCCTGTATGAAATCTGGGGGCTGCTTCTGGCGCTCGGCGCCGGACTTGGCGCCGCCTATTTGTTCGGCCGCGCCTCTGCCAAAAACGAAGCGGCCGCCCAGACAGCGACGGAAGCCCCGAAAACCGAGCAGAAAAAGACGACGTATCAGCAGGTGCAGGAAAAGGCAAAAGAACAGGCGCAGGCTGCCGCCAGGAAAAAGAGTTACGGTCCGGAGATCGATCCCATCGTGGAAGAAGGCAACAAAGCGCTGGCAGAAATGGGTCGTCTTTATATGTCCATCAAGGACACGGATGTCCGCGGGAAGATCAACGAAATCATGCGCGTGACCGACAAGATCGTTCAGGATGCCATCAGCGATCCCTCCGACATTCCGCAGATCAAAAAATTCATGAACTATTATCTTCCCACGACGATCAAGCTCCTCAACGCCTATGACCGCATGAGTGCCCAGGGGATCGAAGGCGAAAATCTTGACAAGAGCATGAAAAGCATCAACGAAATGCTGGACGACGCCATCGACGCGTACAAGAAAATGCTTGATTCTCTCTTTGCCAATCAGGCGCTTGACATTGAGACGGAAATCGACGTGATGAACACCATGCTTGCCCGTGAGGGCCTCAGCGGTGAAAAAGATTTTCAAGTCGCCGCAAGCGGTCAGGGCGGTCGCTGATCCCGTGCCGGAACCTTTGTCTGCAACCATCGTCAAATAAACAAGATTTCATCATAGAAAGGAAATACGAACATGAGTGAAGAAAAAAACAGCGTTCCCTTCCTGACTCTTGATCCCAACGCCACCGCCACTGCTGCTGCCGTTGAGGAGGCGCCTGCGGAAGAAGCCAAGGTCGAAGAAGAAAGCGAAGAGATCAAAGCCGCAAAGCTGGAGCTGGAGAGCCTGAGTCCTGCGGAGCAGGCCGCCGTCAAGGAATTCTCCGAGAAAATCGACGTGATGAACACCGAACAGATCATGAACTACGGCTCCGCCGCGCAGAAGAATATTTCCGAGTTCTCCGACGCCGCGCTTGCCACCGTCCGCACAAAAGATCTCGGTCAGGTCGGCACCATGCTGGGCGATCTGGTGGTGGAACTCAAGGGCCTCAATTTTGACGCAGAAGAAAAGAAGGGCCTGCTCGGCATCTTCAAAAAGTCCACGCAGAATATCGCGTCACTCAAAGCCCAATACGACAAGGCTGAGGTGAATGTGGACAAAATCGTTGAGGAGCTGCAGAAGCACGAAGTTACGCTTCTCAAGGATATCACCATGATGGACAAGATGTACGACAAGAACAGCGAGTACATGAAAGAGCTGACGATGTACATTCTGGCCGGCAAACTGAAGATCCAGCATCTTCGCGAGGTAGAGCTGCCCGAGATGGTGAAGAAAGCCGACGAATCCGGGCTTCCCGAGGACGCCCAGGCCGCCAACGACTTTGCGAACATGATCGGCCGCTTTGAGAAGAAAATCCATGATCTTGAGCTGACGCGCATGATCTCCGTCCAGATGGCGCCGCAGATCCGAATGGTACAGAATAACGACAGCCTGATGGCTGAGAAGATTCGCACCTCCATTGTCAACACCATTCCTCTCTGGAAAAACCAGATGGTCATGGCCATGTCCCTCTATCACTCCGAGCAGGCCATGAAAGCCCAGCGTGAGGTGACGGATGTGACCAATTCCCTGCTCAAGAAAAACGCCGAGACTCTGCACCAGGGCAGCGTCGCCATTGCCAAAGAGTCCGAGCGCGGCATCGTGGATCTTGAGACCCTCAAGAAGACCAATGCCGAGCTGATCGCCACGCTGGAAGAAGTAAGCAAGATCCAGGACGACGGCCGTGCCCGCCGGGCCGAGGCTGAAACCGAACTGGAGAAGCTGGAAGGAGCCTTGAAGCAGAAGCTGCTGGATATGAAGGGTTGATTTCTATCTCCTCAATTTATCTGATCATTCCCTGTGAAAGGAGCATGCCATGAAGCTGTTCAAGAATCCGGTTTTTGCGCTGATTCTCACCTTCGTTGTTGTCATTGCTTCCACCCTGATCAACACCAATATCAAGTTCGGGCGCAAGTGCAGCGAGGTACGCGATCTTTTCTATGAGGGCGTTACGGCAGACGGCTACACGCAGACGCCCATTGCAGCGCATCTGGAGAACATCGCCAGCTATGCCGACGGGCTCTGCACCATTGCCCGAAACTATGATATCGATACCACAGAGATCGAGGAAAGCAACGATTTCCTGAAATGGAGCCTGCAATACAATGACACGGACGCAAGCTACATTCATTCAAACTACATGCAGCTCTCCTCGGATCTCAACACGCTGATAGACCGTCTTGAACGCGCTGAGCTGAGCGAGCGGGATGCCTCGGGCGTCGAGCAGTACAAGACTTCCATCGCGGGGGCTGTGAGCGCTGTCGCAGAGTCCGGCTACAACGATACCGTCCGGAGTTTTTTGCGCCGCTATGACCATTTCCCCACAAACGTGCTGGCGGATATGGCCGGCGTCGAGATGCCTGAGACCTTTGCATGAAGATGACCATAAAACGCATCTTTCCCCTGCTGCTTGCTTTTTGTCTTCTGCAGATCATCCCTATCAGTGCTTTCGCACTGCTGGAGCCCAGCGAGAGCTTCTATGTCAGCGACCGGGCCGATGTCCTCAGCGATTCTCTGGAAGAGACGATCGTCAACTATAACGGCGCGTTGGAATATCAGTGCAAAGGCGCACAGATCGTCGTTGTGACCGTTGATTACCTGAACGGTATGACAAGCGATAAGTACGCATATCAGCTCTTCAACGACTGGGGAGTGGGATCCGCCGAGGAAAACAACGGTATGCTTTTATTGCTTGCTGTGCAGGAGAACAAAGCCTGGCTGGCCTACGGTCTCGGCCTCAGCTCGCGTCTCAGCAGCAGCAAAGTCGACTCCATGCTGGACGACTATTTCTGGACAGATTTTGACCGCGGCGACTACGACGGCGCTGTAAACAAGCTGTTTTTCGCTCTTCTGCGCTGGTACGACAGCGTATATGGCAGCAGCGTTGCCACAGCAGGCGAGACTTCTGTTCCAAGCACCGGGAACTCGAATAGTGAAACCGTTCCGCAGATCAGTCAGGGCAGACGTTTTGATTTCTCCGGCGTCGTTCGCCTGATCATTCTCCTTCTGATCCTGATGGCGCTTTCGGGCGGCTTTGGCAATCGTCGGGGCCGCAGTATTCTCCCCTGGCTGTTCCTCTTTAACAACCGCAGGGCCTACCGCTCTCGCGGCCATTGGGACGACTGGCCTCCCCGCGGTGGCGGCGGTTTTGGCGGCGGAATGGGCCGCGGAGGCGGCGGCTTCGGCGGCGGAATGGGCCGCGGTGGCGGCGGCTTCTCCGGAGGCGGCGGCGGACGGCGCTGATTCCGAATCCTTTTCCGTTTATCCTGAAAGGGCGGAGCTGATCCTCCGCCCTCAAGCTGTCGACAAAGTGCCGACAGCTTGAAAATCAAAAATGAGAACTTCCGAAAAAGTTCTCATTTTTGAATATATCAAACGCGAGAGGGAATAACCAATCCCATCTCGCCCTCTCCCCATGCAATTCCGGCTTCTATCGCAAGAGTATGTCTACTGTCTGAGGGCGGAGCTGATCCTCCGCCCTCTATATATTCACAGAAAGAAGTGTACGCAAAATGTCTATTGAAAAAGGACGCGCCTACTTCCGCGCTCTCGGCATGGAAGATCGGGTGCGGGAGTTTACCGTCTCCTCTGCCACGGTGGAGCTTGCCGCCCAGGCGCTGGGCGTAGAAGGCGCACGGATCGCGAAGACCCTCTCCTTCAAAACCGCTGACGGCTGCATGCTGATCCTCGCCGCGGGCGATGCGCGCATCGACAACCACAAGTTCAAGGCAAAATTCCACATGAAGGCAAAAATGCTCTCTGCCGACGAGGTGCTGGAGCTGGTGGGCCATCCTGTTGGGGGCGTGTGTCCCTTTGGCTGCAACGAAGGGATCCCCGTTTACCTGGATGAGAGCCTCAAGCGCTTCACCACCGTGTTCCCTGCCGTGGGCAGCGCCAGCAGCGCCATTGAGCTGGATCTGGACGAGCTTTTCCGTTATTCCAAAGCGATCGAGTGGATCGACGTCTGCAAGCTTCCGGAGGAACAAGCCTAATCATACCTCAGAGACAAAACCCCATTTGCGAATCAGGAACAGCGCCTGACCGCAAACGGGGTTTTGATTTGTAATCTGCCGTGTTCCTGTTATCTGCGTCTGTTTGCAAGATTCAGGAGACGAAGAAGCTGGACGATGGAAGCCACAAGCGAGATAAAATAGGTCATTCCTGCAGCGGTCAGAACCTTTCGTCCGCCCCGCAGTTCTTCCTCCGTCAGCAGATTCAGCCGTTCCACTTCCGCAAGCGCTCTTCTGGAGGCGTCCACCTCCACGGGGAGCGTTACCAGATTGAAGAGTACGATGCCGGAAAAGAGCAGAGCGCCGAAGACGATCAGCCCGCTCATCTGCAGGAAGAGGCCCGCCAGGATCGCAATATAAGAGCCGATGGAGCCGATATTGCAGACCGGCACCAGGGCCTTGCGCAGCATCAGCAGCGGATAGGCCTGCGCATGCTGGATCGCATGCCCGCACTCGTGAGCCGCCACTGCCACGGCAGAAACGCTGCTGTCGCCGTATACCGCCTGGGACAGGTTGAGCACCTTTCGCGTCGGATCATAGTTATCCGAAAGCGCGCCGCCGACAGGGGCGATCTGCACGTCGGAAATACCGTTAGCGCGGAGGATCCTTTCTGCCGCCATCGCGCCGGTCATGCCGTTGCGCGGGCGATCCTTGGCATATCTGGCAAAGCGGCTTTTCACCACGCCGGAACAGATCAGACTGACGACAAACATCACAAGCGTCAGCAGATAGTAAATATCAAAACGGGAGTACATGTACAAGCTCGTTTCCTCCTTTTCAGTTCAAAAAGCCCAGATACTCATCGAACACATTAAATAACATATCACCGGAGCAGACGGGCAAAACCCTGTCTGTATCGCCTATGGGCGCGAAGAAGAACAGTTCCGACACCTTCGTCAGAACGAGCACCGGAATCACTTCCCATGCATTCCCGAAAACGATCTCCAGATACGGGGAATACTTTGCCGCCTGCAGCAGTTCTTCCGTTTCAACTGCATCCTTCATCTTGAATTCCAGCGAGAACACGCGGTTCTCCGTGATCACAAGCACATCTGCATAAATGCGCACGTGACGCGAGCGCTTAAGGCGAAGCTCAAAGGCCAGCTCCCAGCTGAGACAACTCTCCCCCAGCATTTCCCGAAGATCGGCAAACAGAGACCTCATCTGTGCGCGGCAGTCCCGGAAAGAATGCAGCAGACCGCGGGTGTCGTTCAGGTTCCTGCCGATATTGACGCAGCCCTGCGCCATTTGTTCCATCCACTGCTCTTCCGTGAGGGTCAGAAACTGACTGACGCGCCCATACCAGGCGGCAAACTCTTCCAGCCCCTCATGCGGGATGCTCTGGCTGACGAGGCCGTGCCACCGGTAATCCCGATCCTGCCAGCATAGCTCCTTCATCAAGGGTGAAGAATAGAGAATGTGGTTCACACTCTGTCTATCCGCGCCAAGCTCCTGAGCGATCTCCCGCGCCCGGATACCGCTATGGGAACAGATAACGGAGCATACCTCCCGCTCCAGATCTCTCATTTTTCGGGCGGCGTCACAGGCCGCAGGACCATGGCCGTCCGCGGCGGCAGCCCAATCTCCAGCGCGGGTCCGTCATGCCCCTCGATGTATGCCGAGCGAAGCTCATGTCCGATACGGTCAAAGCCGCCGTAGCGCTTATCGTCCGTGGTGAACAGCACCTCATGATCCCGCCCGACACGCACGGGAATGATCACGTCTTCGTGGGCGTATTGCGGGTCGAGGTTAAAGATAAACACCAGCCCGCCGCGCTCATAGGCCAGCATATGGTCCTGCTGCCGCATTAGACTGAGCGTCGGCGCCCACTCGCGCATCACGTCGTTTTCCCGCAGAGCGTGGATCATATCCCTGTCGAAATTGTTCAGCAGCTCATATTTGAGATAGCCGTTGTCCACCAGGCTCCACTGTCGCCGGCAGTACTGATAACTCCATCCGTTGCCTTCCCGCGGAAAGTCGATCCATTCGGGGTGGCCGAATTCATTGCCCATGAAATTCAGGTATCCGCTGCCGCCGGCCGAGGCCGTCAAAAGACGAAGGATTTTGTGAAGAGCGGTGGCCCGGTCGATCAGCGGATTATGACAGGCTCTGTCCATATCCGTGTACATATTTGCGCCTGCGAGGCGGAAAATCACCGTCTGGTCTCCCACCAGAGCCTGATCGTGACTCTCCACGTACCCAACGGTCCGAGCCATACGCACAGTCAGCTCATGCCATATGTAATCCAGGCTCCAGTGCTCGTCCCTCTGTTCCTTAATGAGACGGATCCACATATCCGGAAGGCCCATGCCAAGGCGGTAATCAAATCCGATCCCGCCGTCTCGCACGGGCACGCACATCCCCGGCATGCCGGACATATCCTCCGCGATGGTGATCGCGTGGGGATTGATCTCCCGGATCAGCTCATTGGCCAGCTGCAGGTAGGTGACTGCCTCCGTGTCCGTGTTCATGGAGAAATACATGCGCATATTGGTGAAGGCGCTGCCCAGAGCATGGTTGTGGTAGAGCATGGAGGTCACGCCGTCAAAACGAAAACCGTCCAGATGAAACTCGGTCATCCAGAACTTCAGGTTGGAGAGGAGAAAATGCAGCACTTCATGCTTGCCATAGTTGAAGCACTTTGTTCCCCAGGCCGGGTGATCCCCTCTCGGCCCCGCATGGAAGAACTGGTAGTCCGTGCCGTCAAATTCATTGATGCCTTCTACGGTGTTTTTTACCGCGTGGGAATGCACCAGATCCAGCAGCACTGCGATCCCCATCCCATGCGCCTTATCCACCAGATATTTCAGATCCTCCGGCAAGCCGGAGCGGCTGGAGACAGCAAAGAAATTGGAGACCTGGTACCCGAAGGAGCCGTAATAGGGATGCTCCATGACCGCCATGAGCTGAATGGTGTTGTAGCCCAGATCCTGAATCCGCGGCAGCACATGATCGGCGAATTCCCGATAAGTGCCGGGGCGGTATTCCTCCGTGGCCATGCCCACATGACACTCATAAACGAACACCGTGGGATCTGCCGTAAAGTCCTCATCCGTCCAGGGGAAAGGTTCGACGGGATCCCAGACCTCACAGATCCATTCAAAGCTGGTGGGATCCTGGATCACCCGGCGAGCGTAAAGGGGAATATGCCAGGTCAGCCGATCACCGTTTCTGACAACGGTTTTCACGCGCATGCCGTCATGCAGCGCATCGGCGGGCAGACGCAGCTCCCAGCGCCCTCCGCCGACATTCGTGAGCGGGTGGGATTGAGCATCCCAGCCGTTAAACTCCCCCGTCAAATAGAGGGCATCCGCCGCTGGCGCCCATTCCCGGTAGATCCATCCATCTTCACAGCGGTGAAAGCCGTAATAGCTGTGCGCATTGGCAAAATCCGTCAGGCTGCCGCCTCCGGTGAGGGCATAGCGCGTACGGCCATAATTGTCCATGCGCTGCTGCAGATCCCACTGAAACGGGAGCAGCGCGCGGTCCTGTTCGACGATAGGAAGCATATTTCTCTCCAGTACCGGGCGCGGAAGCGCCGCCCCGGCGGTTCCTTTCTTGTGAACGTATAAAACAGCCCTCTGCCGTATGCGTTCGACTGAGGGTTCCTCTTGATTCCGATAGTAAGAATACCACCAAGAAGCCGCAAACGCAAGTATTCCTCCGAATAATCCGGTCATATACGCTTTCTGGGAGCCCTGTCTGCCCATTCATATGCCAGTCATCAAAGATGATTTCTTTTCCGCAACCAAACATAACCGAAAACATAGTATTCTGACGCGTATAGTTGGTGGCTTTTTTGTCAACTATGCTTTACAATATTCATACAAATCACATCATTGGAGGTGTCCAGAATGATTGCGCAAGTGCGGGATCTTTCAAAGCGCTACCCCTCGTTTGAGCTGGATCACGTGAGTTTTGATCTTGACAGCGGGAGGATCACCGGTTTCATCGGCAGGAACGGCGCCGGAAAAACAACGACAATCAAAGCCATGTTGAATCTGATCCACCCTGACGGAGGATCCGTCAATTATTTCGGCAAGCCTCTTCGCGGGAACGAGGCAGAAATCAAAAAGCGGATCGGTTATTCAACCGGTACGGTCAGCTGGTACCCGAGGAAGAAGATCGCAGCGATCGTAGACGTTGAGAAGCGCTTCTATGACAACTGGGATGAAGACGCCTATCGCAAATACCGCTCTCTGTTCGGGATCGACGAAAACAAAACGCCGTTGGAGCTTTCCGAGGGCATGAAGGTAAAACTCAATCTTCTCCTGGCGCTCTCACACAGTGCTGAGGTTCTGATTCTGGACGAGCCCACAAGCGGCCTGGACCCCTTTTCCCGCAATGAACTGCTCGCTGTGTTTTCAGAACTGAAGAAGGAAGGCGTCGCCGTGTTCTTCTCCACCCATATCATCTCCGATATTGAAAAATGCGCGGATGATATTGTATATATTTCAGGGGGAAGAATCGTCGCGGCGCAGCCCAGAGAGTCATTTGTCAAAGACTTTTCAAATTCCGGCGAGAGCCTGGAAGACACGCTGCTGCGCCTGGAAGGAGGAGATCTGCATGCGTAACATTCTGCGAAAAGAAAGGAAACTCAGCGCATCCGTGCTTTCTTATCTGTTTATTCCCTTCGGCCTGATGTTTTTGCTGCCCGGCTATCCCATTCTGTGCGGCGCCTTTTTTGTCACGCTCGGACTCTTTCAAAGTTTTCAATCCGCCAGAGAGGCGAACGATATCGTCTTTTCCGCGCTGCTCCCGATTGCCAAAAAGGACGTGGTAAAAGGCAAGTACTTCTTTGTCTGTATGATTGAAGTCTGTGCACTGGCGCTGATGCTTCTGGCCGTCATCCTTCGTATGACCGTATTCTCAAAATCTCTTGTATACCACAGCAATGCCTTGATGAACGCAAACTTATTCGCTCTGGGAATGGCCTGTGTGATCTTCGGCCTCTTCAACTGGATCTTTGTGGGAGGCTTTTTCAAAACGGCTTATAAATTTGCACGACCGTTTGTGATCTATATCATCGCCGCTTTTCTGTCAATTTTTGCTGCGGAGGCTCTCCACCATCTACCCCGATTTGACTGGGTGAACGCCTTCGGCACAGATGCGCTCAACCGGCAGCTGCTGCTGTTATTGGGCGGCGTTTTCCTCTTTCTGCTGATGACCGTTCTTTCCTGCCGGAGAGCCTGCAGAGACTTTGAAAGAATTGATCTCTGAGGAGGGTTTTGCATGCTGAAGGATAATTTGATGATACTGCGCAATATCTACGGCTTTTCGCAGGAGCAGATCGCCGAAAAGATCGGTATTTCCCGGCAGGCCTACGCAAAATGGGAGAGCGGAGCAACCGTGCCGGACGTGGAAAAATGCAGGTTGCTCGCGGAGGTCTACGGGACGACCATAGACAGTCTGATCCGGACCGAAAAGGAAGACGGCCTTGGCATGATCCCGCCTGCTCCCAAAGGGAAGAACATCTGGGGCACCGTCACAGTCAGTGACAGAGGACAGATCGTCATTCCCAAAGGCGCGCGGGAGCGCTTTTCGCTCTCCGGCGGACAGCGCCTGATCGTCCTCAGTGACGAGAACGGACTCGCCCTGATCCCAGCAGAGGTGTTTGAAACCGGCATGAGAAAGGCTTTGGAATATATGTCTGTCAACAATGACGAGGAGGAGCGCGAACAATAAGCGATCTCTGTCTCTGATCATGCGATGCGGTTTTCTTCGCCGAGCAGTGTGTTTCCTGTCGCTTCCCTGCAGGAACGATACGGTTGACGTGTTCAAGGAAAAAAAGGTATAATGAGGTTCGGAAACAGCGGATGAGCTGCTTTACCGAACCTCATTATCATTCATGGCGCAGTTTCGCAGAACGCCTCACCATATGAAGTGCTTAAGCATGCACAAATAAGCAAACAAGACGCGCAAACGGAGGGCAGACATGGACTTTTCAAACTGGAGCTGGATCAGAGAGCCCCTGTTGTATGAGAGCCGCGGGGATATCGTTGAAATCACGACGCGCCCCCACACCGACCTGTGGCAGAGGACCTATTACCATTTCCGCAATGACAATGCGCCCGTATTCCAGATGGAAACCGGGGAGCAATTTTTCTCTTTTATCGTAAAGACCGAATTTAACGACAGCCATCAGCGCTTTGACCAGTGCGGCGTCGTGATGTATCTGGATTCCGAAAACTGGCTGAAAGCCTCCGTAGAGTACGAAAACGATCAGTTTCAGCATCTTGGCTCCGTTGTGACCAACAACGGCTACTCCGACTGGGCAACGACCGCGATCCCGGCCGATGTGAAAGTCATGTGGTACCGCTTCAGTCGGCGCGGCGATGACTTCTGCATCGAGTGTTCCCGGGATGGGGAACGCTTCAGCCAGATGCGCGTATGCCACATGTGGGAGGGCGGCGGGAAAATCCGCTTCGGCATATACGCCTGCAGCCCGGAGGAGTCCAGCTTCAAAGCGGTTTTCAGCCATTTCCGGATCACGGAATGTGCATGGAAAGCGCATGACGGACAGCAGCCGGACTGAACATAGCATGATCGGGGGATTACGAAATCATGAGTAAAACGAGCTTTGGGACATTCTTTGAGCTGGGCGGCCGCGGCGCTATGGAGGCACTCTGCCATGCGAGACTCGACTATGTGATTATCGATACCGAGCACGGCTGCTTCTCCGAGGAAACTGTCGCAGACCTGATCGTTGCTGCCGAAAACGGCGGTCTGCTCCCCTATGCACGCATCGGCGACATCCGGCGCCCCAACGTCCTGCGTATGCTGGATATCGGAGCCAGGGGCCTGATCGTGCCCAACATCCGGTCAGTCGACCAGGTACGCGAGCTGATAGACTATGCCAAATTTCCGCCACTGGGTCGGCGCGGCTACTGCCCCAACCGCTGCAGCGGCTGGGGCACGGACGCATGGGCCGGAGACGCTGCTGCCTACATGGCAGAGTGTAATCAGCGCTGCAAGCTGATCCCCCAGTGCGAAACGCAGGAGGCTCTGGAGCACATCGAAGAGATCGCTGCGCTCACCGGTGTAGACGGCATCTTTGTCGGTCCCTGCGATCTGTCCATTGATCTGGGGATCCCCCTCCAGTTCGACAATCCCCTGCTGCTCTCCGCCATTGAGCGCATTCTTAATGCATGCCACGACGCGGGAAAAGAGGCCTATATTTTTGCAGGAAATATGCATGACGCCCGAAGATGGGCTGCCTGCGGATTTGACAGTGTGACTTACAGTCTGGACGCCTCCGTGTTCATTCAGGCCTTCCGCAGCCTTTCTGACGCCTTTCGCGCGCAGGGTGAAACGACATGAAGAGTGTAAGAAGCGTCTATAAGATCGGCAACGGCCCCTCCAGCTCCCACACGGTCGGCCCTTACCGCGCAGCGAGGCTCTTTTCCTCCCTTTTTCCCAGGGCAGATCGCTTTCGTGTAACGCTCTACGGCTCTCTGGCCTACACCGGGGAAGGCCACGGCACCGGCAAGGCGATCCTTACGGCCATTCCCGGTGCGGAGATCGTTTTTGATCGGGAGACCAGCGATCTTCCCCATCCCAACACCATGCTGTTTGAGGCGTTCTGCGAGGGTGAAAAGCTCGGGGAAAAGCGTATTTTCAGCATTGGCGGCGGCTCCATCCGGATCGAATCCGGTGAAGGAGACGAGCCGCACGAGGTCTACCCGCAGAAAAACTTCAGTGAAATTCTTGCCGTCTGCAGAACACTGGATCTCTCCCTTTGTGAATTTATCTACCGCATGGAGGGAGAAGGGCTCCGGGAAGATCTGCGGAACGTGTGGCACGCCATGGAGGACGCGGTACGGCGGGGGCTTTGCGCAGAGGGCATCCTTCCCGGAGGGCTTGGTGTTGCGCGAAAAGCGAAGCTCCTGTACGAAAAACGCTGCTACAACGAAAGCGCCGACGTGACCATGAACAGGCTGATCGCCGCTTACGCCTATGCTGTCAGCGAAGAAAACGCGGACGAACATATCGTCGTTACGGCGCCGACTTGCGGCAGCTGCGGTGTTCTGCCCGCCGTTCTGTACCACATGCGGTATGACCGCGGTTTTCCCGAGGACGAGATCCTGGACGCGCTGGCAGTCGGCGCGCTGATCGGGAACGTGATCCGAACCAATGCAAGCATTTCCGGAGCCGAATGCGGCTGTCAGGCCGAGATCGGCAGCGCTTGCTCCATGACGGCCGGCGCGCTGGCATCCCTTTATGGGCTCAACATCGACCAGATCGAGTACGCAGCTGAGATTGCCATGGAACACAACCTCGGTCTCACCTGCGACCCGGTAAAGGGCCTTGTTCAGATTCCCTGCATCGAGCGAAATGCCGTCGCCGCCATGCGCGCAATCAGCTCCGTGAATCTCTCGCGCTTCCTCTATTCCACACGCAAGATCTCTTTTGACGAAGTAATTGCAACAATGTATCAGACCGGAAAGGATATGAACGAAAAATACCGGGAGACTTCGCACGGCGGTCTTGCCCAGCTGTATCACAATAATTGATCCTTTCCGAGTCAAAAGCGCCCTGCTGTAAGCAGGGCGCTTTTGACTGTGTTCAATCACAAAATATGCAGTATCGGCTGTTTACCGGTAAGCAGCAGATGGATGGCGTTCTCATTCAAATCCCGGCCGATCACAGTGATGACGCCATGACTGTCCGCCGCTTCCCGGATGCTGCAGGCATGCTCCGTGGCGTTGAGCTCATACGAGGATCCGGCATCGAGGAAGAAGCCTTTGACGCGAAGAATGCGGCCAAAAGCGGGATCACCGAACAGCTCGCAGGTTTTCTCACGCAAAGCGTCGATTCCCAGCGGAAGATTCAGAAAAGAAAGGGCCTGAAAGCCGGCAGAGCCGGAATAACGCTTTACGTAGTCCGGAAGGCGATAACCGCAGCGGGAGATCGCATCAAGCTCTGTCTCCGTGAGTTCAGCCCAGTCTGAGGCGCAGAGACGTCCGTTCAGATCCTCGGACGAACCGATATCCCGGAGTGCCGAACGCAGATGGACGACCGCTTGAAGAAGCTCCCCTTTCGACGCAAGCTGTACGCGGCTGAGCACGACTGCGCCGGCACAGGCCGCCTCGGAGGCAAGGAAATAATCCTCCTCGGGCAAGCTCTCATCGGGCAGCTTTGCATCGACGATACAGATGACGTTTCCGATCTCCAGCCATTTGTCCAGCGGTTCCTCATGCATTGCATCAAAGAACTCATCCATATCGAACACACCGGAGGGTTCAATAAGGATCCTGTCATAGCCGCACATGGCCATGGAGATCAGCCGGGAGCGAAAGCGTCTGCGGTGACAGTCGGCGTCGCAGGAGGCCGCCAGCGTTTCCAGCTCGCAGCGATCGGAGCGCAGGGAGTTGAGCAGCGGCAGATCCACGTTGACGGCGCCGTGATCGTAGACAAGGATCCCAAGGCGCATCCCCCGTGAAAGCAGGTGCCCGGCATAGCGCAGGAGAAAACTGCTCTTGCCCGCGCCGAGAAAGCCTGTGATGAGATCGACCCGAATCATTTCTCAGTTAAAGCGCACGACAAGGTGAGCGAAGCGATAGATGAATTCCACAAAGCTCTCGCCTGCTTTACCCGGCACGCTGACAAAACGCAGCACTGTTTTTTTTCGGAAATAATTTGCCCACTTATAGTCAAAACGACGGCACTCCTCCCAGAGCGCTTCCAGATTCCGGTCCGCCTCCGCTGTTTTGTTCAGACGCGCATAGAGAATGGAAATACCGAACATGATGAACATCTCATGTTTGAGATAGTTGAGCTTCCGCCGGTCCTTGATCTCATCCAGATGGAAAGCCTTGAAGCAGAGTTCGGTGGCTTTGAGCTGATGGGTATAGCGACGCTTCATCACGTCCTTCTGCACCGACTGGCCCTCACGGCCGATGGTGTATCGATACAGGTCACAGTTCATGTAATACATCTTCTCCACATAGCGGAGATTGCCGTAGACCATGAGATTGTCCTCATAGAAGGTCTTTTTCGGCAGGACAAGACCGGTCTTTCGCAGAAGCTCCGTGCGGAAGCAGACCGTGTGGATCATCAGGATCTGATCGACGAAAAACGGCCTGGTCTCTGCCCAGGTAAAGACACGTCCAGCGGGCAGCGCATTGGAGAAGTTGATGGAACGGTCGCCCTTGCCGTCAGCATGGACGTAGTAATAATTCGTGAGGAACAGATCCACGCCGCCCTCTCTGTCCACACGCTCCAGCTCATCCAGAAAACGGACGAAATCGGTGCTCAATGTATCGTCGCTGTCGACCGTCTTGAAATACTTGCCGCAGGCATGACGCAGCCCCTGGTTGATGCCCTCGCCATGGCCGCCGTTGGGCTGATGAACGACTTTAACGATATCCGGGTACTTCTCCGCATAGGCGTCCGCAATGGAGCCGGTTTGGTCCTTGGAGCCGTCGTCGATAATGATGATCTCTACGCGTTCTCCTCCCGGCAGCAGACTGTCGATGCATTTTTCCATATAATCCTGGGAATTGTAACAGGGTACGGTTATACTCAAAAGCTTCATAATTCAGTTCCTTTTACAATCGTTTCTCAGCGCACTGTATACTGCCGCACGCCGGAAACGCTCTTTTTTTTAATCTGTTTAATCATACCGCAAAGAAGCTCAAATTGCAAGGAAACCGTATGAAAATCATACGGTTTCCCTGAAAGTGTATAAGAAATGCAGAGTTTGGCGGATCAGGCGTTGCGGGCCTGGATGGCCTCCTGCTCCTTCTTCAGATTCTTCTCCACGGTCCACAGGAGGATCAGCGCGCCGCACACCGCGTAGGCAACGGTCTCGACCCAGATGTAGCTGATGGAGATGGCATTCTGCACACCGGCAGACTGGAGCGTTTGTCCCACGACGGCGGTCTGATCGTAGCCGGAGACGCCGAGAATAGCAGAGAAGATCGCGTTGCAGATGGGTGTCCCGGCGACCATAATGGAGCTGTAGATGGACATCGTCAGGCCGTCGGTGCGGATGCCCTCTTTAAACTCGATGTGGTCGATGACGTCTGCCAGCATGGCGAGGATCATGTAGGCCGCGGGGGCGGAGCCGAGGCACTTGACGGCGACGCCGATGCCGACGCCGATGATGTTGCCGTGTGCAAGCCCGGCGATAATGCCGCCGACCACGCCGACCAGCATGCCGACCAGAACCACCACGCGCTTAGAAAACTTATTGGACAGAGGCACCACGAAAACCGCGGCAACTGCCATGGGGATCGCGCCCAGAATGCCCAACAGGGACTGGGAAGCACCCCAGGCGTCCGCACTGCCGAAGAAGGAGTTATCCATGACCCACTTGCAGAAATATGCCATGGAGCCGTTTTTCAGCGCACCGGACCACTGGAACAGCAGGTAGAAGACGATCACGATCCACCACCACTTCTCGCCTGTGACAGCCTTGAGCTGACGGGCAAGGGAAGGGGCCTCGGTCTTGCTGCTCTCGTCCCCGCCGCCTGCCATGATCTCCTCGGTCACACGCTCACGGGTAAACTTATACTGGAGCAGAACCGTCAACGCAGTGAAGATGGCGATGGCCAGCATGGCGACGAACCACAGGGCCTGGTTCTCCTTCAGCGCGAAGGACACCAGGATCGGGAACACCATGGAGCCGGCGCCCATGACGCCCAGACCCGCTACGTTTGTGAAGGAGGCCAGCGCCCCGCGCTTGGCGCTGTCACGGGTGGAGACCGGAATCAGGGTGGAGTTGGCCGTGTTGTAGATCGGGAACGCAACCGCATAGTAAAGGTTATAAGCGATGGCGATCCAGATCATCTTGGCAAGGCCGTCAAAGGGCATGATGAACATCAGCACGCTCGCCACCGAGATGGTCAGCGCGGAGAGCAGCACCCAGGGACGAGCTTTGCCAGCCATGGTCTTGGTGCGCTCGATGAGCTGACCGACAACCAGGTTGGCAATGACGATAAAGATCGTGGAGATGAGCTGAAGTCCTGTCAGGAAGCTGAGGTTGAGCTTCAGAACGTCTGTGAAATACTGCTGCAGCATGCTGGTGTAGATGCCCGAGGCCAGCAGGCCGCCGAAGGGGCCGATGAAGTAGCCCAGCAGCATTTCCGGGAATTTAACTTCGTCCGACTTGATCGCCGAGCGGGCCAGAGGCGAGGACCAGAAATCCGATTTGGTGTTTGCCATAAACGTTTCTCCTTTTCCACTCATATATTCACAACAATGGAACTACAGGTTCAGTTTTCCTCCACACTTAGAGCTCCGTCTTTCAGCGTGATGTGAAGGTTTTTTCCACCCATGGGAAAGCGGCAGTCAAGCTCGCGGAAGCAGCCGGGTGCCGGACGCACCTCATAGGACCTTCCCCCCGGCTCAAGCGCGCGCAGGCCCACAAAATAGCGGGCAATCAGGTAGATGGGGCTGGCCGCCCATGCGTGACAGAGAGATTTGCCGTATGGGTCGCCGTACATTTCATATTGCGCCTCCAGCGGCTTCTTCGGATCGTATTCCTCCCAGAAGGTCACGGCCCCGAGCTCCAGCATCCCACCCCAATAAGCCTTGATTGCGTCCATGGCCTCGCGCAGATAGCCGAGGCGACAGAGGGCCTCCAGCTCAAAAAAGCGGAAGTAAGGCGTTGTGATGACCGGAACGGCATCGTTAAACAGCACGGACTCGGCGATCCGACGCTTGCGGGGCTCGTCAGCAAAATCAAAAAGCACGGCAAAGATGCTGGCATGGCGCGTCACATGCCGCCTGCCGGAGGTAAAAGAGTCGATATACGCCCCCTGCTCTTCATCCCAGAACAGCTCTTCGATCCGGCGAAGAAGGTCCTTGTTGGCATCCCGGTACTTCTCTCCCGCAGCACCAGGCAGCAGTTCACCCATGAGCCGATAGCAGGCCGCCAGCAGCATCTGCTCGGCGCAAAGAGGGCCGTCACGGTCAAAATCCGCCCAGTCCACAAAAAGCCAATCGCGCTTGCGGCCTACTATGAAGCCGTGCTCCTCCCGCTGCGACATGCACAGTTCCATCATGCTCTCCATCTTCGGCAGCATGGCGTCCACAAAAGCGCGATCCCCGTAGCTTTCAAAATAGGTACCCACACTGAGGATCCAGAGCAGCGAGTAATCCAGGATCGTATTCACATGCGTCGTTACAGGGTCGTTCCCACGCAGCGCGATCAGCGTGCGCTTTTCGATTTCCCTGTCAGCGGTCAGATAGCGGTTCACAAACTGGCTCTGATAGGCGTCACCGCCCCAGATCCATTTATCCCGCTTAATCCCGTCCAGGAAGAACACGCCGGAGCAAAGCATAAAGGTATGCGCAGCAACGGAAAAGATTCTGTCAAGCACGGGATCATCTGAATGGAAAGACGCCTGCACCGGGATGTCCACATATTGATGGATGGCCCGTACGCGATACTGCCCTGTTTTCACCCCGGGTAGGAAGGCATAGCGCATCGCCTGTCTGGGGCATCGTCGCGTAACCGGGTCGGGAACACAGGAGTAATAGCAGTTTTCCGTGTCCAGCGCTTCGGGACGGGATTCGCCCAGAAAAACGACCGGGCAGCCGGAGCCGCTCAATTCAAGGGCGGCTGTCAGCTCTGTCTCAAAAGAAAAGAGAATGCCTCCGTTGATTTCCTCTTCGGAGACCGGCAAGTATGCTTTCTCCGCCATGGGCCAATCCGCCGGGTCTCGCTCCGGGTCTGTAAAATATCGGTTAAAGGCCGCAGGCACAGGGTCCCGGTCGTAGTCCTCGACCGTCCAGCCGGCGCCGGAGCGGATGCACTCTCCGCTGACATAAACTGACGGAACGCAGCCGATGCAGCCAATATGGATCGAGATCCGATGTTTTCCGGGGCCGCATAAGATCTCTTCCCCGAAAGGGTGTTTTTCATCGTCAAACTGCACATAGCCCTGCGACCCGGCAACACCGAGCACGGAAAAAGCGGTCGCTTGACGCAGCTCGTATTCCCGTCGGAAGGCAACTCGGCTGTGAAAGCCCTCGCTTTTCCAGAAAGCAGGCCAGGCACAGCCCCGCTCCACGCGGGAAAAATTCTGTTTCATTGCGTGGTAGAACTCCAGATCGCCCGGATACCACATCCAATAAGCATTATTACAAGACATGATAGAAGCACCCAAATTGTCAATAAATATCCTTAGTAAGAATACTTGAATCTCAGGAAAAAAACAAGACCCAATTCCTTTCCGGGCACAAACGGCCCGATTTGTGGCACAAACGGCGAAGGGAGTCGTTGCATTCTTTCCGTTTCTGCGGTATATTGGAGCAAAAATCAAGCAGAAAAGAGGACGCGGAACATGGCTCTGATTTCCATCATAAAAGACTTTCATCCTCTCGGCAATGCGAAGCTGCTCGACCGGGCAGCCCAACTTCGTCCGGCGCTGCGGCACGGTGTGCGGGAGCCGATCGGCGGATTCAAACTCAAAGAGCGATACAGCGCCGAAGAGGATGAGATCGTTTTACGACAGCTCCCCCATCTGAGCCTCGGCAAAGGTGAAAACCTCTGTCTGGATTTTGGAACTCATATGGTGGGTTATATCACGCTTGAGCTCTCCTACTCCGGAAGCCACCCGGACGCTCCGGCCTATCTCAAGCTCAAATTTGCAGAAAACCGCATGGAGCTGAGCGAAAACTCACAGGACTATAACGGATGGCTCTCCCGCAGCTGGATCCAGGAGGAGTACGTCCATGCAGACCTTTTGCCTGCCCGGATCGTGCTTCCCCGCCGCTACGCCTTCCGTTATCTCAAAATCACAATGATGGATACATCACCCAAGTATAAGCTCATCGTGAAACACGCAGAATGCATGACCGAGAGCTCTGCCGACTGGAGCTGCGTCACAGCGCTGGACAGCGGGGATCACGAACTGGACCGCATCCACGCTGCCAGCCTGCGCACGCTCGCAAACTGCATGCAGGACGTTTTTGAAGACGGGCCGAAGCGCGATCGACGCCTCTGGATGGGGGATCTTCGGCTTCAGGCGCTGACAAATTATGTCTCTTTCAAAAACCTGGATCTTGTCAAGCGCTGCCTCTACCTCTTCGGCGGCAGCCGCTTCCCGGACGGTCGGGTCAGCGCGGCGGTGTTCACCGCGCCGGACGTGCAGGCAGACGACACCTTTCTTTTCGACTACGCTCTCATGTTTGTGGTGGCGCTGGAGGAATACCTGCAGGAGACCGACGATCAGGAGACGCTGGACGATCTATACGACATTGCCATGCAGCAGGTGGAATACGCCCTGCGGCAGATACAGGATGACGGAACGCTCAACGAGCAGGCCGTGAAAGACAGCTTTATCGACTGGTGCGATGAGCTGGACCGGAGCGCCTGCGCTCAGGGAGTGCTGATTTTTGCCCTGCGCTATGCCAGAAGGCTTGCGCGCCGCCGCAACGATTGGTCTCAGGGCAGCTTTCTCATGCAGCAGCAGGACGCTCTGCGGCGGGCTGCCGTCCGCCATTTCTGGGATGAGACACGGCAGCTCTTCGTCTCAAACGGTCAGGTCTCCGCCGCCTCGCAGATCTGGATGGTACTGGCCGACGTGATCGAGCCCGAGAAGGCTAAAAAAGCGATGGAGCAAGCGCTCTGCGCCACCGAGGTGCCCATTGGGACACCTTATCTGCATCACTATTATGTGATGGCTCTTTTGCGCGTGAGGATGCGCACAGAGGCAGTCTCTCATTTGAAAAACTACTGGGGAGGCATGCTGGATGCCGGAGCAGACACCTTCTGGGAATGTTGGGACGGCAAAGACCCCGGCTTCTCCCCCTATGGCGGCAGCGTCGTCAACAGTTACTGCCATGCCTGGAGCTGCACGCCCGCCTATATCATCGAGCGCTATCTGCTGAAGGAAGCATCTGATGAATAACCGTTTGAGATAAATAACGCATCGTTTGTGAAAAAACTGTTTTCGTATCCCGCAGAATATGGTATATTCATATCATATTCTGCGGTTTAATAATATTGGAAGGAGTTAGCTTATGAAAACGAAACAGGCGTTCAACCCCTATCTTCCCAGCTGGGAATATGTTCCCGATGCGGAGCCGCACATCGTTGACGGCAGGGTTTACGTCTACGGCTCCCACGATCTCTTCAACGGCATCAACTTCTGCCTGGGCGACTATGTCTGCTGGTCCGCTCCTGTGGACGATCTGGGCAACTGGACCTGTCACGGCTGTATCTACAAACGTGAGCAGGACCCTGCAGCTCCGAAGATCCGAGTGACCAACGGCCTCGCTGCCCCGGATATGGTCGTCGGTCCCGACGGGCGTTATTATCTCTACTATTTCATGGGCGGAACCAAGATGATCTCCGTCGCCGTAAGCGACAGTCCCGCAGGGAAATATGAGTTTTACGGCTACGTCAAGTATCAGGATGGGACGCCGATCGGCAAACGGGGCGAGCCTTTCCAGTTTGACCCGGGCTGCCTGAAAGATGACGACGGCCGCCTCTACCTTTACACCGGCTTTGCTTTCGGCGGCAACCCCATCCTGCTGGACGGCTCACAGCCCACCAGAGATGGCCCCATGTGCTTTGAGATCGACACGAAGGACATGCTGACCGTCATTTCCGGCGACGAGCTGCGATACATCGGCGTGCTCACCGGCGAGGCTGCCAAGGGTACGGCCTATGAGCAGCAGCCCTTCGGCGAGGCCAGCTCCATGCGCAAGTTCAACGGCAGGTATTTTTTTATCTACAGTTCCCTCAACAGCCACAACCTCTGCTATGCTGTTTCTGATTACCCGGATCACGGTTTTGAGTTCGGTGGGATCCTTGTTTCCTGCGGCGACATTGGTCTGCCCGGCGTACCCGACGTGAACCACGCGCGCATGTGCACCGGCAACACCCACGGCAGTCTGATCGAGATTGAGGGCAAATACTACATTTTCTATCACCGTCACTCCAACCGCAAGCAGAGCTCCCGCCAGGCCTGCGCGGAAGAGATCCGTTTTGAGGACGGCAGATTCTACCAGGCCGAGATGACCTCCTGCGGCTTAAACGGCGCGCCGCTCGCCGGAAAAGGCCGCTACCCCAGCTACATTGCCTGCAATGTCTACGGGAAAAACGGCACCTGTTTCATGTCCATGCTCAAATACCGCAAGGGTCTCAACCCTTTCCTGACCCAGAAAGGAAAAGACCGCGAAGAGGGCCCTGACCAGTATGTGTCCAACTTCTGCACGGACTGCACGGTCGGCTTCAAGTATTTCGATCTTCGGGAGACCCGGGCAATCACCGTGAACCTGCAGGGCTACGGCAACGGTTGTGCCGTCACCGTACGCACGCAGGAGCACGGCGAACCCATCCTCCGCATCCCGGTGGAGACCTGCACCACCGAGAAGGGCTTTTCCGGCGAGCTGCCTGCCGGACTCGGCGAAAAGGAAGCGCTGTACTTCAGCGTGGAGGGCAAAGGAGGCACCTTTGATTTTGTCTCCTTTGACCTGGCGTAAAAAGACTATTACCGATACTCTCTGAAGCAGCTTAGACTCGGGGCCGTTGTGTCCCGAGTCTTTTTCCTTGTCAAGCCCGGAGAAAGCTGATACTATATTCAAAAATGGAAGGGAGCTGTTTGCATGATCATCCACAGCTTCGACCCTGAAAGCAGAGAAATCGTCCGTACCGAACAAACGATCCGACCGGAAGAAAAAGCGCTCGCCGCCCCTTTTCCGCTCCGAAGCATCCTCCTCGTTTTCTCCGGAAAGCTCATTTCGCTTCTTCTCGAAAAGGAAATCATCGAAGTCCTGGACGAAAGGCTCACGATTGGCTCCGCTGCTTTCAGAAACCCGATCTATCAAATCAGAGGCTCTCATATCGGCGTAGTTCTCTCCGGCATCGGCGCTCCGATGGCAGCCGCCGTTGTGGAAGAACTGATGACCCTCTTTCCTGTCCGCCGCTTCCTCGTATTCGGTTCCTGCGGTGCGCTGGTAGATCTTCCTGCCGGACACCTGATCGTTCCGACAGAGGCATACCGGGATGAGGGCTGCAGTTATCATTACGCCCCCGCAGCTCCCTATATCCCCATCCGAAACGCTGGAAAACTTGCAGCCATGCTGAATGCTTTGGACGTAGAGTATGTCTGCGGCAAGACATGGACGACAGACGCTTTTTACCGCGAGACGGAGAACAACAAGGCTCGCCGTGTCGCGGAGGGCTGCATTTGTGTGGAGATGGAGTGCAGCGCATTGCAGGCGGTCTGCGATTTCCGCGGTGTGGAGCTGTATCAGTTCGTCTACGCGGCGGACTCTCTGCACGGAAGTTGGAATCGGCGCATCCTGGGCGATTTGGAAAAGGACGCGCGCCTTCAGTATTTTGCCCTTGGCAGGAAGCTCGCCGAAATGCTCGAAACGGAAGAAAAAGACTGTTTGTGAATCCTCCGCTGCGATCCGTATAACAGAAAGAACGGCACCCCGCTGGGTGCCGTTCTTTCCGTTTTATCGTTCAAAGCGCGCCGTTCTCGCTGCGCCACTGGGCGTAGGCGTCAAGCTCGGGAGCGACAAGCGCGAAGGCCGCAACAAACACTGCCAGGTCATCCGCATAGCCGACTACCGGCGTCTTGTCGGGGATCAGGTCCTTGCCCAGCAGGAGATAGATCACTGCGGCCAACATCGTCACAATGACCTTGGGAGACACCGCGGTATACTCCTTGCGGATATATCCGCGGATCATGGAGATCATCAGCGGAAGACGGGAAGCATACTCCCCGATTGCGGGGATCTCTTTCATTTTACTCTCCAGCTGCCGGAGCAGTTCTTCCACCTTTGCGGGATTCTTCAGCAGTTCCTCTGCCTGGGCGGTGAAATTGCCCAGCAGTTCTTTGGCCTTGTCCAGATTGATTTCGTTCATTTTGTTACCTCCTCGTTTTGTTTTTTTGTATTCTTTCCTTCGCTTACGATGGAAGCGCCGAGGATCAGCACGGCGCCGAGAGCGGCACGCAGCGTCATCGGCTCATGCAGATACAGGGCTGAAACAAGAAGCGCCACCACCGGATCCAGATAGCTCAGAAGAGCGATCGTCTGCGCACGCAGACCGTCCATGCTGCCGAAATAGAGTGCGTAGACAAGCCCCGTATACACCACGCCGATCAGCAGTAAACGCCAGAGCAGCGGCGTACCGATACTGAGCGCGCTCAGATCCTCCGTTATCAGCAGATAGGGCAGCATCACGAGAGCGGCAAAGCCAAGCTGCAGGACCGTCTTCTCGTAAACGTCAACGCCCGGGAGCTTCTTGTTGAGGATCACAACGAGCGCATAGAAAACCGCAGCAGAAAGACCAAAAGCGACGCCGCGGAGCTGGGTGCCCGACCATCCGGCACGGGATACGCCGCTGACAAGCAGCATGCCTATCAGCGCGCAGACGGCGCAGCATGCTTTTCTTGCCGTAAGTCTTTCACCGAAAAGCAGCGGAGCCAGCAGCAGAAGCAGGATCGGCTCCATATAATAGCAGAGCGTGGCGACGGCGACCGTAGTATAGCGGTAAGCCTCGAACAGCAGCATCCAGTTGATCCCGAGCACAGCGCCGGAGAGGGCCATAAGAAGCAGTGTTTTCCCGGGCAATCTGTGAAAATGCTTTTGAGCGGAGATCGACGCATAGAGTGCAAGCGCAAGAGCGCCGATCAGGCCCCGAAAAAATGCCAGCAGCCCGGAAGAGAGCGGAATGGAACGCCGCAGAGCGCCTATGCTGCCCACGATGAGCAGGGAGACAAGATACATAAGCAGCGAGCGTCTGTCATTTTGTTTGTTCTCTATGTTTGCTCGCCTCTTTTCCACATTTTGTATTTGTTTATATTATATTGTTTTTTCACGGAAATTCAAGTCGGTCTTATACCTGTACAGCCGCACCGACATTGCCGGTCCTGCCGTACGTGGAGGGATATGCGTCCCGGTAAAGATTGCAAATTGGCAGTGTTTATGAGACAATATCAATTGACTCGACAAGCATTGGAGCGCGAGAGGACGGAAAAGACATGGAACGTATCCAGATCCGGCACACGATCCCGCCGATCTACGACGAAAACAGCGAGCTTCTCATCCTGGGGAGCTTCCCTTCTGTCAAATCAAGAGCATCCGCATTTTTCTACGGACATCCGCGTAACCGGTTCTGGCAAGTTCTGGCGGAAATATACGGGGAAACGCTCCCGAAAAGTGTCGATGAGAAAAAGGCGATGCTCCTGCGTGAGCATATCGCCCTATGGGATGTGATCGCGTCCTGCAGTATTGTGGGATCGGACGACAGCTCCATCCGGGACGTCGCTGTGAACGATCTGCGGCCGATCCTGGAGACAAGCGGACTCAAGCGCATCTATGTCAACGGTAAGACGGCGCATCGCCTGTACCAGCAATTCATGGAGCCTGAACTGGGCATCCCCGCTGTCATGCTGCCTTCGACGAGTCCAGCCAACGCAGCATGGAAAACGGAGGCCCTCGTGCGCTCCTGGTGCCGGATCCGCTTCCCCTTCGGCGAAAGCGTGACTGTCACGGTAGACCGCCCTCTCGGCAGCCGGCATCCCCAATGGCCGGACATGCTCTACCCTGTCAACTACGGCTATGTGGAGGGTGTGAGAGGAGGAGACGGCGGACGGCAGGACGCCTATATCCTTGGATTGGACAAACCGGTCGGTTCATTTACCGGAAAACTTGTCGCCGTTGTTCATCGGCTGAACGATCCCGAGGACAAATGGGTCGTGATGCCGGAGGGAATGGACTGCACAGATGACGAGATACTGGATAAACTGCATTTCCGGGAGCACTTTTTTCAAACAGAGCTGTGGCGCTGAAAAGATTTCAGTTGACGAACGAATGGGAATGTGTTAAACTATCATCCGCTGGTCAAATGCTGGTATAGCTCAGTCGGTAGAGCAGCTGATTCGTAATCAGCAGGTCGTGTGTTCGAGTCACATTACCAGCTCCAAAAAGCTCCGAAGATCGAAAAGATCTTCGGAGCTTTTTTATTTCAGCATGCTTCAGCCGATTCTTTTCTCCATGTCACGCAGAGAGCGCTTCAGGAAGAAGAAGCTCGCAAGCAGCGACATGACCTCCGCGATCGGAAAGCACCACCAAACGTTATCCAGAACACCGGTACGCGACAGAAGCCAGGCAGCCGGGATCAGAACAACGACCTGGCGCAGGATGGAAACGAAAAACGAATACATGCTCTTGTCCAGGGCCTGACATACTGAGCCCGCCACAATGCAAAAACCTGCAAAGAGGAAACTCAGGCTGATGCGGCGAAGCGCGGGGATCCCGATGGCGAGCATGCTCTCCGACGGGCTGAAAATGCCGAGAAGCGTACCAGGAATCAGCTGAAACGCGGAGAAGCCCAGCAGCATAATGATCGTTGCATACAGAATGGCGTAACGGAGCGTTCGATAGATGCGCTCACGCTTCCTTGCGCCAAAGTTATAACCCACGATCGGGATGAGTCCGTTATTGAGACCGAAGATCGGCATGAAGAAGAAGCTCTGCACCTTGAAATACACGCCGTAAACAGCAACAGCAGTGGAGGTAAAGCCGATCAGGATGATATTCATCAAATAATTTGTCAGGGAGCCGATACACATCATCAGAATGGATGGGAACCCGATGCGATAGATGTCTCCGATGATGCGCCAGTGCGGGCGAATCTCCCGGATGCTGATCGGCAGTTCCAGATTTCGGCGAAGCTGAAACGCAAAGCCCACAAAGGCGCCGACAGCCTGGCCGATCACCGTGGCAACGGCCGCGCCGGCCGTCCCCATTGCAGGCAGGCCGAACCAGCCGTAGATAAAGATCGGATCCAGAAGGATATTGCTAACGGCGCCGATCATCTGCGTCCACATGGAAAGACGCGTCTGGCCCGTGGATTGCAGAAAGCGCTCCGCACTGATTTCCAGGTAGACAAATAGGGACCCCACCGTCACGATCCTCAGGTAGGAGTCGGCATAGGCGCGGATGTTTTCGATATTGGTCTGGGAGCGGATAAAGACATCGCCGAAGAAGATCCCCAGCAGCGCGATCAGCACCCAGCAGCAGAGGCTGAGAAAGATCGCCGTGCCTGCAACACGGCCTGCGCGCTTCGTATCTCCTGCGCCGAGGCCGCGGGAGATGAGCGTACTTACGCCGACGCCAGTCCCGGTACCGAGACCGATCATAATGTTTTGCGCTGGAAAAGCGAGTGACAGTGCGGAAAGACAGTCTTCCGATACTCTCGCAACATAGATGCTGTCCACCACGTTATACAGAGCCTGCACCAGCATGGAGAGCATCATCGGGATCGCCATGGAAAGCAGGAGTCTGCCCTCCGGCATCTCCCCCATTCTGGCGGAATTCAACGAATTGTGTGTCTGTGCCATGATTCCTCCTCTGCGCAGCCTGCTATGGCTTGTCGCGCATTCTGCGGCATTATAGTACAGCCTAGAAGAAAAGGCAAGAAAAAAGAACAGAACGGGTAAAGCAGGATCTGCGCCCGTCCGCTCAAAAGATTACAAAGCGTTTTCGCCGATGAATCTTCGATCGGTTTTAGAAGAGAAATCGTCGCGAGTTCCCGTTTTATTGTGCTGAATTGGTATCAAAACGCGGAGTATTCGCTCATTTTGAAACCGAAAAGCGAAGAAAAAACAGTGACATAATACGCTTCGATAAATAATCTTCTAAAAGTTATCAACATTTTCAACAGCTTTTTCAACACGCAAAAAAGCGCATGAAATCAATGGATTGCTCGTTTTTTTTCCTAATTTGTCGAAACGGCAAATCGGGTTTGGTTACGATTTGATAACAACTTTCAGTTTACATAACCACGCAACTCAATAACTGTACAGGCGCATACCGCCGACGTCGTTGATAGAGGCGTATTGATCCCCGGCAACGATGATATGGTCAAAGAGACGGATGTTCATCAGCTCCAGAGCTTTGTAAATGCGTCCCGTCACGAGATCATCCTCTCTTGACATTCTCGGACTCCCCTCCGGATGGTTATGGGCAAGGATCACGTAAGTGGCCTTGCTCTTCATGGCGATTTCAACAACACGGCGGATATTGAACTCCACGCTGTTAATGGAGCCTCTGGCGATCTCCACACAGTTGATGACCGCCATCTGAGAATCGAGACAGATCATCAGCGCCACTTCCTCCCGCTCCGCATCCAGCCGGGGCCGAAGGAATTCCGCCGCTTCCCTGCCGTTTCGAATATAGCGCTTCTCGCTGGCCGCAACGCGGCTCCGTTTGAGAATCTGCGGAACCAGCAGGATCAGCGCCGCCGTGTTCTTACCCACGCCGGGCACTTCACAAAGCTCCCTCTCGGAGGCGGCAAAGACAGCGTCCAGGCTTCCGAAATGATCCAGCAGCGCATGGGCAATGGGATTTGTGTCTCTCCGGGGGATCGCATAGAAAAGGAGAAGCTCAAGCGCCTGCACCTCACGGAAACACGCCAGTCCGTGTTCAAGAAAGCTGTCCCGCAGCCGTTCCCGGTGTCCGTCATGTATCGCCATGCTTCTCCCTCTTTTCTGTTCGAATCAATAGAATTGTTCTGCTCAGAGCTCCATCGTGGCGTAGGCGTTCAGATCACTTCCCGCCGTGTGACCTGCGAGGAATTCGTAATAGGCCTGCGCTCCGATCATGGCGCCGTTGTCGCCGCAGAGGCGCAGAGGGGGTATATACAGTGAAAAGCCGTTTTCCTCCGCGGCTTTCTGAAAGTCTGCCCGGATGCGGGAGTTGGCAGCCACGCCTCCCGCTACGACTACCTTGTCATAGCCAAGCTCCTTCGCAGCCAGCACGGTGCGTGGGACGAGGCTGTCACTCACCGCTTTGGAAAAGGAGGCCGCGAGTCCCGCCCGATCGATCTCCTCGCCCTTCTGCTCAGCGTTGTGCACCAGATTGATGACCGCCGTCTTGAGTCCGGAGAAGCTCATATCGTATGGGTTTCCGTCCACATGGGCAATGGGGAAGCTGTATTTCTGATCGTCCCCGCCCTGGGAAAGCTGGTCGATGGGCTTGCCGCCCGGATACGGAAGCCCCAGCACGCGGGCAGTCTTGTCAAAGCACTCCCCTGCCGCGTCGTCTCGTGTGGCGCCGAGGATCTTCATTTCCGTATAGTCCCGGACGTCCACCAGGATCGTATTACCGCCTGAAATGGCAAGGCACAGGAAAGGCGGCTCCAGTTCCGGATAGGCCAGATAATTGGCCGCCATGTGTCCGCGGATGTGATGGACCGGGATCAGCGGTACGCCGAGCGCCAGCGCGCAGGATTTGGCAAAGTTCACGCCGACCAGCACAGCGCCGATCAGTCCCGGCGCATAGGACACCGCCACCGCGTCAATATCCTGCCTTGAAATCCCGGCTGCGCGAATGGCTTTTTCCGCCAGTATGGAAATAGACTCCACATGGCAGCGCGATGCGATCTCCGGCACCACGCCGCCGTAAACCGCATGCAGATCCGCCTGCGAAAAGATCTGGTCTGTAAGGATTTTTCTGCCGTCTTCCACGACAGCCACCGCAGTCTCGTCGCAGGTGGACTCAAAAGCAAGTATTTTCAATCTTTCTGCCTCATTTCAAAAAACATGTCATAAGGATCGCGTTTTCCCGCGGAGAATCGTAGTAATTCTTCCGTAAGCCCACGCGCTTAAAACCGAATCCGGAATACAGAGCGATCGCGGGATGATTGCTCTCGCGCACCTCCAGCGTCACAAAGCTGAGATCCCGCGCCTTGGCGCGCTTCAGCAGCTCTTCGATCAGCATCCCGCCGATCCCCCGGCGCCGCGCCTCCGGCGAAACGGCCACGTTGGAGATATAGCCTTCGTCCAGCACCGTCATCATACCAACATAACCGAGAACGAGCCCGGCGTCTTCCGCGGCCAGAAAGACGTGCCTTTCATCCGGAAGCTGTCCCGCAAGCATGCTGTTGGTCCAGGGGACGGAGAAGCATGCCGTTTCCAGCTCCTCTATCCTGTCCAGATCCTCCGGACGAACATCACGGATCAGAAGCGCCATCTCAGTGCGCCTCCGCCCAGCTGTGCCCGGTGTGGACTTCTGCCGTCAGCGGGACGGCAAGATGAGCCGCGTTTTCCATCTCCTCTTTCAGGATCCGGCTCACCTGCTCCGCCTCCGCCTCCGGGCACTCCACAATCAGCTCGTCATGGACCTGGAGCAGAAGCTTCGCCTGCAGCCGTTCGCCTGCAAGGCGCTCATAGACCCTCACCATGGCGATCTTGATGATATCCGCCGCCGTGCCCTGGATGGGCATGTTGAGCGCCACGCGCTCTCCGAAGGAGCGGATATTAAAGTTGGAACTCTTGAGCTCGGGCATCTCTCGGCGGCGTCCGTAGAGCGTTTTTACGTAGCCGTCCTGCTTTGCCTGCTCCTTGATGTGCTCCATATACTCTCGAACGCCGTGGTACTTGGAGAGATAAGCCTCCATGTAGGCCTTTGCCTCGTTGGGATATACGCCGATGTCCTGGGCGAGGGAGAAGGCCGAAATGCCATAAACAATACCGAAGTTGACCGCCTTGGCGCGGGATCGGAGCGTCGGAGTCACCTCGCTGAGCGGCGTATCGAAGACCTGAGAGGCTGTAACCGCGTGAAAGTCCTCCCCGCTCAGAAAAGCCTCCTGCATCGTCTTATCGCCGGAGATATGGGCAAGGAGGCGCAGCTCGATCTGGCTGTAGTCCGCATCCACCAGCGTTTTCCCGGGGCTTGCCACAAACATGCTGCGGATCTGGGCGCCTAACTTCCTGCGGATGGGAATATTCTGCAGATTCGGCTCACGGGAGGAGAGCCTTCCCGTGTCGGTGACGGTCATCTGGAAGCTGGTATGGATCCTGCCGTCGGACGAGATCACCTTCAGCAGACCGTCTGCATAGGTGGACTTCAGCTTGGTGAGCATGCGGTATTCCAGCACGTCGTTCACGATCGGATGCTTGCCGCGCAGCTTTTCCAGCACGTCCGCGTTGGTACTCCAGCCTGTTTTCGTCTTTTTCCCGGAGGGAAGCATCAGATCGTCAAACAGGACCTCGCCGAGCTGCTTGGGAGAGAGGATGTTGAACTCCCGCCCGGCGTGCTGCCAGATACTCTGCTGCAGGCGCGCAATGTCCGCGTTCAGGCTCTCGCCGAAATCATAAAGCGCCTTGCGGTCCACAAGAAAGCCCTCATGCTCCATATCCGCCAGAACGCTGCAGAGAGGCAGCTCCGCCGTCTCATACAGGTCGAGCATCTCCAGTTCCCGCATTTTATCGCGCAGAACGGGTGTTAAGCGCCAGACAGCCTCCGCGCCCGTGCATTCCGAGGCGAGATAGCGGAAGGACAGCTTCTCCGGCGCATAGTCGCTGCCGGTGGCGTCCAGCAGATAGGCGGCCAAAGCGGTATCAAAAACGAAGCCTTCAACAGGCAGGCCGTCGTTCAGCAGCATACTCATCAGTTCCTTCACCTGATGGGCGTATTTCTTCCGGTTTGGCGCAAAGATCTCCCGCAGGAGCGAATTGTACGCATCGCCGCAGGAATTCCAGGACAGATCCCATACCGTTTTTCCGTCGCACACTTCAATGTGTTCCAGACCGTCCGGCACAAAGAGGGAAACAGCTCCCGCAGCGTCCAGCGCAGCACGGAAGGCCTGGATTTCCTCACTGCTTTCCACGCTCAGCCGGGTCAGCCTTTCTTCAAGGTTCAGCGACGTCTCCTTTTCGCCGGGATGCAGACCCCATTTCTCTATAAACTTCAGGAAGCCCAAGCGCTTCATCAGATCATACAGCGCCGGGCTGTAGTTGTGATCCCAGAGATTCTCCTCAGGGCGGAAAACCAGCGGCACTTCACGGAAGATCGTGGCGAGCCAATAGGATGTACGGGCGCTCTCCTCGCCGGAAGCAAGTTTCTTGCGGAGGCTGTCTCGAATGTCAAGCGTTTCGAGAGACGCGTAGATCTCGTCCAGGCCGCCAAATCGCCGCACCAGGTCCAGTGCCGTCTTCTCTCCCACGCCGGGGACGCCGGGGATGTTGTCGGAGCTGTCACCCATCAGGGCTTTCAGATCCACCATTTTCCCCGGTTCAAAGCCATATTCACCGAAAAAAACCTCAGGGGTATAAAGGACAGTCTCCGTCTGCCCCATGCGGGTCTTGACGTTGCAGACAGAGGTCCTGTCGCTCACAAGCTGCAGGCTGTCCTTATCGCCGGTGACAATGACGCAGTCCCAGCCCTCTTTTTCGCAGGCGGAGGCGGCAGTGCCGAGAATATCGTCCGCCTCATAACCCTCCAGTTCGTAACGGCGGATACCCATCTCATCCAGCACCTGTTTGAGGATCGGCATCTGCACCGCGAGCTCCTCCGGCATTCCCTTGCGCTGCGCCTTATAACCCGCATAGGCCTTGTGGCGGAAAGTCGGCGCCTTCAGGTCGAAGCTCACGCAGAGCGCGTCGGGCTTCTGCTCGTCCAGCAGGCGCTGGAGGATGGCCAGGAAGCCGTAGATGGCGTTGGTCGGTGTGCCGTCCGGCGCGTTGAGCGCACGCACGCCGAAGAAGGCGCGATTGACGATACTGTTGCCGTCGAGAATCATCAGTTTCATGCTTATCCTCATTTCTCTCCGCGCAGGCGGATGATCTCGTCCCGGAGCTGGGCCGCGATCTCGTATTCGAGCATCTTGGCCGCCTTGCGCATCTTGTCCTCAAGCTGCGCGATCAGCTCGCGTCGCTCCCGATCGGTCATGCGCACGCCGTTGGTTTTTGTGACGGCGGAAGCGTCCGCGGAGATTTCGATCAGATCGCGCACGCTCTTGACGATGGTCTTCGGCACGATCCCGTTTTCTTCATTGTATGCCTTCTGTTTGGCGCGCCGGCGCTCCGTCTCGTCGATACAGGCGCGCATGGAGGGCGTCACCGTATCGGCATACATGATGACAGCGGCTTCGGCGTTTCGAGCGGCGCGGCCGACAGTCTGGATCAGGCTTGTCTCACTGCGGAGGAAGCCCTCTTTGTCCGCGTCCAGGATCGCGACCAGACCGACCTCCGGAATATCCAGACCCTCGCGGAGAAGATTGATGCCGACGAGCACGTCGAATTCTCCGAGACGCAGATCGCGGATGATTTCCATGCGCTCGATGGTGCCGATATCATGATGCATGTAGCGGCAGCGAATGCCGGTATTAGTGAGGTAAACGGACAGGTCTTCTGCCATTTTCTTGGTCAGCGTGGTAACCAGGACGCGTTGATTTTTTTCGATCCTGGCGTTGATCTCCCCGATCAGATCGTCGATCTGACCCTCCACGGGCCGCACAAAGATTTCCGGGTCAAGCAGCCCCGTGGGGCGAATGATCTGTTCCACGATCTGTCCGGCACGCTCCCGCTCGTACGGGCCGGGCGTTGCGGACACATAGATCCTCTGGTGGATGCGCTCGGTAAATTCGTCGAATTTCAGGGGACGGTTGTCAAAGGCGGAAGGCAGGCGGAAGCCGTATTCTACCAATGATTCCTTCCGCGCCCGGTCGCCCCGGTACATGGCGCGCACCTGTGGGAGCGTGACATGGCTCTCATCCACAAACAGGAGAAAATCCTTCGGGAAATAGTCCAGCAGCGTCAGCGGCGGGCTGCCCGGGGCGCGGTTGGAAATCACACGGGAGTAGTTCTCAATGCCGCTGCAGTAGCCCAACTCCTGCATCATCTCGATATCGTAATCCGTGCGCTGACGGATTCGCTGGGCCTCGATGAGCTTGTTGTTTTCCTCAAAATATTTCACGCGCTCGTCGCACTCGACACGGATCCTGTCGATGGCGGCGGCAAGTTTTTCCTTTGTGGTCACATAATGGCTCGCGGGATAGATCGCGGCGTGGTTCAGGATGCGCGTGGGCATGCCGGTCACCACGTTGATTTCACTGATGCGGTCCACTTCGTCGCCGAAAAACTCCACGCGGATGGCGCGATCATTGGAATACGCCGGGAATATCTCCACCGTATCGCCCCGCACGCGGAACATGTTGCGCTCAAAAGCAATGTCATTGCGCTCATAACGGATGTCGATGAGCTTATGCAGCAGCTCGTCAAAGCTCCGCGTCTGCCCGGGGCGCAGGGAGATCACCATGTTGGCGTAGTCGATGGGGTCGCCAAGGCCGTAGATACAGGAGACGGAGGAGACAACGATCACGTCCCGCCGTTCAAAAAGACTGGAGGTGGCGCTGTGGCGCAGGCGCTCGATCTCGTCGTTGATGGAGGCGTCCTTCTCGATGAAAGTATCGGTGTGCGGAATATAAGCCTCCGGCTGATAGTAATCATAATAGCTCACGAAGTATTCCACGGCGTTTTCCGGGAAAAACTCCTTGAACTCGCTGCAGAGCTGTGCCGCGAGCGTTTTGTTATGGGCAAGGACGAGTGTGGGCCGGTTCAGACGGGCGATCACGTTTGCCATGGTGAAGGTTTTTCCGGAGCCGGTCACACCCAGCAGCACCTGTTCATCCAGGCCGTTTTCCAGGCCCATGACAAGATCATCAATGGCCTGGGGCTGATCCCCGGTTGGATAGAAATCGGAAACAAGCTTGAATCTGTCCATTGCGATCTCCTGTCTGCTCATATTCATTCATTTTATTATACCACCATGTTTCCTAAAGCTCAAGGAATCTTCCGTTGTCACGGAGAAATCATTTTCCGCAATTGTTTCCCGGAAAGAGCTGCTAATGATTTCTGTCGGAATTCCGGATTTCTCTTGCAAAAATGCGTTCGGCCTGTTATTCTTATAACAGGTATGCCCGCTTGACGTTATTCCAAATATGCTGAAACAGTATTGCGGTATTTCTCGGCGGCGGGCGATAATCGCTGCAATCGGCGTTCAGCCGGTTCAGATCATTTTCTTTCGCATATTTTTTACTCTTTAGAGGAGGTCAGCATGAAGAAAGTTCAATTTACAGAGACCGTGCTGCGTGACGCAAACCAGAGTCTGATTGCGACGCGTCTGCCCTACGACAAGTTTGAGCCGATCCTTGAGACCATTGACAAGGCCGGTTTTTACTCCGTGGAATGCTGGGGCGGCGCGACCTTTGACGTATGCCTGCGTTTTCTGGGTGAAGATCCCTGGGAGCGTCTGCGCAAGATCCGGGCCAAAATGCCCAACACCAAGCTGCAGATGCTGCTCAGAGGCCAGAACATTCTGGGTTACAAGCACTACAGTGATGATATTGTGCGCCGCTTTGTACGCGCCAGCGTCCGCAACGGCATCGACATCATCCGTATTTTTGACGCCCTCAACGACGTGAACAACCTGAAAGTCGCCATTGAAGAGGCCGTCAACTCCGGCGCAATGGCTTCCGGCGCCATCTCTTACACCACCTCTCCCGTCCACACGCTGGAAAAATACGTGGAGATGGTCAAGGAACTCAAGGAAATGGGCGTTTCCTCCATCTGCATCAAGGACATGGCCGGCATCCTCTCCCCGCAGAGCGCCTACGATCTTGTTTCCGCTCTCAAGGACGCGGTGGACCTGCCCATCGTCATGCACACCCACTGCACCACCGGTCTCGCTTTCATGACCTACCTCAAAGCGATCGAGGCCGGCGCCGACGTGATCGACACCGCCATCTCCCCCTTCTCCGGCGGTACCTCTCAGCCTGCCACGGAAACCCTGAACTACACGCTGAAGGAAATGGGCTATGATACCGGTCTGAACGGCGACGCGCTTCTCAAGATGGCCAATTTCTTCAAGCCCGTACGCGCCGATTTCCTCGCTGCCGGCACACTCAATCCCATCTCCCTGACCACCGACACGCAGTGCCTGACCTATCAGATCCCCGGCGGCATGCTCTCCAACCTTCTCAGCCAGCTCAAGGCCCTCAACGCGCTGGACAAGTTTGAAGAGGCTCTGCTGGAGACCCCGCGGGTCCGCAAGGATATGGGCTATCCCCCGCTGGTAACGCCCACCAGCCAGCTGGTCGGCACCCAGGCCGTGCAGAACGTCCTGGCCGGCGAGCGTTACAAGAACGTCGGTGCCGAGATCAAGGCATACTGCCGCGGCGAATACGGCAGAACGCCCGCTCCCATCGACCCCGAGATCCGCGCAAAGATTCTTGCCGGCGAAGAGCCCATCAAGGGCCGCTATGCCGACAGCCTGCCCACCGACGTGTATGAAAAAGCTGCCGAGAAGCTGGGCGACACCGCCCGCTGCGAGGAAGACGTACTCAGCTACATCGCCTTCCCCCAGGTTGCCGAGAAGTTCTTCGAGGAGCGCAAGGCCAAGGAAGAGAAGATCTGCAAGTACAGCATCGTGGCTGTGGAGGAATAAACCATGACATTTTTAGACGCCTGTTTATACTCGGTGACGGGTCTGCTGGTAGTCTTCTTCGCGCTGGTTCTCCTCATGTGCATCATCAAGATCATGACTGCCGTGGGGGACGCCGCGGAGAAGCGCACGAAGGTTGTCCCCGCTGCCGTCGGTCCCATCTCCGCTCCGAACGCACAGGGTGAGACGCTTTCCATCAAGCAGACCGGCCCCATGGCTCCCGGTTCTGCCGGCGAGCTGAAGCTCTACGACACCGACCCCCGCGTTGCCGCGATGCTCATGGCGATCGTCGCCGATGAGCTGCAGACCCCAATCAACGAACTTCGCTTTCTTTCCATTAAGGAGATCAAGGAGGATACCGACAAATGAAATATAAGATCACTCTGAAGGGCCGCACCTACGAGGTCGAGGTCGAGCGCGGCGAGGCAATGCTGCTTGATGAGTACGAGGCCGCTGCCCCTGTTCCCTCTGTTCCTGCCGCTCCTGTCCCGGCTGCTCCTGCCGCAGCACCAGCTGCCGCTCCTGCCGCGGCTCCCGCTACCGCTGTCTCCGCCGGCACCAACGTCACCGCTCCCCTGCCCGGCAACGTGCTGCAAGTGAAGGTTTCCGTTGGTCAGGCCGTGAAGGCCGGCGACGTGCTGGTCATCATTGAGGCCATGAAGATGGAGAATGAAGTTGCCGCCCCCAGCGACGGCGTGGTTAAGCAGATCGTCGCCAACAAAGGCGCTGTTGTTGCCACCGGCGATACCCTGCTCGTGATCTGAGGGACTGCCGATGAGTATTCTGGAAACTTTGGGCCGCCTTTCCCAGACTTCCGGCTTTTACATGCTGTTTGCCGACTGGCGTCAGATCGTCATGATCGTCATAGCTTGTGTGCTGCTGTATATGGGTCTGGTAAAGAAGTTCGAGCCCCTGCTGCTGATCGGCATCGCCTTCGGCATGCTTCTGACAAATCTCCCCGGCTCCAACATGTATCACCCCGAGCTCTGGGACTCCTATATAGCCGGTGAGATCACGCTGACACACATTATCCACGAAGGCGGTCTGCTGGACATCCTGTACATTGGCGTAAAGTCCGGTCTGTACCCCTCCCTGATCTTCATGGGCGTCGGTGCCATGACGGACTTCGGCCCCCTGCTCGCAAACCCCAAGTCTCTGCTGCTCGGCGCCGCCGCGCAGATGGGCATCTTCGCAGCTTTCCTGATGGCGATCGGTATTTTCGGTTTTGCTCCCAACGTGGCCGCCTCCATCGGCATCATCGGCGGCGCCGACGGCCCTACCGCCATCTGGCTCACCTCCAAACTCGCGCCCGACTATCTGGCTCCCATCGCCATCGCCGCCTATTCCTACATGGCGCTGATCCCGCTGATCCAGCCGCCGGTCATGCGTCTGCTGACCACCAAGGAAGAGCGCGAGATCAAGATGGAGCAGCTCCGCCCCGTGTCTAAGAAGCAGAAGATCCTCTTCCCCATCATCGTGACCATCTTCGTTTGCCTGCTTCTGCCCTCCGTGGCTCCTCTGCTGGGCTGCCTGATGCTGGGCAACCTCTTTAAGGAGTGCGGCCTTACCGACCGTCTGAGCGACACCGCGCAGAACGCGCTGATGAATATCGTGACGATCTTCCTGTCCACCTCCGTGGGCGCTACCGCCGTTTATTACCGTTTCCTGACCCCCCAGACGCTGTTTATCATCGTGCTGGGCCTGATCGCCTTTGAGTTCGCCACCGTCGGCGGCCTGCTTCTGGGCAAGCTGATGTGCAAGCTCTCCGGCGGCAAGATCAATCCGCTGATCGGCTCCGCCGGCGTGTCCGCCGTTCCCATGGCGGCCCGCGTCAGCCAGCTGGAAGGCGCGAGGGCGAATCCCTCCAACTTTCTGCTGATGCACGCGATGGGTCCCAACGTGGCGGGCGTCATCGGCTCCGCTGTAGCTGCCGGCTTTCTGCTGGCTGTGTTCGGCGGCTGACGTCGGAATAAGCTCCGGATCATCTCGCTTCCGCCAGGCATGGCGAAAGCTCTCTCCCTCCGCTGTTCCTCCTCTTTCGCTCCGAACCCGCTGCGCTGGGCTTCGGAGCGTGGAGGCGAGGAGAATGGTCAAAGTGAAACGGATATGAAAAACGTCCCCGCTTCCAATGGAAGTGGGGACGTTTTTTTAAGGTACCGATCTTTAGATCCGATCAGAGCTGAGGACCGGCTGCCACGAGAGCCTTGCCGGCCTCGTTAGTCTCGTACTTGACGAAGTTCTTGATGAAGCGGCCGGACAGATCCTTTGCCTTCTCCTCCCAGACGGAGACGTCGGCATAGGTGTCGCGGGGATCGAGGATTGCGGGATCCACGCCGGGCAGAGCCGTGGGCACTTCAAAGTTGAAGTACGGAATGCTCTTGGTGGGCGCCTCGTTGATCGCGCCGCTGAGGATGGCGTCGATAATGCCGCGGGTGTCCTTGATGGAGATGCGCTTGCCGCTGCCGTTCCAGCCGGTGTTGACCAGATAGGCCTTGGCACCGCTCATCTGCATGCGCTTGACAAGCTCCTGGGCGTACTTGGTGGGATGCAGCTCCAGGAAGGCCTGACCGAAGCAGGCGGAGAAGGTGGGCGTGGGCTCGGTGATGCCGCGCTCGGTGCCTGCGAGCTTCGCAGTGAAGCCGGAGAGGAAGTAGTACTGGGTCTGCTCCGGGGTCAGGATGGAGACCGGGGGCAGGACGCCGAAAGCGTCGGCCGAGAGGAAGATCACGTTCTTCGCTGCGGGAGCGGCGGAGATGGGACGCACGATATTCTTGATGTGGTCGATGGGATAGCTGACGCGGGTGTTTTCGGTCACGCTCTTGTCGGCAAAGTCGATCTTGCCGTTTTCGTCCACAGTTACATTCTCCAGCAGCGCGTTGCGCTTGATGGCGTTGTAAATGTCGGGTTCGGATTCCTTGTCCAGGTTGATGACCTTGGCATAGCAGCCGCCCTCGAAGTTGAAGACGCCGTTGTCGTCCCAACCGTGTTCGTCGTCGCCGATCAGCAGACGCTTCGGGTCGGTGGACAGCGTGGTCTTGCCGGTGCCGGAGAGGCCGAAGAAGATGGCGGTGTTCTCACCGTTCATGTCCGTGTTGGCAGAGCAGTGCATCGCAGCGATGCCCTTGAGCGGCAGATAGTAGTTCATCATGGAGAACATGCCCTTCTTCATCTCGCCGCCGTACCAGGTGTTCAGAATGACCTGCTCACGGCTGGAGATGTTGAAGGCCACGCAGGTGGAGGAGTTCAGGCCCAGCTCTTTGTAATTGTCAACGGCGGCCTTGGAGGCAGTGTAAACAACGAAATCGGGCTCAAAGTTCTTCAGCTCTTCCTCGTTGGGTTTGATGAACATGTTGCGGACGAAGTGCGCCTGCCATGCTACTTCCATGATGAAGCGAATGGCCATGCGGGTGTCGCGGTTTGCGCCGCAGAAAGCATCGACAACGAAGAGGCGCTTGTTGCACAGCTCTTTCACCGCGATGTCTTTGACCTTGCCCCAGACCTCTTCGGACATGGGGTGGTTGTCGTTCTTATAGCCCTCGCTGGTCCACCAGACGGTATCACGGGAGTTTTCGTCCATAACGATATATTTGTCCTTGGGAGAGCGGCCGGTGTACACGCCGGTCATAACGTTGACGGCGTCCAGCTCGGTCAGCGTGCCCACATCATAGCCCTCCAGCTCGGGCTTGGTCTCTTCTGCGAAGAGCTGCTCGTAGGAAGGATTGTACACGATCTCCGAAACGCCGGTAATACCGTATTTGCTCAGATCAATTGCCATTGGGAAACCCTCTTTCTTTCTGAATTTGGTAAATAACGCTTCAATACTTTTCCACGTTCGTCAGAAGTATAACATATCTTCCCGGGAATTGCTATCGGAAAGCAATATTTTCCGCAAATATTTTTTATAATTCTTTCAGAACACTCTTCCCTGAGCGCGTTTTCTCAGGTATACTATTTCCGGAGGAGGGGCTTAATATGAGAAAAACGAAAATCATCGCAACCATCGGTCCATCCAGCGAATCTCCGGAGGTCTTCCGCGAAATGTGCAGGGCCGGATTGAACGTGGCCCGGCTGAACTTTTCCCACGGCACCCATGAGGAGCACCAGAAGAAAATCGACATGGTCAAGCAGATCCGGGAGGAGTTGAATCTCCCGATTGCCATCATGCTCGACACCAAGGGTCCCGAGTACCGCATCCGCACGTTCAAGGACGGAAAAATCACCCTTGCCGACGGTGACAGCTTCACCTTTACCACACGCCAGCTTGAGGGCGACGAAGGCATCGTTTCCGTAAGCTACGCCGGTCTTATCGACGATCTTGACGTTGGCGACCGGATTCTCGTGAACAATGGTCTTGTTGTTTTTGAAGTCGAGTCGCTGGAAGGTACAGAGGCTCACTGCCGTGTTGTCACAGGCGGCGTGCTTTCCAACCGGAAGAGCATGAGCTTTCCCGGGAAAGTGATGAAGCAGGCCTACATGAGCGAGCAGGATAAGGCGGATCTTCGCTTCGGCATCCGCAACGGCGTTGATTTTATCGCCGCCTCCTTTGTCTCCTGCAAGCAGGACCTTCTGGATCTGAAAGCTTTCCTGCATGAAAACGGCGGCGACGGGATCGACGTGATCGCCAAGATCGAAAACCAGCACGGCGTTGATAACATCGACGAGATCTGTTCGGTCTGCGAAGGCGTGATGGTGGCCCGCGGCGACCTGGGCGTGGAAGTCCCCTTCACGGAGCTGCCCGCCATTCAGAAGCATCTGATCACCAAATGCCGCATGCTCGGCAAGCGCGTCATTACCGCGACTGAGATGCTGGAGAGCATGATCAGCAATCCCCGTCCCACACGCGCGGAGATCAGCGACGTTGCCAACGCCGTCTACGACGGCACAAGCGCCATCATGCTGTCCGGCGAATCGGCCGCAGGCAAATACCCGGTGGAATCCGTCCGCATCATGGGTGAAATTGCGGAGGAGACGGAGCGCCATATTGACTACGCCGGCCAGTTCCACAGCCAGCATTTTACGATCCACAACCGTGTGGACGCCATCTCCCATGCCGCCTGCACCATGGCCATCGACCTGAACGCGAAGGCCGTGGTGGTGACTTCTCTCAGCGGTCTCACCGTCCGCATGGTGTCCCGCTTCCGCGCTCCCATTACGATCCTTGGGCTTGCCACCAGCAAAGCTGCCTGGTACAAATTGTCCCTGTCCTGGGGCGTTCTGCCTCTGCTGACCGAACAGTTTCCGAGTATGGAGGTACTCAATTACTACGCCGTGCGGGCAGCAAAAGCAGCGCTGCAGCTGAAGGAGGGCGACACCATCGTCATGACCGGCGGCGATACCAGCGGCACCGTCGGCAACACCAATGTGATCCGCATCGAGACCATTCCCTGAGTTTCTCACGTTGAACTCCCCCGGCATTCATGCCGGGGGAGTTACTTTATAGCTGGTCTGAAACGCGGAATAAAGCTGTGAATGCTTTAATCCGCGCGCAGGCAGCGCACAGTATATCGATTGGTTCCACCGTAGGTGCAGGTAAAGAGCGTCAGATCGTATCCACTCTCTGTCATTTGCTCGACTGCATCCGCCGGCAGGATCTCCAGCTCGGCCACACGGTAGCGCGTACTCTTTCCCGCCGCATCGGTAAAAAGGATCTCCTCACCCAGACCCAATTCCGTCAAATGTCCGAAGTGCCTCAGATAGTTGTGTGCCGCTACAATCAGATCATCACCGGAAACCGTTCCCCTGTAACGGCAGGGTGCGATCTTCAGCCTGTCATAGTCCCAATCTTCCATCACCGGCAGTTCCAAAGACAAGTCGGGGATCGTGAGAAAACCAATGAAAGAATAGCCATCGATCTCCACAGTCGGAACAGAGAGAAAAGACGGAACAGGCTCCGCCTCCTCTTTCGAAGGGTCATAAGCATCGGAAGCAGCCTCTTTCAGAGCCTGGTTCCGGATGGCAGGAGCAAGCTGCTCCATGACTGCCCGGGCTGAGGCCTCGCCCTCCAGTGCTTCGCTGCGATTGTTCTGCCAGAGCGCCTGTGCTGCCGTCAGGCAGAGGATGCCGAGAAAGAGGCACAAAAGCCCGGCGCGACTGCGTTTACCCATTCCGCTCTTCCTTTCTCTGCCCACTGCGATCGGAAACGAGAAGCTCGGTTCCCAGCAACAGCAAGGCAAAGCCGCAAGCCGCCAGAACGGGAACTGGCCACTTGAGTTGTCCGGTCTGCGGGAGCTTCGGATCCGGCTTCGGGACGGGCGTCGGAGCAGGTGTTGCATTTCGTGCTGTTTCCGGTTTTACAGTTGCGTCAATGTCGTAAAGATAGCTTTCTGTCTCCGTATCGTACCATGGAAGCGATACGAGAACAGGAAGCATTTTTTCATATCCGACGGCCGGCTTTTCCTGAATCAGCAAATAAAGCCCCGGCTTCAGATCGGAAAACAAGGCCTGACCCTTTGCATCAAACACCGCGGTCTGTTCAGCCTTTCCGAGCTTCGGCGATGCGGCGATCCGCTTCGCCAGATCGGGAGCCTCCAAAGCCTTCTGGTCCAGACGTCCGCCCTCCAGAAGTTCCGGGAGAAGCCGGAAATAGTAATTCCCGTCGTCTTCCTCCACATCAGCGACACGGTACAGCCTCAGATCCCCTCCTGCGACAGGTTTTCCCTGATACGTACAGCTCATGGCAACGGAACCGCTGCGATCAAGATCAATGCCCCGTTCAGCGAACGCGGAGGCGGAGAAAAAGCCCGATAATACAAAAGCAAGCATCAGGGCCAGGATCCGCCGTATTCTATTTCGTTTCATCCGTTCTCACTTCCGTTCGCTTCAATACTTCTCGCCGACGCTGTCTCTGTCTGCTTCTGCTCAGAAGCAGGACCAGCAGAACCAGCAGCATCGGCATCGCCACGACCGGCGCCACCACAGCAGAATCGATTTGAAAGGCATCCCCTGTCACGCGGATCGTCTGCGCCTCCACATTAGCGATCCGATGGCCGCGGACAAGGAGGCGGTGAGAATTCACGCCGTACGGAGTACAGGTGATGAGTGTGCAAAGATCAAGCCCGGGGTCAATGCGAAGCTCATTCAGCTCATAGGGCATCACAACGCGAATCTGATCGACTTCGTAAGTCAGCGTCTCGTCCAGCGTACGCAGGAGGAAAAGATCCCCTTCCCTGAGCTGATCCAGATCGGTAAAAAGCTTTGCCGAGGGCAGGCCCCTGTGGCCCGAGAGCAGGCAGTGGGTGCTTTCACCGCCCACGGGCAGTGAACTGCCCTCAAGATGGCCCACGGCGATCTGCAGGGCGGCTTCCTCCGTCCCGTGATAAATCGGAAGCCTGCAGTCGATGCTTGGGATCTCCACGTAGGCCATGATCCCCGTGCCGGTCACATCCAGCAGACTCTGATATTCCTGTTTCTGCTCCTCATCCGGTTCCCATTGGATCCCGCTCCTCGCGAGGCGCGCGTTGTATTCCTCGGCGCTGCGCCACATGGCTTCGTATCGCTCCGCATTGATATTTGCGACAGTCTCGGCGTAACGCACAATGGCACGGGACTGGTGAAAGGAGTTATAGGTATCGCTGACACTCGGATACAGGATCAGGGACAGCCCGACAAGAAGGATCAGGACCAGTATGATATTGCTGCGGTTTTTCTTCATATCGGGTTCTCCCTGGTCTTGTGACACTTAGATCATGGCCACCGTTTCCGTCGGTCCCATGCGGGCGGCGAATCGCTGCCCGCATGGAACCGTGGGCCGAAAGGAGATCTTTCCGTCTCCCTTACAGAAGGTGCTAAGATACTCAGTCTTCTGTCCGTTTCTTTGCAATCAGCACAACTGCGGCGCCTGCCGCCATCAGACCGCCGATCACGTAGAACAGCGTAGTGCCGATGCCGCCGGTATGGGGCAGCTCCGCGCCTGTCTTGTTCTCGATTTCAGAACGGGTGCTGTTGTTTGCGTTTACAGTAACGTTAACATCGGAAGTCAGTACATTGTAACCGGAAGGCGCCTCGGTCTCATGCAGAGAATAATCGCCATCAGAATCGACGCCCCAGATCACGATATCACCATCTGCCACAGTGACAAAGGTGGTTTCAGTACCATTGGGATCAACACGATAATTGTTGTTATCCAGTTTCGTGAGCTTCATCACCGTGCCAGCTTTCTGCAGCTCGAACACAGCACCGGCAAGGTTCGTGGTTTCACCGGTAGCGAACTTGAACACGCTGAACTTGTGGGTCGTGGTCGTGGTCTGCGACTCGGCGGACTGGCTGTCGCCGAATGCGACCCGCGCAGTGTTTTTCTGCTCAACGATCGCGACGCCGTCTTCACCCGAAGAGATCGCGTTCTCGTTCAGCACCGCGCTGTAGGTGATCGTCACTTCGGTGATTGCGGTGAGGCCGGCGATATACGAATCGGCAAAAGTGATTTCAAAAGTGCAGTCGTCGTCGGGGTTCTCATTTACGGAATAGTCCGTCCCCTCGGCAAGGTCCGCGATGGCGACGCTGCCCGCGGTGAAGGTCAGGCCCGAATCCATCTCGTCGTGAACAACGACACTGCGGGTGCCGGGATACAGCGTCACGATGGACTTGAACTCCACGGTATCGCCGATCTGCGCGTCGTTTTCAGTGCCATAATCACCCGTGCTGTCTTCCATAACGTGCTTGATGACCGTATCCTCGGGGTTTTTTTCCGCGATGGTGACCGCATTCTTGTCCGGTGTCGTATCCGTCATGGCAATGGTGCCGAGAGAGGAAGTAATCAGCCAATAGCCGTCATCCAATTCGGAAAAGGCAGCGGTAGTTTCGCCTTCAACAACGGTAACTGTCTTCGCTGCATCAGGCTTGCCGCTCCATTCCGCAGCAGCCTTTGCCAGAGCAGCAGCGTTGGAGATCGCGGTAACATAGCCGGCTTCGTTGATGGTCACATACTGATTGCCGGGTCCAGCAGGCGTTTCGCCCTCTGCCGCCTTGAAGAAGTTCGCCCAGTCGCTGTTCACGGTATAACTGTATGCGGTGGGCGCAGTCTCGCTGTCGACTTTCAGATCAAAAAGCTTATACAGCTTATAGGTCTCGCCTGCCTTTGCGCCTGTGATGGTGATGCTGTCGTTCTTGGTCGCCTCGGCGGTCTCCCCGTTCGCAAATGCGGTGACGTTCAGGCTCAGCACGAGCAGGAGCGCCAGGAGAATAGAAATGCATTTTTTCATTGTACTCTATCCTTTCATTTTTATCTTCTTTATAACTTCGTTTTGGTTGTATGCTCCCCCGGGGAGCCGCGGGTGAAGGGCAGGACGTGCTTTGGCACTCTCATAGCGACGCATCCCCCCTTCCGCGCTTCCTCCGTTTGCGGAAGCGATACAGCAGCCCCGTCAGGATCAGCGCCGTCCCGCCCAGCCGGAAAGGCATGGCGCCGTGGCCTCCGGTCTGCGGCAGCTCGTAACCGGACGAATTAAAGACCGTTACCGTCCAAAGGCCGTCTGCCGTTTCAGACTCACAGGGCAGCAGGCTGCTGCCCTCCATAGCGCTGACACTGTCTGAAACCGATAGGACGATGGGCCCGATCAGTTTTTGGTAACCGGTAGGAGCCGCCGTCTCATAGAGGCAATATCTGCCGTTGTCCAGGATCCCCAGAGAGAGCAAACCGTCTGAATCCGTTACACCGGTCATCAGCGGCTCCACGCCGCTGGGCGGGTAAGCGCCGCCGCTTTGCGCTTCGGTATACAGCGCGAAGCTTGCGCCGCTCAAAACGGTGTCAGAATCGTAGGCTTTTTTCAAGAGCCTGACTGCTTTACTGCGGCTGTTGTTCAGACGCAGCGTGATGAGCACATCCCCTTCCCCGCTCTCTTCCAGAGAAGCCATTCTCTCGTCAACGCCGGAGATGGATACTGCTCTGGTTGGGGAAATCGTTAAAAGAATATCGGTTTTGAGCGTATTATAGCCTGACGGCGCTTTTGTCTCGCGCAGGAAATACTGCCCCGGCGGAAGGTCATCGAAGCTGATATCGGGAATAACACCGTCCGCCCCGCTTGTCAGAGCGCTCCGGTATGGATTGATATCCGGGATCAGATTCCCGCCGGCGTCACGCAGAGCGCGGTATATCGCAAAAACCGCGTTCGACAGGGGATCGCCGGTTCCCGCATCCATCTTGACCGCCCGAAGGCTGGCCGTACGGTTTTTGATCGTGATGCTGGCCATCTGACCGTTCTGTGCCTGGGTTACAGTAAAGAAGCTGCCGTAAGACTCGGGGCCGACTGTGATCACAGGATCCAGATTTTCCTCATCGTTTACGACAGTGATTGTGATGGGTTCTTCCAGGCCCCGGTAGCCGTTCGGAGCAAACACTTCCGAAAGGGAATAGCTGCCCTCGTCAAGATAAGCAATGGTGATGAGGCCGTCCTCGGCTCGTGAAGTATAACTGTTCAGTCCTACATCTTTGCCCTGCGCATCCTTCAGCGTAAACACGGCGCCGCCGAGAGGATCGCCGGTCCAATTCGTTTTGAGGAGACGGATGCCCGGGCGGGAGTTTGTCACCGTATCGGTACGGACATTCTGATTTGTTTGGGTCTGCTCACCCTTATCGTAATGAACACTGTATGTATAGCTTCCGGATGTGTCCGCGCCGGTCTTTTTTGCATTGACGGTGAGCGTACCGCCCTCCGGGATCAGGCTAATGGAATCATAACCGGTCACAACACCGTTTTCGTCCACCACGGGGTTTGTCACATTCAGCTCGAAGAAACGGTAACGGTCGAAGGGAACTCCGTTTTCCAGATTGTCGAAGAAATAATAGATCGATTTTTCCTTTGCGCTCATCTGGTGCACTGTGCCCGGAACCAGCCGATAGCTCGGCTGCTCTTCTGTCCCCTCGATGATAAACACGCCGAAGTAGATCGGGTCGTGCGAGTCCATGAAATCCTTGTCGCTCCACTCCTTCTGGACGGTCAGGCCCCAGCCCTTCTGATTGCTGACGAGCAGCTTCGGATCACTATCGGCCTGGATCGTGCCGCTGATCGGTTGATCGTGGGTGTTCAAGACCGGGTCTGTGTCCGTTCTCTGATAGCCGTCATCCAGGCGCAGCTTGTAGCCCTTCGGGATCTCGTAGTCTCTCTCCTCTACTTTCCACTGCGTTCCGGAGATAAGTTCCCGTACCTCCACACTGTGATCCGCAGGGATCCTGGATATGGAACCGTTCATGGAGGAGGAAAAGGCGATTGCCTCCCGCTCGTTGGGGCTGAGACTTGCAAGATAGGCTTTCAAAGCATCGAAAGTATCGTACGGAAGCGGAACGAAGGACTTCGTTCCAACGTCCCACCTGCAATAATATCCGTCTCCGTTTTTGACGAAGTAGGGATACCGGTCTGCCAGCGGAAGAGCGTTCGGGTCACTGTTTTCACTGCCCAGATAGAGACGGAAGCTGAAGCATGTAGAATCGGCGGGAGGATGCAGCACCGTATTGCCGTCTGAATCGTAGAGCTTTTTTGTGATCGTCAAAGTCCGAATGGCGTTCTCCGATACATGGTTGTCAAACTCGACTCCGGGCCGGTCCTCCATGCTGGCAGGGGCGGACGCATAATCCGATCTGCTGCCGTTTTCCGAAGGGCTCAGTACATCCTCATTGACCTTGACCTGATCAATTACGTTCGGGTCGATCCCGCATTCCACAATATAGTAATTTCTCGTACCCTCCGGCAGGTCGACCACCGCGGTTTCACCGGGTTTGAGGAAGAACACATGCTCATATTCCTGAGCCGCCCCGGACGGTGTAAAGCCGGATAGATACTTAACGCTACGCGTACTGTTTTTATAGGTGACCTTTCCGGCGTCACCGCTTTCCTGACCCAACAGCTGATAGGGCCCATCCCCGGTAGTTCTATACCAGATCTGATATGGGAACTCGATCAGGCTATTGGAAGGGCTGTCCGTTCCGGAGAGTTTCTTGCTCAGCTCGATGGTGCCCGGGATCACGGACGCAAGGTTAAACCGCAGGTGCAGATTCGAGGCGCCGGCGCCGCGTTCCATGTAGAACATGTGCATTTTGTGGTTGCTGAAGTCTTTGAAGACGTAGTTGCCTTCCTCGTTCAGTTCGAACCGCTCGGCGAGCCTTTCGGCAATTTCTGTCTCGGAACAGCCTCTCGCGCGGTAATTGCTTTCAAAGAGCTGATAGAGCGTGGTCTTTTTACCGCCATTGACCACTTCGCCGGTACGGAAGTTGACAGAGCCTGTCATAGCTGGCCGCACACCGCCCAGGTCCAGTACCAGCTCGCCGTCGACGTAGAGCCAGAAGTCGTCGTCGCCGGAGAACTCGAAGATGATATCGTGTCCCCAGGCGTCCAGACCGTCTGCCGTCTGGGTAAATTCCGCGCTCAACTCCATGCCGAAGAAATAATCTGCATCCGCCAGCGGGATATTGTGGAGTTTCTCGCCCTTTCTCGGATCCAGATCCGACAGCTCATTCGCATTGACGTCCGTCGTGTTAAGGATCAGATTGCCGTTCGCATCATAGGAATACCGCCCCGGTTCGATGTCGTTATACGGCATGAACTGTCCGTGTGTTCTGGTCGGCTGAATATAGCTGCCGATAGAAGCGAGCTGATTGTATACGGTGAAATCACCGTTCCCGTTGAGGTGTGCGAAATTTTGCGTGCTGTCATACTCGTAATAACCGCTCTCGTTGTAGATGCTCTGGATAAAAAGATGGTTTACGTCCGTCATAGCGGTGAAAAGGTTCGACAGCGGGTCGGTATGGCCCGTCAGGCTTGTAGTGCTCGGATAACCGCTGACGGGGTCAAGCTCGGTCGTAAGAAGGCCCGGGTCATGCTTTTGCGTGTCACGATTTCCGAAGAACCCGTGCTGTACACTGTCTCGTCCCCCGACGACCGGATTGTTGAAGTCGATCATCTTCATGGTGATGCCATGCTGCGTATTATCGACTGTGGCGACCGTGGTCAGCTCGTCATCCGGGTCTACCGTGTGGACTACCGCAAAGTAAAAGTCCTCCGCTTCCGACAGCGGGCAGGCGACCACACGCCCGTTTTCTGTTTTCAGGCCGGAATATGCGTAATACTCATCATCCCAGGAAATGATATCCGTATAGTTCTCGCCGAAGCGTCTCCCGTCCAGGTTTACGCTTGCGTTAAAGTCGAGTGTCCCGTCGGGCAAGGGGCTTTCATACAGGATTTGGCCGGTAGACGCGCGCGGAACCAGGAAGCTGTTGCTGCTTGTGTTCCGAAGGTAATAGTAGAAGGTCGGATTCCCATCGTCCATACCTTCGCTGAATTCCCACAGCGCAGTGTTCGCTTTGCTTCCGATCCACTGAACCGTGTCGCCGGTGTCATAGGCCCGAATCAGCGAGCCGTCTTGATCCACTACGTAGAATTCATATTTCTTTGCGGTCTCGTTCCATATGCGGGTGTAGAGAATCACCTGCTGACCGGTATAGACGTTCTCGCTGTCCGAAACGCTGACCTTACGCGCGGTGTAGGGTGTGAACGCGTCATCGTCCAGCTCCGTTTGCTCCACCAGGTTCATCCAGACCGTTGCCGCTTCATTTTTTATGGCGTTAAAGCCATCCTCGGTCTTCTTCGGCAGGTTCAGCGAGTAACCGTTGACCGTAAAGCGCCACTTACCGGCGTATTCGCCGGTACCGGGCGTTGCACTGATAACAGAACTCACCTCATCCGGCTCATCCAGAAGCTGTACGTTTCCGCCGGAAATACTCAAATATTTGGTATTTCCTTCGACCGAGGTGGTGATATAGTATCTGTTCGCACCAACGGACTGAAAACTCCAGAAATGAATATCACTGTCCGGGGCGACGAGCAGGATGCCGTTATTGCTGTACAGATCCGGCTTCATCACCAGATCCGTCCCTTTCAGACGCGTCTGACCCCCGCTCTGCTGCTCTTCGGCCGTCAGAGCGGCAGCGGTGACGTTGTCGTCATGGTAGGCAATGCCGTAGGTCTTTCCATCGAGCCCGTAGGGGTCTTGCTCCAGGTATTCAAACTGGATACGAGCGTTTTCGTCATTTGCGACGTTGTAGGCGGCAAAGGAATGGCCCTTAATGCCGCCCTGCATATTCCAGTAGTAACCGTTATTTCCGGCGACGCGGAAAGTGTCCGTCTCTCCGGGGAAAGGACTGACAGTAAACACCGTCGCATTCTCTTCCGTCGTGAGCGACAGGCTGTTGCTGTTCTGCCTGACATAGAGTTTTGTTTCCCCGTCAAAGCAGTATGCGCGGAATTGATCGCCGCTTCCAGCCGCAGGTTCAAAGAAGTAGTACGCTGCGCCCTTGCGGAGCGCCTCGTCCGGAGACGAGGTTTTGGGCTCCGTTTTCTTGATGCCGGTTCTGGAGTTGCTGATCGTATAATTCTCATTGGTGAAATAGTAGCCGTCGATATGATGTATAAGGAACCCGTTGCTGCCCTTGCTCAAGATCTCATCCGCAGCGGAGATCTTATTCCAGCCGCCGTCACCCGCCGGTTCCGGCGCGTCTACGATCGCGTAGACGGAGAATCCGGAGGTCTCAAAGACGATGCTGCCCTCCTCGCTCGTACTCTCGACGATCTCCGGCTCCTCTCCGAAGTGCAGAACGCATAGTCTGTCGCATGGAGAGTCCTCAAGCTCAATAGTGACATTCACTGTGCTTCCCGCAGCCGGCTGCAGCTCTTCCCCGTCTTTTACGATGCTGATATCAAAGAAACGGGCATATCCGATCAGATCGCTCTGCGTGCCGAAAAAATCTCCGGTCAGAGCGAGATATTTTTCATATTCCACAGCGCCGGCGATGGCTTCAGAATTCTGCAGGATCTCGCTGACCGCCAGTTCCGCGCCGTCAGGGATTCCGGACTCCGGCCCGTATGTGACGGAGATGAGATAGGAATAGCCTTCGTCGGAAAGAATACGCTTTTCGATCGCAGTCCTGACCACAGCGTAAATTGAAAAGCTGTCCGCCTCAAAGGCGACGCTGTTCAAGGCAGCATGTTCGGAAACATCCGTCTGGTCTACGACTTGCGCTGCCCCTGCCGCGTTAACATGTACAACTTCCGTCTCCTCGCTGGCAGATTCTGTGATCTGATCCGAGACGATGGAAACGCGGATCGGCAGCAGCGGCTGAATCTCCTCGCCGATTTCGTTATAAAAGCTGATGTCTACCGCCTCAACCCAGAGCACCTGTCCGTCCACCGCGCCGGAAACGGCTTCCAAAACCTGTTCTTCCGGAACTGCGCAGGCCCTCATTGCCGTGCCTTCAGGAAAAGCCCCCTCGTCGGCTTCGACAGTTATAAGCAGCTCTCCCAGTTCCGCTCGAAAGCTCTGCGCGGGATAGGAGAGAAGATCCGCTTCCACCGGAGCCTCTGGCTGCGGTGGATCATCCGGAGCATTCTCCTCCGTTTGTTGTTCCCCTGCACGACTCCTTTCCGGCAGGAGGCCGTAGCCCAGGATGACCGTATCATCCACTGCATAACTGCGCGTTTCCACATCGTCGGCATAATTACCGTCAATGATTTCAAGCGAAGAACGCTCCGCGTCCACGCGCCAGACGAGGCCGACATGGTCCGTCATACCGTTGTGGTCCAGGTCAAAGAACGCCAAGTCTCCCGGGGCGGGCAATTGTTCCTGTGCCTCAGCATACTGCCCGCGCTCTTTCAACGCATCGATCCACTGGATGCAGTCCTTGCTGTATGGCATGACGCTTTCGTCGATCCCTGCATAGTACAGGCAGAAAGAAACAAACATGGCGCACCAGTCGCCATAAGGTTCTCCATACCAGGCTCCATAACGCGTCCAGCCCTGCACGCGTCCATCGTCATGCACCCGGTAATTCTCTGCGCTCTCATGGTAACCAAGCTGGGATGCCGCGATCTTCAGCAGTCGTTCAGTCGGCGTTTCATCCGCAAATAAGGGGATGCTGCTTTCCCAAACGGTTTCACTCTCCGTCGCGTCAGGATTGGAATAGCAAGCAAGGCTGTGCTCGTGTTCCGGAAGTTCACACTTCAGCCGCCTGTCATAGCAGGACTCCGTATGCGTATGTCCTTCCGTCTCCGGAAGCTGACAAACAAGCTGCTTATTCTCCGAATAGCACGCTTCCGTATGAACATGCCCCTCCCGCTCTTCCAGCAAGCACACAAGGCGGTCAACCATTTCAAAGCAATCCTCGCCGTGGCTGTGCTGCTCGGACTCTTCCATGGGGCAGATCAGCCTCTGCGTCTGCTCATAACAGGCGGCGTCATGGACATGGCCTTCCGTCTCCTCCTGTTCACAGATCAGGACGGGTCGGGAAACGTAGCAGCTTTCGTCATGCACATGTCCCGGTGTCTCCTCCTCTGTACAGACAAGGACAGTATCATAGCAATCCTCTCCGTGCACATGCTCTTCCATGCCGCAGTAAGCAGTCTTTTCCTGTGTAAATGCGGGCAGGAGCATGCCTGAGGTCGTTCCGAGAAGCACGAAGAGCGACAGGGCGGAGAGCAATAGCTTCCGCCTGCCGCGCTGCCGACGTTCACGATTCATTTGTGCTTTCAGAGTCCTCAAGCCATTATGCATTCGGTACTACCTCATTGGATGACCGGGGCGTTCTGTTTGTTGCTTTAGCCGACAAATCCCAAATCTTTCAAGGGCCAGATACAAAGGACGATACGACCGACGATTTGCTCCTCTGCCACACAGCCCACAATGGAGCAGCGGGAGTCGATGGAGCTGGCTCGCTGATCGCCCATCACAAAAACCTGCCCCTCAGGAACCTGATAAGGCAAATCCAGATCGCAGGTTCCATAAGCTTTTTCGGATATATACGGTTCATCAAGCATGGTTCCGTTGACGTAGACCGTACCGTCATCCGACAGGTTGACCCAGTTTCCGGAATCGCATATTACACGCTTGACGAGAATTTTGTTATTGTAGTAAAAAGCGACAATGTCCCCGGTATTAAATGCAGATCCTTTGAATGCTACAACGATTTGCCCCTCGTTCAGCGTCGGGACCATGGAATTGCCGTAAATTTTCAGCACGGGGAAAAGAAGTGAAGAGATCAGGACTGCGGCAGCCGCCACAGTAATCAGAATGAAAACCGTGCTTCTCACAGCGCTGACGAAACGTTGATTTCTATTGCTGCGTTCGATCTCGGCTTCGATCTGCTCCACCGTCGGAGTATATAACCTCTTTTTTGCGCTCATCGGTCTCTCCCGCGCTTGATCCCGTTGCTGCGCAGCCCCGGATGTTCGTCAAGGTAATCGCTGAAAACGGAATATACTTCGTCCCATTCCTCTTGGGAAGCTGACTTACCACTGACTGCCGTCTGTTTATACAGAGCACGAGCGGCTTTTTCTGCGCTTCGGCAGACGGCTTCCGTCTCCGCAAGCATGCGTCTGCAGCATTCGACTCTTTCCGTTGCCAGGCGTCTGGATTCCTCTTCTTTTCTTTCACACAGGAGACGAATATTTTCCAAATAATCATCCGCGGCACGCTGGGCGCTTTCAAACACACCATTGAGCGAAAGTGAGGCCTCTGCAAGACTGCCAGCCTCCGACATACTGACTTCTTTACGCTCGAGCTGCAGCTGCGCCTCTTTCAGCGCCTGCGAAAGACGTCGGTTTTCTTTTTCCGATGCTAGCAGAAGCTTCAGGAGATCCTGCCGATTCAATTTTTGCAGTTCTTTATCTTTCATTGAAACAATCCTGTTAAGCAAGGAACGGGACTCAAAAATCGCGCCCTCTAAGCTTGAATGTAAAAGAAGCACAACGAGGAAACCGTAAAGATACCGTGGATTTCAGAGGCAAAGAGATGATTTTATTCTTTTCTATATAATATGTTATTTTATAATAAAATATAAATAATGTCAATGTATTACAGCGTTCACGATTCGTTATTTTATTCATAACGACGAAAACGAACGGAAACTGTAAGAAGATCGTTTTATTCGCAGCTTCGCTTCAGCTGCCTTCGGCAAATCGCTGATACCGAAAGGCACTTTACCCTTGACAATTTGAATAAGTGTCATTATAATAGGGTGGCTTTCGGGGTGTAGCGCAGCCGGTAGCGCGCTTGGTTCGGGACCAAGAGGCCGGGAGTTCAAGTCTCCCCACTCCGACCAAAAGGACTCCATGACCGCTCGGTCATGGAGTCTTTTTCATTCGGGGAGACTTGAATCTCAGCCGCACAGCCCGCAGGGGCTGTGCATGAGCCAGTGCAAACACTGGCGAATTCTTTGATTTTTCGCGTCTCCCGCAAGTGTAAAATGCCTGCAAGTCTCCCCACTCCGACCAAAAGGGCTCCATGACCGCTCGGTCATGGAGTCCTTCTCATTCGGGGAGACTTGAATCTCACTCGCACAAGCCAAAGAGAGTGACAGCCCGACGAACGATTGCTAAGAATCCTCTGAAGAAAGCATTCCCGGCGTTTCCTGCTTCCCATTAAAAGATTTTTGACAAAAATTGAGAAAAATGTTTGCCATAAAGCTGGTTAAATGATACAATTATGACAAGCATTTTCGCAACTACGCCATGAGGAGGAATGCCCATTGGAAATCAAAAAGCCAGCCATTGCAGGCACGCTGGAATCCAGTGACGCGCAGGTCGCCGTTGAACCCTCGGACGACGGGATCGAGCTGTTTCTGGAGAGCAGCGTCATGAACCAGTACGGTCGCCAGATCAAGGCCACCGTGTTGGAAACGCTTGAGCGCCTGGGCGTTGAAAATGCCCGGGTAACCGTTGTGGACAAGGGCGCGCTGGACTGCACCATCAAAGCCCGCGTGGAATGCGCGGTCTTCCGCAGCTGCGACGCCTCCGCCTCCAATGTTCCCTGGGGAGGTGCTGTCAGATGATACCGAGACCCAGACCCGAACGCTTCCGGCTGCGCCGCACCATGATGTTCATGAACGCGCAGAAGCCCGGACTCATCAAAGATGCCTATATCTACGGATGCGACAGCATCATGCTGGATCTGGAGGACGCTGTCGCCGAGAATCAGAAAGACGCTGCCCGCTTTTCCCTGTACCATGCGCTGAAAACCATCGACTACGGCGAGACCGAAGTCATCGTTCGCATCAACGGTCTGGACACGCCGCACTGGCAGGAGGACATCCGCGTCTGCGTTGCGGGCGGAGCCGACGGTATCCGCATCGCCAAATGCGAGAGTGCGCAGGATGTGCTGACGGTCGAAAAGGCCGTGGAAGCTGCTGAAGAGGAATTCGGCGTGGAAAAGGGACGCACGCTTCTCATGGCAGCGCTGGAGAGCCCCAAGGGCATCCTCAACGCCTATGAGATCTGTGCCGCTTCCCCGCGCATGTTCGGCGTAGCCATTTCCGGCGGCGACTTCCGCAAGTGCATGCAGACCACGCCGCAGCGAGACGGCGTGGACATGCTGGCCGCCCGCGGCCAGATGCTGATCGCGGCCCGCGCCGCCGGCATCCAGTGCTTTGACACCGTATTTACCAATCTGGACGATCAGGAAGGCTTTGAGGCTGAAGTCCTGCAGAACAAAGCCATGGGCTTTGACGGCAAGAGCCTCATCAACCCCAAGCAGATCCGCTTTGTCCACCAGGTCTTCGCGCCGACCGAAAAGGAGATCCTCCAGGCGGAGAAGATCGTGCGCGCCTACCGTGAGCAGAGCGCCGCAGGCGTCGGCGTCTTTACCGTGGACGGCAAGATGATCGACATCGCTTTCATTCCCGGTGCCGAGAGGACCTTGAAGCTGGCCCGCGCCTGCGGGCTCTGGGAGGGAGATCTGGTATGAAAAACGCAGTAGGCAGAGAGATCCCGGACTTCCTGCTCAAGGACGGCAGAGAGGTCTATCAGGGCAAGAACTACATGGATGGGAGATATATCCAGAAGGCGTCTCCCCGCACCCGCCGCTGTGAAAAGCCCCAGGAGAGCAAGATCGTGGAGTCTTTGGCCGACGCCATGATCCAGTGCGGTGCCAAAAGCGGTATGACTTTCTCCTTCCACCACCATCTGCGTGACGGCGACTACGTGGTCAACATGGTCATGAGGACCGCCATTGAGAAGTTGGGTCTTGACGATCTGACCATCGCCGCGTCCTCCCTGGGCAACGCACATGACCCCATCGCCGATTACATCGAGCAGGGTAAGGTCGTCGGCATCCAGACCAGCGGCATCCGCGGCCGTATGGGCGAGGTCGTCTCCGCCGGCAAGCTGAAGACACCCGCCATCATCCGCAGCCACGGCGGCCGTCCCCGCGCCATTGAGGGCGGAGAGGTGCATATCGACATTGCCTTCATCGCCGCGCCCACCAGCGACTGCGTGGGCAACTGCCGCGGTATCGGTGGGAAGTCCAACTGCGGCTCCATGGGCTATGCCATGACGGACGCAAGGTACGCGGACCATGTGATTGTCGTCACCGACTGTCTGGTGGACTTTCCGAACATGCCCGCCTCCGTGGAGGCCATCGACGTGGACGCGGTCGTAGTGGTCGATTCCATCGGAAATCCCAAGAAAATCGCTTCCGCCGCGGCTCGCATCAGTCAGAACCCGCGTGACCTGATGATGGCCGAGGATGTGGCCAGGGTCATCGCCGCCACCCCGTATTTCAAGGACGGCTTCTCCTTCCAGACAGGCGTGGGCGGCCCCTCCCTTGCCGCAAACCTGTTCCTGGAAAAGTACATGGATGAGCGGAACATCAAGATGGGCTGGGCAATCGGCGGCATCTGCGGTCCGATGGTAGAGCTTCTGAAGAAGGGTAAGGTCGGCAAGGTCATTGACGTGCAGGACTTTGATCTGGACGCCGTGAACTCCATCAACCAGACTCCCAATCACTTTGAAATGTCCGCCTCCCAGTATGCAAATCCTGCCAACAAGGGCGCTTTCGTCAACAAGCTGGACTTTGTGGTGCTGGCTGCCCTTGAGATCGACACCGGCTTCAACGTCAACGTCCTCACCGGCTCGGACGGTGTGCTTCGCGGCGCGCCCGGCGGCCACCCCGACACTGCGGCTGGCGCCAAGTGCTGCATCATCGTGACGCCTCTGATCCGCGGCCGCATGGCCACCGTTTGTGAGCATGTGGTTACAGTTACCACGCCGGGCGACTGTGTCGACGTGCTGGTGACCGATTACGGCATTGCTGTCAATCCGCTGCGCCCCGACCTGTCCACCTGCCTGGATATGGCCGGAATCAAGCATGTCCCCATTGAGGAGCTGAAGGAAAAAGCCTACTCCCTTGTCGGCCGTCCTGATGATCTGCAGTGGGAGGATAAGGTCGTCGCCGTACTGGAAGCCCGCGACGGCACCATTCTGGACGTGATCCGCAAGATCAAGCCCTACACGCTTGACGAAGACTGAACCATGCGTTCCCGCGATTCCCTGTACCTCCGGAACGGCTCCGTCTGTTCCAGAAAAATAACGAGAAAAGTGAGGGAAAAAACATGAGTACAACCGTAGTCGGCATCCTTGGCCTGCTGACCATCGCAGCCATCGTTGTCACCCTGTTCAAGAGCAAAACCCAGCCGGCCATTGCCTTTATCGTATGGCCCACCATTCTGGCTCTGATCCTGATCATCTCCGGCTGGATCACGGGCGAGAACTTCTCCGCCATGATCAAATCCGGCTTCTCCAGCACCGGCCCCACCGCGGCCCTGTTCGTGTTCTCCGTTTTGTACTTCGGCATCATGACGGACGCGGGCATGTTTGACGTCATCATCAACAAGCTTATGAAACTGGTGGGCGACAGTGTTGTCGGCGTCTGCATGATGACCGCTGTCATCGCGCTGATCGGCCATCTGGACGGCGGCGGCGCCTCCACCTTCTGTATCGTAGTTCCCGCCATGCTGCCTGTCTTCAAGCGCATGCACATGCGCAAGACCTCCCTGCTGCGCATCGCGGTCCTTGCCATGGGCGTTCTGAACCTGATGCCCTGGGCCGGCCCCACCATGCGCGCGGCCTCCGTTCTCGGCATTGAGGCCGGCAGCCTCTGGCAGACCATCCTTCCCATCCAGATCTTCGGCATCGTGCTGGCCCTTGTTCATGCATTCCTGACCGGTCTTCAGGAGAAAAAACGCGGCGCCGGTCTTAACGGCAAGCTGGCTGAGATCGAGGGCACGGTAGACCTGGAAGAGACCGCTGAAGAGGCCCAGAACGATCTGGCCCGTCCCAAGCTCTTTCTCTTTAACGTGCTGCTCACCATCGGCGTCATCTTCCTGCTGATCTGGGGCGACGGCTTCGATCTTCCCACCTACTTCCCCTTCATGATCGGCTGCGCCATCGCGCTCTTCGTCAACTACGGCTTCACCGCCAAAATGCACAAGAAAATCATCAACCTCCACGCCGGTCCCGCTCTGATGATGTGTTCCACCCTGATGGGCGCCGCCGTTCTGATGGGCGTGCTGACCTCCAGCATCGGCGTCGACGGCAAGGTCATCTCCGCCAAGGTCATGGAGCTGCCTGAGGGCGCGATCCCCTCCGTTGTGCGCTGCCTCGCCGGCATCGTCTCCGGTATCCTGCCCGCCGCGCTCGGCAAGAACCTGCCTCTGGTCATCGGCTTCCTGTCCGTGCCTCTGGCGCTTGCCTTCGATACCGACAGCTACTTCTACGGTCTGATGCCCGTCATCATCGGCATCGGCCAGGCCTTCGGCGTCGAAGCTCTGCCCATTGCCGTAGCCATGGTTGTCTGCCGCAACTGCGCCACCTTCATCAGCCCCATGGTGCCTGCCACCCTGCTGGGCACCGGCCTTGCGGACGTGGATATCAAGGACCACATCAAAGCGAGCTTCTTCTACGTCTGGATCTTCTCGATCCTCTGCATGCTCTTCGCCATCATCATCGGCGTCATGCCTCTGTAAGAGATACGGTCCACACACGATTCGATCCCCCTGGTTTTAGGATCAGGGGGATCCTTTTCAGGCAAGGAGGATAACATGGCTTCACTCGGAGCGATCTCTTCCGGCGACGTCCGCACGCAGGCGCAGATGGATGCTCTGCTGCGCGGCGAGGGAATTCGCCGGGACAGGAATCTGGATTACAGCTGCGGCGTCTTTGACGAGGACGGAACGCTCATTGCCGCGGGCAGCAGCTACAAAAACACACTGCGCTGCCTGGCCGTCTCCTCGGAGCACCGGGGTGAGGGCCTGATGAATCAGGTTGTGAGCCATCTGCTTGAAAAACAGATGGAGCGCGGCAACAGCCACGTTTTCCTCTACACCAAGGCGAAAAACGACCGCATTTTCAAGGACCTCGGTTTCTACGAAATTGCGCGCGTAGACGGCGAACTTGTGTTCATGGAAAACCGGCGGGACGGTTTTTCCCGGTATTTGAAAAAACTTGGAGAAACCGCGCGGGGCGGAAAGAGCGCAGCTGTCGTCATGAACGCAAACCCCTTTACCCTCGGGCATCGACACCTGATTGAACGGGCGGCTTCAGAAAATGATACGCTGCACCTGTTCCTTCTGAGTGAGGAGTCAGGACCGATCCCCTTCTCCGTCCGGAAAAAACTGGTTCGGGAAGGCGTCGCCGATCTCGACAATGTGATTCTGCATGACTCAGGACCCTATATCATTTCCTCCGCCACCTTCCCAAGCTATTTCCTCCGGGATGAGGATGCGGCGATCCTGGCCCACGCGAAGCTGGATCTGGCCGTTTTCGGAAAGATCGCCGCGGCGCTCCATCTCAGCGCCCGATATGCGGGAGAAGAGAAGAGCAGCCATGTGACGGCGCTCTACAACGAGACCATGGCGGCGGAGCTTCCCAAGCTGGGAATCGCTTTTCATCAGATCCCGCGTCTTGCGATCGGCGGCGAGACGGTGAGCGCCAGCTCTGTGAGGCAGGCGATCCAGGACGGAAAGCTGGAGGAAGCCGCTTTCATGCTGCCGGATAGCAGCCTGCGTTATTTCCGAAGCGGGGAGGCCGCGCCTGTGATCGCTGCCATCCGCGCAATGGACGAGGCGAGACACTACTGATGAGAGAGGTCACTTTGCAGGAGATGCTTGACGCCCGCGAACGCCGTGCCGAGGCGCAGAGAGAGCTTCTGGCTGCGTTTGCCCTGCCGGTACTCTCCTTCACCATGAACATCCCCGGTCCCATTAAAGACAGCCCCACGATCCGCAGAGCCTTTGACGAGGGGCTGAGGCAATTGGATCTCGCGCTGAATGACGCCGGGTATGCGACCCTTTCCCGGCAAGTCAGGCACGCCGTCACAGGCCACGTATTTCTCTGCGCCGTCCAAGCGGACGCCGCCGAATTGAAAGCAATCTGTACGCAGCTCGAAGACGCATCCCCCATGGGCCGTCTCTACGACATGGATGTGATCGGTCCGAACGGTCAGAAGCTCGCCCGGGCTGAGGAACGGCGCTGCCTGGTGTGCGGCTCCGTCGGGCGCGCCTGCGCCTCCAGGCGGCTCCACGATCTGGATGAACTGAATGCTGCCGTTGCGCATTTGCTGCGGGAAGGGCTTCTCGCAGCCGATGCAGAGCGGGCTGACGCGCTGGCCAACCAGGCGCTGCTGGATGAAGTATACACCACGCCCAAACCGGGTCTGGTAGATCGAAACAACAACGGGTCACACCGGGACATGTGCCCGGAAACCTTTGAACGGAGCGCTGACGCCCTCCGCGGCTTCTGGCGGGATTGCTTCCTCGTCGGTGCCGAAACGGCGGCACTTCCGGCGGCGGAAGCCTTTGCCCGCATGCGCACGCTCGGTGTGGAAGCGGAGAAGAAAATGCTGGAAGCCACTGGCGGCGTCAACACCCACAAGGGAGCGATCTTCACGCTCGGCACAGTCTGCGGTGCGCTGGGCAGGCTCTGGCAGCCGGACAATCCCCACCTCTTTCCGGAAAGGATTCCCGAAACCTGCGCAGAACTATGCCGCAAAGCTGTGGATGAAGACTTTGCCGCCATGGTAAAGATAGGACGCGCCCGTACGACAGGAGAACGCCTGTTTCTCTCCTCAGGGCTGCGCGGAATCCGGGGCGAGGCAGCCGACGGTCTTCCCGCCGTTTTTGAAACCGGCCTGCCTGTGCTGACCGCCTGTCTTTCAGACGGCATGAGCAGGAACGACGCCGGCGTCAACACCCTCCTGCACCTGATTGCGAGGGGCGGGGACACAAACATGATCAAACGCGGCGGCGCTGAGCTCGCGGATGCTGCCGTCGGCAGGGTCCGCCGCTTGCTTGCGGAATACCCTCGGCCTGAAACGACGCGTATCCTGGAGTTGGATACCGCCTTTATCCGGCAGGATCTTTCTCCGGGCGGCTGCGCCGACCTCCTGGCGGTCAGCTATTTTTTGTATGACTGGAGCCTGCTGCCTTCAGGCGGCTCCGAAGATGAAAGGGCCGGATAAAAAAGAAATCGGGAGTTGTGTGAAATGAGCGAAAGTTCCTTTATTGCTCGTACCAGCGGTTTGAAGACAAAGGATTATATCGGCTACGCCATGATCGACGCCGCCGGCTGCCTGGTTTTCAGTCTGGTGACCACCCTGCTGCAGAAATCCTATACGGACATTTTCCACCTCAGTCCGCTTTTTATCATGCTGATGTTTATTGCGGCGCGCATTTGGGACGGTATCAACGATCCCATCATGGGCCGCATCTGCGATACCGTCAGGCCCGGGCGCGGCGGGCGCTACCGCCCCTGGATCCTCTATGCGGCGCTTCCGCTCTCTCTGTCTGCTGTGCTGATGTTTTACAAGTTCCCCGGTCTCGGGGAACCGGGACAATTGACAGCCACCTGCATCTATGCCACGGTGACCTATATTTTCTTCGGCATGGCCTATACCGTGCTGCAGATCCCCTTCGGGTCGCTGGCCTCTGTTGTGACCACAGACGCAAATGAGCGCAGCAAGCTCTCTGTCTGGCGCTCTATCGGCGCCGCGCTGGGTTCCATCCCCGTTCTTCTGATCGCGAGCTTTGCTTATGCCAAGCGGCTGGATGCGAACGGAAATGTCGTGCTGGGAGAAAACGGGAAGGCCATCACCGACATGCAGTACGGCCCTGTGATCCGTGGGGTTGTGATCATGGCGGTCTGCTCCTTTGTGATGCTGCTGATCGCCTACACGCTCAACCGCGAAAGGGTAAAAACGAAGCCGCAGAATCTCAGCAAAGGCGCCGCCGGGCGTGCGGTAAAGCTGCTTTTTTCCAACCGGGCTTTCGTGTCTGTCAGCCTGATCTCCATGCTGCTTCTTGCCGGGCAAATGTTCACCCAAAGCTTCTATACCTATCTCTTTGACGACTATTTCCATGCCAACTGGATGAATCTGGCTTCCCAGGCCTGCACATACTCTCCCATGCTGGTGATGATGTTTCTTCTGCCCGGCATGGCGCGGAGAATCGGGAAAAAGGAGGTTTGTGCCGTGGGCGTGGCAGCTGCTGCCGCGGCAAATCTTCTGCTCTTCTTTCTGCGCGGCATGGCGCCGGAAAAACTGATGTGGGTCTTCCTTGCTCTCTGCCTTGTCAGCGGCATCGGACTTACGACTCTGGTGATGCAGCTCTGGGCCATGGTTACAGACGCCATAGACGATATAGAGGTCAAGACCGGCAGCCGTGACGACGGCACCGCATACTCCGTGTTCAACTTCTTCCGCAAGCTGGGGCAGGTGCTCTCGGCCGTATGCGTCAACGGCGCGCTATTGGGCATGAACTACAAGTACGATAAAGGCGCCGTGCAGACCCTCGGCAATCTGAAGACCATGTATGACCTGGCAACGCTCATCCCCGCCGTCCTTTTCGCCGTCATGGCCCTGATGCTCTTTGTCTACTATCCGCTGACACGCCGAAAGGTCGAAGAACTGCAGGTGAAAAAGGAACATAAGCTCCGCGAACACTACGAAAACAAAAGCATAGATATTTGATCCATACAGGAAAACACCCGGGATATCCCGGGTGTTTCGAGACTGTCAGAAAACTTCGCTGAAAGCACAACAAACAGAGCAGCGGGGGAGCTCGAGGGGGCAAGGCCCGCCTCGAGTACAATAACCCGCCGTCCGAAAAAGGCTGAAATATCAGG
>CACYHB010000001.1:0-130530 GCA_902774015.1 Oscillospiraceae bacterium | reverse complement strand
CCCGCCGTCCGAAAAAGGCTGAAATATCAGGCTTTTTCGGGTAATCGCATTTTGATTCCCCCGTCAAAATGCGCGGCGGGAGAAGCGCAGTCAAAAAAGTCTGTCAGACTTTTTTGACAAGCTGAAAACACCCGGGATATCCCGGGTGTTTCTTTCTTATTCCCTTATTCCGCCGTGAACCAGACCGGAAGATCCTCCGGCATGCAGGGTACCGAAAGACTCGTTCCGCCGGGGATCAAACTCCCCTCTCCCCGCAGCCTCCAGGCAGCGCAGCAGCCTGGCAGAGTCACGGTGACGCTCTCCGCTCCGCGGTCAAACACCGGACAAGCCAGGATCCCGTCTCCGCAGAAAAAGGCGTCCGCCTCGCAGTCGTAATCCGGCTGGCGCAGGAATACCGGGTAAATCAGGCTCTCATGCCGCGTGCGCGCCCGCTCCGCCTCTTTCCGCAGGTAGGGCAGAAGCCGCTCGCGCAGTCGGAAAATCCCTTGAACGGCAAGCATTTTATCCGGGTAGAGCCAGGGCATGGTGCTCGCCTCCCTCGGCTTCCAGGAGTGCAGGACAAAGCGGGGAGTAAAAACGCCATACTGCAGCCAGCGAAGAAACAGCTCCTCATCGGGCCGGGGACCGGAGAATCCGCCGATGTCCGCCCCGAAGAATACAAAACCGCTCAGCGCCATGGTCATCGCCTGATAGTGGTTAAAGCGCAGATCGCGGAAGTCGGTCAGGTTGTCACCTGTCCAGGTGGTGGCATAGCGCTGGGTCCCCGCCATGGCACAGCGCGAGACATGCAGAGGAACCATGGTTTCTCCGACAGCCTCCCTCACCGCCTCCCGGCTGGCCCGCGCCATCAGGAGGGAAAAGAGCGGGCGAAGCAGCCTTGCGCTTGTCTCCGTTCCGAAGCCGAAAGCCAAGACTTCCGCATCCGCTACGTCGTATTCATTGTTGTCGTTCCAGATGCAGCGGATCCCCTTCCGTACGAGCTGCTCCTTAATGCAGTCTTTCCAGAAAGCATAGGCCCCGGGGTTCGTAAAGTCCAGATAGCTTGCCATACCGCCCCAGAAGGGGAAACAGGCAGGCGAACCGTCGGCATAGTGCAGAAACCAGCCCTCCGCGGCGATCTTTTCGTAGAGCGGATGTGAAGTCAGAAATGCAGGCTTTACATTCGCGAGCAGCTCCATGCCGTTGGCCCGAAAGAATGCACTCAAGTCCTCCGGGGACGGGATCTTGTCCCGGTTCCAGTGAAATACGCAGCGCTGATCCCCGATCTGGGTATACCCGCTGGACAGATAGAAGCCGCCGGCCTCTATCCCCTCTTTGCGGCACTTTGATACAAAGCCGCGCAGGAGTCTGTCCGCATCCGGCGCATCGGTGTATTCCATGGTGCTGCCGCAGTAACGAAACGCCCAGTCCGGCACCGGTGCGATCTCACCGCAGAGCGCCGAGAAACGGCGCGCGATCTCCGCCGTCGTGCCCAGGATCAGATAAAACACCATGTTCTTCTCTTCAAATCTGGCCGAAGAGAAGGGTTCGAAGTAGTTGTCGTGCTCAGCACCGAAATCCATCCGACCGTTGGAAGCCGTATCGTAAAAAACGCCGTAGGACCCTGCGCTGTTTTCACAGATGTAAAACGGGATCTGTTTATAGAGCGGGTCGCTGCTTTCCGCCCGGAAGCCCATGGAATCCGTAGCCGCGATCGCAAAGCTGCGCCCTGCCTTGTTGACCGCGCCGCTCTTGTCGCCGAGACCGAAAATGCGCTCCCCTTCCTCGCGGCAGGTGTAATGGATCGCCCTGTCGCCAAGCTCACCGGCAAAATTGTATGCGAGACCGCTGCGGTCCGCATACAGCACGCCCATATCGTTTCGTGCCGTGATGCGGAAATTCTTTTTTTCCACCGCGAAGGAGACGCCGTCCAGGACAAAGCGCAGCGCATCCCCATCTTCGCTGATCGGCGGGCAGACACATGGAAACCCCTCCGAAGAGAGTTTGTCTCTTCCCTCAAGCGGAAGATCCGCCGCCCCGGGGCAAACACTCCAGGTGGGAAGCAGACTTTCCCCGTCGTGTAAAAGAGCAACGCGCAGGATATGGGCAAAGAAGTCAAGCCGCATACGTATGCCTTCTGCCCGATAGACGCGAAAAGAAGGTCCGCTGGCTTCCAGTGAAAAGAAATGCTCGTATTTCATCCTTTCGGATCTCCTTTATGGAGGAAGTTTCGCGTCAGGCGGAGATACGGCACCCGCGCCATTGCGGTTTTCTCCGCGGAAAAGCGCAGGACCTTTCTGCCGTCCGCTTCCCATTTCGGGAGACCCGGGCCGTTTGGATCTCCGCTCCTGGCAAAGTTTGCAAGATAATCCAGCATCTGAGCCGAAACCTCGTAATCCCGGGCAGCGTAAGGCCGCCAGCTTCCGGAGAGGGTGCCGAACATATAACGCAGATCGCTGGAGTGAAAGGCAAGGTTGTCATCACCGGGCGCATCCATATCGAAGAAATAGACGTAGCCGCCGTTGCTCCGAGCATACTGCGTGCCGATCCAGGCCATGACGGGAGCATACAGATCGCAGTTGGTAAAGCCTATCAGATAGTCGAGACGCAACGGACGACGGATCATTTCGTCGATGGGCGCGGGGATGAGGAGGCCGTCGATCACGGGCATGGTATTGTAAGTGTTATCTTTCCTGCGGGCTTTCAGTTCTTCAACCGCATCAAACAGCGTGTTGAAACTCGCTTTTTTCAAGTCGTCCAAGGTGTCGCAATGGGCGGTCCGCATGTAATCCAGCCAGTACTCGCGGGTGTCGGCCGCTTTCCTGGGCAGCGCAAAGCGCGGGAAGAGTCCTGCGCCGGACATCATGGCGGCCCGGCGGAAAAGGCCCTCGTTATCGTGATTCAGGCAGAGATACTGGATGGAGATCGCGCCGGCGCTCTGGCCGAGCAGCGTGATGTTTTCCGGATCCCCGCCGAAATCTGCGATATGCGCTTTTACCCAGCGGATCGCCGTAAGCTGGTCGTCCAGCCCGAAATTGCCGTCTCTTCCGTACTGCGCCTGGATCTGTGCATGGGTCAGATAGCCCAGCACGCCGACGCGATAGTTGGCAAAGACCGTGACCACGCCGCGCTCAGCGAAAGCCGCGCCGTCGAAAGCTTCCTCACAGTTTATGCCGGAGTCGAAACCGCCGCCGTAAAAGAAAAGGATCACCGGGCAGTTCTCCGCATGCTTCGGCGTATAAATGTTGAGATTCAGGCAGTCTTCATCATAATGAAACTCGCTGTTCTCCCTGAATTCCCGCTTGTAAAAGCGCCGGGTGGGATGTTCCAGGTGCTCATGCCAGCCGCGGTTCTGCGGGCAGGCCGGGCCAAAGTGCGTGGCGTCCAGTTCCCCTTCCCAGTTCTCCGTTGGAGCAGCGTAGGTAAAACGCTCCGCGTGTGCATATGGGACGCCGAGAAACTCCAGGCAGTTCTTTCGCTCGTTTCCGCGAACGGGGCCGCAGGAGGTCTCTCTCTGCGTAGTACCGGTCTTCTTTATCTCCATGCGCAGCACCTCACATCCATCTTGATCCGGGAACAGCACGATGCGTCTTTGCTTATGCTAAGATTATAACACAGCGGAACCGCGTTTCCAAGCCAATGCTGATCAAATACGGGCGCTCTCCTCCCCGCGATGCAAAAAATCCTGTTCTTTCGAAAAAAAACGAAAAAACACTTTCCTGATTTCAAAAAATATTATATAATAAATTAATTACTCTTTGTTATTGAAGATAAAGGAGTTTTCCATCATGGATCACGCCAAGATTCGTAAAAGAGCCAACGCATACTTTTTCTCCAAAGTTGCGATCAACGCCTTCCTGATCATCCTGGGTACCGTACTTATCGCGCTGTTTCTGAGGCAGATGCAGCATCAGACTGCTCTTTTCAAGCAGGAGCAGAACAGCACGCAGGCGCTCTCGGAGGCGATTTCCATTTTGACGAAAAATGCCAACGACGCAAACGAGCTGACCTACATGTTCCACGACGGGAACCAGGACATGCTGGATGATTTGAACGCACTTCTCAACAGCGGCCTCTTCAGTTCTCTCGCCGCGGAGGACAATACGTCGCGCTCCGCTGCTTTTGCCGATGTCGTCTCCCGTTCCGGTGTGGAATACCTCTTCATCATGTCCGACAGCGGGAAGATCCTTCTCTCCCCGTTCCCGGATTTATACAATACGGACATTGTGGATTACGGTCTGCTGTCCCGGGAGAATCTGGAATTGCTCCTGGAGGGAACGCGGCAGGCAGACGGCACGATCCGTCCCGCTCTGGAAGTCAACGATCAGGGAAACTTTTATTTCTACTCTCACCGCTTTACCTACGGAAAATCAGAAATGGTTCTTGTCCTCGGGGCGGACGCCTCCACGCTTGATCTGCAGATTTCTTCACTCAAGGACGTCTCAATCGTGCTCGGGCGCGCCATGGTCAGCAATAACGGCTTCATGTTTGCCGTGGACACGGAAAACAATACTTTTCTGTACTACGAAAACGACGGAGAAGTATTGACCGGTGAAAACGCTCTGGATGCCGGGCTCTCTCAGTTGGCCCTGCAGGACGGATATTCCGGTATGCAGCTTATCAACGGCACACGGTATTTCTGCGTCTCACGAACCTTCGGCAGCAGCACGGTGGTCTGCGCCGTTGCAGACACGAAGGATATCTACTCCAGCGACAAATACGTCCTTTTCTGGTCGATTTCCGGCTTTATCGCGGTCATGGTGCTGTGCCTGATCTATGCCGTTATCGTGCGCAATGACTTTGTACGCAATGTCGTCGTTACAGACAAGAAGATATTCTCCGGCCGGAACGGGAAGAAACTCATCTTTGACAAATCCGTATTCAAAAAGGTATTCCCGCTGATGGTCAGCGGCGTGCTGCTGATTTTCTGCATTTCCCTGTACACACAGACTCTTCTGGAGATTTCCCAGACCATTCAGCTATCTGAAGCCGCTCTGGACGACGTCGGCAACCGGTATTCCGAGGGTGCCGAAAGCCGCGAAGTGATCCAGAACTATTATAACAACCGCTTTCTTGCCAAAACACAGCTGCTCTCCTACCTCCTGGAGGAAGACCCGTCCGTTCTCAACACGCCGACGGAACGCCTTTACACCGATTATGATATGGAATACGAGAAGTATTTCCTCGAAGACGAAGAAGGCAATCCCCTCCGTTCCGTCGGGTCCTCTGCGATCCTGCAGTCCCTCTGTGATACCAACGATCTGAAGTCGATTTATATTTTCAACGAAGACGGCCATACCATTGCCACCAACACCGACTACTGGTATTTTACCATCAGCCACATGGCCGGGGATCAGTCCTACGCTTTCCTGAACGTGCTGGACGGTAAGGTCGATTATCTTGTGCAGGAGCCCATGATCTCCGATACCGGCGAAGATGGGCAATTCATCGGCGCTGCATTTACCTATTACACAACAGTCAACCAAAACGGCGAAACCGAATATGTCTCTCATTACCGCTATGAAAACGCAAAGTCACAATCCGGCGGCGATGCGGAAGACAGTCCTACCCAAGCTCCCGTCACAGCGCACAGAGGACTCGTTCAGGTGGAGCTTGATCCCGGTCTGACGGAAAAGCTCATGGCCTCCACCGAGCTGAGCTATATTTTCTCTTCCGATATGCTCAGCGATGGCTTCATCGTTCTCTTCGACGGTGAAGACCCATACCGCTGCCTGTACTCCCCTTACGAGGCAAGCCTTTACCGCACGGCGGAAGAAATGGGGATCCCCCAAAATGCTTTTTCCGGCAATGACTACTACGGCTTCCTGCGGGTGAACGGGACAAACTATTTCCAGTATTACCGCTATGCCGACGGCTACTTTATCGCCACCGCGATCCCGAAGGAAAGCATGTACCAGTCGCGCCTCTCCATCTCTGTCATAACTGCTCTGACAAGCCTGATCCTCATCCTCATCCTGTCCGCCACAGTCACAATGACAACGGAGGAGGAAGAGTATCTCTACTCCACGATGAGCGAGAGCCAGGCCGAAAAGGGACTCGACTCCGCCATCTTCCACATCATTCTGCCCTCCGGCAGAACGGTCTCCACAGTAAACGCGGCCGCGCGCTGGGATAACCGTAAGATTCCATGGAACGAGCGGACGCCCGAACAGAAGCTCATCATTCTGATCAGCGTTGTGCTGGGCATTCTGGTGTTTTATATCATCCTCGCCTTTGCCGGTGCAAAATCCATCTACGGCGATGAATCCATTATCCAGTATATGCTCAGCGGAACCTGGGACAAGAGCCCCAATATATTCGCGCTCAGCGTTTGTGCACTGGTAATGCTCTATACCGCCATCGCCATTACACTCTTCAGGATCCCTGTCCGTCTCATCTCCTCACTCCTCGGCGCCCGCAGCCAAACGGTCGGCCATCTGCTGATTTCCGTCGCCAAATACGGCGGGACGCTCGGCGCACTGTTCTACTGCCTTTATCTGATCGGCATCGATTCCACAAGCCTGCTGGCCAGCGCCAGTATCCTCTCTCTGGTCATCGGCCTTGGCGCACAGAGCCTGATCAAGGATATTCTTGCCGGTATTTTCATCGTCTTTGAGGGCGAATTCCGCGTAGGCGACATTGTTACCATCGGCGATTATCGCGGTACCGTCATGGACATCGGCCTGCGGACCACCAAAATTATGGGTGTCGGGGGCAATATCAAGATCTACAATAACAGCGATATTTCCGGCGTGCTTAACATGACCAAGGAAGCTTCCATCGCCAAATGCACCATCGGCGTCGAATATGGGCAGGATCTGGCCTATGTGGAGGCGGTTCTGAAGCGTGATCTGCCGCTTCTCAAGGAGAAAAACCCGGCCCTTCTGGATGCTCCTGTTTATCTGGGCGTCTCCAGCCTGTCGGAAAGCAGCGTCGACCTGATGATCATCGCCAAATGCGCCGAGAAAGACGTTTTCAACGTCAACCGCTATCTCAACCGGGAGGTTCTGGAGATCTTCTACCGTAACGGCATCAACGTTCCTTTCCCGAACGTCACCGTGTCTCAGCTCGATGTGAGCGGACGCAGGACCATCGACGATTTCAACACCGCGGGCGACATGCCTGAGATGTGATTCCAACGCTATAACGAACAGTTGGGCAGAGGGCAAACGCTCTCTGCCCCGCGTATGAGGAACGAAAAAATCATGAACAACAACATCCTCTATGGGAAAAAATGGGCCGTCTGCGGCGACAGCTTTACTAACGGTGATTTTAAGGGCAGCCCGGAGGGGGAACCACTTTTTTCCGATGGTCCTTTCGCCGGAAAACGAAAAACCTACGACTATTTGATCGCGGAACGAAACGGCATGCTGCTGCAGCATCTGGCCGTGGGCGGAATGACTATGGCCTACCCCGCCGGCAGCGGTTTTAGCAACTGCTTCTCCGCCGGTCTGTACCGGCAGATCGACCCGGACGCTGACTATATCACCCTGTATTTCGGCATCAATGACAGCCATCACCGGCCCAAGTCCACCGGGGATGACGGCGAAATCAAAACCGGCGTCATCCCGCTGGGCACGATCGACGATTCTGACACGGGCAGCTTTTTCGGCGCCTGGAATATTGTTCTTGAGCAGCTCATCTCAAGCCATCCCTATGCACACATCGGCATCCTTGTATCCAACGGCTGCGAGACCGACGATTACCGCAGAGCGGAGATCGCCCTTGCGGAGAAGTGGGGCCTTCCCTATCTGGATCTCAACGGCGATGCGCGCTGCCCGGTGATGGGCCGTTCCACCAACCCGGCGATCCTGCCGGCGGTCCGGGATCTGCGTACGCGGCTGTTCGCCGTAAACTATCCGTCAAATACACATCCCAACGCAAAAGCGCACGAATATGAGAGTCGTTTTATCGAAAACTGGCTCAGAAGCCTGTGAGACCCCTTTTTGTCAAAAACTCCCTCCGTTGTTTGACGGAGGGAGTTTTTGACTGCATGTTGCTTGTCAAATCTTAGAATCGGCATGACCTGACGGTCATGCCGATTGTATATTCATTGACTTGTCGCTTCCGCTTACATGAGACTGCGGTACAGAGCGGCGATCTCTTCCACGCTGGTGTCGCGGGGGTTGCCCGGGCAGCAGGCGTCCGCAAAGGCGCTCTCGGACAGGAACTGCACGTCCTCGTCCTTGACGATCTCCTTGAGGTCGGCGGGGATCCCAACGTCTGCGCCCAGCTTTTTGACGGCGGCGATGGTGGCCCTGGCGGCGTCTTCGTCGTTCATGCTGTCGATATAGGGGACTTCCATGGCCTTTCCGATGGCGCGGTAACGCTCACCGGCGACAGTCAGGTTGTACTCCAGCCCCAGGGGCAGCAGGATCGCGCAGGCGACGCCGTGAGGAGTGTCATAAAGGGCGGACAGACCATGAGCCATAGAGTGGACGATGCCGAGGCCGACGTTCGAGAAGCCCATACCCGCGATATACTGACCCAGGGCCATGCCCTCGCGGCCGCAGGGATCGTTTTCCACGGCGCAGCGCAGGTTCTTCGCGATCAGGCGGATGGCCTCGAGATGGAACATGTCGGAAATTGCGCAGTGGCCCTTGGTGATATAGCCCTCGATGGCGTGGGTCAGAGCATCCATTCCGGTGGCGGCGGTCAGAGGCTTCGGCATGGAGTACATCATCTCGGGATCGACCACGGCAACCTCGGGGATGTCGTTCACGTCCACGCAGACGAATTTGCGCTTTTTCTCCACGTCGGTAATGACGTAGTTGATGGTAACCTCGGCGGCAGTGCCTGCGGTGGTGGGGACGGCAATGGTAAAGACAGCGTGCTTCTTGGTGGGGGCCACGCCCTCGAGGGAGCGGACGTCGGCAAACTCGGGGTTGTTGACGATGATGCCGACCGCCTTGGAGGTATCCATGACGGAACCGCCGCCCACTGCGATGATGCAGTCGGCGCCGAACTCCTGGAAGGCTTTCACGCCGTTCTGAACGTTCTCGATGGTGGGATTGGGTTTGATGTCGGTATAGAATGTGTAGACGATGCCCTTCTCGTCCAGCACGTCGGTGATCTTCTTGATCTCGCCGGACTTCACAACGTGACGGCCGGAAGCGATAAACGCGCGTTTGTAGCCCCGGGCGACGAGTTCATTGCCGATCTCGGCAACAGCGCCGGCGCCGTGATAGGAAACAGGATTCAGAACGATACGATTGGCCATTTTTATATTTCTCCTTTACGTTAATTCTTTGGCACAGAATAGTATATATCAGAGCATACCCTTGGGAGTATGCTCATGATAAGCGGGATTTAGTCGAGGTATCCCTCGCGGCCTTTGACGCCGAAGCGGGCCTCGAGCTGGTGCATCATGTCGTCCGTAATGGTATTCACACGCGGCAGATGGGCGATCTTCATATAGATCTCGGCGGCTTTCTCGGCGGTCTCAATGAGCCCGAAGGTCTCGTCCAGATCCTTGCCTGCGCCGTAGATGCCGTGCAGAGACCAGACGACAAGACGGGCCGTCTCCATCTTCGCTGCGGTGGCTTCACCGATCTCGTTGGTACCGCAGAGCATCCAGGGCAGCACGTTCACGCCATCCGGGAATACCACGATGCATTCGGTGCACATCTGCCAGAGGGTACGGGTAAACTCGCGCTCATCCAGAGTGTGGACATAAGTCATGGCCAGCAGATTTGCCGGGTGGCAGTGCATGACCACGTGGTTGTCGGGATCGACCTTGAGGCGCGCCACATGGCTCATCATGTGGGCAGGAAACTCCGAGGTAAACTTGCCGCCGTCAGAATAACCCCAGAGGAGCTCGGCGTTTTCGCCGCCGTCCACGAGACGCACAAGGCCCAGGTTCACGTCGGGGGCATACTGGACGTTCTTGAAATACTTGCCGGTGCCGGTAACGAGGAAGTACTTCCCTTCGAGCTCCGGTGCGGAGAACCCGGTGGGGATGGTACGCAGGATCTTGTCGGTGTCCAGATACCGCTTTACTTCCGCTTCGTCCAGCAGCAGGCTGATATTGCCGCCGTTGCGCTCGTCCCAGCCGTGGTTGTACATGTTCGTGGCAGTGCGGATCATTTCCACCATAAAGGGAGCCTTGAGAATGTCTTTCATGTTATTATCCTCCATAATATCTGTGGGGGTCGGCGTCCTCGACGACCCGTTCAGTTTTCTGATGCGGGACGTCCGGATGCCGTCCACTGCATGCAATTCCTATCTTGTAATGATGTCCACCGGCACATTGAAGATCTTGGCGACCTTCAGGATCGTGTCGATATACCGGCCGGAAGCCGCAGCCATGTGGTGGGTTGGGCCGGCCTCACTCCATCTGTTGCAGAATTCGCGGGCACCGCAGGTGAAGCGGGTGCGCATATTGGTGTCGCCGAAGGTGAAGATGGGGCCGGGCTCGTTGACGCCCTCAGCCACGACAAACTTGAAGTGCCCGTCCCTGTCCTGGGTGATACCCAGATAGGTCACGGGACCCTCCGCCGGATAGAACTGCGTCAGGTAGCCGCCGCCGGTCTTGCCGTGGAAAACGGGAACGATCTTCATGGTGGGCTTCTTCGCCTTGGAAATATCCGCGTCGCCGGAGCCGGAGTGACCGATGATGCAGATGTCCTCGTTAAAGTCGATGGAGTACATCTCGGAAAGCTGGCCCATGCCGGAGATGACCTTCAGGATGCCCATGGCCATGGCGACCTTGATGTCGCCCTCCACCGCGCAGGCGGTGCCCTGCTTGATGAGCATGGAGAAGGCGGGGATCAGCATGGAGTCGAGCTTGCCGGCCACCCCCTGTGCAAAGCCGTCATAGTGAGAGGCGACGAAGCCGAGCTGCTCGTCCCTGACCCACTGCTCGAACGCGACCACATACCTGGCCATATCCCAGACCTTTTCGACGCTGCCGCCGCCCTCGATGTCGAAGGTGTCCAGAATGTCCCGGGCTTTCGCGCGGATCGCGTCCTCATCGGTGATGTCGTCGGCGATGGCCCACATCTTCTCCCAGTCAAACTGCTTGGTGTAGAGCCACATGCGGTGATAGAGGTTGGTCTCGTCGATGTAGAGATCCATCATGCCCGGATAGGGGCGGCCGATCTGGGCGATATTGGTGTCGCGGAATCTGCGGCGCACCTGAGCGGCTCGGCACCAGTCGGCGATTTCTCTGTCCACCTCGGGGTCGCCGCCCTCGACGACGCCGGTGATCACGGCATGGCGCTTGCCGGCGCGCTCCAGGTCGGCCACCATCTCACCCACGGCGCCGCAGGCGTAGAGCTCGCCCAGCCAGGTGGCGGTGTCGGTGTTGGGATAGTCGGGAGCTTTCTTCTTCTGAAGATTCACGAGCACGACGGGAACGTCCAGATCACGGACGGCGGGAAGCATGTTGTAGCTCGTCGCATAGGTCAGGAGCTGGAGGATCACCAGGTCCACATCGGCGGCACGGAACTTGTCGCCTGCGGCCATGGCGGCCTCTTTGGTGGTCACTAGACCGCCGTCAATGAGCTCCACAGAGTCGGGGATGCGCTTTTTGAAGTCAGCATACTGGCCCTCAAACTCGGGGACAAGGGACGGGAACTGGGGCAGATAGGCGCCGAGCGCGATGGAGAAAACGCCGATTCTTGCTTTGGTGTTGACTAACATTTCCTAACCTCCGGTTTCATGATTGGCCCCCTCCTCAAAACTGCCGCGCAGTGACGGAAAGGGTGTTTGTCCTTATTGATACGTTATCCGATGGCTCTGTACTGCACCAGGAGATTCCCGATGGCAGTGGCCTCGATGGGCAGGGCGACGACTTTTTTGCCGCTTGCCTTTTCGGTGAGATCGTTCAGGAAAGCGTTCTTGGCGCCGCCGCCGACGATATAGATGGCCTCGAAGCTGCTGCCGGTATTGCGTTCCAGCTCTATAACAGCGTCGCGGTAGCAGAGCGCGAGGCTGCGGTACGCACAGCGGAAATAGTCCCCCACGGTCTGCGGCTTGATGCGGAGGTTTGCGTCAAAAGCTGCCTTCATGCTCTCGGGGGCGAGGAATTCCTTCGCGTTTGCGTCTACAGTTTCCTCGAAAGCGCTCTCTTCCGCCTCGTGTACGATCTCCGGGAAGGGCTTTCCGGGGCAGAGCTCGTCGCGCAGACGGTTGATGAGCCACATGCCCATGATGTTTTTCTGATAGCGGTTGTAGCCGACGCCGCCCTCGTTGGACCAGTTGGCACGCTCGCTTGCCGGATTGGTGATTGCCTTCGGGGTCTTGAGTCCGAGCAGGCTCCAGGTGCCGGAGGAGATATAGGGCTGCTCCGTCTCCATGGGGATGCCCTCCACCGCGGAGCCGGTATCGTGGGTCGCGCACAGGACGACCTTGATCCCCTCGTACTCGCCGATCACGGTTCCCGGCTGGCTGAGGCGGCAGAAGAGGTCCTGCGGCAGTCCCAGCGCCTGAATGATGGCCGGGTCATATTCTCCGGTCTCGGCAGAGACCATGCCGCCGGTCGTGGCGTTCGTGTATTCGTGGGCTTTGACGCCGCAGAGCTTGTACATCAGATATTCGGGCATCATCAGGAAATCCGTCACGCCCTCGAGACGCCCCGCAAGCTTGTCGGCATAGAGCTGATACACCGTGTTGAAGGGCTGAAACTGGATGCCGGTGAGGCGATACAGCTCAGAAAAAGCGATCTTTGCATGCACCTCGGGGATCACCGCCTCTGTGCGGCTGTCGCGGTAAGCGTAGCAGGGGCGCACTTCCTCGTCGCCCTTCATCAGGATGTAATCCACACCCCAGGTGTCTACGGAGAGGCTGCGGATATCGTCAAAGCGCTCCCTGGCGATCCGGATGCCCTCTTTTACATGGGAATAAAGCTCATCAATGTTCCAGGTCAGGTGTCCGTTCAGCATCTGCACACCGTTGGGAAAGCGGTAGACCTCCTCAGTCTTCATGTCTCCGTTCTCCATCCAGCCCACGATATGGCGGCCCGAGGATGCGCCGATGTCGATTGCGAGGTATTTGTTCATGGCAAAGCCCTCCTGTTTCTACTGATGATATCATATAGAACAGAAGGGCTTTTTCCAAGGTCCGCAGTTTTCAAAAAACTGTCCTTATTTGCAGTCTCTGTATTTCTTCGGCGTCATGCCGAAACGCTGAAGGAAGATGCGGTGGAAATAACTGATGTTCTCGTAGCCCACTTCGCGGCCTATATCCTCCACCCGTTCACGGGTGTTGCGCAGCAGCCAGGCCGCCTGGCTCAGCCGTTTTTCCTGCACAAGCTCCGTATAGCTGCGTCCCGTATTGCGAAGAATGAAGCGGCTGAGACCGGAGACCTCGTAATTCAGTTCCTCCGCAAGCTCCGTGAGGCTCCCTTCCCGATACCGTTCCTCCACGTATCTCAGCGTCCGCACCGTGATCTCCTGCTCCTCGTCCGCCGCGCAGAGCAGATCCGTGTGGCTCAAAAGCTGGGCGAACAGGAGCCCCATGGTCAGCTGCAGGATCCCCCGCTTGTTGGGCGTGTCCTGGATCAGCGTCCAGATCAGGTTTTCCACCAGATTTTGTACCGGTAGATAGTCCGTCACGCGATAGAGCAGATAATCCATGCCCCCGTCGCCGCGCAGCGCTCCCAGCACGAAGCGCCGAAGCGGCGTCTCTTCATCGCCGAGAAAATGCAGGATGCCGCCGAGAAATTCCGGTCTTACGATAAAATTGACTGCAAGATCCTGTTCCCCGGCCGCTTCGATGGACTGCCTCGCATTCTGCCCGAGAAGCAGCAGCTCCCCGGGCCGCAGCAGGATCTCATTGCCGTCCACGTTATGTCTCGTCGTACCCTGGCACATATAGACAATTTCGACATAATCGTGGGTATGCTCGGGAAAAGGGATGAAACGGGTGTGTGGCCGCACGGCGATCAGCTTATCCTTTTCCAGGAGCTTCTCACCGCTGATCACATCGCGGCTTCCGTCCATATAGATGCTGCGGTCGATGCTCCGCCGCCCGGCGAGGATCTCCCGCTCCTCTTCCGTGATGCGGGAAAGCCTCTCAATGATCGCATCGTTCATGCCCGTATCCCCCTCTCCGGCAAGACAGAAAAACGATGGACAGCGCAGCACGCGCTGTATAAAAATCTGTCCTTATTCTACACATTTTTGAAGCACTGTGCAAGTATCTAAAGGAATTCGAAAAACAGGCCGCGAAAGCCGTGTTTTTTCTGTGCATTTCGCCGATTGACAAATTTACGGCCAAACCGTTATAATTTTTACAACTTTAAGACGACCCGGTGAGATCGGCAAGAAGAATGGATACGGTGCGGTTTGCATTTCCCGTTTGTCTTGCCGTTCAGGCAAGGCTTTTTGTTTCGGAGGTTCTGCGCATGCTCGTGTTTGACAAGGTCAAAAGAATCTGCTGCGAAGGAGCCGCGCCTTTCATCGGGGATGATTCTGCGGCTTTTGCCGGCCTGAACCAAAGTCAATATGCCCTTATGCCCGGTTTTTGCGATGTGCATGTGCATTTTCGTGAGCCGGGTTTTTCTTATAAAGAAACCATCGCAGCCGGGACCGCGGCCGCTGCCCGCGGCGGCTATACCGCTGTATGCACCATGCCGAACCTGGACCCGGTTCCTGACAGTTCGGATCATCTGCGGATTCAAACGCAGATCATCGAGCGCGACGCCCGCATCGCCGTCTATCCCTATGCCGCCATCACCGTTGGCGAAAAAGGAAAAGAAATATCCGATCTGGAAGCCATGGCAGACCGGGTGATCGCCTTCTCCGACGACGGCCACGGCGTACAGGACGAGGGACTCATGCGAGAGGCGATGCAAAGGGCAAAAGCGCTTGGCAAGCTGATTGTCGCCCACTGTGAGGATAACTGTCTCCTGCGCGGCGGTTATATCCATGACGGCGCTTACGCCGCCGCCCACGGGCACAGGGGCATCTGTTCCGAGAGCGAATGGGGCCAGATCGCCCGGGATCTGGAGCTCGCCGCCCAGACCGGCTGCGGCTACCACGTCTGCCATATCTCCACGAAGGAGAGCGTGCAGCTCATCCGCGAGGCCAAAAAGAGCGGCGTGGATGTGACATGTGAGACGGCACCGCATTATCTCCTGCTGGATGAAAACGATCTGCGGGAAGAGGGGCGCTTCAAAATGAATCCGCCGCTGCGCGCCCGTGAAGACCGTGAAGCGCTGCTCGAGGGGCTCTGCGACGGTACCGTTGATATGATCGCCACCGATCATGCACCGCACAGCGCGGAGGAGAAAGCCCGGGGGCTGGAAAAGAGCGCCTTCGGAATAGTTGGCATCGAGACTGCCTTTCCCCTTCTCTATACCGGCCTTGTCAAAGAGAACATCCTCTCGCTGGAAGACCTTACGGCGCTTTTGTGCGCCAAACCGCGCAGCCGCTTTCGGATCCCCCTCGGGAACGATTATTCTATCTGGGATCTGGAGCAGGACTACATCATCGACCCGCAGGAGTTTCTCTCCCGGGGCAAAGCGACTCCCTTTGCCGGGCAGCAAGTGTCCGGCCGCTGCAAGCTGACTGTATACAACGGAAACGTCGTCTATTCGGAGGCATAAGAAATGGCAAAACGCGCAGACATCAAAAAGGTTCTTATTATCGGCTCCGGCCCCATCGTGATCGGTCAGGCCGCGGAATTCGACTACGCCGGCACGCAGGCCTGCCTGGCTCTGAAGGAAGAGGGCTACGAGGTGGTGCTGGCAAACTCCAATCCCGCTACCATCATGACCGACACTTCCATTGCCGATAAGGTATATATGGAGCCGCTGACGCTGGAGTACATCGCCAAGATCCTGCGCTATGAGCGCCCGGACGCGATTGTCCCCGGCATCGGCGGGCAGACGGGGCTGAACCTCGCTATGCAGCTGGAGCGCAAGGGTATCCTGCGCGAATGCGGCACCCGGCTGCTCGGCACCAGCAGCCGCAGTATCGAGAGGGCAGAGGACCGGGAGCTTTTCAAGGAGATGTGCCAGTCTATCGGCGAGCCTGTCATCCCCTCCGAGATCACCTATGATCTGGAGCAGGCAAAACGGGCTGCCGCGCACATCGGCTACCCCGTCGTCCTGCGCCCCGCCTTCACACTCGGCGGAACCGGCGGCGGCTTTGCCAATAACGAGGCCGAGCTCACGGAGATCGGCACCAACGCTTTCCGCCTCTCCCCTGTCCACCAGGTGCTGGTGGAGAAGAGCGTCAAGGGCTATAAGGAAATCGAGTTTGAGGTCATGCGCGACTCCAACGACACCGCCATCACCATCTGCGGCATGGAGAACGTGGACCCGGTGGGCGTGCATACCGGCGACTCCATCGTGGTCGCTCCCATCCTCTCGCTGAACGAGCACGACAAAAAGATGCTCAACGACAGCGCCATCAAGATCATCCGTGAGCTGCAGATCGAGGGCGGCTGCAACGTGCAGTTCGCGCTGCACCCCGAGACCAGCGAATACTATTTGATCGAGGTCAACCCCCGTGTTTCCCGCTCCTCCGCCCTGGCCTCCAAGGCCAGCGGCTACCCCATCGCCCGCGTGACGGCCAAGATCGCCATGGGCATGGCGCTGGAGGAGATCCCCGTGGCCGGCGGCACTGCCGCCATTGAACCCAGCCTCGACTACATCGTGGCCAAGTTCCCCCGCTTTCCCTTTGACAAATTTCCCGACGCCCCGAACACGCTCGGCACCCAAATGAAGGCCACGGGCGAAGTGATGGGCATCGGCTCCAATCTGGAGGAATGTTTTCTCAAATCTGTCCGTTCTCTGGAAACCGGCGTCTGCCACTTCTACAGCCCCAAGTTCGATCCGATGACCGATGAGGAGCTTTTCCGCTACATCTCCGAGTTCCGGGACGATAACATCTATGCGATCGTGGAACTGCTGCGCCGCGGCGCTTCCATCGAAAAACTGCATGAGGTCACCGGCATCACGGAACTCTTTCTGGAATCTCTGGCAAAGATCGTGGCCATGGAGCGGCAGCTCAAGGCCAGAGTCAACGACGTGGAAACCCTGCGGGCTGCAAAGCAGATGGGTTTTTCCGACAAGTACATTGCGCAGCTCTGGAACCTGAGCGAAGTGGAGCTCTACGAAAAGCGCCGCAAACGCGGCATCCTGCCGGTCTTCCGTATGGTGGATACCCTGCACACCGGCAAGTATATCGCCTATCTCTATTCCTCCTACTCCGGCAGGAACGATTCGCAGCTGACCGACAAGAAAAAAATCATCGTCCTCGGCGCCGGTCCCATCCGCATCGGGCAGGGCGTGGAGTTTGACTACTCCACCGTCCACGCCGTACAGACCATCAAGCGGAACGGCTACGAAGCCATCATCATCAACAACAATCCCGAAACCGTCTCCACCGACTATACCACCGGCGACAAGCTCTATTTTGAGCCGCTGACCGTAGAAGACGTGATGGATATCATAAACTTCGAACAGCCCGAGGGTGTCATCGCGTCTCTGGGCGGGCAGACCGCCATCAATCTGGCTCAGCCTCTGATGGACCGGGGCGTGAAGATCATCGGCACCGACTGCGCGGCCATCGAGCGCGCCGAAAACCGTGACGCCTTTGAAAAGGTACTGCTGGACCTGGATATTCCCCAGCCCCCCGGAGCTGCCGTGACCTCCATCGAGGAAGGTGTACGGGCAGCCAGCGAGATCGGCTACCCCGTGCTCGTCCGTCCAAGCTTTGTACTCGGCGGCAGAGCCATGGAGATCGTAGCAAACGAGCAGATGCTGCGCCACTATCTGAAGACCGCTGTGGAGATCGACGCGGACAAGCCCGTGCTTGTGGATAAGTACATCCTCGGCAAAGAGGTGGAGGTCGACGCCATCTGCGACGGGCGGGACGTGTTCGTGCCCGGTATCATGGAGCTTGTGGAGCGCACCGGCGTCCACTCCGGCGACTCCATCAGCGTCTACCCCGCGATGTCCATCTCCAACCGGGTCAAGGGCATTATCCTGCAGTACGCGAAGAAGCTGGGTCTCGGCATCGGCATTGTGGGCCTCTACAACATTCAATTCATTGTGGATAAAGAAGAGAACGTCTTCATCATTGAGGTCAATCCCCGCTCCTCACGCACCGTTCCCTTCCTTTCCAAAGCCACCGGCTTTTCTCTGGCCGACATCGCCACCGAAGTCATCCTGGGCAAAAGCCTGAAGGAGCAGGGCATCTTTGACCTCTATCCCGAGGAAAAGAAGCGCTGCTATGTGAAGGTACCCGTCTTTTCCTGGAGCAAAATCAAGGGTCTGGACGCCTATCTGAGTCCGGAGATGAAGTCCACAGGCGAGGCCATCGGATACGACACGAAGCTCTCCCGCGCCATGTACAAGGCCCTTCAGGCCTCCGGCATGAAGCTGCAGAATTACGGCACCGTGCTCGTCACCGTCGCCCGGGAAGACCGTGAAGAGGCGCTGCCGCTTGTCAGACGCTTCTATGACATGGGCTTCAACATCGAGGCCACGCCGGGCACAGCCGTCTTTCTCAAGGAGCACGGCATCCGCACCCGCATTCGCCACAAAATCAGCGAAGGCAGCGACGAGATCCTGGATTCCATCCGGGCGGGCTATGTATCCTACATCATCAACACCCGCGCCGTTCACAACGCCACCCATCTGGAGGACGGCGTGATCATCCGCCGCTGTGCCACAGAGAACAACGTGACCATTTTCACTTCTCTCGATACTGTGCGCGTCCTGCTGGACGTGCTGGAAGAGACCACCATCACCGTCTCTACCATCGACGCATGAAGCAGAGTCTTTTTACCATCCGGGAAAACGTGCCGCTGAATGCGCGCTATACGCGTCTCGTTCTCGCGGGCGACACAACGGCAGTCACGGCCCCCGGCCAGTTTGTTGATCTCTCGCTCCCCGGCTTTTTCCTGCGCCGGCCGTTTTCCGTCTGCGACTGGGACGATGACGCGCTGACGCTTGTCTATGAAACCGTCGGAAAAGGAACCGCCGCACTTCGGGAGCTTCCTGTCGGAGCTCTGCTGGATGTTTTGACCGGCCTCGGGAACGGCTTTGATCTCAGCCGCGCCGGCGACGAGCCGCTGCTCGTGGGCGGCGGAAGCGGCGTCTCCCCCATGCTGGGGCTGGCCCGACGGCTGATCCTCGCCGGAAAAAGACCCCACGTCATCCTCGGTTTCAACAGCCGTGAAGAACGGATCCTCATAGAGGACTTCCTCGCTCTGGGTGTCTGCCCCACCGTCACAACGGCAGACGGCAGCTTCGGCATCCGCGGCTTTGTGACCGAGGCCATGGACCTCCCCCACAGCTTTTTCTACACCTGCGGACCGGAGGCCATGATGAAAGCCGTCTCTGAAAAGAGTCTCTGCTCCGGTCAGCTCAGCTTCGATGCGCGCATGGGCTGCGGCTTCGGCGCATGCATGGGCTGCACCCGCAAAACCGTGGACGGCCCCCGCAGGGTCTGCAAGGACGGCCCGGTGTTTGACAAGGAGGCGATCTTGTGGGAAGACTGAGCGTGTCTCTCTGCGGCATTGAGCTGGATAACCCCGTGATCCCCGCCTCCGGCACCTTCGGCTACGGCTGGGAGTTTGCCTCGCTCTACGACATTAACTGTCTGGGATCCTTTTCCTTCAAAGGAACCACCCGGGAACCCCGCTTCGGCAATCCCACGCCCCGCATCGCTGAGGCAAACGCCGGCATGCTCAACGCTGTCGGTCTGCAAAACCCCGGCGTGGACGCTGTCATCGCCGAAGAGCTTCCGAAGCTGAAGCCTGTATTTCATAAACCGGTCATCGCAAACGTCAGCGGGTTTTCCACGGAAGAATACGCGGAAGTCTGTCAAAAGCTCGACCGCGAAGCGCAGGTGGGCTGGCTGGAGGTCAACATCTCCTGCCCGAACGTCCACGGCGGGGGCATGAGCTTCGGCACCGATCCTTCGGCCGCGGCCGAGGTCGTCCGTGCGGTCAAGGCTGTGACGACAAAGCCCGTGATCGTGAAGCTCTCCCCCAACGTGACCGATATCGCCGCCATTGCGAAAGCCTGCGAGCAGGCGGGCGCGGACGCGCTGAGCCTCATCAACACCGTGATGGCCATGCGCATCGATCTTAACACCCGCAGACCGGTGCTGGCGAACGTCACCGGCGGCCTCTCCGGCCCCGCTGTCTTTCCTCTTGCACTGCGCATGGTGTGGCAGGTATCCCGATCCGTGCAGATCCCCGTGATCGGCCTTGGCGGCATCAGCTCCGCGGAGGACGTGATCGAGATGATGCTGGCCGGTGCGACCGCCGTGCAGGTGGGCGCCGCAAACCTCACGGATCCCTTCGCCTGCAAAAAGATCATAGACGATCTTCCGAAGGTCATGGACCGTCTCGGGATCGAAAAACTACAAGACATCACAGGAGGCGCTCATGGCTAAAGATGTGATCATCGCCTGCGATTTTGCCAACGCAGATCAGACCTTCTCCTTTCTCGACCGCTTTGCGGAGGAGAAACCCTTTGTTAAGATCGGTATGGAACTTTTCTATGCGGAGGGTCCCCAGATCGTGCGGGAGATCAAACGCCGCGGCCACAGGATCTTTCTGGATCTGAAGCTGCACGACATTCCGAACACCGTTAAGAAGGCCATGCGCTCCCTCTCCGCGCTGGATGTGGACATTGTGAATCTCCATGCCGCCGGGACGCGCGCCATGATGGAGGCCGCGCTGGAGGGTCTTACCCGACCCGACGGCAGCCGTCCGCTGCTGATCGCCGTGACCCAGCTCACCAGCACCGATCAGGCCGCCCTTGAAAAAGAACTTCTGATCGAAAAGCCCATTGACCGGGTCGTCATGGCCTACGCCGAAAATGCCGCCCGGGCCGGTCTGGATGGGGTCGTCTGCTCTCCCCTGGAGGCCGGGAAGGTCCACGCGTGCTGCGGCGAGCGCTTTCTCACCGTGACCCCCGGCGTGCGCTTTGCAGACGGGGAAAAGGGCGACCAGAAGCGCGTTACCAATCCCGCTGAGGCGCGGCTGCTCGGCTCCGATTATATCGTGGTCGGCCGTCCCGTCACCCAGGCTGCAGACCCCGTAGAAGCTTACAGAAGATGTGTAAAGGAGTTTTGCGGATGAATGCTGAGACCATCGCAAGAGATTTACTGGAGATCCGCGCCGTTTTCTTCCGGCCGGATGAACCGTTCACCTGGGCCAGCGGCATCAAAAGTCCCGTCTATTGCGATAACCGCCTGACGCTTACGGCGCCCGCGGTGCGAAACGACGTGGAAAACGGGCTGGCAGAGCTTGTCAGGGAGTATTACCCCGAAGTCGAGGTCCTGATGGGCACCTCAACCGCCGGCATCGCCCACGCCGCCATTGTGGGCCATCTGCTGGGCCTGCCCATGGGTTATGTGCGCTCCGGCGCCAAGGACCATGGCCGCAAAAACCAGATTGAGGGCCGCCTGGAATCCGGCCAGAGGGTCGTGGTGGTGGAGGATCTGATCTCCACCGGCGGCAGCGTCATCGAAGTTGTGAACGTCCTTCGGGAAGCCGGTGCCGACGTCCTCGGCGTGGTAAGCATCTTTACTTACGGGATGCAGAAGGGCCTTGACCGTCTGCGTGCCGCCGCAGTGGAAAACCACAGCCTCTGCAATTTTGACGTGATCGCCCGCGTGGCTGCGGAAGAAAACTATATCCGCCCCGAAGACGTACGGAGGCTGCTCGCTTTCCGGGATAATCCTGCAGACGAAAGCTGGATCGGGGGCGACAAATGAGACATCTTATAGATATTCTGGATTTCAGTCCGGAAGAGCTTCGGGAGCTCATGGACACCGCCAACGACATCATCGCAAATCCGGGAAAATACAGCGAGGTCTGCCGCGGCAAAAAGCTCGCCACCCTGTTTTTTGAACCCTCCACCCGCACACGGCTGAGCTTTGAGGCCGCCATGCTGGAGTTGGGCGGCAGCGTCCTGGGCTTTTCCGAGGCGCAGAGTTCCTCCGCCGCCAAGGGCGAGAGTGTTGCTGATACGGCGAAAGTCATCAGCTGCTACGCAGACATCATTGCCATGCGTCATCCCAAAGAGGGTGCGCCGCTGGTAGCCGCCATGAACGCCTCCATCCCGGTCATCAATGCGGGCGACGGCGGGCACAACCACCCGACCCAGACCCTGGCAGACCTGCTCACCATCTATCGGGAGAAGGGCCGATTGGACCATCTCACCGTCGGTCTCTGCGGCGATTTGAAATTCGGCCGCACGGTCCACTCCCTCATCACGGCCATGAGCCGCTACGAGGGGCTGAAGTTCGTGCTCATTTCTCCGGAGGAACTGAAGGTCCCGAGCTATGTGAAAAAGGAAGTCCTGAAAGCCAAGGGCATCCCCTATGTCCAGACCACCGACCTGGAGGGGGCCATGCCCGAGCTGGACATACTCTATATGACCCGCGTGCAGCGGGAGCGATTCTTCAACGAGGAGGATTACCTCCGACTGAAGGACAGCTACATCCTCACGCCCGATAAGCTGCAGAACGCGAAGGCGGAACTCTCCATCCTGCATCCGCTGCCGCGCGTCAACGAAATCAGCGTAGCCATTGACGACGATCCCCGCGCCTGCTATTTCAAGCAGGTGCTCTACGGCAAATACATGCGCATGGCGCTGATCCTGAAACTTTTGAAGGAGGCGGGAACACTGTGAATATCGACGCCATTCAGAACGGGATCGTGATCGACCACATCACCGCCGGCTGCGGCATGCGCCTCTACGAGCTGCTGGGTCTGGAAAAGCTCGATTGCTCGGTTGCGATCATCAAAAACGTCCACAGCGAGAAAATGGGAAAAAAGGACATCATAAAGATCGACGCCGATATTCCCGTGAATCTGGACGTGATCGGCTATGTGGATCCCGGCGTCAGCGTGAATTTCATCCGCGGCGGAAAGCTTGCGGAAAAGCGCAGGATCGAGATGCCGGAAAAACTGACCAACGTCATCTTCTGCAAGAATCCCCGCTGCATCACCTCCTGCGAACAGGAGCTCAAGCACGTATTCAAACTGACCGATCGCAAAAACAAAGTCTATCGCTGTCTCTACTGCGAAACGAAAGCAAACTGACAAATCTGCCGCCCTGCGGTCGCCTTTCCTCGTCGGGAAGGCTATAAAGAAAGGAGATTGATCATGGCCAAGATCATCAACGAACCCTGCCATACCTTTAATGAGTACCTTCTCATTCCCGGCTATACTCCCATCACCTGCCGCTCCGAGAAGGTGTCCCTCAAGACCCCGCTCGTCAAATACCGCAAGGGCGAAGAGCCCGCCATCACCATGAACATCCCTATGATCTCCGCGATCATGCAGTCCGTCTCCGGCGACCGCCTCGCCGTTGCGCTGGCCAAGGAGGGCGGTGTCAGCTTCATTTACGGTTCTCAGTCCATTGAGAACGAGGCCGCCATGGTCAAACGCGCCAAGAGCTGCAAGGCGGGCTTCGTGCGCTCCGACTCCAACATCAGCCCGGACAAAACGCTGCGCGACGTGCTGCGTCTCAAGGAGGAGACCGGCCACTCCACGATTGCCGTCACCGAGGACGGCACCGCCGAAGGCAAGCTTGTGGGCGTTGTCACCAGCCGCGACTACCGCATATCCCGCATGGAGTTCGATACGAAGGTCACCGAATTCATGACCCCCTTCGAGAAGCTCATCTGGGCCAAGGAAGGCACGACCCTCAAGGAGGCCAACGACATCATCTGGGAGCACAAGCTGAACTCGCTGCCCATCATCGACGAGGCAGGAAGGCTCTGCTACTTTGTCTTCCGCAAAGACTACGAGAGCCACAAGGCCAATCCCAACGAATTGCTGGACGCCCATAAGCGCTATGTCGTCGGCGCAGGCATCAACACCCGCGACTATGAAAAACGCGTCCCCGCGCTGCTGGAAGCCGGTGCGGACGTGCTGTGCATCGACTCCTCCGAGGGTCACACCGACTGGCAGCGCTTCACCCTGGCCTGGATCCGCGAGAAATACGGCGACAGCGTCAAGGTCGGCGCCGGCAACGTGGTCGACGCGGCGGGCTTCCGCTTCCTGGCCGAGTGCGGCGCGGACTTTGTGAAGGTCGGCATCGGCGGCGGCTCCATCTGCATCACCCGAGAGACCAAGGGCATCGGCCGCGGCCAGGCCACCGCCGTCATCGACGTGTGCGCCGAGCGTGACCGCTACTATGAGGAGACCGGAATCTACATCCCCGTCTGCTCCGACGGCGGTATCGTCTACGACCACCACATCACGCTGGCCCTTGCCATGGGTGCGGATTTCGTGATGCTGGGCCGTTATTTTGCACGCTTTGACGAGAGCCCCACCAACAAGGTCAACATCGGCGGCACCTACTACAAGGAATACTGGGGCGAAGGCTCCGCGCGCGCACGCAACTGGCAGCGCTATGACATGGGCGGAGACAAGAAGCTCAGCTTTGAGGAGGGTGTGGACTCCTACGTGCCCTACGCCGGCTCTCTGAAGGACAACGTGGCGCTCACGCTCAGCAAAGTGCGCCATGCCATGTGCAACTGCGGCGCCATGTCGATCCCAGAACTGCAGGAAAAAGCGGTGCTGACTCTCGTGTCTCCCACCTCCATCGTGGAAGGCGGCGCTCACGACGTCATCCAAAAGGACACTTCGCCCACAATCAAGTGATTGTATGCCCTAATCTTTGGGCTGTTTGTTCATTGACGGAAATGCGCCCGCGTGTTAGAATCCTGGCATCCTGAAAGCTTCCCCGCTACTGACGGAATTTCGTGGAGCACCACGGAGGAACGGAGAAGCTGAAACATGCCGACCGTCTGGGCGCACAAAGGCTTTGGTCTTGGTGCGCCCGGTTTCATTTTTTGGAGGAATACCATGAAGAAAGTCGGAATCGTCATGGGCAGCGACAGCGATCTGCCCGTGATCCAGAAAGCCACCAACCTGTTGAAAGACCTGGATATTCCCTTCGAGGTCCACGTTTACTCTGCCCACCGCACCCCGCTCCAGGCTCATGATTTTGCCGCCTCCGCCCGGGATGAGGGCTTCGGTGTCCTGATCTGCGCGGCCGGCATGGCAGCCCATCTGGCCGGGGCTGTAGCCGCGAACACTACCCTTCCCGTGATCGGGATCCCCTGCAAGGGGCCGGCGCTGGAGGGTTTGGACGCCCTTCTTTCCACTGTGCAGATGCCCTCCGGCATCCCCGTGGCCACCGTGGGCGTCAACGGCGGCGCCAACGCCGCACTCCTTGCCGCTCAGATCCTCGCTGTGGAGGACGAATCGCTCGCCGCGCGTCTCGCGGCAAAGCGCGCCGCCGATACCGAGGCCGTCCTCGCCAAGGACGCCGGGATCGCCGCGCGGCTGTAATCACTTTTCTCATTGTTTTCAAAAATTCTATTACAAAGGAGCAACCACCATGGAAAAGAATCTCGTTTACACCGGAAAGACCAAGAACGTATATGCCCTTGAAAACGGCAACTATCTGCTCAAGTTCAAGGACGACTGCACGGGCAAGGACGGCGTTTTTGATCCCGGCGAGAACTCCGTTGGTCTGACCATTGACGGCGTGGGCGATGTGAATCTGCGCATGTCCATCTATTTCTTTGAGAAGATCAACGCCGCGGGCATCCGCACCCATTTTGTTTCCGCCGATCTGAAGGAAACCACCATGGAAGTGCTTCCCGCCAAGGTTTTCGGCAAGGGTCTGGAAGTCATCTGCCGCCACAAGGCCGTCGGCTCTTTCCTGCGGCGCTACAGCGACTACATCGAAGAGGGTGCGGATCTCCCCGCCTACGTGGAGATGACCTTCAAAAACGACGCCAAGGGCGATCCTCTTGTCACCAAGGACGGTCTGATCGTGCTGGGTGTCATGACCGGCGAGCAGTACGACGAGATCAAGGACATGACCCAGAAAATCACCCAGATCGTCGCCGACGAGATGAAGGCCCGCGGCCTTGTCCTCTATGACATCAAGTTTGAATACGGCTATAACGCCGAAGGCAAGGTCATGCTCATCGATGAGATCGCCTCCGGCAACATGCGTGTTTACAAGGACGGCAAGTACATCGACCCGATGACCCTGTCCAAGCTCTTCTTCGCATAATGGGCGGTTTTTTCGGCGCGGTATCTCACCGCGATGTGGTGCTGGACGTGTTTTTCGGGACGGACTACCACAGCCACCTCGGCACCCGCAACGCCGGTCTTGCGTTCTGGAGCGACGAGAATGGCTGCAAGCGGCAGATCCATTCCATTGCCAACACGCCCTTCCGCACCAGATTCGAGAAAGATCTGGACGAATTCTCCGGCAACATCGGCATCGGCTGCATCAGCGACGCGGATCCCCAACCCCTGCTGGTCCGCTCCCATTTGGGGCTTTACGCCATTACCACCGTGGGGCAGATCAACAATGCGGAAGCCTTGGTAGACACTTACTTCTCCGAGCACGGCCATCAGTTCATGGCGATGAGTTCCGGCAAGGTGAACATGACCGAGCTGGTCGCGGCCCTCATCAATCAGGCCGACGATCTGGCCGCCGGCATCCGCCACGCGCAGGAGCTGATCGACGGTTCCATGACCATCCTGCTCATGACCTCCAAGGGCGAGATCATTGCCGCCCGGGACCGCTATGGGCGGCTTCCTGTGCTGGTCGGAAAGGACGCCGACGGCTACAGTGTGGCCTTCGAGTCCTTTGCCTATCACAAGCTGGGCTATCAGGACGCCTACGAGCTGGGGCCTGCGGAAATCCTGCGCATTACGGCCGATGGGCTGGAGACGCTGTCCCCCGCCGGGAAGGATATGAAGATCTGCGCCTTTCTCTGGACCTATTACGGATACCCCAACTCCAACTACGAGGGCGTCAACGTGGAGATCATGCGCATGCGCAACGGAGAAATCATGGCCCGTGACGAAACGCAGCGCGGCAATCTGCCCAAGGTCGATTTCGTGGCAGGCGTGCCCGATTCCGGCGTCCCTCACGCGATCGGCTATGCCAACCGCAGCGGCAAGCCCTTTGCCCGCCCCTTTGTCAAGTACACGCCCACCTGGCCCCGCTCTTTCATGCCCTCCAACCAGGCCATGCGCGACCAGGTGGCAAAAATGAAGCAGATCCCGGTTCCCGAACTCATTGAGGGCAAGAAACTCCTTTTTGTGGACGATTCCATTGTCCGCGGCACCCAGCTGCAGAGCACGGTGGACTTTCTTTACGAATCCGGCGCCGCAGAAGTGCATATGCGCTCTGCCTGCCCTCCCATCATGTACGCCTGCAAATATCTGAATTTCTCCCGCAACAACTCCGACATGGATCTGATCGCCCGCCGCACCATCGATGAGCTGGAGGGCGAGGAGGGGCAGAAGCATCTGGACGAGTACGCTGACGCCTCCACCGAGCGAGGCCAGTGCCTGCTGCACACGATCTGCGAGAAGCTGGGCTTCGACTCTCTGGGCTACCAGTCCCTCGACGGTCTGCTGGAGGCTATCGGCATCGACCGAGATAAAATCTGTACCTACTGTTGGAACGGGAAGGAATAGCGTCTGAAGAAGCTCGCGGCACTCCGTTTCCGCCAGGTATGGCGAAAACTGCGTTTTGCTCCCTCCTTCTTCCTTACCAACCTCGAAGCCTATGGCTTCGAGGTTGAAGAGGGAAACGGAAGGCGTAAGAAAATGCGATTTTATCTATCGCAATCAACACGAAAGGAATAAGGATATGGAAAACTCCCATTCCGCATCGTATGCCGCAGCCGGCGTCAACATTGAGGCCGGCTACGAGGGCGTTCGCCTGATGAAAAAATACGTGGAGCGCACCTTCATTCCCGGCGTCGTGTCAGGGATCGGCGGCTTCGGCGGTCTCTTTGCGCCGGAGCTATCCGGCATGAAGGAGCCTGTGCTGGTCTCCGGCACAGACGGCGTGGGCACCAAGCAGCGCATCGCCCAGCTCATGGGCCGGCACGACACGGTCGGCATCGACTGCGTGGCCATGTGCGTCAACGACATCATCTGCTGCGGCGCAAAGCCCCTGTTTTTCCTCGACTATATCGCCATCGGCAGAAACGAGCCTGAAAAGGTGGCCTCCCTTGTCGCGGGTGTTGCCGAGGGCTGCGTTCGGGCCGGCTGCGCGCTGATCGGCGGCGAGACGGCCGAGCACCCAGGAACCATGCGGCCGGAGGATTACGACCTGGCCGGTTTTTCTGTCGGCATCGTGGACAGGGAGAAAATCATCGATTCCACTTCAATGATCGCCGGAGACGTCGTGATCGCACTGCCCTCCAGCGGCATCCATTCCAACGGCTATTCTCTCGTGCGCAAGGTTTTTGACGTGGAGCACGCAGATCTTGGCCGCGAGATTCCGGAACTGGGGACCGCCCTGGGCGAAGCCCTGCTCACGCCTACACGTATTTATGTGAAGCCTGTTGTCGCCGCTCTGGAGGTGGCAAAGATCCACGGTATCAGCCACATCACCGGCGGCGGGTTTTACGAGAATATCCCCCGCTCCGTACCCGACGGGCTCTGCGCGAAGATCGAAAAGGCCGCCGTTCAGACTCCCGCGATCTTTGACCTGATCCAAAAAACCGGAAACATCCCCGAACGGGACATGTTCAACACCTTCAACATGGGCGTAGGCATGAGCCTGATCGTCTCCCGGGACAGCGTGGACGACGCCATGGAGGCCCTCTGCGGCCGCGGCGTGGAGGCCTATATCGTGGGCGAGATCGTCCGCGGCGACGAAAAAATCGTGCTATGCTGAGAAACCATATCATTGAAGGGATCCTTGCCGGCGGCATGGTGTCCATCGGCGGCGCAGTCCTGCTCTCCTGTGACAACCGTTATCTTGGCGCGTTTTTCTTCAGCATCGCGCTGCTGAGCATCTGCTGGTTCGGCTTTAACCTCTATACCGGCAAGATCGGTTTTCTGTACGCAAATCACGGAAAAGCTGCGCTGGCGGAGGCTTTCTGGGGCCTGCTCGGCAACCTTCTCGGGACGCTGCTCTTCGGATTTCTGATCGGCGTCGCTCTGCCCCAGCTCAAGGAGGCCGCGATCGCCGCCTGCGAAAAGCGGTTGACGCAGCTTCCGCTGCAGACCCTGCTGCGCGGCTGCTTCTGCGGACTGCTGATGTATGCCGCCGTCTGGATCTACCGGGAGAAGAAGACCCCGCTGGGCATTCTCTTCTGCATTCCCGTTTTTATCCTCTGCGGTTTCGAGCACTCCATCGCCGATATGTTCTATTTCGCCCTGGCCGGTCTCTTCCGGCTGCGCAGCCTATTTTTCCTGCTGCTGGTCGTACTCGGAAACAGCCTCGGCGGCATGTTTATCCCCTTTCTCCGCTCTCTGAAAGGAGGCAGCCATGAATAAGACCCGGATTGCCGTGCTGGTCTCCGGCGGCGGCACCAATCTGCAGGCGCTGATCGATGCCGAAAAAAGCGGTGTGCTGAAAAGCGGCGAGATCGTGCTCGTGATCTCCAGCAATGCCATCGCCTATGCTCTGATCCGGGCAGCCGAAGCCGGAATCCCCGCACTCACCATCACGAAGAAGGACTGCGGAGGCCAGGAGGCTTTTGAGGAGGCGCTCATGAAGACGCTGGACAACAACGGCATCGAGCTCATCGTGCTTGCAGGCTTCATGAGCATCCTCAGCGAGCGCTTCACAGGCCATTACGAAAAACGCATCATCAACGTCCACCCCTCGCTGATCCCCTCCTTCTGCGGCAAAGGCTATTATGGCCTGAAGGTACACGAGGCCGCGCTCAGCTACGGCGTCAAGGTCACCGGCGCCACCGTACACTATGTGAATGAGATCCCCGACGGCGGCCGCATCATTTTACAGAAGGCCGTCAGCGTTCTTCCCGGCGATACGCCGAAGACCTTGCAGAAGCGCGTCATGGAGCGCGCGGAATGGATCATCCTGCCCGAGGCGGCCGAACTGGTCTCCTCCCGGATTCAAAAAGAAAAGGAGCACAGACAATGACGGATTTTCTTGCATTTCTGAAGAACAACCCCTACCCGGGCAGAGGCATTGCCGTGGGGAAAGACCGCGTCTATTACTTCATCATGGGCCGCAGCGAAAACAGCCGCAACCGCATCTTCTCCTTTACGGAAGACGGCATCCGCACGGAGGCCTATGACGCTTCCAGGCTTACGGACCCCAGCCTGATCATTTATCACCCCGTGCGCAGCATGGGAGACGATTTGATCGTCACCAACGGCAACCAGACCGATACCATCCGCGATATGGGCGATTTCCGCGCCGCTCTCGCCACCCGGGAGTACGAACCCGACGAGCCCAACTGGACGCCCCGCATCTCCGCCATCTGCCATGCCGACGGGAGCTTTGAGTTCTCCATCCTCAAGCATGTGGACGGCCGCTGCCTCCGCTGCTTCTACAGCTACGAGGGCTGCGACGAGGGAAGGGGTTACTTCATCAGCACCTATCAGGGCGACGGTTCTCCCCTGCCCAGCTTCACCGGCGAACCCCTGCAGATCGACATGCCGGAGCCGGAGCAGGTCTGGGAGGCCCTCAACAGGGACAACAAGGTTTCGCTCTACAGCAACGTAAAGGGCGAAGTGAAACTGTTCAATAAACATCTGGGCGACTAAGGAGATTTGACATGAACGAATTCGAACTTAAATATGGCTGCAACCCCAACCAGAAGCCCGCGAAGATCTTCATGAAGGACGGCAGCGACCTGCCTGTCACCGTTCTGAACGGCCGCCCCGGCTTCATCAATTTTCTGGACGCGCTCAACTCCTGGCAGCTGGTCAAGGAGCTGAAAGAGGCCACCGGGCTTCCCTCCGCCGCCTCCTTCAAGCACGTCTCTCCCGCCGGTGCCGCCGTGGGTCTGCCTCTGAGCGAGGTGGACCGGCACATCTACTTTGTCGCCGATGACGCCGAGCTCTCTCCCATCGCCTGCGCCTATATCCGCGCCCGCGGTGCCGACCGCCTCTGCTCCTACGGCGACTGGGCCGCGCTGAGCGACGTTTGCGACGCGGCCACCGCCGCCTATCTCAAGGACGAGGTCTCCGACGGCGTGATCGCCCCCGGTTACACCGAGGAAGCGCTGCAGATCCTCAAGACCAAGAAAAAGGGCAATTACAACGTGGTGCAGATCGACCCGGATTACGCGCCCGCAGCCCAGGAGCAGAAGGACGTTTTCGGCGTCACCTTCGAGCAGGGTCACAACAACTTCAAAATCGATGAGGCGCTGCTGCAGAACATCGTCACCGAGAACAAGGAGTTGCCCGAGCAGGCGAAGATCGACATGATCGTTGCCCTCATCACCCTGAAATATACGCAGTCCAACTCTGTCTGCTACGTCAAGGACGGGCAGGCCATCGGCGTGGGCGCCGGCCAGCAGAGCCGCATCCACTGCACCAGGCTCGCCGGCTCCAAGGCTGACAACTGGTATCTCCGCCAGCACCCGAAAGTGCTGGGCCTTCAGTTCGTAGACGGCATCCGCCGCCCCGACCGGGACAACGCCATCGACGTCTATACCTCCGACGAGTATGACGACGTGCTGCGTGAGGGAGAGTGGCAGCGCGTGTTCAAGGTCCGTCCCGAGGTGCTGACCGCGGAGGAAAAGAAGGCCTGGATCGCCACCCAGAGCGGCGTCACCTGCGGCTCCGACGCGTTCTTCCCCTTCGGCGACAACGTGGAGCGCGCCCGCAAATCCGGCGTGCAGTATATTGCCGAGCCGGGCGGCTCCATCCGCGACGACCATGTGATCGACACCGCGAACAAATACGGAATGGTCATGGCCTTCACAGGCATGCGCCTGTTCCACCACTAAGGAGAAGGATATGAAGGTTCTTGTCGTTGGCGGCGGCGGACGTGAGCATGCCGTCATCAAGAAGCTGAAAGAGAACCCGGAAATCACCGAGATCTTTGCTCTGCCCGGAAACGGCGGTATTGCGCGCGACGCGACCTGCGTACCAATCGGAGCGAAGGACATTGCCTCCATCGTGAGCTTTGCCGAGGATAACGCCATCGACTACGCGGTGGTCACGCCCGATGATCCGCTGGTGCTCGGCTGTGTGGATGCGCTGGAGAAGATCGGCGTACCCTGCTTCGGCCCCCGGGCCAACGCCGCCATTATCGAGGGCAGCAAGGTCTTTGCCAAGGAGCTGATGAAGAAATACGGCATCCCCACGGCCTCTTATGAGAGCTTTGACCGTTTGGACGCCGCGCTCACCTATCTGGAAAGCGCACCCCTCCCCACTGTCATAAAGGCGGACGGACTGGCTCTCGGCAAGGGCGTGATCATCGCCCGGACCCGGGAGGAGGCCAGAGACGCAGTAGTGGAGATGATGCAGAACCACAAGTTCGGCAAGAGCGGCGAGCAGGTTGTCATAGAGGAATTTCTGGAGGGTCCCGAAGTCTCCGTACTCGCCTTTACCGACGGAAAGAGCATCGTCCCCATGGTCTCCTCGATGGACCACAAGCGGGCCGGAGACGGTGACACCGGCCTCAACACAGGCGGCATGGGCACCGTGGCCCCCAACCCCTATTACACCGAGGCGGTGGCGCAGCGCTGTATGGAGGAGATCTTCCTCCCCACCATCCACGCTATGAATGCCGAGGGGCGACCCTTCAAGGGCTGCCTGTACTTCGGTCTGATGGTCACGAAGGACGGTCCCAAGGTCATAGAATACAACTGCCGCTTCGGTGACCCGGAGACGCAGGTGGTGCTGCCTCTGCTGGAGAGCGATCTCTTCACCGTGATGCGCGCTGTCACCGAAGAGCGCCTCAGCGAGGTCGAAGTCCGCTTTTCCGGCAGCTCCGCCTGCTGCGTGATCCTTGCCTCGAAAGGGTATCCGGAACACTACGAGAAGGGCTATCCCCTCTCCGTTCCCGAGGCGATCGCCGACCGGGTCTACGTTGCCGGCGCCGCACTGAAAAACGGCGAACTCTTCACAAACGGCGGCCGTGTGGTCGGCTGTACCGCCGTGGCGGATACGCTCCCCGAAGCGATTGATGCCGCCTACGATCTCGCATCTCAGGTGCATTTTGAGAATTCCTACTGCCGCCGCGACATTGGGCAGCGCGCCCTGCGCGCGGTTTCGGAGGACTGACATGGTATACAGAGTATATGTGGAAAAGAAGCCCGGCCTCGACAACGAGGCACGCACGCTCTTAAACGACGCGCGCGGCCTGCTGGGGATCAAAGGCCTTGAGCATGTGCGGCTCTTCAACCGTTACGACGCGGAGAACATCAGCAAAGAGCTCTTCCGCTATGCGATCCGCACCGTATTTTCCGAGCCGCAGCTGGATAAAGCCAGCGCCGGGATCGACTGCGGGGACGCTTTCGTTTTCGCCGTGGAATACCTCCCGGGCCAGTTTGACCAGCGGGCCGATTCCGCGGCCCAGTGCATCCAGATCATCTCCCAGGGGGAGCGTCCTCTGATCCGTTCCGCCAAGGTGTACGCGCTCTACGGCGCTCTCAGCGCGCAGGAGATCGCGGAAATCAAGAAATACGTCATCAACCCCGTGGAGGCGCGGGAAGCCTCCCTCGACCTGCCGGAGACCCTGGCCGTCAAATACGCCATTCCCGAAACCGTTGCGACCCTGGAGGGCTTCAACGGTCTTGATCGTGCCGGGCTGGAAGCCTTCGTGCGTGACTACGGTCTCGCCATGGACACAGACGACATTGCTTTCTGTCAGGGGTATTTCCGCAGCGAGGGCAGAGAACCGACCATCACCGAGATCCGCGTGTTGGATACCTACTGGTCCGACCACTGCCGCCACACCACCTTTAATACCGTGATTGACGAGGTGCGCTTTGAGGATGCGATGTTGCAGAAGGCCTATGACGATTACCTCGCCACCCGTGAGGCGCTGGGTCGCACAAAGCCCGTTTGCCTCATGGATCTGGGCACCATCGCCGCCAAGGCACTGAAAAAGGCCGGAAAGCTCTCGAAACTTGACGAGAGCGAGGAGATCAACGCCTGCACCGTGAAGATAGACGTTACGGTCGACGGCGTGAAGGAGCCCTGGCTCCTGCTCTTTAAGAACGAGACCCACAATCACCCCACAGAGATCGAGCCCTTCGGCGGCGCGGCCACCTGCATCGGCGGCGCGATCCGGGATCCTCTGTCCGGCCGCTCTTACGTCTACGGCGCCATGCGCGTCACCGGCGCTGCCGATCCTCTAAAGCCTGTAAGCGAGACCATCCCCGGCAAGCTCCCCCAGCGCAAGCTGGTCACCACCGCTGCGGCGGGCTACTCCTCCTACGGCAACCAGATCGGCCTTGCCACCGGTATCGTGGACGAGCTCTATCATCCAGGCTACGCCGCCAAACGCATGGAGATCGGCGCTGTCATCGCCGCAGCTCCCGCGGAAAATGTGCGGCGTGAGATCCCGGCCCCCGGCGATGTGGTGATCCTGCTGGGCGGCAGCACCGGGCGTGACGGCATCGGCGGCGCCACCGGCTCCTCCAAGGCCCACAACGCCCACTCCGTAGAGACCTGCGGGGCCGAGGTGCAGAAGGGCAACGCCCCCGAGGAGCGCAAGCTCCAGCGCCTTTTCCGCAACGGCGACGCCTGCCGCATGATCAAGCGCTGCAACGACTTCGGCGCGGGCGGCGTCTCGGTCGCCATCGGTGAGCTGGCCGACGGTCTCTCCATCGACTTAAACGCCGTGCCAAAGAAGTACGAGGGTTTGGACGGCACCGAGCTCGCCATCAGCGAAAGCCAGGAGCGTATGGCAGTCGTTGTGGAGGCAAAAGACGTTGAAGCATTCCTCGCCCTTGCCAGCGAAGAAAACCTGCAGGCCTGCCCCGTCGCCGTCGTGCAGGCAGAGCCCCGTCTCGTCATGCACTGGAACGGGAAGACTATCGTGGATCTGAGTCGAGCCTTCCTCGACACCAACGGCGCAAGCAAGCATGTGAACGCCGTTTCTGCCGCGCCTGAGGACTTTGCCCGGGAAATCAAAGGCGGCTTTGCCAGGAATCTCAAGGCCATGGCGGCCGACCTCAACTGCTGCTCCAAACGCGGTCTCTCTGAGCGCTTTGATTCCACCATCGGCGCGGGCAGTGTTCTGATGCCCTTCGGCGGCAAATATCAGCATACGCCTGTGCAGGCCATGGTGCAGAAAATATCCGTGGAAAAAAAGCACACCGAGGACTGCTCCCTGATGGCCTGGGGCTATAATCCCTTTATCACTGAAAAAAGCCCCTACCACGGCGCGTATCTGGCCGTGGTCGAATCCGTCTGCAAGCTGATCGCGACCGGCGCGGAATTCTCCGACGTCTATCTGAGCTTCCAGGAGTATTTCGAGCGCCTGGGCAAGGACCCGAAGCGCTGGGGCAAGCCACTGGCCGCCCTGCTGGGCGCCTTTGAGGCGCAGATGGGTCTGGGTGTCGCTGCCATCGGCGGAAAAGACTCCATGAGCGGCTCCTTTGAGAACATCCACGTGCCGCCCACACTCTGCTCCTTCGCCGTTACAACAGCGAAAACCTCCGACATCGTGTCCCCCGAATTCAAGGAAGCGGGGCACAAGCTGATCCGCATAGCGCCGGAAACCGACGAAAACGGACTTCCGAGGGCTGATTCTCTTCTGAAGGTCTTCGCTCAGGTCACTGCGCTTCTGCGTCCCGGCAGAGCCTGTGCCTGCTGCACGCCCGGCATGGGCGGCGTTGCAGAGGCCGTGATGAAGATGGCCTTCGGCAATGGCTTCGGCTTCCGCTTTGCTGAGGCGCTCAGTCTTGAGCAGCTGTTCGGCTACGATTACGGTGCGTTCCTGCTGGAAGTTGACAGAGATGCCGAGGGTGAATGCATCGGCTTTATCACCGACGACGGGGCCTTCTCCTTCGGCGCAGAGTCCGTTTCCGCAGCCGAGCTGCTCGCGCTCTATGAAAACAAGCTGGAGAGCGTGTACGCCTGCAACATTCCCTCCGCCGACCAGCCCATGGAGACCTTCTCTTTCAAGGCTGCGCAACGGCCCGTCCCGGCAATGCACTGCGCGAAGCCTCGCGTGCTGATTCCCGCCTTCCCCGGCACCAACTGCGAGTTTGACAGCGCCAGGGCCGTGCGCGATGCGGGTGCCGAGCCGGAAATCATCGTGATCAACAACCTCTCTGCCGACGGTATTTCCCGCAGCGTGGAGCGCTTCGCCGAGGAGCTGAAAAACGCCCAGATGATTTTCATCCCCGGAGGCTTCTCTGGCGGCGACGAGCCGGACGGCTCCGGTAAGTTCATCACCGCCTTCTTCCGCTCCGCGGCGGTCAAGGAGGGCGTCACGGAGCTGCTGGAGCGGAGGGACGGCCTCATCTGCGGCATCTGCAACGGCTTCCAGGCACTCATCAAGCTGGGTCTCGTCCCCTACGGCAAGATCATCGACACCGATGAATCTTGTCCTACCCTGACCTTCAACACCATCGGCCGTCACCAGAGCCGCATCGTGCGCACCCGCGTCGCCTCCAACAAGTCGCCCTGGCTGGCGCTGACCGAAGTGGGCGACATTTACAGCGTACCCATTTCCCACGGTGAGGGCCGCTTCCTCGCAAGTGAGGAGGTCATCCGCCAGCTTGCCGCCAACGGGCAAATCGCTACCCAGTATGTGGATCTGGAGGGAAAGGCAACAGGCGACGTGCATTTTAACCCCAACGGTTCGCTCTATGCCATCGAGGGCATCACCTCTCCGGACGGACGCGTCTTCGGCAAGATGGGCCACGCTGAACGCATCGGCAGCAACCTCTACAAAAACGTTCCAGGCAACTATGACATCCGCATGTTCGAAGCAGCAGTCAAATACTTCCGATAAAAGGAGAACAGAATGGCTTACAAAACCGACATTGAGATCGCTCAGGAATGTAAGATGCAGCCCATTACCGAGATCGCGGCGCGGGCGCATGTAGACGAAAAGTATCTGGAGCAGTACGGCCGTTATAAGGCTAAGGTCGATCCCGCCCTGCTGCGGGAGACCGACAAAAAGGACGGCAAGCTGATCCTTGTGACCGCCATTACTCCCACTCCCGCGGGTGAGGGAAAGACCACCACGACCATCGGTCTGGCGGACGGTCTCAGAAGCATCGGCAAGGACGTGGTCGTTGCGCTGCGGGAACCTTCTCTCGGCCCTGTGTTCGGCATCAAGGGCGGCGCCGCGGGCGGCGGCTACGCTCAGGTCGTCCCCATGGAGGACATCAACCTCCACTTCACCGGCGACTTCCATGCCATAGGAGCTGCCAACAATCTCCTGGCCGCCATGCTTGACAATCACATCCAGCAGGGCAACTCCCTGGGTATCGACCCCCGGAAGATCACCTGGAAGCGCTGCGTGGACATGAACGACCGGCAGCTGCGCTTTGTGGTGGACGGTCTGGGCGGCAAAGCCAACGGCACCCCCCGCGAGGATGGTTTTGACATCACGGTCGCCAGCGAAATCATGGCGGTATTCTGCCTCTCCTCGTCCATCACCGACCTGAAGGAACGCCTCAGCCGCATCATCGTGGGCTACACCTATGACGACAAGCCGGTCACTGCGGGCGATCTGAAGGCCGTCGGCGCCATGGCGGCGCTGCTCAAGGACGCGCTCAAGCCCAACCTTGTCCAGACGCTGGAGGGCACTCCCGCCTTCGTGCACGGCGGTCCTTTCGCCAACATCGCCCATGGCTGCAACAGCGTGATGGCCACCCGCATGGCCCTCAAAATGGGTGACTACACCGTGACAGAGGCCGGCTTCGGCGCCGATCTTGGCGCGGAAAAGTTCCTGGACATCAAGTGCCGCGCCGCGGGCCTCAAGCCTGACGCCGTTGTGATCGTGGCCACCGTCCGCGCCCTCAAGATGCATGGCGGCCTGCCCAAAACCGCGCTCGCCAACGAGGATCTGAACGCGCTGGAAAAGGGCATCCCCAATCTGCTGCGCCATGTCAGCAATATCAAAAACGTCTACGGTCTGCCCTGTGTGGTGGCTGTCAACCGCTTCCCCACCGACACCGACGCGGAGATCGAGTTCATCATCGCCAAGTGCCGAGAGCTCGGTGTAAACACCGTGCTCTCCACCGTCTGGGCCGAGGGAGGCAAGGGCGGCGAGGCGCTGGCCCGTGAAGTCGTGCGTCTCTGTGAGGAAGAAAAGGGCGAGTTCCGCTTCTCCTATGCGCTTGACGGCAGCATTGAGGACAAGATCCGCGCCGTGGTCACCCGCGTGTACGGCGGCAAGGACCTTGCGATCCTCCCCGCCGCCCAGAAGCAGATCGAGCAGCTGACAAAACTGGGCTTCGACAGTCTCCCCGTCTGTATTGCCAAGACGCAGTACAGCTTCTCCGACGATCCCGGTAAGCTGGGCGCGCCCGAGGACTTCACGGTCACTGTCAAAAACGTGAAGGTTTCTGCGGGTGCGGGTTTTGTGGTGGTGCTCACCGGAGACATCATGACCATGCCGGGTCTCCCCCGCGTCCCCGCCGCCGAGAAGATCGACGTGGACGAAAACGGGCGCATCAGCGGCCTCTTCTGATCGAACTGTCAATATGAAAAGATCACCTGTTCCCGGAACAGGTGATCTTTTCATTCTTTTCAAATGTCCTTGCTGAGTCTGCGGATCGGAACGGTTTCCAGCATATGCAGACCGAGGCGTTCGATCAGTGTCGCGGCCCATGCTTCGCTGCCAGGGTCTGCTGCATCCTGCGGACGGTGCGCGTCGCAGCCGAGGACCACGTCGTTCCCCTCCTCCGCCGCGATCTGCCAGAAAGCCAAATGCGGATACTGCCGTTTTTCTCTCACACCCAGAAGATTCAACTCCAACGGCGTGTTCGTTTCCCGCGCCTTCCGGCAGAGCTTTCGCATTTCCTGCTCGTAGGTTTTTTTGCTTCCGATGTAATGGATCAGGTCGGGATGCGCAAAATAGGTAAAGAGACCGGTCTCCATGGCCTCCGCCGTCTGAGCCGCATAACGCTCCAGCAGCTTCCGGTCGAGCGTAGGGCGGCCCGCGTAAGGCTCGCCGACCTCGTTGCCGAGAAAATGCTGTCCCAGGATCATATACTCAACGCCGTTCTCCCGCAGCATTTCCAGCAGCCTCGGAAAGTACCTGGGATAGTACTCCGCCTCCACACCGAGCAGGATCTCGATCCGTCCCCGGTATTCCTCCCGCAGGGAACGGACGCTCGCAGCATAATCCGGGAGTTCCTCGGGCATCATGCGGATGGGGCGGTTTCTGGGCGTCGAATCAAAATAATCCTGAGGCGTGTGGTCGGAGAAGCCCAGGATCTGCAGACCGGCTTCCAGCGCCCTCTCAACGTATTCCCGTTCTGTCCCTTCCGCGTGGCCGCAGCGGCAGGTGTGGGTATGATAGTTTGCGATCATATCTCTTTCTCCGTTATTGTTTTCTGTATTGTACCACGATCTCAGGTCATAGGCAATCCGGATCTGCCGATTCGACCACAGGCACAAAAACAGCAGGAAAGCACAGGCTTTCCTGCTGTCTTGCGCGATTTATGCTTACTTCATGCCGTTTTCGTAGGCCTCGATCATCTTCTTGACCATCTGGCCGCCGACGGAACCGGCCTGACGGCTGGTGAGTTCGCCGTTGTAACCGTTCTTCAGGTTGACGCCGACCTCTGCGGCCGCCTCCATCTTGAACTTATCCATGGCCTCGCGGGCAGCGGGATTCACAAGATGATTGCTGGTGTTGGTAGACATAGTCTGCATCTCCTTTCCATCAGATTGGGACAGACGCAGCTGTCCCAATCCGCTCAGGCAGATCGGCACGGCGCATCCGTCCTTCCATAGCATCTGCCGATTGCCCGAAGATATGCAAATGCGCTTTTTGGAAAGTTTTGCAGAATTGAAAGAATTGCGTGTTTTCAACCAACCGCGTGGCGCTGGCCCAGTGTCAGGGTAACATAGCCGGGAAACTGGTGGAGCTGGATATACATGGGCGCGCCGTCCTGATCGCCGTCAAAGAAGACGGTGAGATAATAGTTTTCCCGCGAATCCGCGTTTAGGTCCTTAAGAAGCGTGGAGCCGTCGATGGCGTCAAAATGCTGATGATAAAAGGATTCATCGTCCGTATCGGCAATGGTATAACCCGAAAAGCCCCAGTACTCCGCAAGCAGTTCGCAGAAGCGGTCCACTGTCATGTCTGCGGGAACAATGTCGTCAAAGTTATCGTAGAAGTACCAGGTGGACTGCCCGTTGGCTTCCGGAATATCACCGATCTCTTCCTCACGGACAGGCACATCGTCCTCATCCGCTGCGGCATCAATATTTGCGGCAATGATTTTTCCGGTGAGCGTATCGACGTTCAAGTTGCAGCCATACTTCGGGCGATCCGTATGGAACTGCGTCTGCCCGTAAAAGCGCACGTCATAGCTATGGGGGAAAAGACGGCCGAACCAGGCGGTCCCTCCGTTTTCTTCCTGAATCTCATAGACGTCGCTGGCCTCGCCCTCAAAGTTCACTTCCGGCGACAGAATGCCCATTTCCTTCCAGACCTTGATCTGTTCCTTTGCCACCCGCTCGGCGGCCTTGGGAGTGGATACGGCGGCGTGGGCGGCATACGCCGTCACGCTCAGCGTGAGCATCAATACGGCTGCGATCAGAAAAGTGATCACGCGTTTTTTCTTCATGTGTACGATCCTTCCCGGAGCGCTGTCTGCATATCCGGGGGCATAGCTCGCGGCTTCCGCAACAAAGCGGTCGTCGATCCCGGCGAGCGATTCAAACACCTGTTCCCGATTCATACAAGCAGGCCCTCCTTTTTCAAAGTCTTCCGCAATTTCTCACGGAGGCGGAAAAGACGCATGGAAACCCGGCTTTCCCGTGTGTGCATCTGTTCGGCGATCTCCTTGACGGAGTCCGCATACCAGTAACGGCGGACAAAAGCGAACCGGTCGTCATAGGGAAGCGCAGCAAGAAACCCGTTGATCGCGCCGCACAGTTCTTTGGACTCATAGTCCGCTTCCACATTCATGCCGGACGGTATGAAGTCCTGCAGCTCATCCAGCACAAGATCAAGGCTGCTGTTTCTCCTGGCGGCGTTTTCCCTGCGAAGCCGGGAGATAGCGAGATTGCGGGCGATCCTGCAAACGAAGCTCGCCAGAGCCTCCGGTCGGTGAGGCGGAATACTGTTCCAGACGCCCAGATAAGTATCGTTTACACATTCTTCCACATCCAGCCGGTCTCCCAGCAGATTTGCCGCCGTCTTCGTCACGGTCCTGCCGTATTTTCGGTCCAGCGCATCAATGGCCTGTTCCGAGCGCTCAAAAAACAGGTCGATGATTTTACTGTCTTCCAATTGCGTCACATCCTTTCCGCCTCACTTATATACTCGCAGGCGGAGAACAGATCTTGCAAAAAAAGGGAAAAATGCCCGCCGTATCCGCTTCGGATCGGCGGGCCGGTCGTTATTCTTCAAGAGCTTCGAGCTTTGCACGGAAGGAGATGGCCCGCGGCGTGGCCACGCAGTCAAAGCGAACCACATGGGCCCCCTTATTCAGGTCCAGCTCCACCACGGTCCCCGGACCGAGCACCGCATGGCGCACACGCTGTCCCACCGCAAAGCGCCCCTTCTGCTCCTCTTCGGGCAGGTAACGCTCGCTCAGAGCCACATACTCCCGCGCCTCGCGGATCAGCCCCTCCCGGGGCGGGGCGGTGAACTCCAGATTTTCCGCGCCGATATCCAGCAGGAAGCGGGAGGGATAGCGGGGAGAACCGTCCAGATTGCGCCCCTCCGCCTCGGAGAGAAACAGGCGTTTTTCCGCTCGGGTCACCGCCACGAAGGCCAGACGCCGCTCCTCCTCCATGGCCGGCAGCGTTTTGGTCTTGCGCGAGGGAAAGACGCCCTCGTTCATGCCGCAGAGGAACACATAGGGAAACTCCAGGCCCTTGGCAGCGTGGACGGTCATGAGCTTGACCTTGTCCCCGGCCTCCTCCGCGTCGGCATTGGTAAAGAGCGCCACGTGGGCCAGATAGTGCTCCAGCGTGGCCTCCTCCCCACAGGAGATCTCGTAGTCCCGCACGGACTGCTTGAGTTCCGCCAGGTTGTCCAGGCGATCCTGGCTGCCCTCGGTGCGCAGCATCTCCTCATAGCGGCTCAGATCCAGCACGGCGGAGAGAAGCCCCGAGACCGGGCGCTCCCGCTCCGCACCGGAGAAGCTCTCGATAAGGCGCACGAAGCCCTTTGCCTTTGTTTTCTGAAAGCTATCGCTCTCCAGCAGAGCCAGCAGCGCCTGATACAGCGTGCAGCCGTGCTCCGCGCTGTAGGCCTCCAGCAGCTTCATGCGGCTCACGCCGATATTCCGTTTGGGGACATTGACCACGCGGCGGAAAGAAAGATCATCCTGCAAGGCGATCATTCGCAGATAGCTCAGCGCGTCCTTGACCTCTGCCCGGTCAAAAAACTGCACGCCGCTGTATATGGTATAGGGGATCTTCCGCTTCTGCAGCGCTTCCTCCACCGAGCGCGACACATGGTGCGCCCTGTAGAGGACCGCCATCTTCCGAAAGGGCACGCCGAGATCGTGCAGCTCGTGCATCTGAAAGGCCATCCACTCGGCCTCCGTCTCCGCGGTCGACGCGTGGTGGCAGAGAACGCTCTCCCCCGATGGGAGCATCGGCAGAAGCTCCTTGCTGATGCGGTTGCGGTTTTTCCCGATCAGGGCGTTGGCCGCCGCGAGGATCTGCGGCGTGGAGCGGTAGTTCTCCATCATCATGATCGTTTTCGTTCCGGGGAACTGCTTATCAAACTCCAGCAGATACTTCACGTTTGCGCCGCGCCAGGTGTAGATAGTCTGGTCCGGATCGCCGACGATGAATAGGTTTTTATGATAGGCGCAGAGCACCTCCATAAGCTGGTACTGCAGAAGATCAATGTCCTGGAATTCGTCGATCATGATGTATTCCAGCCGCTGCTGCCATTTGAGGCGGATCGCATCGTTCTGCTCAAAGATATAGAGCGTAAACTTGATCAGATCGTTGTAGTCCAGCCCGAAGCATTTCTTCTCCTGATAGAGGTAGCCATAGAAAATGATATCCTGCACCCCGGTCGCCTGCAGGTACTTTTCATGCAGTGCGTCGAGGGACATCTGGAGCATATCCAGATAGTATTCCGGGCGTTTGAAGAGCTTCTGGATCTCGATCATATCCCGGGCAGCGGAAAAGCTCATATCCCGCAGGGTCAGACCGCGCTCCTCGTAAATGATGCGCAGCATGGCGTCGATATCTGAGTTATCCAGCACCAGAAAGCTTCTGGGGTACTGGACGGCGTTGCTGTCCTCCTGCAGGACGGAGACGCAGAAGCCGTGAAAGGTGTTGATGTAGCCCAGGTCGTTGTCGCCGGTCAAATTGTGGATGCGCTGCCGCATCTCGTTGGCCGCCTTGTTGGTAAAGGTCACGCAGAGGATATTGGCCGGCAGAATGCCCAGCTCGTTGACAAGATAGGCAAAGCGGTGCGTCAGCGCACGGGTCTTGCCTGAGCCGGCGCCCGCGATGACGCGCACAAAGCCCTCCGTCTCCGTGACAGCCCGCAGCTGGGCGGGGTTCAGCAGTTCTTCCCACATCGTGCTTTCCTTTTCAGCTCAGCACCTTGCCCAGCACCCGCAGCGGGAGCGCGGCAGAGATGACAATATCCTGGTAGGCGGGGTTGAGGGAGTGCAGCCGCACCTCGCCGTTCTCCGCAACCAGCTTCTTGAGATAGGCGTCCCCGTCATAGAGGAAGATGCCGATCTCGCCGGACATGAGGCTGCGCTGCTGCCGGACCCAGATGGTCTGCCCGTCGTGATAGCAGGGCTCCATGCTGTTGCCCGCGATGCGCACGCCGAAGTTTGCGCCCTCCGGCACTTCGATGCCGCATTCCACCATCTCATAGTTCTCGCCGTCCAGAAACTGCCCGGTGCCTGCGGAGACCGCCAGATCGTACAGAGGCAGCACGCGAAGGGGCACCGGCTTTTCCTCCAGACGGAAATCCTCGCTGGCGCGCAGGAGCCGCGCGTACTCACGCAGGCGATCTTTCCCGCGTTCGTTGAGGCCCCGGCGCAGCTCGTCCGACTCCCCGAGAAAAGTCCCGAGCACGTCATAGATTTTCAGCTCGCGGCACAGGGCCAGAAACTGGTGGGCGTTGGGCAGCGTCTTATCGCTCTCCCACTTGCTGACGGCGTGCTTGCTGACCGAGATCCCGTCACGCTCCAGAAGCTCCGCAAGCTCCGCCTGCAGAAGCCCCTGCTCCTTTCTCTTTTTTTCCAGAATACTCCCAATGCTCATTGGCGCTGTCCCCTTTCCGTAATCGCCGAAATAGCTATTTTTCTTTATTATAATCGCTTCTTTTCTGCATGTCAAGGCGTATTCTGCCCGCTGTAAAGACACCGAAATCGCAGACTCGCCATACACTGAATCGAGGATGCTCCTCATTCCGATTCGACGGTTTGCGCCGGAAATCGGCATCAGTTTTCAATCCTGGAGGAATCCATTTTGAGCAGAAACGAAAACCGTTTCGGCAGTCTGCCCAGCTATGCCCCACTGGCCGCGGCTTACGTCCCCATGCAGGAGGACGCGATCGAGACCTACGAGGCGTCCGAGGCGCTGGCTCGCGGGACATTGTTCCCCGGTCTGGATCTGCCGTTTATGAACGTTGTAAACGATCAGGCGCCGGAGACGCCCATGAGCGAGATGATGGCCATTGACTTTGTTGCCGACGAGCTGGAGCTGTATCTGGACACCCACAGCGACGATCGGGAGGCCTTCGCCATGTACCAGACCTTTCTGGCCCTGCGTCAGGAAGCCAGAGAGCGCTTCGCCCGAAGCTGCGGCCCCGTTTCCCAGCAGGATATGCTGGGCGCGGAGCGCTATAGCTGGCTCTGCAATCCCTGGCCCTGGGAATACAGAACGGAGAGGGGGCGCTGAAGAATGTTTGTCTATGAAAAGAAGCTGCAGTATCCGGTAAGGATCAAGAACCCGAATCCCGCGCTGGCCAAGTTCATCATCAGCCAATACGGCGGCCCGGACGGTGAATTGGGCGCCTCCATGCGCTACCTGAGCCAGCGCTACTCCATGCCCTATCCCGAGCTCAAGGGACTTCTGACGGATATCGGCGTGGAGGAGCTGGGGCATCTGGAGATGGTCGCCGCGGTCGTCCACCAGCTGACACGCAAGATGAGCGACGAAGAGATCCGCCGCGCGGGCTTTGACACCTATTTTGTGGATCACACCGCAGGCGTCTATCCCACCGCCGCCTCCGGCTTCCCCTGGTCGGCTGCCGGCATGCAGGTCAAGGGCGATGTGATCGCCGATCTGAACGAGGACCTTGCCGCAGAACAGAAGGCCCGCGTCACCTACGACAACATCCTGCGTCTCTCTGACGACGCGGATGTGAACAACGTCATGCGCTTCCTGCGGGAGCGTGAGATCGTCCATTATCAGCGCTTCGGCGAGGCGCTGCGGCTTGCGATGGAGAAGATGGATCAGAAGAACCTCTACGCCGTAAACCCCGCTTTCGACCGATAAGACAATTGAAATGGCCTGTGCCGATCGGCACAGGCCATACCTTTTTCAGTTGAGTTCCAGTGTGAGGCTGCTGCCGTGCTTGCCCGCTTTGACGCGGATCTTCTGCGGGATGCTCTCGTCCAGGCGATCCACGTGGGAGATCACACCCACCAGGCGATTGCCTGCGGTCAGCTGGTCCAGCATCTCCAGCGCCTTGTCCAGATAATCTTCACTCAGGGCGCCGAAGCCCTCGTCGATAAAGAGCGCATCCATCTGACGGCCTCCTGCGCGGTTCTGCACCACGTCCGACAGCCCCAGGGCAAGCGAGAGCGAAGTGAAAAAGCTCTCGCCGCCGGAGAGGGAGCCCGGACCGCGCTCTTTTCCGGTGCTGTGATCCAGCACGGCGATCTCCAGGCCTGCTTTTGCGTTGCGTCTGTCCGCGCCGATCCGGTGCACCAGCTCATAACGCCCGCCGCTCATGGTCGCCATGCGGCGGTTGGCCATTTCGAGGATCTCCCGGAAAACCGTGCCCATCACGTAGCGGTCAAAGCTCAGCTTCCCGCCTTCTCCGCTGCTGCCTGCGGCCAGAGCGGAAAGCCGATCGATCCGGCGCCAGGCGTCTTCCGTGCGTTCAAGCTCGGTTCTGGCGGCCCCGGCTCTCTCATAAACCAGTTCGTGATTGGCGATTCGGGCGCGCTGTTCGATGCATCGCTCGTTTTCTGCCGCTTCTCGCTCGGAAAGCGCAGCGATCTTCTCCCGAAGCGCAGCCAGATCCGTGTGCGTTTTCCCCGCAGTCTGCGCAATCAGCTCGTCGATCCGGCTGCGGGTATTCTCCCGGTCGCTCTCGTAGTCGTGCAGCGCCTTCCGCTGTATGCGGAGCCATTCCTCGCCGTCCTGATCCGCAAGAATCAGAAGCTGCTTTTCTACGGCGGCCCGGTCGGCAAACCCGGTCTCATCCAGTATCTTGAGCATACGTTCAGTGCTTGCTGCCTGCTCTGCGCTCTCCCGCACCAGCGCGCTCCGTCGCTCGGAGAGCGTTCCGGCCGTCGTGTCGAGCGCTGTCTTTGCCTCTGAGAAGCGCTTAAGATGTGCTTCGATCCCGGCGTTCAAAAGCGTCCTCCGGCGCCGCAGGTTAGCGATCTCCTCCGCCGCGCTGTCTTCATCCTCGCAGGAAAGCTGGGACAGCAGCTGGCGGATCCCGGCCTCTTCCTCCCTGAGCTTTGCCTCGCTCTCCTGCTGTGCCTTCGAAAGGCCGTCGATTTCGTCGCGCAGCGCTTTGGCGAGCGCTTCTTTCACCGGCGCCTCCCGGCGGCATTGGTCACGCTGATCCCTTCGTTTCCGCTCTGCTAGAAGGGCCGCAGACGACGCCTGCTCGTGCTGCTCTGCTTCGTCGAGCCTGCGCCGCAGGAAGCCTTCTCCTGTAAGACGCTCCCAGTTTTCGCAGTCGGGCAGCCACTCCTTCGCACGCGCAAGCAGCGACCCGCGCTCGGTCTCAACACCGGCGGCAAAACGCTGGACACGCGTGTTCTGCGCATTTCTCGCTGCCGTTCTGCTTTCGCTCTCGCTGCGCGCCGTCTCCACTTCATCGCTGTCCGGCGTGTCAGCTTTCGGGAGTGCCAGGTCTTTGAGATGCTCCCGGCACAATGGGCTGCGGCAGACAGGACAGACGGCCTTTCCGTCCGTTTCGATGCGCTCGCGCAGAGAGCGCCCCAGAAGTCCCGCCTGACCTGCCAGGAAGCGCTGATACAGGTCGTGATAGCGCTGGGCGGCTTTGCCGTCCTCCAGGATCAGGGTGAGCAGCCGCCGCTTCTCCTCCTCAAGCATTTCTTCGTTTCTCTCCAAAGTCCGGAGCTGTCGGGCGACGCCGTTGAGCGCATCCAGCTGCTTTTTCGCGTCCCTGCTCTCCGTCTCGCAGTGCAGCAGATCCCGGTCCACCGTCTCCAGAGACGCAAGCTTCTCCTGTAAGGCCAGCAGCTCAGCTTCCGCCGCGGCCAGGGCTTTTTCTTTCTCTGTGCGCTTCGCGGCGGCGGCTTTTGCCGCTTCGTCGAACGCATCCCGCTCCTTTCGGAGCGTCTTGAGCGTCTCGTATAGCGGAAGCTGTTGTTCCAGAAGCTGCTGCTGTGCTGCTAGTTTCTCGCACTCCTGCCGGACGTCCGCGTCCTCTTCCACCGCCTTCGACGCATCCGCAGCAGCGCGGTTTTCCGCAATCAGCCTCTGCTCCAGTTCTTCGATGGCTGCCTGCGTGCGGTTCATTCTCTCATAGGCGCTGTCAAAGGATCTGATAGCAGGCAGGGCCCGATGAAGCGCAGCCTCGGTGCGTTCAAGAGACAGGGCCAGCGCGCTCATATCGGCGCTTTTCATTTCCAGCGCCGTAAGCTTCACGCGCTGTTTTTCCAGCTCCTCCAGTTGAAGATTGACCGCCTCCGCCGCACCGAGCCGGACCTTTAAGCGCCCGGTTTCTTCGCTGACGGCATCCCGCGCCGCCTGGCGCTCGGACAGTTGCGTCCGTTCCGTTTCCACGAGACGCGCAAGATTCTCCATCAGGGCCGGGTGCTCCGGCAGATAGTCCTCCCTCTCGGCGTTTTCGGGCAGCTGAAAGACGTTCTGCATCAGAGACTGCAGCGTGTTCCGGTTCTCCTGCCGCCGGAAGCGCAGTGCATCCCGGACGGAAACGAGAAGATTCTGATAGTAAAGATACTCGGAATTGTCAAAGAGCTTGCCCAGGATCTCATTTTTCTTATCGCTGTCCGCGTCAAGAAACTCCCGAAATTTTCCCTGGGCCAGCATAATGATCTTGCGAAACTGCTCGGCATTGAGGCCAAGCAGTTCTTCGATCCTGGCGCTGACCCGAACCGAACCTTCCGTGGGCTCCCGCTCCGGTTCCGTGAGCAGTGCTTCGATCTTCCCCTCGCCGTATTCGTTCTCCCGGCCGCGCTTTCTGCTGAAATGGATCTTCCGGCATACAGTATACTCTTTCCCGCCCTGGGAAAAGCGCAGCGATACCTCCGTGTCCGTGGACTTCGGTACATGGTCGCAGTGCAGCATATCCGTGGAGCGGTCGCTCCCGGAGGCGACGCCGTAGAGCGCGAACATGATCGCGTCGAAGATCGTGGTTTTTCCGGCGCCGGTATCACCAGTTATGAGATAGAGCCCGTGCGCCAGCGCGTCAAAGGGCAGGCGGGTTTTTTCGGCGTAAGAGCCAAAGGCCGTCATCTCCAAAGCAAGTGGTCTCATACCCCGGCCTCCTGTTCCAGCAGGCAGCGGAGCAGCCGCTGCGTCTGTTCCTGTGTGGGAAAGATGCCGCTTTCCCGCTGCCGCGTCAGTTCACCGGCAAAGCGCAGGAGCGAAGCCTCCTGCGCATCCGGCATCTCGCCGCCCGCGCGTTCGGCATAAAAGCAGGCGAAGAGCTCTTCCACGCTCTGTTCCCGGACAGTATCGGCTTGCGAGCTGCCTCTCTCGCCGAACGGATCGTACTCCGAGGAGATCTCCATCAGCACGCTGTCGCGGGAAGCCGCAAGTTCGCGGAAGAAATCCGCCTCCTCCGGGGAGACGCGCCTGTCTGTCAACACAACACGCAGATATTCTCCCCGCGCAGTGTCATCCAGGAAAGAGCGGCGAAGCTCCTCATAGTTTCCCCGCCATTCACGCATCGGATGCAGCGGCGGGAGTACCCGGGTCTCAACCGTAATCTCGCTCCCCTTTTCTCTGATCTCCACCAGCAGCGGCCCCTTGGCCGGCTGCCGTGTCTCGTCGAAGTGGTAACACAGCGGAGAGCCCGCGTAGCGCACGCTCTCCCGGCCCACCGGGTAGGCCGCGTGAATGTGACCCAGGGCCACATAATCAAAAGCGTCAAAAGCTGTGTAGTCGATCTGCCCCACGCCGCCGACCATGGACTCCGAGCCGCCGCGCGGGCTCTCCGCGCCGTTCGCGGTCACATTCTGATGGGCGATGAGGACGTTTCGCCGGTTCTTATCCAATGGCTGCCGCGCAAGCAGCGCGCGCACGGCCCCGTCGTAATCCCGCGGACAGTCCTCTCCCAGCACACGCTCAATCTGAGCCGGGAAAAGATAGGGCATGAGCCAAAAGGTCACCGGCCCGTACGCATCCTGCAGTGTCACATGGCTCAGCTCAGCGGAATCCGAAAGCGCGGGAGAGATATGGATCCCGCTGCCGGCAAGCAGCGGAGACGCAAAGGACAGGCGCTGCAGGGAGTCGTGGTTGCCGGCCACCAGCATCACCGGGATCTGCCGCCGGGCAAGCGCCGTCAGCATTCTGCTGAGAAGCTGCACCGCATCCCCGGACGGGGCACTTCGGTCATAGACGTCACCCGCGATCACGACCGCGTCGGGCCGAAGCTCCTCCGTCAGCTCCAGAAAGCGGTCCGCCCAATAATCCTGGTCACCGTTTTCCAGCAGCGAGACGCCGTGTATGCTTTTCCCGAAATGCAAATCGGAAAGATGCAGAAAACGCATAGCTTTGCCTCCTGTCGTTGATGGTTTCAGTTTACCATTTTCCTCTCGAATTGAAAAGTCACGGTTGAGCTTTTTCCCGGGAAATGGTATAATGCTTTTCACATAATGAAGCCGATCGGAAAGACAACGGTTTTCAAGCCAAACCATGCTTCGGGAGGATTTGACATTGAACATTCATGAGGAACTGATCCTGCAGGACTGCCCTTTCTGCGGCGGCGCAGGGCTTTTGGAGGAAGAGAACGGCTGGTGCTGGTACGTGATGTGCATGGACTGCGGTTCCCAGACGGCGGCCTTTGAATTTCACCGTCCGGAGGACCGTGCGGAGGCGGCCAGAAAAGCGGCTCACCTGTGGAACATCGGCAAAGTCGTCCGTGCCAACCCCAACGAATAAACGCTCCGATTCCCGCGGGACCCATCCCTCTCTGTGATGGGTCCTTTTTCGTGGATTCTATCTATAAAATGCGCAGAAAAAATGAGATTCTTTAGACAAACAGCTCACGGCTGTCATTGACAAGAATCAGGCAAAAAGATAAAATTATACTGTATATTTGCGGCTGCAGCCGCAAGGAGAGAGATAAACCAGACCAACATATATTGAGGAGGGAGCCTTTTGGAAGTCAGAGAGAATTTGATCAAGCTCTGTGAAAAGATCAATGACGGCCACTACAAAATCACCCCCGACTGCGCGGAGTACCGCGTGTTCGAGAAGTGGATCACCGACGAGCAGATCAGCGTGATGCTGGCCTTGACCAGTATGAAGCCGGCCTTCGTCCCCATCATTGCGCGCAAGGCCGGTCTTTCGGTCAAGCGAACCCGCGAAGTCCTGCACGAGATCACCGACATCGGCCTTGTGGTGCAGGTCATCGTCCCCAAGGTCAACCTGGAAATCTATCTGCTGCCGCCTTACACCCCCGGCATTTTTGAGTTCCTGCTCATCAACGAGAAATTCTGTCTCAAGCATCCGGAAATCGCCTACGCATTCCATCAGCACGCCACCACCAGCCAGATCGAGCACGCGCCGAACACTCCCATGGGCGCCGGCATCATGCGCGTCATCCCCATCGAGAGCGCCATCCCCGCCGACGCACAGAAGATCGACAACGAGCGCTGCAGCAAGTACATCGAAGACAACGAAGGTCACCTGAGCATCACCCCCTGCCAGTGCCGCCGCGTGCGCAAGCTGATGGGCGAGGGCAGCGGCGATATGGACGAGGGTCTGTGCATCTTCATGGGTCATGTGGGCGATATGTTCAACCACACCGGCAAAGGCCGCCCCTGCACTGTGGAAGAGGCCAAGGCGCTCATTCAGAAGTGCGACGAGCGCGGCTGCGTCCACCAGATCACGACCCTGCACCAGGGCGAGACCTTCGCCATCTGCAACTGCATGCCGGAGAGCTGCCTGGCTCTCGGCGTGTCCCAGTACTACAACACCCCCGCCACCTCCAAGAGCAACTACGTGGCCGAGATCGACCAGGAGAAGTGCGTGGCCTGCGGCCAGTGCACCGACCGCTGTGCCAACAACGCGATCCAGATGGGACAGAAGCTCTGCTCCATCACGCCCATTGAGCACAAGCCCCACGAGCTGCCCGACGACATTGAGTGGACGCCGGAGCACTGGAACCCCGAGCACCGCACCAACCGCGAGTACGTCGCCCCCGAGGGTACCGCGCCCTGCAAGACCGCATGTCCCGCGCATATCGCCGTTCAGGGCTACCTGAAGCTCGCCGCCCAGGGCAGATATCTGGAGGCTCTGGAGCTGATCAAGAAAGAGAATCCCCTTCCCGCCGTCTGCGGCCGTATCTGCAACCGCAAGTGTGAGGACGCCTGTACCCGCGGCAACATCGACCGCGCCGTTGCCATTGACGAAGTCAAGCGCTTCATCGCAGACAAGGAGATCGACCGCGATACCCGCTTTGTCCCCAAGAAGCTCTACGATTTCAGCGACAAGAAGATCGCCATCATCGGTGCCGGCCCCGCCGGCCTGAGCTGCGCCTACTTCCTGGCCGCCGACAATTACAGAGTCACCGTGTTTGACCGCAATGAACAGCCCGGCGGCATGCTGCGCTACGGCATCCCGTCCTTCCGCCTGGAGCGCAATGTGCTGGATGCCGAGATCGACGTCCTCAAGGAGTTGGGCGTGATTTTCCGCTGCGGCGTGGAAATCGGCAGGGATATTACCGTCCAACAGCTGCGCGAGCAGGGCTATAACGCCATCTACCTGGCCGTCGGCGCCCAGAAGTCCGCATCCCTCGGCATTCCCGGCGAAGATCTCAAGGGCGTCTGGGGCGGCGTGGACTTCCTGCGTGAGGTCAATTCCGGCGCGCGTCCCGCACTGGGCAAGAAGGTCGTCGTGGTCGGCGGCGGCAACGTGGCCATGGACGTGGCCCGCACCGCTGTGCGTCTCGGTGCCGACGTTACGGTTGCCTACCGCCGCAAGGAGAGTGATATGCCCGCCGATCCCGCCGAGGTTGCCGAGGCGAAGGAAGAGGGTGTGAAGTTCCTCTTCGAGCATAAGCCCGTGGAGATCGAAGGCAAGAACGGCAAGGTAGCCGCGCTCGTATGCGAAGGCGACAAGAAGATCAAGGCCGACGCGATCCTCGCCGCCATCGGTCAGCGCATCGATCTCGGCAATCTGGATCTGGGCGAGCTCAAAGTCGACGAGAAGGGCCGCGTCCTGGCTGACGAGGTCACCTATCAGACCTCGCAGCCTGATATCTTTGTCGGCGGCGACGCACACACCGGCCCCAAATTCGCCATCGACGCCATTGCGCAGGGCAAACAGGCCGCTATCTCCATCCACCGCTATGTCCAGCCCGGCCAGAGCCTTGTTATCGGCCGCGACCGTCTCACCTACCGTGCCTTCGATATGGAGAACGTCAACTTCGACACCGTGAAGAAGCACGCAGATCCCGCGCCGCGTCAGTTGCCCGGCAAGGACGAGCAGAAGGCCGTCAGCTTCAAGGACGACCGCAAGACCTTCACCGAAGAACAGGTCAAGATCGAGACCGCTCGCTGCCTGGGCTGCGGCGCCTCCTTCGTGGATCCCAACAAGTGCCTTGGCTGCGGCGTCTGCACCACACGCTGCAAGTTCGACGCCATCCATCTGAAGAAGCGCACCTTTGAGGAGAGCATCGATTACTTCGACCGTCCCAAGGTGCTGCCTGTCTTTGAGGCCAACCGCGAACGCAACATCCAGATCCGCAAGAGAACCCAGAAGTAAAGCGATTTCCGGATCGAACCGTCATAAAACGATCGTCCCGGTATCTGTGCAAACAGATACCGGGACGATTGCTTTTCATTACTGTTTTCTGAGCCGTTCGGCGAGTTTCTCGTCGGCTTCGGCGAGCATGGTATGATAGTCGGTATAGATTACCTTTCCCGGCAGCGCGCCGGAGGGCTTGCGGACAAAGCGCACCATGGTGTAGTCCACCGGCACCTTTCCGGCTTCCCTGCCCTGCGAGAAATAAACGGCGAGAGACGCCGCCTGGGCAAGACTTGTCTCGTCAGGCTCCAATCCGCCGCAGCGCAGGATCACGTGGCTCCCGTGCACGTGCTGGGTGTGGAGCCAGTAGTCCGTGCGGCGGGCCAGCCTGGATGTGAGTTCGTCATTCTGCACGTTGTTGCGCCCCACCAGCACCTCAAGTCCCGTGTCTGTGACAAAACGCAGCGGCGACTGCTCTTTCCGCTTCTCGGGTTTCGCGCCTTTCTGCCGGCGAAGATAGCCCGTATCTATCAGTTCGCGCCGTATGTCCGCCAGATCCTTTTCGCTCTCCGCCCGGGCGAGCTCGTCCATCACGCTGTTGAGATAGTCCAGCTGCCGCTCGTTCTCCTCGATCAGAATGCTCAGATGCTGCCGGGCGCCCTTGAGCTTGTTGTACTCCTTGAACATGGCAGTGGCATTCTGCTGCGGGCTTTTCAGAGGATCCAGCAGGATCGTGATCTCCGGCGAATCCGGTTCATAATAGTTTTCACACACAAGGCTCCTGTCGCCTCGCCTGATGCGATAGAGATTCGCTGTCACAAGCTCTGCTTGTCTGCGGACTTCCTCCCGTGATTCCGTGCGTTTGAAGTCCTCCCGCTGTCCGGCGAGCTTGCGTGCCAGCCTGTCCCGCGCGTTCTTAATGCTTCTCTGGAGTTCGTGGGAGCGTCTTCTCTGTTGTTCCTGTCTGTCGCGGCGACTGTAGAAAGCGTCAAGCAGAGCGGAGAAGCTGGTACAGCGCTCTGCCCGGGCAGTCTCGCCATACTGGGAGATCTGCAGGAAGCTGAAATCCACAGGTTTTCCGTCGCGCATGATAAGGCAGGGGCTGTATTCGCCGTTTTCGACCGTTTCCTTGAGCGCATCCAGCTGCTCCGGGAGCAGCCCATAATCGCCGCCGCAGCGGTAAGAGAGCTCACGGCAGATGAGCGGGGACAGACCGCTCAGCTTGTCCAGCAGCCACTTTTCAACAGGTTCGGACAAATCCGCACCGGCGACCAGAGCACGGCGTTCCTCAGGGCTGCTGTCAAAGAAGGAGAGCTTATTCTGTTTGGGCGGCATCCGATAGATCATGCCGGGGAGCAGGCGGCGCATGGCGTCCCCGGCAAAGTCCACCCGCCGCATGCAGTCGATAATGCGGCCGTCCTCCCCCACCAGGATCACGTTGGCGCTGCGGCCGATCATCTCCACCACAAGCTGCTTGCGGGAATCAACGCCCATTTCATCGTGGGTATCCAGCAGAAGAATGAGCATGCGCTCATGCTCCGGCTGAAAAACGGAGACGATGTGCGCGCCCGTCAGATGCTTGCGCAGCAGCATGCAGAACATGGGCGGCTCCGCGGGGTTTTCAAAGCTCTCCTCCGTCAGGTGAACGCGTGCGTTCCCGGTGCCGGCGGCGATCAGCAGACGGCGGTTTTTCCCGTTGGCGCGCAGGGACAGAAGGAGCATGTCGCGCTCCGGCTGTTGCACCTTGTCGATGCGGCCGCCTGTGATCTCCTGCTCCAGCTCCATCGCCAGAGCGGCTGTGCAAATGGCGTCCAGCGGCATGGTCAGTCCTCCATAATCGCCGCGAAAAGGTCGTTCAGGCGCTCCTGTCTCCCGAGGAGAAACAGATACCCGAAGAGCGCCTCCAGTCCCGTAGCGGCGTGATATTCGCCCACGTTTGCCCCCTGGGGGACGCCGTGCACATGGGCGTTGCGCCCGCGTTTGAAGATTGTGAGCTCCTCCTCGTCCAGCTTTCCCAGGATCTTTTCGGCTGCTTTGGCCTGAGCGGGGGCCCTCACGAAGGACACCGTGCGCTTGTGCAGCTCACCGATGGCGGTGTGTCCCTCCCGGCAGAGCATGGTGCGCGTCATCAATTCATAGACCCCGTCGCCGACGTGGGCAAGGCCCAGCATAGAGATGCGGTTGACCTCCGCGACGCTCATATTCGGTGCAAAATAATCCATATTCATCCTTTGCAAAAAGGGCGTGTTTTCACGCCCTTTTTGTCTGTTCTTTATTCGTCCTCGTAGCTGTCAGCCGTGTCGCTCATGCGAGCCGCCAGCTCCATATCGCTGTCGGAGGCGAGGCCAAGCTGCACCTGCAGCTGCTGCCAGCCGGCGCGGTCGATGACCACACTGCGGGGCTTTGCGCCCTCGTAAGGGCCGACGACGCCCAGTTCCTCCATCTGGTCCACGATGCGGGCCGCCCGGGAATAGCCGAGCTTCACGCGCCGCTGCAGCATGGAGACGGAGCAGGAGCCCATCTCCAGCACAGCCTCCACCGCCTTGGGCAGCATCTCGTCGTAAGCGCCGGCCGGACTCTCGTCCTCCTTGGAAGAGGACTTGTCCGAGCCGCTCTTTTCCTCGGTGGCCTTGTTCATAAAGGACTCGATCTCGGAGTTCTGGGAGGCCTCTCCCGCGTTTTCCTTGATGAACTGGATCACGTCCTCGCGCTCTTCATCGGAGACGAAAGCACCCTGAATGCGGATGGGCTTGCCGATGCCGACGGGCGAAAACAGCATGTCGCCCATACCGATCAGCTTTTCGGCGCCGCCCTGGTCCAGGATGATGCGGCTCTCCATCGCGGAGGAGACCGCAAAGGCGATGCGGGAGGGGATGTTGGCCTTCATCAGGCCGGTGATCACGTCGGCGGAGGGACGCTGCGTGGCAATGACAAGGTGCATGCCTGCGGCGCGGCCCATCTGAGCCACGCGGCAGATGCTCTCCTCTACTTCCTTGGAGGCCACCATCATCAGGTCTGCCAGCTCATCGATTACGATGACGACCTGGGGCAGGCGTGCTTCCCCGTTTGCCTCGCAGTGCTTGTTGTAATTCTCAAGATCGCGTACGCCGACCTCGGAGAACTGGCGATAGCGCTTGAGCATCTCCACCACGGACCACTGCAGCGCGCCGGCAGCCTTCTTGGGGTCGGTAACGACCGGGACGTAGAGATGCGGGATGCCGTTATAGATGCCGAGCTCCACCATTTTCGGGTCGATCATGATGAGCCGCACTTCATCCGGCCGCGCCTTATACAGGAGTGAGAGGATCAGCGAATTCATACAGACGGATTTGCCGGAGCCGGTGGTACCGGCGATGAGCATATGGGGAAGCTTCGCGATATTGCCCACGATGGCGTCGCCGCTGATGTCCTTGCCGATGGCAAAGCTCAGGCGGGACTTGGCATTCTGGAATTTAGCCGAGGAGATGATGTCCCCCAGGTACACGGTGCTCACGATCTTGTTGGGCACCTCGATGCCCACGGTGGAGATCTTGTCCGGGATCGGGGCAATACGGACGTTCACCACGCCCAGCGCCAGCGCCAGATCGCCGGCCAGATTGGTGACGCGGGAGAGCTTGACGCCCTGCTCCAGCTCAACATCGTAGCGGGTGACCGTGGGGCCGCGGGTGACGCCCACGATGCCGGCGTTGATGCCGAAGCTGCGGATGGCTCCTTCAAGACGTTCCCGATTCAGTGCGATCTCGTCGCGCGCGTCCACGGCGGTGCTGCCGGCAGAGCGCAGCAGATTCAGCGGCGGGAACACATAGTCCCCCTGCTGGCCCTGGGAAGCGACAGCCTTCTCTACCGCTTTGGCCTCCGCCTCCACAGCCTGTCTGGATGCCTTCTTCTTCGGCGGATCGGAAATCTCAGCCGTGACAGCAACGGCAGGCTTCACGGGTGCGGACGCCTTCGGCGCGACCTCCAGCCTGCGGAAGCCCTGCTCCAGTTCAAAGCCAGGAATGTCAGCGGTTTCTGCAGGTACGGTGCTCTTTTCCTTCACCGCGGGGGCCGGAACGGTTTCATCTGCCGCTTTACGGCGCACTCTGGCGCGGCTGCGGGTCTTGGATTGCGTGCTGAGACTGACGTCATAGGCAGAGGGGCCGGTGAGCGGCAGCGGTTCCTCGTCCTCTCCCAGCGGGAGATCGACAGTGTAGGTCCTGCGGTCGATGCGCTCGATGGGTTTTGCGGGCTTGCCGACCGGCACGCCCCGGTCATCCAGCAGCTCGGGGACCGTGAATTTTTCGTTTGCCTGATAGGCAGCGGGGTCATACGGTCGCCGCTCCAGCTTCACGCTCTTGAAGAGGCCGCGAAAGCTGCCGCGGAAAGCAAAGACAACGCAGCAGAGAAGCAGCACCACCAGCAGCGGCATGGCGCCGTACACACTGAGGGCGGCCTCCAGCGCCCGTGCCAGCAATCCGCCGATCACGCCGCCGGAGATCATATCCTGTCCGTTCCAGAAGAGCTTGCCGACCATGACCTCAAATTCCAGCCCGTCCGCCGGAGTGAGGCCCAGAGAGAGCTCCATGATCGCAGAGAAAAACACCGGCAGCAGCAGTGCGCAGCAGATGCGTCCATCCACCGGCCGCCCCTTGTGGGTAAAGAGGATGAAGGTGCAGATCACAAAGGCCACCGGCACGACCCAAAAGCCATAGCCCACCAGACCCTTGAGGAAATTGGAAAAAAAGGCAACGAAGGCCCCGTCCTGGTTGTAGTGACTCAGCACAGCGATGACGGCGAGGAACAGGAACACCACGCCCCAGATCTCCCGCCGTACCGGCTGGGGAGCAGCTGGCGCGGTTTTCGCGGGCGCAGACTTGGGCGGCGCGGATTTCGCCGCCGTCTTCTTTGCCGTGCCCGTGCTCTTCCTGGGCGCCGGAGCCGACTTCTTTTTACTTGCAGATTTGCTTGATGCCATGAAACATATGTCCTTATTCTTAGAATATCATGGTCAGAATGATGCTCAACACACCAACGACCCAGCAGTAGTAGGCAAAGCCGCCGAATTTTCCCTTCCCCGCTATGTATTTCAGCAAAGAGATGGAGAGGATGCCTGAAACCATGGCCACCGCCATGCCGATCAGATAGGCCGGCATGTTGGACCAGTCGATCCCCTCCTGCACCGCGTCAGCGATGCCCAGGATGTTGGCGCCGAGCACGGCGGGGAGACTCATCAAAAAGGAAAACTTTACCGCGAATTCACGCTTCAGCCCTGTGGCAATACCTGCGGTAATTGTGGTTCCGCTGCGGGAGAGGCCCGGTACCGTGGCCACGCACTGGCACAGGCCGATGATCAGCGCGTCCCAAACGGACATACCGCCCACGTTCTTGCGCCCCTCCGTCATCTTGTCGGAGACGAAGAGCATGCAGCCAGTGAGAACCAGGGCGATGCCGATAAAATAGTTGTTGTAGAAAAGGCCGTCCAGCAGATGCTTGACGGGCAGGACCAGCAGGAGCGGAAGCGTGGCCAGGCAGATCATGAAAAAGAGCCGCGCCGAGGGATAACGCGCCCGGCGCTCGCCCGCCAGCGGTCCGATATTGACAAAGCCCAGCACTTCGAAGAACATGGCGACGATGTCCTCCCAGTAAACGATGCAGATGGACAGCAGCGTACCCAGATGCAGTAGAACGTCAAAGAACAGGTGACCGTTTTCTGCCGTTGTCATGCCGAACAGGTTGTTCAGGATAGAAAGATGGCCGGAGCTGGAGATGGGCAGAAACTCCGCCAGGCCCTGCACCAGGCCGAGTACGATTGCGTTTCCAATGGACATACACATGAACCCCCACGGTAATCGTAAATATTAGTTTACCATATTTCTACGTCAAAAACAAGAGGAATAGAAGCACAGCGCCAGCACCGGAGAAAAAGCACAGAGCCGCCCTTTTCAGCGGGGCGGCTCCGATTCGATCTGCCGATGCAGCCAGTCGAGCGCGTCCGAGAGCGTCCCGCCCGCGTCGATCAGGCCAAGGCGGACCGCATCTTCTCCGTGGATCACGCTGCCCACGTCATTGGCCAGCTCATCGGTTTTGTTCATCAGACGGAGATACTCCTCTCTCCGGATGCGGGAATGGACTGTCACAAAGCCTACGATGCGCTCCTGGATGCGGGCAAAGTACTCATAGGTTTGCGGCACGCCGATCACCACGCCGTTGACGCGTACCGGGTGAATCGTCATAGCCGCAGAAGGCGCGATATAACTGCGTCTGGCCGCCACCGCCAGCGGCACGCCGATGGAGTGTCCGCCTCCCAGCACCAGCGAGGCCGTGGGCTTTCGCATCCCCGCGATCAGCTCCGCTATGGCAAGCCCGGCCTCCACATCGCCGCCCACAGTGTTGAGCAGGATCAACAGCCCCCGGATCTCCGGCGTCTCCTCGATCGCCGCCAGCAGCGGCAGAACATGTTCGTATTTTGTTGTCTTCGTGTCCTCCGGCAGGATCTGGTGCCCCTCGACCTGGCCGATGATCGTGAGGCAGTGGATCTGGCCGCCCTCCAAGGAATTGTTCTCGTGAAACTGATTCAAATGTTCTCACCTCTATGATAGTATGCCCATGTTGATAGATATGGAATTGTACGTTTATCACTTGGAGGGGAGCACTTTTTTTCTTGTATTATTTTCTTGTTTATGGTAAAGTATTTTTTTAGAGAAAACAGTCGGAGGTCATCGCATGAACGATAATGAAGTTAGAAACAAGGAGATCAACTTACTGGATCTATTCTGGTATCTCTTGTCCCGTTGGCGGAGGATCCTTCTTTCTGCCATGATTGCCGCATTTTTATTCGGTGCGTTTACGGCAATTCCTTCATTCTCAAGGCTTCACAACGCAGAATACCTCGCTTCTCTTCAAGCAACCAATGAGAAAAAGCTGCAGGACTATGAAGAAGAGAAAGCGCATTTGGAAGAACGTCTGGCATTGATTGAAGAAGAGCTTGGTTATCTGGAAAACTACGCTGAGAACTCTCCGTTGTTCCGGATAAGCCCCAACAATGTTTACGTTTGCGAGCAAGTTTATTATATTGATGTTGAATCCTCTCTTCTGTCCGACGGCTTATTTCCGCTTGACAGTTCTCCTGTCTGCAGTGCATACCATTATGTTATTCTTGAGACTGCAAGCAGTTTCGCTCTCGAAGGGCAGTTTGGCGACGATCCCTACGTAGATATGGATGCTGGTGAGTCACTTCTTACGGTATTTACAGATGAGACCAATAATCTTCTCATCGTGAGGGCGATCGGTGCAAGCAATCAGGAGGCCGAAGCAGTAATGGCAACCGCTGCAGAAGCCATTGCCGATCATCACGACATCATCAGCAAAACGATCGGGAAGCATACACTAACACTTTTCAGCAGCAATCAGTATCATACTCTTTCAAAGTCACTGATGGATCTGCACAACGAATACACAAAGAATTATGAAGCGCAGATAAAGGAGTATAATACAGTAAAGGGCGAACTAGACGCTCTTGAAAAACCTGTTTTGTCCTTCCTTTCTGTTCGGCTTGAAGCCAAGCGGACAATTAAATATGCGCTTGTTGGCTGCGCAATCGGAGGAATCCTTTCTCTGCTCTTCTATGCGGTTCGTTTCGCTGTTCTGGCTGAATTGGCCAATCCAAAAGATCTTACAGACAGTAGCAGCTTTGATGTGCTTTGTGTAATCCCTACAAAGGCCAAACGCATCCGTTTTGATCAGTGGATCGACCGGCACCGTGGTCTGGAAAGCGCAGATCGCCGTGAAGAATGTATAAAGTATTCCGCTGCGACAATCCGTCAACTTGCAGGCGATACCCGCTCGCTGCTCTTTGTCGGTACCGTTGACTCGGAGCGTATCGCTTTATTGTGCGAAGAACTGAAGCCTCTTCTGACAGAGTTTTGCCTGAATGCCGGTTCTGATCCCTCAACTGATGCGGATACAGTTATTGCTCTGAACCATACCCCCGCTGTCATTGTGGTAGAAGAGATCGGAAAATCCAGACATGCTGATATTTCTCGTGAACTGCATTTGATCTCTCGCTCTCCTGCGAAAGTACTCGGTTTTCTTCTGATAGGCAAGGAATAATCCTATTCCAATCTTTTCCTGTCGTAATACAGCAAAGAATCCCCCGTCTTTCGACGGGGGATTCTTTGCTGTATTACGATTTCAACAAATATTTCTTCAAGATACGCTGAACTGGTTTCTCAAAGATCTCATGCACAAGAACAGACTCAACAAACAAAAGGCCGAAAGCGAGGCAGAACCTGTACCTGTTTATCTCAAACAGCGGAAATCTTGCCAGGAGCGAGTAGAACTGATTCCATAGTATACACTGCATGATAAAAAACGCATACGCCAAAGAGCTTAAGTATTTTATGAGCCTGCAATTTCTGCCATTCAAGAATATGATTTCCGCTGCGCTGAACGTCAAAACACACAAGAGCGGCAAGAACAGATACCATGTTCCGCGCAAAATGGCACGGTAAAGAAAAACCAAAGCTGCAAAAGAGGCCGCCAGACTGATTCCATTCCATAAAGCCGTTCTTTCATTGTTGAAGCATTCCCGAATGCTGCAGAGTGCTGCACCAGTTCCGAATTCCAGGAAGCGGAACAGCGGATCAGAATAGACAGAACTGCAGCCGTACCATGAAATCACGAACTGAGAGTATACCGAGAAAAAACCGATCAGCAAAAAGACTGTCACCCTCCCGGTAAGTTTCATCGGTATCAGCAGTTCCTGCAACAGCGGATAGACAAAATAGCAAAACAGGAGGCAGCTGACAAACCACGTCCCGCCGTTATGCAGGACTCCGAACAAAGAATTGTACCAAGTCTGCATTCCCATCAATTCGACAGGCATCAAGCGCAACGCATCCTTCATATCGTAGGAATAATACAAGAGATATACTACATGGACAAACAAGTACAGTGGCATCAAGCCTATCAATCTCTTTTTATAATACTTTCCCAGCCCGCCCTCACGAAAAATTGAGCTGTCACCATGCTGAAAAAACAGGGCAAACCCGGACAACATAAAAAAGCCGGTCATAACCGGTGTGGTGGAGCCTAGCGCGAAACTATTGAGCGAATGCCAGTCTACACCTCCCATGGTGCTGACATGCCGCATGAAAATCAATGCAGCAAACAATATTTTCAGCAAATCGATCGGTATCAACCGTGCTTTTGCGTTCCTCACTTTGGAATCGTCTCCTTTTCCGCGCAGTTATTCGAGCGGAACATTCTTGACCCGCTCAAAAGCCTCTCGTCCAGTCGCCGGCTTGCATTCGCCATTGTAAATCTTTCTCAGAACAGTTGCCACTTTTTTGTAATCATGGTATGTTTCCGCATATCTCCGGCCTTTTACGCCGAGATCATGTCTCAAACGAGCATTGCAAATCAGGCTCTCCAATGCTGATTCGACCGTATCTACGCTAGCAGAAACAATCGGCAATTCTTCCGGCAGACGTTCCTTCATCGCATCTGTAATATACGTTACGACAGGTTTCCCAAGCGCCATACTTTCTACGGAAAAAACGCCGTAGGTACCGATAAGCAGTTGATCCACAACAATGTCAGCCGTCGCATAAATGGCTTTGGCCTCTTCCTGTGTCTTTCCCTCAACAAGGATCAGTTCTACCTCTGGATACCGCTCCTTGAGACGATTGATGGCACCGATTACAAAATCAGTCCCCTTGCTGCTGCGTTTACTGGGCGCATGAACGATCCTCACAGTGCCGGTATCGACATCCGACGGATACTGCGGATGAAAAAGCGAAAGATCAACGCGGAGAGGAATAACCTGAATCGGCGAATGGATGGCAGGCAGGTAAGGAATCAACTCATCATCATGAAGGATAATCTGTTTCGCCTTTTTGCATATGATTTCGTTTCGCTTTTTTAGCTTCGGATGCATTGCAAGATCCGCGGTAAAAGGCATCGCACTGTTCCGGCAGAATCTCTCATAATCGCGGAGGTCGCTGCCGTGGAATTCATAGAAATATTGCTTTCCGATCAAATCATACAACCATAGCTCATGGTTGTTTAGAATGCTGCGCCCATAGTGGAAATGAAAAGTATTAAATCGGAATAGCGCGGTGACAAAAAACGCCGCAAGCTTTATCGCATATATAGGCAGCAAGTACTTTTTATGTTTATCGATACCGAGGCATATGTCATAGGGATATCCGAACGCGTGTTTATCCCAGACAGCCGTCTCGGCATCCTCCCCTATCTCCCGCAGGCCGCGGACAGAAAGATAATTCTGACCCGCGACCTCAGAAAGACCGTGCATGATTTTCAAGCTATCCTGCATGGTTCCCTCACTCTCTACTTCGTTTCTTCGAGTGCCGTCTCATAGTCTCCAGAATCGCATGCCGGAAGCTTTCAATTCATCCATCCGGTAAAGGCTCTTGACGTCCAGCAGAACTTTGTCCTGATCGGCGAGATCCTCGCGGAAAAACGCTTTTATCTGGCTCATGGAAAGGGAACGGAACTCCTTATGTCCGACAGCCACAATCACACAATCAGCATCTTTCACTTCTTCAAAGGGAATCAGATCCACGCCGTACTCATGTTTAGCGATCTCAGGATCTGCCCAGGGATCGGTCACCTGGGGATGTATCTCGTACTCCTCCAGACGCTTGATGATATCGTTCACCTTACTGTTTCTGGTGTCCGGGCAGTTTTCCTTGAAAGTGATGCCGAAAATCACAACTTTGGCATTCTTCGGCGCCATGCCGGCTTCGATCATCTGCTTGATGGCGGCGTCGGCGACAAAAGCGCCCATGCTGTCGTTGACTTTCCGGCCGTTAAGGATGATCTGGCTGTGATAGCCGAGCTTCTCGGCCACATTGGTGAGATAGTACGGGTCAACGCCGATGCAGTGGCCGCCCACCAAACCGGGCTTGAAACCGAGTGCGTTCCATTTGGTGTTCATGCCCGCCAGAACCTCGTCGGTATCAATACCCATACGATCGCAGATCATGGCGATCTCGTTCATAAAAGCAATGTTGATATCACGCTGGCTGTTCTCCACCACTTTGACAGCCTCTGCCGTCTTAATATTTGAGACGGGGAAGGTGCCAGCCTTAATGACGATGTCGTAAATCTTCTTGATCTCCTCGGCCGATTCCTTATCCATGCCGGAGACGATCTTGCGGATATTGGTCAGGGTGTGCACACGATCACCAGGATTGATGCGCTCAGGAGAATAACCCACCTTGAAATCCTCGCCACAGCGGAGGCCGGACTCCTGCTCCAGAATAGGGATACAGATATCCTCCGTCACTCCCGGATACACAGTGGATTCATAGACAACGATGGTGCCGGGCATCATATTGCGTCCGACAATTCTGGAGGCATTCTCCACCGGTCCGAGATCCGGGTTGTTGTCGTCCTTAACGGGCGTCGGAACCGCAACGATGATGAATTTGGCCTCGCTCAGCCGTTTTTCATCAGACGTAAAATCAACCGTAGTTTTGCTGATTACTTCGTTTCCAACTTCATTTGTCGGATCGATCCCGCTCTTATACTGTTGAATGCGGCGTTCGTTGTGGTTGAAGCCGATAACTTTTACATGCTTGGCAAACTCAACAGCGATCGGCATGCCGACATAACCGAGGCCTACAAGGGCAAGCTTTTCTTCGCCTCGAATCAGCCGCGTATACAGATTCGAATAGCAAATTTCTTTCATTTCACTGCCTCCAGTAAAGAATTGATAATATACCTCTGTTCGCTCTCTTCCATATATGGATGCATCGGCAGGCTCAGTACCCGGTCAGTGGCCTGAAGAGTATTTGGATAATCCTCATCGCTCAATTCCATCCATGCGTATGCCGCCTGCCGGTGCAGGCCGCGGGGGTAATATACCATGGAAGGGATCCCCTTCTCCTTCAACTTCGCCTGTACGGCATCGCGCTGCTCGCGATTCTGAAGAAGGATCGTGTACTGCGCCCAACTGGAGAGATAGCCCTCAGGTACAGTCGGCGTCACGACCAGATCCTTCAGCGCCTCGGTATAGCGTTCTGCAACACGGTTGACCGCGTCGACCTCGTATTCCTTGAAGGCCCGGAACTTCGGCAGCAGGATCGCGGCCTGCAGCGTATCCAGGCGGGAGTTCATACCGACCTCGCGGTTGTCATACTTGTCCAGAGGCGATTTGCCGGAGGCGCGCAGGGAGCGAAGCCTTGCGTCAACAGTCTCGTCGTCGGTAAAGATCGCTCCCCCGTCACCGTAGCAGCCGAGGGGCTTGGCCGGGAAGAAGGACGTGGCGGAGATCTCTCCGAAGGAGCAGGCAAGCCTGCCGTTGATCTGACCGCCAAAGCCCTGTGCTGCGTCCTCCAGGATCTTCAGACCGAATTTTTCAGCTATCTGCTCAATCTCAGGATAATTGGCCGGAAGACCGAACAGATCCACCGGAATGATAAATTTGGGATTCAGTTTTCCCTCGTCCAATACACGCCGAATCTGTTTTTCCAGAGCCGCAGAGCTCATATTGAAGGTATCCAGATCAATATCTACCAATACCGGTGTCGCACCGATAATGGAAGCACATCCTGCGGAAGCGAAATAAGTAAAATCCGATGTGAAGACAGCGTCTCCCGGGCCAATGTCGTAAGCCATCAGCGCCAGCTGCAGTGCCTCCGTTCCGTTGGCTACGCCAACGCAGTACCGGCGCCCTACATAGGCAGCAAGCTGCTCCTCCAGTTCCTGTACGGGCTTCCCCAGAATAAAGCCGCTGCTTTCAATCACGCTCTGAATGCCGGCATCTATCTCCGGCTTCAGTGCCTCATACTGTGCGTGCAAATCTCTAAACTGCATCTTTCATCCCCTCGATTCAGCCAAAGCTTTGACCAATGCCAGGCCATCTGCGCCGGTTGAGTATTTCGGCCGTTTGTCGGTGTGTTCCACAAAGTATTTCAGTTCTCTTGTTAACGGCATATCCGTATAGTCAACAGGAATGATCTCTGCCTCGGCGTCAATCATCCTCGGCAAATCGCCGGCACTGCGAACATTGCTGAAATCAACAGTTTTTTCACTGAAGCGGACCTGCTTATCCCCTGCGTCATCAAACCATATCATGCCCTTGCTCCCGACGACAACGACGCGTTGTTCCTTGAACGGGTGCAGCCAGGAGACCTGAATGTGTGCTTTCACATTGTCAGGATACTCCAGGTAGGCCAGAACATAGTCGCAGATATCCTTCTGGAGGAAAAATCCCCGGTGAAGAACCATTTTTTCTGCCGGAACACCGGCGAAATAATTGAGAGTGGCTAAGTCGTGCGGAGCAAAAGATTCAAACACATTTTCTTCTGTCCGTACCACGCCGAATTTGATGCGGGTCGAGTACATGTAATACACGTCGCCCACGGCGCCGCTGTCAATGAGTTCCTTGATCTTGTTGATGGCTGGATGGAACAGCAGAATGTGTGCGACCATGAAGTTGGCGCCGGTCCGCTCGGCGATCCGGACCAGTTCCTCAGACTCTTCGATCCGCATGGTCATTGGTTTCTCAATGAGCGTAGGTAGTCCAAGGCCGAGCAGCTTCTTGCCGATCGCATAGTGGGTCTCTGCCGATGTGGAAACCACGTAGCCGTCGTAGCCGTGCGCGATCGCCTCATCCAGATCGGTATAGACCGCCATCCCGTATTTTTCTCTGAGTTCTTCCAGGCGGGCGGCGTTCATATCCACCACTGCGCCGAGATTTCCCATCTCATGCAGCGTACGGATGTGGTTCTCTCCCCAGCGTCCGCCGCCGATCACACAGATTTTTTTGTTCATACAGTTCCTCTTTTCCACTGTTGCTGCTGCGTCAGAGCCAGACAACAGACTTCAGCAAAGCCGTAATTTTTTTTTTTTTTACAAGGGCGTCACGGTTTGGTGCCTCGACGAAGCAGCCTTTCCCGTAAAAGAAAAGCCCATCACAAACAGGAGCCATTGATAAGCGTTCCCAAGGAAACTGCTTGAAACCATGCAGCCTATAATAAAAGCCAGAAAACAGGCAACCACGATATCCAGAGTCTGAGGTGGGCAAACTTTTCTCTTCTGCAGCATAGAAGAAAGCATTCCGAAGAAATTAATGCAGTACATGACAAAAACAGGAATCCCAAAACAGCTCAGGATCTCAAGCCACCAGCAGTGCGGGTTGACAACCGCACTGTCAGGGTGCGTCGACATAATATATTTAGAAAAAGCTCCAGCGCCAATCCCCAGCCCGTGTGTTCGCCAGACGGCCATAAGGCTGTCTCGATATATGCTGATTCTTGCGTTCAGCGAACCATAGCCGTAGCGCGAATTGTCTATCTGCGCAGCCAGAACCATACGCATACGCTGGAAAACCATCGCCAGCCCAATTAAGATCACTCCGGAAAAAAAGAGTAGCAGAAGGAAAACAGGCGGCGTCAGTTTTGTATTCTTCGCTAGATAATATCCACAGCCAACCAACGCACAAGCAGCAGCAATGTTGGCATCATTGAGCATCATGATCAAAAGAGCACCGCCAACGATGCCGGCAGAGAGCAATTTGTGATAAGCTCTCTTCTCTTTTCGAAACCAGAATACAGTGGGAAGGAATATTGCAAGGAATGCAGAATAATCATTCTCATTATAAAATGTACCTGAGGCAAGATGCACATTCGTTTTGACAAGCTTAATGGCTGCATTGTTAACGTCTGCCGTACCGACAAGTCGGGAGATGCTGAGATGAAAACCGCTTACGATCTCAAAGGCACCCATAAGGCACAAGAAAACGACGGCGTTGCGGATTGCAATGAGTACATGAGTGATTGTAACTTCATCTTCGCTATGAAGATAGCAGCAGACCAGCATGAAGGCATACAGCAAGGAGACGAGTGCTTTTATTCCGGTCTTCAAATCGCAATATGTGCTCAGCACAATACTGAATGCTCCCCAGATAATCCAGAAAACAAGAGTTAGCAGGAGAAATGCCGGTCTTCTGCTGATAACCAGTTTTTGATTTCGCACACTTCCGGCGATACTGATCAGAAACGCCAGGAGAATACCGACCCGGAACGCGGTGATTGCCATTCCAAACAGGCGAATACGGGGAACGCTGATCAGATCTCCAAACAGAACGAGATACGTCAGCACTCTGATATAAAAGCTCTTTATCCCCTTTGAATTAATCAGTGCAATCGTCCCCTGTCAAGTCCCGGATCACTTTGCTTGCTCTCTTGACCCAAAGATTGTTTTCTCTTGCGCTGATGCTTCGCAACCGAATATCAGCACGCAGCTGCTCATTCTCTGCCATCTGAGATAGCGCTGCTGCGAAAGGCAACGGTGATGCTTCCGCTACCAGACCAATCTCATATTGTTCGATAAACGCCCTGGTTTCTGTACAGTCAGTCGAAACGACTGGAAGCAGATGGGACAAGTACTCAGCAAGTTTCACCGGAAACGCAAAATCATGGTATGTGTTTTTCACAAGCGGGATTACTGCGAAATCGCATTCACCGTAAAGGCGGTCCAGACGTTCCCCTGCATTGAGATGGTGTACTTCAAGCCAGGGAATGGGACAATCATACTGGGGATGTGTCTCCAGAAACGTTTTCCAAGCTTGTTCCTGGCAGACAGCATGTATGATCAGTTTCAGACCTTCCTGATTGACAATCTGCCCGGCAGAGAGCAGCAATGGCATTCCGTAACGTTCCGTGGCCCCGCCGACATAGATCGCCTCCGGCACACTGTTGTGTGGCGCTGGCACATTGATGCCGCAAGTGCACCCGGGAGGCAGAGCGTCTGCCTGCGCACAGTCAAAATAGCTTGACATGAGAGCCGTGGGGAAATAGATCTGCTTGCAGCATTTATAATACAGGCGCAAGTCTCTCTTCTGCATAAAATATATCAGTCTGTTTTTCAAGGCAGCAAGGAGGCTTTTATGATCGCCGGGGTCTTCGATCAGCTTTGAAAAACGCCAATAAGCATCGCGGTAGAACAGCCCGATCGGCACATGAAGCGCATACAGTTTTCGAATCAAACGCCTGTCACAAGGAAAAAACAGCGGCCCTGAAGGCGGCTCGATGTAACAAAGATCCGGCTTCCAATCCTTCAGCCATGTGATTGCGGTCTTATATGCCTTCTTGCGAGCTCTGTAATCGTTCTGGACACCTGTAAGATACCGAACATCCGAAGAATTCTCCTGAAAAGCAGTCAACATTTTCTGCGGGCGAAGCTCAGACCCGGTTGAAGCTGTTGCATTAAGATTGGTAAATGTGATATATAGGATCTTCTTGTCTTTCATTTATTGGCTACTCCATTAACGCTTGCGAGCAATCACAGAAGCAACAAATCGAAACATAAACCAAAGGATCTTGCGGAAAAGGACGATTGCAGCCATAACACAGGCCAGCCAAACACCGCAACGCAGCAGAAGCGTACACTCCTGAAGGATGACGCTTAACAGCCACAGCGTCACGGTAAGCGGCGCGATCGTCTTCATGCCATAGTCACATGGATACAGCTTTTCGGAAGCCCAATAGGTAATGACCAGCTGAACAAGGTAGCCTATCAGCGTAGTGGAAGCAGCCACCGAATAACCGTATTTTGGAATAAGCAAAATATTCAGAATTAGATTAACAACAGCGGCAGCTGATACTGCTGCGAGGGAATACTGCGTTTTTTTACGAAAATATATGCCGTAGCCGACGAGAGTCGACATTCCGTAAAGGCTTTGGGCAAACATCAGGTCGCGAAGCGCCCGATATGATTCCAGGTATGTGTCCTTGTGTGTCATGACCGTAATGATTTCTTTGCTGAACATAGAGACGGAAAACGCAACAAACAGCAGCATCAACGACATCACATTGAACACATAGAAATATTGCTTTTTTGCGTCGTGATTCTCAACATTGCTGAACGCAAAAGTCGTATATGCCGTAGACACGGCAGAAATCACTACATTTGCCATCGTGGTAAACCGGGTTCCAATTCCATAAAGTCCAACATAGCTGTTACCCAAGAAATATAGGATTACCGATCTATCGGACAGAGTTAGAACCCAGTTCATCAGTGTCATAGGAATCAGCGGAAAGGAGAAGCGCATCATGCTGCGAAAAAGGCTTTGATCTGCTTCCTGCAGCTTCGGCAATTTCCTCACAAACGCAGCATAGAGCAAAGTTTGAGCTGCATGCACCAGCATAGTGCTCAGCACGAGCGACATCTCTCCCAGATGCATAAACGTGACGAACAGCACGTTCAAAAGGATCATGAGCAATGAGGATACAACATTCACAAATCCGAATGCTGCCATCCGGTTCTGAAGGCGAAGCTCAAGAGAGAAGGGCAAATACCATAAGTTAAAGCTGACCGAAACCAGAGCAAGCTTTACGATCAGTTCGTACTCCTGCGAGTGGAAAACAAGGCGCGAGAGCGGCGAAGCTGCGGGGAAAGCCAAAAGAGGAACGAGTCCTATGAAAAGGAAAACAATACCAAGCGTACTGAAGACTTTGTTTCCGCGCTGAGGGTCTTCTTTCTCAAAATAAAAAGCACTGTATGCAGAATCCAGCCCCATTGTAAGCAGCGGAAGCAGGAACCCGATAAATGTGGTGACTGAATCTGATACGCCAAGCATACTCGGCGTCAAATATGAGGTGTATAAAGGAAGCAGAAAAAAATTGATCGCTTTTAAGCAGATATTGCTGATGATCAGAATTGTGCTTCCTTTAAAAAACGCTTCAAGATTGGTTGTGCGGTTGATACTGTCTGCCATATGTGCCGCCTAACAAGAAAGTGAATGGTCAAATATGCTTTACGCAGGTTCTCAAAATGGGCATCATTCCGCAGCCTGCTTCAGGCAGTCGCAGATATGAACAATCTCCTGTTTATCCAGGTAAGGATACATTGGAACACTGAACACCTGCCTGGAGACCGCTGCACAGAACGGAAGGTCCTTCGCCTTATATCCAAGATACTGGAACGCAGTCTGCATATGAAGAGGGATGGGATAATAGATCATGAGAGGAATCCCCTTCTCTTTCATGCTTTCCATAATGCGGCTTCTATGCGCCTCATCCTTTGCACGGATCGTATACTGCGCCCAGGATGAGAAAAATCCATCCTCAGAAACCGGCAAATCAAAGAAGCCCTTAAGCTGTTCCGAATAGGCGTCTGCTACTTCCTGGCGCAATTGGAGCTCTCGTTCAAACAGGGGCAGTTTGGAAAGGATAACCGCAGCCTGCATAGTATCCATACGCCCGTTCAGTCCGATCCGGACATTATCATATTTATCACTGCCATGTCCATGTACACGGATGGATTTCATAAGCTCGAACAGATCCTCGTCGTCCGTGAAAATAGCACCGCCGTCTCCGTAGCAGCCGAGAGGCTTTGCAGGGAAGAAAGAGGTTGCAGACACCTGGCCGAAAGCGCCATTCTTCTTCCCATCCAGGCTTCCGCCAAAACCTTGTGCCGCATCCTCAAGAACAAACAGCCCATATTTTTCGGCAATGGGAAGCACTTTCCGATAGTTTGCGCTGCGGCCAAAAAGGTCGACCGGTATGATACCTCTCGGATTCAGCTTTCCCTCCGCGATGACGCGCTCAATCGCGGTAGAAAGGCTGTCGGTGTCAATATTATAGGTCTCGTCCACATCGACGAAAACAGGAGTGCCGCCAGCGAGCACTACACTTTCAGCAGAAGCAAAAAAAGTAAAGGATGGAACGAATACCGCATCCTCTTTTTTTAGTTCGTATGCCATCAGCGGAATGGCCAGAGCATCTGTACCGCTGGCACAGGAAAGGCAATATTTTCTGCCGCAGTATTCTGCCAGGCGCTCCTCCATTTCTGTAACCGCCGGCCCCATAATAAACTGTTTGCTCTCCAAAATGGCCTGAAAGCGCTGGTTCAGATCCTCCCTAATCAGATTGTATTGCTTGTCAAGATCAATAAACTGCATAATTGGTTTCTCTCCTGTCTTTAGTCTTTTTCGGCCAAGCCGGCTTCTGTCTCGACATACCGTCTGCCGCATTCCGGGCAATTCAGTTCTCCCCTCATGATTCCTCCGCACTGGCAGACCCACGCAATTCTCTTCGCGGGGACGCCGGCCATAAGCGCGTGATCCTTCACATTTTTGGTTACGACAGCGCCGGCCGCAATCATGGCATGCTTTCCAATCGTATGCCCGCAGACTATAGTCGCATTCGCGCCAATGCTCGCGCCATATTTCACCAGCGTCTTCAGATACCCCGCCGGTCCTTTAGGGTTGAGGCATTTTGGCGTAAGATCGTTTGTGAAAACGCAGGAGGGTCCACAGAAAACATAATCCTCCAATTCCACGCCTTCATAAACAGAAACATTGTTCTGAATCTTTACATGATCGCCGATTCTTACGCGGTTGGCGACATTGACATTCTGCCCGAGGTTGCAGTATCTGCCGATCCTCGCTCCACTCTGAACGTGAGAAAAATACCAGATTTTGGTTCCTTCTCCGATTTCTACATCTTCATCAATATAACTGCTTGGGTGAACATAATAGTCTTTTTCCATAGCTTTTCTCCAACTGAATTAAATGCGAGCGGTATGTTTTACCACTTTTCGTAAATACTCGTGTGTACACGGTCCAGGGTTCTCATATCCCTGAGGATTTGTTCCCCCTCAACAAGAAATGCCGGCTTGCCGGCGACAGCAAGACCGAAGTTATAAATGTCCTCTTTCAAAGGTTCCTTATTTGGGACAACAATCTGCTCTGTAAGATTATACTGCTTGTAACTGATGTGCGGCGCATCCTGTACATACCTGATGCCGCGCTTAACCGTAATGGTTTTGTTCAGCATATCCGCCTCAATATACGCCTCTTTGGCATGGATGCAAAGCATACGAATCTTATCCTGTGTTGCCCGGCTGGATGTAATGAATGCTCTCACCCCGTGAGAGAATCCCATGACAGCATGTGCATAGTCCGCAAAAGAATCAGAAAAAACATTCATTCCATAGGCTTCAATCTCAAGGGGTTCCTCATCCATGATCGCATTACAGACGATATCAACATCATGAATCATGAGATCAGAAACTACATCCACATCAAAAATACGAGGATCGTACGGACTGCAGCGATGAACCTCGACTGCGAGAATCTCTTCCTCCTTCACGAGTTCGGAAAGGACGCGAATTACAGGGCTGAATCGCTCAACGCAGCTGACAGCTAAGACCAGGTTTCTCTGCCGGAAAGCCTGCTGGATCGCGTCAACCTCTTCCACGCTTTCAGCCATCGGTTTCTCTACCAGCGCGTGCACACCTTTTTCTGCCGCCTGCAATGCCATTTTATAGTGAAGAGAACTGGGGCTGGCTATAATAACAGCTTCTACACTATCCAGCATCTCTTCATAGGAAGAGAAGTAACTGATTCCGTACGTATCGGCTATTTTCTTAGTCGCTGGGTCAGGATCAAAAATCCCTTCGAATTCAAACTGGCTGTTAAGTTCACTGACAATGCGAATGTGATTGACGCCCATCTTGCCTGCTCCGGCGACGCCAATTCTGATCTTTCTATGCATTTTCTTTCCTCCGCCCCCTCAGTGCACAATTATTCGTTCACTGACAAACATGTCTTGTTTATAAGGTTTCGAACAGCCGGATAAACTTTTCCGTCAACACGGAATAATCATAAGCTTGCGCCGCTTTCCTTGCGTTGACACTGTATCTTTCATACTCAGATGGTTCGAGATGAACGATCGACTCAATTGCAGAAGCGGTACTCGCATAATCATGTCCGTCAGTATCAATGCCGGATCCGCTTTCAATCACTGGATTATGCGGATACTGGAAATCACAGAAAACAGGTTTTCCGGCTGCCATATAATCAAATAGTTTATTAAAGCTGATCCCGTATTTAAATAGTGAAGATGGCGTGTTGTGCGCATAGTTCAGCGCAGCGCAAGATGTAATGAACGGGATAAACTGCTTTTCCACTCTGCCTTTGAAAACAACGTTTTCGATCTTTTCGTCCTTAAGCCGCTGCTTCAGCATTTCAAGTTCGTCGCCATCGCCCCAGATCAGGAATCTTATGCTCGGATCTTTTACGCATTTGGCAACGTCAAGAAGTGATCCCAGTCCGTTCACTTTGCGAATGGAGCCGGTATAAACAACGCTGCGGATCTCAGGATTTGCCAAGTCTGCATCATCAACGGTATAGGAATTCCGGTTCCGGTCAAAAACCTCCAGATCTACCCCGTTATTGATAAAGAACACTTTACTGCATGGGACATCATGTTCCCATCCCTGATCACGAATATAGTCATAAGCACCCTCCATCGTAAAAACGACCGCATCTGAATGCTTATATACCCATTTTTCAAGGCAGCGGAGCAAAATGACTGCAGGGTGGGCTTTGCCCGCGATCCCATAGGCAACAAGGCTCTCGGGCCACAAATCTCTGACTTCACAGATGCACTTAACTCCGTAGCGTCGGGCAAGCTGGATGCCTGCAAGCAAAGTCAGCGGATGAACGGAAGACGCGTAGATCACGTCCGGCTTTCCATTCTTTTCAGCGTAGATTCTGGCTGCTTGTCTGCAATTACAGTAGAAATCCCACATATTCAGAAGGCGCTGCTTTCCGTTTCCCCGGTAGGGACGCGCTCTCACGAAAACATAAGGGACATCAATATCCTCGGCCATGTGCTCATGCAGCAGTTCGTCAGTATCAAAATATAGGGTGTTCTTCCCATGAACAGTATTGCTGCAGAAGATGACCGGCTCATATCCGGCTCTTCTGAGATATTTTCCTAGCGCATAATGCCTGCCGCCATGGTCAAAGAAAGTGTCACAGGCATAGTGGTTAAGAATCCAAACTTTTTTCTTCAAGTGCGAATCTCCCGATTTCTGTACCTTGGCTGCTGCAGGCTCACTTCACAAGCACCTCAACATACTTCATCATGTAGATGCCTTCTTTGTATGCACCTATGTTTTTCCTGTTAATTTTTCCTTCGACGTTGTTTTTGATCAACTGCATATGATTGCATCCGCATTCAAATGCATGCGGATATCCTCCTCCAAAACGCGGATTGACCTCGGAAATATAATACTCGCCATTATTGTCAAAAAGGTCGATATCGATTTGCCCGCGCCACCCGCATTCGAGCGTAAACCTCTCTATAAGGGCAAACAGCCGGTCATCCTTAAAGCTCACAGCCTTGTCCGTCTCTCCGGCACGCATCAGAATCTTTTTCTTGGCAAAAATGGAAACAGGCTCTCCACTGATCATATCGATGTAACAGTCCACTCCAATCTCCTGGCCTGTCATCATCTCCTGTATCATAAGCCCATTATGGGAACGGAACAGAAGCGAGAGAGTCTCAGCGTCAGGTACTTTTCTGATTGAAATGGAGGCGCTGCCCTTGATGGGTTTTACAAACACGGGAAAGGAAACAAGCCCCTTCTGATAATCGTCGAAAAACGCTTCCAGAGAGGAGTAGCTCCTGGCGCAATGATATCCGTGAGTGTGAAGCCACTCATACATTTTCATCTTATCAAGCGCAAGATCACAGAGTTCAGCCGGGGAACCGATCACTGAGACGCCGATCTTTCGGAACTCTTCCTCATGCTCAGCCAGAAAGCCGAGTTCCGGATCGATCAGCGACATTACAGCGTTGATTTTCTCGGCTCTGCAAATATCAAGCAAAATATCCAAATATCCCTCAGTGCGCCAGGGAGGGACAAGATAGTGCCTGTCCGCTTCATAAACAGCTGGTGCAAGCTCCGACATATCGGTTGCAACAACACAGCCATCATCCCGGATTGTCTGCTTAAAATACTGAATGATTTTGTTTCTTGTTCCCACACTCAGCATCAACATATTTAGCATAACTATTCTACGCTCCCCTGAATATACATCTCCGCAGTCCATGGATGACGCACCAGCGTTATCTCATTGCCGTCTTTCACATATACAGCGGGAAAATACTGAATAAACAATGGTGAGAGGCACATGGTATATGCCCCGACTTTATCGTATACGATTTTGTCGCCGATCAGGAATTCTTCTGTATCGACTGCTGTAAACAAGCGGTCAGCTTCCATGCATGTATAGCCGCAAATCACTTGTTTATCCATTATCCTTCGATCCGAAACGCCAATTCTGTTCCAATAATAGGAGCGCTTTTTCATTAACGGGTCAATACCGGTTCTGCTTCCATCCGTGACGACAAACCTTCCGTACTGTGTGTCCTTAATATCAATGACAGAGGAAACATATCGGATCGGCGGCCCGATCAACGCCATACCCGGCTCCACGATAAGCGCCGTTTTTTCCGGAGTAAACGTGCCGCCCAGAATCTCTGCACAAGCTTTGAAGTACTCGTCAAAAGAAGGTTTGCCCGGCAGGCCGCCGAAAAAGCCTCCGCCTATGTCGATAAATGAGAGTTCCAGATTGAAACGCCGGGCTATTTCACAGGAAACGCGGCAAATTGAACGATAGATGTCCACGCTGCGCGTTTTGGAACTGACGTGGAGATGTAAACCGTCTATCCTGTGACCGGACTCCTGCACTGCACACAGTGCTTTTTCTAGTTCCCCGTTTTCATAGCAGAAACCGAAACGGCCGCCTTCAGAGCCGCACTGGGACTGCCCCGGGCAGTCCCGTTCAATATCATAATTCACACGAAGGCCGATTCTTCCTTTGTAATCCCGGAGTTCTTTCAGCCATTCTATCTCCTGCTGCGAATCGATATTGACAATGCATCCGTCAATGAGCGCTTGCTGAAAACTTGCCTTTGTCTTAATCGGGCCATTATATATAAACCCGGACTTTTCAACACCGATCAACTGTCCCAGTCTGTATTCTGATTCCGATACAACTTCCGCACAGCAGCCCTTGTCACGAAAGAAAGAGATCACCCACGGCAATGCATTGGTTTTATAGGAATATCCGATCAAATAGTGATTCCAGTTCTTTTCCAGCGCGGCTTTCATAAGATTCAAGCCCCGCTCAAGCATGGTTTTATCAATCTCAAAATACGGAGTCTCTCTCTTCAAATCTGTCTCTGCCATGCAAAAACCTCAATTTGTTCCGTCAAAATCTTCCACAGTTTCACTGGTGCCAGAGTTGATACCCTCGCGCTTCAGCACAGCTTTGACCGTCGCAAGGATAATTTTCACATCGCCAAGGAAACTGATATGATTCACATACTCCACGTCGTAAATGAACTTCTGTGTCCAGGAAATCGCATTCCGACCGTTAATCTGAGCAAGCCCAGTTAAGCCCGGACGAACATCATGTCTATGCCGTTGCTCTTCACTGTAAAGAGGAAGATATTTCACCAGGAGCGGTCGGGGACCGACGATTGCCATATCCCCTCTCATGATATTCAACAGTTCCGGAAGCTCATCCAATGAGGATTCCCGGAGCTTCTTCCCAAAAGCCGTAAGCCGCTCTTCATCCGGTAAAAGCTCGCCATTTTCATCGCGGGCATCCGTCATGGACCGGAATTTGAAGAGTCGGAAAATCTTGCCGTCCTTTCCCGGTCTCTCCTGCGTGAAGAGAACGGGTCTGCCCAGTTTTTTAGCTACAAGAATCGCCGTTATTCCCATGACCGGACTTAGCAATACCAGGGCTGCGGAAGAGAGGACGAAGTCCAGCGGTCTTTTTACGTAATCAGAATAAAAGCCTTTTCTGTCTTTCATACTGCTTTCACTTTCAAGCGTTTTGAAGCACCTCTGTTAAGGCCCCGAAAAGTCTCAATCAAAACAGCGGCGAATGATCTCAATGATTCTCTCTTGTATTTCAGGAGTCATCTTATTGTCACTAGGCAAACACAATCCGCGTCTGAAGATATCCATACCAACGTCCGCGATCTTTCCTTCATCGATGTAGGCATTGCTTCTGGCTCGACCATTTCCCTCTGCAGTAACAAAAGGATGGTTCATATATATAGGCTGTGCATGCATCGGTTTCCAGATCGGCCGCCCCTCCGCATTGAAAGAAGCAATCGTCTCCAGAATCTCAGTAGGGCATGATTTTCCGTGTTCAGAGATGTAGAGAGCATTCCGACCATCTCGGACTTGTCTGCACATGGCACTTTCATCAATGATGATGCAGCTCAGCCAGTAATTCGGCTTTGACCGCTCCGCGTCAAAAGGATTCATTTTGACAGGCAGGTCCTTCAAACCGTCACGATAGCGTTCATAGATCGCCTTCTTCTGTTCCAGGTGCTGCTGTAAATAGGGAAGCTGACCACGGACCACGCCGGCAATCACATTGCTCATTCGGTAATTGTATCCGATTTCTTCGTGTTCATACCAAGGAGCCGCTTCGCGGGACTGCGTACTCCATTTACGAACTTTATCTGCATCATCTCGCGAATCAGTCAGGAACATACCTCCGCTGGAACCGGTAATGATTTTGTTTCCATTAAAGGAAATGCAGCCAAAATCGCCCAGTGATCCGGTCTGTTTCCATTGACCGCAAAGAAGATACTCCGCGCCTAAGCTCTCCGCAGCATCCTCAATCAGAAGCGCACCGTGACGGGAGCAAATATTTCTGATCTCTTCCACTTTTCCCGGCGTTCCATAAAGATGTGCAAGCGTAACCAGTTTCACTTCAGGATATAAGGAAAAAGCCTTTTCAAGCGCAGCAGGATCCATGTTCCAAGTATCGTATTCAGTATCGATAAAGACAGCCCTGCCTCCTTCATAACCGATCGGGTTAATTGACGCAGCGAAAGTCATATCATCTGCAAATACAAGTCTGTTGCATAAAGCTCCCTCGTTAGCTGAAGGGATCCCGTACAGATGCTCACCGGCCAGCTTTGTTGCCAGATGGAGGGATGAAGTTCCCGTGCCCAATGCAACCGCATACTTCACGCCAAGCATTTCAGCGACCTGGTTCTCAATGGAATCAATGTTTTTACCTACGGTACTCATCCAGTTGGTATCATAGGCTTCCATCATGTACCTGGCCTCATCACCGTGCATGGTGGGGCTGCTGAGATAGACCCGTTTTTCAAATGCGCAAAGACCTGTTCTGTTAACAAAAGCCATAGTTATATCCTCGTTTAATCAGTAAATGCAGGGTAATCGACGTTGCTGGGAAAAGGCTGTCATAGAGCCACTGCATCAGCATTGGATTCCGAGAGCTCACCAGCGAGCTTCTCATATGTTTTGTCTTTCTGTTCGTTGCCGTGTACACCCGCAGGATGATAGGTAGACACCATCTCCGCCACGGCGGAACGGATCCGATCCTCATCATTGGCATACGCAGTTTTCATAAGCTCCTTCATTCGGAGAAGAAAGCGATTCTCGTCGAACGGGATGGGACTGCCGATATGGATAAGTTTGTTCCTTGTCTTCTTTAATCCTTCCTCATCCATGAGTTTTTCCTCATACAGCTTCTCACCCGGACGCAGACCCGTGTATTCAATCTTGATATCGATATCAGGTCGGTAGCCGGAGAGCTTGATGAGGTTTCTGGCCAAGGTATCGATCTTGACAGGACTCCCCATATCGAGCACAAAGATCTCGCCGCCATGGGCGTAAGTCCCTGCCTGAAGGACGAGGCCGACCGCTTCCTGAACAGTCATGAAATACCGGATAACGTCGGGATGCGTGACAGTGACAGGGCCGCCCTTTTCGATCTGCCGTTTGAAAAGCGGCACAACAGAGCCGTTGCTTCCAAGCACATTTCCGAATCGGACAGCAACGAATTCCGTCCTTATCTCCTCATTGGGCTGGCCGATATTCATGTTGTTGCAGTAATCGGCAGCATGCGTATAAAGAGGTGGAATGCTGTCCGTCCTGCCCTCCTGTACCATGCGGTCGAAAGACTGGACGACCATCTCACAAAGGCGTTTGGAAGCGCCCATGATGTTGGTCGGGTTCACTGCCTTGTCGGTGCTGATCAGAACGAAACGTTTACATCCGTGATGCATGGCGGCATATGCCGTCTTGTATGTACCGATGGCGTTGTTCTTGATGGACTCGCAAGGGCTGTCCTCCATCAAGGGAACGTGCTTGTGCGCGGCTGCATGATATACCACATCGGGTTTGTACTTGGAAAAAACCTGCTCCAGACGGTAGCTGTCTCTCACGGAGCCGATGAGCGTAACCATGTCCAAGTTAGGATACTTGTCCCTGAGTTCCATCTGGATCGCATAGGCATTGTTTTCGTAAATATCGAAAACGATCAACTGTTTCGGCTGATTTGCGGCGATCTGCCGGCATAGCTCACTGCCGATTGAGCCGCCTCCGCCTGTCACCAAAATAACTTTACCCTGCAGGAATTCCGAGATCTCTGCCATATCGGTTTTGATCGGGTCACGTCCAAGAAGATCCTCAATGGCAACGTCTTTCATAGCATTGACGCCGATTGATTCATGAGCCAACTGATAAATCCCGGGCAGGATTTTCAGTTCACAACCGGTTTCATTGCATATTCCAAGGATATCCCTGGTGTCTGCAGCGGAAGCGGAGGGAATCGCATAATAGATCTTGTCAATTTTATATTTCTGAATATTTACCAGAATATCTTCCCGGCTGCCGACAATCGGGACGCCATCTATGTATCTCCCCCATTTATTCGGGTTATCATCAATGATGCATACGATTCTTTCTTCGTCGGACGCAGACTTGGAAACATCTCGAAGAATTAGCTGGCCGGCAGAACCGGCGCCGATCAGCATCACATGTTTCGCTTGAGAACTGCCTATTTTGGAGATTGAAGAGCCAAGGAGCAGAACAAAGCGATAAGCGAAGCGGATCGCCGTGACGAAAAAGAACTGAAGAATGATTCCCACGACATAGTAAGAGATCGGCATCCGCCGCACGAAAAAGCACGTACCGGCGACTTGGAAAACCCCTGTGATAAAGCTTACCATTAAGATGCGCAACAGTTCGTTGTAGCTCGCGAAACGCCAGACGCTCCGATACAGCCTTGCCAGGAGGAAAACGAGAATACAGAACACTGTGTAGAACGGTGCGAACCGATAATATGCCTGAATATAGTGCACTGGAATCTGTGTGAAATGGAGATCGAAGCGAATAAACAAGCCAAGAAAGAAAGAGACATTGACCATCAAGGCGTCATAGATCATCAAAAAAGCAGCAATCAAACGCCAATGCTCGATCCGCGTTTTTCGGTATGCCTGATTCAATTCTTTTTCCATAATGGGATTTCCGTTATGCTGCAATCCGCCCAATGGACATCTCTCCTTCTGATGGAAGCACAAATAGCTTAATCCAAATTATTTTATCATAAGTGGCTGAAAAAAGCAACTAAATATCCTTGTTCCTGCTTTGATACGTTGGCGCTTCATCGCTTTCGTTATAGTGCTGTTCTTTTTGCCATTTCTTCGTCGGCCGCAGTGTACGAAAGCTACTGCAGTTCTCATAACGTCGCACTCTGTTTCATCCGAAAGCAGTCGGCATAACAGCCGAGAACCATCCCGCAAATGAGGTAGAAAAACAGTGGCCTTGCGTCAGTATAGTTAAAGAACCCTGCCTCAAACTGACCGAAAACCAAAGAACCGATCAACGGAAGGGTAAGGACCTTCTCAGCAAGCGAACAGTGTTGTGAAACGATAATCCTGATGGCTTTCACCAGTAGCCCGATGCAAATAGCAAAGACCAGCGTCAATCCCGGAATTCCGGTAAGCATCAGTGCCTGCAGGAAGAAATTATGAAACTGTGTTTGCGGCGTAGAAAGATCTGTATTGGTCAGAACTATCAGCTTTTCGGAAGAATTGCCACGGAGCAGAACAGCAGGTTCAAATCCCAAGGCTCTCACAGCTGCACGGAAAATCGCAATTCTGCCGCTTGAAAAGCGGTCCAGGCTCTGAGAAGTATTCCTTGCATCTGAAAAAGCAAGTGTATCAATTGCAACGGGCTTGCTGGTGAGAGTTGTAGGATAATACCGAGGCTGAACCATGGTTTCTGTCATGGAAGCATCTGAAATAACGGTTTCTCCATGACGCGGAGCAGAAACAGAGCGGATGCCGCAAGCGCTTAAACCAAAACAAATGTACACAAGAGTCGTAACTACCAGGAAGCATGCCGCAGCCAGCACAATTTGCGTTTTTCGACGCGTTTTTCCAAAATCGCAGGCAAGAACACAAGCAAGGATGCCAAAAGCAAGCGAAGCAGACAGCATCACACTCCTGCAGGACGTCAGAGCGATGACGAGGAAAAACACCCCTCCTGCTGCTGTAACAGGAATACGCCAAAGTCTACAGCGGCAGTCAAAGAACTGATACACCATAAGCATGAGCGGTATGAAAAACCAGTAGGCAAGTGCATTCGGATTCGTATCGAACGCAGAGATTCTGTCCATTCCGGAGCTGCTCATCACCGCCGTTAGGTATCCGCCGGTGATCGGATTAACAATATCTCGGTTCGAAATAAAGGTGTAAATACACAGCCCACCCAAAACGAAGAAATACACGCCCAGAATTACAGACAGCCAGTTGAGTACTCTGCGGCGGCCGGCGCGGTCCAGTACGAGTCCCAGGGAAATGAAGGGCAGCATCAGAGACAGATCCAGCACAAAGAGATACTCCTTGCTCAGGACCCTGTCACCGTTGATGATGCGGGTGATCACGACCCAGAGAAGATAAGCCGCAACCAGCTTGATCTCGATTCCGTCCTTCAGTTTCCGAAAATACAGTACGCCCGTCAGCAGGATCGGCGGGAAAAAGAGATAGATCCCCTGCTTGATGCTCTCGGCCAGATAAAAATTCACCTGCCACATCAGGAAATACAGAAAGATCCCGATGACGGCAACGGTATAGGCCGTCCGCAGAAGGACGGCGGATCTGCGGTCCTGCAGCATTGGCAGCGCTCCCTTTCACATGTTCGATCGGCCGGCCGATCAGTACAGATTTGTGCTGTAGATGCGCTCCGCGATCGGCGCGGAGGCAAAGTCCACGATCACCCAACCGTCCAGCGCGAGGTTTGCCTCCATGAGCCGTTGGTTGAGGATTTTGGCAAAATGATAGGGATGGCCGTAGGCCAGCGTCCCCTTGGTGCTGAGAAAATGCACGGCGACGTCGCCGGGCACGCGGTCCCGCGCGGCGTCCATACCCGCAGTAAAGGCGTTCCACTTGTCCTCAGCCCCGAACTCATAGCGATCCTGCACCCAGAGGCTGTAGCTGCCGTTATCCTCGCAGACGGCGTTCAGCTTTGTGTCGGAAGAGCCGTTCTGACTGGCCCAGAGGAAGGGGATCCCGGCGCGCTCGCCCAGATTCGCCGCATCCTCATAGCGCCGCAGCAGCACCAGCTTCCCGCGCGCCTCGCCCAGGGTTGGCACGGTGTCGGTCACAAGCCACCGGCTCTCCTGATCCTGAACATGCGCATCCAGCGTCTCCTCAAAAACGCGGACGATCTGATCCCCGTGCTCCTGCTTGACAGCAAAAACCACGGTCTCCGTGGGGTGCGCGTCAAGGAAATCGTAACAGTCGGCAAGCACATCGCCGAGCCACAGGGACTGTGAAGAGAAGGCGCCGGTCTTGCATTTGGTAAATCCGTGCATGAGCTGAAAAACGCCGTCCTTCTCATCCACGCCAAGGCGGATGTCCAAGTAGCGGAAGCCCGCCTCCAGCTGCTCGCGGATGCTCAGAGCCTGGCACTTGGAGAAAAAAGCCAGCTGAACATACTGTGTCCCGGAGTCGTGCGTGCCGGGGATATGGATCTCGCTTAAAAGCCGGTCATCCGGCAGTTCCGCCATCCAGTCCGCCGAGCCGGGCACAGGGGTCCTGTCTCCGGTCTCCGTGAGCGGCAGCACGAGCATCAAAAGCAGGGCGCATACAATCAGCGCAAGGATGGCCGCCAAAATTCGGCCCAGGATCTTCAGAATTGTTTTCATACTTTACCGATCCTCATAGGCGGCCAGCACGCCCTTGTAGGTCATGTAGCAGTCCAGCTTCGAAACGACTTCAAAGGGCGCATGCATGCTCAGAACGGGCACGCCCGCGTCGATGGTGTCGATATTGCGTCTGGCCATGAATCTGGCGATGGTACCGCCGCCTCCCTGATCCACCTTGCCCAGCTCGCACAGCTGCCAGATCACGCCCGCTTTCTCATACAGGCTGCGCAGGTAGGCGACCAACTCGGCGGAAGCGTCACTGGAAGCGTACTTGCCGCGGGTCCCGGTAAACTTGCAGATGCCCATGCCGTAGTTGACACGGGAAGCATTGCGCTTCTCAAACACTTCGGGAAAGATGGGATCATAGGCTGCCGTCACGTCCGCCGAGATGCAAAAGCTCTTTTCAAAGCAGCGGCGCAGAGCCACGCCCTGGCTCTCGCAGAGATCCGCCATGAAAGTGTCAAAGGCCTCGCTCTGCATGCCGGAGACGCCCTCGGAGCCGATCTCCTCCTTATCGCAGAGAAGGCAGACGCAGGTCCGCTCCGGGTCCTTCACGTCGAGAATGGCCTGGAGCTCTGCGAAAGCGCAGACCCGGTCGTCATGGCCGTAGCCGCCGATCAGGGATCGGTCAAGTCCGATCTCGCACACATCGAAGGCCGGGACCGCCACCAGCTCAGCGGAGAGGAAGTCCTCCTCCGAGATCCCGTACATGTCGTTGAGCAGGCTCAGAATGGCCAGCTTCACCCGGTCCTTCCCCTCGTCGGCATAGGGGGCGGAGCCGAGCAGGATATTAAGGCCCTCGCCGGTGATGCCTTCGGCCATGGTTTTCTTCATCTGATCCTGGGCCAGATGGGGCAAAAGGTCGGTGATGACGAATTTGGGCTCGTCCGGCTCGCGGCCGAGGACGACCTTGACCGTCTCCCCGCTCTTGAGAGCCACCACGCCGTGCAGCTCCAGAGGGATGGTGACCCACTGGTATTTCTTGATGCCGCCGTAGTAATGGGTCTTGAGATAGGCCATCTCATCGGACTCATAGAGGGGGATCTGTTTCAGATCCAGTCGGGGCGCATCCACATGGGCGCCCGCGATCACCGCGCCCTCGCTCAGGGGCTTTTTGCCGATGACGGCAAGCATGAGCGCTTTGCCGCGGTTATTCTGGTAGACCTTAGCGCCCGGTTTAAGTTCTTTGCCGGGAACGTATGCAGCAAATCCATTTTTTTCCGCAAGGCGAATGGCGTTGTCGACTGCCTCCCTCTCCGTACGGGAATCGTTCAGAAACTCCATGTAGGCGCGGCAGTATTTTTCCGCGTCTATACGCTCGGCGGTTTCGATCCGGTCATAGCCGTTTTTCGGCTCGAAGAACAGATTGCTTCTCAGTTCATCCATGGTTTGACTCCCTCAACATATATTTAAATTTTTCTGTGAACTCATCCATCGGGCCGTCGTTATACAGGACGAGGTCACAGTGCTCTGCAAAATAAGCGTCGTCCTTCTGGGCGGAGACTCGCAGGAGCGCCTGTTCCCGGTCGATGCCGTCCCGCGCCATAATGCGCCGGATGCGCGTCTCCCGCTCCGCGAGGATGCCGACAAACAGACTGCAGCGTTCTGAAAGCCCGCTGGAAATGAGCTCGACGGCGTCAAGAGCAGCCAGCGTCCCACCCACCATGGCGAAATCCTCCAGTCGTTTCTCCACTTCCCGGGCGACCCGGCTGTGTGTGATGCCGTTGAGTGCCGTGAGCGCCGCCGGATCGGAAAAAACGATCTTCCCCAGGGCGGAGCGATCCAGAACACCGTCCCGCACCGTACCGGGAAAGGCGGCGTCCAGTTCCCGGAGAAGTTCATGATCCGTCTCCAGAAGATCGTGGTACACCTTGTCGCAGTCCAGCACCAGCGCCCCCTGCTCCTCCAGGAGGTACAGCGCCGTAGTCTTACCGCAGCCGCTGGGTCCGGTGATGCCGATCACACGGAGGTTTTCCGCCAGAGCTCTGCGGATCTCCTCCGCATCAAGCGCGCCATCGCGCAGGATGCGATAGGGCGTATGGCTCATATCCAGGATGGTGGATTCCCGCCCGATACCGCAGGCTCCTCCGTCGATGACGGCGTCGATCTGCCCGCGGAAATAACGGCAGACTTCCTCCGCTGTCCTGGGGCTGGGCTGCCCGCTGGGATTGGCAGAGGGTGCCGCAAAAGGAATCTGCGCGAGACGCAGGGTTTCCAGAGTCATGGGGTGGTCGGGGCAGCGGAGCGAAACCGTTTCCCCGCCTGCGCGCACGATCTCCGGCACCAGATCCGTCCTCGCCCTCAGAACGATGCTCAGGGGGCCGGGCCAAAACTTTGCGGCAAGGGCCTTCGCCGCCGGAGGCACGTCAAGGCAGTAGTTCTCCATCTGTCCCGCGTCCGGCACCATCAGGGCCAGAGGCTTCACCTCAGGCCGGCCCTTGACCTCATAGATTTTTCGCACGGCCTCCTCATCCAGGCCGTTTCCGGCGAGGCCGTAGACCGTCTCCGTAGGTACGCCAACAAGACCGCCCCGCCGCAGCAGTTCCGCGGCGGCGGACAGATCCTCCTTTATGATGATTGTTTCCATTGATTACTCCGTCTGGGCGGCCAGTTTTTCCGCCTGATCCATCGTTACCAGCGCGTCGATCAAAGGATCGAGCTCGCCGTTCATGATCCGGTCGATGGGGAAACTGCGCCCGTCCCCACTGAGACGGTGATCGGTCACGCGGCTCTGGGGGAAATTGTAGGTGCGGATGCGCTCGCTCCTGTCGCCGGAGCCGATCTGGCTCTTGCGCTCGGCGGCGACAGCTGCGCTCTGACGGGCCAGCTCCTGCTCATAGAGCTTGGCGCGCAGGATCTGCATGGCCCTGTCCTTGTTTTTGTATTGGCTCCGCTCATCCTGGCACTCCACCACCAGCCCCGTGGGCAGATGGGTGATGCGGATGGCGCTCTCAGTCTTGTTCACGTGCTGACCGCCCGCGCCGGAGGAACGGTAGGTGTCGATTTTCAGGTCGTTGGGGTCCAGGCGGAAGTCCACTTCCTCCACCTCGGGCAGGACGGCCACCGTGGCTGCGGAGGTGTGGATGCGGCCGCCGGACTCCGTCACCGGGATGCGCTGGACACGGTGACCTCCGGCCTCGAATTTGAGGCGTGACCAGGCGCCCTCTCCTTCAATGACGAAGCTGCACTCCTTGATGCCGCCGAGTTCGGTCTGGCTGATGTTTGCAAGCTCGATCTTCCAACCCTTGGATTCGGCATACATGGAGTACATTCGAAAGAGGTCGGAGGCAAAGAGCATGCCCTCCTCCCCGCCGACGCCGCCGCGGATCTCCATGATCACGTTCTTTCCGTCGTTGGGGTCTTTCGGCAGCAGCAGGATCCTGAGTTCCTGCTCCAGGCGCTCCCTCTCGGTCCTCGCCGCCTGATACTCCTCCTGGGCAAGCTCGCGCATCTCCGGGTCGCCCGTCAGGGCAAGAGCGTCCTCCTGATCCGCGCAGGCCTTTTCGTAGGCCGCAAAGGTCTCGGCGAGAGGGCGAAGCTGCCGTGCTTCTCTGTCACATCTGGCATAGAGGGCGGGATCGGCATAGGTCTCCGGCTCCTCCATGCGGCGCAGAAGCTCCTCATATTGTTTTTTTACATTTCTGAGTCGGTCAAACATGACAAGCTCCCCATGGGCATTTAACCGTTTTAGTATATCACAGAAGACCCGCTCTGTAAATCTTTTTCCCGCTCCCCATCCCAAAGCAGAAAGGGGCCGGTACGCCAATCCATGCCCGGACGGCGCTCTGTCCTGCTGGTGCAGCCAAGCACGTAAAAATCGTGGGCGGAAGCGCCCAGGGAGAAAACAGCGGACGCTTCGCCGGAGAGCTGCTTGGCGGCGGCGGGCCTGGTGAGGATGGGGACGCTTCCCTTCCCCTGTCTTTCGCGCAGCAGCTCCCGCCCCCGTTCGTTGGCGGCAAGTACACGGGCATAGGGAGGTGTGCCCTCATTCATGCCCGCCGTGATGCCGAGACAGGCGCAGAGGCAGAGGCGGCGGATGCGGGAGAGCGGAAAGCGTTTGCTGCGCGCCGCCGCCAGGATCGCATCATAGCTCGCCTCCCGCCGTACCGCCTGATACAAACGGTTGCCGAGGCCGTCTCCGGCGTCGGGCAGACGCTGAAAAAACGCCTCGTCATAGAGGCGCAGACGGCTGAGCAGCGCCGTCTCAAAAACGCCGCGGTCCCGGATCTCCCTGCCCAGGCGGCGTTCCCGCTCATAGACCGCGAGGGCCTCCGGGGGCACCTCACCGCGGATGCTCCGGCCGGAGAAAAGCGTTTTCCGGATCTCTGAAGCCGAACGCAGCCCGGGTTGTCCCTCCCCGTCGTGTTCGCTCCCCTCCCGCCGGATGGCCGCGGGCTCCATATCAAGATGGAGGTCGTAGATAGCTTTGATATACTCCACGCCCAGGATATTGTTGGGCTGAGCGAGGCATTTTCCGCTCTCGCCCACGCGTTTTTCCATGACCATCTGCCGCGCGGCGGCATAGGAGAGGGCGGGCGTCTCCTTCAAAAGCGCCGTAATCTCCTCCTGCACGCCGGGCTGCATCAGTCCGGAAGCCAGAGCCTCCAGCTCCGCAGTCTCCCCGGTCTCGCTGCCGAAGGCAAGATGGCGCACACCGAAGGAGCCGAGAAGACCCACCGCGCCGCGGGCAAAACCCTCCGCGGAGGACAGACACCAGGGCAGCGGCAGCTCCAGAACAAGGTCGGCGCCGCTGCGGCAGGCGGCCTCTGCCCGGGCGAATTTGGAGTACACAGCGGCCTCGCCCCGCTGCACAAAATCCCCGGACATGACGCAGACCAGGCCCTCATCCGGCCCGATCTCCTGCAGAGCGCGGGTGATGTGGACCGCATGGCCGTTATGGAAAGGATTGTATTCACAGACGATGCCGATCATCCTGCCGCCTCCCCGAAAAACACTTGCTTTTTTCCTGTTTTGTATTAGAATATTGATGTGTATATTCTATCTAATTTCGGAATTCAATACAAGAGAAAGGAAAAAAATACATGAAAATTCTTGTCATCAACGCAGGCAGCTCCTCCCTCAAGTACCAGCTGATCGATATGGAGACCGAGTCCGTCATGGCCAAAGGCCTTTGCGAGCGCATCGGCATCGACGGTCACCTGAAGCACACCCCTCTGGTGGAGGGAAAGGCTGTCTTTAACGAAGACGTTGCCATGCCCACCCACGCCGAGGCCATTGCCGCCGTCATCGACAAGCTCACCAGCCCCCAGTACGGCGTGGTCAACTCCATGAAGGAGATCGACGCGGTCGGTCACCGCGTGGTCCATGGCGGTGAGAAGTTCGCCTCGTCCGTGCTGATCAATGACGACGTCATGAAGGCCATTGAGGAGTGCACCCCCTTCGCCCCGCTGCACAACCCCGCCAACATCACCGGTATCAACGCCTGCCGCGCTGTAATGGGCAACGTGCCCATGGTCGCCGTGTTCGACACCGCTTTCCATCAGACCATGCCCGGCAAGGCCTATATGTACGCCCTCCCCTATCAGTACTATCTCTCCAACGGCATCCGCCGTTACGGCTTCCACGGCACCAGCCACCGCTATGTCTCCGCCCGCTGCGCGGAGCTGATGGGCAAGCCCATCGAAGAGCTGAAGATCATCACCTGCCACATGGGCAACGGTTCCTCCATCGCAGCTGTCGACGGCGGCAAGTGCATCGACACCTCCATGGGCTTCACTCCGCTGGTCGGTCTGCCCATGGGCACCCGCTGCGGCGATCTGGACGCGGGCGTCATCCAGTTCCTCATGAACAAGTACGGCTACAGCATCGATGAGATGCTGAATATCCTCAACAAGAAGTCCGGTGTGCTGGGCGTCTCCGGCGTCAGCTCCGACTTCCGCGATCTTGACAAGGCCGCCGAGGAGGGCAATGAGCGGGCCCGCCTGGCGCTGGACATGTTCCAGTACTGGGTGGCCAAGGTCGCCGGCTCCTACGTCGCCGCCATGAACGGCGTGGACGCCATCGTTTTCACCGCCGGCGTCGGCGAGAACAGCAAGGATACCCGTTCCGGCATCGCCAAATACTTCGGCTATCTGGGCGTCAAGATCGACGAGGAGGCCAACTCCAAGCGCGGAGAGGACGTGATGATTTCCACGCCCGACTCCAAGGTCAAGGTCTTCGTCATCCCCACCAACGAAGAGCTGGTCATCGCGCGCGACACCCGCGATATCGTCGGCTGATCCTCTGCCTGATCACGCACGAAACCCGCTTTCGGCCAAGGCCGAAAGCGGGTTTCCTTTTTATTCCTCGATTTGCATACGCGCTCAAGCGCCGGGCACATCCATATCCAGGTAGCTCTCTACGATATCGAGCACCGTATCGTCCTTGAGGATGATGGAGATTTCGATGCGGCGGTTGGCGGCACGGCCTTCTTCGGTGTCGTTTGACTGCACAGGCCGTGTCTCGCCATAGCCGGCGGCACAGAAATAGCTGGCGTATTGCTGAAGTCTGCCGCCCTGTCGGTCCAGCAGATAGCCCAGCACGGCGTTTGCCCGGTCGGTGGAGAGGACGCGGTTGGTCTCGTCCGTTCCGGTGCTGTCCGTATGGCCTGAGATCACGATACTGTCCACATACTTGACGTTCTCCGGGTCGGAGAGGAAGCCGTCAAACACGGCGATGAGCTGGTTCAGGGTGGGCTGAGCTTCCGGTTTAATGAATGAGGAACCGAGGTCGAACAGCACGCCCTCGTTGAGTATGATGCTGCCGTTTTCCCCGATGGAGACCTTGGAAGCGTCTCCCATGACCCTCACAACGCTGTCCCGGATCTGCTCCAGGATCGAAAGGCGCAGCACGGCGATGGTCTGCATCTGGCTGCGCATGGCCAGAAGCTCCTCCGTGGCGGCCTTGAGGTAGTTCTCCTGCTCGCCGATCAAGGCCTTCTGGTCCATCAGGAGCTTATCCTGGGCCGCAAGGTCCTCCTCCTGGCGGCTGAGCCTGTCCTGCTGCTCGTTCAGGGTCTGCTGCTGTTCGGAGAGGGTGAACTTTGCCTCGTCAAGGTCGATGGTGATCTTGCTCAGCTCGTCCTCCGCCTCCTCCACCTGCTGCAAGGTCAGCACCAGCTTATCCTGGGTGTCGGTGAGCTCCAGCTGCGTATCGGAGAGAACGACGCGTGTACTCTCCAGCTCCTCTGACGTGGAGAGCAGCTCCTTCCGGGTGTTCTCCAGGTCGTTTCCCGTGATCAGGTTCTGGATATAGCTCAGGAGCATCAGGAAAAACAGGATCAGCGCTACAGCCGACATCATGTCCGCGTAGGAAGGCCAGAAGCCCTGCTCCCCCTCCTGGGAGCGGACCATGCTGTCGCTTCGGCTGCGAAACTGCCGTCTCATTTCTGCCCTCCCTGGAGTCTGCGGTTGATCTCACGCAGGGCGCTGGAAAGATCGCGCACCGCCAGATCCATACGCTCCACACTGCCGCGCAGGTTGTAATCCACCTCCGAGAAGTCGTGTACGCCCGCATTGAAGACGCCCACCGTCTGGTCAAAGGAGGCCACGGCGTCTCTGCCGCTCTCCATGGCTTTGGCAAAGCTCACCGCGGAAGCGCGGGTGGAGGCGACATATGCTTCGCCCGCGTTATATAGGGTCTGGCGCACGTCCTCAGCGGCAGCCTTCATCCCCTCCACCAACTGGCGCACAAGTGCCGCGTCGTCCTTGGGCTTTTCGGTCTTGAGGGTGGGGGCGATCTCCGTATCGAGCCAGATCTCCAGCCGGGTCTCCAGCTTTTCACGCTGGGCCTGCGGGCTGAAAATGGTGCGCAGGAGCGTGAGCACGATGGAGCAGCCGGCGCCGGCAAGGGAGGTATAGAAGGCTACGCCCATGCCGCCCAGGGCGGACATCAGCCCGCCGCCCACGCTTTCCAGCACGCTCAGCCACTGATCGGTGTTGCTGTAGCCGATCAGCTCCGTCAGAGAGGAGACGGCCATGCTCAGCCCCAGAAACGTTCCGAAAAGACCGAGCGTCACGAAGAGCGAGACGGCGTTATTCAGGAAGCGCTCGCAGAGCAGAAGCCCGGAAAGCCTCGTGGAGATCACGTCGGTGATGATGGCGGGGGTGTTCACGTCCTGGCCGTATTTCTTATACGCGCCGATAAACTCCCCGAGGAGCGCGGCCTTGAAGCCCTTGGCGCCCTGATCGTCCCCGCTGGCTTTTCCCGCGAGGACCTTATAGCGGAAATACACGTGGAACAGCAGGATCACAGCAAGGACAAAAAGGATCCCGATGATCACAATGACAACAAAGCCGCCGGCGGGCATATGCTGAAGACTGCTCATGGAAGCATCCCTCCTGATCTGAGTGTATGATCATTATAGCAAAACAGAAAGAAAATGACAAAACATTCTGTAAATACTTAAGAAATGCTAAGATTTTCCTGCTTCCGGCAAAAGACGAAAGCGGCGGCGCAATGTCCCGACGCCGCAGTGGCAGAGCACGCGGCTTCGTTCCGTGTTCAGAGAGACTAAGCTGCGTGATGCGCCCCCCCATTCTTTCTTTTTGGAACTTGCCCAAAAAGAAAGAATGCGCCGCGCCCGGTGTAAGAAAGAAAAAGGCGCTTCCAAGGACGCCGTGCTTTCTGCGCCACGCCGTTCGCGGAATGGCTTCGCTTCGCTCGCGCCGCTCCCCGGGCGGCTGTTGGCGGGCTGCCGAGGACGTCAGCCCCTACAGGCAAGACGGACATATGCCGAGCCGCCTGTACGGGAGAGGCAGAGACTTGGAGCTGCACGCCATAGCGGCAGCGGACACCGAAGCGTACCAGGCATGCCAACATTCGCATGGCGGCGACCCTCGATCACACCTTGTGCTGCCCATTCTGACAAGCGGCCTTTCTCTTTGGAGTACAAGAACCGTTTCTCTTTCCGCAAGAGGAAAGAGAAATGGGTCTTGATATGCGCAGCCTACCATTTTTGAGCAACTGCATATTACGCAATCGCTTACCAGCGTGTTCACCGGTATTTGCCTCCCATCTCGCCGATGATCCAGCATGCCGAGTATGACAAAAGCCCGCTGCTGAAGCAGCGGGCTTGTCTGTTATTTCGGATTACTCCTCCACAACGGGAGCGTTGCCGGTGGCCTCGCCGGCCTCGGAGACCTCATAAACGAGGGCGTCCGCAGCAGGCTCATCGTCTTCCGCTTCCTCGACCACGACCGGGGCAGGCTCGCCCAGCGCACGGATGGAGAGGGAGATCTTGTGCTTCTCGTCGTCGATGGCGGTGATCTTGGCGTCAACCACGTCGCCCACGGTCAGCACGTCCTCGGGCTTGCCGATGCGGCGGTTGGCGATCTGGCTGATATGGATCAGGCCGTCCACGCCGGGCAGGACTTCGGCGAAAGCGCCGAAAGGCATGAGCTTGACAATCTTGACGGAGGCGATATCGCCCACGCCGTACTTGTCGGTGAACATCTTCCAGGGGTTGGCGTCGGGATCCTTGTAGCCCAGGGAGATCTTGCGCTTCTCTTTATCGAAGTTGATGACGTACACATCGACCTCGTCGCCCACGGAGAGGACTTCGGAGGGCTGATGGATGCGGCCCCAGCTCAGCTCGGACACATGCACCATGCCGTCGATGCCGCCGATGTCGACGAAAGCGCCGTAGCTGGTGAGGGACTTGACCACACCGTGGTATTTCTTGCCGATCTCGATCTCATTCCAGATGGCCTCGGTGCGCTCGCGGCGCTCGGCCTGGGCAACGCGGCGGATGGAGCCGACCACGCGCTTGCGGGCCTTGTTGACCTCGGTGATCTTCAGGCGGACGGTCTTCTTGAGCAGCTCGGACATAGCCGCATCGCGGGGAAGATCGGTCTGGGAAGCGGGCACGAACACACGAACGCCCTTGACGGAGACGACGACGCCGCCCTTGTTGTCCTCAGTGACAACGCCTTCCAGAACGGTCCCGTCTTCCACGGCAGCTTCCACATCGGCCCAGACCTTGGCGGCATCCAGGCGCTTCTTGGACAGGGTGGCAACACCCTCCACATCGTTGACACGCACGACGACGGCTTCCACCGTATCGCCGACCTTGATCACATCTTCCAGCTTGGCTCCGCCCTCGGTGAACTCCTCGGTGGGGATCACGCCGGTCTGCTTGGCGCCCAGATCCACGCTGATCTCGGTGCCGGTGATCGCAACAACAACGCCGCTGACCTTATCTCCGTTATATATAGGTTTGAGGGTCTCCTCCAGCATTTCGTCGAAGGACATCTCCTTCTCCACTGCGGATTCCTCGATTTTAATTTCGTCGCTCATTTTGTTTCTTACCTCCTTAATTATCCACGCAGGCGTGGATGCACCGGCTGTGAGGCCGACGGTATCACTCTGGCGAAGCCTGCCCATATCCAGCTCGTCCGTTCGCTCGATAAACTGCACATTGCCGCAGTGCTCCCGGCATATCTGCGCGAGGTGCACACTGTTGGCGCTGTGCCTTCCGCCAATCACGACCATCGCATCACAGTCGGCAGCGAGGCGTGCCGCCTCCTCCTGCCGCGTAAACGTAGCAAGACATATTGTATCACTGATTTTTATATTTGTACATCTTTTTTTTAGGAAATCACAACATTCGGTAAAATTACTGCGGGTTTGGGTCGTTTGTACCACAACAGTTAGCGGTTTTTCCCACAAATTGGGATTCTTGTCCCAAATTTCAGCAATTTCAGCAGCATTTTCCACCACAAGATGCTCTCCCGCCCAGCCGCAGATAGCTTCGACCTCGGGGTGCTGCTTCATCCCGATGATGATCACGAAACGCCCTTCCTCGGCGGCCCGGCTCACGATCTTGTGGATCGCCCTGACCTTCGGACATGTAGCGTCGGTGACCACCGCGCCGCGCGCGGAAAGCGCCTCCATGCGCTCGGGCGAGACGCCGTGGGCGCGGATGAGCACCTGCTCCCCCGCCGCAGCTTCCGAGGGGTCCGAAATCACGCGCATCCCCTTCTCCGTCAGCGAACGCACAACGTCCTCATTGTGAATGAGTTCCCCTAGGCTTGCACAGGAGCCGTAGTGGTCAAGCAGCTTCTCCGCCATTTCAACAGAGCGCTGCACGCCAAAGCAGAAGCCGGCGCTCTCAGCGACGCGAAGCGTTTTCATCCGATCTCCTCCACGCCGAGCTTTTCTTTGATAATGCGGCACAGGAGAGCCTCGCTCGCAGCAAAGTCGATCTCGGTGGTGTCCACAAGAACGGAGTCCTCTGCAGGCTTGAGAGGCGCGGTCTCCCGATTGGAGTCCTGCTCGTCCCGATAGCGGATGTCCCGCAGGACCTCCTCGAAATCGGCCTCCACGCCCTTGGCCACAAGTTCTTTCATGCGGCGCTCGGCTCTGGCCTCGGCGCTGGCTGTGAGGAAGATCTTGAGTTCAGCGTCCGGCAGCACCACGGTGCCGATGTCACGCCCGTCCATGATGACGTTATGCTCCCGCGCCATTTTGCGCTGCATCTCCAGCAGATAGGCCCGCACGGCGGGCAGCGCAGACACGTCGGAGGCGCAGATGGAGATCTCCGGCAGACGGATTTCTTTGGAAACGTCCTCTCCGTTCAGGAACATGCACTGCTCCCCCTGCGCGTTGTAGGCCATCTGAATGTCCAGCTCCGGCAGCAAAGCGGAGACGGCGGCCTCGTCCCGGCGGTCGACGCCGCGGCGGAAGGCGGCCAGGCCCACCGTGCGGTAGATGGCGCCGGTGTCCACGTACAGAAAGCCGAATTTTGCGGCGCAGCTGCGCGCAAGGCTGCTCTTGCCCGCGCCGGAGGGGCCGTCAATGGCAATGGAAAAATGACCGTTCATGCTTCTTCATCCTTTTTGACCGATATTCCGGCAGCATAGCCGGTAGACCAGGCGATCTGCAGATTGAAGCCGCCGGTGTAGGCGTCCAGATCCAACACCTCGCCCGCAAAAAACAGCCCGCGCACGAGCTTGGACTCCATCGTGCGGGGATTAACTTCTTTTGTGCTCACGCCGCCCGCCGTGACGATGGCCTCGTCGATGGGCCGCGGTTTGATCACCGAGACCGGAAAGGCCTTGAAAAGACGCAGCAGCCTCTGCCGCTGCTCTCGCGTGACGGCATTTATCTTCGTATCCTCCGGGATGCCGGAGAGGCGCACCAGCACGGGGATCATCGTCCGACCGGCCAGTTCGCCCAGCGCGTTTTTGAATTCCTTGTTGGCGTATTTCTCGAAATCCCGCAGGATCCGAGCATCCAGTTTTTTCTCGTCCAGCCCCGGCTTCAGGTCGATCTCCAGGCGATATGTCCTCTCTCCCCAGTGACGCATCTTGGCGCTGGCAGACAGGACCAGCGGCCCTGAGACGCCGAAGTGGGTGAAAAGCATCTCTCCCAGCTCACGATAGATGAGCTTGTCGTCCTCGTAAGCGGAGAGGATCACGTTCTTGAGCGCGAAGCCCTGCATTTCGGCGCAGTACGCGTCGTCCGATTCCAGCGGCACCAGGGAGGGCCGCCGCTCGGTCACCGTATGGCCCAGCTTCCCGGCGAAACGGTAGCCGTCGCCGGTGGAGCCGGTGAGCGGGTAGCTCAGCCCGCCGGTGCAGACGGCGCAGGCGGGGCAGTCGATCAGCCCCTCGCCGCTCACAACGCCGATCACCGCGCCGTCAGAGGTCAAAATGTCCCGCGCCGGGCTGTGCAGCACGCGCACGCCCGCCTTTTCGCAAAGGCGCGTCAGGAGGCCGGCCACGTCGTTTGCGTTGTCGGAAACGGGAAAAACCCGGTTCCCCCGCTCGGTTTTCAGCGGCAGGCCGCGGCTCTCAAAGAAGTCCATGACCTCCCCCATGCCGAAGCGGCTGACCGCGCTGTAGAGAAAGCGCCCGTCTCCCGGGATATTGGCCATAAAGCTGCGCACATCGCAGTTGTTCGTCACATTGCAGCGGCCCTTGCCCGTGATGCGGAGCTTCCGTCCCAGCATCCGGTTCGGCTCCAGCAGGATCACCTTGAGGCCGCGCTCGGCCGCCGTAAGGGCGCACATCATTCCCGCAGGGCCTCCGCCGATCACGCAGAGGTCGCAGGCATATCTTCCGTTCATCGTCATTTCATCAGGCTCTCGATCTCTTCCGCCGTCAGGTCCCGCCACTTGCCCCGGGGCAGTTCCCCCAGCGTCAGCGACCCTTCCCGGATGCGGCAGAGTCTTGTCACGCGCAGCCCCGCCGTCTCGCACATTTTGCGGACCTGGCGGTTGCGCCCCTCGTGGATCGTAATGTCCAGCACCGCGCCGCCGGGGATCAGCTTATGAAAAGACACCTCCGCCGGTGCGATGGTATAACCGTCAATCTCCATGGGCAGCCGCAGGATCTCCGCGCGCATGCCCACGTCTTCCCCCTGCACCCAGGTGCGGTAGACCTTCTCCACCTCGTGGGAGGGGTGCATGAGACGGTTTGCAAAGTCCCCGTCGTTTGTCAGCAGCAGCAGGCCTTCGGAATCCATGTCCAGCCGGCCCACGGGGTAGACCCGCTCCGGCACGTCCCGCAGCAGCTCTCTCACGTCCCGGCGGCCCTGCTCGTCATGCAGGGTGGTCACATAGCCCCTGGGTTTGTGCAGCATGAGGTAGCGCCGCGCGCCCTCCCGGGGAATGGGCCGCCCGTCCACGCAGATGCTGTCGCCGGCCTCCGCCTGCGCGCCGAGTGCGACGGTGAGGCCGTTGACCGTGACTCTGCCCTCCGCAATGCAGGCTTCTGCCGCGCGGCGGGACATGAGTCCCGAGGCCGATATGATTTTCTGCACACGCTCTGCCATGTCCGCCGCCTCCGGTGGTGAAAATTGCCGACAGACCGAAAGCACCGCCCGGTCGGGAGCGGTGCTTGGGGACTCGCCGTATGGAATGAAGTTCAGTCCTCTTTCTGGCGGGCGATGAATTCATCCACCCGATCCATCACCTGCGGGACCATGTCGATCAGACGGTCCACGGTATTGCTGGCGGGCGGCGTCACATTGATCATGCGGATATTGCCGTCCTTGATGACCAGAAAGCCGATGGGGTCGATCTTCACGCCGGTGGCGTTGCCGCCGCCGAAGGGGCGGTTGCCGTTGCTGTTTTTCTGGTTGAGCTCGATGCCGCCGCCGCCGAAGCCGACGCTGATGCGGGAGATGGGAACCAGCGTGATGCCGTCGGGGGTGTAGATCGGGTCGCCGACGACGGTGTCCACCTTGAGGATGTTCCTCACGTTGTCCATTGTGGTCTGCATGAGTTCGCCGATCGGGTTGATGTTATCCATTTGCTGCCATCCTTTCCTCGTCCTGTATCGTTGTTTCTTTATTCTCTGTATTGCTGTCCGGCGGATTCAGCGCCGCCGCCTTTGCTTCTGCCTTGATGCGCTTTTTCCGCCGCAGCAGCACCTTGAGCGCCGCGAAGCCTATGCGCAGGCTCATGCCGAAGAGCAGCCCGATCCTGAAGGACATGCCGATGGCAAACTCCACCTGCGGCCAGTCCTTCGTGAAGTCCACCGCGGTCCAGACGTCGCTGTTTTTCGCGTTGAGCTTTTTGCACATCGGTGCCATGCCGGAGAGCCAGGCGTTCACCTTCCCGTAGGCCATAGCCACGTTATAGGGGTCGTTCCCCGCCACCAGAAGGTGCAGCACGAAGCGGTCTACCCGGATGCGGTCCGCGAAGTAGCCCATGCCGTTCAGCACCGCTTTCAGCAGATCCAGGATCTCGTCCAGCGTCACGTCCGGCTTTTTCTTTTCCTTCGGCTTTTCTTCCCTGGGTTTCTTCGCCTTTTTAGGCTTTTTCTCTTTTTTCTTTTTCGGCGGCTTCGGCTCGTCCGTCTCCGGCTTCTTTTTGCGTGGGAAGAGCTGGATCATGACGCCGGCGGCCTTTGCCGAAACGTGGATCTTCCCCTGCTCATAGCCGATGTCGGCGCCGATGGGGATGAGCATGATCGCCGCGATAATCAGCACGAGCACGCCCAGAATGATCAGGAATACCAAAGGTCCTCACTCCTTTGCCGCGTCCTCCGCCAGATCCTCCAGAGAGATCTGTCCGGGCGTCACGGCATTCTGCAATTCGTCGATGGCCTTCTGCAGCTTCTCCATTCCCTCGCCGTTTGTCATATCCGGCAGCGGCGGGAGCTGCGACAGGTCGGAAATCCCCATGGTGCGCAGGAAAACGTCCGTCGTGCGGAAGAGGGCCGGACGGCCGGGTGCCTCCAGATGTCCGCAGACCTCAATGAGGCCGCGCTCCGTCAGGACGCCCACGGTATAGGAGCTGTCCACCCCGCGGACCCTGTCGATGTAGGCGCGGGTGACGGGCTGGAAATAGGCGGTGATGGCCAGCGTCTCCAGCGCGGGCTGGGAGAGCATGGGCGGCTTTCGCTGCTCCAGGGCTCTGCTGATAAGCGGCGCGTACGCGGGGGCCGAGCACATCTGCAGCTTGTCGCCCAGGCGCAGGATGCGCATGCCGCGCTCCTCGCGCTCGTAACGCTCCGCCAGCTCCGCGGCGGCAGCGCCCAGCGCCTCCTCGTCCATCTCCAGGATCAGGGACAGGCGTGCCAGCTTCACCGGCTCGCCGGATGCAAAGAGTATGGCCTCAAGGGCCGATAAAATATCCATGCAGACAGTTTTCCTATTCTTCGATCTTTTCCAGGATCTCGTCCAGATCGCCGCCGACAAAGGAAACGCGATACGTCTCTCCCTCCCGGTCGATGCGGACGCTGCCCATGCTGACAAGCTCCAGCACGCTCACAAAAGTAGCCACCACCTCGGAGCGGGAAGCGCAGGCGTTATAGAGTTCCTCCAGGCTGCCGGGACACGCACGCAGGCGCTCCAGGATCTGGCGGCTCTTGCTGCGAACGCTGTAGATGATGCGTCTGGGGATCGCGGCCCCCATCCGGTCCTCTTCCTCCGGTGCGCGTCCCGTGCGGGAATAGACCCGGTACAGAGCCCGCAACAGGTCCACCGGCTCATGGCGGTACTCGTAGTCCCGCGCAGTCCTCGGCAGCGGCTCCGGAAGCTTCACATAGTAGAGCATACCCAGCTCCGAGGCCTTTTTCAGGGCGGGCGTCACCTGCTGAATGGAGGCGAAGTTGTCCCGTGCCTTGAGCTGCTCCAGAGACTGCAGCAGCAGCTCCAGCTCGGAGACCTCTTCCTCCTGCGTCAGAAGCATCCTCGTCTTGATGTACAGCAGATGGGAGGCCATCTGGACAAACTCGCTGGCGATCTCCAGATCCATGCTCTGCATCTCGTCCAGATAAGCCAGGTACTGATCCAGAATATCGGAAATGACGATGTCCCGGATCTCGATTTTGTTTTTGGAAAGCAGCATCAGGATCAGGCTCAGAGGGCCTTCGAAATCCTGGATCTCACTCTTGTCGTGAATGACGCCTTCCAGATAAAAATTCGGATTTTCCATCAGGTATAAAACAGCTTTACGATAAGATCATAGCTCCCCTGCGCCAGAGGAAAGAGCGCGTCAAAAGCGGCGCCGATGAGAGTAGAGAGCGGGCGCCCGAGGACGCCCAGCGCCACCAGCGCAAAAAGCAGCAGCGAGCCGTAGCGCTCATAGCGCAGCACGGTGCGGTAGGCCCGGTCGGGCAGCAGGGAAAAGAGGACCTTGGAGCCGTCCAGCGGCGGCACGGGCAGAAGATTGAAGATGCAGAGCCCCAGACTGATGCGGGCGGTAAGCTCCAGCATCTGCAGCAGATACCGGCCCACAGCGCCTCCGCGCAGCGGGAGAAACAGCGCGCCGTATAAAACCAGAAACAGAGCTGCGATCAGAAGATTGCTCGCGGGTCCCGCCAGCGCCGTCAGCGCCATGCCCTTTTTGGGGTCGCGGAAGCGGTACATATTGACCGGAACGGGCTTTGCCCAGCCCATGTGAAACACCAGGATCATCAGAAGACCCATGGGGTCCAGATGCTTGAGGGGATTGAGGCTCAGCCGCCCCGTGTCCTTTGCGGTGGTGTCGCCCAGCCAGCAGGCGACGAGGCCGTGGCTCAGCTCATGGAGCGTAATGCACAGCAGCGAGGGGATCACGCCCAGCAGGATGCCCAGCAGATAGCTGAAATCAAAGCCGCCCATGATGTCTTCCCAAGCGCTGATGACATTCACCCCCAATTTATTGGTTATTGTACCAAAGAACAGCGCAAATTACAAGAGCAGGACAAGTTTTCTTGTCCCGCTCTCATATTATCTTACAGCAGCTTCATGATCTCCGCCAGCAGCACTTCCCTGCCCTGACCCTTCTCCGCGGAAAAGGGGATCAGCGGCACGTCCTCAGGCAGCGCAAGGGTCTCCCGGATGCACTGCAGATTCGGCTCGATCTCGCTTTTTTTCAGCTTGTCCAGCTTGTTGGCCACCAGAACCAGAGGCCGGCCGCTGTTTTTGAACCAGGCGGCCATGGTCGCATCGTCGGCGGTGGGTTTATGCCGCGCGTCCACGATCATCACGCCGAGGCTCATGAGGGAGGGCTCGGCAAAGAAATCCTCCATCAGCTTTCCCCAGCGGTCGCGCTCTGCCTGGGAGACCTTGGCGTAACCGTAACCGGGCAGATCCACGAAGTAGAGCTTTTCGTCGATGAAGAAGTAGTTGACGTGTACGGTTTTTCCGGGGCTGGCGCCCACGCGGGCGAAGTTCTTCCGGTTGAGCATCCGGTTGATGACCGAGGACTTGCCCACGTTGGACTTTCCCGCGAACACCACCGTCGGCATGGACGTGCGGATAAACTGCTTAGGACTCGCCGCCGAGCGGATGAACTCTGCCCGGTTCACATTCAAAGTCGCCATCGTGCACCTACTGTCTGACGCCGCTGCGCTCCTGTGAAAGGGGCGGGATGGGCGCGGCCGTGGAAGTTGTCCCGGTCTCCCGGCGGATGAGCGCCGTATCCAGGATCTTGTCCACGTGATCCGTCGGAACAAAGCGGAGCTTTGCGCGCACGGTCTGGTCGATCTTCGCAAGATCCGGCTCGTTGTCGGCGGGGATGATCACCGTACGCACCCCGGCCCGCAGGGCCGCCATGGTCTTTTCCCGCAGGCCGCCGATGGCGAGCACACGCCCGCGCAGGGTGATCTCTCCTGTCATGGCCACGTCCGGCCGAACCGGATCGCCGGTGAGGGCGGAGATGAGCGCTACGGTCATCGTGATGCCGGCGGAGGGACCGTCCTTGGGGACAGCTCCCTCGGGGAAGTGGATGTGGATATCCTTGTTCTTATAGAAGTCCGGGTCGATGCCCAGGATGGATGCGCGGCTGCGGATATAGGTCATGGCCGCCTGGGCGGATTCCTTCATCACGTCGCCCAGGTTGCCGGTGAGCTGCAGCTTGCCGCTTCCGTCCACCACGGCCACCTCCACGTCCAGCACTTCGCCGCCCACGGCCGTCCAGGCGAGGCCCCGCACCAGGCCCACAGACGCGTTCAGGCGCTGTTCATCCGGCTTGTATTTTGCCGGGCCTAGCAGTTCCTCCAGCTTCTCGGGCTTCACGGAAAGGCTCTTGTATGTACCCTCGGCCACACCGCCCGCTGCCTTGCGGCAGATCGCAGCCAGCTCCCGCTCCAGCAGGCGCACGCCGGACTCCCGGGTGTAATCCCGGATGATGTGCCGGATCGCCTCGTCGCTCACGCGAAGCTGGGTGCCCTTGAGGCCGTGCTTCTTTCTCTGCTTGGGCAGCAGATGCCGTTTTGCGATCTGCAGCTTCTCCTCGTCCGTGTAGCTGGAGAGCTCAATGACCTCCATCCGGTCCAGCAGCGGACGCGGTATGGTATTCAGGTCGTTGGCGGTAGTGATGAAAAACACCTGGCTCAGATCGAAAGGCAGCTCCAGGAAGTTATCCCGGAAGGTGGCGTTCTGCTCCGGGTCCAGGGCCTCCAGCAGCGCAGCGCTGGGGTCGCCCCGATAATCGGAACCCAGCTTGTCGATCTCGTCAAGCACCATGAGGGGGTTGGAGGAGCCTGCCTGCACGATGCCGCTGATGATGCGGCCGGGCATGGCGCCGATATAGGTCTTGCGGTGGCCGCGGATCTCCGCTTCGTCATGCACGCCGCCGAGGGACACGCGCACCAGCTTCCGGTTCACCGCTCGGGCGATGCTCATGGCGATACTGGTTTTGCCGGTTCCCGGAGGGCCGACCAGGCAGAGAAGCCCGCCCTTCACCTCAGGGCTGAGCTGACGCACGGCCAGATACTCCAGGATGCGTTCCTTGACCTTCTCCAGGCCGTAGTGATCTTCGTCCAGCACCTTGCGGGCTCTGGCGATGTCCACGGTCTCTTTGGTCTTCACGCCCCAGGGGATTTCCAGGCACACGTCCAGATAACCCCGCAGCACCGCCGCCTCGGAGGACCCGAAGGGCTGCTTTGCCAGGCGGGAGAGCTCCTTGCGGAGCTTCTGCTTCACTTCGTCGGAGGCCTCCAGCTTTTCGATCTTCCGGCGGTACTCGTCGATGTCGTCGATGCTGCCCTCGTCGCCCAGTTCGGACTGGATGATCTTCATCTGCTCGCGCAGATAGTACTCCCGCTGTCCCCGGCTCATGGCCTCCTGGGTCTCGTCGTTGAGTTCCTTTTCGATGTTGAGGATGTTCACCTCGTGGTTGAGGATCTTCCCGAGGAGCAGCAGTCTGCGGCTGGGATAGAGGCTCTCCAGGATGCTCTGCTTATCCTCCACGCCGAGGTGCATATTCTGGGCGATATAGTACGCCACGTAGTCCGCCCGGGGATTGGCCAGCAGATTGATGATCTGCTCGGAGGGCATATCCTGGTTGAGCCGCAGATACTCGTCATAGAGCGTGACACAGTTGCGTACCAGGGCCGACATCCGCACCTCGCTCACCCGCTCCGGCCGGTCCGGGAGAGGACGAAGCTCCGCACGGTAGCCCTTGGGGTCCGTGTCGATGGAGACGGCGGCGGCCCGGTACAGGCCCTCCACCATCACGCGGCAGATGCCGCCGTGGGGCTGCCGCAGCTGCTGACGCAGGCGGCAGACCGTGCCGACGGGATAGATGTCCATCTCCCGCGGCATATCGGAGGAAATGTCCTTTTGCGCGGAGAGAAAAATGAGCTGCTCGCTCTTTCCGGCGAGGGCCAGGGCAGCCACGGAGGCCGGGCGCTCCACGTCAAAGGTCAGGAGCATGCCGGGAAAGACCGTGAGTCCCCGCAGGGCGATCATCGGGAGCGTGATCGTCTGAAATGTATTGTTTTCCATTGTGTTTCTCCTTTCCGGAGGTCCGTGATCTGTCTCTTACCTGTCAGCGCCGCTCCACGCGCGGCTCCTCAGCGCCGCTGACGCAGGCGGCCGTAATGGTCACTTTGCTGACGTCGGACTCCGAGGGGACGGTATACATGACCTGGGTCATCACATTCTCCATAACGCTGCGCAGGCCGCGAGCGCCGATCTTCCGTTCGATGGCCTTGTCGGCGATGGCCTCCAGTGCGTCCGGCTCGAAGACCAGCTCCACATTGTCCATCGCCATCAGCGCCTGGTACTGCTTGCTCATGGCGTTTTTCGGCTCCGTCAGGATGCGCACCAGATCCTCCCGCTTCAGGGAATCCAGCGACGCGACCACCGGCAGGCGGCCGATCAGCTCGGGAATGATGCCGAACTTCAGCAGGTCGTGCTGCTGCACCTGGGCCAGGATTTCCCCCACGTCCCGCTCCGTGCTGCTGACGATGTCGGCCCCGAAGCCCATGGCCTTTTTGCTGGTGCGCTTTTCGATGATCTTATCCAGACCGTCGAAGGCGCCGCCGCAGATAAAGAGAACGTTGGTGGTGTCCACGTGGATGAATTCCTGATGCGGGTGCTTTCTGCCGCCCTGGGGCGGAACATTGGCGATGGTGCCCTCCAGCAGCTTCAGCAGCGCCTGCTGCACGCCCTCGCCCGACACGTCGCGGGTGATGGAGGTGTTCTCGCTCTTGCGGGCGATCTTGTCGATCTCGTCGATGTAGATGATGCCGCGCTGGGCCCGCTCTACATCGAAATCCGCCGCCTGGAGCAGCTTGAGGATCACGTTTTCCACATCCTCGCCCACGTAGCCGGCCTCGGTCAGGGTGGTGGCGTCGGCAATGGCGAAGGGAACGTCCAGCATCTTGGCCATGGTCTGGGCAAAGAGCGTCTTGCCGCTGCCGGTGGGTCCGATCAGCAGGATGTTGCTCTTCTGCAGCTCCACGTCGTCCTTCTTCGCGTGAAGGATCCTCTTGTAGTGGTTGTAAACCGCCACCGCCAGCACGATCTTGGCCCGGTCCTGGCCGATCACGTAATCGTCCAGCCCGGCCTTGATCTGCATGGGTTTGGGCAGCTTTTCAAAATCCAGCGGCAGTCCGTCATAGCCGGTGACCTGGCTGGCCGGTGCGGGCAGATCCTCCACGATGGACATGCACATGCGCACGCACTCATCGCAGATGTAGCTGCCGTTGCCGGCGATCAGGCGGTTCACCAGAGACTGGGGCTTACCGCAGAAGGAGCAGCGTATGCTCCTGCGATCGTCTGTTTTTGCCATTTGCCTCTCCAATCTTCAAAATGGGGGAACCGAAGTTCCCCCATCCATCCTTGCAGCGTATTTGTTACCGCTTATAAATGACCTTGTCGATCAGGCCGTAAGCCTGCGCCTCCTCGGCAGTGAGCCAGCGGTCGCGCTCGGAATCGGCCTTGACCTCCTCCGGCGTCTTGCCGGTGTTCTCCGCCAGGATCTTGTTCAGGCGCTCCTTGATCTTCAGGAAGTGCTCCACGTCGATCTCCATGTCCGTGACCTTGCCCTGCGTACCGGCGGAGGGCTGATGGATCATGATCTCGGCGTTGGGCAGCGCAATGCGCTTACCCTTGGCGCCGGAGGACAGGAGGAAGGCGCCCATGGAAGCAGCCATGCCCACGCAGATAGTGGAGACGTCGGGCTTGATATACTGCATCGTGTCATAGATGGCCATGCCGGCAGAGACGCTGCCGCCGGGGCTGTTGATGTAAAACTGGATGTCCTTGTCGGGGTCCTGTGCCTCCAGATACAGAAGCTGCGCCACAACGAGGCTCGCGGTGGTATCGTTGACCTCTTCGGACAGCATCACGATGCGGTCATTGAGCAGGCGGGAGAAAATGTCATAGGATCTCTCTCCGCGGCTGGTCTGTTCGACTACATAAGGTACCAGACTCATGTTGAAAACTCTCCTTTGCAAATTGGTTATCCAAGAGAGCATATCCCTATCCCGGGGGATTTATTCGCCCTTGTCTTCCTTCTCTTCAGCCTTGGGCTCCTCGACGACGGCGGAGTCGAAGATCAGGTTCTGGGCCTTCTCCTTGAGGAGTTCGGCCTTCAGCATCGCGTCGCCGAAGTAGCTCTTGATCTGCTCGACGGTGGCGCCGACGCTCTCGGATACCTTCTTGGCGTACTCCTCGATCTCGTCTTCCGCGGCGTCCAGCTTCTCATTCTCGATCACGGCCTCCAGCAGCATGTCGCTGCGGACCTGGAACTCAGCGGAGGGCAGGATGCTCTGGTTCATCAGGGACGCGTCGAGACCCATCATCTCGGACAGCTTCTCAATGGGCATGCTGCGGTCGGTCAGACCGAAGTTTGCGGCATAGTTGCGGATGATCTCCTCCGCCTTTTCCTTGATCATCACGTCGGGCACAGCGGCGCTCATGTTGTCGGTGGCTTTCTTCATGATCAGGTTGCGGAAGGAACTCTCAGCCTGCTCTTCAAAGTTCTTCTTCAGCTTTTCGCGAAGATCGTTCCTGTACTCCTCCAGGGTGTCGAACTCGGACACGTCCTTGGCGAACTCGTCGTCCAGCTCGGGCAGTTCGGGAACGGAGATGCTGTTGAGCTTGACCTTGAAAATCACGTCCTTGCCGGCAAGGCCTTCCACGTAATCTTCGGGGAAGGTGATGGCCAGTTCCTTCTCTTCGCCGATGCTCATGCCGCAGACCTGGTCCTCAAAGCCGGGAACGAAGGAGTTGGAGCCCAGCTCCAGATCATAGCCCTCAGCCTTGCCGCCGTCAAAGCGCTCGCCGTTCAGGAAGCCGTCAAAGTCGATGTTGACCTTGTCGCCCATCCGGGCGGGGCGGTCCTCGACGGAGATCTGACGGGCGTTCTGCTTGCGCTGCTTGTCAAGCTCGTGCTCTACCTCGGCCTCGTCCACCTCAACGGCGGGCTTCTCGGCGCTCAGTCCCTTGTACTCGCCCAGCGTGACCTCGGGGTAGAGGGTGATTTCAAAGGTGAAATCCGCGGTCTTGTCCTCGTTTACCTTCACATCGCTGATGGAAGGAGAACCGACCATGCGCAGACCGGACTCCTGCAGGCCCTGCTCGAAAGCGCCGGGAGCCAGTTCGTCCAGCGCGTCCTGGTAGAAGACCTCGGAACCGTACATGCCTTCCACAACGGCGCGGGGGGCTTTGCCCTTGCGGAAGCCGGGAATATATATGCTGCTCTTGTTCTTCAGGTAAGCGCCGTTGACGGCCTTTTCAAACTCGGCGGCGTCAGCCTGAACGGTGAACAGGGCGGTGTTGTTTTCTTTTTTCTCTACATTCTTGACAATCATGGTTTGCCATCCTCCTAAGTTTAAGCCTAAGCCTGATTACTATAGCAGATTTATTATATAAAATCAATGACTAAATCGCAAACTTTAAGCGAAGATATGCGTATCTGCGGTGTTTTTGCGGCGCCCGGAAAGGGCAGCCTGCGGTTATCAAGACCCATTTCTCTTTCCTCTTGCGGAAAGAGAAACGGTTCTTGTACTCCAAAGAGAAAGGCCGCTTACTCAGAGTGGGCAGCACAAGGTCTGATCGTAGGTCGCCGCCGTCAGAATGTTGGCATACCGGGTGCGCCAGGGTGTCCGCTGCCGCTATGCTGTGCAGAACGAAAGCGCAGGAAAACACGACACGGCGGCTCGTAAACGCAGCACCCAGGCAGCGGCGCGAGCGAAGCGAAGCCATTCCGCGAACGGCGCGGCGCAAAAGGCACGGCGTCCTTGTGAGCGCCCTTTTCTTTCTTACACCGGGCGCGGCGCTGTCTTTCTTTTCGGGCAAGTACCGAAAAGAAAGATAGGGGGGCGCATCACGCAGCTCATTTGTCTGAGCGGGTGAGTATTTGATGAACCATCATCCTTACAGCAGCACCGGTACCGGCGTAAAATTCACAGCGTCCGCCGATACGAGGCGGAACTTCGTCGCCCCGCGCCAGCCGTTGAAGGCGCCGGGGATGCCCCGGCCGTGGATATGCCCGTAAAAGCACTGCCGGACCCCGTAGCGCTCCAGCAGCTCCAGGATCTCCGGGCATTCGTATTTCTGATAGATGGGCGGATAGTGGAGAAACACCAGCTTCTCCCGCTCCCCCGCCGCCCGCAGCGAGGCCTCCAGACGCATGATCTCCCGGCGCATGATTTTTTTGTCATGCTCCACCCCGCGCTCCTCCTCGTAGAACCAGCCTCGCGTTCCGCAGAGGGCCGCATCGCCGTAAGGGATCGCGTTGTTGTGCAGGATCTCGATGCTTTCGATGCCGTTTTCGGCGAAGAGCTTTCTGGCCTTCGCGGCGGTACTCCACCAGAAGTCGTGGTTGCCCTTCAGAATGATTTTCTTCCCCGGCAGCGCGTCGATAAAGCGAAAGTCCTCCAGAGCCTCCTGCAGGCTCATCGCCCAGCTCAGATCGCCGCAGAGGACCGTCACGTCCTCCGGCTTGAGTGCAGAGAAGCCCTTTTTCAGTTTTTCTGCGTGATCCCGCCAGGCCTCTCCGAACACGTCCATGGGCTTGTCGTTGGAGAGGGACAGGTGCAGATCTCCGATGGCGTACAGCATAAGAATCTTCCTGTTTGCATAAATGTCCGAAAAGGATAAATACTAGTAACAGTTCAAAGAAAAGAGGTGTACTCCGTGAAGGAGAAACATTACGAACCCAATCCCGGCGTCGGCTGCGACGTGACCCATTGCAAATACAACACCATCGACTGCCGCTGCAGCGCAAGCCGCATCAGCGTGCAGAACGAAAAGGCAGCCAGCAAGGGCGAGACCTACTGCTCCACTTTCTGTCCGCGGGGAACGGCAGGCTGAGACGGCCGCAGACGGTTATGCGCCGTCTGTTACATAAACGCGTTTTCAATATGGTTCACGCGCACCCGACCCTCCGGACCGTCCGGCGCGTAGATCTCGATCACGTCAAAGCGGGGCTGCAGCGACGTTTCATGCTCCTGCATCCAGAGCTGCGCCGTGGCGAGGATCCGCTCCTGCTTGGCCCGGGTCACAAACTCCCGCGCCTCGGCAAAGCGATCGCTCTTCCGGAGCTTGACCTCCGCGAACACAAGAAAACGCCCCCGGCTGGCAATCAGGTCGATCTCCCCCAGTCGGCAGCGGAAATTTTTAGCAAGGATCCGGTAGGCCCGCAGCCTGAGATAGCGGGCGGCCCTCTCCTCGCCCCAGCTTCCTTTTGTCCTGTTGTCCATCAATGCATCTTTCTGAGAAAACTCATCCGGTGGATCGGCGAGGGACCGTATTCCCGCAGCGCCGCATAGTGCGCCGCCGTGCCGTAACCCTTGTGCGCCTCGAAATGATACTGAGGGTAGCGCGCCGCCATTTCCAGCATATAGCGGTCACGGCTCACCTTGGCCAGGACAGAGGCCGCCGCGATGTCCGCGCAGCGTCCGTCGCCCTTGATAACGGTTCGGCTGGGAGCCGTGATGCCGGTGTTCCGGTTGCCGTCGATGAGAGCCAGAGAGGGAGCGGGATCCAGCTGCGCGATGGCGCGGTTCATGGCGAGAAAGGTGGCGTTCAGGATGTTGAGTTCCTCGATCTCCTCCACCTCGGCGCGGGCGATGCCGTAAGCGATCGCGGCGCTGCAGATGGGTTCAAAGAGCGCTTCCCGCTTTTTTTCCGTGAGCTTCTTGGAGTCATTGAGGCCCTCGATCACGCATCCCCGGGGCAGGATCACCGCCGCGGCGTATACCGGTCCCGCCAGCGGGCCGCGCCCGGCCTCGTCCACACCGCAGAGGAGCGTATAGCCCTCCCCGTAGATCTCGTTTTCCAGTTCCCACAGATCCATCGTCATTCCTCGTCCGGGTATTCCAGCGTGAGCCGACCCAGCTTGCCGTCGTGATATTCGCCCAGAAGGGTGTTCGCCATACGTTCAATGTCGTACTCACCGCGGGAGACGAGAAAACCGCGCTTCTTCGCCGCGCTCTCCAGCAGTTCATAGCCGTTGGCCTCCGGGTCGGGCTCAAACTTATAGCGCTCCCGCAGTGCGTCGGGGTAGTGCTCCCGCAGGCGGAGCATGAAGTTTGCGCCCAGGGTCTCCTTATCCAGCACGTCCGCCTTGATGGCGTTGGTGATAGCCAGCATCTCCCCCACCTGCTGGCTCTCAAACTTGGGCCAGAGGATGCCCGGGGTGTCCAGCAGGTCCAGGCCCCGGTCGATGCTGATCCACTGCTTGCCGCGGGTAACGCCGGGCCTGTCGCCGGCGATGGCGGCCTTCCGCCCGGCCACCTTGTTGATGAAGGTGGATTTGCCCACATTCGGGATACCCAGGATCATCACGCGAAGAGGCCGCCCCACCTGGCCCTTGGCCTCGAATTCGGCGAGTTTATCGGCCAGCAGGGCGCGCACGGCGGGGACGAATTCCTTCACGCCCTTGCCGCTCCTGGCATCCGTCTCCAGAATGGCAAGGCCCTGTGCCTCGAAATAGCGCCGCCAGGCGGCGGTGGCTCCGGGGTCTGCCAGATCCGAGCGGTTCAGGATCACGAGCCGGGGCTTGTCCCCCGCCAGTCGGTCGATGTCAGGGTTGCGGCTGGACCGCGGGATGCGGGCGTCCAGGATCTCGCACACTGCATCCACCAGCTTGATATTCTCTTCGATCATCCGCTGGGCCTTGGTCATATGACCGGGGAACCACTGGATGTTCATTTTTTCATAGTTCATACGACAACCTGTTGTTCTATCGTTAATGCCAATCATTGAAAAAACAGACTGAAATCGGACAGGCGGCTCGGAAATGCACGTCCATGCGCGCAGAAGGCTGACGTCCGCGGCAGCTCGCGGGAAGCCGCCCGGCTGCCTGAAGATCAGTAGATCCAGCCCATCTCCTCCAGCGGGAAAATGATGGCATAAGCCCGGCCCAGGATCATCCGGTTGTCGACCATGCCGATCTCCGCCTTGCGGCTGTCAGTGGACATGTTGCGGTTGTCGCCCATGACGAAGACGCAGCCGTCAGGCACCTTCTTGGGGCCGATGAAGTCCAGCTTGGTCTTGGTGACCTCGGCGATATAGTCCTCCTGAATGGGGACGCCGTCGATATAGACGATGCCGTTATCAAAGTCGATGTTCACCGTCTGGCCCTCGGTGGCGATCACGCGCTTGACCAGCGCCTTGTTGGGATCATAGCTGTCGGTCTTGAACACCACCACGTCGCCAACCTCGGGCTTATAGAGGAGATTCGAGACGAACATCTTGTCCTCATTGTGCAGCGTCGGCACCATGGAGGAGCCGGATACGTCGATGATGCGGATACAGAACACAAACAGCGCCACGCAGGCCACCAGCGCAATCAGCATGCTCATGATCCAGTCGTAGATGTCCCGGCGGAGCTTCTGATCGGGTGGGAGCTTTTCATAGGCTTCCTTTTCCAGCTGTCTCTTGGATTTTTTCACGTCACTCATGGCAATGCCTCTCAGCACATAAGATTTCAGAGTATTATACACCAGAAGGAAACACGGCGCAAGTTTTATTTGCCCTGTGCCTTCATCTGGTGTATACTCAAAAAGGAAAGGAGCTGTCGCGTATGAAGCTGAGCATCGTCATTCCCATTTACAACGTGCAGGACTATCTTGCCGCATGCCTGGATTCCGCGATCGTTCCCGATCTGCCGGACTACGAGATCATCGCCGTGAACGACGGCTCCACCGACGGCTCTGCCGCGGTTCTGGAGGATTACGTCCGGCGCTGCCCCGACCTTGTCAAAGCGGTCACCACGCCGAACGGCGGCCTGGGTCACGCGAGAAACACCGGGATCGGCGCGGCCCGGGGCGAGTATCTGCTCTTTCTCGACAGCGACGATACGCTTGCCCCCGGCGCGGTGAGCGAGATCCTCGCCTGCCTCGACGGCAGCTTCGACGTGGGCGTTTTCGATTTTGTGACCGTGGACGAGCATGGCGCAGAAATTCAATACGACCGGGGTTGTATGCGAGAGGGCGTCTTTTCTTTTTCGGACTATCCCGCGCTGCTTCTCTCGCCGCCCAACGCGGTCAACAAGCTCTGGCGGCGCGCACTTTTTACAGAGAGCGGCGTGCGCTTCCCTGACCGGCAGTGGTTTGAGGATCTGGCCACGATCCCGCGGCTCTATCTGCGCGCCGGAGCCATCCGGAATCTGGCAAAGCCCTGGTACCGCTATCTGCGCCGCCCCGGCTCCATCACCAACAGCAGCAGCATCGAGCGGAACAGGGAGATGCTTCTTTCCGTCTCGGCCGTGATGGAGGATTACGCCGCCTGCGGCAAAACGGAACCGTATCACGACGAGCTGGAGGCTATGATCGCCTATCATGAGGCGCTGACCAGCTCCACACGCGTCAATCTCCTGGACGCCAGGAGTCCCTTGCAGGACGCCCTGCTGGAGGACTTTCTGCACCGCTTCCCCGGCTGGCGTGAAAACCCCTATATCCGCGTATGGCCAAAACGGCACCGCCTCCTGCTGGCGCTGATCGTATCGAAACACCGCCGGACGCTGCACATGCTCCTGACTCTCAACCGCCTGCGAAAACAGTGAAACCGTCATTCCAGCGCAAACACGGCGCCCTCGAGGGCGCCGTGTTTCGTATTACAGTGCTTTTTTGATTGTCAGCAGCAGCCTGGAGAGATCCTCCAATCCGTCATAGTTGAGCTTCATAATGATCCGGCGCTTTCTCTCCTCCCGCTTCCAGGCCTCGCATTCCGTGAGGCGCGGGATATGCTCGCGCACGTAGGAGCGCATCAGCCAGATGACCTCCAGCTTGGCGGGAGTATGCTGCAGCGCGAGACGGTTGACCGAATCGAGCAGCACGTGGTTGATGAGCAGGTACTCGAAATCCTCCCTGTTGCCCTCCGCCTCCGTAAATTCCCGAAGGTCCTCCATGATTTCCAGCATGTCCAGATTCTTCCGGGCATTCTCGTTGTTCATGGTGGAGACCTGGCCCTTGCGATAGTCGTAGAGCGCCTCCGGGAGATACGCCGTCTTCCCTGAGCGCATCAGGAGCTTTGCGGAGAAGGAAAAATCCTCGTACCACAGTCCTTCCGGAAAGCGTATATCCCCGACGGCTTCACGCCGGAAGAGCTTGTTGCAGGCGGAACCCGCGGCTGCCAAGGGATTGTCCTCTTTCCAAACGGGAAGGCGCTCTTCGCCGCCGTCCTCCCGAATGGCGCGGATGCCGCAGACCACCACGTCCGCCCGCTCCCGTTCCGCTGTCTCGAGCAGTTTTCGATACATGGAGGGTTCCACCCAGTCGTCGCTGTCCACGAAGCCCAGATACTCGCCGCGGGCGAGTTCCATGCCCATGTTCCGGGCGTGGCCCTGGCCGCCGTTGTCGATGTGCAGCACCTGCACGCGATCGGGGTACTCCACGGCATAGCGGTCGCAAAGCGCGCCGGAACGATCGGGCGATCCGTCGTCCACCAGAATGATCTCCGGCTGCACCTGCTCCTGCTGCAGCAGCGAATCCACGCAGCGGTCCAGATAGGCCTCCGCCTTGTAGACCGGGACGATCACACTAATCTTCACGTACATTCTCCCTCTTTTCCGGCCGGGTCTGAATCCAGATCAGCCCCAGCACCAGAGCCAGATATACCGAGACGTTGGGCCGCCGTAGCACCGCGCCGGAAAACTGCGCAAGGCCCAGTAAAAGCGCGAGGCTCAGCGCCAGGGCAAAGTTCTCCGCCGTGAGACTGCCGCGAAAATCCGAAAACAGCTTTCTCAGCAGACAGAGCACAAAGTACAGCACGAAGCCTGCGTAGAGGACGATTCCGAAATACCCGTAGTAATAATATATGGCCGGCCAGTCGTTTTCCAGATCGTGGGTGCCGTCGAAGCCCAGCTGGGAGACTTCGAAGCCCACCATTTTGGTCTGGAGGTCGCAGTCGTCCCACAAAAGGCCCGCGTAGCAGAGCTTGATCTGCCGGGTGTCGATGAGGCGCGCGGTGTCGGTGCTCATGTTGAACCACAGCAGCACGCGGTCCATGCCGAAGCGCTCGAACAGATCCGGCAGCACACCCACCATGTAGCGGAAGTAATAGTATTCGTACACCTCCCGCACCTGGGGATCCCGGAAGCGCTGCTCCGGCGTCATACGGCTGATGTCGATGTTCTTTTCCAGCAGGGCGGCCTCGATTTCTCCGTCGTGATTGGCATTGGCCAGCGCGGCGCTGACCTTTGCCCGCGGCGTATAGGGGTAGATCACAACCGCCGCGATCATCAGCGCTGCCAGCAGAAGGGTCATGCGCCGCAGGAGATGCTTTCTGCGCACGACTGCTTCCAGCAGCAGAAAGATCAGATAGCCGCCGAAGACGGCAAAGAGGGAGTAATAACAGCCCTTGGTGCCGTTGGTGAGAAATCCGGCCGCCGCGGCCAGTGGGATCAGGATCGCCCAGAAGCGCTTCCCGTTCAGCACGGCAAGGCAGACGGCGAACACGGAGAGCGTCACCAGAATGATGCTGTGGGCATTGCGGTTATCGTTGATGACCCAGCCGGAAAAGCCAAGGCCCTCGCCGTAGGTGGAGTTGCCGGTGTGGGAAAAATAGGCGGCAAGCAGCATCAGCGCAAGCTCCGCCGCCGCGATCCAGAGGCCGCGGAATGCCTGCTTTTTTGTCTGCTCATCCCGGATGAGGCAGACAAAACAGATCGCCAGCACCGGCATCTGCAGCACCTTCACCAGATAGGCCAGATCGAAATACAGGCTTATATAGCCGAGGCGAAAGCAGTTGAGCACATGCAGGCCGCTGTAAAAGGCCATCACGCCCATAGAGATCCAGAAGGCTCTGCCGCCGCGCCGGGTGAGCAACACGCACAGAGGCATGAGCAGCAGGATCCCGAGCCGGATGTAGCCCGCCGCCGTTGCGACCTCGTTCTGATTGAAGAAAGCCACCGCGTCCAGGATCGGCTGCAGCGCAATGAGAAGCATGAGCCAGTTATGACTGAAAAAGCGTTTCAACGGAGTACCTCCCCTCACAGGAGCCTAAAAGCGCCGGATATGTTTTATGGCGTCTTCCGAGGAAGACGCCATAAAAACAATGTGAACGATTACAGACGCTCTTTGACCTTGGCCTTCTTGCCCACGCGGTCGCGCAGGTAGTAGAGCTTGGCACGGCGGACTTTGCCCTTGCGCACGGTAGTCACGGAGACAATGGAGGGAGAATGTACGGGGAATACCTTCTCGCAGCCGACGCCGTAGGAAATGCGGCGGACGGTGATGGTCTCGTTGATGCCGCCATGCTTCTTGGCAATGATGGTGCCTTCGAAAGCCTGAGTACGCTCGCGGTTGCCTTCCTTGACGCGGACGAGGACACGCACGGTGTCGCCGACGTTCATCTCGGGCAGCTCGGGCTTCATGTAACGTTCGCTGAGAACTTTGACCAGATCCATATCATGATCCTCTTTCGTTATAGATGTTCATACCGGAGGGCTTTGCCGCGGCAGCGGACCACCTTTCTATGCTGCGCACCTGCGCAAGCTATGGTAGTTTACCATAAGTTTTTCCGGATTGCAAGCCTTTTTCACACTTTTCCCGGGAAAATTCCTCAGGACAGCACAGAATCCAGCGCGTCAAGCACTTTCCGGTTATATTCCTTCAGATCGTCCGGCTGTTTTTTCCGTTTTTGGGCGCCGCAGAACGCGCTCACCATATCCTCCACGCCCGGAAGCTCCGGGTTATAGGGTTCCAGACGCCTGTGCATGAAAAGTTCCAGGCCCAGGGCCTTGGCCTCCCACAGCACGATCCCCTGCCCCTCATAGCGGCTCTCCAGCGCAAAGCCGTCCATCTGCTTCAGAACCGGGAAGGGATTGCGCAGATTGCCGGTCATCGTCACGCTGTCGGCAAGACCAAGTTCCGCGATCTGTGCCGTGAGCTTCTCCCGCTCCGGCCCGTCGCCGATCAGGGTCAGGTGCAGATCGGATCGCATGGCATGGGCCTTTGCAAAATCCTCCAGCAGCAGGTCAAAGCCCTTCTGATGTACGAGTCTGCCCATGGAGCAGAGATTGTACTTTGTCGGATCCGCTTCGATCTCCGGCGGTTCCTCCGCCCTGAGGAAGATCTCCGCCGTGTCGATGAAATTGGGTACCACGGTGACCGGGGCGTCGGTCCTGCCCGTCATGGCCCGGAAGCCATCCACGATACCGCCGGAGACGGCGGCAAAGCCGTCAAAGTATCGAAACTTCCCCTTGAAAAACTGCCACAGCACGCGATACTTCGGCTCCTCGGCGTACTTGATGCGCATGTCGTTATGCACCCACATGACGCGCTTTTTCGCTTCCACCGCGAGGGCGGCCGCCGCACACTCGGCGCTGTAACTGTTAAAGTCCACCGCCGTGTCGTACTCCCGTTCGAAAGCCGGGAGCGGGAAGAGCCTGCGCGCCAGGTCAAAGGGCACAAAGCGGCTCCCGTAAGGCCAGGGCCTGCAGACGATCACGCGCAGGCCTTCACGGGGGGCAATGGTGTAAAAGGGCCGGTCGTCAAACACATAGACGTCCGCCGTGCAGCGCTTGTAGTCCAGGTTTTCCAGGATGTTCACCAGGGCCTTCTGGATGCCGCCCACCTGAAAATCCCGCTGAAAGATCGCGATATGCTTCATGGCCTCACCGAAATACCTTCATGTCCTGATCGTAGGTTTCGAGCCTGGTGAACCTGGCAAAGTCCGGCGCCAGCTCCGGCTTCAGCTGCCGCAGGGCCTCTGCGAGCAGCTCCGGGTTGATGGTGGGCTCCTGGGCGGAGAGGACCGCCTTCAGCCGCACCTCCCGCTCCCCCGCTTCAAAGGAAATCTCCCGGATGCCAGGACGGATATCCGTCTCACCCATGCCGCGCTTGGTCTTTTTTGTGATGACCAAAGCCTCTGCGCCGAAAAAGTCCGTCAGCGCCCTGGCCATCTCCCCGGCGTTGCGCAGGTCATACTCCATGACGCCCTCGATCGCCAGCCATTTGAGCAGGGCAACCTTGCGCTCCGGCTCGTAGGCCTCCGTTACCCGGATGCCCTCCGGGAGCGCCGCAGTGAGACGCGCGGGAAACTCCGTCAGATCGGCGTCCTCTTTGAGCTTGAAGTCCATGATCTCGCAGAGACTCGCCGCGCCGACAGACAGCGGCAGCGCGATGGAGATCTGAGGATGGGGGTTAAAGCCCTCGGAGTATTTCAGCGCATAGCCCGCCCGGGAAAAGGCGCGCTGCATGGTGTGCATCAGATCCAGGTGGGAGATATACACAGCCCGCCCGGTCTTTTCAAAGCGCAGTCTCAGCTTATCCATCGCAGCGGATCCCTCCTTCCAGCAGCTTCGCCGCGCCGCAGGCGGCGCATTGATGGCGGCAGTCAGGCGAAAGGCGGCTCTGATAGGCCATCTCCCGCTCGTGCAGCAGATGGCTCTTTCTCACGCCCACGTCGATATGATCCCAGGGAAGTACAGCGTCCGTGGGGATCTCCCTGTGGGCATAGAAAGCGGGATCCACGCCGCAGGTCTCGAAGGCCTTCATCCAGCGATCCAGGTCAAAATAATCGGTCCAGGCGTCGAGCCTGCCGCCTTGCCGCCAGACCTCCTCGATCACGTCGGCCACGCGGCGGTCGCCCTTGGAGAGCACCGCCTCGATGAGGCTTGTCGCGGCGTCGTGCCAGTTGTAGGTCACGTTCCTCGCGGTGATCGCGCCGCGCAGCAGATTGACCCTGCGCAGATACTCAGGGAGTTCGATCATCGCCTCCCACTGGAAGGGGCTGTGGGGCTTGGGGATAAAGAGCGAGGTGGATATCGTGATCTTCACACCGCGGTTTTTGTTCTTCGCGTTCTCCCGCCAGCAGTGCAGCACCTTGTTGGCCATCTCGGCGATGCCCAGGATGTCCTCGTCCGTCTCGGTGGGAAGGCCCAGCATGTAGTAGAGCTTCACGCTGTTCCAGCCGCCGGAGAAGGCGATGCTGCAGGTATGGAGCAGATCCTCCTCGGTCACGTTCTTGTTGATCGCGTCGCGCAGACGCTGACTGCCGCCCTCCACAGCGAAGGTCAGGCCGCTCTTGCGCACCTTCTGCAGCCGTTCCATGATCTCCATGGAGAAGTTGTCCGCCCGGAGGGACGGGAGAGAGAGGCCGATGCTGCGCGGCTCGCAGTAATCCAGCAGTCCGTCGCAGAGCTGGGGCAGCGGTCGGTAATCACTGGTACTGAGGGAGAGGAGCGTCACGTCCTCATGGCCGGTGTTTTTCAGTGTCTCGATCCCCTGGCGCACCAGGGTCTCCGGCTTCTTGGCGCGGATCGGGCGGTAGACATAGCCCGCCTGGCAGAAGCGGCAGCCGCGGACGCAGCCGCGGAAAAGCTCCAGATTCACCCGGTCGTGCACCACCTCGGTGGAGGGAACGATGGGGTCCGTCGGAAAAGGGACGCTGTCCAGATCGGAGATGATGCGCTTGGTGACGCGTGCGGGCGCGCCGTGGGCAGGCGTGACGGCGGCGATGCTGCCGTCCTCGTGATAACTCACCTCATACAGAGAGGGCACGTACACGCCGCCGATCTGGGCGGCGGACTCCAGAAAGCGCTGCTTGCTCCAGCCCTCCCGCTTGGCCTGCCGCAGGAGCGTGAGCACTTCGTTGTTCATCTCTTCCCCCTCGCCGATCACGAAGAGGTCGATAAAGGGCGCCATGGGCTCCGCATTCACGGCAGAGGTACCGCCGGCCCAGACGATGGGCAGCAGCTCCTTCCGCTCCTCCGAGCGCAGGGGAAGCCCCGCCATGTCGATCATGTCCAGCACCGTGGTATAGGCCATCTCATACCCCACGGAGAAGGCCAGTGAGTCAAAGGCCGAGAGCGGATCTCCGCTTTCCAGCGCGTAGAGCGGGATCCCCGCCTTCTTCATCTCTTCGGCCATGTCTCCCCAGGGGGCGAAGCAGCGCTCGCACCAGACGAAGTCCAGGCTGTTCATGGTGTGATAGAGAATGCTCATGCCCAGGTTGGACATGCCGATCTCGTAGGTGTCGGGAAAGCAGAAGGCCAGGCGGATGTCCACCTTGTCCTTATCCTTGATGATCTGCCGGTATTCGCCCCCGGTATAACGCGCGGGCTTCTGCACGCGGGGCAGAATTCGCTCCAGACGTTTATCCATGCCGTACTCCCAAAATCATGCCATTTTCCGACCGTCTGATTCGTAATCAGACGGCCCTTAACTATTTTATTTTATATCATTTCCGGACGCTTGACAAGACCCCGCCCGCTCTCCTGATAGCCCAGCAGCCACACAGCTGCTGTCAAAAGCGCGATGCCGCGCCCGCGCAGCATCAGCCACACGCCGAGGGAAAGCAGCAGACAGCCGACGGCGAGACTGCAGCTTTCCGTAAGCCGCGCTCCCCTTCTCTCACCGAGAAAGGCGCAGGAGAGGGTGAGCAGAATGCGGCCGCCGTCCAGCGGGAGCGCGGGGAGAAGGTTAAAGATACTCAGCAGCAGGCTCACCCCGGCGGAGAGATTCAGCCAGTCCAGCCTGCGTCCGAGGATCGACGCAGCGATCGCCCAGAGGCAGCCTGCCGCTGGCCCGGCAGCAGCGGCAAGGGCATGTCCCACCGCGCCGCACTCACCGTAATACTCCATGCAGAAGCCCCGCAGCTCCGCCCGAAAGCAGCGGATGCGCAGCCCCAGCAGCCGCAGGGCCGCGACGTGCCCCAGCTCGTGGACAAGCACGGGGAGCAGGATCGCCGCGATCTCTCTCCCGCTGCCCAGATACAGCAGCAGTCCCAGCGGGCCGAGCAGCAAAGGCTGGAGACGGAAGCGGCCGCTCATGCGCTCTGCTCCCCTGTTTGCCGCAGGATCGCCTCCGTCAGCTGCGCGCGAAGGCTCTCCGTCGAAAGCGCCCGCCCCATGACCTCCAGCAGCTGCCAGTTTTCCGCGTCCGCCGCAAGGACGCGGGACGCCTCCTGCCGCAGCCAAGCGATCCCCTCCGGCAGAAGGATCTTTCCCAGAACGCTCAAAAGGACTGCCGCCGTCAGCAGCAGCCACATCAGGCTTTGTCTGCGCATTCTCCACACTCCTCTCGTTTGCTGTCACAACTTTATGCAAGGCAGGCAGGTCATATGAAAAGCCCGGACGCAGTTGAGCGTCCGGGCGGTGGAAAAGTATGCTGTTTTTGCTGTGCTCACTTCCACTGGAAAGTGAACAGGCCGTAGAGATACAGGCCCGCCACACAGATGGGGACCACATAGCGGAAGATGGGCTTCATCCAGTTCCGGACCTTCAGGCCTTTGCCGGCGTTGGCCTCCTGTACGAAAGCGTCCCAGCCCCAGCCGATCTTATAGCAGCAGAAGACGGAGAAGATCAGCGCGCCCAGCGGCAGCAGGTTGGTGCTGACGATGAAATCCCAGAAGTCCAGCCAGGCGGAGCCGTCCGCAAAGGGCTGGAAATGGAACACGCTGTAGCCCAGGGCCGTGGTCAGAGCCAGCAGGAAGATGCCGACGCCGCAGGCGATGCAGCCCTTGACGCGGCTCCAGCCGGTCAGCTCGCGGACGCAGGCCAGGATGTTCTCAAACACGGCCAGCTCCGTCGAAAAGGCGGCAAATACCATGAACAGGAAGAAAAGGCTGCCCCAGATCCGGCCGCCCGCCATGTTGTTGAAGACCGTGGCCATGGTGTTGAACAGCAGGCCGGGACCGGCGTCCACTTCGATGTTGAAGGTGAAGCAGGCCGGGAAAATGATGAAGCCCGCCATAATGGCCACAAAGGTGTCCAGCAGGATCACGTTCACGGATTCGCCCAGCAGGGAGCGTTCCTTACCGATGTAGCTGCCGAAGATGGCCATGGAGCCGATGCCGATCGACAGCGTGAAGAAGGCCTGGTTCATGGCAGCCACCACGACGCTGCCGGTGATCTTGCCAAAGTCCGGCACCAGGTAGAACCTGAGTCCCTCTTTGGCGCCGTCCAGCGTGGCACTGTGAATGGCCAGAATCAACATCAGCGCGAAAAGCGCCGTCATAAGATACTTGGTGACGCGTTCCAGTCCGCCCTGCAGGTTAAAGCTCAGCACCGCGAAGCCCAGCACCACGGCGACCAGCAGATAGATGACGTTGACGCCGGGGTTCGTGATCATCGCCACGAAGCCCAGATCGGCGGTCTTTCCGGTGAGGAAGCGCACAAAGTAATACATCATCCAGCCGGTGACAACCGTATAGAATGCCATCAGGGCGATGTTGCCCAGCAGGGCAAAATAGCCGTGAATGTGCCACTTCTGACCCGGTTTCTCCAGCTTCTGATACATTTTGACGGGGCTAGCCTGAGAAGCGCGCCCGATGGCGAACTCCATGGTCATGGAAGGCAGGCCCAGTAGAAGCAGGCACAGCACATAGACAAGCACGAAGCCTCCCCCGCCGTACTGTCCGGTCATCCACGGGAATTTCCAGACGTTTCCGCAGCCGATGGCACAACCGGCGCTGACCAGCAGGAAGCCCAGGCGCGACTGAAAGCTTTCTCTCTCCATAAAATCAACCTCCTCTTTTCACTGATTTAACAAGTCTGTTCGTTAAATCGGTGAATTTGCCCTATAGTACCACACGAACATGGCATCTGTAAACAAAAATTTTACTTTTTGGGGGCTTGCTTTTTTTCTGGAAGCTGTGTAAAATACGGCACTTGATAAAAAGAGACTTCTCTTTTATATTATATGTGTATAACAAAACGGCTCCCATTCGGGAGCATTGAGGATAAAAGCATGAATCATTCTGACAATTCGCTGCGCGAGCCATTCCGGCTCCCGCATATCGGGCAGCGCATCACCAAAACGGCCTTTGCCGTGTTTCTCTGCCTGCTGGTCTTTCATCTGCGCGGGATCCAGGGCGCGTCTCTTTCCTCCGAAGCCTGTATCACCGCCATTATCTGTATGCAGCCCTATGTGCGGGATACGCGGGAGTTTGCCGTCAACCGCGTGGCCGGTACGCTGATCGGTTCCTTCTGGGGGCTTCTGTTTCTGCTGATCTGCTACCTCTTTCCCCAGCTCGGCAACTACCGCCTGCTGCTCTACGCCATGATGGCCCTGGGCGTGATCGTTTCGCTCTATGGTGCGGTCGCCATCCGCATGCCTGACGCCTCCAGCCTCGCTGCCATCGTGTTCATCTGCATCGTGATCGCCTTCCCGGAGATCGAATCCCCGCTGCAGCAGGCTTTTTACAGGATCACCGACGTGCTGCTGGGTACCTTCGTCGCCATCGGCGTGAACGTTTTCCGCCTGCCTCGCGACAAGAACCGGGATCTGGTCTTCTTCATCCGTACCAAGGATCTGGTTCCCGACCGTTTCTCCCAAATTCCTCCCGTCGCCCTCTTCCGGCTCAACTACTTGTATAACGACGGCGCGAAGATCTGCCTCATGTCTGAGCACGCCCCCGCCTTCTTCACGCTGCAGATGAGCGGCACCCACCTTTCCGTTCCCCTGATTGTGATGGACGGCGCCGCGATCTACGACGCCAACGAAAACCGCTATCTCTGCCAACGGAACATCCCCGCCGAGACCTCCGGCAAAGTGCGCGAGTATCTGGACAATCTGGGTCTGAGCTATTTCATTTACACGATCCACAACAACAAGACCTGCATTTTCCATCAGGGAAAAATGAACGAGCAGGAGAAGAAGGTCTATGACCGGATGCGCACCTCCCCCTACCGCAGCTATCTGGACGGGGAGATCTACAAGGATGAGGAGCTGGTCTACTTCAAGATCATCGACGAAGACGACAAGGTCAAGGTCCTGCGCATGCAGATGACCAAGATGCTGCGCGAAAACAAGCTGCGCTCCGTGATCCGCCCCCAGACGGCGGCTCCCGGCATCAGCGGTCTCTACATCTATTCCATTGACGCCAACAACCGCCGTGCCGAACTCAAGCTCATGCAGATGCTCCACGAGAAGGAGCCCCAGCTGGAGGATATGCGCGTCTTTCTCCCCGGAAGCTACCGCACGGAGTCCGATGCCGTACATCTTCTGCACACCGTACTCAACTACTATGAGCCTCTGAAGATCATGCGCCTGTTCAAACGGAAAGACAAAAAGGATAAGACCTGATCAAACACCGTGCGCCGCCGATTTCTGTCGGCGGCGCTTTCTTTTTTCTCTTGCGAAGGAAGCCGGACGGAGGTATACTGTGCGCTGACATCTCATCTGGAGGCAATTATGGCTGCAATCCGTTCTTTCGTCAGGCGCGAGCCTGTGCTGCTGATCGCGGCGCTGGCGGCGCTTGCAAGCTGCTTTTTCGTCCCGCCGGACGCCGCCTATGCGCGCTATATGGATTATCGCACCCTCTCTCTGCTGTACTGCCTGATGACCGTGGTTGCGGGTCTGCGGCAGGCGGGGCTTTTCGCCCATCTGGCGCACATTCTCTGCGAAAAAGTCAAAAGCGTCCGGGGCATCGGTCTTCTGCTGGTCTTGCTGTGCTTTTTCAGCGCCATGCTCATCACAAACGACGTGGCTCTGCTGACCTTTGTGCCCTTCGCCGTCGTTGTGCTTGATATGGCTGACCGAAAAAAAGAACTCATCCATATCGTCGTGCTGCAGACCGCCGCAGCCAATCTCGGCAGTATGCTCACGCCCGTGGGCAATCCTCAGAACCTGTATCTCTATTCCTGTTATGAGCTGGGCTTCGGCGATTTCGTCCGCATCACGCTGCCCGTGTGGCTTCTTTCCCTCGTGCTGCTGTGCCTTGCCTGCCTCCTTCTCTCGCCGGCTCCCCTCTCCTTCTTTCTCGGCGAAGAGCCCGGCATGGACGTGAGATCCCTATGTCTTTATCTCGGGCTGTTCCTCCTGTGTCTGCTTGTGGTGCTGCGGGTGCTGCCCTGGCCGGTGATGCTGGGGATCCTGGTCCTCGTGCTGCTGCTTCTGGACCGGAAGATCCTCATGCAGTCGGATTTCATGCTGCTTTTGACCTTTGTGGCCTTCTTCGTGTTTTCCGGGAATCTTGCGCGCATCGACGCGGTGGACCGCCTGCTGCGACGGCTGCTGGAGGGTCGGGTGTATCTCACCTCCCTGCTGGCCAGCCAGGTCATCAGCAACGTGCCTGCGGCGCTGCTGCTCTCCGGCTTCACAGACGACGCGCGCAGCCTTCTTCTTGGTGTGAACATCGGCGGGCTCGGCACCCCGATCGCAAGTCTGGCAAGCCTGATCAGCATGAAGCTCTACTCCCACTCCGACCACTCCCACACCGGGCGCTATCTCGCGGAGTTTACAGCGGTAAACGTCGCCCTGCTGCTGCTCCTCTCCCTTGCACAGCGGCTCATGCAAGCCTGATCCTCTTCCGAAAAGCCACCCGCAAGGGTGGCTCTTTCTTTTGCGGCCGGTATTCTGCTCAAAGGAAGCAGGTCCGCCCCTGTCGGCTCGACGCCATGCCCTTTCCCTCAAGCGCCGGTCGACGGACCGGATCCGGTACTGGGGTATTCTCAAGAAAGCCTTGTATTCTCAGCTGATTTTATGTAGAATAAACAGGAAAACGAATCCATTCACTCATCATTTCACGGGGAGACGCTTATGAATAAAAACAGATACTTCTTCACGGGCGGTATCCGATTCAAGATATTCAGCATGCTGTTGATCACGATCCTTCTGATCATCGCGGCCTATACGGCGGTCTTTTTCTACCAGTCAAACAGAGTGGAAAAACTGGTCAAGGATACATATGAGGCGCAGGAGCAGCTCTACATCGAAAGCGGAATGCTGTATCAGCGCAGCAACGTCCGGAGCAACGCCGTCGCCGTGTTCCACAAAGAGATGTTTCATGCCCGCAACATTCTGATCCTTCTGGTGGTTTTGATCGTGGGAATCGGGATGGCGTCTGCGGTGTCCATCACAAAACGGATCACAGACCCGCTCAACACCATCACCCGGCGTGTGGCGTCCATGGGCATCCGCAACAGGCAGTTTTTGATGGAAGATGTATACAGGACCGGTGATGAAATCGAGGTTTTGGCGGAATCCTTCGCCAAACAGTCCGCCAGGACCAGGCTGTACATAGAGCAGATCAAACGGGTGACCGCCGAAAAAGAGCGCATAGGCGCTGAGCTGGATATGGCAAGCAGGATTCAGGTCAGCCAACTGCCCCGGCTGTTCCCACCTTTTCCGGAGCGGAAAGAGTTCAGCCTCTATGCAAGCATGACGCCGGCCAAGGAAGTGGGAGGCGATTTCTACGATTTCTTTATGATCGACGACGATCACATAGGCTTTGTCATGGCGGACGTGTCCGGAAAGGGCGTGCCCGCAGCGCTGCTGATGATGGTTTCCCGTGTGCTGATCAAATCCAGCCTCCAAAACGGGAACAGTCCCGCGGAGACCCTTGAAAACGTCAACAACCAGCTGTGCGAGAGCAACGATGCGGACTTTTTCGTGACAGTCTGGGTTGCGGTGCTGGAAATCTCAAGCGGGAAAGGACTCGCGGCAAACGCCGGTCACGAACATCCGGTGCTGCGCAGGGCAGGCGGCAGCTATGAGCTGCAGATCTACAGGCATTCCCTGCCGATCGGCGTCATGCGCGATCTCCCTTTCAAGCAGCATTCCTTCCAGCTGAATCCGGGCGACAGCTTTTTCGTGTATACCGACGGCGTCGCGGAGGCGACGGATGGGGACAAGGAGCTGTTCGGGACGGAGCGCATGCTGGACGCCCTGAACCGGGAGCCGGAAGCGCAACCGGAACAGGTGCTGCTGAACCTTTCACAGGAGATTCACCGCTTTGTCAACGGAGCGGAGCAGTTCGACGACATAACCATGATGTGCTTTCGGTATTCGGGGCCGTCCGGCTGCTGATGATAACCTGAACGCTATTCGACATACAGGAGACTAACGCAATGAAAAGCAACAGGATTCGGCACGCTCTGCGGATCATCGGCGACATTTTTATTCCGCTGCTTCCCGGCATCATCAGCGCTGGACTCTGCGGCGGCTTCGCCTCTCTCATATCGCAGACGGTGCCGAACTATTTGGACAACAACATCTGGGCCTTCATCTACCAGATCCTGACGCTGATCAACGGCTCCATGATGAGCTTTCTGACCGCCTGGGCAGGCTACCGCGCAGTGGAACGCTTTGGCGGCACGCCCATACTGGGCGGCATGCTGGGTATGATCACGTCCATGGACGGGATCAACAGGATCGCTTCCATCATGGGCCTGTATAACAGCGCCGTCCCTCTGGACTCGGTGCTCTGCAGCGGGAAGGGCGGCGTGCTGGCCGTGATCGCGGGCGCGCTTCTGATCGCCTATGTGGAAAAAGCGATCCGCAGCGTCATGCCCGATTCGGTCGACGTGGTCTTTACGCCTCTGCTCACCATGTTTCTCTGCGTGATCCCTTATATTCTCTTTATTATGCCGCTGTTCGGCTATGCCTCCGGGGGCATTGTGTGGCTCTTCAGCAGAGCCTGCCTGTCCGAGAATGTTTTCATCCGGGCGATCTCCGGATATTTCGCAGCAGCCTTTTTCCTCCCTCTGGTGGCTGCAGGCATGCACCACGGGCTGGTGGCTCTCTACAGCGTTCAGCTGCATGAGCTCGGTTTTGTCACGCTCTACCCCGCTCTCGCCATGGCCGGTGCCGGGCAGGTAGGCGCAGCCCTTGCACTGTGGAAAAAAGCGAAGTCGGTCGGGAATGACAATCTCTGCTCCGTGATCTCCGGCGCGCTGCCCGCGGGGCTTCTCGGCGTGGGAGAACCGCTGATCTACGGCGTCACGCTGCCGCTCGGAAAGCCCTTTCTCACGGCCGGGCTCGGCGCGGGCTTCGGAGGCGCCTTCATTATGGTCACGCAGGTGGCCTCCACCACATGGGGACCCTCAGGCCTATTGGGCGCTTTCGTGATGACCGCCGGCCCCGGCGGCTCAGTTCGGAGCGTCCTGCTTTACCTCACAGCTCTCATCATCAGCTATATCGGCGGCTTTCTGATCACAAACGCGCTCTACCGCAAAGAGGAACTGAACTTTGACCCGGCGCTTCCCGCCGAACAGGCGGCCGCCCGGCGTTCTGCCTCTTTTACGCGTTTGAGCAGGAAGCGCTCCCGGCACATCGATGCAGGGGAACCGCTGATGAAAGCCGGCAGGCATGAGCTTGGCGATCTCCCCCTTGCAGCTCCCGTGGGAGGCGAGACCGTTCCCATGAGAGAGATCCCGGACGTCATGTTTTCCTCCGGCGTTATCGGCAGCTGTATCGGCATCATGCCGGAGGACGGCCACATCCTCTCCCCCTGTGACGGTATTGTCGCCGAAATAGCCGACACCAGACACTCTCTGACCTTCAGGACCGCCGACGGCATGGAGATCCTCCTTCTGGTGGGCATTGACACCTTTACGCTCAACGGAGACGGCCTGCGGCCCCTGGTCGCGGAGGGAGAAGCCGTTTCCAAAGGCCAGCCGGTGATGGAGGCCGACCTCGAGAGAATCACAGAGGCCGGGCTGTCGCCGATCGTCATCACCGTTCTCAGCATTTATGCGGTGAAAAGGGCCATATCGGGCCGGACGCCCGATATGGCCCTTTTTCTTTTCCGTGCAGACCGGCTGTCGATCTTTTCAAAACAATAGCAGCCTGCCCGGATGTGAATCGAACCCGGAAAACGGAGCCGCTGCTCTCGGCGGCAGTAATCCCACCTGCAAACAGGCGATGGGAGTCCTCTTTCGACCAAACGCATTCGCGCTCCTTTTTCCCTGCATCGTCACTCTCTTCACCGGAAACATTTCTTCTTTAACTACAAATCGTGGCTGAAAAAAACACATTTCAATCTCAATTTATTTAATAAATTGAAGATCCCCTGTTGGGTGGTCTTCTCTTTGTTTATCTACTACTAATCATTGCCCAGATAAAGGGTATTGCTGCCAAAAGGTGTCCGGCAGGACATATTTATCCTGCTTTTCCGTATATTTATTCTTGACATATCTGAGTCCCCATGATAATTTATAATTACCATTTGGTAATAATTAACCATAGGGTGATTATTTAAGGAGACTCTCTCATGTCCGACAAACAGACCGCCGTCATGCTCGACAAGAAACTGGACGAAAAACCGCGCATACCATGTTCGTCTGCGGGATCGTCATGGTCATCGCCGTGCTGATCCACGATGGCGACCACATCCGCCAGGCGCTCAACCGGGGCTATATCATATCAAGTCGATGCTCTTCACCATGCTGGGACTCGTTGTTGCTCTGCTCGGCTTGAACATGTGGGGCCTGCTGCCTGCGCTGCAAGGGGCGCGCTGCTGATGCTGACCTTCTCGCTGGGCACGGTGCCGCTAATGCTGCTTTTGGCCTCTCTCGGTGCGCTGCTGCCGCGCGGCTGGACAAAAGATCTGCACAAGCTCGGCGCTGTACTGGTCACGTCCATGGGACTGAAAATGCTGATCGGCGCTCTCTTGCTTTTCCAATAAGCTGTCAGCCCCCTCGATGGGGGGCTGACAGCTTAGGGACACTCGCGCATATCGCACGAGGCACACGGGGCCGTGCCTCGTTTGGTCGGCGCGAGGCCTCGCCATGCTCGGCTCAGAGAGTTTTTGAGGCGGCGAAGCTGCCTCAAAAACGATTATATTTGCTGCGCCATGGCAGTTCCATTTTGCCTTGATATCTGCTATCCTTTTTCCGAAAGCGAGGGATTCCTATGCCTTTGATCGTCGATAAAGAGGCCGTTCGCAGAGAAATCCTGATGGCCTTTGAGCGCTGCATTGAAAAGAAACCCATGACGAAGATCACCCTGCGGGATATTGCGGAGGAAGCCGGGATGTCGCATCCCAAGCTTCTGCACTATTTTGAGAGCCGGGACGATCTGGTCGTGAGCTATATGCGCTATACCAAGGACTATATGACCGAGAAATGCAAGGCCTGGTTTGCCTCGCACCCGCGCACGGACTACGACAGCAACCTCGCTTACATGAACGCTTTCATGGCCTATGTGGCCAAGGGCGATCCCGAGGAGAAGCGTCCCAACGCCACCACGCAGACCTATGTGCTGGCGCATTACAGCGAAGCGGTCGCGGATTTGGTCAAGGGGGAGTTTCGCGAGTGGCGCGAGACGATGGAGCAGTGCCTGATCGCAATCTACGGACCGGAGGTCGGCAGGCACGAGGCCGAGGCTATGATGATCCTCATAGCCGGGACCTTCATCTGCAACTATAACGGCGCGCTGACCGGCGAGATCAGCGACAATATTATCGGATATCTGGGAAATCTGACATATTCTTGAAAAGGATGATTCCATGAAGATTCACGTGCTGGAGTGCGGAAGCATCCGCGTCGATCCGACCGTTGCGTATGGCAAGCGGCTCGATTTGATCGAAGCGGCAAAGCAGCTCACGGCAGCGGATAAAAACCGGATCACGCTTCCCGTTTTCACCTATCTGATCGAGCACCCGAAGGGGCTGATCCTTGTGGATACCGGCTGGTGCCGGGAGATAAGTCCCCGGGGTGTGTACGACCCTAAGGCGGCCGCCTCGGTTCTCCCGTCGCAAATGGCGGCGCTCTTTCATCCCTTTGTACCGAAGGGGATGGCGATCCACGAGCAGCTGGCAGCCATGGGCATTCAGCCGGAGGATCTGGACTATGTGTTGCTGACGCATCTCGACGTCGACCACGTGGCGGGGCTCCGGCATGTGAGCAGAGCGAAGCGCATCGTTCTGCCGGAATACGAATACTTTTGGTCCTGCCGCACCGTGTACAAGCTCAGGCAGCCGCAGGATCTCTGGATCCAATACCCCATGGAGCGCCCGTTCTACCGGGGTTCGTCACTCGGGCCGAATCACTGGGTCATCGACCTGTTCGGGGATGAGAGCATCCAGCTGGTCAATGTGCCCGGCCATACGGAGGGCCAGGCGGCGGTTGTGATCCGAAACGGCAAACGCTTTGTCCTTCTGACGGCGGACGCAGCCTTCTCTCCGCGCAACTGGAAGGAGAGCATCGTACCGGGCTACGGCTTCGCCCGAGATTTTCAGAGGAAGAGCCTCCGCTGGATCGCGGACATGGCCGCAGACCCGAACTGCGCCGCCGTGCTGTGCAGCCACGACCCGGACGTCAAGCCGGGAGTGATAACCATATAAAAAGATGATTATACATGCATCATTGATTTTTGCCTTTTTTCCTGCTTTAATTCGAATTGTTTCGCTTTATGATGATCAGCTTACTGCATTTATGGGTTTGAAGCCTTCTGCCTCTTACTTTAAGCGAGACTTCTGCGGAGCATATTACTACCAAAAGGTGCCTGAAAGTCTTGAACGCTTTCGAGAAAAAAGTGCTCCCGCACGATCTCTTCGATCAAGCAGGAGTTGCTATTCGTTGAAAATCCAGAAAAATCAGGGATTATTGCCCTATAAATATGATAAATGCCGGATTTGCCTTGTAGACAAATTCGGCATTTATTATGGCTTAGTACACCGATTTTGATAGAATGAGAAATCCTTGGTGCATCACGAAGTAAAGCGTGGTGCATTTTTCGTTTTCCTTGGTGCATTTCAGATAACGCGTGGTGCTTTTTCGGCAGAGCCTGGTGCATTTGGGGTTTCGTGGTGCATTTTGCAAGTCTTTATCAATATTGCGGGCCAATTATTATAAGTCCAGCTGCATGGGGGGGCGAAAATGGAGACCACCCTAAAAACTGTCGCCAGAAAAATGATAATAGAATCACTGTACCACTTGAGCAATTTGTGGTCGTTGAAGTCCCTTGAACCTG